>NZ_BSFZ01000004.1:0-91206 GCF_033238805.1 Vibrio sp. MACH09 | reverse complement strand
AGTAAACGAATAACAACAGCTAATAATAAAAAGGGAGCACATCATGTGCTCCCTTCTGTTTAGTTTCGTTATCGGTTAACTATTTGGATCAATGTCTGACAACCCGTCTACGTCGTTGTGATGATGGTACTCATCATCTTGGTTGTGGTTGACGTTCGCATCATGGTGTTCTAGCGCGTCTGACATATCCAAGTGCGCTTGGTCATGTGTTGCTGCATCTTGTTGGTCGACTTGTGCAAGTACGATATCCATATCCGCAGGTTGATCGTGAACCGTTGTCGATGTCGCATCGGGTTTAATGCCCAATGCATCTAGATAAGCGGCTGCACCATGGTGACTGGTTTTCTGGTCTAGTTCTTGATGATCGAGCTTAGTTAAATGCAGATGACTATTATCACTCTCGGTGATCATGACTTCTGAGTCGGCAAATGGATCCGGCTCATCGTGTTGGACAGTTCCCGGAGTAGGAGGAGGCGGTGGAGGTCCAACAGGAGTTACCGTTATTTGAGACGGTTGATGATTATGGTTATAGCTAGTGACATCAACATCTGCTACATGCTGCCCATGTTGAAAAATCTCAAAGTGACCGTGGTGGGCTGTATGGGGATTACCTGTACCAATAGGTCGAAAGCTGACATGGCCTGAATGCTCATCAATATGTGCAGTTCCATAAGGTGAACGAATATCTGCCCCGCCGTATTGATTAAGAGCAAATCCACCGTGCGTATCGGTAGAATGAATTGTCACACCGGTTCCACCTGTCACATGTTGTTGCTGAACCACGGGAGCAGCAGGGCGCATAATTGGGGCTTTATCTACACTATAAGCACCCGAATGATCCTGAACAATATTTCCCTCCGCATCAACTCCATCAACACCTATTGTAGAAACTGTTATTGAAAAGTCACCTGAAGCATCAGAAGTCCCATGGCCAATCGCATTTTGCGTGCCATCATAAATAGTAACTTTTGAGAACGGAATGTCAGTATGACCATCAATGGTTGGTGTTGTGTCGTTGGTAAGATTATCTGTTTGTGAATTACCGCTGTCACTACTATTTGCAAGGTCAAGCGTTACCGCATTTGATGCTTCAGGGTTTGCCCCAGTTGCAGTTGCCGTTGGAGTTACAATCGCTGGCGAGGGTACTGAAGTTGTCACCGTTGGTGTAGGTCCTGTTCCCGTAGGGGCTGTGACAAAACCCTGTGCATTAAAGGTGATAAACTTAGATGACTCTGCGCCGTGGTTATCTACCACTTTTATCTCAAAGGTATCATCACCTACATAGTGCCCTTGTTGAGGGTTGTAATGCATTCCTTGCACAGACCCATTCGGTGAGTAAGTGTATGCTCCTGTTTGGGGGTCGACTGAGAGCGTGCCAAAATGCCCCGCACCTTGCACAACAGAAAATGTATGGGTATCTGAGGTATCTACATCGGTCTCTGTCAGTGTTCCGGATGAGTGGGTTGTTTGTGTAACGCCAAGTACTGGCGCGTCATTAGTTCCTGTTACTGTTACTTCGATCTCATGGGTGGTGCCGTCGATACTCTTGACTTCAAATATCTCGGTTTTTGTTTCACCTTCTGCCATTGATTGAACTGATTTATTATCAATGGTGTAAATCCATATGCCCGATTTGCCCATTTGCAATACACCAGCAGCAGAAGAGCCATTTTTAAGAGTCTGCAAATTTTCTCCGGTAAAACTGTCATCGGGATTATCAGAGTCATGACTTGTTAAAATCCCTTGAGTTACCAAAAAGTCTCCATATCCTACATGATAATCCTCAACAACTGCACCGTGGTTTTGACCTGTGATAATCGCACCATCATTAGTGCCATGAACAATAATCGTTAGATTTTGAGTCGATGTTGCATTGACCTCATCTTTGACTATTACTGGAATGGTAATTGTTTGATCTTGCCCAGAACCGAGGTGTTGGTATGAAGCATGAGAAGGGTCGAAGGTGTAACTACCATCGCTATTGAAAGTTAAGCCATCTACAGGATTTGTAATGGAAAAAGAGAGATATGCATGCGCATTATAATCAGCGTCAGTGGCTTGCATCTGGCCTTGAAGCGCACTGCCATCTTCGGTAACCGATTGTGTTTGAGCCGCTAGAACTGGCGCATCATTCGTACCAGTAACAGTGATGGTAATATCATGAGACGTACCATCTTCAGAATGCACGCGGTAGACCACATGTACCACATCGCCTTCATGAAGATATTGCAGGGCGCTGTTTTTCACCGAGTACCCCCAATTACCGCTAGGCGTTATGCGCAAGTCCCCACCAAAGGGATCGTGAATTTCCTGCTCACCAAACTGACTATATCGGAAATGATCTTGTCCTGTATCGGGATCCGTCACCGTCAATAACCCTGAAACTGCTATTGTGTGAGGGGAACTTGACCCAATATGGTGATCTTCAATAATACTTTCGGCATCCACGCCACTAATTATTGCGCCATCAGCAACTGCCTGTAGGTCTATGTTAGCACCGGTGGTAGTTACACCTCCATGCGCATCTTTAACATCATAGGTAAAGTGCACATCACCGTTGTAGTCTTTTTCTGGTGTGAACGAGAAGCTGCCATCTTTATTGATAGCAATAGAACCGTGGTTTGCATGCAGGTTTTCAATGGTCAGTAAACCAGTATCGTTATGGTCGACATCAACGGTATTTTTCAGTAAATCAGCAACAGTAATGTTTTGGCGAGTATCTTCTGTACCTGCATTTAGGGTAACTTCAGAAGAGCAGTAAGGGCGGTCGTTATCACCGTGAATGGTAATAGTAATATCATGGGTTGTGCCGTCTTTACTTTCTACCGTAATAGTATCGGTAATAGTTTCACCTGCACCAAGCGCATCTATGGTACGCCCGGAAGATGATTGGGCATTATTGTCTACAACATAAGACCAGACTCCATTTTCCTTTAGGTGTAGTTTTCCGAGTTGCCCATGGTACCCATAGCCCGAGCCATGGGTAACAAACGACGCTTCACCAGCATCGGCATCGGTGATAGAGATCTGCCCAGATTCATGTAAGGTATTGTTCCAAAGTTTCCCCATTCCAGGTTGAGCATAATCGGGTGACATATTGGGATTTTGGTGTTCTGATACATCTCCCTTATCATCCCCGGTAATAATGGCTGCATCGCCCACAGCAGCTAAGTTAGTTGTCGCGCCGGTATGGGTTACACCACCATGTGCGTCTTTAACATCATAGGTAAAGTGCACATCACCGTTGTAGTCTTTTTCTGGTGTAAACGAGAAGCTGCCATCTTTATTAATGGCAATAGAGCCGTGGTTGGCATGCAGGTTTTCAATGGTCAGTAAACCAGTATCGTTATGGTCGACATCGACGGTATTTTGTAATAGTTCTGCGACAGTAATAGTTTGGCGAGTATCTTCTGTACCGCTGTTAAGTTGTACTTCTGATGAGCAATAAGGACGGTCGTTATCACCGTGAATGGTAATCACAATGTCGTGTGGTGTGCCATCTTTGCTGTGTATAGTGATAGTCTCCGTTAATTCTTCACCTTCACCGAGCTTATCAATAGCTCTACCCGCAGCCGAATTACCTGCAGATACTTCATAAACCCAATTACCGTTCGTGAATAAAGATAAGTGGCCGTACTGACCATTTATGTTCGTGTTGCCTTGAAACTCAGCTTCGCCACTATCGGGATCAATAACCGTCAGGTGACCAGTGGCAGATAACACTTGGTTAAACAAATTACTATTGTGTGCTTGATGATAATCTGGAGAGTGATCTGTCATATCGGCTAAAGCTGAAGTGCGATCGCCAAATTCTTCTAGACTCGCGGTATCTGTACCACCAATTTTAGCGCTATCAGCGACGGCAACTAGTGATGTAGTTGCACCTGTATGCGTCACGCCACCATGTGCGTCTTTAACATCATAGGTAAAGTGCACATCACCGTTGTAGTCTTTTTCTGGTGTAAACGAGAAGCTGCCATCTTTATTAATGGCAATAGAGCCGTGGTTGGCATGCAGGTTTTCAATGGTCAGTAAACCAGTATCGTTATGGTCGACATCGACGGTATTTTGTAATAGTTCTGCGACAGTAATAGTTTGGCGAGTATCTTCTGTACCGCTGTTAAGTTGTACTTCTGATGAGCAATAAGGACGGTCGTTATCACCGTGAATGGTAATCACAATGTCGTGTGGTGTGCCATCTTTGCTGTGTATAGTGATAGTCTCCGTTAATTCTTCACCTTCACCGAGCTTATCAATAGCTCTACCCGCAGCCGAATTACCTGCAGATACTTCATAAACCCAATTACCGTTCGTGAATAAAGATAAGTGGCCGTACTGACCATTTATGTTCGTGTTGCCTTGAAACTCAGCTTCGCCACTATCGGGATCAATAACCGTCAGGTGACCAGTGGCAGATAACACTTGGTTAAACAAATTACTATTGTGTACTTGATGATAATCAGGAGACTGATTAGTCATATCGGCTAAAGCGGAAGCATGACTACCAAACTCTTCAAGGCTTGCTGTGTCTCCACCCGCAATGAGTGCTTTATCGTTGGTTCCGTTAATCGTCACTTTGATGGTCGATGGCATGCCATCGATAGAAGAGACGGTGAAGGTCTCTTCGACTTTATCGCCAACGTTTAATTGGTTAAACGCGCTGTTGGCGGTGAATGTCCAATGACCATTAGCATCAATGGTTAAGTCGCCGTGGGCACCTGAAATGGAATCCGGCGTGAAGGTATTGTCCGGATTATCGACATCGGTACTGGTCAATGTTCCTGAAGTAGTTACAGCTTTGTCGGTTTCATTGATGGCGACGGTCGCACTGCTGACCGTGGCTTTATCGTTGGTACCATTGATCCTCACTTTGATGGCCGAGGGTGTGCCATCGACGGAAGCGACGGTGAAGGTTTCCTCAACCTTATCGCCGACATTCAATTGATTAAAGGCGCTGTTGGCGGTGAACGTCCAGTGTCCATTTGCATCGATAGTCAGATCACCGTTGGTGCCAGTAATCAAGTCAGGTGTGAAAGGGTTATCTGGATTATCTACGTCGGTGCTAGTTAGTGTGCCTGAAGTCGAGATAGCCGTATCAGTTTCATCCACAGCAACCGTTGCCGTGCTGACCGCCGCCGCATCGTTGGTGCCGTTAATCGTGACTTTAATTGTCGAAGTTGTTCCATCGACGGAAGCGACGGTGAAGGTTTCCTCAACCTTATCGCCGACGTTCAATTGATTAAACGGGCTATTGGCGGTAAACGTCCAATGTCCATTGGCATCAATGGTTAAGTCGCCGTGGGCTACTGAAATGGAATCCGGCGTGAAGGTATTGTCTGGATTATCAACATCGGTACTGGTGAGCATACCTGAGGTGGTTACCGCTCTATTCGTCTCATCAATCGTGATGGTCGCACTGCTAACCGTCGCCCTATCATTAGTCCCATTAATCGTAATCGTAACTTGATGTGGTGTGCCGTCAGCCGACTGAACAGTAATCGTATCGGTCGCGGTTGCCCCTTGACCTAACGCTTGAACGGTTGGGTTAGTATTATCAAGATCATAAGTCCACGCTCCATCTTTCGTGATAATTAGCGTACCGAAATTGCCAGCAACTTGTGAGGCTTGAAAGTGGTCCTCTCCAAGATCAGAGTCCGTTACCGAAAGCTGTCCTTGAACTTGCGTTGTTAAATCTTCAGTTACCGTGCCAGCATCTACACCTGTGATAACGGCGTTGTCGTCGTTTCCGCCAATCGTCATGTCGAGTATTTGTGGTGTGCCATCTTTGGTGTGAATTGTGAAGCTTTCGTGAAGTGAAGTCGCCCCGGTTAACGCTTGAACGTTAGAAAGCGAGTTGTCTACCTGATACTGCCAGTGTCCATCTGCGTCTATTGTTAATGATCCATATTTGCCTGAGATAACTTCTGGTATTACTGAGCTTTCATTTTGGTCAGGGTCAACGACATCAATTTTACCGTTGGCATGTAACAAGCCTTGTGAATCAATATTATGATCTTCTGTAACGACGCCTGTTAAGTCCCCAGAAATACTTGGCGTGTCTTGCTTACCCGTGACCGGAACTTGAACAATGACGCTCGAGCCGTTAGATAGATGCAACAAGAAATGATCAGTACCTTGTTGATGCTGATTCAACAGGATGTATTGAGGCGATTTTGGGGTTAATACAAACGTGTATTGACCATTTGCATCAACATGAAGCTCTCCGTACGTACCTTTTATGACTTCTGGCATGAAGGTGACGGGTAAAGCGGGTGTCGTAGACGCATTCGAATGAGTCGGCTGGCCGTTACTTCCTGAGGAGATAGTCGGCATCGATACTGAAGGAATGTAATGGACTTGCGGGTGAGAAATCGTCGACAAATGATGAGAAGGAACCAAGTGAGAGCTCGAACCATGAGGGGCATGATTTGCACTTAAGGTCGAGTTTACGTCACTTTCACTCGTTTGAGCCTCTTGATAAGTAACCGCTGAGGAGTCCGCTATTGTATGGTCATCGGTGACGTCTTTTTCGGTCACGCTATTTGCGGTTACTTGATCTGCCGCACCGCTGGAATTGTCTATACTCTCGGCAGCAGAGTGTTTAGCCAATGATGGAAAAATCATCATGAGTGATTGAAAAAGTGGGATATTAACTTTTAAGTGTGAGTGCAGTCTGAGCTTCTTTTTTTGTGTTGGTTTCTTTTGTTCTAGCTCGTCACTTTTCTTATTTTTGGTTTCTGTATTTTTCTTGTTAGCCATTTTTATCATCCGTGAATCATGGTTGTCTATCTTAAGTAAAATACACAGATAGAGGTTTGGCTAGCTAATTGGATAATTTTTAAAGAAAAAACCAGAAATTGAGAAGGTTCTACGTTTTAGGTATCAATGGATGCAAACAACTATGTATTTGAATGCTCTAATCAGCGTTTAACCGACCAGCTTGTTTACATACATATATATTGGATTCAAGGAGTGGGGAGCAGTTGTTAATCTCAAGATGTAGTCATAAAGTGAAAGGGGTCTTCTGATCAGGAGCTTAGTATTACAAAAAGTAATACATGTAATACTAATTTAGTAAGGTCACTAAATTACTAATAAGATGGTACGCCCCACCCACACGCTAAACTCAACATTGTTAGGCGTAGCTAAATAAAGGTGACCATCATGACTACTATTCGCGTTATCGGTATCGATTTAGGAAAAAATACATTTCATCTTATCGGCCATGATTATTCAGGTAGAGAAGTCTTCAGGAAGAAGCTTAACAGACAATAACTGCTTCAATTATTATCGGTCCATGAACCAGTTATTGTCGCGATGGAAGCTTGTGGTGGCGCTCATTGGCTAGCGAGAAGGTGTGAGTCGTATGGGCATCAAGTTAAATTGGTGCCTGCTCAGTATGTTAAACCTTACGTAAAAACAAACAAAAAATAACTTCATCGACGCTGACGCAATTGCAGAAGCGTCAATGCGTCCAAATATGCGTTTTGTTTCTCCAAAAAGCGAATTAGCTCAAGTATGTACTGTTGTTCGAAAAATCAGAGCAGGTTATATCAAGGAAAGAACAGCGTATATGAATAGAGTCGGTTCTATTCTTCTAGAGTTTGGCATAAGTTTTCCGAGAGGACATCACAACATGAAGAACTTATTTCAGTATTTAGCCGACAATAAAGAACCGATTCCACCAATGTTAATTTTGGAGCTTAGAGAACAATTAGATCATTACAATCAATTGAATGTATGGGTTAAAGACCAGGAAAAGAAGTTAGAAAACTTGCTGAAAGACGATGAATTGTTATCTCTGTTACAAAGTGTTCCTGGGATTGGGCCAATGACCGCATCTTGTTGCTTGTCTGCTGTTGGAAATCCCAACGACTTTGCTAATGGTCGTAATTTTGCAGCTTGGATTGGTTTAACGCCACATCAATATTCTACTGGTGGAAAATCAAGAATGCTCGGAATATCGAAACGAGGAAACAAAGAACTTAGAGAGTTATTTGTCCATGCAGTGCAGCTAGGGCTGTTATCTGGATAGATGGGACGGCGGAACGTTACTTTGGCTCTTGGCTCATTGATCTGAAGCGACGCAAGCCATTCAATTATAGATAAGATGGCTCATTTTTATGATCACTCTGAGCTGAAGGTTTTTTTCTCGTGTTTAGCTGCTTCTAGTTGGTAGCCGCTTTGGTCTTTCTCTTTTTATTGCAGTACTGCAATCAGAGCCATATATCCCCCTTAGTTAGACTCACCATCATCAAACGCAATGTGATGCTCACCATCAGTATTATGAAGAATTACCAGATCGACACTATTTGCAAAACCTTGTTCAATTAGTGTTTCATCTGGCAATTCAGATAAGGCCGCTTTTAGCTCGCCTATTGTTTTAGCGTTTTTAAAGCGCTCTCCGTTATTAAATTTCAGCATAAACTTCCCCCCCCTAATAGCTAGCGGCAAGTTTTTGCACTAATTGAGTTTGAAGCTCTATATTTTTCTTTACGCTTGTAATTGTCTTTAAAATATCCATAGCCTTTGCGTCTCTAACCTGTTCTATACTTTCATTGTTGCCCATGTAGTTTGCTGAATGATCAATCGCTTTGTCATATTCACGTTCAAGATATTGTAAACTGTTAATTAGCTTTGTTAGGTTTTGATTCGCTGCATTAAGCTCAGTAGCCTTATCACTCATTAGAATTCCTCTTGTTCATTATGTGATGTTTATCGGGTAAGCCAATAGTGACACGAATTACTCCTCACCCAGTTCAGTTAATTGCTTAAGCTTTTTATCTAGTGCATTTTTACCCAAAGAAAAGACAACTTTTACTGCTTCATTAGGCCCAGCATCCGAAAATGCTGATTTTAGTTGTTCAATAACACCTGGTTTGGTTAAGTCTGAAGCAAACTGATGTCCTTGAGCAGTTAGCCTGAGAGGAATTATGCTAATTATGAAGCCAGCACCAGTTCTTCTAAAACCTATCCCTTCTTTTTTGGTCAATGCTGATTCTATACACCCTTGGTCTGCTAGTATTTCGAGATGGAAGACAAGTTTGTCTATAGCTGCTTCATCGTCATTAGGCCACAACGCTTTGAAAGGCTCAGTGCTAAGTGAGAAGTCACCTGTTTCATTGTCTAGTACCAGCTTCAAAAAATTGTTGAGATACTCGTAATCAATCCGCATCATTTCTCCTTTAACGTGCTAATTCGTATTCTTTTATTAGGCTATCCAGAGGAATTTTAAGCCCTTTATTTAGCTTACGAATCATAGCGATAGATAAACGTCTTTGACGACTCAGAATTTCCGTTACACGACTACGTTGACCGAGGAACGGCACTAGGTCTTTGTCTTCTAAACCCTGCTGTTCCATACGAAATTTGATTGCTTCAATCGGGTCAGGCGCATCAATGGGATAATGTTCCTCTTCAAAGGTATGTACTAGGGTTGCTAATACTTCTAACTCATCACCCTCTACTGTATTAGGCTCAGAGTCCCAAAGTTGCTCGATACGCTCTAAAGCTAGGCGGTTATCTTCAACTGTCTTGATTGGTTTAATGTTCATTTCAAACCTCTATACTGTTGTTGCGTCTACTTTGTCATACTCAGCATGAGTACCAACAAATCTTACATAGACCATTGAAAACTTATAATTAATCGCAGCAATTAATCTATATTTGTTGCCGTGAATATTAAAAATAACACGATTATTTCCAACGAAAGATGCATTTCGATAAAGTTCTTTTATGTCCTGTGGAGTCTGCCAATTTGCATGTTTAGCTTCGTCATACCACACCGTCAATGCTGGTTCAGCGTCCGCATATTTAGGTTGTTCCCAAAACTCGCGTAAGGTCGATCTTGATAAAATTCGCATTACATCCTCTTTTCTATGTTTCCCATTATGGGAACGCATTTAAATCAAGTCAATATTTATTTTCCCTTTATGGGAAATAACTTAAGTATCAATAGCTAGAAAGCTAATTCAAAAGCCTTAGTCATTTGCTTTTCACTTACATCGATGTAATCAAGGGTAACATTCAAATTTCTTGGCGAATGACCTAGAACCTTACCTATTGCCTCAATTTCTACACCGCGCTTATTCAATGTTGTTGCCAAGCTTCTACGGCCTGAATGTAACTAGCCCCATACAGTCCAGTTCGGGCGTATACGGAACGCATTAGAGCCTCAAGGGTGTCATTATTGAAATATACACGCTCTGAACCGTCACACATGATCTTTGTCTTGGCTTTCAAACAATAGGCGGCACCCTTGCTCGACAATATAAGCTTACTTTTAGGGTTAAGTCCTCTGTATTGAGTTGAGTTCGTCAATGCACCAAGTCGCTTCTCAATTCGATACTCAAGATAATTCGACAGTATCTCTATCGTTCGGTGGCTAAACCAAACCGAACGAGGACGACAACCTTTAGTAATTATCGCTCTCAAATAAACTTCTTCTTTTATTTTTCCGCTTTTGGTCATTACATCTTCAACCGTTAACAATGTCAGTTCTGTAACTCTTAGACCGCTGTAGGACAGAGAAAGGATAGCTCTTTTCTGAATGGGGTTGCTCATCAATAAACAGGCTTCTAATGCTCTATTCATTTCAGATTTGGAAAGGGAGCGGGCTTTTGGCATGAACTTACCTCTGGAATTATCTAGAAATAGTGGCGAGGGGAAAATTCCACACACTCAGCTTAGACCGTGTATTTGATAGCTTACCATGCCTTGAATAAGACTTTCGGGGGAAATAGATTTAGACGAATATTCTGCAAGGTGCTCGTTCAATGTCGCAAAAGTGGCCTTGACCTAGCAAGCCGGTGATTATTTTATGCTGCTAGTAAGGCCCTGCAGAACCATAATTACAGAACAATCTAAACTCTCTATTTATTATCCGCTTGTTTACTTATCCACCGTTTACGTGGATAACTCAGGGATAAAAATTGCAGATCTGCAAATTGTTTATTTTAAATCACGCTCGATTTTTGTTGCTATAAGCACAGCTTGTCAAAAAAAACTGAGCAAACAAGCCAAGGGCGCGTTAGGCTTTTCTTGGGGCTGCACCCCAAACCCTGCGGATCGATTTTTGGCCAACATGGTGAAACGATGTAGTCGCAAAACACGATTATTATCTAAACATGATCTTTTGGTGGGTAGAGGGCGATTGAGTGAATATTGCGTTTAATGGTAAAGTCAACATGCCCCAATAAAGACACAGGCTCACTATGCTTAAGCCCCGCTCCATTCACGCCCAGTTAATCGAAATGATGTGCGACCACTGCAACAAAGGGATGTTTCGATTTGATACCGCTCGCCCCGTTCTCAGTAAACCCAATTTGCAATACCCGCATCGATGCAGCCATTGCCGCCAGGAGGTGTACATAGCCAAACGCTATCCACTCATCGCCTACGGCAATGAAGAGTGGGTATTAAACAAATATCTGGTGCGCCCCTCTACGATTAAAACCGAATGACCGTATTCATATCAAAATCAATCGTCAGCAGCTTGGTATAAATCTCAGTGCTTTCCATTCTCGAATGCCCCAAATACAACTGAATGCGTTTAATGTGAATACCATGAAGCAAACAATGCACCGCGAACGAGTGACGTAAACTGCGGGGGGTGAGTTCAATCAACAACTTTACGGGCGACTCACTGGCGGCGTTGGCCGCGTCTATTTTTTTAAACCACTGACGAGCGGTTTCCGCGCTCATGGGTTTGGATTTGTCTCGAACACTGCCAAAAATTGGCAATTTTTTATTACTGCAATGAGTGACAAGGTAACGCTTTAAGGTATTAGTGAAATCGGGATCAAACAGCGGAACGGTACGCACCAAGTTTTTCGCGGGTCGCCCCGATGTGGCTGTTCGTTGGTGCTTGAGGGTTTTTAATCGTATTAACGTCTGTCTTGCGCCCCCTTGCGGGTGAACTATCTCCGTCAAATCGTTTGGACACACGGCCAACAGTTCGTTGATCCGCGCACCAGTGTTCCACAGCAAGAGCAGCAACATGCGTTGATGTTCGTTAATGGTTGGCAAGTTCGCCAGGGCGCGAAGCTGCGGTGCTAAAAAATATTTCGGCCAATCCATATCCTGATATCGGCTAAGCACTTGTTCACGGTAGGCCATTTGATAATGAAAATCGACATCGGGAACCAAAGGAGAGTGACTGTGCAAGATTGAAAGGGGATGCATCGAGGCGGCTCCTTGAAATAACAATGCTCTTTAGTGTACCGATTTAGGACTTGCCTCACTAAAGATCTTTTTCACATTTATAGACCTTTCTTTTTCCGTTTATTTCCAGAAATACCAACAGAGCAGGATAATTTTCTGTTGGCGGTTTTCCCGCTTTCCCTATATCTAGTGCCTAATTCCGCTGATTCGGCTACTAGATGTAGTGATTTGAACCCCTAATGCGCATCTGCGAGTCTACGGGGAAAAACAGATCAACATTTGTAATAACACTGAACCTTCTAAAGAATAAGCGCCCAAAATAACAAAGCCCCGTATACATTAACGGGGCTTCGCCTTATAAAAGCAGGTATCCAGAGCACCATTACCGGACAAGGCCGCGACCTACTTCTAGGTTGTGGAGTGTCATACGAATGTATGTCTGTTGCACTCTATGGGTGGAATATAAAATATCAACACCTCTCTTAATGTGACACATATCAACCTATGTGGGGTTTAAGTACCAATGGAACAGAAAACAAGGTTAAGAGGGTTAAACATTTGTATTTGAGATAAAAAACGCGTCTCTGAGAAGGCGTTAGTTTCTTTCTATTGATTTTTCAGCCTTTAAATAAGCGTCATTTCTTTCACGCTTTCCAATGGCAAGAACCAGGACAATCAACTCGCCCTCTTCAACCTTGTATATAAGTCTATATCCAGAGGTTCTTAGCTTTATTTTATAACAACCTGATAGCTTTCCTCTTAATGCTGAGCCTTCTATATGAGGATGACTTAGTAGCTCCCTCAACTTTGCTTTGAATTGGGATTTGACTGGCTCATGTAGTTTGTCAAAAGCTTTTTTCGCTTTTCTGTCAAACTTGAGCTTATAAGTCATTGATATCAACCTCTATGAAGTCATCACGGTTGATAGCATCTTCTGCCATTATCATAAGCTGGTTGTTCTCCAACTCTTCAACCATGCTTTCAAAGAGATCACATGGTATAGCGTAGAAAGCAGGCTTGTTTCTATTAAGAATTGCCACTGGTGCACCATTAGCTTCTTCTATTACACCCATTGGATCTGCTTTTAATTGAGTAATACCAGCACTAATATCAGTGAGAATCGTATTTGTCATGCTCATAATACCAACCTTAATAAAGTTTTTTAAAAGATATTTACTAGTCTGATTGTAGATTTCTAAGGAAAAACTGTAAAGTACTTTAGAAGTGATCCTGCCTTAACCAGTTAATTAGAAAGGACTAGGCTTTATAAGTAATGGTTTTCTTATAGCGACAAGCCGCTTGTTGGAAATACTGATTCATTGGGCGTGGTTCGTCTAACGCATCTAAAAAGTTAAGAGCATCTTTTCGACTAAGTTTTATGTTCAAACATGGATAACCATACAACCTCAACGGTTTATCACGTAACTCTTTGGTTTGATGGTTCATATGAGTACTGGCTTTCTCATTATTTATAATAGTTGTCATAATTTTGCGGTTAAATACGGTTTTATTCAATGAGTTTTTTTGCTGCGCAAAAATGCTCGTTGAATGCCAGTGCGACTCTTTTTGTATTTTCTGTATAGTTCTGTGCTCGATGAAAGAGGACATTACCATTACGTATCCACAAAAATCGACTAACCCCATTAGAAGTGATTACAGTGCGATTTAGCGCTAGATTCAAGCATACCCTCTCCCCTCTCTTGCTAGGCCGGAGCGAAGCGACACTCTAAACGTTTTTCAAATTAGGAACTTTGCCTATCGGCAATTTGCTTTAGCAAATAAGCACCGATAGCACTGTGATTCACAATCGGCTTTATCGATTGTGGCATTCATGTAATTCATAAGAACAAATAATTTATTATTTGTTTTATATACTTATAACTAGATCTCTACTTATGTAATAAGTACTAAAAAAGACAATCCATACGATAAATTCATTTTATTGATCCATTCTGAAAATTACTGACTTAGATATGGAACCCAATGACAGTTATAAGTACAAATTGGTGACCTTATTGTGTGTTTTTCTTAAACCCTGCCTACAGAAAGTTGACTTAAATCAATTTATTGTATTTGTGATTTATTTTACGTATGCAAAAACCACCGCTAATAAGCAGTGTAAGCCTCTTTACGCATATCTAATGCAACATACTATCGTGATAATTTTGTGGTAATGGGGCTGGATAGGATTTCCCTATGGCTGGCCTACGGGTTACTAATCCTCGTCTAAAGACCATCCATACGTTAGATAGATTGTTCTCGACTCGCTTTATAATTGATCGGTTTTGTGACAATGCCGCTTCACTGCCTGCTTTCTTGCTCAGTGTTGACGCTATCATCCTAAAGAATTTATCTTGGAAGGCTTTACATGCAGCAACGGACCTAACTTTAAGTGTTTTTGTTAGCGTTCCTGTGGTTTCATCCAGATCTATATCTTCATCACTAAGTCTAACTTCATCTAATATAAAACACTCAGCTAGTTTTAAGTGCTTTATAGCCCTATCCCAACGTCCAGGCGTGATTGTTTCACCAAAAACCAATGGATAGTAAGTATCTCTTAATCGTTCGTGTGATACTCCAACCATCTCTTTTTCTTCACACATGCCTATAAAACCATGCTGGGCTTCGGTAAATAACATTAAAACAGCTGAGACTTTGCATAACGTAATACGCTGTTTTTTCTGCAACCCTTTTATCTCAGATTTACAATGAAGCAAGTCATTAAAGCACTTTTTGTTGTAATAAGGATTCTCAATGAAATTGTTTAATGATCGTAAGTAGATCAAATGCCACGCTTGAAACATTTTCAGATTGGCATACTGTCCATAGCCACGCTTTTTCTCTCGTTTCACTTTTTTATTGAAATGAGCTAAACGATCATCAATTTGTGACTTGGTTAAAATCTTGTCTGGTACGTACTTTTTCCCTTTACGACAAGGGATAATTCGAGAAGTGGTTTTACCTTCACTGTTTACATTTTTAGCTGAAGAAGATGAACAAAAATCACTCATACCCTCTCCCCTTTATAAACAGGTTAGAAGGTAACGATATGAACAAAACTATGATTAAAAGGATCTGCATCGTATATTCGTAAGCACGAATTTAACTTGTAAAAGCCCTTCACACTTACTACAATACCAAGGTAAAGAGAAAGTGCTTGCTCTAAATACTAAGGACTGCTAGGCAATCTTTAGGTATAAAGGACTCAAGTTAAATCGTTACATAACGACCTCCTTTCTTTTTTTGTTTTGTATACCGCTCCAACGGTAAACATTCATTACCTGACATTTTTCTTTTGGTGTACGCCAATACACTGAAAAAAAAGAAAGCCAAGACTCCTTTAAAGAGGCTTGGCTTTTTTCTTTCAAAACCTTTCTGTCATCATCAGTTCCAATAAAATCAATGACCATACTAAATATTTTTTGAAGGGAAGCACTCTCTTTTTCCTCTAGCTGACCAGCAAAAGGAACCATTTGGATTAGGATATTAAGAGTGTTGTTAGAATTAGGTAAGATCATGGTGCATACTTTTCCAATTTGAAGACACCAGACGAACACAATAGTTCTTTTGGAAAAGTCTATGGAAGAATATGCATTTATATAAACTGGCTCTTGCTGAACCGATTGGACGTGTGATCATTTTCATTTTCTCATCGAATTAAAAGTTGTCTGGGGTCTCAAGCCAAACATGTGTCTCTCAATGTACAGAAAGATCACTAAAAGATCAAGATGTTGATTTTAAGATACAAAAAAGCCGCTCACGATGAATAAGCGGCTTTCTTGCGAATGCTATGTAGTCAGATTGAGAGTCCGACACACTCTAGTTTTGAAAAATACACTACATAGAAAACTATGTAGTAGCGTGCTATGTAATGCACTTTAGTATCAAAACTTACGTTCAATTATACACTATGACTTATTTTTTTAAAGCACAAAAAACACTACTATACAAAAGATAATCAATCAATACTTTTGTATTTGAGCAACAACCTGCCCTACAACTTTAATAGAGTTTTTACTATAAAATATTTCTTCTGGAGGATAGTTGGGGTTATAACTCTTTAATCGCAACCCATTGGGAATACTCTCTAGTACCTTAATCCTAAATAGCTCATCATGATCAACTAAATACACCCTTCCATCACTAACAATTTTTACATCCGTATTTATAAACACGATAGTTCCATCATGGAATACTGGATTCATTGAATCTCCATGAATTCGAACCGCTATAGTAGCATCTGGATTTGTTATATATGACTTGTCTATTGAAAACGATTCGTAAAGTTCACCTTCACGAACACGCCTTCCTTCAGCAAATTGTTCCACTCTAGAATAGAAAGGAACAGTAGCTTGCTCTCTTGTCTGCTGAATAGGCATTGCATCATGTATCAGAACATCTATTGATACATTGAACAACTCAGATAGCATGAGAAGACTTTTTCCCTTCGGTTTAGATGTATCGATCTCCCATTTAGAAACGGTAACGGGAGCAACACCAATTTCTCGTGCTAAATCAGCTTGAGATAGTGAGCGTTGTTTTCTAAGAACCTGAATTTTCTGACCAACTGTATAGGTAGGCATTTCATATTATAAAAAGTATGTGTGTTGTTAACATCCTCTCAAAAGAGAGCAATACTTTCTTATTTCTTATCAATACAAATGTATTGATTGAAACTAAGCCATATTGTATATTAATAACACTGTTCAAAAGAACATACGTTATACCGAAAGACCAAGGGGCATGCGTGACAAAGAAAGAAACCGTAAGCATCAACTTTGAGTTAGATCCGGTAGTAAATAAACAGTTAATAACTGATAGCAAAAAGCATGGCCGCTCGAAAAAACAAGAAGCCAGGTTTGCGCTAAACGCTTGGTATCTGATGCCAGATACAGAACGTGAAAAATGGATACAAAAGGTAAAAATGAGCGTTTAAGCTCAATTTTTACGCCTTAAAAAGTCCTACTTTAGAAGTTAAATAGGACTTGATAGTTCTTTAATAATTTGGCCATGGCTATAGACCACTTCTCCTTAACGTTGATAAACGTAAAGTGTGAACTATTAGGTCTATTAAAACGAATGCCCAAAATAATTCGTTAACCACGCCCCACGCACAGCAAGCGAGGCAGGGGTATTGGATTCGCCCGACCAATGAAAGTGATAGGGCCAATTAAAACAAGACATAAGTCACAAAAATGAAAATAATACAACTTATTGAAACAATGTCTCAAAAATAAGAAAAATCTCATAAACACTTGAAAAGTTGAAATATATAATTTCCACATTGTCTTTTTTGAATGCAAATCACATTACCAGCGCAATCAATTGCACTATTGCGCGTTGGCCGCGCTTTTATTACATTCGCGTAAAATAAGTCCGATAAATGGGCTATTAAAAAAAATAAACCCAATAAATGGGTCGTAAAAAACGTCTAGGTTGGCTCTTTAAAATTTCTTCAGGTATCACCCTATCATGCTTACCTATTAGGCATTATTGCAGGTAAGATCTATCTTGATTCCACAAAATGATACCATTCCGCATATAAAGAACTCGCCAACGAACTGAATTCACAGTAATTTTCCTTGAATTTTCATTCGGACAGAATAACTACTTTAAGGCGCTTTAATCGAGTCCGTCTCAACTCACTAAAGTCAATTAATCACATTCTGTTCATTATCCTAACGCAAGACTTCATATTCCAAAGCTCATCATCCTTATGGTGAGCTTTGCTTTCTTGCGGCTCAGCTTAGAGTAAATGCACCTTAATAATTTGGCCATGGCTATAGATCCCTTCTCCTTAACGTTGATAAACGTAAAGCGTGAACTACTAGATCTATTAAAACGAATGCCCAAAATAATTCGTTAACCACGCCCCACGCACAGCAAGCGTGGCAGGGGTTCTGGATGTTCGACCAGATGAAAGTGATAGAACATATATCGTTGGTAAGGAACATAAAATGCTGGAAAAAAACACAAGTCATCAGCTGTCATCCTCTCATGAGGATCGACTATTAATAAGTATCTATCGCAATAGATTAAAACGCTGCGGCGTAACTCCGAAACAAATTAAACATTTGTTAAAAGTAAAATCTCTCAGCGAACTAAAAGAAATAGCGAAACAGTTGAAACCGCAAATTACAGGCGCTTACTCAAATCCTGAATTAATCCAAAAACAGGATTCGCAAGATTGGCTTTTAAATTTAGATACGAGAGCTTGTCGCGTAAGAAGCAAAAGACCATCAGGCAAGAATCGACACTTATGTTGCAGCAGAAAACGAAGCAAGGTAGATAAAGCTTTGTTAGCAAGCGAATTCATCTCCAGAGATTTTGACCCATTAAGACATCTCGGTTATCTAGATGATCATGCGAAAGACACGTTAATAGAAAAAACTATCGAACACCACCTAACTAATAGCCATGGTTCAAAAGAAAGAAGTGAAACACACTAACCTTTCATAATATTGCTACACCCCCCTCTTATTTAAATCAATACCCCATACCCATTTCTTAAGCAGCAGCGTTTATACGTTGCCGTTAATTCATATCAACCTTAATTTAGGGAAACATCATAATGAACAAACAAAATCAACTCGGAAAAGCATTCACTCTTGCAGCTCTTGCTACTATTTTCGTTACCCAACCCGCTTTAGCCGCAGATATTTTTGGGGCAGGTAAAGCAATAATAAAAGACACCGCTGGAACAGGCTCCACAATTGAAACCGCAATGCTAGGAACAGGTTTGGCAGGGGCGGCTGTCACAGGCTTTATGACTCGAAATTGGTTTGGAGCCGTTGGCGGGTTCGCAGCAGGGAATATACTATGGAAAGTAGGCGCACCTATGGTTGGGCTGGCATAAATGGAGAATCCCGAACTATTTTTTAGCATCCCCAGACACATGAATAAGGGCAAACGCATCGCGGGTTTTCCACGGGACGAAGTTCTTCCAGCCGCAATCTTATTCCTTTTTTGTTTTTGGCAAAGTCAATCCATACCAGGATTGATATTGGGGTTTGCATGGTTCGGGAGCCTTCGGTATCTCAAAGTGACGTATGGCGAAAATATTATTGCTCTTACGTTTTATTGGTGGACTGAAGGCTTACTGAGCCGGACTTACTTTACAAGAACGCCCTCATCCGAGAAGCGCTACTGGATATTCTAAGGAGAAAACACTTTGGATTCCTTTCTTACAGTTGAACGACTACAACTTAAAAGCTTATTGAACGCTTTACTCTTAATTGGTTTCATAGCCATGCTCCTAACTAATATTGCACTAGGTTGGGGCATGTATCATGCAGTAAATAGCAAAAGCCGCACAGTTGTTCCCCCTCAAATCTCAAAAGCCTTTACCATTTCTGACACAAACATAGATGAATCTTATCTACAGCAGATGTCAGAATACTTCATGCATTTGAGACTTGATGTTACTCCAGCGAGTGTTCATAGAAAATATTCTATTTTATTAGACTATGTAACCGCTGAAGATTGGCCAACAGTCCAACCTAAACTTCTTCGAGAAGCAGAGCATGTCAAATCTCAAAACATTTCAAGCCGATTTGATGTAGATAAGGTTGAAATTGCTCTGGAAGATTTAGAGGTACGATTAACCGGAGTTTTACAAAAACATGTGGGCAGTCGTCCTTTAGCACCTGAAACAGCGACATATCTAGTATCACTAAGATATCAACACGGTGAAATTTCAGTCCCTTCAATCCAACGCATCAAATCTACGGAAACTAAATAATGAAAAAAAGACGTAAACGCCCCATGAACCCACGGGGCGATATTGTTAGTGTTTGAAGTTCCAAGGCAGGAGCGCATCGATATCTGGCTCTGCTTTCGCCAGCTCTTTCATGCACTTGACCATGTAGTCATAGAGGATAAGTCCATTCGCTTTCGCTGTCTCGACGATACTGTAAAGCATCGCGCTCGCGTTAGCACCATTTGGTGTGTTCGAGAACAACCAGTTCTTCCTGCCAATGACCAACGGTTTTATTGCGCGTTCAGCACGGTTATTGTCTATCGATAAGTGACCGTCATCGATATAGCGGATGAGCTTCGGCCATTGGCCGAGCGTGTATTTTATCGCTTTACCCAGTGGGCTAGACTCTATGACTTGTTGGTGAGTCATCCATTCGTAAAGCTCATCCAGTATCGGCTTGGCATACGTTTGACGCTCTGCTTTTCGTTTCTCGGCCGAGGCTCCTTTTAAACGTGATTCTATTCCGTAGAGTTTTTGGATTTTAGCCAGTGCCTTGTCAGCTTTACCTGATTTCCCTTTACCTTGCAGCTTTTTAGCGTCCATGAACTTGCGCCGGGCATGAGCGAGACAGCCTACATTCGTCACTTGATGAAGACCATCATAAGCCGCATAACCATCCGTTTGCAGATAACCATTATAGTCATCTAAGAAGGTCAGCGGGCACGCCCTCGCGCGGCTGTTTTGGTAGTCGTACAAGGCGATGTTTTTCACATTCGGCAACGCCGCTTCTGGCGAGTCAGCACCCGAGCAGTAGAGCCACATGTAACACTGCTTATCTTCTTTGAGGACATTGAGCGGCGTTTCATCCGCCTGAACCACCACTTGTTGAAGTAAGTGCTCTTTTAGGGCGGCATAGAGTGGTTTGAACTTCTCACTCACTTGGATAACCCACCTTGCCATAGTGGTGCGTGACAGTTCGATACCCGACTGGGTAAACAGCGACTCTTGGCGATACAGTGGCATCGCGTATTGGTATTTGCCAAGGATGATATTGGCCAGCAAGCTTTCTGTCGCGAAGCTTTTAGGGATAATGCTTTGCGGCGCTGGCTTTTGAACGATGCGGCTGTTGTCTTCAGTTTGCTCGCACTGACGACAAGCATACTTAGGACGAACATATTCCAGCACTTTGAGTACGGCGGGTGTGAACTCTAGCTTTTCACTGCGGTCTTCACCGATTTTATGCAGACTATGCTTGCAGCAAGCGCACTGTTTTTCATGGTCGTCTAAATCGAGTTCGATAACCTCACAAGGCAAGGTCTTTGGAAGAGGCTTACGCTTACCGCGTTTCTTCGTTGTGGTGGTCGTCACCTCAACCTCTTCTTCCTTAGCGGCTTCACATTCCACTTCGTTGAAGAAGTCACCTTGAGATTCATCGTAAGGTTTTAACGCCTCCGAGCGTTTGGCGAACTGGCGGTCGAAGGCAAGCTTGAGCTGTTCAAGTAGCGATTGTCGCTCTTGTTTCAATCGGCTTTCTGACGCCATCAGCGCTTTCACCATCGCTTGTAGCTCGGCAACATCTTGACTTTCTGGGTTGATATTTGGCGTCTTTTTCATGGCATTTATTATACTAAAATCATGCCGTTAACGCTTGGTGGATAAGGCTTTATTATCGTTTAAGTCATTGTAAAATCGTTTATTCGAACGGGTTTGTGGCCGATAATCGTGAAGCCAGAAAGCAGTCTATCAAGCTCAAATTGACTCAGGATAAACACCTCATTTTTCTCTTTTGTAGGCCACTTATACTTGGCTTTTTCGAGGCGCTTGTACCAAAGCGCAAAGCCTGTTTTATCCCAGTACAACACTTTGATTTTATCGCGCTGTTTATTGGTGAACAGGAACAGTGCGCCGCTTCCCAAGGGCAAGTCGGTGTTACTTTCGATAATTGCCGCAAGGCCATTGATGGACTTTCTAAAATCGACACTTTCACGATAGAGATAAATCTCTGGGGCGCTGAGCATGCGTTTCATGATAGCGCCCCGATGAGCTCTGCGAGATAGGCCGCTGGCGTACCTTGTGGAATACGCAGCTCAACATCATTGACGAGCAGTGTCATATTAGCCGTTGCTATTTGAGATTGATACTTGGTTGTCTTCTCGATGATTTCAGCTTTAACGAAGTGTTGAGAAACCTCAATTTTGTTGAGTTGCTGTCGCTTGGCATAAAACGTCGAAGGGTTGATCTCCTTGAGCTTGCAAAAGGCTAGTATTGACAACGAACTTGATTCAGATTGCTCGATAAGCGTTTGCCATTCTTGGTTAGTGCGTCGCTTTCCCATTTCAAATCTCCTCATAGTTGGAGGCTTGATCTTATTATTCGTGATGAGCGATTAGAATGCGGGGTTTATGACGCGCTTACAAAAAGACTACTTTTTCTGGCTGCTTTAGCTTTTTCCAGCATGGGTAATGCGGAAAATGTCAGTCAGGTTAATTATACCTTCAATGATGGCGATACAATTCCAATCACATTGTCGAGTTTGGATGTTAATCGCCTACGAGTGAAAAACGACCGCATAATGGAAATATCCTGCCCAACAGGGTTTTGCGCTTCAAGTGCAAACCAGCAGGATAAAACTGGCTCTATCAAGCTGAATATCAATATAGCAGCTCCGTTTACAGCCCAGCTATCCACAGAAAAAGGGCGTTTATTCGCCCTTTTTATTACCCCTAAAGCTACACCAGGATTTGTTACTCAATTCACTTATTCCCTCGCCCACCTCGAACAAAAAAGCGTCTTCGAACGAGAGTTTGATTACCCAAGCGCATTAACAGAGTTCACCAAGACAATGATGAAGTGGAAAGAGTATCAAAGCCCTGTCGCTGGGTTTTCTATACATCATGTAGACCCTTCCACTTTACCCCCAAATAATTCCGCATTGCAGATAACACCACAAGTTGTGTTTTCCGGCAAAGATTATTCAGGCGTAATTTACAAGGTAACGAATAATAGCAGTGAAGCTATAGAGCTAACCAACTCCCAGTTTTATAGCTACTCAGCGAGAAGCGCATCACTTGATGACTTCCATTTAGTTCCTGACGCTTCAACCACGCTCTATTTAGTAACAGGAGGAGGAGTCAATGATTATAGATAGATGGCTCGCTCGCTTTAAAGAACCCGTAGGCGATTTTGATGAAGGCGCCAATGTAAATAAAAAAGTCCGCCAACGTAATTCCTTTGTAACACTCATTGTAGTATGTGGGATTGCTATTGGTGGTGTAGCTGGGTGGTGGTATGTAAAACCTGCACCAATAACTGTAACGACAACAGAAAGTAAATCCGTCGATTTCGGTGAGGTTATGGAGGATGGCTTTACTGAAAAGGATAACCAGAGCGCATTAACCCAACAACAGATGGAAATTGATAGTATTCATAAGTCAGTTAAAAGCTTAGAAGGAGGGCTAGAAGGACTAAGTGCCACAATTAAACAAGAGCTTAGCCAAATATCATCAGGGATTGAACGTAACCAGCGTACAGAGCTTGATCAAATGAAAACTGACTGGAAAAACAAACTGGCAGAGCTTGACATTCTTAAAGCGAGACTTAAAGAGCAGTTGAATGAAACGGGCTCGGAAAGTGGCGTACAAGCCACTGCTGTTAACGGCAACGGGACAACATTTGGTGATTATCGATACCCCCCAAAACCTTCAAGTCAAATATCAACTAATAATCCCAATGAAGGAGAATTTTCATACAACAATACTTCTCGCGCCACCGCAGATACTATGGGGTTTGAAACTAGCACCTTTCACTGGAAAGCCTCCGTTGAAGAAGCAAAAGCCAAACGTACAGTAGAAAACTATGTACCGACAGGGACATTTGTTACTGCTGTCGTAACTGGGGGAGCCGATGCTAACGCAGGAGTATCAGGACAAGGCGACACCGCACCTATAGTATTTCAAACGATTAATTCAGGGATTTTACCTAATGGCGAAAAATCGAAGTTAAACAACTGTACTATTACTGGCTCAGTGTACGGAGAGATATCGGCCAGTCGTGGAATAACACGAACAGACCGAATGAGTTGTATTCAACCAGACGGTGACATTCTTGATATTCCGGTGAAAGCGACCGCATTCAACTTTGGTAGAAATGGCATTCGTGGTACGACTATTTTGAAAAATGGGAAAATAATTCAAATGGCGGGAGTGTCTGGAATTTTAACCGGATTAGGAGAAACAGGAACAGCCCTATCTCAAACAACAACACCTACGGCATTAGGACCATCTCAAACGGTTAATGGTGGAGATGCCTTAGTGAACCTACTTGGTAACGCAACATCCAGTGTAGGCAGCAAACTTGCTGAATACTACATTAAGTTAGCGGAACTGTATCACCCTATAGTAGAAGTTAATCCTGGCGCTGTTGTTAACATAGTATTTTTAGAGGGATTCCCTCTTGACCCATTATTAGCGGATGAATACGAAGCCAAGATAGAGCAAGAACAACAAGCTCAGCAAGGCACACCTCAAAACCAATTAATCAATGCCTTAACAAACGCTCCTACGGCAGCTACCAACCAAGTTGTAAATCCTCTAGCAGATAAGCTATCACAACAAGGTATTTCTGCTTCTCAATTCGGGAGCGTTCAGTAAAACTCCACTCCTCAAAAGGAATCGACTATGCCTACTCCGCAAGACGAGTCTGTATTATTTCGCGCCTCATGCTACACATCCCTATTCGATTTTTTAAAAACTGACATTGCAATAGATAAAGGAATAGTGTGCATGTTTCCATATACGCCACTAGATAAGACTTTATCGCGTGACCTGTCAAAAAAAAGAGTGAAATGGATAGAATTTAAAAATACAGAAAAGTTATACCCTCCAAATTATGAACCCAATTTCATTCAAGTTAAAGACCCAAAAGAACTCGTTGAAACTCTTAATATGGACTCTACAGCAAAACATTATTTTTGTGGGTTTAATAAAGATGAACTGACCTATCCACTTAAATATTTTCTAAACAAAACGAAAGCAGAAAGCTTGAGCTTTTCGGATGGCCAATCGCTCTACCCTCCTTTCACATAAATAAAAAGGTAATATTATGTTCAGATTGATACTAACCTTATTTGGTTTTTCTCTGCTAACAGGTTGTGCCGCAGGACTAGATGAAGATTTTAGTTGCGATAAAGTTGGTGGTGTTAAAGGCTGTACTAGCATGAACGAAGTTCGAGATAACATTCATGCTTATACAACAACAGGAAATAGCTACACTACCAAAACAATAGTACAAGAATCCCCTCCAGCGTTCGCAGTACTCCCCCGAAGAGATAGGTTTGGCCATCCTAGTAGGACTCAAGATAACGTCAAGAAAATCACCATTTTCCCTTTTGAATCGCACTCAAAAGAGCATTACATCGATACGCTGGATATTTACTTCATTCTCGATGAAAGTAAATGGTCAGGTAAACCAGTCCAAGCCATTAAGAAGGACTAACCTATGAAACCTTTTTTTTATAACAATGCTGTACATGGTTTAAGTGCAGTGTTCAAAGATGCCAAAAAACACCAAAACCATATACACAGTGAATTACCATATCGAACATTCGATTTCACCGAAGGGGTATTTAAGAATAAATCTTCTAGTGGATTTGGTCTAAAGATAAGTGTTCTTGGTGGAGCAAACGATCAGCTTATTATTTCATTAAATAGTCTTGTTACTACTCTACCGCAAGGAAAAAAATGGAACTATCAATTACAGTTATTTGGCCACAATAGAGTAAGTCATTATATCGATGCTAATAAAAAGGTCATGGCACAACGAGGTGGCATTCTCGAAGAAATGGCAGAAAGAGACGCGCAATATGCTCACTTCTCTGCTAAGCAAGGTTTTTTTCACAATCAGAAAAACAACCACTTTGATCTACGCGATTATGATGCGTATTTCTTTGTTTCTACAACAGAGAAAAAACCTGACGCGTTAAGGGATGTTCGAAGCGAAGTTGAAACAGCTCTCGCTCAGTTAGGCTTCGACATGATTTCGATGACACCAGAAATGTTATTGACTCACGTTAATGATATTGTCAATTTTAATCCGAAATTAGACAGGCCACTAACACAAGAATATAACCCGTTAGACCCGCTAAATATTCAAGCTCTTTCCCCTGACACAGAATGCCTAATGCGCAGGGATCATCTAGCCATGCGGCATACCTCACCAAAAGGAGAAAATATAAACACCCGCATAGTTAGTATGGGATTATCTAAATTGCCTCACGACTTCCGACTATATGGGTTGCCAGAATGCTTTTCGTCCATACGTAATATTTCTCGATCTATTACTTGCCCTCACATGCTCACTCTAAGCTTTCGTTGTGAGCCGACAGGTAAGCAGGAAGCCGACAATAACAAAAAAATCACGGATTTAACGAAAACGGTTGAATCTAAAATGGTATTGCTCGCCCCCACTGCAAAGGACGAACTTAAAGAGCGCAAGGAGATTCAAGAAGGTCTAAACGCAAAAGAGTTTACTATCGCGTCAATGGCTCTAACGTTAACGCTGTTTTCCAATAAAGCACAACAACGTCAGCATGTTCAAGCAGCTAAAAATTCCTTTGAAGGTGCAGGACTCAATATCATCACTTTGAATATGCTTCAGTCCCAATCATTATTATCCGTTCTTCCCTTTATGATGAGCGATGGATTTTGGAATGATGCAAAAAAAGCAGGACGTATCCGCACACTTAAAAGCTCCAACATGGTTAACTTCTTCCCTATGGTGCTTGATTTCAAGCGATTGAAACCAGGCATATTACTACCAACAATGCGCCAGCAAATTTCTTTCTTTGACGCATTTACATGTGGTAGTGACAACCAAAACATAGCCCTCACAGGAGGTTCGGGAGCAGGGAAAAGCTTTATTGTTCAAGAAATAGCGCGATGTGTTTATGCGATGATGGGTAAAGTCTGGATTTTAGATAAAGGAGAAAGTTACAAAAAGCTTACGCTTATGCTTGGCGGCACATACATGACCCATAAGAACATCTATCTAAATCCGTTTACTCATCTGGGAAAGATTGCTGATGGCAGTTCATTCATTGATAATGACGGAGAAGAAGTAAATCCTTTAGCAGAAGCGTTAGACAACATTACAGCGCTGTTTGCTACTATAGCCTCCCCTTATGAGCCACTAACCAATTATCAAACTAATATTCTTGCGGACGCCATTGTTATCGCATGGGGACGAAAAAAGACACAAACATTAGTTGATGATGTTCAATTAGCTCTGTTCGAGAAAGCTAAGGAGTTTAACGATTCTCGGATTCGAGATATTGCAATCCAACTTGAAAAATACTGTTCCGGTAATATTCATGGTGATTTGTTTAACAAACCTTCAATGCTTGACCCTGACGTTCATTTCACCACGCTGGAATTAGATGGCTTCGCTCCCGGAGTACTGCGCAGTGTAATTTTTGCACTGATTGTGACTATCAATCAGCAGATGTACTTATCTGGTAGTCGCTCCACACCGAAGATGTGCATTATCGAAGAAGCATGGAGTTTGCTATCTGGTAGCAACAAACAGGCTCAAGAGTTTATTGAACAAGGCTATCGTACCGCTCGTAAATTTGGCGGTTCTTTCTGCACTGTAACCCAAGGCATTGATGATTTCTTCGCTAATGAAGAAGCGAAGGCGTGTTACAACAACTCTGATATTCACTTCATTCTTCGACAAGGAGAGGGCTTCAATAAATATCTCGCACAAAATCCAGATGCTTTCACCCCACTTGAAAAAGATTTAATCAAGCGGTTTGAAAAATCATCTACAGCGGGTTATAGCAGCGTCAGAGTAAAAGCCGGTGGCCACGTTTCTTACCACCGTTTTTTTGCAGATCCTGTCAAGCGAGCGATGTATTCCACTGAACCAAATGAATATGAGTTTTGTCAAAAACTCGTCGAGCAGGGCGTTCCCCTAGTAAATGCCATACATCAAACCTCAATGCACTTCTATGGAGACCAGATTCGTGAATTTGAAACCCATTTGGCAGCTATGTAGGCAAATAACGTGTTTTATTCTTATCTTATTATCTACCACGGCTAGTTCGAAAGATTTTGGCATCATAGGCAGTACATTCCCAATAGGGGAAGTAGATATGCTGCTTTGGATAGAGCAAAGACTGAAAAACTTTGAAAAGACAGGAAAACTCGCAGATATGCAAACCGAGTTTCAATCCAGAGTACAAAACAAAGTTAACAACCCTACCCCTATCCCGATAGGGACAACAACCAACCCGCAAACCTTCTATGTCAATCCGAGTATGACCTTCCCTGGCAATGTGGTTGACCCTCGCACAAAAAAGGTCATTGCCGCTAATGGACAAACAATTAATCCATTCGATAGCAGCACATGGCCAAAAGAAAGCAGTCAAGCATTTCCGAAGTTTCGCCTGTCAAAAGTACTGCTTTTTTTAGATGCGCGTGACCCAAGGCAAAGAGCGTTTGCCAAGTCATTTACTCATGAACTTCCCATTAAATACATACTTACTGGGGGGAATCTTAACGATACCGCTGAACTGCTCGGAGCGAGGATTTATTTCGCACAGGATGGCTATATCACCAATAAACTACATATCAAACATGTTCCTTCATTGGCCTATCAAGAAGGGACTCGTTGGCGTATTGACGAGTTTGATGTGTCCTCTTATCCAGAGGATGAAAAACCTTCTAATTAACTAAGGGATATTTATGAATAAAGCAAAAACCTTAGATGATGCAAATGCCTTTAAGGTAGATATCACAAACCCATTACAAGCCATAGCATTGTTACTTTGGTTAACCACTGAAGTTGCAACAACAATCCAACTTAATACCCCTTACTATCAGGGTGATTCCCCTTCTGAGCAATTGTTAAAAAACGTCATGTGGTTATCAGAATTTGTGGCCTCGCTTAACAGCCTAAGTCAAACACTGATAACGAATGATTCTGAAACAATTGTTCGTGAAATAGATAATTTAATTTCGTATTGGAATCATTATAGTGAAGAGATTGAAGCAGCAAGGGAGCAGACTCTTGGGGATGAGTTCAGATGGAAGATTGACCAAGGATTGTTAATCTTAACCTCTCTCAAATCCGTTTATGGTTCAACGTTTAGGATGGCATTATGAAGCGCTATCTTATTGTTATACTACTATTGATTAGTAGCCATGCTAATGCTGATGGGGCAGCATGCGTGAGTCGCTTCATCAATCCGATCTCTGATATATGTTGGAGTTGCTTGTTCCCTATGACAATTGGCTCTGCAACTGTTGTTCCCTCTCAATATCCTGACACGAATAATCCAGCGTCCCCTATTTCATTCTGCCCCAAGCCCCCACCAGTGTTCATGCAAATAGGTTTAAATATAGGGTATTGGGAACCTTACGCCCTCACAGACGTTACTCGTGTTCCTTATTGTATGGTCAATATGGGGTTACAAATGGGAGGAGCTAACTCTCAAAAAATGGGTGGCCGAGTTACCGCCAGAGACAGTGATAGTAGTGACGGAGGTTTCTATCAGGCTCATTGGTATAAATACCCTGTTATATGGTGGTTACAGCTAATTCAATCTACTGCATGTATGGCGACTGATAACTTTGACATTGCCTACATGACTGAGATTGACCCTCTTTGGGATGATGATGAGTTATCTCTAGTCTTAAACCCTGAAGCCCTTTTATTTGGAAATTTAATCGCGCAAATGGCATGCGTCCCTGAAGCTATGCTTACCTCTACCAACCAAGCCTTACCAATAGATGCGCTTTTTTGGTGTATGGGTTCTCAAGGAAGTGCCTACCCATTAACTGGAACAACTAATTATCGTGATACCCCTATTCAAGCGGGCACACTAATTATGGAACGCCTTAACTACAAACTTCATAGGCAAGGCATGGTAATGGAAACAAGGGGCGAAGATGGGGCAATTTGCTATCAATACCCAACCCCTATTTTGCCAAAGTCCCGATATCGATACCAAATGTCCGGTCCAATTCCTGATGCTGGTTGGTGTCACCCTTACACCACTACAACCACTATTTGGGAATCAGGTCACGACAACCCCGTTACAGGTGACAATTTTGGCTTCATACAATGGCGAAAGCGCAATTGCGTATTTTTGTAATTATCGAACCTCTTTTCTAATAGAGCTCGCTTTTGGCTGCTATAAGGGCGCAGCTCTTGTAGAGACAAAAGGAGTACCACGCTTTGCGTGGAGATTGGGGACGCATCAATAAATATGAACTTAACATTGAAAAACCTGCGTGTATTTCAATTATATAAATCAAATGAAAATGAGGTAGCACTATGAAATCCAGTTTTCTTGTCTTATTAGCACTCATAGCAAGTTTCTGTGTTCATGCTTATACCGAAGAAGAGCTCAAGGCATTGGCTGAACGAGAGCGTGCAATGATGAAATCCCCTCCACCTCCTCAAGATTGGGTTCAAGTTTGGGATAAGGCCAGAGCACATCAACAAGAAACGACAAATTTAAGCCAAAATGTTCAGGGATTAATTAAGCCTAATGCATTAACAGAACTCCTCAACAGCCCTGTTCCTACAGAGAATCCAGATAGCGCCCCTCAAGGTGTTATGGCTTTCGTATCTCTTACCATGCCAAGAACCTCACTTAAACAACTACTCAAGCAAAGTGAGAAAACAGGGGTTCCATTGGTCATACGAGGAGTGTTGCCGCAGGGGTTTCCCGCAACAACAAAACGGATAAGTCAACTTGTTGGGATCAAAGAGAAGCAACCTATTAATGCAGGATTTTCAATAAGTCCTGAATGGTTCCGTCAATTCAATGTTAATCGCGTTCCTGCCTTTGTATCAGTTAAAAAGGGCAAGTGTTTACCTCGGCAAACATGTATGCCCCAAGACTATGACATTGTTTATGGAAATGTATCAATATACCAAGCTCTAAACATTCTCGAAGAAGGTGACACAGGAGACAACGCTAGAGCGATCATGAAAAGGTTGGAATGATGAAAAAGGTAATATTTTTCTTATTTACTTTATTGGCATTTAACGCTTTAGCTAGCCAAGAACAATCCTTTAATCAAAATGCCGATTGGGCAAAAAACACCTCGCAAAACATGTTAACGCCTAGCAGCATCCCGCTACAAATTAATGACTACTGCAAAGACGCTACCTGCAAAGCCAAAGTAGCGAACCCCGATGAAAAGTCACTAAATGACGGAAATATGGAATCAAAAGCCGCTCAAGCGTTTGCGTCCAATCAGACAGCGCAAAACATCAGTGCAAACGTTAATAAGCCAAGACCTAACTTTAGAGACGATCCAAAAATGCGATTCGCTCTACTTGCTCAAGAAAACGCCTTTGAAATTAGTCATGGGGTATCTAATAAATACGTTAATTGCGAAACTGGCGAACAATGTGTATATGAGGATAAAACAAAGACTTGTCACTCCCCGACTCTTAATCCTGTTCCTTGTTTTAAAAAACCTATATTAACTCCTGAAATAGTACCTCCAATTATAAAAAGACAGTGTTTCTACGGAGAAGATGTGTGGAACGAAGTAATAAATAGAGGCCCCTTAGTTGTATGGAAACGTAACCTCTATGGTATATGGGGTGATGCGATACCTAGTTATCTATCTCGCGGAAAATACGTAATGAGCGAAGGTAATTACCACCGCTATGAAGTTTGCACTCAACAATCAGCTTGTCCAGACGAATACACTCTTGCTGGTGATCATTGCGTTAAAAATCAAGTTTCATGGGTAACTGAATGTAAATTATTACCTGAATGCAAACCTATATCTGAAGTCTGCGTTGAACCAAAAGAAACGAGGACAATAAATGGCATTCCAACCACACTTGACTGTTGGAAATATGAGGTTATTCATAAGTGCGATTTACCTGACAACTGCGAGCAATATGCCGAATGTCAAGAAAGCAAAAGAGAGTGTAGCCTTAAGCAAAACGGAGTTTGCATTGAAGAAGAAATCACAAAAAAATGTTCAACTAAATCCTGCCAAACAGTAAACCTTAACTGTGGCAAACAGTCTTTTTGTCTAGATGGCGATTGTTATTCCGAAACACCAAAACTCAACGATGAATTTGATGAAGCCGCCGCTGCACTTGCAGCTCTTGGAGAGGCAGCGAAAGGACTAGGTGACCCTCCAAAAATATTTACCGGAAAACCCCTGAAATGTAATAAGCAAGCGTTAGGTTTTTCCAACTGTTGCAAAGATGGAGGATGGGGAGGTGATATTGGTTTAGCCTCATGTAACGAGGAAGAAAAAGCACTTGGAAGAGCCAAAGAGAAAGGGTTAACGATATATGTTGGTGAGTACTGCGCTGAAAAAGTATTAGGCTCATGTATTCGTAAAAAACGCTCTTACTGCTCTTATGCGAGTAAGCTAGGAAAAATAATACAAGAACAAGGAGCAATTGCTCAACTAGGAAAATCTCTTGGCTCAGCAAAGAGTCCAACATGTGATCCTTTAACCCCAGAAGAGTTATCACAAATTCGTTTTGACCGTATCGACTTTACGGAATTCTACCCCGACATCCAAAGTAACATTAATTTACCTGACCCCAACGTTATCCAACAACGAATACAAGCCGCCGTTGGAGGAAATTAAGTTTAATATTTGAGGAATAAATCATGAACTGGAAACGAACCACAGCACTGCTTTGCGTGCTGTTTTTTGTATGTCCTGCTTTTGCTTATCAAAAAGCACTTGGTTGGCGCGTTTATAACGAACCCAAAGAAGCAAAACCTGCTCTTCCAAAAAAGGAACTCGCGCCTGTTCCGGAAAACAAAACAACAAGGGTAATGAGTGCAACTGAACAATTGGAGTGGTTTCAAAAACAGCACAAGGAAGCGAAAGCCGCAGCTACGATCGACCCTAGAAATAAGGAAAAAGTGAAACGATTGGTTGAACTCAATCAATATATAGCGTCAGAGTCTTCAAAGATAGGCATGACATTTAAACAAATATTGGTTGAACACCCTGAATTATCGTACACCTTAAAGCATCCTACTGAACAATCCGCACGAAAACCCTATCTCGCGGCACTCAAAACCAAACAGGAAAACAAAGTGCGGGAAATGGCTAGAAAAGGATGGGGGCTATTTTTCATTTATGAAGGTGGTGATTCCATTACTAAACAGTTAGCGCCTTCCATTCAAGCTTTCGCAGATGACTATGATTTAGAACTCTTGGGGATTAGCGATGATGGAAATATGCTATCGGCAATTCGTGAGAACAAACCAAACAATGGTAAGTTTTCACCACAATTCACCCCTGCCCTTTTATTGGTAAACCCAAACACCAAAGAAATAAAACCTCTTGCTTATGGTTTCATTTCAAAAACCAAACTTCTACTACGTTTTTACAACGTAACAACAAACTTCACTCAGTCAAATTACTAACTCGGAGCGAATCATGCGCCTATTATCTATTATGCTTGTTTGGTTAAGCGTCTCTTTAACACCTTCACATGCGGCAATGAGCAATGAATATGCCATTGTTTTTCTCTTTCAAAACAGTTGCGGATACTGTCACCGATTCGCCCCACAGGTGACCAAAGCATCACAATCTCTAGGCATTCCTGTTTATGCTTTTTCATTGGACGGTGAAGGAATTCCTGACTTTCCAGTACCGTTTCCAGCAACGCAAGAAACTCGTGATACATTTTTAGTGGATAGTAAAGTTGTTCCAGCCACCTTTCTTATCAACGTAAACAGCAGAAAGTTTACAAGAATCACAACTGGATATTTCGAGCCACCTATTCTCTACCAAGGGCTTTCAAGTGCCATTAACGACCCTGAAGTACAGGAGGCTCTAAGATGAATACTTTATATCGGAGCTCTCTTTTTCTGATATTTGTAGCAGTAAGTCCGTCAATATCAGCGAGTGCGGGAAGTTCATTGCAGGACTTCTTTAATGATTCTGGCTACAACGCCAATGTAACCAGTCCAATTGCCTATCAAGGTCAGAGCGCTAATTACTACAGTGGTGGTTCACTATTTGTACGTTCTAAAGTAGTTCAAGCTCAGTTAGTAAGAGCGACCGTTCCTTCCGTGAGCGCAGGATGTAGCGGCATTGATATGTTCATGGGTGGCTTTTCACATATTAGTTCAGATGAACTATCAAAACTAGGCAGAGCCATCATCCAAAACGCGCCCCCTTTTATAGTTGATTTAGCCCTTCAAACTTGGGCTCCGCAACTCAAGCAAAATATGGATAAATTACAAGCAGTAGCCGATAAATGGTTAAACCAATCAGTTAACTCTTGTGAAGCAGCGCAAGCTGCTGTCGGTGGCCTCGCAGCTTTTGCGGCTCCCGCAACCAAAAAACACGTATGTGCAACATTAGGAACACAGACTAATGCATTTGCCGATTGGGTAGAAGCACAAGCTGAATGCAATAACGACAGCACTGTAAATAGTCAATTAGACGGGACAAAAGACCCTGCAATTGACGCTATGAAAATGCGCAACCACAACATTGCTTGGGCGGCAATGATGAAAAATCCATATTTCAAGAATGATAAGGAGCTGGCTCAATTTGCCATGAGCATATCTGGGACATTTGTTTATGATAAAGATGGCAAGCCAGGATTCTATCCAAGCTTGTTGACAGATGACAACAATATGGTTGATGCGCTACTCAACGGTGGTGAAATATCACGTTATAAATGTCAAACCACATCGGATGATGGTTGCCTTGAAATCACAAGGGCTAATATAACCATTTCAGCCAATAGCGCATTTAAAGTAAAACTTCAAAAAGAGCTGGATGACCTCTGGCGTAACGTTTTAACAGATACAGCCTTAAGCGCAAAACAAAAAGGTTTCGTAGAGCTAATTCAAACTCCGATATTAAAATTTTTGTTTGATAACGCCTCTGTAGGAGCCGTTCCTAACACAGCAGCCTATGCCAATATGTTGGCCATCGAATTACTTAATCGTTATCTAACAAATACGCTTAATCTGATTGAATACTCTTTGTCTGCCTCAAACAGCAGTTTGGAAAACATCGAGGCCATCAAAAATGATACAGCCAAAGCTAAACAATTCATGTACGGGCTAACTAAAGAGGCTTTGGACATTATCAATAAACAAAACCAACTAATTGCTTCTGAACGCGAAAAACAACGCACAGGCAAGCGAAGCCTTTCCAAGCTCATACCTAACAAACCAGATTACCAGGAGTAGCCCATGGTTTTTGAATATTACACTTATACCGCAGGGGCTGTAGCACAAAAAGCATTCAATGCTGTAGCAACGTTTTTTGCTACAAGTTCGTTTGCAGACTATGTACAAATTTGTACAGGGCTTGGGCTTTTGACTGCGACTTTTACTTTCATGATAAGCCGAAACCCCAAGGAAATAGGTAAGTGGCTAGCCGTATTTACATTGGTTCCGTTGATGCTTATCAACATGAAAGCCACTGTGATTATTGTAGATAAAACGGAACCAGGAAAAGTATATAACGTTGATAACGCACCTTATTTAGTGGCCATTCCAGCATGGTTCTTTAGTTCGATGATGGCGGGTTTTACAGAAGGCGTTGAATCGATTTTTACCACCTCAGACGATGAACGCTATGGAAGAACAGGGATGTTGTTTGGCTCTGAAATTTATCAGTTATCCAGACAAGCCAATGTGCGGACAGCGACTTTGCAAAAACAGTGGCACGATTACTTTGATAATTGTTTGTATCTTGATGTCACAATAAATCACAAATTTACATGGGACCAATTATTTCAAAAAGAAGATGTATTTGCTTTTTTAGACTCCATCCCTCAAAGCCCGTTGCGAGGCGTTTATTTAAGTGGCGCATATAAAACATGTGCAGAAGCTTATCCTTTGATTAAGAGAGACTTTGAAAATGCGGCTGGCGACGACGTAAACTTACTAGCGCAGCATTTATGGGGGAAAAATGCGGTGATGTATAAATCTCAAACAGAAGTGGCGCTTCAACGAAGCTACTCCAAGTTTTTGAATTTAAGTAAAAGTGCATCAAATATAATCAAACAAAACATGGTGATGAATGCGATACGTTTCAATATCGATTCAGCTGACCCAACACAAACAGCAATGAACTATGCGTACACCACCAATAAACTTCAAACAACGAGCATGTGGGCATCTTTAGGGGAAATGGCACGAGAGTATTTACCCATGTTCCAAACCATTATGTTCTTGGTTTTTTCCTGTACAGCATTCTTTGTTGCAGGTGTCGCCTTACTGCCAGGCTTAACGGTCATGGTTCTTAAAAACTACACTGGTACTTTTTTCTATTTAGCTATGTGGCCTACCCTATTCGCCATTTTAAATGCACTTATGATATGGGGGCTTGAAAATATGAGTGAGCCTGTCGCTGGACGATTTGGAGGGTTAACCCTTTCCAACGCAAATCCTCTTGATGAATTACATAGTCGATTTTCTCATATGACAGGCATACTCATGATGGGCGTTCCAGTTCTTGCCGGAGCATTATTAAAAGGTGGCTCAGCGGTAATGTCGAGCATGAACTATCAACTTGCAGGAATGATTAATTCTACCAACGCTAGAGCCTCCGCAGCGGCATCAAGTGGTAACTTGGATTTTGGCAACATGCAAATGGATAACCATAGCTTTAATAACACCTCAGCTAATAAGTTTGATGACAATACTTTGACCAACACAGGTCATTCCTATTCGCAAAATGCTGATGGTTCAGTCACAACACAGCATGCCGATGGACGAACAACATACAACGCTTTACCTTCCGTCAGTCAGGCCAACTTCCAAATGGCCGCGCAGCAATCGATACAAGAAGGCGTAAGCGATAACCTAAATCGAACACAGCAGAACCTTGAACAACAAAGCATGCAACTAGGACACAATGTAAGTAGAGGTATTGCTCAAAGTGATCGATGGGGCGATTCTCTTAGCAAGTCACAATCCTATGGAAGTGGAAACAGCCAAGGAACTGAAGCCCAAGTTATGGAAGGCTTTAACGAAATGCAATCAGCCGTTAACAGCGTATCTCAAGCTACAGGCTGGAGCCAAGAGCAGTCACAAGCTTATTTACATACGATGAGTATTGGCGCTGAAGCTGGCCTTAGTACGAAAGGATCGCTATTGCCATTCAAAGCGGGCATTAGCGGCAGCACTAATTGGTCAGACCAAGATCGAGATAGTTTCTCTAAACAGATTAGCGAAAACCAGCAAGCACTTGATCAAGCTTCTCAGCAATATTCGCAGGGAGCAAGCACTGTTACCCGCGCAGCAAGCCAAGTGGACAACAAAGAGCAGCATAGTGAGGTTGAGCAGTACGCAAAAGACTTTGCGGTTAATTACCAAGAAGGCAAGCAAATTGCGTCACAAGCAGCTAAGAGCGAGTCTGATATGCTGGCATATAGTCACGCGCTTACTCGAATGGAAAATGATTCAGCAAACTTCACGCAAAATCATATTATGGGCTTCCAAAACTATTTGGAAAACAGTATGCATCTTGATAACAGAGACGTTCAGCGCCTAATGACAGCTCATAAGCCTGAAGATTTACAAGAGGTAAAAGAAAGATACGGTGATTACATTCAAACAGAAGCATTTAAAGATATTTCTAATATCAATTCTTCTTCCTCTGATTACCAAGGTCAATACGATACTGACAAGCAATCCAATCTGGTTCCGGCATTTAATAAAGAACAAGAAGGTGTGATGAAAGTAGCTGGCATGGTAACCAAAGGAAAGGTAGAGATGATGAGTGACGAAGAAAGGATTAATCGCGAATCATGGGAATTGTTCAACCAAGATGCCTATAAAGGTATAAGCGAGGCATCTCAACAACAACAAAACAAAACCGAGGCAACTACCTCTCAATCAATAGAGAGCAACGTTGACCTTTCATTAAAAGACACCGTTGAACAAGAGGTGGGAGATATGCGCACAAGTAAGTCTTCTATAATTGAAACTGAAAATATCCAGCGTGATGAGCTCTCTTACGACTCTACAAGTTATTGGCCTATCCCAGAAGGAACTCAAATAGACAGTGACAGAGGGGATGAAAGCACTAACCAGAAAAAAAGCACAGCTAGCTCAGATGGTAGAGTTTCGTTAGCTAGTGACCCAAATCACGGATAGCAATTATACTGATCGAGATGCATAAGTTTTACTTTATGTATCTCGGCAATACTGTTAAAATAAACAGTGTAAATATGATCAGTAGGAATAGTTATGAAACGTTTGTATATATTATTAGTTACGTTATGCCTAAGTCTTCCTGTGTGGGCAAAATCTCCTGCACTAAATCAACTTCTGAGTGAGTTAAATACTCAATACAGCAAAACCTATACACGTGGTGCGAAAGAAAGAGACAAAAAAGACGTCACAAAGCTTGCTTACTTTATTCAACATATTGACGAAGAAAATACCCCTGAAAAGCTAAAGCTAGAGGCGTACTTAACCGGATTACATAATGGCATTTACGATAGTGCGAATATGCAACGTCGAATGAATGCTCCAAACTGGTTCTGCATGAGAGATACTATGATTATGAATCCCAAGCGCCACCCTGACTTCATGAATAATTTAATTTGGGATGTATTAGAAGAAATTGCTAACGAGAATCCGACTGGATTTAGCCGTGATAATTACGCTAGTGCATTTGGTTCACCAATAAATTCTGTTGTCGAATATGGACTACAAACTCGTTACCCATGCTTCAAAAAAATTCCAGAGCAATTACAAATAAATGGTGTGTGGAAATATTAATCCTTCATAAATAAGAACGGAAAAATTTAAATATGAGAAAAATCATTGTACTTTGCTTGTTACCTCTAGCTTTTTTAGCCCAAGCTGCTGAAAAAAAAGTAACGGCACCACCCACATTAAATGAGTCCAAATTTTGTTATTACAACAATCAGTACTGGACAGAAGGTAGTGTTGTTGAGATGGCAGCAGGTGTGATTATGCAATGTAAAGACGTTGGCGAAATCGAAATACACCTAAAATGGGAACGCATCGATAAATAGCTTAATCGCATTCCTATCTGTTTTACGCTCCTTTGAGGGGCGTTTTTTTCCATTCATTTGCCAATAATGGGATAGTTATGAAACGTTTGTATATATTATTAGTTGCGTTATGCCTGAGTCTTCCTGTGTGGGCAAAATCCCCTGCACTAAGTCAACTTTTGAGCGAGTTAAATGCTCAGTATCAACGCCAAGATTTACTTCCAATTGATATAAGGGATAAAGATGACGTCACAAAGCTTGCGTACTTTGTTCAGCATATTAATGAAGAAAACACTCCAGAAAAGCTAAAGTTAGAGGCGTACTTAACCGGATTACACAATGGTATTTACGATAACGCTAATATGTTGCAGCAAGTCAAAATGCCTAATTGGTTCTGTATGCGCGACACCATGATAATGAACCCTAAAAGACACCCTGAGTTTCTAAAGAACATTATCTGGGATGGTTTAGAGAAGATAGCTAATGAAGATCCAAATCGTTTTAGTCGAGTCGATTATATCAATGCTTTTGGGATGCCAATTAGTTCTGTCATTTATTACGGACTTCAAACCCAATATCCATGTTATGACTCTGTTCCACAAAACCAACGTATACGTGGATGGAAATACGATTAACAGGAAAAACTAAACCAAAATAATAGATACCCTCAAAATCATTTAATACATTTATTTCTCTCAAAAGCGCCTAATTGGCGCTTTTTTCGTTATACCTCTTAACAAACAGGTTTCGCCTATGAGTTCACAAAACCAAAGTAATAACATCACACGGGGTGGCCAAATAACGTTCCACTCAATCAGGATGTTTTTCCAAGTACACAACAAACTGGCCAAATACATTATGTATGCAGTTGTTATATTTACTCTGCTACTTACATCGTTACGTATCCCTGACAACGCGCTAAGCGCTGTTTACTACACTTTTCGTAATGTGCTGTATCACCGATTCGGAATGCCAGAAGATGCGGAGGTAACAACTTTCTGGGAAGGAAAGCGCTATATAAGCACACTAAGCCAACAGTTAAACAATACTGAACTTAACAAACTATACGATATAGTCATCCATCAAGCTCAAATCAGTTTTTTGATTTCCGTTCTTGCTGGTCTTTTACTGTTCGTAGCCGTGACCCGCTATTTCAAAAAACTAGGCGAAAAGAAAAGCGAAGATAAACATATTCGAGGCTTTCAATTGAGTGACCCACAAACACTAAACAAAGACCTCAAAGCCAGAGCAAAAAAGAAAAAAAAGCAAGGTGTTGGGAATGGTCAATTATCAAAATTTAAAATTGATGGGAACCAACTCTTCAAAATGAACTTTGAAGTTCAGCATTTACTGTATGACGGTACAACTGGTTCTGGTAAATCGGTTGCGATTCGAAAAATTGTAAGGTGGATTAGACAAAGAGGTGACAAAGCGATCCTTTACGATAAAGGATGTACTTTCGTTGATAAATTTTATGATGCTGAACAAGATGTGATACTTAATCCGTTTGATGCTAGATGTGCAAATTGGGATATCTGGTGTGATGCTAAAGAAGCTCCAGATTTTGAAAATATGGCTTCAGCACTCATCCCTCAACATGGTGAAGGCGATCCGTTCTGGGTTGATTCAGCAAGGACAATTTTTTCAAGCACTGGTTATCGAATGAAAGATGATAACCAAGGAAAACGCACCACTGAACGATTACTTAACTTAATGCTAACCTCTGAACTAGAAACATTAGGCACTTACTTAAAAGGAACAGAGTCCGCATCATTGGTATCTGACAAAATTCAAAAAACCGCAATATCTATCAAATCAGTCTTAGCTACCTACATAAAGAGCCTACGATTCCTTGATGGATTAGATGCATCCGATGATGAAGGAAACCCAGAAAGGAAAAAATTCTCTATAACCGATTGGATTCAGGACGACAACGAGAGGGGCTTTTTATTCCTATCAAGTAACGCACGTCAACATGCGTCCCTACGGCCTCTAATATCAAGTTGGCTAGCAATTGCCTCTAACGCTATTTTAGGGTTAGACGAAAACCCGAACCGCCGTATTTGGGTCATTATGGATGAAATGCCAAGCCTTCATAAGTTGCCTGAACTTGGTTCCATCATTTCAGAAGTTCGTAAATTTGGCGGCTGTTATTTAATAGGCATTCAATCCTATGCTCAGCTCAAAAAAACTTATGGTAACAACGCAGCTGAAGAAATGTTTGATTTGCTAAACACTCGATTCTATTTCCGCGCTCCTTCCTCCAACATGGCAAAGATTTCATCTCAAGATTTAGGTGAGCAGGAGATTGAACTCTCAAAAGAAAATATATCTTACGGTGCAAATGAATTGAGGGATGGTGTATCACTAGGCCATGAAACAAAGACACGAGCGGTTGTATCAGCAAGTGAAATTCAAGCACTAGATGATTTGGAATGTTACTTACGTGTTCCAGGCTCTTCATACATAACAAAACTTGATCTTATCTATGACAACATGAGAAGCATCACGCCAGGTTTTATAAGAAGAGATTTTACTCCATCAAAAGGCATGCTAGAGGCGTATGAGAAAGCTGTTTATTTTGAAACCGTCGCACCTAGCCAAGCTCTATCAGAAACAGATCGCAACAAACTTAAATCAATACAGGCATCTCAATTTGAGTCTGAAGAAGAGATGAAGTTTGAAACCAACCAAATTCAAGGGGCATTAAAAAGCGAAACAGTTTCACAATTAAAACGTGAAGAAAACTCAACAGTACCCGTTTCCAATGAACCTGATAAACAGGAGATCAGTAATACAGAAATCGCACACGATTGTGCGAACAGGGAGCTAGAAGAACACGCAATTAGTCAGGAGGTCGAATATGATGAGACTGAATTTTATTCATAGTGCATTATCGACTTTACTGGTAATTAGCTTACTTGGCTGCTCTGAGCAGCCAGTACCAAGTTCCCCACAAAATAAAGCCTCTGATTATTTGTTACCAGCGCTAATCAAGGGTCAGTACCATAATGCAACTAACAGTGATGTGTTTGAGCTTGGAGAGCAAGCCTCTTTCTTTACTTCACATGGCAATTTTACAAAACCTTATTTTGTCCAGAATCAACATGTAATCATCGTAATGAAGAAGAAACCAAAGGAACAGCGCCCAAATTTATCTTTAGCAATTACAGATAATGGCAATAAGCTAACTTGCCTCAGTTGTCCCAAGTTTGGTTTACCTAACCAATGGTTCAAACGGTAGCCCCCCTAACCTTTTACATAACAAATCGCTCAACTCAATCCGCACTGAAATATCCGACAGTTCGTTTCAATCACGAAACCCTCAATCAGTTATGGCCAAACTCGACAGAATCAATTTCCGTTGAATTTGGCTATTGGTCCTATTAGGAATTAATCACAATGATATCTATTACCCCTTTGTCATCGCCTAGTAAGGCTGCTGACTATTACCTCAATGAAGAAAAGAACCATGATTTACCAGATGTATCATTAGAAAAAGGTGCAGACGATAATTATTACCTTAAAGAAAACAGTAAAGATGACAACACTCAATGGTTAGGAGAGATAGCTAAGCAATCAGGAATGGAAGGCAAAGCTGTTGACCAAGATACTCTTGAAAAAGCGTTAAGCGGCCAATGGGGTGATGAAACCATTAAAGGAAAACGCGATAACCACCGTTCAGGTTTTGATCTCACTTTCTCAGCACCTAAATCTGCCAGTTTATTAGCCCTTGTCGGGGGAGATAATCGATTGCTTGAAGCTCATAAAGAAGCCGTAAAAATAGCTCTAGGTGAATTAGAAAAAGATGTAGCTCAAGTCAAAGGCACTGATGAAAATGGAAAACAAACCTTCAACAATACAGGTCAGATGCTTTTTGCAGCGATACTGCACAAAACAAGTCGAGAAGATGATCCGCAGTTGCACACTCACTCTTTAGCTACAAACATGACACGAGATGAAGAGGGGCAATTACGCGCCCTAGCCTCTTGTTTGCGACAAAAAGACGGCGTGATTAATGGCTCAGCTGAACGCATCTATTCGTTCCAAAAGTACTATGGAATTGTTTATCAAAGTGAATTTGCCAAACTTGCTGAACAAGCAGGATACACAATAAAAGGGATTGGGAATGGTCAGTTTGAAATATCAGAAGTTCCTAATAATGTTATTGATTATTTTTCTAAAAGACAGCAACAAATAGAATCAAAAACTCAAGAGCTTGGATTTAATTCTCTTTCAACGCGAGACTACGCAGCCAAAAACACCCGTAAAGGAAAAAGTTATACCAGTGAGTCATCATTACTAAATACTTGGTTACAAGATATAAAAAAACTGGGATTTAATATTCAAGATGTTGTCCAGCAAGCCAAAACGGGCAACATTTCGAAAGAGGCAAATGGAATAAGTGATATTAACTTAAGCGAAACTTTAGACAGAACTGTTGCTCACCTTAGCCAGTATCAAAGTTCTTTTTCTATCGAGACCGTCATCGAGAAAGCGGTAACTGAGTTCAGCATAGGTGGAGCAGGAAATGCTCTTGAATTAAAGCAAGTCGCTGAAGATAAAATCACACAAGGGGAATGGGTTGGACTAGATAAAAAAGGCCAATATACAACCCAAGCAATGCTCGATACGGAGCAAAATTTGCTAACGGTTACCAAAGGCCGCAGCCAGCATATGAGGGCAAACGTAAATGAAAAAGCACTAAAAGATCTTAACCTAAGCAAAGACAGCAATCAGAAGTTTCAAAACATTCTAGAGTCAACGAAGCAGTTTCAAGTTGTGAATGTTTTTGGAAAAGCAGAATCCATTGCTTCACATCTTCAGCATGTAGGTACTCAATCGAAAAAACGAGTGCATCTAGTATCCCCTAGTAGTTCAGACCAAAGCCACAGTAAAAAGCATGTCAAAGCACAAAATTATCGTGTTAGTGATTGGATAAGAAACTACTTCAATTCATCACAGCACCACCATTTACACGCTTTTTTATCAGGGGAGCCATCTTTAACTAATAAAGACATTGTTCTTATCGATAACGCTCAGAAATTGAGTGCAAACGAGTTATTGTCACTGACCAAGCAAGCTCAAAATTCGAATACTAAAATGGTGTTCCTCAACAGAACATCGGCCAGACAAGGATTCAAATCTCATTCTGCAATGACGCTATACAGCAAAGGTAACGTCGCGTTAACTCAGTGGGTGAATGACCGAAAGACTGGTTCACATATACAGCTACATAATCAAGATGCGTCACTAGTTGCTAGGCACTACACTGCTCTTAATGACAAATCTCAAACACAGGTGTTAGCCACATCGCAAAAAGAAGTGGCCACACTAACCAATGAGATAAGAGATGCACTGAAAAACCAAGGGCAACTATCTCGTTCGAGCGTAAGCATCGATACACTGACACCCGTTTTTCTTAGTGACTCTCAGCGAGATGTAGTTACGCATTATAAAACTGGCATGAGTGTAAGGAGCTGGCAAAACAAGCAACCCAAAGAATGGTTAATATCTGGGATTTCCCGTAAAGATAACACTTTGGATCTTACGGATAAAGCAACTGGTGAAGTTCAAACCATGGATGTAAAGAGCGCAGATTTTAAAAAGCTCAAAGCGCAACTTTTAGAATCAAATCGAATCGAGCTTTCACAGGGCGAATCACTCATATCGAGTGGGCGTCATATTGCATCAGGATTAGACGCCAATACACATTACACTGTGTCAAAAATTGAAAAAAATTCACTTACACTTAAAAGCCAAGGTGGAGATACGCTTAAAACGTCTATAGCAAAACTACAAGATAGTCCTCTCAAGTACGCTTACGTCCAACCATTGAGTCAAATAGATCCAGATAAAAATCATGTAATGATTAGCGGGAAAAGTTATGCCTTTTCAAGCACTCTAATTCAAGAAATAACCCAAAATGGGCAAGCAATGGATATCTATACTGATAACAAAGACAAAACAGAAAGCGCTATGCAGAAGATGGAATACCGCCCTTCTGCCATTACGCGAGTGTTGGAGTCATCTCCGACCGTTGATCGATACCTGTCTGAACTAACAGCAAGCGACATTAAAAAGGATGTTAGTGTTGCTCTTGATAAGGCACTATCTGAACGTTCAATTGAGATCCCGCTAATTGAAAAGGCTGTTACATTTGCGATAAATCATATCAGTGAACGAGAAGCCGGATTTTCACAAAAAGCACTTGTTCAAGAAGCTGTTCGATTTGCATTCGAAGAAGCTGGCCAAGCCATTACTAAAGATGAAGTCACCGAGCTTCTAAACGAGAAATCAGAACTTCTTTCCGCAGAATTTCATGACGGTACTCGATGGACAACACAAGAAGCAGTTGACACGGAAAAACATATTATCGATACGTTAAAGGCTGGCAAGAACCAGGTACTTCCATACGCAACCCTCCCTGAAACACAACGCTTCTTAACTGAACAAACCCGACTGACTCTAGGGCAAAAAGATAGCATTACTCTTATAGCAACAACCGAGGATAGATTTGTTGGGATTCAAGGTTTAGCCGGTACAGGTAAATCCACTATGTTAGAAACAGGTATGTCTTTGGTGACTCAAGCATTGAGCGCAGGAACAAATAGTCCAGATAAAGTTATTGGTCTTGCTCCAACTCACGCAGCGGTATCTGAATTAAAAGAAAAAGGAATAGAAGCTCAAACACTGGAAAGTTTATTGACAGATGTTCGTCGCGGGTCTGTGGATCTAAGTCAATACAAAAACAGCTTATTTCTTCTGGATGAAAGCTCAATGATTAGTAACCGACAAGCTAAAGAGTTTGTTGACCTTGTTACAAACGCTAACGCAAAGGCTGTATTACTTGGCGATAAAGAGCAGCTTCAATCTTTATCTGCTGGCAAACCATTTGAGCTTGCTATTTCTCGGAATGCCCTTAACGCATCGTTCATGACAGATATTGTAAGGCAGCAGCCACCTACTTTGTTAAGCGCTGTACACAACATTATTGATAAACAACCTGAAAGCTCGTTGGCAAAGCTTAAACAGCAACCTACTCAGGCTGAAGGTACTCATAAAAATGAGCATGTAGTTTCAACATTAGATGAGAATGCAAAAAATAAGGCTGAAGCACAAGAGATGGCCAAGAAAGCTTTGCCAGCTGCCGTTGCTATGGATTATCTAGCTCGAACACAAGACACCCGCGATAATACGCTTATTATTGCCTACACCAATATTGAACGAGATCATATCGCTTATCAAATACGTACTGGGCTGATAAAGGAGAAAACGTTAGGCTCAGAAAATATACCCACTCTACGAATTCGCCAAACTGGAGCATCAAAAGAAGAGTTATCTACAATGATGCCTTACAAAAAAGGACTAATTGTTTCAACTAAGCCAGGAGAGTTTGCAACTATTGAATCAGTAGATAAAGAACATGGCGTTGTAATGCTACGAGATGAAAAAAGCAATTCATTGACTCCATTTTTGCCTCGTAACCGTTCCCACCAATTTACCAACATATTTGCATGTAGTGAACAACCTCTTTCTGTTGGTGAACAGATCTTAACTCGGTTCTCGGACAAAAAACGAGGCATTGTGGCCAATGAGACTTACACCGTAACAACAGTCTCAAGTGAAGGAGTAGAAGCTATAAATAAGAGTGGGAATACATTATCCCTAGATCCAAAATCTCTAAAGGATGGCCACTGGGATTATGCTTATACACGTACAGCAGATATGGCGCAGGGTTCAACCTTTTCTTACGTAATTGCTGCGATATCAGGAAAGGGCGCATTAACAGATATACGTAGAGCTGGAATCGACCAAACCAGAGCAAGCCAACACATTAGGATTTTTACAGACCATCCCATAGCTATGCTTAAACAATGGATAAATAAGGATATAAATAAAGCGAGTGCTATTGAAACACAGCAGATGACCGTACCAGTTCAAACTCAATATTTCAATGACTCCCCAATACCTAAAGAAAACCCTAAATACCAAGATGTAAATGGCAACTTTGATTCTAAGCGCTTTGGTGAGCATATCAAAGAAACCCTGCCTAAATTTACTGAATCTCTCGCAATTCATTTATTAGGAGCACCAAATAAAAGCCAAACAAATAAACATAGCATGGTATTTGGACAAGGGCGAGAAACGACAGAAGTCACGCTTACAGGAGAATATAGAGGCTACTTTAAAGATAACGTAACAGGTGAACGAGGGTCTATAATTAATTTAATAATGAGCAGAGAAGACATTAATTATCGTGATGCATTAGTTCGAGCAGATGAGATGATTAATAACAAAGAGGATTATGGGTTAAGTGAAAACCCTGCCCATGAAAAGCTAACTCAAACATTAAACAGCCAAGTATCTAAACTTGTTGGCTATGCAAAAGAATATTGGAGCGGTTCAATACCAATTAAGAATACGCCAGCTGAGAGTCATTTAAAAATCAGAGACTACTCCACAAAGGAAATGGAGAATGTCAGGTATCACCCGTCTATATATTCTTCTGAGACAAAACAAACTCACCCTGCCCTAATAACCAATATTCATGATAAAGGAGGGAATACACAGGGAATAGATATATTGTATTTGAAAAATGATGGCAGCATTGCTGATTTAGAAATCACATCACGAACTCTTGGAAATAAGTCTGGAAATTATACTGATTTTCATAAAGGAGAAAATCCTAACATCAGCATAATAACAACTTCCGTTAATGAGGCTTACAAGTTATTAGACTCCACTAATGGAGGTTATGATATTCATATAGTCAGCACAGCGAAAGACATTAACAAAATGCCAGATGACGAACTGAGAGAGAAAGTTATCATCGCATTAGAAAACAAAGGGAATATAACCAACTATCAAATAGACAAGATAACTGAAAAACTTTCAAATAGAAATGTTGCATTTATAGAGAGTAAAGATATAGGAAAAGAATTGCATGATGAGTCTATATCTCATTATAAAGAAATCTACAAAGATGATATGAACGCAATATCGTCTAAAGCACTAGAAGATAAGTTAGAAGTAGAATATCAGGATAAACCTAACTTTGATACTTTGGACTATAACCCACATGAGCAACAAAAAGGAGATATGGAACACGATTTAACTTTAGATAGAGAGCGATAAAAAAAGGGAGCTTCGGCTCCTTTTTTTTATTTCCCTAACAATTCATCCACCTTCATCATAATCTTCGATAATATCCCTTCTCTTTTTGCTGCCGATTCAGCTTCAAGCCTTTTCATTTTTTCCCAATCAAATGTTTGCGCATGAATCATATTTCCCACCGCTCCATTCTTTTTTACTTGACGATATATTTCTTCTAACAATTGACGATTGGTAATGCTTTCATTGTCGTTCTCTAAGATGCGTAAAGCCAAGTCCATAAGATTACGGGCAGCTTCAGCATTACTTTTAATACCTTCCTTTTTCATGTAGTCAAAGAAACGCTTTTCTAGATCTTTAAGTGGCACTTGCACCACACTGGGACGGCTCATAATCTCTATACTCTTTGTTGTTAGCATGTACTAAACATGTACTAATGAGGTTTTTTTGCTGCTATAAACTACATATTCATATGTACTACACTTATAGTACACATTTTTGCTCGTGAAAAAATAGCAATAAAAAACAATGCCATAAGTGTACTACGTTTTTAATAAAAAGTGTACTAAAAACATAGTACACTATCTTGGAAGGCACGCCTTAAAAGGGATTAATAAATAATTAGTACACATGTACTATAAGTGTACTAATTATTTCACATCATTTGAATCTATTTTTCTAAAAATTAAAAACGAAAACATTGTAAAAACCAACACGCTTTAAATTATTGATATGTATGGAATTTCCTCTATTTTGAACATTATATAAATTACGAAGTAATTTGACGTGGTGTGTCTGCTACTAGAATCTTACCCAACCCTCGGAATTTTTTATTTTTTGATCGAGTTACTTTTCATTGCCCAGGAGCGAGAGATAAAAAAAAGCCGCCTATTGGCGACTGAGTGAGGAGTGATGAAAAACTAGTGTTATGGGGCGTGAATGTCTGAATAGCGTCTGATCAATGGTACGCGACGATGAGGTGATAGGTTATATTCTTGCTGGAGTTCTTGATAATGTTTTTTTATCTTCGAAATATAATCATCTCGATATATCTGTTTCGATTTTTTAAAACCAGCATTATAAGCACCAACACTATTCCAATTAAATCCATGCGTAGAAAAATTTGAACTTAATACCCAAGCCCCAAGATTAACATTAAAGCAAGGAGCCATGACTGTTGATTCATTGACATTAAAATCAGAAAGGTCATCAAACCAAGTAGAGTTTATTTGCATCAATCCATAATCGCGGCTAACTATTTCACCCTTCTTATTTTTATTAATATTTATTGCGTTCGGGTTTAAAAAACTTTCTTGCATAGCGATAGCTTTTAATAAAAGCGGATCAACATTGTACCTTTGCCCTGCTTCTTCAAAACAAAAAGCAGAAACAATAGCGGGATACAATGCTGAAAGTAAAATTATTTTTTTCATATCAAAAAGGGGCTGTTACCAGCCCCCTATTCTATCGGAAAAAGTATAGTGGTAACACTTCTATCACCTTCAGTTATTATCCAAATCTTCTCACCACAAAATTTATATGATGACATAACCCGTTCTCCAGTTCTGGTAGCTTCATCATTTAGTAATTTATCCTCTAATGGAGTATCTCCCCAATCTCCGTTTTTATGTCTCATTAAATATATTTCTAAATTAGCACCAACATTATCTTCTAATAAACTAGAAATACTTTGTGTCATTACTACCTCTCCCAGTTCGAAAGGCTCCGCTGAGCAAACATAAACTTTATCATTCAAATTATTTTCAATTACACTCATAATATCAATCTCCTATTAGTTCGGCTGTATTGCCTAATTGATAATTAATTACATATTTTGTGCACTCGTTATAAAGAGAGCGCATTACTATTAAAATTCTTAAGTACCTAACCATTCACCAGTTTTTGAAAGAGCAAGGAATGTACCCATATCAAACAAGTCAGAATCAAACAAATTATCTACATGTTGCGCTTCGCCTACCCAGTCTGGGTCTCTATTACCGATTTCATCTGGATTAAATATTCCTTGATACAAATATACAACCTCTAATTTATTTAAAGCGCTAAAGAACTTGAAAGGATGGCAATATTCAGTTTCTTTAACAAATATAGATTTTGCTCCATCACGTACACGCCAAACCATTAAATCACACAACGCAACGCCTTCTGGAGAATCAACTTCGTGCTGCATGACTACTTCACCATTTTTATCGATAAGCTGTGCAAAGCCTTTTGTTGATTCGCGATAATCTTCTCGCGCCTTACATACCCCTTCTTTCCATGAATCATTGAATAATGACTCCTTGCGAAGTTTGATAATTGATCCATTAATAGAATGATAGTGAATATCCTCGTTTATACAAAACAGTTCGTATTTTTCACCAAGGTTTTTATAGGCCGTAAAAAGTTCACATACAAAATCATCGTTAGGATCATAATTCACGATACAAAAACGCGCTCTAGCATTTAGTATCATGAGATCTGTTTCAATTTCAGTAAGGGTAATTAACTGCGCAACATTAGAACGTTTTTCAACTCCCCAATTAGGATCTAGTAAGAACTCAGAGATATCATTTTTGGATGAGCCTGAGTGCCCAGCGGCGAAACGCTGGTCGCTGACTGACACTGTAGAGTTACTTTGAGATGAGTTTAATTCTGACATGGCTCGCTACCTTTTGTTGTTTGAGTATCACTTCCGTTTTCGCCTGACTTCTTTAGCTCTAACCATGGTTCTCTTTTGCAAGGGCGCGTAGCGTTTATTTTACCCTTGCAAACGAGGTTCTGGTTTGAGATATCTAGAAGGCAGAGCAGGGAACGAAAGTGATGCGAGTAAAAGGTACATTCCTCCATAAGTTAAAACTCAGCTCTTAGTAACTCTTAGTGGCTGACAGTGAAATTTGTAATGAAGGAGCTTTGCGACTGAAGCGCAGAGAGCAAAGCGAACGAAAGGCATTTGTTCTTTAGCCCTGATTGTGACCCGTAGGGCTGAGATGGAGCTGACAGAGAATTTAGTTAACCTGATAAGCAAGGTTGCTCGCAAACTTGCGCATCCTGATTAACTTATTCGATTGGCAGTGGAAGCTCAGTTTCACTAGCGATACAAGGCGAAGCCGCAGGGGAGCGTGTGAAATAAAGCAAGGTTCTCGGCTCCCCTATCAGTTAGATGGGTGAATGGCTACATTGGATCAGATAAAAGCCTGACTTAGATTTAAGAGATTTAACATGAGAAAAAAACAGCGCGGCCTCATCCAATAGATATTGTTTCTCATACCCAATCTGAAACGTACCTATCGAGGTGATAACACCATCACCATATTTTTCACCTTTAATACCTCTATCTTTATCACTTCTTACAGCAACAAATACAGAGCCATTCTGACGCACTACATTGGCCAGTTCAGCCCAAACTACCTTTCTACTGCTTAACGGTAGCGTGTTAAGAACATACATGCACACAACATTGGAGAAACTAAGGTTACGTAAGTCTTTTTTGCAGTAGGTATAATCATAGTCAACACAATGACCAACCTGTTCACGTATAGCTTTACTATCAGTATCGTATTTACCTTTCCCATAGTTCAAAACAGATCCAGTTAATAACTTTTCATTTAAAAGTAGTTTTAAAGGTGCGCTTGGTACTTTTCGGGCAATCGACGTTCTAGCAGATGCTTTAAAATCGCGTTCTAACTCTTCAGCTGTAGGTTGTTCCGCACAAAGATAGAGCGAAACTCTAACAATAGAAGCTTTCATTTAACCCCCTCCGCAAAACAACTTCTTATAACCGCCTTAGCGGCCTCTCGTTCACCTTGCTCACAAAGGTGCTGTACTGCTCTATCAAGCTCGACAGCATGAAGTAGATAGCATTCATCAGGGATCATAAGTGCGTCTTCTGTAACGACCACGTAGCGGCCATGGTAGTCAGATGTTTTACAGTAAGAGTTGTGGATGAAATGCTTAATAAAGCCACTATCATTTGTCAGCTTACCAACCCTTTCCATAACTTTTTCATTATTAGTAATGCAAATATTCACAATGGATAATCTCTTTTAAACTGGCCATGAACATTGGCCATGAAATCTAGTGACGGTAAGATATAGCCAACATAGTTGGCTATATCTCATACTGAACTGCTGTTTACCATGATTGATCTTGTTTACCATGGTAATCAGGGTGATATTGAATGCGACCATACCTTTCATAAGTAATAGTTTCTATTGTTGGCTTTAGCTCCCCTAAACAGGTGACTTGAATAAATCTGCCTTCAGCCATGAAACCTAATTCAAAAACCAGATTGGTAGTGCTGTCATGGGAATATTCAATAACCGTATCAGGTTCTAAGTTCTTTAGTCGCTTAGCTATAGTCTCTAAACTAAAATTTGATTGGGATGTGGAATCCAAAATTAGCCGGTCATTTGCGTGAATAGAGATCGTAAATTCACCGTTATTATTTTTAATCTTTATAAAAACAGCGAGGTTGCCATAGACGCAAAGCTGAGATTGTATGATGTCTTCTAATTGTTCGACCGTTAAGTAATTCATTTAATAAGTCCTTGATTAGTGCAGTAAGAAGGCGAGCTGACTCAACTAGTTCTTCTTAATCTTTCATGGGATATATATCTGGAGGGTAGTATCACCCTCCAGATGTCATATAAATAGATTACTCAGTTTCAAGATTACGAATGACATCAAGCACATTGCGCTTAAAAGCAAACATTGCATTGCTAGTATGCTTTCTTATCCAAAGGTTTCCGCGAGGTGCACTAAACTTAAAAGCATTTTTTTTCAAAAGTGCACGAATGTCCTCGTTTGGTTTAAAACCAAAATCAATCGCTATTTTGTGGTCGTCTGTCATGTGGTAGCTAATGCCATTAGGAATAGTTTCACCAAACACCTCTTCTCGTGTTTCATCTAGGCTACGCTGTTCTTTTAATCGACCTTCATAACGCTTAATATTCTGAGAATGATTAGACAATGTATAACTGGCAAAAGGCTTTACTTTTTGGGTAATACGGCAAGGTTTAAGAAGATCTATTACTTCGCTTTTTTCTAAAGAGAATTTAGCGATCAGTTCAGAAATTAATGTATCTACATCATCACTACCTAACCCGTTTTTCAGTGAACCTTTAGGAAAAACCTTACGAACACATGCATTAATTTGTGTCATTCTTGTATGGTTAGCTTTCATGCTAGATATTTGTTTCTCTAACTGTTCAGCTGCATTACTGGCATCACCTTTGATAATAAGACCGTCTCCATCCGGTAACGCTTTTCGTAAGCAACTTTTAAGAAACTTATTTTCAAACTCTGTCATTTCTGAAAATTTAGCATAAGCGCGATCAAGGTTTTTTCTATTTCGAGCAACAGGAAAACGAGCAGGACCAGTAACCATAGGATTTAAACAATTACCTTCAGAAGATAACCAAGCATTAAAACGAGTCTTTAACTGTGCTTCAAAAGTACTAATGAAATATTCCGTATCATCATGAACTATCATGTCACGCGCTTTTGCTGCTTCAAGTTCAATTGATAAATTCTCTTTGAAACGAATACAACGAATCGCAAAATCACTAACAGCAGAAATTGCGCGACTTTCAGTACGCATTGAAGAACCATGAAAATTACGTTCTACAACGGCTAGTTCAAACTGTTCAAAGTAAGGTTTATGCTCTGGATGATTAGAAAGGTATTCAGTAACTTTTTTATCTAGATAGGTCATTTGGAAGTCTCCTTTTAGGTACGGCGGTATTGCCTAACTTCTATTGAATATATTATCTTTTTTGACCTATAAAGTCAATAATGGAATATAACTTTTGCATGCAAAATTGATATAATTTCAATGCCGAAAATCACTCCCAAATTCCCTTATAAATACTGTTCGGTGCATGCCGTTCAAATTCAAGGAGTCTTTTTGCTGCGCAAAAATGCTCATTGAATGCCAGTGCGACTCCCTTTGTATTTTCTGTATAGCTCCGTACTCGATGAGCAAGGACATAGCCAGTACTTATCCACTAATATCGACTAACCTTGTCAGAGGCGATACAGCAGCGATTTAGAGCTATATTTGAAATAACCCCTTCCTCCTTCCTGCTAGACCAGAGCGAAGCGACTATCGAAACGTATTTCAAGTTTAGAAGTTTGGCATGGCCTAGAAAGGAAGGCTGAGATAACGAAACGCTTTTGCTCTTTAGCCCTGATTGTGACCCGTAGGGCTGAGATGGAGCTGACAGAGAATTTAGTTAACCCGATAAGCAAAGTTGCTCGCAAACTTGTGCATCCTGGTTAACTTATTCGATTGGCAGTGGAAACTCAGTTTCACTAGCGATACAAGGCGAAGCCGCAGGGGAGCGTGTGAAATAAAGCAAGGTTCTCGGCTCCCCTATCAGTTAAACAGACAAATACCCACATCATGCCTACTCAATATCCGCAAACATCAAGAATGAGTAGATAACTTTTGCATGCAAAATTCTACAAAAAAGGCCGCGATTGCGACCTTATACTATCTAAGCAACTTCTTGTGACTTATGCCTGTAAATACTCATAAAAACATCCGAAACATTTTCTATATTATCTTTTCGTTTTGATAAACGGCCAGCAACAAAGCATGACTCTCTCCATATATCATCATCTTTTTGATAACTTAGATTTTCAACTGCTGAAGTAATTGCAGCTTTAAAAGCCGTTAAGTCATCAGACAACTCAACTCTTAGTCGGCTGATGAAATTAGCATAGCCAGCAATGAAAACGGAGTGAGGAAGAATAGAGATCTCGCGCAACTCTCTAGCATTCAAATTACGATAACGTATCCAACTATCACCAATCGCTAAATAGGAAGCCCACGCGACAGAAAGCAACTCTTCCTCTCTAGCTGTCACCTCATCATCTCCTTTAGCTCCAAGCATTATAAGGGAGCTATCAATTAGTGTTTTAAAAGGAAAAGCATTGTTATTCCTACCAGAACAAGTTGTTTTTTCATAATCGATTGACCACTTAGAGCGTGTTTCTTTGATAATAAATTCCTGACGAATCACACTTGCTGCAACACCTTTAGCCGCGACTTTTTTCTCATATAAGGCATTCAGTGACCCATTTGTTTTTGATGCTGTAGAATTAATAATTGAGAACTGGTGCTGCCTATCCGTTAAGCCTGTATCCATTCTTAACATAATGCTAACTGTATCATCCGGCATCATTTCATGAAGTGATAGTCCAATTCTATTAGCCACGTTCTTTAGCCCTTTAATCCCTGTAGCTCGGTGTTGGCCATCTATAAAATGAAACGGGAGGTTACAGGTATGGATAATATTACAAGCTGACCAAAAACAGATGCTTCACCATGTCTTGTGTCTGGTTCCTGAGCAAACTCAGTGGTCATAAAATCAAAATCATTAGCCATAAGCTTAGGAAATTTCTTTAGTTCAGGAGCATCATCTTTAATCATTGCCGTTAAACAAGGAATAACATAATCACTGCTATTCCCTTGGATATAACTAGTTACTTTTTTAGCTCTACCCTCACTCACTAATCGTTGAGACCGCCACTCTGGATTATTACTAATATCAGCCTCAAAAAAATCGGCCAGTTCATGCAAAGGCATTTGAACAACAAACGTCTGATACTTTCCTTGCTGACCTTTCACAGCTGCGAAATTCATTCGTGAAGGCTTGTCATTATTTAATTTAATATGTTGAACGGACGATAAAAATCCGTTTGTTCTTTTGTCTGAAGCCATTGGATGTCTCACTCATTTTTGATTTAATACGCTAACTGACAGTTTGAACTCATTCGTTCTGTCAGTGACCAAGGCGATTAGTTGGTAGCTGCCGCCTTGGTCTATTCCTGTAGCTTAAACGCTATCTGTCTCGTAGGTTGGTTGATGGTCTTGGTAGGTCACATGAAAACAATCTGCTATGTAACCGCTAATATTTTGTGTCAGGTGGTCACATTGCTCTGGAGCATTTTCTGGAAAAATGCCAGATTCCACATTAGTAGCAATTTGATCAATCGCCTCTTGTTGTTTACGCTCCCACGTAATCAAGCTATTTTCCAATCGCTTAGTCGGTCTTTCAAAAATCTCAGCCATTTCTATTTTGTCAGAAATTTTATTTATTTTTACTGTAGCTTTGTGCTCAGCCTTCCAAAGCTTTGCGAACAAGCGCATTTCTTGCGTTGTCATCTGCAATCTATTTGCCCAATCTTCGGCTTCTTGTTGCTCCCTCTTAAATTTAACTATTCGATTTTCACGTCCTCCATTTAGATATTCTGCAACCTCTTTGACCTCTAAGACGCTTTTCACATCTTCGAACGCAATAGATGAAATATCGAGAGCACAAACCATTCTATGCATATACTCAGGGAGCGTGACATCGATGATGCAATCAGAAGAAAGCTCTAACCCATATTGACCAAGTAGGGTATTGATTTCGTTGAAACGTTGCATATTTTTCTTAAATACTGACATCATATATCCCTTATTTCTCTGAACATCGTTTAAATGCAACCAATTTTTTCAAAAGAACTTGATGACGATTCATTAAAGCAAGCAATTTTTCCGCAACATCTGGTTTTGCTTGCGGTATGTTCCTTTGATAATTGTCGATACTCTCTGTAAGGTATTCTTCTATGCTATATGGTTTTGTCCTAGTTAGAACTTCTTCCATTTCTTTAATCGCTTCTTCGTGAGAATCACAAGGAGCTCCAAGTTCAATACCGTCAATAGATCCATAAAAGAATATGTATCCCGTCATTCCAAGAGCAGAAGGTGTTTTACATTCTGTTGTGATGTTAAATGATACGCTCATACAATTTTCCCCTTATGAAATTAGAATATCTTTGCACTCAGCATCAACAGCAGAATTAAACCCTCGATACCATTCCTGAAAATGAGGAATTGCAGAACCGACTTCACCCGTTGTATTAGCCTGTAACCAAGTCATTAAATCCGGATCATGCGCTGACATAGAAATGCCTTTTGCGTGGGCGTCTTTTCCCATTTGAAAAAGTGAATAATGAATCCACTCATGGATAAAGAACGTGCTATTAAAGCCCAGTTCATTCAACACTCTACGCACCTCATCTCTTGCGCCCAGTGAACCACCATATGAGCTATTGAGTAGAGTTTTTTTCAATTTTCACAACACGCTCATGGTGGTTATCTTTATGTCGAGTTCGGCAAGACACTTTAGCCCCTGTTACATAGATTGGATTTTCCGTTGCAAGATAGGGAGAATAAACCTGATCATTTAAACCAGAACAATCAGACTCAAGTTTGTTATTTTGGGAAGAGACAGAATCTTCCAGAGGCAATTTAGTTGTTGAGAGGTTAGTCATTGGGGAAGTCTCCTTTAAGGTATGGCAGTATTGCCTAACTTCTAATAGAGATCTTACCTTTTTCTTTTTAAAAAGTCAATAATGGCAATAAACTTTTGCATGCAAAATTTAAGATAAAGAGGCCGTTCCAGCGACCTCCTTTTTGCTATATTGTTATTGGTTGTTGTAACCATATCTTTTCTTTAAGCTGCTCTATCAAGCTCATAATGGGCAAATACGCCTGAAGGTAATCGATGCTTTGCCCTAATATTTGGTGTGCATTTGTCATAGGAACACCATCTATCAAACTCTCAGGAATCGATTTAAAACGAGCATGTTCAACAGGAGTAAACAAACGTTCTTTTCCATCTGGACGAACCAAGAAAGGTTCTGTGCTTCGTTTTTTTGCATAATGACGGCCTATTGTTCCCACTTTATTTTCATGACCTTGCAGCAATTGTCTTTTGAAACCTTTACCAGCTTCTTTATCTTTGACTGCTTTAGATTTTAAATACTCATTTTCCGCCCAATGATGTTCGGGTACATCTCTTTCAAGAAAATCCGCAACAGTACGTGACCGCAAAAGAACTTGCCCCATATCAAAAGACAGGCCATCAGCTACGCCATTAGATACAGCAATGAACCAATATCGTGCTCGATTTTCGAATGTGCCGGTGTCTTCACTATCCAGTATTCGATCCATCACTTTGTAACCCAATCTTTTCAATTCAGAGATAAGCAATAGATACATTGGCGAACCATAAGCTTCCGTTACATTCTCACTTACTAAGATGGCTGGATTGGCAGATTTAATGGCATTCACTACACCAAATAGCGAGGTAGCCCCTTCATGTTCCTCTGGTTTCAATTTATGTTTCGATTTTCCAGCGGTAGATAATCCCGCACAAGGCATTGAAAAGCTAAGCAGATCTACATTAGTTAAAAACTTTTGCTCAACCTCTTCAATTTTTCCTACATAAAAAGCCGTTGAATCTGTAATAGCCCAAGAATTTTTTGCAGCCGACTGAAGGTATTTAATTTCTGAATCAACAACCCAACACAACTCGCCAACAATACCCGCATCATTCAATCCATCATGAATAGCCGTAGTAGAAATTGCTCCCCCTGTACAAATGCTCGCTTCTTTTAATTGGCCAGCCTTAATATTATTAATTAGTTGCTGTTCTCTTTTTTTCTGGGCTTCCTCTTCATGGTGAAGAGTTATCGTGATCTTATTGCAAGTAAAGACTGCACGAACCCTTACACCTTCACCAAAGAAGTCAAAAAGCTCAGACAAATTTAGATCAATAATTGGAATATCTTTTCCGTTTCGGGTTCGTCCTGAAACTTTGTGAGAGCCGTTTTCATTGAGTTCCAAAACAAGCGCATCATCTTTAAATATTGGTGTATAGCGCAAGCCTCTAGTAAATCCCGCTGCCGCTAGTTTCACACCTTCAATCCATAAACGTGGGCGTCCTTTATTTGTTTTAATACCAGTATAAGTAACTTGTTTATTCATGATTCAGCCCTCACGCTTTAGTGGTGTAATGTTCTACTTTCAGAACTTCACCACCTTCTTGTTCAACATCCTTTTCAAGTTGTATTAGAGATTTTGTAATCATGCGCTTACTACAGGCGCTCAATTCGAAAGTTTCATCTTCGCTATCCGCATTAAAAACGTTGACCGTTGCGTGGTATTTAGTGCTCATAATATCAATCTCCTATTAGTCCGGCGGTATTGCCTAATTGATAATTAAATAATGACTTTAAAAGTCGGTAATGGAAATAAACTTTTGCATGCAAAATTTCAGCATGCAATGTCAAATGACAGCATGTAAGGTTGAAACCCTTTACCTGAAATTAATTTAAAACGAAGGCCGGAACTGAATCCATTTAGATCTGTTACTAGTGCGACCTCTCCAAGTGATTCCGAAATAAATAGAAAATCATAGTCCGTGGTTCTGGTTAACGTTTCACAAATTTGAACTAACTCATCAACAGAGTAACAACAGTTTTTCGTTACATGTTTTCTAAATGCTGACATTAATTTTTCTTGCTCTTCAACCTTAGTGAACTCTAAGCGTAGTGCTCTTGCTGCTTTTTTTTGAGTTAAGTCTTTTCTGCACTTATCTATGTGTTCAAACATCGCACGATAAGGAGAAAAAACATGTTGATTAGAATCTGAACAACCTGACTCAGAGATATCATTTTTGGATGAGCCTGAGTGCCCAGCGGCGAAACGCTGGTCGCTGACTGACACTGTAGAGTTACTTTGAGATGAGTTTAATTCTGACATGGCTCGCTACCTTTTGTTGTTTGAGTATCACTTCCGTTTTCGCCTGACTTCTTTAGCTCTAACCATGGTTCTCTTTTGCAAGGGCGCGTAGCGTTCACTTTACCCTTGCAAACGAGGTTCTGGTTTGAGATATCTAGAAGGCAGAGCAGGGAACGAAAGTGATGCGAGTAAAAGGTACATTCCTCCATAAGTTAAAACTCAGCTCTTAGTAACTCTTAGTGGCTGACAGTGAAATTTGTAATGAAGGAGCTTTGCTACTGAAGCGCAGAGAGCAAAGCGAACGAAAGGCATTTGTTCTTTAGCCCTGATTGTGACCCGTAGGGCTGAGATGGAGCTGACAGAGAATTTAGTTAACCTGATAAGCAAGGTTGCTCGCAAACTTGCGCATCCTGGTTAACTTATTCGATTGGCAGTGGAAGCTCAGTTTCACTAGTGATACAAGGCGAAGCCGCAGGGGAGCGTGTGAAATAAAGCAAGCCAAAGGCGTGGTTCTCGGCTCCTTTATTATTTATACAGTAGGGAAGAAAATTAAGAACTCAAGCACGTTAATAATAAACACCAATTTGATAAGAAGTGACCTTTGGATCTAATCCAAGTCAAACAAAGCTTTTGATTTATCACTAAGACGATAATAGATATTAGCGAACTTCTTACTTTTACTCTCATCAGCCTTCGATACGTTACCTAGGTGATCAATAACGATTTTTTCTAAGAACCCTTCAAGGTACATTGTACGAGTTGCTTTAAACGCATTCATAACTTGTTTTTCAGTCATAATTTCTACAAGAGAATTTAACTCATAATAATCTTTATTTTCTGGCTGAAAGGTATGCTTTATAACAACACTATTATCGAGCCCTTGCTCAAGCCAAGAAAACATCATGAGTATTTGGAAACTAACATTTGAACGGGGTAGGGCACTAAACTCGCTCAATATAGAAACTCTATCTTGAATGTTCATTATTTAATCCTTTTCTTGCTGTTTTTTAACTAGTTCGATACATATCCTAAGCCAATCCTGCCCTTGCTTTACATTTAGTGCATCAGGAAGTTTTTTAACCAATTCATCATAATTGGGCTTTTTACCACCTTCTATACGAATAAATAGGCCAATCATGGCAAACCATATATTAGAAGATGATGGAACCCAATCCGACAAATCCAACAAACAAAAGTAAGCTGCTTTAGCAATCCATTGAGGCATTACCTTATACACATCAGGCCGATAAACTCTTTTTCGCAGCCATTCAGTCGTCATTTCAGTTCTATCTGTAAATTCTTTCTCTTTTGCCTTGGCAAAAATCAATGCCGTACTGACATCGCGATCAGACTCTTGGCCAGAAACATTTTTGAAGAGCTCTAAAACTAACGAACGATATTCATACGTCAGTTTTTCATTATAATTTTCCATAGTTATTCACTTTCCTTTGCTTCTATTGCGACCTTGAGCCAGTCGCCCAGACAAGAACGCCACTGCTCATTAATGCTGTAGTTATTAAGTACGAGATAACGAGCAGCAATAGCTTTCTCGGTATCATTTTCTGGCTGCCACCCAGCATCAACTAAATAATCAAAAGCGGCTCTACAAGCCCACTGTGGAGCTGATTGATTAATAACCCATTGTTTAAGAGTGTTGCCAGGAGGAACCGCACGTTCATCAATATACATTTTATTGATAGCGATGTTAGTTAGTCTCTCAGCGGCAGCTTTACTTGTTCCAGAAAAACAAAAAGAGTACCACTTGATTAAGTTGGCTCGGTTGGCATTGACTATTTTAGCCAATGCCGAGCGACGACTAAGATGCATAACCGACCAAAGTAACTTTACTGACGGGAACAGTAACTTTGTCAGTAGAGTTATCTAGAACAACAACTATATGACCTTCTTCAGCGTGGCCAGATAAATCAATAGTGCCAAGTTTTCCGTCAATATTTACACGAACACCAGTCACTTTAGTACGGGAGTTTTTTCCATTTTGTTTCAACGTCTTTTTATCGGTTTTACCTTTTCCAGCCTTAAGCGTTTTGGTTAACTCCTTAGCTTCATTTCGAGAAACAGAATCACTACTATCTAATAACGATTGAACAGATTCAGGGTTGATTTTGTGAGCAATTCGAAGAGAGTTGATAGTATCTACATCCCCAATCTTATCTTCATCAAATGCTTTAATAATAATTTCAGGAGACAACGCGGCATTTATTGCAGCCGAAACACGAGATTCAGATACCCTTACCGCTTCAGCAACTTGTTTATTCTCCCAGTTGTGCTCTTCTTTAAGTGCAAGATAACCATTTCCTTCATCCACAGGGTTCAACTGCTCACGTTGAATATTTTCTATTAGCTGAGTTACTAAGTTGCCTTTACCGATAATGCATTTAACATGCGTGATTTTGTCAGAGAGCATGATCGCACGCCAGCGACGTTCACCTTCCTGAATCACAAACCCTTTGGCATCTTGCGCACCAACGCGAACAGGAGAGCGTTGTCCTTGCTCCTCGATGGTCATGCGAAGCTCATCAATCCCACTAAACTTAGTTCTAACTTGTTTAATTGAATATAAAGACTGTTTGGGTATTTCAACAATAGTCTCATTTGACTCACGTACTTGAGAATCCGATTCATCAAAAATGTCGTCAATACTTCCGTTATCTCGGCTAGAACGTCTACTCATTTTCTTTACCTTCTACACGAGTTATAAACTCATTAATAAACGCATTAAAACCAAATTTTTCCGCATGACCAGGCATATATTCATTAAGCGACTGACCTTGACTTACTGCCTCAGTAACTTTAACGGTTTTGAATAAGTTGTTTTCGAAAATCAAATCACCATATGTCTGTTTTAACTCGTTAGCGTTGTGTTTCTGAGTATTGGTAGCAGGTTTTTCCAGTAGATTCATAACAATACCAGCAACTTTCAAGTTAGGGTTACTGCGTTGTGTTTTACGCATAGTGTTCATTATCGTAGCAACTGCATTTACCGATTGTGGTTCAGCATGAGTAACCACTAAAAGGTAATCTGAAGTAAGCAAAGCTGCATGTTGTATAACGCGACTGGAAGGAGGACAGTCAAGCAGGATGAAATCAACATCTGGCTCAATCAATTCAACACTATCTTGGAAGTTATAGATCTCATCCATATCGATGCGCTCAATTTGATTGGACGTAGCAACCACGTACAAACCATTACCAGCGTCATAGGGCTGTGGTTTAGTTGCTGATTTAAACATTCCCCAACATGATGCGGGATTATCATCATTGTAAGAAGCGTCACTGATAAGCTCTTTTGCCAAAAGGTTAGTAAGGCCATTTCCCTGTGGGTCTAAGTCAATTACCAGTACCCGCTTATTAGCAGCGGCAAGGTTTTTAGCTAGATTTACACAGGTCGTTGTTTTACCAACTCCACCTTTTTGGTTTGCTATTGCTACGATAGTAGACATATTTATCTCCTTTGAGTATGACGTATTCGCCTGAATTAAAACCAGTTTATTCTCTTTTATTAAAAAGTCAATGATGGAAATAAACTTTTGCATGCAAAATTTACACTAGTAAATTTGGTCATCCATCGCATCTTTGAGTTCATGCAACACATTGACATCTGTCACTTCAGATAAAGTGGTTGATGCGTAGAAAGGGGCAAAAGACATTTTAATATCATCTACGCTATTGAAGAACCCCAAACAAAGAGGTCTTTTGTTTTCTTTCCGAGCTTAGCAGCGGAACGGTTCAATCGAGACAAGGCTTGTACACACAAAACTCCGGCAAGCTGTTTATCTACGTACATGGAACACAATTTAGACTGGTCAAAACCCGTAAAATATTTATTGGCAACAATTAACAAGCGGTAATCCTCGGTGTTAAGTTTGTCCTTGGTTTCACTTTCAGAAAACCCATTTGTCAGGCCAACTACCTTTATCTTCAATGAGATATAAACGTTTTAGGGTCGAATTATCACTTTCTTTTCCAGTAGATATCCATTCATCCAAAGTACCACTACCAAACTTAATATCTATCGCAGCCTCGCGAAACCGCAGTAAAGCTTGTCTAGTGTACTGGTTGTAATAATTACTATTTTAGTGGATCAGATGTTGTTTCGATGCCTTGATAAGATACTTTTATATGAAAAAGGACAACCATGTGGTTTTTCTGTTTTTTATTGTACCTTCTCGACTACAACAGGAAAGAAAGATCTGCACTTAGACAATTTGTTTATCGAACCAAAATATCACGGGTAGGGATTTAGTAAACAGGTCCTTGCATATTTGTCGAAATTAGCAGATAAAAATAATTGTGCTCGTTTTGAATGGTGGGCTTTAAAAACTAATATGCTGTTCATAGAATTCTATGAACGAATTAGGGCATATAAGTTGGACGAGTTGGTTATTTTTCGATTGAATGAAAAAGAAATATTAGATCTAGCTAATGCTAACCTGTTAGTTTCTTGAGGTTGATATTTATACTAATCATGAAATACAATAGACTAAAGATAAAGTTTAAGTTCTTTGTAATAGTAATGTGTATGATCTCAAAATTATTTGCTTCACCTCAATGCAAAATAGAAGTGTCGGTTGAAAATGATCATCAGGCATTATATTTTGAGCCATTTTATGTTTCAGAAGGAATTTGGGGTAAGACAGTGGTCTACTGCTTGAAAGTAAAATGGATTGCCGTGAAGGTAGGAGTAGTTCTCACTATTACATGCCTATCTTTGTTGTAAAACCATCAGATGGGGATGTCAGTATTACTCATGGAGATGGTTTTTGTAAGTATTCAGCGAAAATTCTTCCAACAGAATAGGGCCTCGTGCTACTAAACAAAGTTAAAAACTTAAAATTTTATTGATAGGCTGAGTCATGGAAATATACTATACGAACTCTTTGAAAAATGTTGATTGGAACCAAGTATCAAATTTGTTTGAAATCGTAGGCTGGGGTAAGAGAAATCCAAAGCAAGTCAAACAGGCTTTTAAGGCTAGTAGTTTTGTGCGGTTTGCGTACCTTGACGGAGAACTCATTGGTGCAGGAAGAACAGTTGATGATGGTGTGTATTATGGGTGGATAGTGGATCTCGCCATACTTCCACAATTTCAAGGGAAAGGTGTGGGTAAACACATTTTATCGGAACTAGAGATAGAGCTTCGCCCATACATTACAACAATGCTGACGGCTGCTCCTGGCAAGAGTGGATTCTATGAAAAATTGGGGTGGTGTAAACAACGATCTGCATATATTTGGCCGCGTTCAGAGGGGCAAATAACAGAGTTCACATAGCATGTGAAATGCCTTTTTCTCCGAGAGTGAAGGGTTTCTGTTCTACCCCCTGCCAACTGTGAAATTGCCACTGGCCTTTTGGGTTGATGAAGTATTTTTGGGCGATCCAAGTTTTAGACTTTGTTGGATGACGCCTTTTAACCCAGTGTCATATTGGCAATCGGGAGTTGAGTTGCTTGATATCTTGTTGTTTTTTCAACGACTTCGGCTTTCACGAAACGAGCGGTTTCAGGTTGTTCTGCTGTTTGTAATCGTTGTCGCTTTGCAAAGAATATCGACAGGCTCACGCCATGTTGCTTACAGAAGACTCGCTGAGTTACATTGCGATTTTCGTATTGTTCTAACAGGATTTTCCATTCTTGGTTGGTGCATCGCATAGTCATTTTCAACTCTCCTTATTTTGTAGAGAGTTGATCTTATGATGATGTATGACTGATTAAAATGCGGTTTATGATGCACTTACGCTCTAGTGCAGCTTGAGCTTGTATATAAATTGTATTCCACAGTACAACGGCATTAGTGACTAGACCAAGCGACCCCAATTAATCTTCTTGGCCTTCTCGATACCGCTTACGTATTTCACCTCGTTGACCGTGGCAAATAGCTCTGGCAACGGCATGGCCACTCTCGCCTCGGTTAAATTGGGTTAGAATTTTGCGTCGATAGTCTTCATCATCAATATAATTCAGTAAATATAACGTTTTATTGATACGACCAGCTTCGATAATAGCCTGAGCCAGACTTGATGGACGGTTACTTTTGAGTAACGAACTAATAAGTTCTGATGCTTGTACTTTTCCCAGCTTAAGAGAGCCTGCAATACGCATCATCTCAATGAAGCTATATTTTTGCGGATTTACGCAGCGTCGTGCTAACTCATCGAATACGCCATAATCCGCCTCTTTATCTACGCGCCAAAATACTAATTCTCTCGCGTCGGCTAATCGCGGCGAAAATTGATACCCCAACAACCAGAATAAGCCAAATACCATATCACTGGCTCCAGCGGTATCCGTCATGATCTCTATTGGGTTTAATCCGGTTTTCTGTTCAAGCAAACCTTCCAGTACGAGTATGGAATCTCGAAGTGTTCCTGGTATAACAACTCCGTGAAAACCAGAAAACAGATCGGAGACGAAGTTGTACCACTTGATACCACGGCTAGGGCCAAAGTATTTACGGTTCGCTCCTGAATTGATGGTTCTCACGGGTGTGATAAAACGCATCCCGTCAGCCGAGACAACTTCAGCACCGCCACTATGTTTAGCTAATGCAAGAGTGGATTGAAAATCGACGAGTTTCGCATTGGCCTTTACGAGCGTTTCAGATCGAAAATAGTTTTGCTTAACCCAACTGAGTCGGTGCCTGGTTAAGGCGGGGATATGAGACTTTATCAATGTTTGTGATGGTTAGAATCGGTCGTTTCCCCGATATATCAATACCCACTAAATCATTATCGTCAAAATTGGTGGCAACCTGATGATAGGTTGTATCCAACTACTTGACTAACGCATCGATGGCCTCTTTTGCGTTTAGTGGGTATTCCCAGTGAACGGCAGACCTGAATCTGGTTTGAGTGCCATTCTTGACCCTGTAATAACTTGGCTCTCGAATCGCCCCAACGAGCGCTGTTTTCTACATAAATATCTCTTGGGCGTAAGCTGTCCTGTAACTTATCCAAAAAGCACAATGTGTAACCTCGCCTCGTCACCCGCTGGAGCTGTGGAGAATTCAATATCATGAAGTAGTTTTGGCAGGAAACGCCGAACTCGTCCGTACTGTTCAACCATCTCATCATGAAAAATTGTCATCATAAGGTCGGGCTAGCTTGTGTATGGTAGAAATAGAGAGTGCCAGTTTTTTTCATGAAAATGTAGCAAAGATTGATGGATGTAGAGAATCATCGTCTAACAGCGGAGCACACACTTTGTGCCAAAGCCAGTGTAGATTTATCTAAATCTTTCAGAGTACGAAGACGCTTTTTCTATCCTAATTTCTTCGCTTCTCCAGCGGTATTAGTAATCAAAAGATCCAGTACATCCAACGCGTCATCTAATGCAATAATCTCATAGGCTTTTACAAAAGCGACGAGTATCGCTGTACGTTTACTCTCAGGCATTAGGCCTATTTTATATGCCGAAATTATTCCTGCATGACGAGCAATATGCTTAAACCTATAGGAGGAATGCCGGTAAAATCCAATTCCTCCTATAGGTTTTGAGTACTTTGTAACGTTCAATAGCCTCATTAAATGCTGGACCACTGATATTCACCGGCCCCTTACGAAAACGGTCGAAGTGTGATGTTCTTGATGTTTCTAAAATTTGTATTGAAGAGTCTAGCTTAACTTGCTGCTCAGGGCAAAAGAACTTTATGTTGGATTAGCCATCTAGTCGCTAAATCAAGCAGTAAACTAGGGTGTTCATTACTGATCCAGCTTCGGCTATAAGGTAAACAAGATAATCGGAATGACCAAGGCCAAGCAAACTCACGATAACCATATTGATTTCGGATCAAGGAAGTATGTTCGCGGCATGTGGTTTTTCGCTGAGAATAACCCGAAAAATATTGATATCAGTGATGTTAAGTTGCCTTGCGACAAACCATTGGGTATTCGCTGGAACCTGATTTAAATTGCTCAAGAAAGTACCAAGAGTTATCCGAATTCAGCACATCAACAGTTTACGAGTTACTTAACTGCCAAACTGTCAGATACATTGATTAACCTGTAACAATAAGCCCTTTCAATACTAATGAAAGGGCTATAAGGGTATAAAAACTATTAAAGTTTTGTACACCTTCGATGATCAATACCGTAAGATTTTTTCGGGGTAATAATTTGGCTATTTTTTATTGGTTGACCATAGGTTTTAAACTTGTCTGCCATAACTGCCATTTCGTCATCATTTAAGATTGCAGGTATACCAAAGCTCGCTGCAATGCAGTGAATTTTGGCGCAGTGTTCAATCTGCTCTGCAATGTTGAATGCGGCCTCTAAATCTCCGGCACCCGTTAACAAACCATGATTCGCAAGCAAAACTGCACGACGATTGACCATAGACTCAAAGGCCGATTCAGCAAGCTCTTGTGTACCAAAGGTTTGGTATTCTGCACAGCGAACGTCTTTGCCAGAAAAAGCGACTAAATAGTTGGAGGCTGGGAGTGACTGTCGTAGCGTAGCAATTGCCGTGCAATATGTTGAATGAGTATGGACTATGGCATTCAAATCATCACGGCGATCATAAAAAATTTTATGCATACTCCATTCACTGGATGGTTTGCGGATAGATTCAATACATTTGCCTTGCATGTCCATAATGACGATGTCTTCTGGCTTTGCATCAAAATAATCTACGCCACTTGGACTCATGGCTATCAGTTGCTGTTCACGGTTAAATATTGAAATATTACCGCCAGTGCCTACTGTCAGTCCATGAGTGATAAGTTTTTTGCAAGTTTTTACAATTTCAATGCGTTCTTTTTCTAATAACATGATGAAACCCTATTAATAAGCCTAACTAGTCTCGATTATCTGCATAAATGATAAGGCTTGAAATCAAGCGTTCATGATCTCAGGGAAAAGATCTAGCAAACCAACATTGGTAGACTCACATACGCCTTTCTCAGTAATTAAACCAGTTACATATTCAGACGGTGTAACATCAAACGCATAGTTTCCACATGGAGTACCTACTGGGGCGGTATTTACGAATTTGCGTTCCCCTTTGGCGTCGATACCTTGCACATGTGATTGTTCTGTGCCATCACGTTGTTCAATTGGAATCTCGGTAATGCCGTTCCATACGGTTGGATCGATAGTTGGCGAAGGTAGCGCAACGTAAAATGGTACGTTGTTAGCGTGAGCAGCGAGCGCTTTTAGGTAGGTGCCTATTTTGTTGCAGACGTCTCCACGGGCAGTAACTCGGTCAGTGCCTACAATTACCAAATCTACTTTGCCTTTTTGCATTAGATGCCCGCCCGCATTATCAGCGATAAGAGTGTGTGGAATACCATGTGCACCTAACTCGAACGAAGTCAGAGCGCCTTGATTACGTGGGCGAGTTTCATCAACCCAAACATGCATTTTGATACCTTCGTTATGTGCTAGGTACATAGGCGCTGTAGCAGTGCCCCAATCTACCGTCGCTAACCAACCAGCGTTACAGTGTGTCAAGATATTTACTACCTCACCTTCTTTTTTTGTGCTGGCAATTTTACGGATGATTTCAAGGCCGTGCATACCGATACTGTGATTAATCTCAGCGTCTTCATCGCATATGATACCAGCCTCATTGTAAGCCGAAACTGCGCGCTTGTGTGCTGGTGTGCTTTCTAGTAGCTTGCCAGTACGGTCTAGTGCCCACTGTAAGTTGATTGCTGTAGGACGAGTACTCACAAGGGTATTATATGCAGATTCGATTGCTTGATCGCTATTGTCTACCATCATTGCGAAAGCCATACCGTACGCACCTACACAACCAATGAGAGGTGCACCTCGTACTTTCATCGAAACAATAGCTTCAGCCGCTTGTTCCATGGTTGTTAGCGTTAAGATCTCAAACTCATATGGAAGCTTTTCTTGATTGAAAATGTGGATACCTTGTTTGTCTTCTGTAGTCCAGATTGAGCGGTAACTTGTGCCGTTGATTTTCATATAAATTCCTGCGTAGTAGAGGGTGATTGTTGGGTTACAGCTCGATTGCTGTTTCGAGCGCTAATTCAATCATTTGGTGTAATGAAAGTTCACGTTGTTCTATCGTTAACTTACCGCCGTTTTTGATATGGTCGGTGGTTGTTAGAATGCCTAAAGCCTTAGCTCCAAGTTCTGCTGCGACTGCGTAAAGGCCCGCAACTTCCATGTCAACGCCAACAATGCCGTATTTTTCTAACACATCGAAAAGCTCACGATCAGGGCCGTAGAACAAGTCACATGTGAATAAGTTACCTACTTTGATATTTAACTCTTTTTCTCGTGCTTTATTTACCGCTGTCTCCAGTAGTGTGTAGTCAGCAATTGCTGCGAAATCGTGCCCTTTAAATCGGTCACGGTTAGTCTTTGAGTCGGTACTTGCTCCCATTGCAACCACAATATCCATCAGTTCAATATCATCACGCACTGAGCCGCATGATCCTATTCGAATAAGGTTTTTAACGCCAAATTCATTAATAAGTTCATAGGCATACATGGAAATGGAGGGGATCCCCATACCATGAGCCATCACAGAAATACGTTTGCCTTTGTAGCTTCCGGTATAACCGAGCATGTTACGTACGTTGTTCACTTCAATAGCGTTTTCTAAGTATTTTTCAGCAATATACTTTGCTCTCAATGGATCGCCCGGCATGATGACAGTTTCAGCAAAATTACCCGGGTTAGATCGAATAGCAAGTGCCATGGTTATTCTCCTATGGGTTTGTTAGACGTTATTTTGAAAGTTCATCAGAGCAGCGAGTGAGATCGGGATCACGTTAGTTATTTTATGAAGCTTAAAAAATGAACATGTTATCCATATAAGTTGATATTGAGTTTAAACTTATAAAATCATTACCAATGGAGGTTTGTAGGGATAATGGTTTTTATTAGATATGTTTATTAGTAACAAACTGTGTTCAAAGTCACGAAGTTCCCTAAAAGCTGTATGAGATGATCCTTGACAATCAATTGCAAATATTAAAAGGAACCAGCGATGTTTTCATTCGTAAGTATATTAGGAATAGTTGCTCTTCTTGGCGTAGCGTATTTTTTATCAGAAAACAGAAAAGCAATAAGTTTTAGAACCGTCGGTCTTTCGTTCGCTATTCAGTTTTTTATAGGTGGACTGATACTTTCTTCTTCTATTGGTCAAAATATCATTCTCGTAATGGCGAATGCTATGTCATCTATTATTTCGTACAGTAACGATGGCATCCGTTTTCTTTTTGGTGGCTTAGTAAGCGATAAGATGTTCGAGTTGTTTGGTGGGGATGGATTCGTTATCGCATTTAGAGTTTTGCCCATTATCGTCTTTTTCTCTGCCTTGTCTACTGTACTTTACTATCTAGGCATCATGCAGTTTGTTGTTAAATGGCTTGGTGGCGCGTTGCAAAAACTGCTTGGCACCAGTAAAGCGGAGTCCATGTCAGCAACCGCGAATGTATTTCTCGGTGTTACTGAGGCTCCTCTTTTAGTTAAACCATATATGAACAGTATGACGCGTTCAGAATTGTTTGCTGTGATGTGTGGCGGTTTGGCCTCTATTGCTGGCACTATGCTATTAAGCTACGCCCAATTAGGTGTGAAGATGGAGTATCTATTAGCTGCATCTTTCATGGCTGCGCCAGGGGGGCTTTTGTTTGCCAAAATTATGATTCCGGAAACAGATTCCGTATCGGATGCCAATTTAGATGAATCGGCCACTAGTCAAAACGCTAATATCATCGATGCGGCAGCAACTGGTGCTTCAAATGGTGTGGCACTTGCGATTAATGTCGGTGGTATGCTTCTCGCGTTTGTGGGCTTAGTTGCAATGCTTAACGGTATGTTGGGAGGCATTGGCGGCTGGATTGGTATTGAGGGACTAAGTTTACAAATGATCCTTGGCTACTTATTTGCTCCAATCGCATGGTTAATGGGTGTACCTTGGTCTGAAGCGACGCTTGCGGGCTCATTTATTGGCCAGAAGGTTGTTATTAACGAATTTTTTGCTTACATCAACTTAGCTCAATATCTGAGTGGTGATGCTGTAGTTGCGACTACTGGTCTGCCTATGTCTGAAAAAACTCAGGTTATAGTCTCATTCGCTCTGTGTGGATTTGCTAACTTTGGCACGGTAGCGATTGCCATTGGTGGTATCGGCGGCATGGTTAAAGAGCGACGTAAAGAAATAGCGGCGCTAGGGTTTAGAGCTTTGATTGCTGGTATTTTATCTAACCTGATGGCTGCAACCATTGCTGGTTTGTTTATCGGCTTTGCTTAATCGGGAAACTTCCATTGAGTATTTGGAGAACAACAATGACTACCAACGTATTACCGAAAGTTATTTTGCACGAACATATTGAAGGATCAGTAACGCCAAGGGTTGCGAAATTATTAGCTACGACTCATAACATTACACTGCCGGAAGATTTCTTTTATTCGCCTGGTTCGTATGATGAGGTTGATTTTCCAAATGGTCGTTATCTATATGATGAAAGCGACTTTGGTGCGTTTATTACTACATACGATAAAGTCGCCGACTTGATTCGCGAGCCATCAGATTATTATTTGGTGGTTAAAGATTATCTATCACGTAATGCTCAGCAAGGCATGATCTACTGTGAAATTATCACGTCAGCATTTCACCTATGTTTGGATACTGATGGTCAGTTAAACGCTGAAAAATACCATGCTATTATGGATAAAGTAGAGCAAGCGATTAAGGAAGTTTATGAAGAGTTTGGTACCGTGACTCGATTACAAGCTTGCGCAGTGCGCCATCTAAGTGCAGATGAACTCGCGATGAGTATGCAATTTATGGAACATAACCCTAGGGGGCTTATTACAGGTTTTAATATCGCGGGTAATGAGATGGCAGGGCAGTTTGCGGATTTTTCCAACGTCCATGAAGGTGCTGATAGGATGGGCTTACACAAATCCTATCATGCAGGGGAAATCTGTGGTCCAGAGAGCATCACCGAGGCATTAAAACATGGTGCGAAACGCATTGGCCATGGTATTCGCGCGATTGATGATGAGTCCGTCATCGCCGAACTTATTAATAACAACATCACGCTTGAAATTTCTCCAACGAGTAACCGGATTTTGGTGCCGCAAATGGAGCAGTCTCTGGTTAACCATCCGTTAAGAAAGTTATATGACAAAGGAGTTCGCCTTTCGATAAACACAGACGACGCTGGTTTATTTGGTACTGATGTGGACAAAGAGTATCAAGTTGCTGAAATGCAATTTGGTTTGAATCGAATAGAGCTGTTAGATGTGACGCTATGTGCCCTTGAAGCTGCGTTTGTTGAAGAGGTTTCTAAACAAGCATTAGTTAACAGTGTGTATGAGCAGTTTACCTCAGAAGACTGTAAGCAGCTTGCTCGGTATTGTGAGCAATTAACTGAAGGATCATTGAAGTCCCGATTAACAGAGCGGCTGCAACGTATAACAGAGGAGGGCCAATGAACGAAGTAATATTAGCGCTGTTTTCTGGTCTTATTGTTGGAGCGGTTTTTACGGCAATAAAATTACCTATACCTGCTCCCCCAGTTATGTCTGGAGTAGTTGGTATTATTGGTGTCTACTTAGGTTCAGTGATGTATACGAACTTCATTAGCAATATAGTTCAAAGGCTATTTTATTCTCAGTAACTTAGATAAAATAAACGACCAACAATAAGTGTTGGTCTTTTTTATTGGGAGCACTATGGTAAATAATTGCCCTATTTTTGATGAGTCATACAAAGGTCTGCAAGTTAACTATTGCGTTTCTGCGGAATGTGAAAATTTTGGCATCAGCGATCCCGCGCTATATAAAGATGTAAAAAATGATCAGAACCTGAATATCTACTTTTGCCCTAAGTGCGGCTCTTATCCACAGAAAATTGACAACAAAACTGTTTATCAATCAATTCAGCTCCAAAAACAGTACCATCAGCTAAAGGTAACCTCTTGCCCACACAAACAATGTGGCACACACGGTTTCGCTGTTCATACACATATGGACAAGTACCGCTCATTTGGAAAAACCAGCACATTAAAGCAACGTTACCAGTGTCGCGAGTGCAAGTGTGTTTTCACTGATCGTTTCTCTGGTATCAATACTCACCTTGAACTGCAGAGTGCACTATTTTATGGTATGAAATACAACCAAGGCGTGAGGAATCTTTGCGCGTTGGAAGGAATTACGCCAAAAGCTTTTTACACGCATCAAAGAGATATGGTCGATAGGCTTAAATATCTCGCTCATATCAAAGAGTATCAATTCTTTAATACTGCGGACGAATGTCATCTTACGACTGATTATCGATATATTAATAAAGCAAGTGGGGCGATTATTGTCGCGAGCGTACATAACCAAAGTGGTTATGTTTTGGGATTTGATACCAATATATCAAAAAACATTGATAAAAGTTGCTTGCTTGACAAGCCTAAATCAAAGCGTCGTGTTCGTGTTTCGCCCATTGAAGAGAAAGGCGATTTGATGTCCCAAATTTTTGCGGGGTATGACGAGATTATGTCAAGAACGAACTATCTCGATCCTGCAAGTAACGGTACGGTTATGATTCGAAAGTCATCTGAACTTACTCAGCCCTATTTATGTAGCTTTGCGCATGCATTCGTAATGCACCGCAAGCTAAAGTACAAATCGCAACTATATTACTTTGTTGAACAAGAGACAATGCTGCGAAATGCGTTCATTAACGCCTCTTTGGATGAGTTAAAAACGCAAGGTGCTCAGTTATTCTATTACAAAGAGAGCTTAGAAAAAATGGAATGGTTCGATAAAGATAGATTGCACGTGAAAAACATTGGCTGGTGGCAAGATAAGTGGGGCTTTGTTGCAATGCCTGATGGAACAAAAGGTGCATGTCACATCAAAGGCAATGGCTTAACACTTGAGAAGTGGAGAGCTTTGACTGTAGAAACCTCTCTCAACGATGTAATTCGTTATTTAGACCTATCGTCAAGTTTTTTAAGAACCTTGGTTAACACAGTGAATCACCAGTCGATCAATGACTGGTTACATATCTTCACAACCTATTATAACTATTGTATCCCGAAAAAAAACGGTAAAACACCTGCTCAATTGATGGGGTTTACAGATAGACCGATGGGGTTGAGCGAACTTCTTAGTGGCGAACATACTGTAAAGGCTCGATGATACGAGCCCTTTGTACTGCAGTTGTAGCGGTATATCGGTTTGATTATTTGTAATCACCTTGCATGTAGCGATAGAACGACGGGTTAACCCATACTTTATGTGACTTGACGTCGTATGATTTTGCTGCCGCTTGTACTTTCTTTGCTTGAGATTTTGCTTTTTCAGGCAAAGACATTAAATCTGCTTGATACTGGCCAATTTTAATTTGGTTTTCGATTAGTACTTTGTAGTTTTCCATTGGAGTGTATGAACGGTAGAACGGTTGCCACCAAGATTCAACAATCAATCCTTTTTCATCGGCAGAATCTTTCTTCGCATATTGGTTGATAAGATTCATGAAGTCCTTTTTCGCCTCAGTCGTTTGGAATTCAAAATCTAAGTTATATTCCTTCACTACCGCAACCATCTTGCCACTTTCTAATGTGTAAACAGGATAGCTTGGCTCGCCCCATTCAGGTAGATAGACGAATGCCGAAGACTTCGGAGTAAACTGAACTTTAGGGTTAAATCCTTCGCTCTTTATCAAATAAACTAATTGAATAGCATGAGTAAGATCACTGTGACCATAGCGGATCATAAGCTCAGGATTGAAGTTGGACATCTGTTTAACATCAACGAGGTTATAACCAGTCGTGAAATCTTGATCAATGAAGGAGTTTAGTGTGTTGATGACAGCCTTATCTTGCACACCTTCTGATGTTAGCCACGTTTTTTGAATACGTTCAACAATATTTTTGTCTGATAGATTACCGATGTAGTTTTCTGATAAATCTAATTGGTCTTTGATAAAAGCGCCCAGCTTTTCTGATTTTACTTTGCTGTTACTCAAGTCCGCAACTGAAATTGCACCAATATCAACAAGTAGTGCATCGAATCTAGACGCTTTATCTGATTGAGTTGCAGTAATGATCTTTTTTTCAGAGTAGGTCTGTGCAAGCTCTTGAAGTTTCAATTCATTAACGGCTTGTTCCGCAGTTAGCCCTGAAGCAAATGAGGTTACAGGCAACAAAGATAGAGCAAATATAGAGCTTAGAATCGTTCTTTTCATGGTATGAATCACTTCTTTTAAGTTAGTTGAGGCTGAACAATATTGAAGTTGATAGTGAATTCAAAATGTGACCGAGAAACCAAAACACTATATTTCAAAATGAAATATTTATAGTGATATCTTCTAAATTTCATGTCATCCGTATTTTTTAGTTTTTTACTCATAAATCAACATGGATAGATAACGACAATTTTTCAATGTCTGAAATTTTTCATAACTTTTTAATTTAGGAAAGTCACTGACGCATTTTTGCCCCAAAGCTTATATGGAATTCACGTATTTACAAAGTGATTTGGCAATTAAAGTTAAGATGCGATCGTATATTCGGCTTCTTATTGAAGGCGCTACCTTCTAGCCTTTGATGTTTGCGCACCTACTGACCTCATCGTCTTATCAGCTTTTAATAGCATGAAGGAATGGTCTGGTTTTCAATTCCAAAAACAAGGTCAAGACCAAGTGTCAAACTGTTGATCGAGAAAATCATTATTAAGCATGACGATATTGATATCAGGCTTTGAGAAAACGGAGCTGAACACCTGGCACTATAAGTTACGAGCTCAGCTATGCTTGAGCTTGTCGTATAACAAATTTTTTTGAAAAAACTTGGGGCGCTTTACGGGTCTCAAAGCTTTGAACTCCAGAGACAGAGTGAACAATAAGGGAAGCCGAATTAAAATTGAAATGAATCAATTTGGCAACCCAAGCGTCTTGCACGCCAGTAATGACTGGTTTAGTATTTCGGCCCCATCAGTCTACAACGCAAAAGTGGGCGACAACTAATTACCTTACACAAAGGTAAAAGCCATGACCCCAACCCCAACGCCCAGCAACTTGCATTGACCAGTGGTCATTTCTGGCTTGCTACATTGGAAACAAGCTAGGTTAAATTACTTAGGGAAATTTCCGAGAAAAAAACATCAAAAACGATGATGTCAGCCTAATGGTCGACTTAACGCCCCCTTATACTGGATATCTTAGAAGCCACTCTGAGTGATCAATTGCCACCAACCGCTCCCCGTTTGATTTGGCAGCACATCCTTCAAACCTATGGAGTGAGCAGCAGGAAAAATAGGTTATAAGCATAATTCCGTGACAACCTAATAATCATCCAACTCGAGTCCTTTCTCAAGTAGCTCAGCTTTCAGCCTTTCTAATACTCGCGATTCTATCTGTCTGACACGCTCTGATGAAATAGAGTATTTACCTGCTAATTCTTTAAGACTGACTCTATTATCTTCATCTTTGACTAGCCAACGACTGATAAGAATATCCTTGCTTCTTTCGTCTAATTTTTCTACAAACCCGCTAATACTGGACAAACACCAATGATTAAAATCTTCACTTATCCAGTATGTCTCAGGATTTCTCGAACAATCTTCCAGCAATTTAGAGTGAGCAGCACCAACCATACACTTTTCATCAATTGAGTCACCAAATGTTTCATCAAAAAACTCGTCTGCTTGCCGAAGTCTCGCTTGCATATCAACTACGTCTTTTTCACTAACGTTAAGGTAAGTGGCAACTTCATTTACCTCGTCCTGACTCATCCAGCCAAGCCGTTTTGTTAAACTACGTAAATTAAAAAACAACTTTCTCTGAGCCTTAGTCGTAGCGACTTTAACTAACTTCCAGTTTCTTATTACATACTCATGAATCTCCGATTTTATCCGATGCACAGCATAAGTAGCAAAACGAACGCCATAATTGAGATCAAACCTTTTTACAGATTTCATTAGCCCAACACTACCCTCTTGGACAAGATCTTCCATCGGGAGACCATACCCTAAATAATCTTTGGCAATGAAAACCACAAACCTTAAATGTGATAAGACAATTTGACGCGCAGCATCTAATTCATTGCTTTCAATATATGCTGTAAATAGTTGTTTCTCTTGATCTTCGGTCAATATTGGCTGACTGTTGGCGTAACTCAGGTAGGATTGAAACCCTCCTGTGGTTGAATCAAAACCATTAAATGATAATTCTGTACCAGACATCGTGCTCTATCCTTTTTTAATCAAACAGTTAACTTTGGAATTCGTACAATTGTTTTCGCGATCTCACTAATCACCTCCATTACAGCTTGATCTACTGGGTCATCAAAAAATTTATTAGGATATTGGGACAGGGAAAATAGACAGCTACCTTTGTGTAAGCCATCAAATATTTCCGTACTCAGCTCTATTTCTTCACCTTCCAGTATTTCAATAGTGGGTTTAATTTCATTATTGCTCTCTTCAAAATCAATTTCCGAACTCTGTTGAAGGGCTCCAAACCCACGCTGAATTAATAAAGAACTTCTCGGTTGCATATTGTTTATCATTTCATACATTCTTTGATACATTTGTGAAAAATCTTCAGGCATAGTGCCGAAACTCTTCCTAATATTTTTATTTTTTGAAGCTTGGGGCGGCTCCAGATTCATAATCCAATATGTTGACGCACTAGCTTTTTCAAGCTCAGCAATTTTTTTATGTACTGTCCATGTGCTGTAACCAAGCACCGCAATAACAACAAGGCAAAGAACAACACAAGCAACTAATACGTGTAACTTGGTGCTTTTCGTCATATTTCTTCCCCAGCCAATAGAGTTGACTAATGAACCCAACCTTGAGGATGGCTATGGCCTACCGAATAACAAGAAACAAAGAACCCCCAACTCTATTAATTTGTAGAAGCACAGATGAGCGATTTCTAGACAAAGCATTTTCCAAAGAGTCAAGGTCAAATACTCGGCGCTTATTGACCGCGACAATGATATCGCCAGTTCTTAGACCTCTATAAGACACATTGCTGTTTGGTTCAATACTGACAACTCTTATTCCTTTTTGATTTTGCTCACTTTCAAACTGAACCCCTTCTAGCAACTCGTGTAGCTTCCTACTTGTGCTTGTCTGCGAACTTTCTTTGCCTACTTTTACTTTTATTTTCTCCTCATCACCGTCTCGTAGTATTATCAGTATCACTTTGTCGCCGATTTTTTTCATACCGATCTGGCTTCTAAGCTGTCCTGTTGATACTGTTTTTTTCCATCCACTGCGATGATGACATCACCAGACTTCAAACCCGCACCTTCTGCTGGAGAGTTTTCCATTACACTCGTTACAAGAACCCCAGCTTGGCCATTTGCTATATCGAAAGCTTTACGTAAATCAGGAGTTATATCTTGAATACCAATACCGATACCAATACCAATACCAATACCAATACTAATTTGTCCACGTTTGACTTCACCATGCTCGATAATTTGTTCCATACTGGTTTTTGCCATATTGGATGGAATAGAAAAACCAATACCCACATTCTCTCCTGATGGTGCAATAATGGCTGTATTAATACCAACTAAAGCACCACCAGAATTGCCGGGATTAATCGAAGCGTCGGTTTGTATGAAATTCTCATACCCTTCAATCCCTAAACCGGTTCGGCCCAGCGCGCTCACTACACCGGTCGTAACAGTTTGGCCGAGACCAAAAGGGTTGCCGATTGCAACAACAAAATCCCCCACCTCCAGCACATCAGAGTTGATAATTTTCACCTCAACCAAGTCATCGGCCTTTATTTTAAGAATAGCAATATCTAACTCTGCATCTTCACCTAATACCTTGGCTTCAAAGCTGCGTCCGTCAGCGAACGAAACCTGAACCTCGTTGACCCCTTTAATGACATGATAATTAGTCATGACGATCCCATCGCTAGCGTTTACAACCACTCCAGACCCAGCACTTTGCTGCCTCTTTTTTGGTTGTTGCTGAAACTGTCGTTGCTCTGGGATATCAAAGAAATGCTTAAAAAATGGGTCGTTCAGCAATGGATTGAAGCTATACTGCTGTGTAGAGAATGTTGAGATATTGACAACAACTGGATACACCTCTTTAATCATGGATGAAAGTGATGGAAAGGGCTTGCCATCACTAGTTACATTTGGCAATGCGGCTTGCACTTGCCCGAACAAAAGCATCAATATAAAAAACAATGGGGTAACTATTTTTTTCTTCATGGCACCTTTCCTCCATATTTGTGTAAACCTGAAAGAGGGAGGCGGATTACCGCCTCCCTTAGTACTTAGTCCGTAAGATTACGATGAAATTGAAATGCGTTTCACATCGCCTTTAGGCAATGCTTTTCGTGGAATTTGAATAATCAATAAACCATTTTTCATATTGGCTGAAATCTCATCCCGATCAGAATCTTCAGGTAACGATAAAGTACGCTGAAAAGAGCCAGCACTGCGCTCCACACGATAATATTGCTTATCTTTACTTTCGCTTTTTTCCTCTTTCTGTCCTTTAACAACCAGTGTATTGTCATTCAGTTCAATTTGAATATCGTCTTCTGATAAGCCAGGCAAATCAATGGATACCTCATACTCTTTTTCACTGCCCGATACATCCAGTTTCGCTCGATAATCACCCAAAAGTGAATGTTCAAAAAGACTGTTACTAAATATCGATGTTGAACGGGCGGCTCTTAAGCCCGAAGGCATACCGAATGATCGCCACACATCATCAAACAAGCGGTCCATTTCCTGGTGTAGTTGGAGAAGTGAACTTACAGAACCTTGCTGTGGTGATACGGAGGTATTGCCACCAGTACGAACTTCAGAAAATGCTTCATTTTTAGATACCGGAATTTGGTTTTTTGAATCATGTTCATGTTTAAACCAGTTCCAGAGATTTAGTTTTTCAATATTCATAAAATACCCTCCCAAATATGGGTGAAATTCATGGCTAATAATATAGAGGGTGCGTTACACACCCTCTAATTATTTACTCATCATTAACCTTACCGTCATTAATACCTTTAGGTTTATGCTCTAAAATATTTCCACTTTGATTTATAGCAATAGATTTAGGCTTCATTTCCTCAGGTATTTCTTCAACCAAAGTAATAGTTAACAAGCCATTAGAGAGATTGGCATCGGTAACTTCAACATAGTCTGCTAAGTTAAATTCACGCTCAAATGTACGATTGGCGATACCCTGATATAGATATTTACTTTCTTGATCAGAGCTCTTATTACCGTGCACTGTGAGTACGCCTTTCTCGACTTGAATATCAATTTCTTCTTGAACAAACCCCGCTACAGCCAAAGTAATGGCGTAACGATTCTCACTAAGAACTTCTATATTGTATGGGGGGTAGCCGCCAACAGTTGTTTCACTGGTCAACGCATGATCTAACAATGAAGCGAGGCGGTCAAATCCTACACTATTTCGATATAGTGGAGTTAGGTCGATTGAGTTCATAATATATCCTCCATAAGAAGCAATACAAAATAAAAACAATGTATGTAAAGAGTTTCTATATAGACAACCCTTATATTAATTTTATAGTGTTTTAACAAACCATTTTCAAGTGTATTTTTATAAAATTTCTTTATAAAAAAGATATGTTAATTATCATCTATAATAAGATTGGTTTTTATTTATATTTCATATTCAAAAATTTAAGCGAGCTTCCTTTCCCGCTTTAATATCTTATTAAATATGCTCTATTGGTTGTTTATCTGTTATTTGTTCGGAAATCATCGCTTCAGTAGTGATCATTAACCCGGCTACAGACGCTGCATATTGAAGTGCTGAGCGTGTGACTTTTGTCGGATCAAGAATACCCATTTCAAACATATCGCCGTATTCTCCTGTGGTCGCATTAAAACCGTGGTTCACATCACCTGCTTTGACATTGTTCGCAACGACAGACGCTTCATCGCCTGCATTAGTGACAATTTGACGGAGCGGTTCTTCCATCGCCCGTAACGCCACTCTAATACCAACATCTTGGTCTTCGTTGTCACCAGAAAGGTCAACCAACTCCTTACCTATCTTCGCCAAAGCGACGCCTCCCCCGGCAACGATGCCTTCCTCAACGGCAGCTCTAGTGGCATGCAGTGCATCATCGACACGATCTTTCTTCTCCTTCATCTCAACTTCAGTCGCAGCACCAATTTTAATTACTGCTACCCCACCAGCGAGCTTCGCTATTCGCTGTTGGAGCTTTTCTTTATCATATTGAGAGGTTGATGGTTCGATTTGATTTTCTATCGATTTAACCCGGTCTTTGATAATCTGCTCATTCTCTAAACCACCAACAATAGTGGTTGTATCTTTAGTCACCGTTACTTTCTTTGCACTACCCAATTGCTCTAACGTGGTTTGTTCAAGTTCATGACCCAGATCTTCGCAAATCACAGTGCCACCAGTTAGAACCGCAATATCTTCCATCATTGCTTTGCGATTATCACCGAACCCTGGTGCTTTAACGGCAGCAGTTCGTACAATACCACGCATATTATTCACTACGAGTGTTGCCAGTGCTTCACCTTCAATATCTTCTGCCAGAATCAATAAAGATCTGGACTGTTTAGCAACTTCTTCAAGAATAGGCAGTAATTCACGAATATTGCTTACCTTTTTATCCACCAAAAGAACGTAAGGATTGTCTAGTTCTACGGAGCTACTCTCCTTATTTGTGATGAAGTACGGAGAAAGATACCCGCGATCAAGCTGCATACCCTCGACGATCGCAAGATCATTATCTAACCCCTGACCTTCTTCAACGGTAATAACACCATTACGGCCAACCTTGTCCATCGCTTCCGCTATGATGTCACCAATCGACTTATCACTGTTTGCTGAAATGCTTCCCACTTGTGTAATCGATTCATTGTCACTGCAAGATCGAGACATCTCACGAAGTTTCTCGACAGCAGCTTCCGTTGCTTTATCTATACCTCGCTTTAAATCCATTGGATTCATACCTGACGCGACAGCCTTTAATCCCTCATTGATCAAAGATTGCGCCAACACTGTTGCCGTTGTTGTTCCATCACCAGCTTCATCATTAGCCTTCGATGCGACTTGCTTTACTATTTGTGCGCCCATGTTCTCGAACTTATCTTCAAGCTCGATTTCTTTTGCGACAGAGACACCATCTTTTGTGATGGTTGGAGCGCTAAATGATTTATCCAGTACAACGTTTCGACCTTTAGGCCCTAAAGTAACTTTAACTGCATCAGCTAACAGATTGACGCCATTAAGCATCTTTTGACGTGATTCATCAGCAAATATAACTTCTTTTGCGGTCATTATTATCTCCTCAAAAAATAATTAAAAATCAATTACTCAACGATTGCTAACACATCTGATTCGGAGAGGATAAGGTACTCTGAACCATCGATTTTTTCTGTTTTGACACCATAGCCGTCATTAAAAATGACGATGTCGTCGACTTTAACGTCCATCTCGGCCCTTTCTCCATTGTCCAGTCGCTGACCTAAACCAACAGCAACGACTTTCCCTCGATTGAATTTTTGGGCTGATTGAGGCGTAAGTACAATTCCTCCTTCAGATAGGAGTTCTGCTTCGAGTCTTTCAACTATCAGCCGATCATTTAAAGGACGAATATTCATGAGGTTAGCCTCCTACAATAGTTAAACATAAAAAACATAATAGTGACGGATAGAGCCAGGTAATGCTCTACCAAACAGGTAAATAGGGACAAAGAAAAATAAGTTCAAGGGAGAATAAAAAAATTTTATAGAAAATTGGCTATCTAGACAGCTTGCAATCGTTAAGTTGCTTCGGTACAAAATTGTAATGGTACGATGATCTTAGAGATTAATTAAGCCTTATAATCACATGATAAATGAGGCCAAATTATGAAACGAAAAGAACGAGTAATCATTTCCGATCAACAAAAACTAGAATATGCAAAAATGATGGTTGAAGATGGATATTCTAATCAACAAATACAAGAAATATCGGGTGCATGTTCTTCTGCTGTGGTTCGATGGAAAAGACAATATAAAGCCGAAAAACAAGGTATTACTCCTCAAAACCAGAAAGCAATAACGCCTGAGCAGCAAAGAATACAAGAGCTGGAAAAACAATTAGATAGAGCAAATAGAGACATCGACATACTAAAAAAAGCCAGCGCTTTGTTCATACAAGACAACTAAAACAAGATGCCGTCAGGCAGATGAAGAAAACGTATTCGAATTATACTGTCTCTGAATTGTGTAGAGTACTTAAGTTGTCATCGAGCAGTTTTTACTACAAAAAAGTTAATAGACGCAGTGACATTCAACTTCGTCATCAGATCCGAGTAATATCAAGTGAATCAAATCACACCTATGGTAAACGTAGAATTAGAGAGGAGCTTGTAGACAAAGGGTCACAGTAAGCCTGTATAAAGTTGCCAAGTTAATGAAAGAGCAAAATATTTATGTTCGTTATCCGAAAAAGAAACATTATTATCCTGATGCAGGAGTAGAAAAAAGATATGCACCAAACCCGTTAAATCGTCAATTTAGTCCAGATGCTTACAATACCCATTGGGTCACTGATGTTACTTTTATCCGCTCACATCAAGGATAGAGCTATCTGGCGTGCGTGATCGACCTAGCAACAAAAGAAGTCGTGGGGCATGCGTTGTCTCGCTCACCTAATACTAAACTAACACTCGCAGCATTAGATCAGGCAATTATTAGGAAAAAGCCGAGCACAAACCAATTAATGGTTCATTCAGATCAAGGGTGCCATTATAGTTCTCATGCCTATAGAAGTCGTCTAAGCGCCTTAAATATAACGCAAAGTATAAGTCGAAGAGGCAATTGTTGGGATAACTCAGTAATGGAGCGATTCTTTAGAACATTAAAATCAGAGCATTTAAATGTGCTGAGCTTTATCAATCACCAAGCGGTGATACCCGAAGTAGAGAATTATATTGCTTTTTACAATTACAAACGGCGACACAGCGGATTAAACTATATTACTCCGCACGAACAATATGTTCAGATGAAAAAAGTAGCTTAAAAACTCTCCAGTATTAGTGGATCATTACATGACCCCAATAGTTATGGATTTAGGCCAAATCGCAGTACTGCCGATGCAGTTGGGCAGTGTTTCAAATGTTTGGCATTAAAGAAATCAGCTAAATGGGTACTTGAAGGGGATATTAAAGCTTGTTTCGACAAGATCGGCCATCAATGGCTTCTTGATAACATCGCTATTGATAAGAGAATGTTGGAACAATGGCTAAAATCTGGCTTTATGGACAAAGGTCTGTTTTATCGCACTGATGAGGGAACACCACAAAGTGGGATGATATCACCAACCTTGATGCTAATGACTCTTGCTGGACTTGAGCAGCATATTAAGTCTACGGCTCTCAAAAAGGGTAGTAGAGCCAATTTCATTGGATACGCCGACGATTTCGTCGTCACCTGCGCTTCAAAGGAAGTGTTGGAGAACGATATCAAACCGTTGATCGCTGACTTTTTAGCGGAAAGAGGATTAACATTATCCGAAGAGAAAACGCACATTACACACATCGATAACGGCTTTAACTTTCTAGGGTTCAATCACAGAAAGTACAAAGGGAAATTGCTCATTAAACCGAGTAAATCTAACACATTGCTGTTCTTGAGTAATCTGCGCGAACTCATCAAAAAGCATGCAACAACCTCTGTAAACGATCTTACCAAACTGATAAATCCGAAATTAAGGGGTTGGGCTAATTATTATCGCCATTGCGTGGCTAAACAGGTATTCGGATATGTTGGTCATAAGCTATTTCTTGCATTATGGCAGTGAGGCGTCATCCGACAAAATCCAAAACTTGGGTGGCCCTTAAATACTTCGTCAACCGAAAAGGCCAATGGCATTTTCATGGTTGGCAGAAGATCATGGATATGGATTGCCAGTTCAATCTCTTCCAAATAGCCAAAGTACCGATCGAGAGGCATGTAAAAATCCGAAGTGCAGCGACACCATATGACCCTCAACACCAAGAATGCTTGGCTAAGAGAAAGTCAAAAAGACAAGCTCGCAACTCTTGGAAGGAGCCTACTCTCGCTGCTTTATAAGTTGCTGGGTATCAAACGATGCCTTAGTGGAGGCTTGAGCCTAGTGCAGTGAAAGTTGCACGCTGAGTTCTTAGGGGGACGGCACTTGGTAACAAGTGTCGTCTACCCGACCAATATCATTTAGTATAAAAGCTCATTTATAATCCGTTAATATAAATAACACATACATTTTCTAATCTAAAAGAAGTTCCAATATTGAAAATCTTAATTTGAACAGAATTATCTAAAGTTAAATGTTTCTCGTTGAAACTTAATTACTGATAACGTGCGATTTTGGCTGTAAAGTTTGATCGAAATATAAGAATGTTAGCATTATCTTAAAATTAAATTAAATCAGCGTCTTACCTTGCATAACTAAGTGGAATGTACCAGTCTTATTTCATAAGCATGGATAAGGATTGTGTATGCCCGCAAGTTCAATGAAAAACAAAGGGGTGGTAGGAAAAGTCCTACTGCCTTCTTTACTCATAAATCTTCTCTCTCTCGCCGTTCCGTTAACGGTTTTACAAATTTACGATCGTATTTTACCTAACCAAAGTTACGGTACTGCCACTTTGTTGTTGGCGGGTGCAGCGTTGGCTGTTGCCATGGAAGCATTGATCCGGTTTGTGCGTACTTGGCTTTTGTCAGCCGCGGCCAGCAATACCGAGAAAGCGACCTATCAAACCTTGGTTGAAAGAGTAACCACGGCTTCATCAGGCCATCTTCGCCACATTGGTGTTGGCGGCGTGGAAGAGGGGCTGGGCTCAGTATCAAAAGTCAAAGATTGGTATTCCGGCGGTGTGATTGCAGGCTTTATTGATTTGCCTTTTGCATTGATCTTCTTGGGCTTGGTGGCTTACATCGGCGGTGAGCTGGTGGCGATACCTTTGGCAGTTTGGCTGATTACTCTCGGAATTGTTTGGTTATCTTCTATTCGCGTTAAAAGCTTAAGTGAAGAAGCTTCCCAAGATGAGCAGGAGCGAAAAGCGTTTTTGATTTTGCTAAGCCAAACCATTCAAGGAATCAAACGTCAGGCCGTTGAGTCTCGAATCTTAAATCAGTTTAAATCCCTCAATAATGTTCGCTCTCAGTCTAAAGCGAAAGAGGAAGAGCAAAACGCCTTCGCACAAGAGTGTATTCAACTTGCAGCATTGGCGACGTCAGTTTTACTCGTAATTACGGGTAGCTTGTGGGTATTGGATGGCCAATTAACCACTGGTGGGTTGGCGGCATGTTCCATTTTATCGGGCAGAGCCGTTGCACCTCTGAGTGCTCTGGTTGGGGTTCGAATCAAGCTTAATTCAATCCATAGTGCTAATCAGGCAATAGAAAAATTGAGTGACTTGTCACTATCTGAGTCTTCAGATTCTGAGCAAGCTGAGATCTACTTATCTGATTTTGAGACTTTGGAAATCAAGCAAGCCACCGTTGAAAGATACGGTGAACTCTCTCATGCAAATGTCACACTGAATAAAGGTGAATTGGTATTGTTAGAGAGTGAAGACCGCCACACCAACAGTCATTTATTGTCGTCGATTGCAGGTATTGATGACCTTAAAGCGGGCAAATACTTCATTAATAGAACTGCCGTTTCAAACGCATCCGTAACCAACATTGCAGCCTACTGTGGCGTTAAAGGACAACTGGTGTCAGGGACCATTCTTGATAACTTGTGTGGCTTTGATCCTGAGAGAACACAAAGCGCCAATGATTACGCTGTGCGTTTAGGGTTAACCAAAGAAATTACGCGTTTACCCGATGGGTTAGAAACACAAATTGGCCATACGAGTGCTTCTTTGTTGAGTATGGGTAATATTAAGATGCTCAACATTGCGGCTCAATTAGCGAATGGCAAGCCCGTTATTATGCTAGAAAGACCGGATTCTTCACTTGATTTAGATGCTCTTGGAAATCTCGCTAAGGTGTTGAAAGAAGAAGTCTTAGCAGGGCGCACCATATTGATGGTGAGCTATCATTCGAAACTTCGCGAATTAGCTAATCGAATCATTACAGTGGAAAGTCGAGCTATTGCCGAAGAAAGTGAGAGCAATCAGGAGGCCGTCGTATGAATCGTTTAGATGCTAGCAACCGTGCAAATATGAGCAATCGTTCAGATACCAGCGGTCGACAAGAGGTTATGAACCATTTAGAAACCCAAAGCCTTTCGGTTCTTAAGCAATTGGAAGTCAACGCTAATATCCAGTTGTTCGCACATCAATGGGTCGATGAGAATGGCATTGAATCAATCGACGACATGTTCGCCATGTTCGATAGGCTTGCATTACCCTATCGCTTGGTTGCTAATCTCGATGAGGTAGGTGAACACAAATTAGTATTATTGGTGCTTGGTGAACATGAGTTGATCTCAGGTCATTTAGAATCGAAGCAATTTGTTGCCTTTAGCGCGAATGAAGCCATTACCGATGTTCCGCAGTTTTGTATTGTCATAGATGGTCCACCATTAGAGAAGGCCTCTCCTGATTGGGTTGGTGAACGGTTACATGCGTTTCGTCCCATCATCCCTAAATTGCTGTTGGTCAGCTTTATCACCAACTTGTTTGCGCTTGCTGTTCCATTCATCACGATGTCGATTTATGACCATGTGATTGGTGGTGATGCAGGGCATGAGCTGCAAGGTATCGCTATTGGCGCAGCCTTGTTGTTTGTGATGATGGGTTGGTTAAGAACATTGCGTAGCCGAGTGTTTGCTTCAGTTTCAAACCGAGTGAGCCGTGAGATATCCCAATCCCTCGTTCAACGTCTGCTTCGAAATAGCTATGCTCAAAACCAGCAAACAGCCTCTTCTAGTCAGCAAAATCAGGTGATGTTGTCGGAGCGCATTTCAGGTGTGCTATCAGGGCCATTAGGAAATGCATTGTTTGATCTGCCATTTATTCTTATTTTTGTACTTGCGATAGGTATTTTAGGCGGATGGTTGGTGCTGGTTCCTATCGTCTCTTTGATTCTATATTACTTGCTAGCTAAACGATCGATACGCTCTAGCAGCAAGCGCTCAATGCAATCAACGGTGGCTGGTACGAATCGTCAAAACATGACCAATGAACTGTCATCTAAGCTCGCCTTTATTCGCAGTGCTGGATTCTCAGAGCACTGGATTCAACGCTTTAAAAAGGCCAATCTTCTTGCGTCTACAGTGACTTTTAATCAATCGGTTCTCCAGAGTCGGTACACCTCGATTTACTACTTCATTGGTGTGGGTTCGACATTAGCTGTGATGGGGTTAGGAATAGGACTTATTTTTGAAGAAGTGATGACGCCCGGTGGTTTGATTGCTTCAATGATGTTGATATCAAAGGTGACTGGTCCTGCTCAGGTATTGGCGAATAGTGCGATGCGTTTTAATAGCTTTAATCAATCCAAGTTGCAGGTGAATCGTATTTTTTCTCAGCCGTCTGAGCGTGAGTTCAGTTACCAACATCACCCGTTGCCTGTGGTCGCGCCTAACTTGAAATTAGACCAAGTGACATTGCGTTACCCTAAGCAGAGTCGTCCCGCCTTGAGTGGCGTGAGTTTTGACATTGAAGCTGGCGAAATTGTTGCGATTACTGGCCCTTCTGGTAGTGGTAAATCAACATTAATCGAAGTGTTGTCTGGGTTACAGCCTATCCAAAACGGCATGGTCGAGCTTGAAGGCGTTAACCTAGTTCAATACGATCCGCAGCTTTATCGCCATTGGTGCTTCATTCGAGCGGCTTATCCTGATTTGCTCACGCTGAGTATTCGAGCCTGGCTAAACGACGGCCATAAAGTCGAAGATCAGAAAATGATCTCTGCAATTGAAATGGTAGGCGGAAAGCGTTGGTTCGAGACATTATCAGGTGGACTCGATACTTCGATTAGCAGTATTCAGCCAGATAGCCTTTTTGACATTCTGTCTGGCAGCGTCGCACAGATCCTCATTGACGCGAAAGCGCTGGTTTATGAATACCCCATGTTCTTAATGGATAACCCTGTGCCTGATGCTCATCCAAATGCTAAACGTATATTTGGTGAGTTTGTGCACTCGAAAAAAGGAAAAGCAACGGTGATATACACGTCCCACGATCCGGATTTAATTAAGCTTGCCGATAAAGTCGTTGTGTTAAATGAAGGTGCAGTAGTTTATGCCGGTCCGTTAGAGCCGGAGCAGCCTTCAGAGCCTCAAGCTCCTCAAGAGTCGCAGTTATCTGAGCAACCATCTCCTGAACAGCTACAGCAGTCAATTAAAGATCCGACAGCTCAACAAGAACAATCAGAGTCAAAGCAAGGAGTCGCGAATGACTAAACAATCTATCGAGAAGGGCAGGCGCTACGGTGAACTTGTTGAATCACAAAGTACGGCTCGTACATTGGCGTTGGCCACATGGTCGGTTGCCTTATGTGTCATTGCTTTTGCCACTTGGTCTGTGGTCACTCAAGTTGATGAAATCGCCAAAGCTAAAGGAGCGGTGATTCCAGAAGGAGAGAAACAAGTATTACAAAGCGCGATTGGCGGTAAGTTAAAGCAAGTTCTCGTTAAAGAGGGCCAGTTGGTTGAGAAAGGTCAGCCGCTTGTTGAGTTTGATGCCACTTTCCAGCGTACCGCTCTTGAAGAATTGAAGTCTCAACAAGTGACGCTTCTAGCCAGTGTGGAACGTATGAATGCTCTGCTAGAACAACGTGAACCTAACCTTGCTGATTTCGAGGTCGATTATCCTGAGATTGTTAGCCAACAAAAAGCGCAACTGAACGCGCAGAAAGCCCTTTACTTCCAAAAACGTGTGGTGCTTGAGAAAGAGAGCGAGCAAATTGCAGAGCAGCTTCGTAGCGTAGAAAAAGCCTTGCCGAGTTATGAAAAAGAGTTGAACGCGACTAAGCAAGAGTTGAACATATTAGAAAAGGGCTATAAATCAGGCAATATTTCACGTTTACGCGTGCTTGAAATGCGCCAAAAACTGGCCAGTATTGAACAGAAAATTGAAGAAGCTCGTGGTAAGAAGTCGGTATTGATTAGACAAGCTGACAGTAATGGTCAAAAAATTATACAGCTTCTTGCGGAAGCGAAAGCGAAAGTGAGTGATGACCGTTCTAAAGCCGTATCTGATTTATCGGCATTGAATGCCAGAGTTCGTTCAAGCCAAGCAAAGTTGACGAACACAATGTTAGTGTCGCCGCTACAAGGTTTGGTGCAAAGCCTGCCAAGTACACAAAACGGAGGCGTTATTCAGCCGGGTGGGACCGTTGTTGAAATTATTCCTGTTGGTGGGAAAGCTGACTTTAAAGCCCGTTTGTCACCAAGAGATATTGGTTTTGTGAGTGTAGGGCAGCCGACTCGAATAAAGATTGATGCGTTTGATTACAGTCGTTTTGGTGCCTTAAAAGGGGTGGTTGAAAGTATTTCTCCGACCACAAGCCAGAGTGAACGAGGCGAAATCTATTATGAAGTGGTGGTATCGATTGAAACGCCATACTTCCGTGATAACCCTGAGAGTTTTTCTATTCTGCCGGGTATGACGGGGGAGGTAGACATCACTACTGGTGAAAAATCAGTATTCCAGTATTTATGGAAACCGATCTACACCAATGTCAGTGTCGCATTTGGTGAAAGGTAATCGTTATAAAGAGTCGTTGAG
>NZ_BSFZ01000003.1:0-114452 GCF_033238805.1 Vibrio sp. MACH09 | reverse complement strand
GCGTGACCTTTGAGCAGGTATCAAAAGCAGCTACAGCTATGCTAACTCAAGGGACTAAACCATCGGTTCGCAATGTTATGCAGGTGACAGGTGGAAAAACAGAAACCGTCTCCAAGCTTTTGCGCGATTTTAACGACAAGCGTAATGCAGAAGTTTTGAAAATGGCTGATGAGCTAGGCAGCAGTAAAATTGCTCAGTTGTTAGCGGATGAAATGCAGAGCGTTGTCGAGCGTAAAACCGCAAGTCTTCAGCAAATGCTTTCCGATCAGAAAGCTCAGTTAGATGAGGTTATAGAACTTCTGGAAGAAAAAGAAAAAGACTGTCAGCACCGTATTGAAATGGCAGAAGCTAAAGCGACTCAACTCATCAATGAAGCCAATGAAAAAGCAGCTAAAGCGCTAGAACGTGTAGAAAGTGCTGAGCAGAAAGCGAGTGAAGCTACAGCGTTGAGTGAAGAAGCGAAGAAAGAGGCTGACAAGTCAATTTCTGACAATGAAAAGAAATGCGATCTTTTAGTGACTAACGCAAAAAGTGAAGCTGAAAGCCTTGTTGAAGCCGCTAACCGTCGAGCAGATAAAGCAGAGCAAGAATGCGCAGGGTTGCGAGAACAGGTTAAGTTACTCACTGTCGATCAGGCTAAAAGAGAAATCGAGCAAGCTCAACATCAAAAAACACAAGAGCAGCATTCTGAAACGCTCAACCAACTTGCTAATGAGCGAACTACAGTCGTTCAGTTACAAACTCAGGAAGAAAGCCGAAAATCAGAAGTAGAGCGTTTAACAGGTGAGTTGGTAGAGGCTAAATCTGACAGTAAGCAATTAGCTGCCGCACAAGGTCAGCTAGTTGAGCTACAACGACAAATATCTCAACTGCAAAACGACTTATCGCTTTCCGAGCGAGAGCGTGAATCATTGTCTGTCGCTCTTAGAAGTAGATCAAACGAGTCTTAAGGGAAATTATTAAAATGACAGTATGCACTTTATTAGAAAGTATCTCTGATCACCTACAACAGAGTATCAAGAGCGACAATGAAATCTATGAAAAATTCATTCATAGCGTGCCTCTGTCATTGGTGAGAGCTACCTTTATACGACTATCAAATTGAAAAAAGTTTAATTACAGAAAAAGCAGATTCAACAAAATCGGACTTACCTTTGACAATTATGATGTATATAGCTATTGAGGAAACTTTCGGGGCTAAGTTAGAAAAGTTGTTTCCTGAGCACAAGTTTGCTAACCCTGCTTACAGTTTTTCAGACTAAGGGGAAATAGAACTATGTCCGTATCAGATATGACTCATGATGAAATAGCTGATTGGTGCATCTCTAGGCTAACCAGAATGGGATATCGTTTCGCGTTCTCTAATTTGACTAGCAACACTCACGGAGAGCAGCCAGACGTGCTAGGTATTATGTGTGATGGTTATTCAATTGTTGTTGAAGTAAAAATATCACGCTCTGATTTTAAAGCCGATCAGAAAAAAATATGGCGAATGAACCCTAGTATGGGTATGGGTGATGAAAGAGTTTACCTTGCTCCTGAAGGTTTATTGAAAGCTTCTGAAATTCCTTATGGTTGGCAGTTATGGGAAGTGTACGGAAAGAATCAACCTCGATTACGAATAGTCAAAGGCCGTGAGAAAAAGAGAGTAAAAGTAGGTTCGTTCTCGCGTACAGAAATAATCGATCACAATATTGATACGGATGAACTTTTTCATTTCAGCAGGAGAGAAAAAACGTATCAGAGCGAGTTAACTTGGATGATGAAAATTTTAACCAGAGCACAAGAATCTGGTATCGATTTAAATCAGTTCAGTAACAATTATCAGACACAAGCTTAAAGCGGGGGGAATTCGTGAGAAAGTTTGCAGTATTGGTGGCTTTGTTAATTACGTCATTAAGTGTTTTTGCGTCTACGCAACCATCATCAAGTAATGAAAGCAAGGACAGCCCTATAATAGAAGTGGAATCAAAAATTTCCGAAAATTCTTCGCCATATATTGTTATAGATGGCGACACAACACCTGCACTGATCGGTGTTGTTGCATTTATCATTGCTCAAATACTTAATGATCTATTTATACGCCATAGAAAATCAGTCGAAGATCGTAAAGAGAAGTTAAATGTGGCGTCTTTTGCCAAATCAGAGCTGATAAATATTTCAAGGCACCACGAAGCTAACATTCTGAAGTTGGAAAGCCTTATCAAGGCACAATCATTTGATATCGGCACTCATTATGAAAAGATGAAGCTCAGTGACCGAGGGTTAGTTGCGTTAGAACTACATAGGTTAAATGAGTTACCAAATGGACTCACGCAAGACCTGTTAAGGTTTTCTCTTTTCTGTAGAAATAATGAAATTGAGATCGTGGATTCAATAGAAACACTAGAAGGCAATGGCAATAACGAGCTAAAACTAAAACGCTTAAATGAGCTTTTGGAGCGTTTCCAAAGAACAGTATTTGTCTCTGGTGAAATAGTAAAAAATCTGGATCTATATCAAGCTAATCCTAAAGCCAAGGTCGACCGCCAAATTGAATGGCCTGATGAATATTGGAAGTTGCAAGAAGATCAGGGGTAACTCGTGGACATATCAGCATGTGAAATCAGAGCTTCTAAAGAAAGTTAAATCATACAAGCGTTCGAAGAAACTAGTCGTCACTGATGTTCAAATTAAGGCGATTTACGACCAATTCACAGACTGCGATTCTATGATAGGCGGCGGTGATTATGATGCAGATCAGAAATGGATACGAAATCTGAACGCTGTAAATCGTATGTTTAAAGCAAACAATTTACCAATTATTCAATAACGGGGAAATTTGTGCCCTATATAGCTGTCATAAAACAAACAAGAGGACCATATGAAAAAAACACTTTTACTATTAGCTTTATTGGCAACCCCTTCGTTCGCATCTCAATTGACAGAGGTGTTTACTGATGAATCTGACTGTTCAGTTAAACAAGTAGGTTATGCGCTAAAAGATAATCCAGTTGTATTTTCTGGCGAACATTGGGGCGGAAAATTTGGCGGGGGATGCAATGCTTTTATTCCAAAGAAAGACTTCGATAAGGATTTCTCTATTTGCTATCTAACAGGTGTAAGAGTCAAAGCAATAGGCAGTTGTAGGTTTGGCGAGAACACAAATGATGACGGTGTGAAAGGCTACATATTTGAGTTTGATGATCAGGGTTCTACATCTTGTAGATTTACATGTGTGAAGCTGTAACGGGAAAAATTGTAATGTTTGGAACTATACCGCCAATTCAGGAAAAAGAACCTAAGTGGGAAGAGACACGAACCCGCATTAATGAGGATTGCGTAAAGGTCAGCCGAGTTAATTTGAATGCACCTACTATTTTTGATCCCAAAGGTGATTTCGAGCTAATGGAAGGTGTTGTTTTTCGCTCCACGGGGCAGCTACCTTTTGGCGAATGGCTAAAAAAGTTAGGCAAGAACGATACTGCTCCTCGTGGTGCTTGTTCCGACTATTTTACTAAAAACGTTCGTTTTAGACGCTAGGGGGGAATTTTGCCTGTAGCGATTTTACCACTCTAACTCACTGACGTGGTTAACTATTCAAACCCACTGGTAAACTTTAGACTGAAATTATGAATAGGTTTACCACCTAAGAATCAATCATTACAAAGAGGACAATTGAAATGGATCCAATGGATAAAATATGCGATGAGTGCGACACATGATGAGCAATTGCGAATGCGGTAGTTGTGAAAGTTGTGATGAAAAAATGCCTGACTGCGTTTGTGGAGACGAGTAACAAGGAGGAAATTGATGAAAATTAAAATCATTTTGACAGTGGCCGCCATTGCATCAACCGTGGTTTTTTTAGCGAATGATTATCGACGCTATATGTCGAATATTGATTCCACTTCTTGCTGTGGCTATGTTGCGCCTGAATGGTATAAACGTCCTTTGACTCATTTACTTGTCAGGTGGTCGGAACCAGAGTGGAGACTGAACGGTAATAACTCCGAGCTTTGGTTCGTTAGTGATGGTTTGGTCGATGGAAAGGTTCAATTTTGGACAGTATGGGAGTCACGCCCCAACTTAATGAATCATGGGTACTAAGGGGTAAAGTTTGTTGGAAATATCCAAAAGCACTCAAATAATGTTGGCTAGAATCTTACCGTTTGCTTATTTAGATGATTTTTTGAATGGCGATATTTACATGAACTCAGATATTTATTTTTCGGCGATGGACAATGACCCTGTAAGAAAGGATATCCATGAAGGCATAGTGCAATCGCGGCAAATCAAACAGGTCTCAATCAGGCATAAGTTAGGTGCTTACGTACCAATTGAAGGTGTAAAAAGCCCTCTTATTTTTCGGGAATACCATAAAAACGTAGCTAAAAGAAATCTACTTTGTATGTATATGTTGGTTAAACATAGTGACTTCCATTTTGACGAGAGAAATCTATCTTTTGGCGATAAAGCGGTACTTATTAGAAATCCAAAAGAACTTCTTCGGAGGATGAAAGCGGCAGCAATACTGAAAGGTATGCGCTTGAGTCATTCGCCAGTAAGTTACGTCGATAAAAGTACTTATGATGGAAGAATGGGGATTTTCAGAAAGTTTGACCACCAAAGCTATCAAAATGAATTCAGAGTGGTTCTGTACAATCCTGATCAACCGCATGATGATAAACATACCACTTTAGAAATAGGAGATATAAGAGATATCACTACTGTTATGTGCACACATGAATTATCTAAATTTTCTGGGGAATTAAAGATTTTCAACAATCAATTTCGAAGATGGTAATTTTGTAATTATCGGATGCCTTGAAGGAGAAGGGGATAAAACTTATTTCGAAGTTGATGAAGTCATTCATACAGGGTTTGGAAAGTTAAAAGGCAAGCTGATCTATCACTATAGTTCGCCTAAGTACGCGAATGAACTTAAGCGTGGGTACGTTGTCTTGGACTGGGTAAGAGACGATATAAACAAACCAATACGGAAAATGGCCGGTAGGTTTTATAATGATACTGACCAAACTATGGGTGAAGTAGAGTGGACAAGAAATGAAAATACAATAACTGAAACGACTCAAGAACAAGTGTCCGCTTAAGTAGGAGGGTACTTGATTAGCTTACAGAAAATCGAATCACATTTTGCTATACTCACTTTACTGTAGTCCTAATTTACAGACCAAGCACACGAGGCTCCTCTTAAATGGCTTTCTGAAACGTGTCGCGGTTTACCTCTAGGTAAATTGGAAAGCGCTATTAACTACCAACACATGATGTAGGTGCAATATCGACTATTTGGTTATCACACCAACTATCCTACCAGAACACTTCACTACGTACTCAATAGTACGCGCAATTAACCGTATACATAGAAAAGTCCTGAGGTGGACGATATGTGTATACTATTTTGATCTAAAGGAGAACTTTACTTAACTATTGTCCGCAAAGGGCAAGCCTAAATCATGCTTGAATGATTAATTCGTGATTCAATTCACGTCGCCGAAGGGCGCAAACTTAAGAAATTACAGTGAGGTCTTCGCTTGGAGACCTTTCAACATTTTATTAATGTCTTTTCCCATCCAATTCGAACATAATGACAAAATGTAATCAACATAATGACGTTATGTATGCCAGTAAAATTTCATCAGGTTAAAGAAGGCGAGTTTCGACGGTTAGCTGAAACAGGAACAATGACTAAGATACTTGCTCAAGAATCACAAAATATGCCAAATAAGTTTCATCTTGTAGGAATAGACCAAACAAAAGGGATTGCCTATGCGATACGTCACGCTCGAGCATCAGAGCTGAGAATATGGCGGCTAGATAACTTAGTCAATCAAATCCGAGAAATGGGCTTTAGTGATCTAGAAGTACAACTTACAAAAAAGCTGAGCCTTTGATGTCGTCCCTAGCCAGAGCATTTGTCACCATCAACGCAAAACTGATCCACTTGGTACCATCTACTTTTCATATCTGAGCTAGCGCTAGCTACGTGTAGCAGAGAACTCTAACAAGTATGGAGGAGCTGTGCGACGACATGAATGACTGAAGTGACTAACAGTATTCTCGCACCAGAGTTGGTCAAACCTCTATAGGCACGAGTATTGCAATTCCCCTCCCTGCCAGACAAAAGAATGTGTAATAGTTTAAGTGATTGCGGTGTGTATTAGTTGTTTGAAATTGATGGGGGAATTTTCTACACGTTAGTTATCGCGCACGTTTGTAAAACGTCGAAGCGATAAGTAGTGAGTCCTTACTATTTTTGTTCCCGTTATCCACAGAATTTAGACCTTAATAATAAATGTTTTATTTTTATATATGTAGATAAATGGGGTATTCACTCAATCCCCCGTACTATTTATCAAAAGCCATTAGTTAGTATTCAGTAGCAGTGGATAACTTAATTTATAATCAACGTTGATCACTGAAGATTAGAGTTGGAATCTTAATTTATTTCGAAAAAAGCGATTAAAAAGCAGAGAAACAAAGAGATAATCGATTAATAATATGACGAAAATGAGGATAAAAAAACATAAGGCAGCATGAATCACTCTAGAAAGAGTGAATTGAAAAAATCGAATTATAATACCTCCTCAGAATTTACATGAGGACTAAAACCACAGTGGCTCACCATTGTATTGACGAGAAATGAAAATTCTTTTTCTGACATACCAATATGTTGACCACGTTTTTGTAACCTTTTGACAATAATATTTACGGCACGAGATCGATCGGTCTCTTTTTTCACTTTCTTCTTCAGTGTGCCGTTCGAAATACTAAGAGCCCGACGGGCAATAGTTGCTTCCCAAGCAATATTTCGGACAATGCCCAAACGAACCTTCAATTCACCAGCTCCAGCATCTACGGCTTTTTTATCAGTATCCTGTAATGTTTTATTCAATTTGGCCCCAGCAACATCCCCGGCAACCAAAGGACCAAATTCATCCGTCACAGTATAAATATTATTGAGGTTTCGTTTTTGTGCATCCGTCTTATCATGAACTAACCCACCCCTAGGATCACGCGAATCATTCTCTCCAGAAAAGGCATGCTCAAGAAGACCTAACTGAACACACAAACCAAGCATACGCGATACTGTTGGCTGACTGACGTTTATTACGTTGCCAATTTGCTGTTGGGTTGCGCGTAATGAAAATGTTCGCGTACTGGTATTGGTGTTTTTCAAAATAAACAAAATAAGGTTATCAAAATTTTGATTAAAGATATCGCGAATAAACGTATGCATACCAAGAACAATGGCACGGTGGCGCAAACAACCACTGGCACGCGCACCATGTTTAAGTACAACTCTAAAAGCGTCAGAGAATCCACCGGTCAACCTAGGTTTCACCCCCTTCGTTTCCCACCTATCTAAGCGTTCCATAGGACAACAGTCGTACTTTATTAACGCCGCTTCATAAGCCGTCAATGGCTTATGAGCAACACCCAACGATTTACGCTGTGCGATATACAATTTTTTCTTAAGCTGTCTGAACTCTCTTCTTTGAGATCACTTACAGGAAGGCTCTCAAGTTCTCGATTAACTTTAGAGCCTGTTAAGATATCAACTTTACACTCATGCCTATCTATGGTTGAGCTCACTACGATTCCTTTTTATTTCCGGTGCAAACTCAGCGCGCTCTACACCTTCCATGACCTCAAGGGGGATAAGAATATGCCCATACTTTTCTTTTGCTTCTATCGCTTTAGCATTGTTTGCCACTACATCCTGGCGAGTAATACCTGAATGCTTGATGACAAGAGATTGGTTTAATACGGCATGGATCATACTTATCGCTTCATTTTTACGTTTTTCAAATACAGTACGAGAAATTTGCGCTTTATACTTTGCATCAAATAAGCGCACCATTAAAACATCATACATTTCTAATAAAGAAACCATCCTCCAACCAAAACGAGTATTCACATTCAAATCTTTGATCATTGGTTTATTACTTTTGCACTCTGTAAACCTTATTCGAGAAGAAACCAAAGAAGGCAGCTGTTCCATCATATTTGTGTAGAGAGAAAATGCCTTGTTCATCACGTTTTCAAGCTCCAACAGCGCAAAATCGGCATAAGGATCATCTTGTCTTGCTGCCTGTTCTAAAACGGATGTTACTGAAAAAAAACGTCCTACTGTTGGTGTTTTTCGCCTGATAGAAGGCGTCCATAAGCGAACACTCTCTATGCTATGAAGTTCTATTTGACCAACGCTACCTAATCCACCCAATAAATTATTATTTTTACTCATTTTCTAGCCCCACTTTATGAAGTTACCATCATTGATTACTTATTTCTGACCATATCGAGCCAATACTTAACCTTAGACACTTCGCAACCTCCACTATTTGCTCAGAACTAATGTCTTTTACGTCATTGAGCGGCAATGCCAATAGTGTGTCCCACAACTCCGAATATTTATTGTCAGGTACACTTCGATTTCTAAAATCAGGATCAGCACACACGACTCGTCGCCAATCCGCATTGACTGCTCCTTTTATGCCTAGAAAATGTTCTAACGCTTTATTGCTTGCTCCATATACTAAGAAGCTTTGTATCTCTTTTGGTATTTGTGCCAACTCAATAGCCTGCTGCAGTTTGGCTACATCGATGACAGGGGTATCACAAAGATTGGTGGATAGTATTCGTATATCGGCAAGTGACTTCTTTTTCAATATTCGGATCAGCTTAGGCTCAAATCCAGCCTCAAGAAGCAACTCATCTTTATCCGAGCATGCGAGCTGGGCAATATAACTTAATACGACCCAATGCATTTCATTGTTTAATGTATCATCAGAGCGATTCATTTATCCTCCAAATAAACATACGGGTTGATCGAATAGATATTTTCCCACTCAGGCTTGGTAGGAAATAGAAAACCATTGAGGGTTTTCTCAGAATCCTTGATCATTGCTTGATGAACACTTTGGCCATTTTCCCGTTTAATATGTAACTCTAATGGTTGTAGGCCTTGCTGAACCAAACTGTAAGCATTGTTTTTCCCGTACCGGCAACGCTCTTCAATAAACGTTCGAAAAGCACCAGGGGAAACAACAAGCATCCCCTCTTCCAATCGATGAAACATGGCTCCTTTTTTATTCACTTGATGTACACCACCGCACAACACCCTATCAACCCATTGATAGAATGCTTCACCCAATTCATTTGTCGATATATCTCTTAGATCCAGCTTCTCCATCAATGCATATTCAGGTCGTTGGTCATCATCGTTGACCGATGATTCTGCAGTGATGTTGTCACATTCAGGCTCTGGTTCATCGGCAGAAGAGTCAGCGTCAATATCGTCAGGCAATCCCGGTAAGAACCCCATTAAATCCTGTGACGATGTCATTGGTGATAAAGGTTCAACCGTTACTTCATTCAAAGCTTCATCAGATTTATTTGTAGCCGATTCTCTTTCTTCATTCTGAGTTGAGTCAGAAGCAACTAGCGTCATTTTTCCTTCCATGCTTTCCAAAGTTTCATCTGGTAGTAGTGAAGGCCAATGCACACAAACAAACGTAAAAGTTTGTCTCCATTCAAATGATGTTAAATAAACCTCACATTTCCAAATGGCCATATCATCATCGTTCGGGCGAATAAGGTGATGCTGCTGAAGCACATTAAATAAACGACTATTATCAGAGGGAACATTCGTAATACCTCGCTCCATCAAGGTATTACGAATTTTATCTCCGATTGTTTTACTCACTAAAAACAACGAATCGCCATCAACAAATCCTTCTGCTCCTTTTTTGTTTAGTGGGATCTCTCCAGATTGAATTAACTGACACAGCGTCAAGCGCAACTGGCTAGCTAATGACAACGAAGAGCCTTTCGCTTTTTCCGCAGCAGTATTAATGCCTGCACTATCTGCTCCCAAATCTTGAGCTACACTCGCAGCGTCCGCTTGTTTAATAATTTGCCCAATAACACTGTCTGAATCGCTATTACCCGACAGATATGCCGTGATCTCATAATAGAGTTGTCGATCTTCTGAGATAGCTTCCATTGGATTTTCAGACAGCAATTGATTTAATAACGACAGGCCACTGTACTTGTGTGATGCATAGTGACGATCTTTGTAGTAGCGAAATCGATATGGTGCTTTCACAAAGCCCAGAACCGGCGTCCATCGAATTGGTTTTTCCTTGCAATAAAGCTCTATCTCGAAATCCATCAACTTTCCACAATCATGTAACAATGCGCATAAAAATACGCCATACACCCAAACAATTTCTCGATGTATCACCTCTTCTGGAGGTGTATTTGGTGGCAGAATGTAATTTCGCCTCAAACGCATCGCATAAATGGCCACATCTAAGCTATGTAGGAACAGTCCCCGCTTTCCTGAGTGATGGTAAGATTCAGAAGCCGGTAAGTCTTGACACCATTGTGCAAAACGCACAACGGTATCCAATACAAACTCATCCCATACTTCATGAGGTAATGCCAATCCACTGCGCTTAAGTACTTGAAGCTTGTTCAAGATAATGCTGTCATGACGTATATCAACCTCTGTCCAAGGGTCGATATATCCTTCAATCGAACAAGAGGTCATTTGCTCACTCTCATCATTTGAAGAGACATCTTCATTAAGCCAGTTTATAAACTTCGTTATTTGTTGAATCATTCCCAAACATTTCCCTGATAAAAAATGGTGAAAATAAAGTGACTAATCAGTCATCGGTCTCTACATCAAAAAGATCTGGCCGTAGCTGGCTCTTAGGGATCCCAGTCTTTAACGAATAAAACTTTACTTTTATGGGATTGATAGGCTTAAGTCCTCTCTCAAGAAAGCTGATATGAGGTTGCGACACATTCAATAACTTCGCCATTTCACTCTGTGTTAATCCATGTTCCCAGCGATAATCTATTAAGCATTGTAATTTCATTGTTACCTCCTATAATTTGCATAGTTATCATTTTAAATAATATATATAGTCACTCATCACCCTTAATAATTAAGTTATTACTAATCATCTAAACTAAATAATTATTAATAAAGCACCATTCTGTAAGCTACCAACAGAAAATATTAAAAATGCATAACGCTTAAAATATATTTCCCTGATGATACATAAATGATTCACTTTAAAAGCAGAAGCACAAGTAATTCAGACGAACAAGATTCAAAAGAATCGGAGTTGAGTGAGGGTATAGCGTTGACATCAAAGCTAAGTAAGAAATGATCAATGAAACGTAAGAGGTCAGATTTGACAAGATCAACACAATCTAATCAAAACTTTTTCAGTATAAACTTCGCTACTGAATCCAACATTGGAGTCTGTAACTATAGTTAAATCAGCTGTATAGTAGCTGGGGAGTGAATAGTGCTTTCCAATTTACCTAAAGTAAACCGCGACACGTTTCAGAAAGCCATTTAAGAGAGAACTCGTGTGCTTAATATTTTTTTCGTATAAACACAAATACCCTACCGTTGGTTAATTTAAAGATCAAGTCATTGATAATAATTTAGCTAAAATACATTAATTCACAGAAAATATCATACCAAAATATTCAAGTAGTATTTATTATCAATCAGCTAAAAGGGATGACTTACTGTTTGATGCAGAGAATTCGATAGCAAGTCTTTGCTATACCTTCATCTATTCATTAACTTAACCTTGTTTATGCCTTTATAATATGATGAGTAATTTTAAAAAATACTTACATTTGATTTACATATGTCTCTTCATAATGACTAGAAATATACTTTGATAAAAAGGAAGCCACTTCACGTATTTAGTCATACGGAAGTGGCTTTATTAGTGTGAAGTGGGGCCAACACACTAAATTTTTGATCTGAAACTCAACATAATCTGCCAGCTTCAGTGTCATATTAAAGATCAGGAGTTATTAAAGAGCCACCACATGATAGTATAACTATCACCTGTAAAGCAATACTGTCAATTACATAAAGCTAAATGCTTCGTTAAAATTTAGAAAAACAAGCAGGTTTAATATTTTGGCCAATCAGCAGTCTAAAGATCTTATCCGGAACAAACTAAAACTAGCCGTAGAAAACAGCAAACTAAGTAAGTCAGAAATAGCAAGAAGAGTCGGCGTTACACGAGCAAGTGTGCAGTTTTGGATAAGAACAGGTGATATATCCAAAGACAATCTCATCGCTGTTTGTCAGTTGTTACATCTAAATATTAGTGAAATGCTGTCCACTGATGACAGTGTTTTAGATTTAGCGCCCCTTCAATTAAAAGTGATCCAACTAACCAAAGAACTCCCAAAAGAGCACTACTACAAGCTAGAAGACATTGTCCGCATCCTAGAAGATGACAGCGAATAGTTCATTGTTCACAATACAACCATTCAAAAACATAATTTTTAAGTTTACCAAGTGATTTATGGGTAACCACTGATGGTTTACCAAGTGATTTATGGATAATCACTAATGGTTTACCAAGTGATTTATGGGTAACCACTGATGGTTTACCAAGTGATTATGGGTAACCACTGATGGTTTACCAAGTGATTTATGGGTAATCACTGATGGTTTACCAAGTGATTTATGGGTAATCACTGATGGTTTACCAAGTAACCATTTCAAGGCTTGTACTCGCTTAGTACTCTTTATTGCTCTCACATCGTATAAAATTCACTCAAAATCACATAAATCGAGTAATCTTATCGTCAAAGCTTTCAGACCCCCGAGTAAAGTCACCAATTTCGCCCAGTTTGAATGCTATAAAACAATGACGCTCGACTAAAATCACCTTCTTCCCTCACTCTTATTGCTATAAGAATAAGACCAAAGTTTAAAATCACTGTTAGCAGCAGAAATTATCGCTATAACACAAAGACTAAACCTAAAAGTCGCATCAAAAACGAATTATTATTGCTATAACTGCACGACAAACATAAAAATCACGATAACAACATATTTATATCGCTATATCTAAATGACCAAGTGACAGAAGAGTCGCATCATCTTTTTCAGGGCGTTATTTCTAAACAGCAATACATAGTCATGAGATTGATGCAAGCTCCCATGACTACCAATAACGCATCCAACTACTTATGACGTATATTGACGATCCGATAGGACACATACTTAAAGATCAACCTCACAAATTTGGATCTTTATGTATGTGTATAACCTGTAACCTTTACCAAGTGATTATTAATAGTTTACCGAGTGATTTAAGCAAGCATCTTGATCATCGTTCCTATGCATACATGATCATCGTTTCGAGAGTTTACCAAGTGATTTAATCAACATATCGATACTGAATTCAATTGTTTCAACAAGTTAAAATTGATAGATGTCTTTTGTCTAAACCATGATCACTATGATCAATTATAAACAATTTAAACAGGATCATTTTAAGTTTATTAGAATAATTAACTATTTGATCAATATTAAAAATCACCTAGAAATAAAATTATTTAATGTTATATTGGAATGACTGTTTTGTTTTGATACCTAACAATGAAAAGAAACTCTACGCTTATTGAAGTAACCGAATCAACTGCAACGACACTAGATTATTTGATCTCAGTGTTTGCTACGAATGAGAATACAAAAAAGATCTATTCTGTAATCAAGCGACTAGGAGCTATGTCTGATTATGTCACTCTGTATGATGTAATGGAACACGTAGAAATAAACAAAACAGCGGTAAGAAAAAGATTTATAGAACTAAAAGAAAACGATTTGGTAACCATCAAAAGTGCAAAAGATGTCTTTCCCGATGCCCCACCTAGATTAGAAATTTATACATTTAAGTCTTTAGGAGATCTTCCCAATTTAGATCACTCTCGTAAAAAACTGGTAAATGGCAGAAAATCCGCTCTTATTGCTCAAGAAAACTTACAAAAAAATGAGGTATACACTCCGGCTTCATACAGAGAAAAGTTTAGGAACTCCGATCAAGGCTATCAGTTAGCAGTAAACAATGAAGTAAGAAACATGTTTGCACCTGGTAATGAGGTGATTTCTAGAAAAGAAGTCATTGTTCGAGGACATGACGGTAGAACACATAAAAACTTTGCTGAATCAATATATGGCATTGTAAATGATGAAGACTCTCAACTCATTGAAATCTTGATGAATGCAACGATTCAATACCTAATTAATTTACCTCCTCATAGACAAACAGAACTTAACGATAGCAAACGAATTCCTCTCTGGATGGATGATTTACTGGCCGCTAAAAACTTAGATGACACCGCCCAAAACAGACTTAAAATTAGTCTGTCTTTGCTAAGAATTCAAAAAACGTTATATAAGTACCATGTAAATTCAAAACAAATGCAAAAGGAAATTGCTGATCAGCTCGGAGAAATGACAGATACCTTCCAGTTCTTACAGAATATGAAGGTTATGTCTAAAAAATACGAAGGACGTTTTTCAGACGATATGTTTAATCAGAATCAAGATATGTCTGTAGAAGCGACTATTCATCGGGATTGGGGAGATGAATTACCGTTTACTTGTGTTTTTGTTCAATGGGCGACAGATTTTTACAAGAAAAACTTTTCCAGAAAAATTTTCTTTGGTCAAAACATTCTTGCACAACAAGTTCCGTCTACATTGTATCGAATCTATAAAGATCTGAGAGTGGATTATTATCGCAAGTCACCTGTTTTCTTTAATCACCTAAATTCGGTATCTGATCTCACCTTGATAGATTTAGTTCAGTTCACATGGCCAACCGAAAACGAACCAAACAAACTGGTTGAAAAGGTACTTATCGATATCAAAAAATGTGCTCGTTCGTTTGATCTCATTAATATATCTGACAACGATGATGGGAGTTCAACGGCAATCGTTGAACTTTTTGGTATCCGACTGTGTTTTGCGATACCTAACCTCAAAAAACACCAGTTAGCGGCAAATCGTTATACTAAAATCGATATTACTATTAATGAGCAGCAACTGGTTACACAGGCTGGCGCTGTTTATAATCCTGTTAAGGCGAATAATACACCCACCCTCCCTCCCCTATTTATGCTTTATTGGAGGCCGATAATCATCAGACTGAAAAAACACGTCGGGTGTTACCTGCAGCAGCAAAAACACTCCAAAAACAGCTGAACCATTATAAAGCAGGTAAATATACAATTTCATTTACCTTGGCTGGAGTTGATTATGTTATCAGTCAGTATCATGATCAGAGAGAGATAGACTCCATTATTAGTGATGTATCAATGAAGACTAAAATTCAAATTGAAGCCGTTGATATCTTTTTTGATACCGCGATGAGAAATATTAGCTTCATACCTCATTTACCGTATGAAAAGTTAATGACGTTAACTTCAGAGTTAGAACTGAGCAAAAACCAACTTCTGATGTTCTTTATCCCACGGGTAAGCTTTATGCAAAAACTACTCGAGCAAACGAGTGAACAACTCTTAGAAACGTATACTAAAACAATGAAATAAAGATAAACAAAAAACAGTTGGTATCAAATTCTACCCTTAAGAAAGACAACAACAACGATAATGGCCTCCATTATCAATGTTGGATTTTATAAAAAAGATTAAATTTACATTCGTACATCATTTTTTACTACCAGTATGAAAAATTAAGGGATATACTCCTTATCATTCCTTGTTGGAGGTAGAAATGGATACTCAGCATACAACCCAGACTTTTCAAAACCTTAAAACGGGAGCAGATGATTATATTAAGCGTCGTAATCTTCGTTTGCTCGCCAATCATCGCAAAGAGTTACGTAATTTTACTCGAGCAGAGGCCTCTACGTATTTAGGTATTGATGCTAAAACGTTGGATAAGTACGTGGTCGCTGCGAACATTGATCCGCGCCGTCATGAAGATTCTCAATGGTCGATTGATATTGCAGAAATGTATGGCATCCGAGATTTACTTCCTGAAAACTTACGTAAAGAACCCAAATTTAAACGTAGCGAAAAGCAAGACGCTCAGGTAATTGTGATCCAAAACCAAAAAGGTGGTGTTGGCAAAACAGTTTCTGCTGCGACAATCGCATCAGGGTTGGCAACCGAATTTCACCAAGAATACCGTGTTGGTTTAATTGATATGGATGGTCAAGCCACTCTATCAATGTATTACGCACCAGAAGCCGAATTGGAAGGTAATCTGTCTGTCGGTGATTTGATGATGCGTAATTTTGATTTAGATGAAGGAGAAACGTTTGAACAGGCGGTGTCTGATGCATTTCTTGAGACCACAATTCCAAATTTACGCATTCTTCCGGCAGCACAGAGTGACAGAGCTATAGAAGGGTGGTTCCACGAACAGGTCTTCAATCAGCAGTTAGCTTCTCCATACTCTCTTTTGGTTGATATTATAAACAGTGTAAGAGATGAGTTTGATGTCATCATTATAGATACGCCTCCTTCTTTAGGGTATGCCACCTATAACGCCTATTTTGCTGCTACGAGTGTTGTCTTCCCTTTATCAATTACTGAAAATGATATTGATGCAACGTGCTCTTATTTTAGTTATATCCCTCAGGTATGGGCATTACTTGCTAATGCAAATCACCGCGGTTATGACTTTATGAAAATATTGCTAACGAATCATCGTGACAGTTCAACAACGACTGAATTGATGAATAGTTTATATAACCACTTTTCTAACTATCTGTACTCTAAAGAATTCAAACACAGTGAAGCCGTTCGTCAGGCTTCGTCATTACTGTCTACGGTTTTTGATATGTCGAAAAGTGAATATCCGAAAAGTAAGTCAACATTTCAAACGGCACAGCAGAATAGTTACGAAGTCACAAGCCAAATACAACGTGATATCACTAATGTCTGGCGTGAATTGGAGCAAGCATAATAATGGCAAAGAAACGCGGCGCAAGCCCTCTAGGGAATACTCCTGGCTCAGTAGAAGCTCAAAGAGATGCGGCTAAAATGAATTTAGATACATTGACTCAACAGCTTTCGACAGAAATTGAAAAAGCGGGTGAAAATGTGAATGAGTATCTGCAACAAAAATTTGGGATCAATGCTGTTGGCAAAGGTGTTGTTTGGCAATTGGACTCAGGGGCTTCAGCTAAGTTTAATGAAGTGACGTTGTCATACGAACAAGTACAACAAGAGACGCTTGTGACGTTTGATATTAATGGCCGCGATCAGTCTTTGCTTACTGCTGAATCATTGGAAGATTTAAAGTCTTTAGAGTTTCAACAGTTTTATCCTGCGGTTGGACGAGAGATCGATGGAAAGATTGATGTACTGGATGGCTCTCGTCGTCGAGCATGGTTTCTTCTCCAAAAAGGTCGTGTTACCGAGTTTCGTATTTTGGTTACTCAAGATGATGTTTCAATTGCAGATGCGAAAGCACTTGCTAAGCAATTGCAGACAGCAAAAGAACACAATTTGCGTGAAATTGGTAAACAATGTCTCACTATTCAATTGGCCAATGAAGGCATTACACAAGATGAAATTGCGAAGCAAGTGGGTCTGAGTCAGGCGGGTGTTAGTAAGGCAATGAAGGCGGCGAAAGTTGACGACAAATTGGTGAAACTTTTCCCTGTGGTAAATGCCCTCTCTCATACAGACTATGCCTTGCTGGATAAGGTTTTGAAGGTATGTGATGGTGAGGAAAATTTAGCGGATTTTATTAAGAATATTGACAAAAAAGTTGTCAATATTCAGGCTGAATATTCCACTCAAGAGCAGAAAGATGCCATTATTGCTGCCATAAAAAATCAATTGAAAGTTGTCGAAGATAAGCAAGAAAAAGATAAACCAGTGGTGACCGCTCTTGCTGAGTTTGACAGTAAGGGGATGTATGCTCGTAAGAAAGTTAAGGACCGAAATTTTTCGTATGAATTTGGTCGACTTTCTAAAGATATTCAGGCTGAATTAGACAAAGTGATTGTCAACGTTTTAAGTAAGCATGGTAAGGTTTAGTGTTTGATATTTAAAGGTTTGTTGTTTTAGTTTTTGTGTGAAAGTTGTCATTATTCAGGCTGAATATTGACAACTTTTCCCTTTCCCTTTTTGTGGATAGGGCTTTTCCCTTGGGAAAAACCGTTCCCTTGAACCCTTTCCCTTTTGGCGCAGCCTTCCCTTTTTATTTAACAAACAGTCATCTGGTTTATTATAGGGATGTCAGTGTCATGATCTCTGGATAATGAAAAGGAGAGCATCACTGCCCTCCCCTGTCATTCGTTACATTGTCTGTGTAATTTGTCTTCTATACCTCCGTTAGTAATTATTAACTATTGCTCCATATAAATATCTTAATCATTAATAGGTGGACCACATCTGAGTTCAACTAGGTAGCAGATGTCTGGTTGAGTGAGTCGCGATGAGTTTAGCGTTGAGTTTGTTGTAGCAAAGACTTAGCTAATGCTACTTCTACACTGTCACCATCACTGTTTAAGACGTCGAGTCCATTTTCTGGCATATCGCCAGAGGTCGATTGGGTGACGGCTATTTTCTTCGCCATCAATTCCAAGCACGTCATTTGCGCGCTACCTTGATAGCCCAAAAATGTCACGTCTACATCGTCGCGTTGCCCTATTCGCCAGCTACGTCTTGCCGCTTGCATCAGCGTATAGACATTGTAGCCCGTGTTGGTGAACACTATGGACGGGAACTCTAAGAGATCCAATCCAGTTTTAACCAGTTCAGGGTTGGTGATAAGAACATCAATGCCTCTATCGACTTGCTCCAAAATCCAATCTTCCCTGTCCTCGGTTTTTACACGGGCTCGCAGTACGGCACATTTTAGACCTTCAGCTGCCAATAAGGCTTTCAGTCTCGATGTCGTATCTCGTTTGCCGGTGTACACCGTATAAACAAGCGTACGTCTGTTACACTGCTTGTTGCTCTTCACCTTATCAATAAGCTGTTGCTCTTTAGGTGTGGGTGTTTGTTCATCAAACAATGGAGGAATATAAGCCAGCGTTTCGTGAGTGCGAGGGTGTGTGACCACCTCTTTTCGAAACGCACAATCAGGCCAAGCTAAAAGGGCGTTCATGACAACACCCAGTAGGGTTTGGTCACCAATAATCAACGCTTTTCGCAATCTTTCCATTAAGTCTTGTTCCATAGCGTCGTAATGCGTTTGCATTTCTTCACTCATGTGAACATCGATAAAATGCTCCTGATAATCGGGTAATATCCCCTCGCCCATATCTTGCAGTTTAACGAACACCGTATAAGGTAAAACGTACTTTGCCACACCGAGTGGACCAAAACCTGGAGCGCGAGTTTGACTGACTCGCAAGTTTTTGCCTTTGGCGGTGCGGTGGTTAGCCTCATCGGTCACTTTCATCACTTCTTTAATGATGCCGTGCTCTTGTGAAAAGGCCAGTGCGGCACTGCCAAGTTTACCTCTGTGGTAGCGATATCCGTCAGCCATCATAATTGAGGGCATGGTTCTCCATAAGAGATAAAACAAATCTTCGGCATAACCGCCCATCAATGTGCCGGTGAGCAATAAGCATTGTTTGACACACCCCGCAAGAACCTGCATCGCTTGCCCTTGAGCCGCCCCCGCGTTTTTATATTCGTGTGCTTCATCAATGAGTAACCAATCAAAAAAGCCTTTAGGGAAGTATTGTTTGATAAACTCACTTGCTTGGTAGTCTCCTTGCCCAAAGGCAAATTGAGTTTTGGCCAACTTTCTTTCGATACGCTCAGCCTGTCTGTCGTTGAAGAAAAACTCTCCGTCGCTATTGAGTAGATTAACTAATTCATAAATGTTGTCTGTTAATGACTTAGCTAAGTAACTTTGTCCAAAATTGGTCACCAATTTATTTGCGGTTACTTCCCCAATGGTCGGTAACGTTTTTAGAGCGCGCTTTATCGTATCGCTTAGTTTGCTCTCTTGACGTTGACGTCTCAATGTCCATAGAGACGATTGACAATGTTCACACTTGAGCTGCCGCTCGGTTGGAAAATGTGAAGGCGAGTACCCTTCTCCATTTTCATCTGTGATTAACTTGAAGCAATCTGGGCAGGTTGCGTATTCTACCGTTGCCGTTTGTGCTTTGAGTCCATCATGCCCAACCTCTATTTTTATTCGCTTGGTTTTGAATGCGGGTTTCCAGTGATAGCCCATTCGCATCCGAACTCGACCTAGTATGAAATACTCTGGACCATGATGAGGCTTTGTTTGCTCTCTTAATTGAATGAGAGACAACAACGTATCTGGGCCATTAAGTACCCAAACTTGCGCATTATCGACAGTATCAAGAATTTCACGTCGCCATTTATAAACCAAATGCGGAGGTGACAGCACTAAAAAACGTTTTGCTTTTCCCTCGGTATACGCAATGGCTGTTGCCGCTATACCCATGATGGTTTTACCTGTCCCCATTTCTCCATTGATAATACCTGCAGGTGCCTGTTCATCAATCAGTAAAGAAGAGATAGCTTGTACCGCGTTAGCCTGAGCTTCAAAGGGAACTCGCTTAAGTGACTGCATCACATTGATACGAGACTGAGCCGGCTTTTGGTAACGAGGAGGATATGCCGCCTCTATATTGTCCAAAAGGCCTTCCCCAAAACGATCGATAAAATCATTGAGTGACAGTACATTGGACTCTACGGACTTTTTCTCTTCTTCTGATAAAGAAGTCATATCTTGTTGTACTACACTCATATGTCACCTCCTACGTTTTTGAGTGTCAGTATCTGGCAAGATAATGCGTTAGAAATTATGGATTCAATTTCTTCTATTGGAAGATGAATATGGTAGGCGTATATACCCCAAGAAGGTAAAGCATGAATGTAAGGCATTAACATGGCATGTAATGCCTCTTTCCAGTCTTCAAGGAGGGGTAAATGGCACAATTGTTTTATTGTTGGCCATAACGCATCCCAATCTAATGGAGTGCGACTTAATAATGTCGTTTGTTGGGCTTCACACTTTAGTAAACGGTCATCGTATAACCAGGTATGTACCCATTCGCCGACAGGGGTGAACTTAGGTAATCGAGTTGTACGCTTAGTTAGCGTTTTTATTCGACTAAAATCAAAAACAACATCACCATCTGGAGTTTTGACGGTCATCACTTTACGTCCCCCTTCCGCAATAGGAAGAGTGAGGGTGGCAAAGAAATGCTGCATCACGCCATCACGTCCCCATAACGATAAGAACTGAACGTGGTTATTGGGATCTATGGCAAATGCGTCTAGGTATAAGCCGGTTTCAAGTTGGATTAAGTTCATTGGTGGTTCCTTATATAAAAAAGGGCACACCGGCCCTGATGGGTCGTGTGCCCATCAGGGAGTGTCAATCACTATTTTATGATGACGATGCTGCCATACTGCTCACCAGAGGTGACGTTAATGGCTCTTATTAGTGGAACGAACTGGTCAATTTTGGTTGTTACGACTTGATGCTCATCCACATTGACTTGAGTTCGTTGTATCTTTTGGGTTCCGCCTTTAACGAGTAGTTTTTGTTTTCCATCATTACTGATCACCAATCCAGAGATTTGGCCAGCCGCCAATGATAACGATAAATGCCATGAAGATAATCGTCGAAGCGGCTGAGGAACCCACTGTCGTTTGTCCTGTTCAAAGCTCATGGAAAACGATGGCCATAGACCAGAATGCAACTGAAAAGTTGCTTCCAGAAGGGCTTTGTCTGGAGTGACCGTTTCAAAACGAAATGGAGTAGGGGATATAGGCGTTACCTGATACAAAGTCTGCATCATGATGCGGCTCGGAATATGTTCTCCCTTTCCAGTGTTATATAAGAGGTTAGCGGTTTTTTCGCGCTCTATGCGATGTACCTCGCCTGTCATATTAGTTTTGTAGCCAATAATGACCACCTGCTTAAAACGGTTGGTTTCTGCTTGATAAACCGATACTCCTTCTAGATGAGTACTTAGGTAATGAGTAAAAGGTTTTGTAAGAGAAGGGTAGGGAACGACCAGTACCAACACACCTTTTCGCTTTAATGTTGGAAAAACTCGACGTAGAAATTGTATTTCTAATCGAGAGAGACCTTTGTCCTGCTTCTCTATTTGGTCGGTAACAATGTCACCGTAAGGGGGGTTGAGAAATAATAAACTTTGACTTCTCGCACCAACAACCGTATCAAACGTGTTGCTTTTAAGTACATGATTTAATACTCCGGAAGCTTTTTTTGCTCGTTCGGCATCAAGCTCTATACCATAAGTGTCTAAAATGGCGTCAGGTTCGATATTACTCTCATTTACCAATTGATTGAGGGCAGAGCCTTCGCCACAACAAGGATCAAGTAGACAGTGTTCGCCTGACTTAAATTCTAAAATATGGGCGAGACGTCTTAATGTTTCTTCGTCGGTTGGGTAGTAACCATTTTTGAGGTAATTATGAGCGACGCGAGGGTGCATGACTGCCATACTCAAACCTCCTTATCTGCGCGAAGACGTATCCAATGTTGAGCGATAGGCTCAAACTTCCAGACTCGCTTGTCACCAATCCGACGTTTAAGATACGTTAATTGATGCCCCATTTTCTCGCGTCCAACTTCAGGGTTAAGTTTAACAATGTCACCTACTTTTGAACCTAACGGCCAGAGTTCACCAAATAGCTCTGATAGCTGTTGGTCATCATTTGACACCATAGGTTGTCGGTCTATATTTGATTCTAAGTGTTTTGCTTTTAAAGCTTCTTGAGCTTTTCGCTCTTCTGCCAGTGGATCGGCTTCCAATGGTTCAGAGGGTGGTATTTCACCTTCCTGATAATCATCGAGCCAAATTGCACCTAGCTCCGCGCGAGTTTCAATGACAAAGCGGTTACTGGCTTGGTAGCTGCCAGAAAATATGCGATTTACGCCAAAAGTTCCCTGATAAGTACCTTCGTTGTATTCATCAAGCATGGCATCGCGTATAGAAAATTTGCCTAACGTACAATCAAGTGTGGCAACATTAAAATCACCATACCGACCGGTGATTTTTTTTATGGATAAGGTTCCGGGTATCTGGACCATATTGGCCTCCTAGTCAAAAATTAAATAGAAGGCATCCCTACCGGAATACCTTCCGGTAGATAAGTAAATTGAATCTTGTGTGTTAGATTAAACCGTGTTCAGCGAATGAATATGTGTCATTGCCGATCACGAAATGATCCAGTACTTGTATGTCAATTAAGGCAAGTGCCTCGGATAAGTGTCTAGTGATGCGTTTATCCGCTTCACTTGGTACAGAGCTTCCACTTGGGTGGTTATGACAAAACATCACGGCAGAGGCATTCCAAATTAAAGCTCGCTTGATCACTTCTCTTGGATAAACGCTTGCGGAATTAACCGTGCCATAGAATAACACCTCAAATTTGATCAATTGGTTTTGGTTATTTAGAAAAAGTACTCCAAATACCTCTCGCTCAATATCACGTATTAAGGTGGCTAAAGTGAGCTTTGTTTTCGTTGATGAAGTAAGTGCTATGCCACAGTTTAGACTGTCATTGGCAATTTCTCTCGCAACATCTAAAAGCTCGTCTGGTGTAATGGGTTTTGTTAATTGGTAGTACTGACCTGAGGTGTCTTTAAGTTTTTTAAAGGTACCTTGGCCATAAGTAGATTTATACTGCATAGGTAATGCCTCTGTAGAAAAGGGCACCCATGAAGGATGCCCTCATGGGTAAATAATGGTCAACGCTCTTTAGTCCGAAACTCGTTACTAAGAACGACTCCTTTTTTACGAAGCTGATTAAGGTCACTAGAGTGAATGGTTGTAACTATTTCACTTAATGGAGTACTAGAATAGATAACCACACGTGTTTCTAATGTGTTATCAAGGGTGACTGATCGCCAGTCAGTTGCATACTGATATTTTTCTGTTCGAGAAAATGGAGTAAATGTCATATTAATCACAATACCTCTCCTTTTCTGTTGAAATGATCAGTATGGGATGCCCTTTGGTATTTATTTCGATACTGGCTAATAAGCTGAGTGGTTGGTTGACATAGATACAGCTATGCACCGGAGGTTTTGTCACAGTAAAACTAACCTGTGATTGGGTTGGAACTTTGCGAGCGGCGCGCCAAGCGAGTTTAAGAAGCTGATGAGTTTGAGCTTCTTGAGAAAGCGTAATGGCAGTGTCTGCGACATCAATGACAGCGAACCAGACGTTTTGCGTTAGCCCTGTGTAAGAAAAGTTAAAACCTGCATTTTTGGCTGCATTAGTAACATCCATGAACATATCTTCATCGATCGGACTGGATGCGACAAATTGGCCTAAAATGGGAGTAGGGAAATTATCCATAAGACTGTTCCAAATAAAAAAGGGAACAATCTCCCCATAGGAAATTATTCCCTATAGGGTAGGTGGTCCACAGCAAAGCTGTTGAGCCAGTTGATTCACACCGTAGGTGAGAGATGTTAAGAGCGCTTTCTACTTATCTTTGATAAGTCGCGACACGTTTCAGAAAGCCATTTAAGAGAAGCCTCGTGTGCTTTACACTGTTTTACGTGAGTGTACAACGATTGAACAGTTTTAGGATATATGGGGCAGGGGATAAGTGTCAATGGCGAAATCGGGATTCTTGTATATTGCGATCGATAATTACTTTTTCTGTTTCTACTCTGCAAAATATTAAAATAATGTTGAAGTGCATCGAACAAGACTGTTCCACATCGGAAATATGATTTATTAGCAAAACAGAGTGTAATAACATTAACGTGTTGAAACTTAAAAGTTTACATTGCTTTTAATTGTTATCCCGAGTGCTGTTCCTTCACGGCACTCTTTTTTTTAGCCATATCTGAATCGATGAATGTTGAGCAGCGTAAATTGCTGAGCATCGTAACGGTTAACATCCTAATCGAAGTTAGGTTTTTTACATCTACTTGAATAGATATTGAACAATATTATGTCGGTTTTTTCTTGTTGTAATCTTCTATATCACCTAGAACGTTGCCTCATGATCATGGTAATAGGGTAAATTAGTTAATGTTTACATTAAATTGAGTATTCACTTTCTCGGGAGTTAGAATCATCATGTGGAAAAAAAGTTTAACCTTAGTCATTTCATCAATGCTCTGTAGCAGTGTATTTGCACAAAGCTTCGAAGTAGTTACTTTAGGAAGTAAAGGAGGTATCCAAGATGGTAACCTCACCTCTTTCATGCTTAAAGGTGAACAAGACAGTAATTATGTGCTGTTAGATGCAGGATCGGTTATCAACGGTCTTATCGTCGCCAATACCAAAGGAACTTTCGACAATGTAACCGTGCCAGGAGAGTCACCTTACACCAAGGTAGGTTACCTACTGCGAGAAAAAATAAAAGGCTACTTCATCAGTCACGCCCACCTAGATCATGTTTCAGGCTTAATAATTTCGTCACCGGATGACTCAAACAAGCCGATTTACGGGCTTGAAGCGACCAATAAAGCGTTGATGGATAATTACTTTAACTGGTCAGCATGGCCAAACTTTGGTAACGATGGCACTGGTTATAAGTTGAATAAATACAACTATGTAAACCTACCTGAAGATCAATGGGTTTCTGTTGACAACACATCACTACAAGTTAAAGCATTACCACTGAAACATTCAGGTGGTCGTTCAACGGCTTTTTTGTTGAGAAATAAAGAAGATGAAGTGTTTATCTATTTTGGTGATACGGGACCTGATTTGATTGAGAAAGGTTCAGCACTGCATAAGGTTTGGCAGACTTTAGCGCCATATGTCAAAGAAGATAAGCTGAAAGGAATGGTGATTGAAGTGTCGTTTACTAACAGCACTCCAGATAAATTCTTATTTGGCCACTTAACTCCTAGCTGGTTAATGAAAGAACTTAGCAAGCTCGAAGAACTCAGTGGCAAAGGCAGCCTTCAAGACCTTGATATAGTCGTAAGCCACATAAAATACAGCTTGAAGAAAGGTGAGAATCCAAAAGAGATCATCAAAGCTCAGTTGGATGGGGCTAACAATCTAGGTATTAATTTTATCTTCCCTACACAGGGTGAAAAAATGAGCTTTTAATTAAGCTGATGTTCACAGTTAAAGCCGGAAATCTATAACTAAAAAAAGCCAGAGTTTGAACTGACCCCCAAGCATTGGCTTTTTTAGATAAAGCTCTGATATTAATAATCCTAAACAAAGGTGAATTACGAAGTTCTATAACTTGTTAATTTAACGACCTTTTGACACCATCTTCTGCCAAAACACAAATTTTAGCTCTGGAATCACTTTGCCTGTTGTTGTTTGACGTTGTCTTACGCTAATTAGCTCTTTACGCGGGCTATATCCTCCATTAGCAGGTAACGTAAGTTCAATCAATTGACGAATACGTCATTTTTTCCTACCCTTATATCGTTAGTTACGAGATTCGTGGGCATCTGCCCCCACTTGTAGACACACGAAGTACGAGAACCCATGCATTTATGTGTGGGTTTTCTCGTTTCTGAGCTTCATTAGAGATTAACCGCACTAGACATATTTGAAACGATTTCTCTTAAAATCCGAGTTTAACCATACCATTGCTCCAGAATAAATAGTCCTACTTCCCGCCTTTTATTCCCAATGGGTGCTTCCATAAGGTTGGTGGTTTTGTGGAACTATGATCAAAATCTAATGTCGGATAAAAATACGAGTAATGTGTAATTTACTGTGTAATAATTGATTTAAAGAGTCCAGAAAGGCGTATCAACATGTCAGATTATAAAAAGTTGAACAATCACCCGTTAGAACTTGTTCTCGTAGAGGTGAGATACTCACCAATTCTAAATGTAAAGAAATACATCCCTGAACTACACGATCAACTTCGTGGAGATTTTCCGAACTTCAACACTGTAGTTGATAAAGCGGTGAACGTTAATAATGACCAAGTAGACTTTTCAAACATAGAAAGATGGCTATTTACGTCCAAAGATGGTCAACGAGTTGTTGACATTGATCAGAATAGAGTCGTTTATGCAACGACTAAGTACGATCGGTTTGATGGGTTTCAGGCAGATGTTCAGCAAGTAGTAGAGGTCTTGAAAAATATTGTTAATCCATCGATTTACACTAGGGTAGGTCTGCGTTATTGCGATAACATTACATCGTTAGATGGGGGAGATGCTGGATTATCAGGGCTAGTCGTTCCTCAATTGTTGTTTGATGACACATTTAACAATATCGGTCAAAAAGGCTTTAAGCGTCAAGAATACTTAATTGCAACAGGAACAACACACCTAGTGATAAGAACTGTTCAGACAGTTACACCAAATGTTCTGCCTGAAGATCTCGTTTCAATCGGCTTGAAAGGCAAAACAGATGAAACCGCTAAATTGAGGCTTATTTTAGACTTTGATCACTTCTGGCAAGATTCAAATAACCCGATAGACTTTGAAGTTGATAATATTCTAGAAACGTTGTCTGGTTTACATGAGGCTTCGAGAGAAGCATTTTGGAATGCAACAACTCCGTACGCAAGGAATGAAATATGGTTGTAGCAGATCACGCATACGCTGATTATGACGTAAGTAAAATCCAAAGCTTAGCAGTTTCGGGTCAGCACGCTGTTCAATCAGCAGCGCATAGTACGTACCAGCGTCCTAACGCTATGGAGATTTTTGATCTTATCAATTATCGTTCAGGACAGCATCAGTATTGGACCTATGCTCAGACAGATTTCCACGATGTTCTTGTTGAAGTTAGTACGGCAGACGCTTTGACAGAGTCGCCTCAACAGAATCTATTAGTCAAACGGTTGAGCGAGTTAAAAAGCAGCCTTGGATTAGCAGATGAAGAATTAGCGAGTATTTTAAAAACAACTCGTAAAACACTTCATAATTGGCAACAGGGCAATACAAAACCAAACAAAACAAAATTGTTACGTTTGGTGGAACAGCATAATCTTTTGAGAGAGTGGTTAAGTAACGGTTACCCAGATATCGCCACATTGGATATTGAAGAAAAGAATCAAATCTTGAATAAGTTGCAACAAGAGTATGTTGATACTGATGACGTCTTGTACTTCGGTTCTGGTTTAATGTTGACTAATGATATTGATGTGATCGACGACCCCTTTGCGTAGGTAGGTGATATGAACTTTGGAAGTACTTTAGAAGCTAAAGGCTGGTTGCAAGGCTGCATTATTCCAAAGGAGCAAGCGGTTGTTTTATTGGATCATGGAAATACCACGTGCATTGATGTCAATAAGGCTGGGCTAGTAGATGATAACTTTGTGCTTGTCGTTGCCTCTCAGTCCTGTGATATAGCGAGAGATGAGGTTCCATCGGTACAGTTGCTTATTGCGAGAGTCATCGAAGTTAGAGATCCTCAAAAGAGTTACAACGCCCATCCTAGAGTCCTTGATACTCACGTAACCCAAGTTCGGGAAGATGAACTGCAAGAGCTTTCAATCAGAATTAACATATTGGAGAAAGTATTTACTCCGAAAGAAAATCTGGTTGATATTGACTATCTTGATGGTATCTTTTGGGGTATTCAAGAAGAAAGAAGTTATAGGAATTGGCTGGGAGAACATTATGATAGACCCGCGTTGCCAACGTCGTTTAATGACCTTTTAAAACGTTCTGAGAGCAAGCTAAAGAAAGCAGCGAAACAGTCTAATGATCATCTATATGGGATTTACATTCGCCTCAACCCAAATCGTGAGCTTGTTGAAGATGAGCGTTATGATGTGCAATTATTAGGTGCGCTGACTAATGATGGTGATGCTAAAATTGCTCAGGATAGGGTAGACCGTTATAAGGATATCCTTAAAGAGGCAGGTATTAATGTCACCCATGCTATCGTTAAAGAAAAAAAACAGATTAGCATGGCGACATTGGAGGGTATGACTAGATTTCATTTGGACTATTTGTCTTATCGTATCGATACAGAGGAGTTTCCTGCCGAAGTAAATCCTGGAATCTAAGTAAAAGTACCACATGTAATCATTTCTCACACAGGTTGCGGCTCATACATTGGCATTGTAGTGGTCTAGAAAAATTGGCCACGGTTTCAGAGTCTTGCTAAAATAACCGTTCCGATTTATTTGGTATCAACTCTCCATTGTATTAATATAAACGATTCTAGTCAGTATCATTTTGTAACATTTCTCTCTATTCATACTCATTGAGTTTCAATATCTAAGTACCTAACATCAAACACACTGCTTTAAAATTGACCAGTATAAAAGCTAGGTTAAAAGGTTAATTAATTCGGCTAATAACTAAGGATTTGGGTGATCCCTTACAGGAAACATTAGTTTATTTTATGACCAGCCTTGTCAATTATTTTTTGTTTTGGTTCACCCATCTTACCTAACTTATTAAATAGTGGTTCTTCGTTTATATTGTAAGCGCGTCATAAACCCCGCATTCTAATCGCTCATCACGAATAATAAGATCAAGCCTCCAACTATGAGGAGATTTGAAATGGGAAAGCGACGCACTAACCAAGAATGGCAAACGCTTATCGAGCAATCTGAATCAAGTTCGTTGTCAATACTAGCCTTTTGCAAGCTCAAGGAGATCAACCCTTCGACGTTTTATGCCAAGCGACAGCAACTCAACAAAATTGAGGTTTCTCAACACTTCGTTAAAGCTGAAATCATCGAGAAGACAACCAAGTATCAATCTCAAATAGCAACGGCTAATATGACACTGCTCGTCAATGATGTTGAGCTGCGTATTCCACAAGGTACGCCAGCGGCCTATCTCGCAGAGCTCATCGGGGCGCTATCATGAAACGCATGCTCAGCGCCCCAGAGATTTATCTCTATCGTGAAAGTGTCGATTTTAGAAAGTCCATCAATGGCCTTGCGGCAATTATCGAAAGTAACACCGACTTGCCCTTGGGAAGCGGCGCACTGTTCCTGTTCACCAATAAACAGCGCGATAAAATCAAAGTGTTGTACTGGGATAAAACAGGCTTTGCGCTTTGGTACAAGCGCCTCGAAAAAGCCAAGTATAAGTGGCCTACAAAAGAGAAAAATGAGGTGTTTATCCTGAGTCAATTTGAGCTTGATAGACTGCTTTCTGGCTTCACGATTATCGGCCACAAACCCGTTCGAATAAACGATTTTACAATGACTTAAACGATAATAAAGCCTTATCCACCAAGCGTTAACGGCATGATTTTAGTATAATAAATGCCATGAAAAAGACGCCAAATATCAACCCAGAAAGTCAAGATGTTGCCGAGCTACAAGCGATGGTGAAAGCGCTGATGGCGTCAGAAAGCCGATTGAAACAAGAGCGACAATCGCTACTTGAACAGCTCAAGCTTGCCTTCGACCGCCAGTTCGCCAAACGCTCGGAGGCGTTAAAACCTTACGATGAATCTCAAGGTGACTTCTTCAACGAAGTGGAATGTGAAGCCGCTAAGGAAGAAGAGGTTGAGGTGACGACCACCACAACGAAGAAACGCGGTAAGCGTAAGCCTCTTCCAAAGACCTTGCCTTGTGAGGTTATCGAACTCGATTTAGACGACCATGAAAAACAGTGCGCTTGCTGCAAGCATAGTCTGCATAAAATCGGTGAAGACCGCAGTGAAAAGCTAGAGTTCACACCCGCCGTACTCAAAGTGCTGGAATATGTTCGTCCTAAGTATGCTTGTCGTCAGTGCGAGCAAACTGAAGACAACAGCCGCATCGTTCAAAAGCCAGCGCCGCAAAGCATTATCCCTAAAAGCTTCGCGACAGAAAGCTTGCTGGCCAATATCATCCTTGGCAAATACCAATACGCGATGCCACTGTATCGCCAAGAGTCGCTGTTTACCCAGTCGGGTATCGAACTGTCACGCACCACTATGGCAAGGTGGGTTATCCAAGTGAGTGAGAAGTTCAAACCACTCTATGCCGCCCTAAAAGAGCACTTACTTCAACAAGTGGTGGTTCAGGCGGATGAAACGCCGCTCAATGTCCTCAAAGAAGATAAGCAGTGTTACATGTGGCTCTACTGCTCGGGTGCTGACTCGCCAGAAGCGGCGTTGCCGAATGTGAAAAACATCGCCTTGTACGACTACCAAAACAGCCGCGCGAGGGCGTGCCCGCTGACCTTCTTAGATGACTATAATGGTTATCTGCAAACGGATGGTTATGCGGCTTATGATGGTCTTCATCAAGTGACGAATGTAGGCTGTCTCGCTCATGCCCGGCGCAAGTTCATGGACGCTAAAAAGCTGCAAGGTAAAGGGAAATCAGGTAAAGCTGACAAGGCACTGGCTAAAATCCAAAAACTCTACGGAATAGAATCACGTTTAAAAGGAGCCTCGGCCGAGAAACGAAAAGCAGAGCGTCAAACGTATGCCAAGCCGATACTGGATGAGCTTTACGAATGGATGACTCACCAACAAGTCATAGAGTCTAGCCCACTGGGTAAAGCGATAAAATACACGCTCGGCCAATGGCCGAAGCTCATCCGCTATATCGATGACGGTCACTTATCGATAGACAATAACCGTGCTGAACGCGCAATAAAACCGTTGGTCATTGGCAGGAAGAACTGGTTGTTCTCGAACACACCAAATGGTGCTAACGCGAGCGCGATGCTTTACAGTATCGTCGAGACAGCGAAAGCGAATGGACTTATCCTCTATGACTACATGGTCAAGTGCATGAAAGAGCTGGCGAAAGCAGAGCCAGATATCGATGCGCTCCTGCCTTGGAACTTCAAACACTAACAATATCGCCCCGTGGGTTCATGGGGCGTTTACTTTATATTGTTCATAAGTGAGAGAATAATGGCTAAACAAAATAAGAAACAAAAGCGTCAGCAAAAGATAAAAAAGGCCAAAAAGGCAAAAGCGACGAAACAACATCAACAGAATTATCAAGCTAAAAGGGCTGGTAACCTTTTTCATAGATTGTGGGGGCCTGTCGGTAGAAATGACCCTACAGCATTTTGTCTGCCCGTGAATTACTGGATTGCCTGTCCTAATGAACGAATTGGTTGTGAAGAAGTCAAGTTTTTAAATGAAAGGCATTCAGATACTGAAATACCTGCATATATCTTTCCAATATATGATGAGATATGTAAGGCTATGAATAATAGGTTAAATTTTGCTGAACAAGACGAAATGGATTTCTCTGGAAAACATTGGATGGTAGTAACAATAAGAGATATGTTGCCGTTAGCTTCCTTTTCAGAGTTATCTGAAGCTAAAGAGTATGTTTTCTCTGAATTTACTCAAGTTAAAACAATTCGTAGCGAATCTCTTGGTTTGCTAGCAGGAAGACCCGATTTCAAAGATATACCAGATCATCACAACGTAGATAAAGAGTTCTGGGTTTCTTACTTCCTAGATCAGGAAAATAAACATGGTTTTCAATTTGATCCTTTAGATTTTGTATCTGCTTTATTGGAACATATTGTCTTCATCTATAACGCTCCGGATGTGATACATATTGATTTTTTTGAGCGTTCATTATTAGAGAAGGCGTATGACTTTATCGAAATGCATGGGTTACACGGATATAAGCTGGCTATTGATGTCGCGCTAGAGTTTGAAGAGAATATATCTAGGATAGAGTGTATGTATGAGGCTCCCAAACTAAGAGGTTGCCTTGAAATGCCTTTTGATGGGGATATTTATGTTACTAATGAAGGAGAAAAAATATACGTTGAAAGCGTATGGGGAGAAGAGGGCAGTGATTTCTATACTGTTGATTTTGTTCTATTCAGTGAAAAGGATGATATTGATGCTATTAGTAGATCTTTGAATAATTCTGAGTGGGAAGAGTTGCACAGAAATCTAGAGTTACAACTTCTTTGCGATGAACCTGATGATAGGATTGAAGAACTCAGAATGATGTTTAAAAAATAATCGATATGGAATTTAACATTCTTTTTGGGGAGGATTACAGCATCATTTCGTAACACTTCTCACTACCCATATTCATTGAGTTTCAATATTTAGAGGCATAAAATTGCAGGGACTGTTGTAAAAATAACCAATATAAAAGGAGGGTGTGATGTTACAGTTCTTAAAAAAATGGCGTCAGGCCTTTCAATCTGAACGAGCCCAACGTTTACACGAAGAGCAAGAAGCAGAGCGTAATGTGCTATGCCATAACAGTGCTATTTCCGTGGATGAAGTAGGGGATGCATTTAATTCAATAGTTGCTCAAGATAAAGAATCAATATCTTGGGGACAAGCTTTTCATCAAGCTAGTGTGGAGTATATGCAATATGAAGAAAACCAAGCATATTATGAAGGAAGAGAATATCGCTGAGAGAAGTAGACATGCAATATGCCTACTTCAGTTACATTTATAGTTTTTTAGTCAAAGTACTTTGTATATTGCCAACTCCTTTTTGAGAAGCAGACTGTATCTTATCCAGCGCACTATCAATCCCCAAGGCATTCACTTTATATCCAGCAAACCCGAGTAACCCAAACCAAATAAGTGGCATCATGACGTAGAGTATTATGATGACAAACTTTAACACCGCATCATCAATAATGTTTAACGTGCCGGTAATAGGGTTGAGGTTGTCGTGCATGGAGTAAAGCCCCTCTAGTAGTTTACTATCAATACTCCGACATAGTTCCCACCAAAATGTCAGCATGGCGAGTCCAGCATAGGTGAGTGATAACGACATCAAGGTCATCACATTGAAACTACCTATGGTCAGAACAATCGGGCTCGCAATGATAACAAAAGTCATGAGTGCAGCCTGAAATATCGGCATTGCTTCCCGGATGATGAAAAAAGTGGGACCTGTTAGAAAGTGTCCGGCTTCGAGTCCGACCAGTCCGGCACTGGCATTCCAAATCTCTCTAATTTCATGATCCCAGCTTTTATCAAGAACGTTTGACGTGAGCTATAGCATTTCTGAAGATAGCAGAAATTTCCGTTTCAATGTATGATTACCGTGTAAACACTTATTCCTAACTTAAGAAAGTACTCATGGCTAGCTCGACTCAAATTAAAGCTTTAATGCAATCGCACATCGATAAAGATGACGACAGATTTTTATCTGTCGCGCTTCAGGTTGCCGCTCATGAAGCAAGAAATGGTCATGGAAAACTTGCGCAAGAGCTTAAAGGCTTAGTTGATAAGGCAAAAAAGAACAGCGCTAAAAACCTACCAGTTTCAATTGCTAGCAGCGTTAAGGATACTTCAGGTCTATTAACAACAACCCACCCACAGTTGCGCTTTTCTGACCTTATTGTCTCAAGTTCTGTTAAAGATAGGCTTGATAGACTGGTTAAAGAGCAAAAACACCTTATCACTCTAAAGAACCATGGTCTTTCTCCCCGAAGAAAGTTGTTATTGGCAGGAAAGCCTGGCACGGGGAAAACCTTTACCGCGTCCGTTCTGGCGGGTGAGCTAAACTTTCCTCTATTTGAGGTTCGTCTTGATGCGGTTATTACAAAGTACCTTGGAGAATCTTCAGCTAAGTTACGTCAGATTTTCGATACTATTAGAGAAGTAAGAGGCGTTTACTTTTTTGATGAGTTTGATGCGTTGGGCTCTCATCGCGGCTCAAGTAATGATGTAGGCGAAGCCAGGCGCATACTCAATAGTTTTTTGCAGATGATTGAGCAGGATGACTCTAATAGCGTTATCGTTTGTGCTACAAACCACATTGAAGCGCTAGATCACGCGCTTTTTCGCCGCTTTGATGATGTCATTAGATATCAACTTCCGTCGGAAGAAGAGATTGTTAAGCTTTTCAGAACACGTTTGCATTCTTACGTTGCGAAGAACTTCTCTTGGAAGAAGCTTCCTGCAATTGCAGAAGGGTTAAGTAATGCTGAAATTACATTAGCTGCAAATGATGCAATTAAAGAAATGCTTATCCATGACCATAACTCAATTACCATCACTATGCTTCAGCAGGCAATTGAAGACAGAAAGAGTATTAGCCAGCACTTTATGGAGTAAGAAGGAATCTGAATGGCTCGAAACGAATTTGATAAACCCCACTTCTTTTTTAATTCTTCAGCTAGTTCTCACGAGTTTACCTCACCGAGTCGAGGTGGTAGTGGACCAGTAACCATACCCGCTAAGAACCGAGCTACTCATAGTGCTCATCTACGTCAAAACATCCAATCTGTTGCAAACGAATTTTCCGAGCTAAAACAATCTGTAGTGTCTGATGAGCTGAGTATGGGGGTGGGTATACAAGTTGAATTTGAAAGCTACCCTGACGTAGAGATGGCTGTAGAAAGTTTGGCTAATGACCCTCAAGGTATTGTGTTACATAACGTCAAGACAGTGGAGTTGGAAGAGGGTCATAAAACCACAATAGCCACCGCATTTGTTCCAGAAGGAAAGCTAAGCTTTTATCAAAAGAAGCTCAATGAATATGAAGCTCGTAGGACTCTTGCGAATGGAAACGCTGGTGATCACCAGAAACTGATTGACTCAATAAAGAATATTAAGCGTGCTACTTTCTCCGCTATTTGGGCGGACGATGAATCACTGTTACCTGAGGATAAAAACGAAAGTGTCTGGTGGGAGGTGTGGTTGGCTACGCCTAGAAAGGCTCGTCAAACACATAATCACTACCAAGAGATCTTGGCTGACTTTACACATTTGGCAAATATGGCTGAAATGAGAGTCTCGGATCATAAGTTACGATTCCCCGAGCATACGGTTGTTCAGCTACAAACGAGTCAAAGAAAGCTGGAAGAAAATGCAGCTTTATTGTTTCGGGTTGCTGAGATTCGATTCCCTAAAGTTACCGCTGAATTCTTTGCTGCAATGCCAAATGAAGAGCAGGAAGGGTGGACAAAAGAGTTATTGCTGCGTCTTAGTTCTAGCGCTTCAGATGAATCGCCCTATGTATGTATTATAGATTCAGGTGTAAATGTTGAGCACCCATTGCTTGCTCCTTTTTCAACGCTATCTGACCAGAGAACCATAACAGAGGACAATGACCCCACTGATACTTTAGGCCATGGAACAGGAATGGCTGGGTTGGCTATTTGGGGAGATATGATTGAAAGGTTAAGCTCATCAAATGTTGAAGTGGTTGAACATCGATTAGAGTCGGTTAAAACCATGAGGTTTAACGGTGATAATGATGATAAACCTTTGGGCATAGTAACCACTAATGCGGTATCTGAAATTGAGATATACAAACCAGAACGCTCGAGAGTTTTCTCTATGTCGCTTTCGTCAGGTATAGGTACCGATAGAGGTCGGCCGTCATCATGGTCTAGTGCAATGGATATGTTGGCGGTAGATTTTTCTGGAGAGGGCTTAACACCGCGTTTGTTTACAGTGTGTGCTGGAAATGCCCTGTTAGATGCCAATGTAGATTATCCAAATGCTAATTACCTAAACAATGTGCATGACCCTGCTCAAGCTTGGAATGTGCTTACTGTCGGCGCTTTCACAGAAAAAGACCAATTGTCTTCCTCTGCCGATTTAGTGCCGCTGGCTCCCAAAGGGGGATTGTCACCATACTCGACAACATCTCTGGGGTGGGATAACAATAACGCTCCATTCAAGCCAGACGTTGTATTTGAGGGTGGAAACTTGGCGAAAGCTGAAGATGGCTTTTGTGGTCATGAACCTGATCTTCATCTTTTAACGGCGAATAATGACTTCTCTCAGAAGCAGTTTGCAACCACTCACGCAACTAGCGCAGCTACAGCTTTGGCTGCTAGATTCTCTGTGCAGATAAAGGCTCAATATAATGATATTTGGCCAGAAACGGTTAGGGCTTTAACTGTGCATTCCGCGGATTGGACTGATGCAATGTATGCATTAATTTCTGCACGACGAGGCGGTACCATTAGAAAATCAGATATGGTGAAGTTGGTTAGGAAGGTGGGGTATGGTGTCCCTAATCTTGAAAAGGCGTTAAGCAGTGCAGATAACTCGCTGTCGATGGTGATTCAAGATGAGTTGCAACCTTTTATTAAGCCTCGTTCTAAAGATACAAAAACGAAGGATATGCACTTACATGATCTGCCATGGCCGCAAGAGGAGCTCTTAAAAATTGGTGAAGCTGATGTTGAATTGACGGTTACACTCTCCTATTTTGTAGAGCCTAACCCTTCAAGCCGCAATGTTCTAGATAAGTATAACTACGCAAGTCATCAGTTAAGGTTTGATGTAAAACACCATGGTGAATCTGATGCCCAATTTATGCGAAGAATTAACGCACAAGCTGAGGGAGAAAGGCCAGATGCAATTGAGGATAGTAATTGGCTTATAGGTAAACAGCAACGACATAAAGGCTCTATCCATAAAGATGTTTGGAGAGGCAGTGCTGCTGATTTAGCTTCTAGAGGTAAGGTTGCAATATACCCAGCTAAGGGTTGGTGGAAAACTCGTAAAGCTCATGAACGATATGATTCCAAAGCTCGGTATGCGCTAGTTGTGTCATTATCTGTACCCGAGGTTGATGTGGATTTGTATTCAGAAGTACAAAGCATCGTTAAAGCTGAAGTTGCCACACCTGCTGTGGTGGAGATCTCGAATTAAGCGTATTAAACCAAGCGTGACATTTCACTGAGCGTGAGTTTACTAAGTTCAACAGCTGGGATACTGACTTTCAAATGAAGTCAATAACAGTCCTTAAATTAAGGAGGCACATTAACCCAGTGACGCTTGGTAGGCTGGCAAGTCGAATAATTGTTTTTAGTCTCAGAGAGGACAAAGCCATAGGCATTGCCTATGGCTTTGTAAAACAGCTACAGAATGTTTGTCATTCAAATTGAAGAGGGAACGCATTCCGTGTGCAGTGCCGGGTGTTTTATCACCCTGGACTTATCGTATGTCCTCGGTGGGCTGCTTTGCAATTACGCCGAGTTCAGATTGATGCTATTACTTCTGGCCAGACAGCAAATAGCAGCTCAATGAAAAAGCAGAGATACCCGAGGCACTCAGTGTTAGTGTACAACCATGAACCTAATGGAACAAGCTTACTTTTGCCCCATTGTGAGTTACGGTGTCTGTTTTCCCACATGAGTAATTCTAATCTTAAAATGTGAATTCAGTTTATATTCAATTATGCTGAATGATTAGGTCTTCTGTTATTATATAATTGATTATTAATCATTTTTTAGCTTGGAATGGCTGTTTGCGGGTTAAGCTCATACGAAAATATCCATCCCCCTCTGTAAATAGTCTCTTTGATAGGAACACATATGGAAAAGCACATCCCATTAAACAGGCAGTTTTCACCTGTGCCCAAAAGTCATGAAGATGCAGAAAAAGACGAAATTTCTTTTAGTTGGGGGTATGGTAAACCTAATTCATGGGATGATTTAGACTGTGAGTTTCGTTGTGTCATTTTAGCTGAGGCAGGTGCAGGAAAGACTGAGGAGTTTCGACAACGTGCAAGAATACTCCAGGCCCAAGGGAAAGCAGCTTTCTTCATTCGTATCGAAGATATCGATAGAGATTTTTATGAGGCCTTCGATGTTGGTGAAGAAAGCCAATTTCAGTTATGGCTGAATTCGACCAGCGAGGCATGGTTCTTCTTAGACTCTGTCGATGAAGCAAGGCTCGCAAGCCCGAGAGCCTTCGAAAAAGCTATTCGACAATTTGCGAAAGGTATAAAGAAATGCGCGCACAGAGCGCATATATATGTTTCCAGTCGCCCTTATAGCTGGCGACCTAAAGAAGATCGAAGGTTAATGGATGAGTGGCTCTTTCTTCCATCTTCATCGGAAGTAGATAAAGTCAAAGAAAATGAGGCAGTCAAAGCACAGAGTTCACTAAAAGTTTATACTCTGCGTCACTTGGATGAAGAGAGAGTTCGCCGCTTTTGTATGACTCGTTCAGTAAAGGATATTGACCGTTTAATCAATGAAATTGCGCGAACCAACCTTTGGAGTCTAGCAGAACGGCCATTTGATCTTGACGGTATTCTAGCAAAGTGGGCTGAGGGAAGTGAATTAGGTGGTCGCCTAGATCTTCTTCGCCATAACATTATTAAACGGCTTCGTGATGAGCATAACGTTGATCGTGCCCAGCTTCAGCCTGTCAATGGAGAGAAGTTAAGAGAAGGTGCACAACGATTGGCTGCCGCTGTTGTACTTACTGGCCAAGCTGGCATTAATGTTCCCGATTCAGCACCTGTCAAACCAGGTATCAATGCAGAAACCGTGCTTTTCGATTGGGATCCAAGTGAAGTCAGTGCGTTACTGGAACGTGGGATCTTTAATGACGTTATATACGGAGCTGTACGTTTTAGACACAGAGATGTGCGTGAACTACTTGCGGCTGAGTGGTTTGATAGACTGTTGAAGCTCGGTAATAGTCGTTATTTAATCGAAACTTTGTTTTTCCGCGAGCAATACGGTGAGAAAATTATTACTCCGCTGCTACGTCCAATTTTGCCATGGCTTATTTTGTTTGATTCAGAAATTAGATTCAAAGCGCTAAATATTAACCCCGATATTGCCGTTGAGGGTGGCGACCCATCAAGATTACCACTTCAGGAAAGAGCGAATATTCTAGCAGACATTGTCCAGCGGATTTCTTCGAATAAAGATGACCACTCAGCTCGAGATAATAGTGCTATTGCTAGGATTGCTAACACTGACCTTTCGGAAAATACACTACGGCTTATTGAAAGATACAGCGATAACGACGATGTAATCTTCTTCCTTGGCAGGTTGGTATGGCAAGGTGAAATGTCTTCCTGTGTTTTCTCTTTGGTTCACATTGCAGAAAATAGTTCGCGAGATATCTACGCAAGAATAGCTTCAACACGTGCTGTGATGACTTGTGGTTCATTCGAGCAAAAACAAAATCTATGGCTAAAACTAAATGAAAATGATGCTCAGATTCCAAGAGAATTGCTTTTAGAGTTGGTAGAGGAAGCTGGCACCAACAGTCATAGTATTGAGCAGTTGTTGATATCGCTGGGTAAATTACCGGCTTATGAACGGTTTGAAAATAGTGCTCTGCGTGGTGCGCTTCATTCATATGTAGAGAAAATGTGCCTAGAGTCGCTCCCTAAACTAGTTGAGGGCTTGGACTCTTATCTAGAAAGACAGCCATTTGTTGAACGTAAGGAATGCCACGTTTCAGAAGAGTATGCATGGTTGCTAGATATCGCTATGCATGCGATAGAAAGATTGATTAAAGCACGCCACGATGCAGCTCTCAGTAATAAATCGCAATCTATTTTGTTGAAAGTTCCAGCTCTACGTTTTTGGCGTGGAGATGATTGCACTGAACATAAGGACGAATTGAAGACGCTTGTACCTAGTTGGCCCGAGCTTAATGATTCGCTTTATTGGAACAGTATCCAACATGCTCGAAATATTGAGATTTCAAATTCAGACAAAAAGGTAACGGACGATTGGGCTGTTTCATGGCTTGGTCATTTTTGGCATTTTGATACGACTAGTCTCCCGAGACTTCTCAATTACATGCACATCCGCTCTTTGGAAGATGATAGTCTGGTTGCGCTTAGTACCGCCTTTCGAGTCTACTTGCAAACTGACAGATCAGAGAACATTTTCGCTTTATTAAGAGATGCCGTGGCTGATGAACCTGTTCTACGAGAGCGGTTGAACACATTGCTCGAACCGCCTGTATCAAAAGAGATGCAAAGATACGAAAAAAACGCAGCCGAGCGCCAGCGTAAACTTACTGAAAAAAAAGAGCGAAAAAAGCTAGACAGAGAAAGATGGATAGCAGACTTACGAGCAAACCCAGAAAGAATTCATAATTCTCCGAACCTTGAGCCAGGTGAATATTCCTGGGATCAATACTGGCTGATGGTGGAGCTACAAGAACTTAACCAGGGAACTAGTCGCTGGGGTTACACTGATTGGCAGGCATTGATACCTGAATTTGGGGAGGCTGTCGCTCAGGGGTATCGTAAAGCTGCGATCAAACATTGGTCGCAATACAAACCACCCCTGCGTTCAGAGGGGTGGGAGGAAAACAATACGCCATACTCTCTTATTTTTGCGATGGCTGGATTGGAAATTGATGCCGCTGAATCTTTTGATTTCCCCCTGAATCTAAGCGAAGAAAACGTTCGGCATTCATTACGCTATATTTTTTGGGAATTAAACGGTTACCCCACATGGTTGGAACGGATGCACAAAGCCTTTCCACAATTGGTCGAAAAAGTGGTCATTAAAGAATTGGTTTGGGAACTCGAAAAGACAGAGTCGACTAGGGTATTACATGATTTAACATATCATGCACCTTGGCTACACCCTTATATAGCTTCTGTTATTCTCAACTGGATTGACATTAACCCTGGTCACCGCAGATCTATCAGAGAGTACTGTCTGAAAATTTTAGTCAATGGAGAGATAGAACCTGAGAAACTATCAGCTCTGGCTATCAAGCAACTTTCTAATACGAGCAATCCAGATGACATATCTTGGTGGTATGCACTCCGTGTAGATTGTTACCCAGAGAAAGGCATCTTAGAAGTTGAACAATGGTTATCAGAACTAGATGACGATACAGCAAAGCGTGCAGCGCAGATTTTTATAACAGCATTGATGGGGGGGCGAAGTTCGCGTTATACAAACCCCAATATTGGTTGTTTCCGTACAGCAGAACATTTGAAATCACTTTATTCCCTGATGCATAGCTACGTTAAAGTAGAAGATGACATCGACCGAACTAGTGGGAAAGTGTTCTCTCCAGAGCTACGGGATGACGCACAAGATGCACGTGATAGACTGTTTAACCTTCTATCAGAAATACCAGGTAAAGAAAGCTATACAGCAATCAAGCAGCTAATCCATGATCACCCTAATCCAGATTATCGCCCTTGGATGGCAAAGCAAGCGTATAAGCATGCTGAAAAAGACGGTGATCTCGAACCTTGGTCTGAGCAGCAAGTAAGAGAGTTCGCCAAGTCGCAATGTATTGAGCCGACAACGCATCGTCAGCTTTTTGATTTGGCTGTCCATCGGCTGCATGAGTTGAAGAACTGGTTAGAGCGAGGTAATGATAGTCCTTGGCTTACTTGGCAGCGTGCAGAGGGGGAAACAGAGATGCGAACGTTAATCGCAGGTTGGTTAAGACAGCGTTGTGACAACAAGTATACGATCGCAGAAGAGCCTGAACTTGCAAATGGCCAACGTATGGATATCTGGCTGCACAATACCAATGTCCTTTCACCTGTACCTATCGAATTGAAACTACTAGATAAAGAGTGGAGCGGACCGGACCTTTGTGAGCGACTACGCAATCAGTTGGCAGGAGATTATCTTCGAGAAGAAAGTGCCGGATGTGGCGTGTTTCTACTGGTCTCACAAAACGTGACCAAAAAATGGCTGTTCAATGGGAGTCTAGTCGGGTTGGATGAACTCGCTGCTGCACTTAAATGTTACTGGTTAGAGATTTCACATGAATATTCAGGCATAGATGCTATAGAAGTGATAGTAATCGATTTGGCCAAGAGGGCGCTGTTCTCTGATAAATAGACGAAATCACTTTTGCTCAAGCAAATTAAAATTACTTTTCTTTATGCGACTCGATGAGCTTGGAGCTAAAACTCCAACTTACTTTTGTCCAAAAGCTTGCTGACGGGAACAAGTTGTTCCATTCTAATCTAGAGTTGATTCACTCCTTGTTAGCATCATTTCGTAACACTTCTCACTACCCATATTCATTGAGTTTCAATATTTAGAGGCATAAAATTACAGGGACTGTTGTAAAAATAACCAATATAAAGGAGGGTGTGATGTTACAGTTCTTAAAAAAATGGCGTCAGGCCTTTCAATCTGAACGAGCCCAACGTTTACACGCAGAGCAAGAAAAAGTAAATAATGCATTGTGTCATAACGATGATATAACCCTAGAGGAAGTCGGGTACGTTTTTGAAGACATAGAAAGATTGGATAAAGTAAAAAATTGGATTGCTACTCGTGACCTTCAGAAGGCTCATAGAGATGCTGTTCGGACGTTCCCTACTAATAAAGAAGAACGTGACATGTATTATTGATGTGGTAGTCGATTGGCGGCCATTTGTATGAAGACGTTTGACAAGTGATAATCAGGTATCAGCCTCATATCTAGGCAGTTGAAACCTGACTATCAAATGACGACCAGTATTTATTTTTTTATGTTCTGAGTTATAAGACTAGTACCTTCTTTAGTGGGTTGCTGCAATTTGTCTAACGCACTATCAATCCCCAAAGCATTCACTTTATATCCAGCAAATCCGAGTAACCCAAACCAGATAAGTGGCATCATGACGTAGAGTATTATGATGACAAACTTTAACACTGCATCATCAATAATGTTTAACGTGCCGGTAATAGGGTTGAGGTTGTCGTGCATGGAGTAAAGCCCCTCTAGTAGTTTACTATCAATACTCCGACATAGTTCCCACCAAAATGTCAGCATGGCGAGTCCAGCATAGGTGAGTGATAACGACATCAAGGTCATCACATTGAAACTACCGATGGTCAGAACAATCGGGCTCGCAATGATAACAAAAGTCATGAGTGCAGCCTGAAATATCGGCATTGCTTCCCGGATGATGAAAAAAGTAGGACCTGTTAGAAAGTGCCCGGCTTCGAGCCCGACCAGTCCGGCACTGGCATTCCAAATCTCTCTAATTTCATGATCCCAGCTTTTATCAAGAACGTTGCCATATCCTCTAACGATCCGTCCACTGGTTTGCTGATTCTCAACACTTAATACGCGTTGGATAAGCATATCTGCTCGTTCTCGTTGTGTTGTTTTATTCCCCAGCAGAGAGGCAAAGAACCCCCTATCATCGATGATCTCTTTTACAAGTTTTGGATTGTGATCATTGACGTTGTTATAAATTCGCCATTTTAATCCAGCCCATTGTCCGTCTAAGCGAGGCTCTTCACTTTCCCACCATTCGTGACAGTAAGGGTAGGCGGCGCTAGGGTTTATGGCGACGTTACTGTATTTCGTTTGAACAGGATCATCTCGCTCGGATTTGTACGGGAAGGTAAACACCGCTTTCTCTGCTTGTATGTTCTGGTAGCTGGTTTTGGGAGAGAATCGATTTTCTTTTAGAAAATAACGGCCGCCTAACCAGTTAGCAGTATTGTAATCGCTGGCTATCACCGTGCCTTCACGCCCACCGGCTTTCATGGCGATTCGGGCACGAGTAAAACATTGTTCATAAAAATCCTGAACCTCTTGTTTCAGTGGCTCACTGACAATCCCAACGGACTTGAGCTGCAATAAGCCCCGATCGACATCGTAACTGCAGGGAATACTTGAGACCGCGGCATTAGTTACCCCTTGTGAGATTGAGTGCCAAAATGCCCACCATATGGGAACAAAAACCTTCTCTCCATTAAAGGAGCTTTGACTGCTGTTTGTTGAGCCAGAGCTTATTCCAACACCGCATTCTTTACTGGCACTTTGATCTAATGTCAGTTGATTAACGTTTGCAGGAAATAGGGGCAATACGGCCAGAAAACACACTAGAAACGCGATGGCTATTTTGACTTCTGTACGATTAAGGGCAAGGGCACCTTTATTTCCCTCATCTTCACCTTCTTGAGCAACGTCTACCCATACCTGGAACACCACTACGGTCAGCATGAACATCATTATGTTGGTTTGATTCAACACGATCATGATTTTATTGGCGATGTACCAACCTTCTAATGTCAGCATAAGTGACAAGGGATCATTGACTATCATAATGTAATGACTCCATACCAAGTGAGAAATACCATGAGTTCATTGAGCGTCGCGCAAAATAGGACGGCTCTGTAATGAACACGTTTTGTTTTATAGATGATTAACGCATAAATGCCTCCTCGCCATATGATCGCGGCAGGAGAATACGAAAAATGTGTAAGCTGATCTTCAGTTAATATCAATGCCAGAGCGCACGCTAATGTTGTCAACAGTAGAACGATTGACGATCGTTTTAACCAGCTTTGATGTGTGAAGAAAGGAAGGGTTTTAGTCAAAATGGTTCTCCTTATTCTACTGGTTCCGGTGTCGTTTCATTTAGAAAAACGGATTCGGCTTGTGTTGTTTGTGGAACGGTTTGAGAGCGTTGATATTGGTAGTTTTCAACCACCGAAAGGGCGGTTCGACTGCCAATGGTTTGTCGAACTTCCGCTTCAAAGCGTAATAAATTGATTTCTTTCTCCAGCAAGGTAACCGCATTGTCGATGTCTTTTTGAGCTAGATTGTGCTGGGCTAAATTAACCTCGTACTTTCCCGTTAATAGTGCTCGTCGTGCATAGAGCGCCTTTTCAATGTTGTGTGATAGAGAAAGCTCAGAAGCAATACGAGCGATGACGTTGTTGTCCACTTTGCCTTCTGAAAGTGCTTCAAGCAGTTTTTGTGGATAGTGCTTGGTTTCAGTATTGGTTTTGATGGCCTCAGTTAACTCTTTTTCAAGTTGAAGGCTTCCCTGGGTTACATGACGGGATAACCCCACCCCTGCAGTGCTGGTTGTTTTGCTTTTATCCATTCCTGTTTGAATCGCGCGGGTACCAATGACGCTCGTTAACCACTCAGACATTTGTTCAGATGAATCCCAATACTGATAAAGTCCCAGTTTTTGTTCTTTTTCTTGATCTTCGGTGAGCATGTCAAAACCCACTTCCGCGGCATCTTTGCTAGGGTTAATCGGGGGTTGATTACGTCCTCCATAAGACTTTCCTGCAATCCAGGTGATGCCGCTGTCGCCCATATCATCCATGACTTTGTCTTTGGCGCGTACCGCATCTCCGCTTTTTACCGCTTGTGTCCATGCTTTTGCTCGAGCGATGGCGTTATAGCTTTTATCTGCGGTCATCTCCCCCATTTCCTCGACCATGCCTTCGCATGATGTAAGGCCATCATCAAAATCGAACTTTCCTTGCAAAACGCCATTGGTCAACATGTCATAAAGCCCTGGGTCTTCTTTTTGGATGAGGTAGCCGGGATAGCTCATCACCGCCGCCGTGGCGTTATTGAGTATGTTGCCCATCATGTTCTTAAATCCTTTGGTCACGCCATTAAGCTGATTTTGTACGGTTAATGAGGGGTCGAGTAATCCGCATTGCAAGTTCATATCCCAACCAACGCCAAGTGTGACCTCCTTTAAATGATCCTTACGTGCAGGTAGTGAGATAACAGGCCCCCCTCCAATCGTGTAATGAAGGACATCGGTCTTTTTTGCATCTGCATTTTGAGGGAGTGCAAGGAGTAAAGCGATACTTAACAGATATAGGCTGCGCATAAATTAGTCTCCAAAGTGAGCAATGAGTTGACTGCCACGACGTTTGCATCCTTTGTACATGCGCCATACTGCCCAGACATATTGACCATCGTCTGAGATCTGTTTTGCGTAGGGATCTGACATACTCAGTCTGTCATTAAATTGTGGCCAAATATAAGCGTTCATCTCTATATTCGGATACAGTTGCTGAAATTTGGTTTCATGGTTATCAACGGAGGCCGATACAGGTTTAGGCGGCCAAAAGCCGGGACGATAGGTTGCCGCTAACGGTTGGTATACGCGGCTTTCCCCTTGTCTGGTGATCAAGTGCTCTGCTTTAAATGCAGCAAGAGCCGCTGATTTGAAAGGGTGTTTTTGCAAAGCAAAGCCTCCTCTCGGGTAAACTGAACCGAAATTACCCAGCTTTTGGCCAAATGGATTTAGGCTGTTTAGTGTGAATGCATCAGGAATGTTGTAGCGCCATCCCAACGGATCAAGGCTAGAAAGATAGTAGGGCATAAAGGCGGTTGCGGGACTTTTTATAAAATATCCGAAGCCAGAGAGGAGCTCATAAACACTACTTGCACCTGGATGGCCAATGACGTCCACATTTTGAAATGTTAATGATGTACGATCTAACCCTTGAACACTGCGTCGATGGCTTTTCCCTCCACCTTTGGAATATTTATTTTCAGGGGACATCCAAGCGGTATCCTGCCAAGGGGCATTTCCGGTTTCGGGGTAGCTCATAACGACAGTATCGGGTAAACGATGCTTCACTTTCACGGATGTCGATGTACTACAACCGAAAGGAGTACAGGTCATCCAAACACATGTGCCAATGATCATGTAATCTAAACATTGTGGACAATTGCTGCTGGCGATGACATCCATTGTTGAGATTTTCGCAGATGACATCGTGCTGCAGAGCAATAAAGTCGCTGTTATGAAAAATGATATTTTCAAGTTTCCCCCTGATAATCTCGGCGTGCTTGCTCAATTTGGCGAGCCTTTAAGAGGGCGGCATCAAGTTCACTAATATTGTGCTGATCCATGAGTTGTTTGCGTTTTTTCTTTGACTTTCCGTCAGTTTCTCCTAACGCAAGGTACAGGGCAGGAGGAACCACTCGAAATCGTTGTAATAGGGTTTCATTTTGGCCGGTAACAACCCCTTCTTTATATTTTCCATCCTCGGCACCCATCGAGCGGATCAGTTCTTTTTCTGCGGGTTTGAGTTTCTTAAATGCTTCTAAATTGGTAATTTCATCTTCGGGCATATTGAGCATCACCCACCATTCAGCGTTATTCAGCATTTTTCGGGCAATGGAGGGGAAATCGGCTAAGTCTTGAGTGGCCAACCAAAACCAGGCGAGAAGTTTTCGCCACATTTTGACGATTTTTACTGCATATGGAGCAAGCAGTTCATTGGTGACAATAAGATGGGACTCGTCGGTTATTGCGACAATCGGGCGGCCAGTGTATTGATCGCGCTCTGCAATACCATTGATGCGATTGATCAGTGAAATATATGCCGCGGCCATTTGAGCTTCATAGCCGGTTTTGGCATAGATCCCTAGGTCAATAATAGTGACATCCGATTCACGCCAGTTCTCTGCTTCTTGATCAAAGATTTGCCCTTCCAAACCGTCACAGAAAAAGCTCATGGCTTCTCCCATCAAACGTGCTCTTTCTTTTCTTGCTTCAGGGCGAGAGTTATCACGACTGAAATCGAATAGTACTTCTTTGATATGTGTCGGGCGGACTTGGCATTTGGAACGATGACAGCGTTCAGCCGCTTCTTTTATGGCATCCCGTACCATGGCAGAATCAGCACGGCGGTATTCTTGTAATTCTAGCTTCTCGCCACCGGTGATCATTAAGCGAGCCATAATTTCCAGCTCCCCTAGAATATCGCGCTCTTCATCCTCTTCGCTATCGTTATCATTAAGGTGTTCTATATCTAATGCTTTATCACAAGTGATGTGCGGAATGTTCTGACCAATTAAGTATTTCGCATCAGCAAAGGGGGCCATCACACCTTTAGAACGACCATTGACACTGATGTGATTCACACTGAGTCCAAAACGTTCGCAATACTCCCCGAGCAAGCCAAAACTATTCCCTGCTTCAATGATAAAAAGGCGAGGGCGATGAATTGCCAGTAGACGCAAACACATACCGACCAGTGTTGCGGATTTTCCTGAACCAGAAGGACCAAATAGATTTAGGTGAGCATTTGATAAATGATCATCGAGCGGATCGAAACCAAATAATTCTCCTCCTCGATTGAAGTAGTTGAAGGTGTGATTGTCTGTGCCGGTTCCTCTTCCAAAGAGTGGAGAAAGCGCCAGCATGTCCTGAAGCCATACCCAGCCACAATACCAATATTTAGGATCGTGCTCTGGGTGGTAATTCATTGGAAGCCACCGTAGAAAACTGTCGAGAGGGGATTCTTGATCGTTGTTTTTAATAAAGCGAAGCGATAAATTGGCGGCATTAAATGTGGCGCGAAGGCTATCGGTTTGCTCTTCTATTGCGTCGATACTTTCTGCTTGAAGATAAAAGGCAAGTTGACCTCGCCATAGTGGCGATTTCTCAAGATGTGTATCAAATTCCTCGCAGTTTTGACGAATAAGCTCTAACTCAGTTTCTTCTCCGACAGCGGACTTGCTTATATGTTTAAGACGCTCCCGCGCTTGAGTTTTACTCTGTGGCACCAGAGTCATCGCCATCATAGTACCAGGGGGTAAGTCATCGAAAACCACGCTTTGTGGACGTTTATCTCCTTCAAGAGCCACTTCGCCAAAGACGGCACCGGCTATGATCTCTTCGCTGTCCCATGTATCGAGTTCCATCACCCGATTGGCAATAGGCTGACTTCCTTCAAACCACCACAGACCATTTTCTACATCACTGCGCACCCCACTTCTTAGTAGTCGTTCTGAGAAATCTTGATCTACAGCTGTTCTGGGACGCCGATATCGAAATGTTTCCCCTTTCAAGCCGGAGGGGTTAAAAAACGGACTTAACCAGCTGAACACTTTTTCAGCGCTACAAGGCTTTATACCGATGCCTTGGTCGATAAATGCGGTTGGAGAGAGAAGACGCCGTCGAAGGCTTTTTAATGTTGAGAAATTTTTTTTAATGTCTTTTTCACTGCTGTTTTCCGGTAACCAGCGATAAATCGCGAGCCTTACTTGTCTTTCTCTTGCTCGCCACGCTCGGCTGTCTACATCGAAAATACCTTGCTCTCTTCCAATCAGTTCAAAATGACGCTGATCTTCTTCTAATACAGCACGAGTGAAATCATCCTGTACTCGTGCTTTTTCCCAGAGCGCTTCCGTGATATTGCCGAAGTTATCAATATCACGAGCGTAGAGCTGTATGACCCAAGGGTTATCTTCGTCACACAGCGAGGTTAATGTATGGCTGATATTGCGGACGATATTGGAGAGCTGGTCATTGGTCTTATCTTCGGTTGGAACAGGTGTGATCTCAAAAAAGGTGCCATATGAAAGCCCATCTTCTAATTGAACCAGCCCTTTTTCACCGACTTCGATCCAGGGAAGACGAGCGGCAAATGAAGGCGGTACACTGTAATCCATAGGCGGGCTTTCCAACGCTTTTCCATAGTTGAGGAAGCTTTTTATTGACTGAGTCGCATGAGAGAACATTTACCATGCCTCCCTTGGTAAGTTAGCACGAGCATCGGCTGGAGTGGCGTAATGAACCCGTTCATATAAGGGAAATACGGTGCTGTAACCCGGAACAGGAAGATTACCAACTCGATGTGGCATGACATACATCACGATGTCAGGATTGGGTAGACGGGGAAATTGATTTATGGTTTCCCGCCATGCATCACGAGTGTAGTCCCCTTGTCGCTTTGCCAGTGTTTTGGCATTAAGCGGTCTTTTCAGTTCGCCAGACAATGTATCTATTCTCTTGGGGCCATTCATTTGCTGTTGCCATACCTGTTCGACATTCGTGCTAGGGGTTGGCAAGGTGTTGTCTTGAGATGTAGAGCATGCTGTTAATGTTAATAAGATGCTCATCATCATTATGAATTTAAGGTAAAACATAGGCTGCTCCTTGGGACGATTGAACATAACGAACCCGAGTAGGGGAATCGGGGATGGACAGCGTGACAGGTTTTCTTAAGTGAATGGCGGCTTTGATGCCAGGTTGAACATACACAATGTCAAACGTAGAGCCCATACGTTGTCTTATATAGTCAGATACGGTAGAGGCGGTCGCAGCACCGGCCTCTGCAATGGCGTTTGTTGTGGCATCTTTGGTTATGGAAGAGGTCGTGGTATTTCCTTCAACACTGATGGTTTTTTGCGAGATGGCGACGGCATTTGCTGCCGCCTGAGCTGCATCCAGCAACCCTTGAGTGGTTAAGTATTGAGGAGCATTAGAGATCTTAATGCCAGAAAGACAAGGATTGCCATTAGGATCGGCAAGAAACCCCAAATCATCTGTTTTCACATTCTCGCCATCAAAATTGCTCGAAAGAGACGTTTGCTCTTGAGGGTAAGATAAAATCGTCCCGTCAGTACGGATGAAATCGATAGATTCTACGACGCCACGTACACAGGATAGACTCCAATCTCCGGTCACCGTGCCGGTAACAATGGCGCCTTGAAGATCTGGTAATGTAAAACCGTTGGCCAATAAATTATCTGCGCCTACTACCATCGAATAGGGATAAGGACTGGTGACCATTCCGTTGATTGGTATTCGTCCCATCAGTGCGGTTAATGACACCGCATTAGAAAGGACACTGCCACGATGTAGACTGTAGACAGGGCTCCCTGCTCTTTGAGTTGCATCGAATGCTTTATCATCGATGTCAGAAATGGGGGGATGGGTTTGATTGGTTGTAGTCACTAGTGCGGGAGTCATCCACTTTCCACTTTCGTCTTTTGTGGCATCGAACGGCTCTATCCATATAAGAGCATGTTGGTTTTGTTGTAGCCCAGATCCAATGGTTAACTCGCTGTCATTTGATGGATAACCGTCGATAGAACTGTCGATTCCAAGTTCTTCCCAATGTGTTTGTTTTTTTATGGGAGCCTGACGGTTCTGTAACTCAATCCAATCGCGTTGTATTTTGGCTTCCAATCCCGATAAGCCCTCATTCAACCTTTGGGTTAACGCATCAATTTGTCGTTCACTCTCGTGTTTTTGCACAATAAGTGTTTGTTTCGTGTTTTCTAATTCCTGGACCAGTTCATTTTTGTCTTTCTCGTTTTGACTAAGATTGGCCGCTAGAGTGCGTAGCGTATCTTCGGGTGTGTCGCCTATACGACCTAGCGCATTGTTGGGGTCGTCAGTATTGATGATGATCGGATCGGTATTATTAACGCCTGTTTCTGCATTTTCGATACGATTTTCTTTCACGACATTCACCATAAGCACAACACATGATATGAGTGCTAGACCACCAAGCAAAATTAAGAAACGGTTGCGCTTATTCATTTAAAACCTCCTTACTGAAGGCACAGGAAGTAAATGGTTTTTGAGTGGTCCCGGAGTGACGATAAAAGCGGTTGAACTCTCGGTTTTTGACCCAAAAGAGCCGAGTTCTGGATAGGAGAAACTTACCTGACAAGAAGAAATCAGGCAGCTTCCTCCTAATGTGACCTGACGTGGATCGAGTAGTAGTTGTTGTGACCGCAAATTGTTTAGCCGTATCGCGGTAACCACATGATCGCCTAGTTGCCAAGAGGCTATCGGACGAGCGGTTACTCGCCAGAATGAAAAAGTACTTTCTTGAATATCTTGTGGCAGTCCCATAGCAGAGCGATGAACTCCCGGTAATGGTTCAATAGCATGACTTGGGCTGTAAAGGTTTTGCATGGCATAACGGATAAGCAGGGCTTGAGAAGGCATTTTTAGTTTTTCGATATGCGCTTTAGTCTGCTCTATTGCTGTCGGCTGGTTTGGAGTGTTATCTCTTAAAGAGGGTATGTGAATATCAATTTTTGAGGATGCTTGATGGTTATTTGTTGCGTTAACATCAAGCAATAAACGTAAGCCATCACTTAGCCGTTCAATATGAAGTCGCGTGGTGTCAAACTGATCATTAGAGGTTAGATAGACACGACCTGAAAGTGATGAGGCGGAGAGTGTCGACGTTAGATAAGCCGGCATGGCGACACGAACATCATCATCAAAATACAAGACAGTTTCTTTTCCTGGGGTGAGTGTTATCTGAAGAGGTATACCTTCCCAAGTCATGGCCCTTGGTGTTGCGGATGCTTTGCTTTGCAAACTCATGAGTGTTAGACCTATAACACACAATAACGTGATGAACGGTTGTGACTTCATTACTGCGGCTCCTGTTTTTCAAACTGAATTTCCCGTGCTGGACCATCAAAACAGTCGATCGCTAATCCCCATGGATTGTTGTTACGATCAATGTCATAGCGCACAATTTTAAGTGGCCAACGAATGATGTTATTTTTTACGGGGACACTACCTACATACTCTTTGAGCTCTAAATCTGCATAGACAGTCCAGTTATCACGGTTATGAATTTTGACGCGCCAATCGTCATATCCGTAACCTGGTATTTGAGACAAACTACGTTCACGTCCTGATAATTCCCCTCGGCTTCTTTTCAACTGATAATCTTGCTCTAGTATCTGACGACATTGAGGCGTTAGGTAATAACTATAAAGATGCAGGTTTTGCTTGTAGTCTTCACTTCCGTTGGCTACCCAGCGATTGATTTGAGTGAAGATGCTGATGGCAAAATCATAAACATTTGGTTTCGGTATTTCCCACCATGAACGGGTGACTCCAGCGCTCATATCAGGAGGATTATGGACAGTGAAGTCGGCCCCCGCTTGTTTCCATCCCCACAGTGAATATAAGGCAATGCTGGTTACACAAACCAAAGCAATACGAAGTGAACGAATGTGCGCGTCTCGTCCTGCTAATGCACTACGAAACGGGCTTTTTTTGACGTTTAGTCTCTTCATGAGCAATGTTCCTTAGCATCCAGCACGTCACCGATACATTGAAACCCTGGGAAGTGGCATTGACGAAATAACGTATGCAGTGCCGTCGCCGTGAAAAACGCCATCATGGTGTCGGTTTCATTGATACTCATAATGACCGCTTCAACACGACGGCTTTCTCGCAGAGACTTAGTGCCGACCAACTGTTCAGCTGGGTTCGAGCTATCCGTGTGATATAGCTGGTACTGACAGATGTCGTTTTCATACTCGGCTAACAAAACACCATTGAAAACGACATCTCGACCGTTGTGATCTGCTTGAGGTAATAAAACCCGCTCAAAAGTTTGTTCTTTTAAGGGCAAAAAGAGATCACTCATGTGCTCCTCCAATGACAATTGAATAAGGTATGTCGATCGAAGCGAGCAGTTTCTCTACATACTGACGATGAACAAAGACAGGCTTTATGTCCTTTTTTGTTTTGAAGTGCCAAGTTCTGCATGTACGGTGTGATGGGGTAGAGCGGTTAACGGTATTTGCATCAACAATCGTTTCGGTGATGAGCCAACTCCCATCGGTGGCTTCAAATATTTCTTGCCGTACATTGGTGGTTTTTGTGGTACCGACAAAGGGTAAACTCTCTGTTTGCCAATGATTTTCAAATTCAGCCCACGCCCGCAACCAACCATTGAGTAAGATCACCGGCTTCCCATGACTTGGTACTATTTCAAACGTTTGTGGTGGTGTGTTTTCAGCTATGTTCGATACAGGATCACGCATTGAATTTTCCCTCTACACGTTACTTCTTCGCGTAGCGAAACGACGCGAAGAGATGTGATAATTTGCATTTCGATACCAACGGTCGAAATGTTTTTGGAAGTAGTGCTGACAATGGGCTGATTTTGTGCGGGTGAGTACTCTAATTAAGGCTTTAGGAAGCAGGAGAACACTGATTAGCCCTATCATGAGAGAAGATACAAATGCGAGCCAATAGCCTGTGAACATGAATAAACCAATGCCCACGATACTCATCAATACCGTATTAATGGTGGTTAGAACGCCAAGCTCTCCCATGGATAAGCCTTTATAAAACGGCGGCATGACATTTAAGGTGGCGGCATTTTTCATTTGATGCCTCCTAGGATGCCTAAGCCGTAGTTTAGAGCCCAGATAGTGAGTAAAATCAGTACTGCCCCAATTACACCATCTGTTAACAAATCTTTTTTTGTGGCCTGTTTTTCCCGGGTTTTGCTGTACAAGTCCCACATGTGCCCAAGATAGTAGATCACCGCAAAGGCGATAAAAATGGATCCCCCGTAAAGCAAAATGTCGTACGCGTAATAAAACACCATTTCTAAAATATTTTTGCTGTCTCCTTGTGTCGGGTTTTGATTGGTAGGGATTTTAGCAATGGCTGAATAAGGGATTGCTAAGGTCCAGAAACATGGATTGATTTTCATGACGTTACCCCGAATAACAGATAAAATTGGAAAAGGACAAATATGAATAAAGAGCGGAATACCATTCGACGGAAGGCCTCTTTAGAGACTTTTTTGTTTTTCATACCTTTAAAGCCACTCCACCATACCCAAATGACCCACATTAGAAGGCTCGCGATAGAAAGTCCGGCAAGTGAGAGACTAAGGTTGTTAACCGAAAAACCAGCGGCATGACCAAAGGCGGCAATCGCTTTGTCTGCTTGCAAATCTTCATTCATAAGTTGGTACCGTTATGTAGTCACCACCTATGGGTGTTATTGGACGTGGCTCTAAACGCTCTGGATTTAAATAAACATCAATGCCGGATTGAATATCACGAAGATCGGCTCGTAAGGCTGAATAATTAAAGTGGCGGGTAATACGATAATCAGCTTCACGCTCAGCACGGCGAATTAGGTAGTTTAGTTTGTCGATATGGGCTTGAATGAGGATCAGTTCGTCACGTTCACTTTCAACGCTGGCGAAAGCCGGTGCGGTTATCAATAGTGACAACAGAGTTGAGATGAGGTATCGCATTGAATATCTTCCAGTCGTTAAACATAGGAAAATACGCTAGCAAAAAGAGGGGTAGAAAATCTTATTTAGGATACCCCAAAATAAAATATTTCTGTTTCACACTTTTGGTGAAAATGATGATATCCTTACGGGGACTTTGTTTTGCGCTAATTCTACCGTTGGCTTAAATTCCTTCCAAACTTTTCTATTCTTCTCTAGTGTTCAAGTGCTATATGATTTAACGAAAAAATGAAACTATGCTTTCACTATTTATCGTTGTTGTGAATGTATAGTTTCACTTTTACTATTGAGTGTCCCCTATTCTCAATTTGTTAAGAATTACTTTGACAAGATATAATTAGTGAAACTATACTTTCATTTATTGTATAAAAATGATAGCAAAGTTTCATTATGACTAGTGATAACATTCAGGCGAGACGTGGGGCAGTAGTGTTTCCTAAAAATATGGAAACGTTACACTACTTAGGTGAAAATATAGCATTGGCAATGAAACGTCGCAGAATAAGTCAAGATATGATGCATAAGAGGACCGGTATCTCTAAGCCCACATTGCGAAAGATAGTTAAGGGAGATCCGTCCGTGTCTATAGGTCACTATGTTAATGTGCTTGCTGTTCTTGGCTTATTAGAGGACTTAGGTAAGGTTGCACTTGATGATGAGCTTGGTAGGAAACTTCAAGACATAGAATTATTGAAAAGAAAAGGATAGGACTAACCGTATATGGAAATCTACGTATATGCTGATTGGGCTGATATAGGAAAACCTTTTTTCGTAGGTACTTTACGCTCTTCCGTGATGCGTGGTAAGGAGCATTTTAGCTTCAACTATGATAAGGGATGGTTAGTTTCCAAGTTCGTGACTCAAATTGATTCAACACTTCAGTTGTATCTAGGAGAGCAGCACGCAGAAGATGACAGGAATTTTAAAGTCTTTCTTGACTCATGTCCTGATCGCTGGGGTCGATTGTTAATGCAACGTCGAGAAGCGGTGATAGCTCGTCACGAAAAACGCAGAGTAAACAAACTATTTGAGGCAAATTATTTACTGGGAGTACATGACTCGTTTCGGATGGGTGCTTTGCGTTTTTGTACCTCGCATGACGGTCCTTTTCTTGATGATAATGAAAGTTTGGTCGCACCTGCAATAACATCGTTGCCTGAGTTACAGCAAGCAGCTAATGGGGTGGAAGATAAACCAGACTTTGATAATCCAGATTATCTTAAGTGGTTAAATATGCTTGTATCTCCAGGTTCCTCACTAGGAGGTGCACGTCCTAAAGCCTCCGTTAGGGATGTTGATAACACTCTCTGGTTGGCCAAATTTCCAAGCCGTTATGATGATTATGACATAGGGCTATGGGAGTATATTGTTTACCAAATAGCGGTTGATGTTGGTATTAGTATGGCTGAATCTAAGGTGAAAGCCATTGGAGCGCATCATCATATCTTTCTTACCAAGAGATTCGATCGTACAGATGATGGCAAGAGGCTTCATTTTACTTCTGCTATGACGCAATTGGAGTACTTTGACGGTAATGATGATGGGGCAAGCTATTTAGAACTCGCGGAATTTTTAATTAGAAGTGGTTCAAACACACAAGAAGATTTAAAGCAGCTTTGGACGCGAATGCTATTCAATATTATGGTTTCCAATAGTGATGATCACTTACGAAATCATGGATTCATTTTTGACAACTCCGGATGGCGGTTATCTCCAGCGTATGACATAAACCCAACACCACATGCGACAGGTTTACATCTGAACATTGATGATATGAGTAATGCCCTTGAGGTTGAATTAGCTTTTGAGGTTGCTGAATACTTTCAACTAGGTGCTCAGGAAGCTGAACGTATTTACCAAAAAATGGTTAATTCGGTTTCAAAGTGGGAAGAACTGGCCAAACAGGCTGGAATAGATAAAGGGGAACGAGATTTACTAAGAGACTGCTTTCGAGTTTCTAAAGCAATGTAAGAATATTACCCTTGGATAATGCTTCACAACTTTATTCCGCATTTACTGGCAATATTTTCTTATCTCACGAGTTGTGAAATGTTCGCTGTTTCGTTCCCTTATCTAAGACAATGTGTTTTTTTAACACGTAATTGGACAGAAACGCGTTAGAGTTTAAGGTCTAACGCGCTCGATATAGATTAGAATAAGTGTCTTGAAACTTTAAACGCTTGTTATAGTTACGAACTTAACTTGTTTTTAAAAGCTCTCGTTACTTCATCGGCAGAAAGGTCTTTCGTCGGATCTTCCTTTAATAGTGCATATAAAGTTGCAATATATGCTTCTCCAAACAAAGTAGTTACAGAAGAGGCAACAGTGGCTGAAACAGCAGCACCACCTGCTGAACCTATACCTGGGAACATTTTTAATAGACTTCCAACTAAAGCACGTCCTCCCATTGAGCCAGCAACACTTGAAAACGTTCCAGAGACCAAAGTCCCCATGAAAGCTTTATCAAGATTAAGACCAAAGCTGGCACTGATACCTGCAAGCATTCCAATTTGAATAGGAATAATTGCTATAAAATCAGAAAAAGGAACTGGAACCGCTGCTGCAGTAGCCGCTGATGCTGCACTACCAGCTACGACCTTATGCGACCTTGAAACTTTGGCATCTAAAAGAACTTTTTGAGCCGCCGCAAATGCGTTTTTTTGGCTATCAGGAATAACCTCCATAGTCAATGCTACAAGGTTATCCAAACCAATAGCTGGAATACTAATACCACCATCAAGCTTCAACGGAATGGAATTCACACGAACATGATTTCTAGCACTAGGGATCAACTCAATAGCTTTGTTTCTAAAGCCGTCATCTGACATTGCTTTAGTGATTACAACAATTACAGGGATATTATGTCGTGATAGGAGATTTGCTAACTCAATCTCAGCTTCTTCAATACGTCTTCCACCCTCAGAAATACATAGCCAACAAGCATGAATATGCTCTAATGCATCGTCTGAGCTGTTCAACTTAATTATTAGATTTTCAAGTTCATTGAGGGTTTCTTTATAATCCTTAATCTCTAGTCCTCGAGTATCATAGATACTCACGGGAACACCCTCTTTCGTAAACTTTCGTGTAGATTTTGTTATTGGTCGACCTTGACCCGTTTCTGCAAAGTTTCCTTGAAACACTGAATTTAGAAGAGTACTTTTGCCAACGCCTGTTTTTCCAGCGAGCATAATATTTGCAACACCTCGACTTTTTAGGGCATTTTCAACAGCTTTGTTTACTTCTTCGTACAGGTTAAAATTATCTGTCATGGAGACCTCTAGAATGAAATACGGTTACTGTTCACTACTGTATACAATAGTATGTAAGATTCAAAATGACGTAAATGGTACGCCTTTTTTGTCAAAAATAACAGTAAGTTAAGCACCAGACTTTTCTGTCCCCTCAAAAAATACTGAATTTTTCCATATAGCATAATTTGATGTGCCAAGCTGCAACTCATGCATGCATAACCAGTTGAAATTTAAAGAAAAGATACCACTTCTACCGTGTACATAGAAAGTACACTTGGCCGCACAATGTCCTTCGAACAGCGAGGTGTAGTGGATTAGTAAATTTGGTCACATAGTCACATTAGAAAAAGTAAATCAGATGAAGCTCTGGTGAAGTATGTGTTTAATCAATCGAAACAAGGAAAGGGGCATTTTCGTGTTTGAAAATGCCAGCTGTTGTAGTTCAATCAAAATTTGTTACCAAGCACCAATCTGACTCACTTCTGGACAAAAACACGTTAGAGTAACGATTCTAGCGTGCTAATCTTGGATCAGAAAAAGTACCTTGAAGGCTTAATTGCTTGTATGCGTACTAATAGTTATTTACGTTCAGTAACTTCGACACCGTGATTATAAATGTGATGCTCTCCAGTCACTACATTTTTAATAATAGCTTGTGCAATATGCTCAAAATAAGTTTCACTTCTTGTCGTATAAGTAATAGTGTCATAGCCAAACTTCAACTTTTTAAGTTTCAACGGTGGGAATCCACAATCAGGAACATGAAAATACGCATCATCAAAATTATATTCATAGCTTAAGCGCTTCGTATTTTCGGGTTTTCTAGGTAGCTTGTTTTCGAAATCCAGTATAGTTCCTAGCAAGTTATAATCTTTGTCTACTACCTTCATAGCATCCGTCATACCATCAAAAGTAAGCAAAGTATCTTCGGTAATGTCCGTATTATTTAACACCCATTCAGCATCTAGATAGGGTTGCATTTGGATATTTGATATGCAGAGTGCGTTGCCATTTACAACCAGAGTTCTAACTCCATCAATTGTTTTCAAATCATGTTCAGACGGCTCGCTTACACACATTAAAGAAATACCACAATGCTTAGCATACTTAATGGCCCCTGATTGGTAAGCACTGCTAGTAACGAAAATACCATTTACATTTCCGATATCATTCAGAGCACCATTAAAATCTCGAATTTTGCCAATTGACACTTTACCCTTGTAATCTTTGCACTCAACTGCGACTCGGTGAGTAATTCCAGCGCGTACAAACTCCCAATAAACATCTATTTGATGTGAGACACCAGACTTACCCAAAATTTTGAGATCATGTTCAATAACAGTGTTTTCTATACTATCTAACGACAGAATTTCCTCATAAATAGCCTTCACTAGAAGCTCGAAATCTGTGCCTTTTTTCATTATTACCTCTTAGACAATTTACCGTCTTTTATTCCTAAATAATGCAGCCTTTTTCATAATAATTCAAATGATAATCAATAAGTTATGTCATGAGAAGGGAATTTAGATTACACGACGCCGCTTAATAACAGGAATGCTACTCTATTAGTTCAACCGTATAAGTTTGGCGAGGGCAAACTCAGGGTAACAAGATATAAATGACTCAAAGGTCTAACAAAGAAAGGGGCGTGCGACGTGAAGTCGTATGAAGCGCTGTTCACTGCTGAGTGAACCATCTGTATCACCAGATGAGCCTAAGACTCTGAATAAAGTAGCGAGTCTGACAATGTAACGAAGATTGGTTATAGACCAATCGGGATCGAAATCGTGAGAAGACGATCCTCCTGATAACCACGGGTCGGGTGAGTGCTAGGGAGTCAATATGATGAACGTATGTGAATCCATTAAAGGTGCGTTATACGATGAAGCAGCGGAAGTGGTTAATACGCTGTGGCCAAAATGGCACCGAGAGTCGGAAAGAGGTTGGACATTGGCCTTTCGTGATCAGAGTACTCTCCGCACTAGAGTGGGCATCTAAGTTGACATTTTACGTAACATACAGAACAGGGTAAGCCTGTATCGCTCCCTATGGGAAAGCCTTTGTGGCCGATAGCGATGCGGGTAAAGGAAGTCGGAGAAAGCGAAGGCTGCATTGTAACGATGCAGATACAGACTCGTGTCTGGTCACGAAGGTGAGCCTACTTCCGACTGGTCTTTCGCTGCGAGAAAATTTGAAGAACTTTATTTAAGGAGAAACGCAAATGATGATTTCTAAAGAGATTAGTGCCTCTCCTAACGGCGCTCAATGGCAGTGCACTGGAAGATCCCTGGCGCTATTTTGCAAGTATCCATTTGGACTCTATCACCAGGAATAGGGCGTTCGTATCTTTGAAAGTCTTTCTTGCGTCGGTAAGTTACTATCGGCTTCACGGAAGCTGCTGATAGTACTTTATGGATAGTTGCTGTGCTTAGGTGTATTTGGTGAAGCCGAATTAGTTCTGTTTGCAAGCGTCTCGCCCCTAAATTACGCTTCACGCGCATTCCAAGGATCAATGCTCTCAATTCATTAGTAATTTTGCTATCTGGTGAAGAATGAGGTCGCCTGCTTTGGCTTTCCAAACCAGCAATTCCATCCTGCTTATATCGGTTTGCCCACTTCCGTAATGTTGGTCTGGAAATACCACAACGGCGACATACGAAGCCTGCATCACCAGATTCCTCATACATCTTTACCCACTGTAGTCTTTGTTGAATTTCTCTGTCCATAGACATCCAGTATAGTTGAAAGGATGTCTATGAATCACACAATTGAAGGCTATATATATGCTCTCATGTAACCCCCATAATTTTTGCAACTAGAAATACATTTTCTTTATAAACAAGAACTCATCTGGTTTTCTAACATTCATTTTCTTGTATTTACTATCTTTGTACTTGTTTTTCCTCACTACCGTTTTATATTCGATAGACTTTAAGTAGCAATCGCCAGCTCCTCCGTTGTACCTGTAAACACCTAATGCGTCCTTAGACAAAAGATTGGCAAGTTTATGCCAGTAATCAGTATCTGTTACTTTTTGAAGTAAGGAGGGTTCTATCCAACTAGCGATCATCACCAATCGTTGAAGTAACAAGGTTAAACTATTAATCGTATGCCTAGGTTTTCTTGGTACATAACCTTTGACACCATGCTCATCAAACTCTGGAATTTGACGAATAGAATCATGATGTCCTATTCGATTCCTAACACCTCTTATTTGCTTGATTAAGCTGACTAATCTATCTCTTAGCGCCTGATTCCAAGGGCCATATGTCGGAGTGGTTGAGTGGGCAGTCATTGCTATTTCATAGTAAGGAAAAGCTTTTTCCAACGTTTTTATTAGTACATCACCATTTCCATTTGATGCATGTGATGAGTGGCTCAAGCCCTGTAGCAGTTTCTCCCAAAAGCCAAAGCTTAATTCAGCGATCACACCATCAGGAGTTTTGTTTTTTGCGGAAAGGTATGCCCTAACTATATCTTTCTTTAAACCGGTGCCCATCGAATGAGGTGCATGATTGAGAAGAGATGATGCGGGTCCCGGATTTATCCAGACATTAGAGTAGCTATGAATTCCACCATTGAGCAGCGCAATTCCTAACCAATCATGTGTGCCATAATAATCGCTTAAAGAGAAGTGAAGTGAGTTTCTCAGACAGATTTCAAAATCATTTAAAGACGACAATAAAGATGATGCTGTAGACTGACACCAGCGATAACAACCAAGAAGAGCTTTATCTGAAGTTGTTTTGAAGAAGTCTTGTACTGCATCAGCTCGAGGCTGGGATAAGTAATTAATCATATCTAACATTATTGAAGTTTTATTGAACTGGCGCTATTATAAAACACAAAGAGAAACGGTACCCATCGTGTTGCCGTAAAATTGAGAAAAAAGCCCGCTATATGCGGGTTTTTTTCTATCTAAATTATTTAGATACAATAAAAACGATGATGCTGTAGACTGGTATAGTCGCTGAGAGGAACTTTGCCTAATCTTGTCATGCTGTAGTGGGTAATTAGTAAATTATACTTGAAACTATTGACGTTTTTTTAGATTGGCATTAATATTATATACAAAGAGAAACGGCACCCATCGTGTTGTCGTGAAAATTGAGAAAAAAGCCCGCTATATGCGGGCTTTTTTCTATCTGAAGCAATGCATTAACGATTTTCTATCGTAAAAAACATGTACTCTAAAACGTCCCGGGGCAATTTCGAGTTACGATATACTAATAGCCTCCTTTCGGAACAAAAATGAGAAATCACAAAAACTTCTTATAACTGGCAAACATGTTCTGCACCAATAGCCCGGTTAGTATCGCACCAGGTAACAAAAGTAGGGAAGGGGGAACGGCGATAATGCCAGGAATGAACAACCATAGATATCCCGATCCCATTACCACCCATGGCAATGTTTTTTTAACGTAAAAGTGAACAGTTTCCGTTTCCCGGGCGACAAAGGCCGTTCGTCTTTGACGAACAACTAAACCATCAAACATGCCTAGAAACATAGCGAGTATGAAAAGTGGGTAGGCATAAATGAGTAACGCGATACGGGCAAGGAGTGCTAGTGTGACATAAACGACGCCATGCCAATAAGGGGTTAATACAGAGAAAAAACCATGAAATTCTAGTGCGAGTAATGAGTTACATTGTTCAATAATCCAAGCAAGATGAGGTAGAAAACGATTTAATATTCCGGGATAATCATTCTGCATTAGACTTAATTGAGTAAATAAGATCTCCTTAGCATGTTCACCGACAGATGCGCCCCATAAAAATACAGTCCATTCAAAGAGTATCAATAAACACCAAATACCCAAAAGATGACCAATTGCGGCGAATGGCCATTGGTACCATTTTAACGGGGTAGGTGTTTTCTTTGGTTGAGTATCTTGTTTATTTTGCACCATGGCCGCTTCTCATTAATGTAAAGCGGTTTGTTGATTTGAAGAAGTGTTAGTCTCATGAGATACAAGGGTATTAAAAGCACCGTAAAGCACCGCTTTCTCATTGTCCTCAAATGACGCCTCTGCTTGATGTATCCAAGCATTAAACTGCTCTGTTTCATGCAACCAATCATTGGTGTTTATTACGGATTCCGTTTTTTCCATCATCCCATCGACAAGACTCTGAATGTTCTTTGGAATGGCTTCATCTCCTTTGTTATCTGGTAGTGGGAACCGAAGCTTCCAGATTTTTGACCCCTCTAATTCTGCATAAGCTTGCCCGATGGGGAGGTTTGTAATATCACTATCGTTAACCAGCAATACTTCTTTGTTTTGCAAAATATCTTTATTAGAAGAACGAAAACCAGTGTCGCTTCCTGGTTGATCGATAGCTCCTGTATCAGGGAGCACTTCTTTAATCGTTACATTGGCCATGCGAGATGTCAGTATTTGCGCAGTTTTTTGTTCTCGGACACGAAGGCATATTAAGCTATTAAAATTGCCCTTAGTTTGAGCGGCTTTTGCTGCAGAGCCTAGGCGAGCCTCGATATCCGATTCTGTTTGTGTGTAGGCAGTGACGACAAATTTTGCTCCGCGTGCTTTATTTAGAATAGGAATGAACTCATCACCGATTAACTCATTAAACTCATCAGCATGTATCATGATATTGCGAGGTTTGACGTGACAAAAACCTGGCGCGTTTCCAAACTTATATATTTCGCCTGCAAGCGAGCACAAATCAGCAAACATACTGTTACCAAAAGCAGCAGCAACGGTGGTATCGGACAGAGCATCAAGCCCAACGTAAACGACGCCGCCTTGCATGATCACCTCTCTCCAATCAATGACCGGTCGTTCATCAGTTGGTGTGTGTTTAGGAGAGATGATCTCAGCAGCTTTCCCTGTTCCTAACTTTTCGAGTAAAGGAAGCAAAGAGGCAACAATCTTATCAAAATAGGTTTTGTCATATTGAATCGCGCTACGAAGACCGGCTAAAACATCATCTGGTGCAGGATATTCCCCAAAATAGGCTTCCAGCGCGACAACTCGTTTACTGCGCCCTTGGAGATGGCGTGGTGTGTTCTTATCCGTTACATGATTTTCTAGTGCGGTGACAAGCTCAATAGCGTTGGGATGATAATCGGGTAGTTTTTTAAGACAATAATCGACGTATAGCTCATCTATCGCTGTCACGTAACGCTGTATTGATGCCATATCTGGTTTTCGTCCTAAGGCATCTAATGCACGAGCAATAATGTTTACAAATCGCCAAGCAAACTGTTTAAATGCCGCACTGTTTCCACTCCCTTCTAGTTGTCCCGATACCCGGGTAGCCACTTCGGTAATGCGACCAAAACGGCCTACAGGAGAGTAACGACTACTTTGATCAGGGTAGCCAAGATGAAGAACGTAAAATTCATCAAGCCGATTTGAACGTAAACACTCAATATACATTCGCAATAACATGTCGGCGTCACCCTTAGGGTCAAAAACTAACACAACATCTCCTCGGCGAATATCTTGTGTAACGATAAGCTCTGCTAATCTTGTTTTTCCGACACCGGTTGTTCCGAGTACTAACATATGACCGGCTCTGGCTGACGCGACCAGTAAACAATCGACTTCATCATCGAGACCAACACCGTGCATCCGGCTATCACCACCTACCGGTGGCAATAAAGGTACAGGGTTGATGGCTTTTAAGAACGTATTTACTATGCCAAATAATAACCCCGTTTTTAAGATCACGCGCTTACCCGCCCAAAAACGTTCTATCCACTTATCTTCATATTTAGCTTCCATTTTTCGTGCAAAATAATAGAGTTTGGATGGAATAACAAAGCGCTCTGCCCAGATCTGACGAGAATCATAAAGCCGTTGGACATGACGAGGAAAAACTTGAAAACCACGTCCAAGAAATAACTTGTTCTTATAAACGGGGATCTCAGTTGATGACATTGACCAGAAAGGCAGCTTGAGAAGCCCTTGGCGGTAAGCAAGAACATCCATCCCTTGTTTCAGTCTAACCATCAAGCAAACGAAAAGTACCATGATAACTAAAATCCGAAGCATGCTGGGCATCAGAAAGAGTTCGGGCATCATCAGTATCATGGTGATGGCTAACCCAAACATCGCCGCGCTAAGCAGCTCTTCTGCAGGCCGAAGTAAGCCTTCAACAAACCCGCTCAATGGATTGCCTTATTGGTATTATCACTTAGATTGATCCACATCGTTATCTCCTTGATGATCAGGCAGCATATACTCTTTTTCCAATGCTATTTGCTCATGGATGATCTCAATACGGCGACGGGTCTTAGCCTTATCTTTGTCACTTTGTTTGATATCATTTTGCCTGCTCTTAGTAGAGTCATTTTCAGGAAGTATTCGTTCGGAAAATGGTGTGTATGACATCCTCCCTCCTTACTGTTTTATTTCACCTTGCGTAATGAGTACCGGGTAGTGAGTGAGCTTAAACGCGCTTGCAAAATCTTTCCCCCTGACCGGGTACATAGGCAGACCATAACTTTGCATTCGATAGAATCCGGTGTCAGTTTTTACGTTAACCACGATGCCAACTGCTTTAATTGATTTAAGATGATTTAAACGAAGCTTTAACCACTGATGAGATAAAGGATCGTCACCGACTATAAAAAACGGTTTATTCACTTGTTGGCTTATGTGCCGATTTGACACTTTTCCAGGCGATAGCTCAGGTGTGATGACCGGTAGCATTTGAGTTAAAGGCTCCTGGTTAGCCAGAGCAGTATTGCTCAATAGAGATAGTAAAATTAGAAACCATGATTTCATAATGTCGCCCTTCTCAATTGTTCAAGATGCGTAGCGAAAGTCGCTTCATAACGCCTAGCGGGTAAACCTCCTGCCGGTCGATGAAAATACCCAGCAGCTTTGACCCAAGAGCCATATTTAGCTTTTCCTTCGAGGAGTATTTTTGCTGCATGATTGAGGTTTACTATGGGTTCAAAGACCTCACAAGGAGATGAGAAGTGGGATTTTTGCCAATACCAATTAAGCTGAGTTAATCCAATATCAATTAATTCAGTATGCTGTAACTTTCTTTTCAGCGCCTGACAAGCTTCCGTTCGTGTTGCATAGTAGTAAGGTTGACCTTTTACATTGAGTGTCCATGGCCACGGTCGAATCGTTCCACTTTGAAGTTGGATTTTGCTTTCTCCGAAAGCGAGGGTGTACAGTATGGCTTCGGGAACTTGCCGCGCTTTGGCTACCTCTTTATAGAGAAGTGGAACCTGTGCTCGCAAATGAAATGATGCTGTAAGCAATATTAAGGCAATGAAATAACGGACCATGTGTCACCTTGCTTCGCGATTGCTGTCGGTATTTGATGTCCTCTTGCGACGTTAAACCACAAACCTCGAGTGTCGTGATTGAGAGTGATACGTTTTGAGTTAACATCCGATTGTCGGATCCCAGCATTTCCGGCCCATTGCCTTAGCTTTTGGTCATTCCCAGCCCCATCAACCATAAACACATCAACAGAAACACCTCGGCTTCTCCACGCTTTTAAGGCATCAATACAGGGAGCACAGCTCGATTTTACAAATAGGCTAATACGTTCTGGTAATTGTTGTGCAATGGGTTTGAGAGTAGGGTAGAGACGTTGCCACGCATCTCGATAAGCTCTGTCGAATGCTAATAATCCATCGGTTCGATTTTTATCAAACTTAACGAGCATCTCGGCATAGTGCTTACGTTCTTCCGGTGTTCTGGCAAAGCGCCCAAGCACAATCAATGGATTTGAATCATACATATCAAATCCGTCTGGTTGATTTAAAATGTTAATATAACGCTGCCATTGTTCTGGATTGAGCCCCCAATGTTCAGCTTGAGCGACACGGATATTTGAGCGTTCTAACTCTTTTTCTTCAGCGGCAAAAGAAGTGAAACAAACGGTGGTTGATAACAGAGCTATCACAACAGCAAAAATGCTATTTTTCATGAGCGCACCTCTATATCAATCAGTTCACCTTGAAAGTTTGCGACAATAGAATTGGATCTGATCTGAACAATTCTCCAACCTAAATACGACTGACCAACTCGCAGAGGTAAAAGATCGGAGAGTGTTTTAGCAGAAGGTTTTCCAATAATTGCGAGATAAATTGATCCGCGTTTCTGAACATCAAACAAGATAAAGGGAGGAGTAATAACAGGTTTAGAAGTCGATACCTGCACTACTTTTGGCTTTTGTTTTTTTACGATAAGACTCCTATCATTTTGCATTTTAGATAGCTTCTTGTTTAGGCGCTGTTCAATGGCTTCAAACTTTTGCGAAAATGAATGATTTATACTGGATTCATTCTCATCTAACGCATTTTCAAGATTATTTTGACGCTCTTTAATCGCTTGAAGTACGAGTTGGTCGGAGTTCAGTTGAGACTTAATGCTCTCTTGAGCATTGAATAACAGCTCAATGGATTCGGAGCGAGTTGACTCCTCATGTTGCAGAGCTAGATTAAACGTTTGTTCTAACTTATTTAATTCAATGTCAGAGATGGGAGGAAATATAGATTGATGTAATGCTAAGACCCCAATAGATAAGCCGGCACACCATATGCTTAATAGAGTGAATTTAATTGCTTGTTTTAGGCCAATTTTCACAAGAGTCTCCAGAGAACAAAACTTTGCTTCTGACCCTAGCAAAAAGAGGCATCTAAAATCCTATTTAGAACCCCTTAAAATAAAATATTTCTATGGCACACTTTTACAAAAATTTATGGTATCCTCACGGGGATTTTGTTTTAAAAAAATTGTAGTGAATTAAGAAGGGAAGTCATGTTTTGAGAGACTATCAAGCACCAATATGCAGCACGATAGGGTTGTAAAGGATGGTGCTATGGATCTGGATGCTTTGCTCAGTTCATCAATGAGGACACCACCGATGCCTGATAGGTTGCTTAAATTACCAGAGAAACTTTAGTAAAAAACATAACTCTTTGAAAAATGGCACAAAAAAGCCGCTACAATGAGCGGCTTTTGAGAAGTTGCGATAGATAATATGACATTTCAGCTCTGATTGCTTGGTGTGAGGGATTACCTATCTGCTTTTATGGTAGGTGGTATTCTCTCCCATATCAAGAGGTCGTTAGCTTTCCATTTAACCTCTGGGTCTTGCCCCTCTTTTTGGTACATGCTTGTGACGAAATTATAGTACCTACGACCAGCTTCCTTTGATTTTTATTGTTCTGACATGGCCTTAACAACTCTCTGTACCGTACCGGTACCCACTCCCAGCGTTTTAGCTATTTTAATCATTCCCATTGGCGGATTGGTACTGGTTCTAAGTTCCCGGATTTTTGCTTCAACATCTTCGGCTACTTTGGCACGACCAAGTGTTTTCCCTTTTGTTCTGGCTCGTGCCAAGCCTGCTTTAACACTCTCTTGGATCATGGAGCGTTCAAACTCTGCGAACACCCCCCAATATTTGAAACATGGCTTTACCAGCGGGTGTAGTCGTATCCAAGCCTTGTTGATGGAGGTAAAGGTCGCATCCGACACCATGCAATTCATTCAGGAAGGAAATAAGATCTTGTAAGCTACGACCTAAGCGATCAACTGACCAGGCTAGTACCAGGTTAAATTTACGCCGGACTGCATCTTTTTGCATTTGGTCAAAATCAGGTCGTTTATCCCTGCCTTTGCTACCAGATACACCGGCATCTTCATACACTCGATATATTTGCCAGTTGGCCTGTTTAACGACACCCATTAACTCCAGCAACTGGGGTTCTGTTGATTGTTCGCCGGTAGATACCCGCAGATAAATGGCAACTGTTCTGGTCATGGTTAATAACAAAATGCACAAAAAATATATATTAACTGTATGTAACATCTATACATCAGTCAGGTGTTTAATGTATAGCTGTAATGAAGGAACTAAGGTCGCTAAAATAAAGGTTTTGTGAATACAAAAATTGGAAGGGTTTTCTGTATAGGTAAAGGGGAGCTCCTTAGGTTTACAAACTTTACATGTACGTCTAATAGACGTATAGTTAAGTGGTATTGGATAGTCTACTGAGGATTATATTATGGCCACCAAAACTGAACGTATCGAGGCAAGATTTATGCCTGAGATAAAGCATCTAGCAGAGAGAGCGGCGCTAGCCAGTGGCGTTACACTTACTGATTATTTGGCAAGGCTAGTTCGAGAAGACGCTCCTAAAACACTGAAGACCTACTCAGAAATTCAACTAACTAATCAGCAGTTTGATAATTTCATAGCAATATGTGAGTCTGAACAAGAGCCGAGTAAAGCGATCCTGGATGCAGCGAAACGTCTAGATAAAGAGGGTTTTTAATTGAAACTCTGCCAGTCGTTTGTTCCGGTTGACAAAACAAAGCATTTATTAAAAACCTTTGATTGCGGTAAACCAGATATGAATTTCTTCTTATCTAGGTTTGCCGAGAAACACACAAAGTTAGGATTAAGCAGGACATTTGTTCTTCCGCTTGATGCGCCTAAAGCAAATAAAGTTCCGATTGCAGCCTACTATACATTAGCTGCGTCCACCGTATCTCGTTATGATGTTCCTGCTACACAGAGCCTTCCACGCTATCCGGTGCCAGTTGCGTTACTTGCTAGATTGGCTGTTGATATTAATTTCCAGGGCAATCGCTTAGGTGAAAAATCACTAGTATATGCATTACGTCATGCGGTTAGGTTGTGTGATGAAGGGCTACCAGCACTAGGTTTAGTTTTGGATGTGTTAGATAAAGATGCTTTAGAGTTTTACCGCCGATTTGATTTTTTTCATGCTTTTACTAGTGATCCTATGCGGCTATTTGTACCGATGACGGCTCTGCGAAAAATCTAATTAGCGGAGAAGAAAAACTTTTTACCATTTCGGGGGATGGGCAAAAATAGCCCATAAGGAGTTACATCTGTAAATGTCTGTTGAAGTTACACCATTGCCGCAGAAGATTTGCTAAGGCTTTATTCTCATCAAAATAAAACATCGCTCAGCCTCAAACTCTAGCTCATAGAAAGACCTGCGCTTTAATTATTATTAAAACTTTTAGCTGAAAGTTATGGGGAATCAAGTTCCTTTATAACTTCCCAGCAGCTGTCAGCGCTGCATGGATCGTTTTAAATGGTAGCAATAAGGATAAGAGGAAGAGTCATGATTGTTTCGGCATAGCAAATGCCGCAGCCATTAATTTATAATTAGGTGTTGGCGGATTATCTAAAAGATCCAGAACATGCAGGCTGTCTTTTTCAGTCAGCTCCAGTCGTTCATTTTCATCGATAATCTTTTGTGCCGCTGATATTACATTTCGGAGTACAAACTCAGTTAAGTTAGTGTGCTGTATAGCAGCTGCACGCATTAATAGTAACTTTTCTTTTGAAGATATACGTAGTGACATACGGTCATTCGTTTCTACTGGGATCTGAGGCATAGTCACCCCTCCTATTTTGTACGCATTAAAATTGTACATAATCAAGTATAAAATACCATCAGAACACAAGGCACTTTTTACTCGCCAGTAACGACCTCCCCGATACGCCAACAAATTAACCTTATTTAACATAAATAACGTAATGCGCATTTGACATGTAAAAGCAAAGTTGTAATGTCCGGTTTGAACAATTTTAAAATGTCCTCTTATTCTCAAAGAGTTTCGTTTACTTCGTGTTGATGCCGCTGAAATTCTTATTTTGAGAAAGTAGAAAGTCCAACGAATCATTAACGGATTATGACAATTTAGCGTAGCAGACATAAATCATAGCTATCGAGGTAAGCCCAGGAAAATCTATCAAGACTTCATAATTGCCTATTTTCAATGAAACCTTACCTTACGTCAATCGATGGGTTATGAGTAGCACACTCACAGCGCAAACCGCGTGCTTATCAGTCTTGCAAACTGAGATTGTTTTGGCTATCTCATTCAGATTGACAGTTTTCACCATGACAAACTCGAAAGCTACAGTCCTAAACACTATTTGTTGGTTTGTATTAATGACGAGCCAGGGGCCGCGTTTGACTATATATGCATTTCGATCGTTTTATTGTTTCAAATTAGTTGGTCTATGAGAAAGTTGAGTGAGTAAACGGATTAGCAACAAAATAAAAACATACCAAAGGTACTTCCCCTGAAAGAGTCAACACAGCAATGCTTTTAAGTAGGGAGTTAGTTTAAGATAATCAAAAGCTTCTTCTAATCGATATGCTTTTGAAATTAATGCTTTATTAGCAAGCATCATACAATAGCAATTGTAGTCTTTTGTTGATGTTTTGCATTTTTGTGTACTATTAATACAGGGGTTAATATGAGAAAACTTATTATATTTTTATTGATAGCTATGTTTTTTCTTTATGGAAAAGCTTTTGCAATAATGGAAAAGGATAGTATGGCGTGGAGTATAGGCGGTACAGACTATGTTTATGTTAGAGATATGTTGGGTGGAAGTTCTATAGCAGTAGTCCAGAACTCTCCTGAATACGAGCATCGAACTTTTTTTCTAGAGTTTTATAACCCAAACTGTAAGGAGCCTACAGATTGGTTAAATCGTCGTGAGCATCGTTTAAATAACACTAAGATAGAAATGTTAACTCGCTGTTCAGATAAAGATCGCATGCTAATTCATGCTATTGACAATAAAACCTCTCAGGTAGCTATTGATGAATTTATGACCGAAAAAATGATATATGTTTACGTAGAAGGGCAAAAAGGGGAAATAGGTGCTTACTCTGGTCGTGGGTTCAATGCTGCACTTAATTTTCTTAAAGAAAATTAAGTTAGTAAATATACAGTTAATGGTTTTCCTCTTAACTATTAACTGTATATTTGTTGAGAGGAAAGGTAAGGCTAGCGCATTTTAATTGCAGACTCTAAAATGTGTGATTCATAGACATCCTTTCAACTATACTGGATGTCTATGGACAGAGAAATTCAACAAAGACTACTGTGGGTAAAGATGTATGAAGAATCTGGTAATGCAGGCTTCGTATGCCGTCGTTGTGGGATTTCTAGACCAACATTGCGGAAGTGGGCAAACCGATACAAGCAGGATGGGCTCTCAGGTTTGGAAAGCCAGAGCAAACGCCCTCATTCTTCCCCAGGCGCTAAGATCACTGCTGAAATAAGAGCGCTGATTCTCGATATGCGCAAGAAGCGTAATCTAGGGGCGCGTCGCTTACAAACAAAATTAAGTCGACTTCACCAAGTACACCTAAGTACTGCGACTATCCATAAAATATTATCAGCAGCTTCTGTAAAGCCGATAGTAACTTACCGACGCAAAAAGGATTTCCAAAGATACGAGCGCCCGATTCCTGGCGATAGAATCCAAATGGATACTTGTAAAATAGCGGCAGGAATTTACCAGTATACGGCCATTGACGACTGCTCTCGCTATCGAGTTCTAAGGTGCTATTCTCGGCGCACTGCGGCAAATACAGTCAACTTTATCGAATGTGTAGTGGATGAGATGCCATTTCCTATTCAACGGATTCAAACGGACAGAGGACGTGAATTCTTTGCAGAAAAAGTCCAGAAGCAGCTTATGATTTATGGAATCAAGTTCCGCCCTAACAAACCTGCATCCCCTCATTTAAATGGAAAAGTTGAGCGTTCCCAGAAAACAGATAAATGCGAATTTTATCCGACTATAGATCTTGGAGCTGGGCTGGAAGAGCTGGATGTGCTGTTATCTGAATGGCAACACTACTATAACTGGGAGCGGCCGCATAGCTCTCTAAAAGGTCTAACACCGATAGAAAAAGTGACAGAACTATCAGATCAGACGCCTTTATCTGAAGAGGTAAATCAGCATTATCAGATATGGAAAGAGAGGTTCCAAGAGCAGAATTACAAACTCGATCTTCGGCTAAGAAAGTTGAAAACCATCTCAATGAATCACACATCTAAAAGCACTGAGCGGTATTCATCGTTCAGTGCCACGTTCTATTTCTTCCTCGACATGCTTATCTTCTTCGTCGTATCGAACTTAAATAAGTTGAGAGCTATCCTTCTTAGCGCTTTGAAAACCAAGGCTCCATTTCCTTTCCGAATGCGGCACTCATCTTCTCTGAAAGTCATATCTAAAATCCAATGCATAGTCTCTACTTGCCAGTGTCCACGGACGGCTTTTTGTGCTTGCTCTGCATCTAAATCATAAATCTAATGAGCTAATATACCAACGAGTCTCTTTGCTCACCTTTCCTGTCATTGAATGTTCAACCTCAGAAGTGACTTTAATAATGCTTCTTAGACCATCCCACTGATATTGTTTACTCAGACACTCTCTATTGACGAGAAGTTGCTCACAATACCCCTGACTAAAGTTATTTGATTGCATGAATGATTTGCTCTTTTGTATAACTTTTATTCATATCGCACATATCGACATCTATGCCTTTTTAAGATAATCAAAAATATATTCGAGTGCTTGGTCCTATTTTATGTAGAAAGATCATATGCATATAAAATAATCTGACAATAGTGATGTACGTTCGAACTATTTATTAAAAGCTGTAATGTCTAATGTGGAAACAAACGTAGTTATCTAGTTAGGAAAATAATTAGTAAGCGCACTTCAGATGGATAGAAATCCTAAGGTTTTAAATCGATATTTCAACGGAAAAGGTAAATATCATTCAGAAATTTTGACTTAGTTAAAGGTAAAGCTACCGCCAATGAACGATAGCTTTAATATATGACAAAAAGACCACCATATCTTGAGTGGTCTAGTTTTTATGTATAAGCTCGACGAATGAAGGATGATTGACAATCAAATCAATAAATGAAGAGTTTTAGTTGCTTAAAACTAGCAATTTAGCGTTTCTAGACGCATAATTACCTGCTAACAGCTGGTTACTTTGCTTATAGATTTGTGTGGAGGTAGGTAAAATAACAAAATAAATCAGTGGATTAGTATATATAGGTTGGGCCTTACGAGAACCACTATCATCTAAATTGTACATTATTAACCTTATTGATAATTGAAGTTGCTTGCGATTAAACTTTCGGCCAAAGAAAGTCCCAAGCTGATGTACAGAGCCGGAAAACCTGTCTAAGGGAACAACATCACTACTTTCAAGGTAAAAGTAATATCCAACATTATTTATTTTACTATCAATATGATATTCCATTCTTGAATTTTTATAGGTGCCACTAACAAACGGCATTTTTTCTAAGTTGTTTGAACTGATAATATACCCATCACATTCGTTAGACTCTGGTTGACGATGTCGAAAACGATATTCTGTACAGGCAAATTTTGCAATTAACCCATCCATACCTTTAACAAAATCAGCATTATTCAATTTTTGTGCTATATAGCTGTCAATATACTTGGAAGGAAATAGCTGCTTTGTTAATTTTTGAAACTTGGGAGTAAATTTTAAATTGATAGAATTATCATTTTCGATGGCATTACTGATTATATTATTACTGCTAGATATCATTGTCCCATCTATTTTAGTTTCTGAGAAACTAAAATAGTCCCCATTCGCATACGCGCTAACATTAGTTGAAATTCCACATGTAAAAACTAATAAAAAAATAAATTTTAATTTTCCAATCATAATTAGAACCTATATTGTTAATGTTTCAAAGGTGGCTATTATAGATAACCACCTTTGACTCTTATTTAATTTATCACTCGTATTTTAACTCCAATGACAATTTGGACAGCATCTATGTTCTGATCCGTCATACTTATGACCGCAGCGTTTACACATTCTCTGATCTAGCCATATTTTGTTAATTCTATTAATTTTTTTATATGTCATGTCACGTTCTCTCCATTTTAGTATCGACAATTTAATTAAAAGTATATTTCATACTTTCATTAAGTATCTTCAAGGGGAATGCATATATCTGTGTTTTTTTATTACTCCCGAATTCAACTCCGAACTGCGACATTCTTAATTTTCAAGCAGCCTTCATCATTTCTTTAAAAACGACAGCGGGTTGCTTGAACCCTAAACATTTTTTCGGACGATAATTAATCCGTTGTTGCGCCCTTTCAATATCGTCATCACTGACAGTTCTTAGGTCTGTTCCTTTTTTAACGTATTGTCTCAATAACCCATTAGCGTTTTCATTGGCTCCTCGCTCCCACGAACTGTAAGGATGAGCAAAGTACACCTTTGCTTCCAACGCCTCAGCTATTTCTTCATGACCTGCAAACTCGCGACCATTATCTGCTGTAATTGTATGAACGAATTCTTTGTAAGGCAGTAACATATCTATGGTCGCTTTCGTCACATCTTTCGCTGACTTTGAGGGAGCTTTCTTTGTCAGATAAAAACGCGTTTTACGCTCTAAAATAGTGACCATTGCTCCTGTCCCATGCTTGCCCAAAACAGTATCATTCTCCCAGTCGCCAATACGTTCTCGGCTATCAACAATCTCAGGCCTTTTGTCTATCGAAATTGCATTTTTGATAGCAGGCGCTTTCTCTTTCTTGCCTCGCCGATACCGCTTGTGCCCTTGACGCAAGTGGCGAAATAGCTTGCCGCCCTGTCGTTTATTGCGAGCAACGTAACGGTATATCCACTCATGGCTTACTTTAGCTCCAGCATGAGTTAGGACATTAGATATTTGCTCTGGACTCCAATCAATGGACAGCAACAGTTCTATAAAATCTATGCGTGGCTGAGGTATTCGATACTTTTGAGCTTGCTGCCTTTTCGCTACTGATTGCTGGTGCGCTTTGTCTGGTAGATATTGCTCTTTCTTACCACTTCGCTTCAACTCTCGATAAATGGTTGAGCGATGACACTTAACTGTTTTGGCAATCTCTGATACTGAAATTCCCCGCTCCAAAAGGGCAGAAATCTGATATCTTCTCCCCTCGGTCAACTGCTGATAATTCATGGTAGTACTGCTTGTTTCTTTGGCGAGAAGAGCGTACCACTTTCGGCAGTTGGCTTCCTCTTCTACACCTTCCCATGAGTGTCGCAGTTATTATCTGAAATCGGGGGTGAGGTAATTATTGAACTAAAAAAAACTATAATAGTCTTGTTCTTCATTATTTAATCCTTATCAATAGGTTATTCGATGGTTATTATCTCTAATTTATATCATGTACTAATAGTGATAAAAAATCCCTTTTGGCATGGTGACTATATTGCTATTAACTGGTGTTCTTATTTTTACGTTGCTATCAATGCTTCTAAATAGTTTTTCAGCATTTATTGTCGCTAAATTATGTTTAACACATGTAATCCAGTAGCCAAATTTTACAAAACCACCTTGCAGTTCAACCATCGCTTGGTCTGAAGAGCTTTGTATGTAATACATATTATCCAACTCAGCTGTCATTATTTTTTTGTCGTTAATAAAAGTAGATGTAATACATTTTCCTCTACTACTCGCTTCCCAATGTGCAGAGTCGTTATTATAAGTATTTCTAATCATATTTGAAAAAATATGGGGGCCTTTTTTTGGGGTTTGAATATACCCATGAAAATATAATCCTACTGGTTTTGTAAAAGAAAATGATTTTGTTTCATCATTATCTAAATGTTCTGAAAAGTTAAATTTTCCGTCTCGTTTATAATCTAATGTGGCCATCGGGATACCTGTGGGATTTGAAGGTAATTTTTCATAATCGTCGTAGACGTATACATCTAATAATAGTCCCTCTTTTTGTGGGACATTATTTTTTGCTTCTTCAAATACAGTTAGATCATAGTTATCATTCTCTGACGTTAGAAGTGAAGACTCAGTAGAATTAGTACTTGTTAAAACTTTGTCAGTAGTAATTGTTTCAACTGATGGTTTCGCTTGTAAAAGTATGAGTACTTTCTCTAAGCTGCCGGACATGGCAGTCAACTCATTTTGCAGATTAACTACTTTGTTTTCTAGTTCAGCTAATCTTTGTTCTTCATGGTTTTTTTCCATCTCTAAAGCATTAGCTACTAGAGGTGTTGCTAGTAAAACTGTTAAGCATAGAGTTAAAGTATTTTTGTTCATTTTGTTATTCCTTACTTGCATAATTTTTCATATTCATCCTTTTTCTTTTGAGGAAATAAGCACAAAAATGTTTTTAAAATGGTTTTGGTTCTTCTAGGCGAAATTTTTTTCTAAAAGAGTCAAATATTTCACTCTCTCTTTTTGTCAGAGTTGCGTAGTCAAGACAGGTAATCTTGCTTACAGCTGATTCAGCTTTTAGTTCAGCTTGATCAAGCAATTTGCCGTATTGCTTTTTGTTAATTAACTTTTGATAAGCAGAAGCAGCATGAAATAGGTTGTTAACTCTGATCTTACTTTGTTTTAGTTCACTTTTAGCTCGTTTAGCATATTGGATTGCTTGATTAATTTCTAAATTCTGACGCATGAGGTCAAATTCAGTAAGTTTCTCTTCAATTTCAATTAATAACTGCCAGGCCGCGGGATTGGGACTGCTAGCATATCGCTCACCTCTATAACTTGTTGCTCTACTTAGTAGCTCTCTTATACGAGTAGAACTTTGTTCTTTCATCTTTATAAAGGTCATTAATTTATTGTACTGTTTTGGGTATTTTTGCTGAAAAGCTAGCTGGGTTTTCTGATTAAACTTTAAAAAATCTTTTAGCTTTATCTCTAAATGCCTTAGATCTTGTTGTGATGAAATTTGATTTGCAAAACTATATAGATCGTATTGCCATTCCATTTGTTTAGCTAAAGAAAGAACTTCTGGAGAGCTGCTTAACAGACGAGCCTTATCTAAAGGTTGAAGAACTGAAATTGCTCGCTTTACATTCACGAATTGTGAAATATCTTCACCTGCATCTCGAATACTATAATTCAAGTTCTCTATATGCTTAGTACTACTCTCCCATTCTTGGATCGCTTTCTTAGAGTATTGTTCAGTAGCGGAGAAATCCCCTACAAGCATAGGTTTATCTATTGCTGCTAATTGTTGCCAAGCAGTGATTAGCTCAGACCACACCTCTGGGTTTGGGACTTTAGTTTTTAGTTGATCTCGATAGTTAGGTAATGCCTTTTTTACTTTGGATAGTCGCTCATTGCTTTGTTGACGTATCAGTGGGTAATTAGCAATTAATTTATACTTTTCAGGGTGGTTAGTTTTAAAAGTAGTTTGGATATTTTTATTTAGCTTTTGATATTGTTGATAATGCTGTTCGATAGTGTTAAGAGATTGATTGTTATTAATTTTTTTGGCTAACAGCCAAGAGCGATAGATAGCTACTTTATCAGTCGCTTGTGACAGAATATCGTGATTAGTTGTCTCCAGACGTTGTAAATCAAGGGCGTTTAGATTTGAAAACGCTTTATCTACGCTGTCGTAATCACTTATATCACTTTTATTTGCTCGCTTTAACTCGGTGGTAAGTTGGTTAAGGTGACTATCACTGATTGTAGAAGTAGTAAGAGCTTGTTCTATTCTTTCACGAGTTATGTCTGATAGAGAATTGAATTCTTTTGGTGTTGCTTGATTGACGAGTAATAGTAAGTTTTGTAATTCCTGCCAATTATTAGGATCTGTAAGATAAGTATTATTTTGTAACGTTATTTGTTCTGTAATACTTTGGGGTAACACGGCTTTGGTTACACTTTTCAGATTATCACTAAAAGCCAATACACAAACTAAGGTAATCATCGTCACTGCACCGATAGCGATAAACTTTTTTGCATTTTTAGGTTTAGTTTGTGAGTTTTCTTTTGATTTGTATTTTAAGTTGTCAACATTCCAAAGGGTTCCGTTTAGATCAGAAATTCGTTTTATTGCATGTAAGGTAACACCAGCTGCAATTAAATTCTTTTGTATCTCTGGTGTTATGTCTTTTTTATTTTTAACACTTATTACTAGGTGTCGAATTTTATGTTCCGCTGCAAAGTAGAGCACAGCTTCAAGTTTTTCTTGGATAAAAGTAACTGGTGCAATTAGACCATGCTCTTCAATTTGCCCCGTCCCCAGTACCGTTTCGTTTTTATTTAATAAAGAACTATGTCTTGCAAGTTGGTCTGCAAGGGCTAGTGAAAGTTCATGGCTCCGTCCTTGAAAATTGCTGTTACTAGGATCTACTCTCACCGCTGGACAATCATTGCTTTCATATGAACGGGCGGGCTCAAGTACATCTCGAATTGCTGATGGGGGAAATTTATCTCCCTTTGAACGGCAAGTAAAATGCATCGCTGGATCAACATGCCCATCTCTAACAATGACTCTCATCATATGTAGTTGAACCGTTGATTTGGAAGCTGTCGGGAATAGTACTTCTCCACTTACTCCTGAGATTTGTTGCTGATGAAAATGATCAGTCCCGAAGTCTTTTATGTTACTAGCTGATTTCAACTTATCATTACTTTCGGAATTAGAGGTGTTTGATTTTTGGCCGAGTGTATTTTCTTGATCTCGTATATACCCAGGGATTAAGGGGCGACAATTCTCATCTAGCATACGGCTAGTGTGGTACTCTTTGCGAACATTAAGCTCACTAAGCAATAGACCAATATGTTCTGGCGATATTACAGTAATGCCGTCATTGAGATCGTTAATTGTATCAACAATTTTTTTTGTCGTTACCACTTTAAAATAGCAGTTATATTTAGCTGAAATATTGTTTTTTAAATCAATATCCTTGTTAAACCATACCATCGTCGAGATGAAATTTTTCTTCTCCCAGCATGGCTCTAATACTTCAGAAGTGAACATAGGTGCTGAGCGTCTTAAGTGATTGAAAAGTATTGCTCGAGTGCGCAATACCTGTTGAAAAGGATTTCTTTTTACTTTTCCACCACTTGTTAGTGTTTGTTCACTTCCATCTGAATTAACTACCGTCCAAGGTTCTAGTTCATAAGCAGAAATAGCTTTCGCAGAAGTGTAGGATTTGGTTTCGACAAAGGCTATACCATTTTCTCTTATAACTAGTATGTCTGTTTCTGCTTTCTCTGACCTACGATTCTCAGGATACCACCCTCTAAATTCATAACCTTGAATTATGATAATCCATTGTGGTTGGTAATCAGGTATACTTTTTTCTTTATTAAGTTCAAACTGATATATTTGATCTACAAACTCACGAAATTGAATGTTTTCATGTGTTCTATTTGTATCAGAAAATGCTCTAATCAACGGCATATTAGTCTCCTAGAATTCTAACGTTTCAATACCAGTTTTACAGCTCTGGTAATGTAATCGCCTATCTCATTACTATATGGCCAGTCATTCATAATAAATGGTTCACCACTTGGAGTTCCGCCAATCCATATCTCGCCCTTATCATCTATAAGTTCAATATAATCGGACATTGTTAACGAATCTCTTAGCTCCTCGTGTAAAATCAAGCTAATTACAAAGCCGTCTGTTTCACGTTCAATAATCACTTTATAATCATCGAACTCGAGCGTATATATATCACTTTCAGCCGATGCTGCTAATTTCTGTTGCGGCTGACACCAAGATTTGTTCTGCCATCGGTTTACTGACTCTGTTTGAAGAATTTTCTTTGCATGGATATATTTTGCCCTCGCAGATGGTGACAACCACAAGATTTCTTTTTCACTTTCACTGAGTGCAGGACCACTACTCAAAGCTTGTAAAATTCTTTCATAAGACAGGTGATACATCCCTTGATCTTGTTGCTTTTTTAATACTTCATTTAATAATTTTTGAATTTTTTGTTGAGCCATTAGTTATCCTCCTCATAAACTGAGAGCGCGTCCTGACTCTGTCCTTCTAAACATCTATGGAGTAGCTCAAGTCCTTTTTCTTTTCTGGCTCTGAACTTGGTATTAGAAATTCCCATAGACTCAAAAATAGATTTTGCACTTACTTGTTCGATAACATGTTGATGCAGTATCTGATATGTCTCACTAGAAAATGCTTTTAATTTATTGAAACATAATTCAAGACGCGTTAATTGCATTTCAATGGCTTCTATATCATCCAATGAGTATTCTTCTTCAATTGATAGTTGTTCGTGGTTCGTATGAACGGGTTGATGATAGAAATCAAAAAGAATGTCCAGTAATCTTGATTCTTTAGTTACTGTGTGGATGCCTTTGTCTTTTAATCGCTGACTAATTTGTTTTACAAATATTTCATCGGTGACTTGAACATCGCGCCCTTCCATTTCTTGTTGTATTTCTTTGACTACTGGATAAATTCGGTACCAATGATCTAGATTATCGAGATATCGCTTATCAACACCTTGTTCAAGTAGAAATATTTTACGACTTGAATCCAGTGCTTGTTTACTGCAGTTATATATACTTCCATTTGCTTTAGAGGACGTTAAAACGTCAGTACCAATATTTTTTATTCTATCTTTGATACTAGACTTAGCATTTTCTGTAATTTCCCAAATATCACTTACCGAATCTACACAGTTCAAGGACTCTAGTAGATTTTCAAGATGTTTTGCTTTTGCAAAATTTTGATCAAATTGATTAAACCAAGTGTTATATTTATCGTCGGATAGATCTTTGGCTAGCCCATCTGGCAGGCAGGCGATTAAGTCGTTCACTACAACTTTCCTAACTTTCTGCCAGTGGGTGGTTAAAGCACTATAGTTCACGTTTTTTACCTTATTGATTATTGGAGTATTGACGAACAAATTCTTCAGTATTAAGTATCACATCAGATACTTGCTTAAGTTCGCTGTAACCATTATTGAGCAGATCATCGATTCGAATAACACTTTGGTCAAAATCTTGTAGGAACTGACTAGAGCGCAATAATATCAACTTAGATGGAATCATTTTTATTTCTAAGTTCAGCTCTCCTCGATTGATGATTAGTTTCTCTCTAGTAGTGACGAGTTGTGACTTGATGTTATCAGCTTGCTTCACTTGAGAAGCTAGGACTCTTTTTTCTCTTTCGAGTAGTGATAACTGACTTTTCAATACATTTATATTGCTAAAGTGCTGGCCTGAAAACCATATATCTATTGGTTGCTCTGAGGGAGGATTAGATAGAGTGCTGACTTGTGCTTGACCTGCAGTAATAAGTTGGCTGTTGGCTTTTTGTAATAATATATGATGGCTTATTATTTCACCTTGAGAGACTATTTGCTCATTCAACTTCTGTATTCCTCCATCCAAGTCTACTCTTAAAGATTCTAACTCGCGTAATTTGGCCTCTAAGCAACGTTCTTGATTGGCTTCACAAGCAGTTTCATCCCAAACAGAAACATTATCATCGTAAAACGCAGTAATTCTTGCCATAGTTACCGGTGATATATAATAGATGACGGTTAACGCAATTCCGCCCCAAAAAGCTATGCTAAAAAGATAAAACGCAACGGTTTTGATTTGTTTTGTAAAACTGTTCATTTTTTGACTCCCTTGATATCTATGATATGTTCATCTAGATTCTTTGCGGGAAGGCCATATTTCTGTGTTTTTAATTTTCAGCTAGCGACTTAATGTATTGTTTCCAAGATTAAAACATAAATCATCTACGTGAATATGACAGTGGTTTTATATATGTGATGTTCATCATAACTATCTGGCATTAATCTCTGGCTAATTGTCCAGACGAAATTTTATACCCACACCTAGAAATAACTAACTAACTTTATTGAAGCTTTTAAACTAAATAGGCAGCAGTGCATTACAATTTATTACTATGATATTGCCACTTTCAATGTAAATACGTTTACATTGGTGCTAGATGATGCCTAAGTTCTAGCTTTATTCATCTTCATATAAAATCACAAAATTAGTTCTTTTTTGTATCCGAAAAGTAAATGGGGTAAGGATATGCATCAATCAATAAGGGACTCCTATGGAAATCCAAACAAAGCAAAGTGACACTCAAATATTTAAACTCTTAGGCCATATTGTAGTGGTATAGTTAATTTGACCACCTGATTAGAGGTGTTAGAACGCACCTCGTACACAACAGGTGAAACTATGAATGTGAGTAAATCTGCTATGGATAAGTGGATAAGACAGCTTAAACAAGAGAGGCCGGGTATTACCCCCAAAGCATCACCGCTGACGCCAGAACAAATAGAGATCCGAGAGCTTAAAAAGCGGATTGCCGAACTGGAAGAGCATAAAAAAGGCTACAGATCTGTTGATGTCAGACTCACTGAAAAATTCACGATAATCGAGAGACTCAAACAGAGCTACAGTATTTTCAAACTGTGTAGCATATTCGATGTTCATCGCAGCAGTTATAAATATTGGAAAACACGACCAAAAACTATTTCTGCGCATGAAGTTCGAATAAGAGCGCTTGTCCAAAAGGCTCACAACACGAGCAATGGTTCAGCAGGTGCTCGAACTATTGTAGGCATCGTTACGAATTATGGCATAAGCCTGAGTCGATATCGCGCCAGTAAAAGATTGATTACCTAGCACAACAGATCCTGTTTCTCGTAATTTACTGCGCCAACTATAAAGAGTTGCAACGTTAATGCCTTCTTCTTTTGAAACTTGTGCAACACTTAAATTATGCGGCGGCAGCAATCTCTTTAGGGTCGCTGTTGAGTAACGTGACATTCATTCTCTTTACGCCCTAACTGGTTAAAAATTAACAGTGTTAACTATCCTGCTAGAAGGGGGGAGGTTCCAACTGTAAAATGGGCTTTGAACATATCACAAGGCTTGGCAGTAAAAATAGAAGAGCGTCAGTAAAGACGCCCTGGGAAGGATGACGGAGGTTACAAGCTGCCCTTGAGCTAGTACAACTTAGAGAATTGAAATCATCTATTTAACTAATTAAATGTAGCTGAGTTATGAGACCCCATACCTACTATCATCCATTTACTATCAGATTTTTTCAAATGAAATACTCTTTTATCTCTTCCACCGTATCCACTACCTAATGAATCATATTTGTACTTAACATGAATGTTGAAGTTTGAAGAATTAACTTTTTCTATCCTCATTTCAGTTAATAAATCAATACGATATTTTCCCGCCCACTCACTTTGCTTATCGTAATAATTACGTACTAAAGTTTTTATTTTTTTCTGCGAAGGATGACCAGATACGATATCTTGACTAGGAGTTACACTTTTAACTATATTTTTTTCTCGTCGATTACTTTGATATAAAACTAAGTCAACGATTTCAGCCTCAACCTCCCCATCTTTTGATATACTGGATATCTTATAGAAAATCTTAGCTGGGACATTTCTAGTTCCATTTGACTCCAGAAACTCATATGACACAAGTTTCTTTGCGTGTTCTTTATCAATACGAAATTTTTCATATACAGCTGCATTTGACAAATTAACATTATATATGCTTGGAAAGTTACCCCAATGGTTCACATTGGATATCATCAACGAGTCGATAAGTCTAGCTGGAAACTCTTCTTGATTAAAATCATACTTAGATAAAAAATAATACACTTCTGAATCATATACTTTTCCAATGGTCTCATCGGAAAGTGCGTTCATTTTCTTACTTGTTTCCTTTAACTTATCATCAAATTCAAATTCGTTATTACGATATTTTGCCCATTCGTCTTGATTATAGTGTTGCATGTAAGAATTTACATAATCATTGTTATTACTCAGAGAGAGGTCAACAATATATTTTTGAGTTAATTCATCCCAAGATACCTCTTCTGAGAAGGCAGAGGTTGTTAGTAAAAATGAACATATGAGACAGATATATTTTCCCATTCAAGAAGCCCTTTTTAAATGTTATTGAAATTTTTATTAAGAATACACAGATTAACGTATACATATTTATTATGTAAAATGTAAATAACATTAGAGTTACGATTTGACTCACACTTTGTATTATGAATATACGTTCCATTAGGTCGCTAACTCGACAAAGGTACATTTGTAAGCGCTTAATTCTCGACATCATTCTCATTCAAACCTAGCGGATCCCCTCATAAAAACACTAATACATCACCATTTTTCCTGATCTCTTGAAGAAACAACAAAGCACCTCTGAGTAAATCCTGTTTTCTCAAGTGATATCGATCATGCCTGACTACCTCACTGCCCAACCGGATAGCTGAAAGAACATTTCGGGTTTGAACGGTATTAGCCTGAAAATATCTATGCCAACCTTTCTCTTTTGCGACTAAACCTACCCACCAGAGCACAAGTTGGAGTATGAGTGCGATGAGCAGCATAATATCAAACCGTTTCGGGCACCGACTTCGACTTTGCCTCAGACCAAACCCATAAGCCGGACTTTTCAGATCTCGGAAAGTTTCTTCTATCTGCATTCGTTTACTGTATAACTTGACCATTTGAGCAGGTGTAAACCTTGAAGCGGGTAAATTTGTCGCTAATATCCAGCCCTCTTTTGCTGCCTGACTATAGAAGGCCGACCCCTGATGCTTACTATTGGTTCCGGTTGAACGCTGGTTTTTTCGTCCTTTTATCTTTGCACGATAAAGATAAATACCGCATGTAATGGGGTTAGAGGAAGTCAGGCGACAAGGACCGAAATACCGACTTCGCGAAGTGGCTTTTTTCTGTAACGTACTGATTGGTTTCCAGTTATCACACTTTGTATCAGTATAATGGATAACTCCCCTGACTCTTGAAAGCCAGAACCAACCTTGCTGCTCAACAGCTCTGAACCAAGGGTTTTTAAATCCGGCATCAGTGACTATCAGCGGGATACAGCCTCGTGGAAGGACAGAGGCCAGTTCTTTCAAAAATCTTTTATGAACCTTATCTGTATTGTGCTCCTCAAGAGTGAATGTTCGCTCATAAACGGTGACAGAGCGGCCAGATAATGCGACAGAAGCTCGCAATACCATAAGGCGCTGAATTTCGCGGATATCCGCCCAATCAACAAGGATAGCGGGCATAGTAAAGTGACAAATCATAGAAGCCTGCCAACGGTAGACGGCAACGCGTTCGTAATGAAGGTGATGATTGCCAAGCAATCTGTCGATGCGCTTGATATTGTGTTTGGTATGAGTCTTTCCTCCGATATGACGGCCAAGCTGGGTAAGAGTTAAAGTATTGCTATTAAATAAAGCCTCGCTGGCAGTAATAAGTGTTTTGAGACGCTTAGCATGTAATTCAGGACAGTGTTGGTGTAAGGATTGAGATATAATCTGAAATTCGCGCATCTTGTTCTCCATATCTTTTTTTGTTTTGGTCGATAAAATTAGATCACAAAACAAGGTGCGCGAATACTTTTAAGTGCTTGATGTGGATAGAAGTTATGTGGGGATTCTTCAGCATTCAAACCCAAGCCCCGATAATGACAACAGTCATTATCCATGGTGGCTTTGATGTCATCTCTACACACAGCCAACTGCAAATCGTATGTGAGTTTTTTCATCAACAAAGATTCTCTACCTTTTGTATGCCTAGATTCAGACATAAACTCATTCAATCTGTTCGGAAATTTTTCCATATGTAACCATACAATTAAATTATTTCTATCCTACAATACTCCTGCTTTCCCTAAATGTACTCTACTCATTTTACTTGTAAAAACTAAAACAGACTCGTTATCGTTATAAGACACCAACCAAAAAGACCGCCAACGGCGGCCTCACAAATAACATGTCAAAAAATCACATCACGCATGACGCGTAGCGCCCAATTCTCGCTGAAACTTAACACCCAGCAACATAACCAGCGCCAACCAACCTATTGAGCCGCCACCGCTCCCACCACCACTATCGCTGCTAGGCGTAGGTGCAGGTTTGTTAATAGAAATAACCTCATCCGCCGTTAAATACAATTTACCCTCCCCCGTTGCCTGAACTTCATAGGTACATTTTTCATAAGCCGTGATCACCGCTTTACCTACACACGAACCACCCGTGATGACAACATTTCCATCCGTATAAGCCACATCACTGACGACATTTTGATGCAAAGATTGCACGGTGATCGTTAGGTTATTGCCATTGGCCAACGTGGGGTAATGCCAACCATCAACCGTATCTAAAATAAAGTCTCTTGATTTAGTCAGATTGATACCAATCATTGAATCACTCCCTCCCCCAGAAGACGGTTGGGTTGCACTGCTGATAGATACTATCTCTCCACTAGTATTGAGCCAGGGGCCACCTGAGTCCCCACTAACCATTTGCCCCTGACCGATATCAACTGCTTTTACAAATTGATTATCAACATCAATGGCGTCATAGTTAACCGTTCTAATTCGCGCCATATTTAAATCGGAGGCATTAGACGCATGGTAACCAAATCCATACAGTCCAATCAGGTCATCATCACTGACCGTCTCTACATTTAAGTTGGCAAAAAAGGTAATATCATCCGTTGGGGGCACATTCCCCAGCTCCCAAATAACCACATCATTCTTAGTTGGTCCCCCAGACCATAAAGGGTGCACAAATTGATTAACAAACGAAGTTCTCTCTAGATTTGAAAATAGAATATAATGTTGATTAGCATTAACAGGAATACAATGAGCCGCTGAAAGAACAAACTTGCCCGCAATGATCGTACCGGAACAATTAAGAGGCTTCACCATATTAGAATAATCATTACGCCAATCAACCGCCGTACCCTGTTGCGTCGCCACAACAGAATATGAACACGACAACATAACCAACAACAATAATATTCTAATATTTTTCATTTTGGTTTTCTCTCTAAATAAATTGACCGGATAAATAATTAAAGATGTAATGAATACCAAACACAGTTTACTACGCAGCCCGTATTACAGAACAAATATAATACGAGCCGAATATTTAATTACGAGTCATCTCACATAATATTACCAACCAATAATATCGTTGGTGTTATTTAACTTTATATATTCCTCTAATACTAGGAGAACCATATCTAGAGTGCGGAATAACAACGCCATTTCGAACGATAACGCCATAAGCGGAATTAGAAATAACAGAGCTCGTGCCATAGTAGCTTCCAGACAATGATGGTACGTAAACAGTGCTTGTCCCCCCGGAAGTATCGACAAAATACATCCCGGGATCAGGCAATCTCATGCTCCCTCTTCCAATATACTCGAGATTGTTCGGAGTATTCCCCCCCCTCGCATTCCTTAAATCCTCTTCAGTAAACCCATGGTTTTGCACCACACTTTTATTATCTTTACTGTAAGCTCTCTCCTCTTCTATCGCTTCATCATACGTCACTTTTGCCAATGCATTAAACGTACTAAGTAACGCAAGTATTATAAAAGAAACTTTATACTTTATATTCATATCATCACCTACTTATTTACATTGAAGAAAAACGGTCACAAAACCGTTGTGCGTTATTATCAACCTTCCAGAATTCACTCCGTAATTAATTTTTGACATAACATCCAAGCCAATTATAAATTTCATTGATGTTTCACTTAATATATACGCTTTAAATTCACCACTATTTTCATACCCAGAAATAGGCGTTATTTCTGATACCGATAAATTATAATCAACCGTCATTCCTGATGGGCATTTCGGTTTTGTAATCGCCTGTCCATGTGAAACGGTATAGATTTCCGTTAATTTATTCACGACGGACTTTTGCGTGCCATCGCTATTATTAATGGTCATGTCTCTCACATTGGTAAGAGCACTATTCCCGCCCACATCCCAATCACCGGTTAACGGTGTTGAACCATCTTTTTTAAGATACTCTCGATATTGAGTGGTTTTAGTCAGCGGCGTTAACGATATTTGAATATCACCATTGGCACGTTGCCGCGCACCATGAATAGTCAACAAAGGGAGAGCCCAGCGAGCCCAGCTACCATCGTTTGGCAGCTCACCTGTTGGAACCGTGATGTAAAATCGTGATAACCCATACCCTGACGTGGTATCCCAAAACGGCTCCACCCTGAGTCGAGTATTGGTAAAAGGGATACGATCTGGACGGAGACACAATTCATTGGCTTCATCGGCGAGACGGCATTCTATCCAGAATATGCTGTCATAATCCGTCATTAACGCGTCGATGTCGGCAGGCCAGCTCTGCAGAGAATCAATGTTCGTTTGCGTAGGATCGATCCCCTCCGTTTTGACTCGATGATATTGATACTGAAGAATTTGAGTTGAAAGCGTCTTTAAATGCGTAACAAATTTTTCAACTTGATGACTTCGCCACACACTCATAGCTGCAGGGATAGCGAACGACAAAACGACGGACAATATCGTCAATGTTAATGTCAGTTCAAACAAGCCAAACCCACGAGCTCTTCTTATCCGTTTCATATCAGCTCTCCTACTCATTGAAACATCCGGCATCAAAATCAAACGCCAGCTCATCATATTGGTGAGTAAGAAATGTAAGAGTTCGACGTATTGTGAGCGAATAGGTATTAGGATCATACGTCCACAACAGATTGGGAGCAGCAGATTGCCTCAACCGCTCACCTTCATCCTCACTATCCGCCACAACGGTAAGCGTCAAAATAACCGCATCACCTAAAGTAGTGGGTCTCTGATATGAAATGCGCAGTGACCATGGCACAGACACTAAGATATGACGAGGTAAAAGGGTATTTGCAATTAAATCCTCAATGGTATTGTCGGCCGGCACACTCAGGCAATTTGATGTATCCAGATCTTCTGACAATTTAAGACGCATGGCGTCAAAAACGCGGTTTTGCAATGCGTTCAATGACCAAGTCGTTTGGACATGTTGATGAGCAAGAAAAGCAACGACAGACGCCGTAGAGGCTACCGCCAATGCTCCTGCCAATACAAAGCTCATCATATTCATTACATGATCACCGTGATGGTGCTGCCCGACACAGTTATCGCAGTACAGCCAGAAGCTTCAATACAGTTCCCAACCGATAATTTGGCCAATGCATCAGCCAAATTATCTATGTATTTCGTGTCCACTCTGGTCACCCCAATAATCACTTGGGACAAGTTGGCGCTGTTTGGGGTTAACGTGTAATTTCCCCCATAGGGATTCATAGCAACACCATTACGGCTAGTGCCGCAAATATTCATAGAAACCGCATTGCGTCTAACATCACACACTTTTGCTAATGTTGTACTGGCATGATTCCCTACCTTCACTTTTTCAGCGCCCGCTTTAAGCGCGGTAACCGCCTGAACGGTTTGTGACTCTTTACTCCAGGCACTCGCGGTGTTGTAAAGCGCGATCACACCAACTAACGTGATGGCCGCGGCAACTAGCCACAACATAAAGTCGTACAGGGTGAACCCGCTTTTTTTACTACGACAGACTAATAATTTTCTGATCTTCATTGTTAATGTTCCTTATTCGTTACATTCGGACAGCGCCAAGTAGCTGCGCCATTGCACCACCAACGGTTAAAACAAGCAGAAGAATGGCCAATATAAGAATGATTTTGGGTAAGATGCTCTCAATACGGTTTAACCGTTTGGTGACTTCATTGTGATGATAAGTGGCCGCTCGGGTTAATAAGCGGGTAAGCTCGCTGGTATCTCCTAGCACTTCAAGATTGGATTGACTTCGAGGAAGCAAAAGACCGGTATGCAGCACACGTCCAATATTACTTTCACGTTCCAAGCGATCTCGCATTGTTGCAATGTGCCAGCGCAAATATCGCGAACTGTGCTCAGACATCACGGTTAACGCGTCATTAATGTTCATCCCGGCATTAGACAAGTTGGATAACGTACCGAGAAACCCCGAAGCCACCCCAATACGATAATGAGAATACAAAGGCAAGTCGTCAAAGAGCGCTCTGATGGGGCCTTTCCAATATGGCATAGACAAGTTCATTAAAAGAAACAAGCCAACGGATCCAATCAATAATACAAGCCCGGAGCTTTTCAAAAACGCTCTCATATCAAAAGCAAAGCCATATTGGATATCAATCGCGCCTAGTATTTCTCCTGACACATAAACACTCAGTCCCCCCATGACACATAACATGGTCAATGGCATAACGCATATCATGGCCACACGACTCATGACATTTTGCCCGCCGCTAAGCTCATTAATTGCAGACACAATACCCAACTTTAAGTGGCCAGAGTGCTGGGTAATGGCAATGATCTGCACAACGACAGGATCACACCACTTGGTTAAAACATCGGAGAACGTTTTCCCCTGACCGGGGGCTGCCAATCCTTCCTGACCAATTTTTTTCGAAGAGTCCGTACCAAACTTCACCAACAGCTCGCAAAACTGCATGACCGTGAGACCATCTTCTTCACACATCAACCACTGCTCAAGAAGATCACGTTGTTCGGCTCTGGTAAACATCCATTTTGAAAAATTCATATCCCCTCCAAAACGTCTCTGTTTTCAGCGGGATCACTCGAAGCTGCACGACTTTGAAGCGTCATCATTTCTTGGTGTATTTTTTGGTATATTTCACGGCTTAATTCCGGCATCAGACCATCAACCTGCTCCGAAGCAGATTCAATATCAATCTGTCCAAGACGGATGCGATGCAAGGTATGAACACGTATGTCTGGCCAACCTTTACTTTCTAAATGATATTTCCAGCCTAAGTAATCCTTCGCTTTAATAAAGGCTCTATCATCATCTTCCAAGGCAATGATCTCTAACACGATAAGGCGCTCTTTTTCCCCTTTTCCTGAGCAATGTGTACAGCCGTGGGGGTGTTTCAACCGGACGGTGTCTAAAGCATCGGGCAATAACGTACTAAGCTGTTCATTCTTACGTCGATACAGCTCATCTTGACAGGCACTGTGATAGACAGGTGCCGCCTCTTGAAGCGATAAAGCACAGTGTTGACACAACTTTCTGATCAGCTTTTGATGCGAAAAAAGTTGCATCAGCTCAGGGGCAGAAACTATCGAAGGCGCAATGTTTAACTGTTCAATAAAAATGGCAGGCACCCCAATGGCGCTGTTCGCATGGAGAGTCGATAAGGCAAGTCCCCCGGTTTCACCTTTGCGGGTAAACTCTTTTGTCGTATTGTGGCTTCTAAGCTCACCAAAAGAGGTGATATCAATATCTTGTCGAAGCTGCTCTAACGCATAGAAGGTGTAATCTAAATAAACACCACTGCCTTCTTTAAGCTCACGCCTAGGTTCCACTAAGGTTTTTGTCACGCCAACTTGCTCAAATTCCACAGGGTCTTCCAGTGCATGACAACATCGAGCAACGCGATCAACCGTATCGAGCAGAGCGTAAACCATGGATGACTTACCTGAGCCCATCGGGCCAGTTAACACAATAATGCCGCTCCGACGTTTCATCGTACTTTTCAAAATACGTATCTGAGTGGGCAATAAATCCATCGCATCAAGCGTAAGCGGCTCACCAAGTGGCGTTAAACAACGAAAAACCAACTTGATCCCCCGCACAAGCGGCATTAACGCAATTCGCCACTCAACCATCTTTTCTGCTTCTTTTAATAACAAAGGCAACTCAAAACGATCATTGATAGGAATACGTCCAGAAAAGTTGTGGCTTCCCTTCATTTGAAACACATACGCGGCTAAATTAAGACCAAGATCTCTGTTTTGACGCAGAGCGCACTCGCCATTGGCAAACGTAATGAGCTCCTCGCGTTTGCCATCAACCCTCAAATAAAAGTGACTCTCTTGGCGATGAACCTCCACATGAATATCGGATGCACGAGCGTCAATAGCGGCCTGACACAGTTCAATGAGCTTAACGCCAATTTCTGACTGCTCATCACTGTTGCTCTCTTCTTGCATTAACGTTTGCACCAACTCCAACATCGTCTTTACCGTGTCTTTACTGGCTAAACGCACCAATGGCGTTTTCGCAAAGAGTTTTCCATCTAACAATGATTCTTGCTCACGCAAATACTCTTTGATGGCAGGTAACTTTGGCGCATTCAGATCATCGGTATGCACAACCCCTTCTTCATCGACAAAGGTATGGCCATCATCAATACACAGAAAGAGCAGTTGCTTATCATTGAGTATTCCGCTCACTGGTTACTCCTTACACCAAAGGCGTAAATACCAGAGCTGTCCCTCGCAACAACGCTGTCACGAGTGATTTTATGGATTCGAATACCTCCGAGGCGATCGCCAGGAATCACCTTTTTCAATCGCCCTTTCCAATAGATCCGAGCAGTATATTGCCCATTGACCTCAACAATACTTCGGACAGATATCGCCTCAATATCGGATGACGATTGAATACTCACCGATGACACGGGTGTTTTATCTCGCTCAATACGAACAGGAGAGTCATTGATACCAATACTATTCATCGTGTCATGAAGCTTCTGTGCTTGCTCTGCATTCCAGGCTCTGGCTTTTTGCTCAGCAATATCCGCGTTTAACGTCTCTGTCTTGAGCTCAAGGTGCTTATCTAGATATGACTGCATGTCCAGTGGCAACACCAAAGGTTTGACTTCCTGTTGTGACAAAGAAGCCGTCGACTCTGCCTCATTCACTCTCTGTTTTGGTTGAACATCCGCAGTATCAATACGACTTGTTTGAACCTCAGGCTCCGGAAGAAACATGTTTTCTTCTAAGGGGCTTTGCTGCTGAAGCGTTGATGTCGCCGGTATAAAGATGATTCGGCCAATCACACCCATCAAAAATATCACCCCGATGATAATCAAGATCAGTTTGTATTTTTCCTTCACGATTTATCCTCCGTAAAGTGTTAACTGGATAGTTCCTTGCCAAAGACCCTGCTCAAAAACAAAATTGCCGGGACCGAGGGTGATCGGCAAAGAAATAAACAACGCATGCAGTGCATCAAAGTCCGACAAAGAAAGGGCAACATCCAGAGTAAGAGTGACGCTTTGCCAGGAAGTACCGGTACGGGTTTCCCCCTTCACCAAGAACCCAAATACAGCCAGTGCATCTTGCAACCCTGCTAATGTGGTATTCAATGGCATCATTTTTTCAGCCCATTGCGTCATATCCACAGTACTGAGCGTAGTTATTGATGCGTTGTGATGATCAAATGTCACGTAGGACTGAATAGAGCCGTACTCGTTTAACCATTGTTGAAAGACGGCAACCTTTCCTCTAGGGTGACGAGTGACAGTCAACACAGAAGAGCTTCCAGAATACGACAGCTCATGACCATTCCAATGAGGAGGAAGATGCCGAGAGATAACCGCCAGCGTTTGCAACTGCTTTAAGCTTTGCGCGGCAGACACGCCTGAAATCATGGCACGTCGATATCCGGCATACGGATCAACAACAACAGGTTGGGTAACTTGAGATTGAACAGGGAGGGGATCACGAGTGACGTACCATAAAGTGGCACTACAGATCATAAGAGTAACCCCGATACCAAAGAGCAACCAAGGACGTTGATTTTTTTCCTCTTCCAGCGCATAAGAGGAGAGCATGGCCCGTTCACTCTTTGACAAACCGTCAATAACCCTGATAGGAGACGTTACCTGAGAGTGTCCAACCCATAAGATGTCTTGGCACCCCATAAGCGCAACATGTTCATCAATATCTAATGACGTTTGTGACCATTGTTGTGTCACCACACCATCTTCTATCAAAACACAAAATAGATATTCATCATTTTCAGCATCATCGCGAATGACCTCAACAAGCGCCAAGTGAGCCAAATCTTCACCTCTGGCCTGTAAAACATCTCGCCACAGTTCACTGCGCACCGAGCACATTTCATCGGCGGTATACAGACAAACCATCTCTTCTCGAACAAACACTTTCGAAAACCGGGCAGGATATGCCTTTTTTAGTTTTTTCAGGGTCTTCTTTACATGGCCATGATGCGGAAGACTGACCAACTCAGGAATGAGCATCATCCGTCTGCTCTCCTAGGTGTTAAGAGAACTAAGGTTTCAACCCGCTGTTTGATGGCGCTGTTACCCCCTAAAAACGGTATCCCCAAAAAGGAATTGGCATCGGTCGTACTGTCCATTTGAGACACAGATGCGATAACGATGGTCTGGCCATACTTGAGTTTATTGGCAAAGTTGATTTTTGAGTCACGTATTTTGGGAAACGTGAGGATCTCACCCGCAACCTCTTGGGTTGGTAAAGACTCAATTTTAGTCAGCATACCGGATGTTCTTAGATAAACATGATCTCGCTGAATGTTTGGCACTACAATGAAGTCCACCCCTTCTCGGCGCACGCCACGCTCAGTTTGCGTAGCCACAACTCCCTCATCACTGTTAGAGCCGACGTTTTCTAAAAACTCAATCGTATTGCCTTGGGTAATGTGATTGGTCTGATGATTTTGAACCAGAATTGAAATAGGCGTTTCTGTGGACACCTGACCTTGTTTATTGAGTGCATTTATTAGAGCGGTTGTCCCATCCCACTTCCCTCCCCCAGTAAAGGCCAAGCCAGGACTGGCTCCCTTGAATAAGAGACTTGTTCCTGGAATAAAGAAGTTAAGACTACTTTCTGAGCCAATATCACGAACCAAATTCCAATCGATCCCTCTTTCATGACCAAGGTTAGAACGAAACTCTAAGACTTGTATTTCAAGCACAACCTGCCGTTTTAATGCGTCTTTTGCTTTCGTTACCAGTACATCAACTTCTTTCATTCTTGCCGGTGTCGTTCGCACAACCAAACGAGACAAAGAAGGGATTGAACGTACACTTCCCATCAATCGATCTTCTACATCATCGGCCTTTTCATCAGGATTGGGGTCAAAAGCTAACAATGACTTGATCCCCTCGGCAACCTCGCTAAATACATCCACGTTCGTACTAGACAATTTGACGTATTGACCTTCAATTTGAATCGTACCTTCTTCCTCACCGCCACTGGTGCTGCTTTCTGAAGCGCCAATTTGATCACTTATCATCCCGGGTGGCAGCTCAAGTTCAAAAGTACGCGAAACAAAACGTTCAATTTTCAGACTATCTTCAGAAGGGGTAAAACCAATTGATAGCTGGCTCTCTATGGCATTTAGTGCGCCCAATAATGATCCTTGATAGTTCAGTGATACAGGCTCATCTAACCTAACTCCGCTTCCATACCAAGGCATAACGTTTACGTTTTGTAGCAAGTCTTCCATTACCGTCGAAAGGGATAAGCCAGATGCATTAACGGAAACCGGAACAGACAGGTACGCCATATCGATCTTGGCTTTTATAGGAGTCAATAACACTGGAGGCTGTTCTATACGGACAACTTTATCCGTTCTGGTATTGATTAAACGCTGAGCCTCAATACGTGCCAGAATCTTTTCTGATTCATGGTTTCGTTTTGCATATTCATCAAAACCTAATGACTCACATCCCATAAGGGAGGCCACTGCCGACGCTATTATCATAAAACGGATCATCATAGTGGTGTCGCCTCCCTAATATAGATAGTTTTAGTGGCATCGAGACGACGAGCTTCTAATGGGTATTGTTTCAATACGATAGCTAACGCTTTACTGATATCCCCGATACGAGTGACTAACGGATAGCTTGCAGGGAACGGGTAGTCATCTACGGACCAAGAATCATTGTCATCCCAGTACCAGCGATAGTGTTTAACCACTCCTTTAACGGCCGATTTCAGCGTTTTTCCCTGCACATTAAATAATGTAACGGCTTCATTTTTATAAGGATGCAAAGCCACCATGCCTTTTTTGGACAAAGAATATAGGGTCAACTCAGATAACGTCGGATCATGCAATGACAACGCAGCTACGGCTTGTGCAAGGGATCCAGATATTGCAAAATCACGCGTGGCTAGGTTGTCGAGAGCCCTCAAAAAATCGGGCTCTTGAGCAATCGCAACGTTATCGGCACCGCTACGATGTACCCAGCGTAATAATGCGCTTCGATAACGTTCTCCAGAATGCACTCGAAATGCCAAACGTTTAGTTTTTGGAATGATAGACTTCGACAAGGGAGAAGTGAGCAAAGCATTGGCAGCAGATGATGCGCTAAACCGCTCATTATTTTTCTGCTCTATCGAATCATCATCTCTAGAAATCGAAGGTTTAGGTTTCTTCTTTACCTCTTTTATTTCTGCTGCAGCAACCACATTGGCATTACGCGGCGCTGTTTTGATTGTGTTAGATAAAGACGCCTTCAAACGTGGCGACATCAGCACTTCGTCGTATTTAGGAGGTATCCAGGTGTAGCCTTTTTTAAGGCTAAATCCGACTTCCCGTTTCACAATATCTTCTTCCAGCACAAAAGCCGGCCCTGCCATGATTTGTAGAGCTTGACGCAATGGCATATTCCCCATATCAGTTTGAATAAGAGGAAGGGGTTGATTGAAAAGTTGAGCTTCTCCATAGGAAGCAGGGGCTCGAAGACGAACGCCACTGCCATTCAACATAAAATTCATGCTCTCTTTGATAGTCATATTGCTCATAACAGGCAAACGAACATCAACAGGCACACTCAATATGTTGGTCAGCTCTTCAGCAGGCGCTCTTCTTTCGAAGACATAGCGAGAAGTTTGTACCGAAGAAGCCTCACCTAGAGGAGGCGCAACATGTACATTAAGAGATTCCGTAAAATTAGGCGGTTGTGGTGACGGTTCATTAGCAACACACCCCACCAAAAAACTGGCAACAACCAAAGCGAGAATACGCATAAACACAGTTCCCGTTAAAAAACATGTGTTTCACGCTAACAAAAAGGGTAAGTAAAAGTCCTAATTAGAACCCCCCAAAATAAAATATTTCTGTTTCACACTTTTGGTGAAAATAATGATATCCTTACGGGGATTTTGTTTTATAAGAAATATGAACATTTGACGCTTCATTTAATAAAAACGCCTCAGTTCTAGTAAACCAATGCATTTAATTAAGTGATGGTATTTCAGTTTTCAGTCAATATCAGAGCTGCTAGCAAGTACTCTGTCTCGCTTATACTCCTTTCCTGATTAGAAAAAGACGAATGGTTCCGTGCTGTGGGTTAGAGACAAGAAGAAGACAAAGAAAATAGCAAAGAAAGTAAACTAGGTCTAAGAAGTTTATGCCCCAAAATGAGTTTTAAATACTATTTTAATCAATAAGCAATTCTAATACGAATAAGCCTCGCGATGAATGCGAGGCTCACAAGCGACTGGATTTTTCCCACTAAATCAGAATTATGGTATACAGCATCGTTTATATTTCTTACCACTGCCGCATGGGCAAGGTTCATTTCTTCCAACTTTTTTACTTTCTATCTGCGGGTGCTTACCAAAGGAAATTTTTCTTACGTCTTCTATGTGATGCTCTGGTGAAATAGGCTTTAGATCCGCAACTAAACTATCCATTTCATCTGATTGGCTCCACTTGCTTTCGTGGTATGAAGCAAATCGAAATTTATCTTTAGTTGGGCTAAAACAACATCCAACCCAAGATTCTGCTTTGCATGTGTATTTTCGTTTCTCACAATGTGTAACCAGTCTCTTATAGGCAGTATCATTGTCATCTTCATTACAATGGATAGTTAAGCCAGTTTTTTCCTCTAACAAGGGAAGAGATATATCATGGTGCTGATGATCTTTTTTAAATTGAGTAATCATCTTTGAAATTGCTTTATTGAGTAGATCGATACTATTACCACTCATAGATAGAAGGTGTAGTCCTAGCTTCTGAAGACAATAGTCTGCCGAAAACTCAATATCATCGATAATTCTTCCAACATGAGACTTTCTAGAAAATGTGAGAAAACCTTCAGGAGTTTTGGGGCCATCATGACCATCTCTTCTGGCTAACATGGCTAATTCAAGATCTGTGGAAATATCATCGTCAAGCATAACTAGCGTTGGATCTTCCTCAAAGTATAAGTTTTGCTTGATGTAAGTTGAAAGAATTACTAGTTCATGATTAGAAAGAATTGAATCACCATAATCACTCCGTTTATTAAGATAATCGATAACCCAAAGAGGAGATGGCAACATTTCTGTAATCATATCCATTAAAAACACATCCATTACATAAGGGTGTCTTATTACATTGGTTGTTTTATATTTCAAAAAGTGCCGAGCTTGGGCAGCAAGAGCTGGGAAGTGATCTGATACGATACAAACAGGAAATATCGTCTTGAAATCTGATTGAATATTAACTTCTTTGCCAAATTCGTCTTTGAAAATATAACCTTCTTTTTGCAACAGTTGGCTACACAAGTCAGCTTGGTCATAGGCATCTTGAATCGCTTTCTTAAAATCACCTTCAAGCTGCTGACTGTTACCTTTACGAGCTTCAATAGTGAGCTTCTTGGACTTGGCTTGCACTACTATCGCGAAACGACCAAATGTGACTAAAACGTCAATTTCGCCAGCTTTGCCTTTACCATCGAAGATATCGATATTGGTTAATACATTCTCTTTACCAAATACTAATGCTAGGCGTTCAGCGGTAAAATTCTCAGTAAAAGCACCTCTGTGTTGGCTTGCAATAGACTTGTAAGCTTTGTCTTCGTTAAACCAAAAGAATGGACTTTCATAAAGAGCCTCCCATAAACTGTAGGCTTGAAAACTGACGAAGGTGTCTTCATCAATTTTTATTATAGGGAACGCATTCTTATGATTAAAATCATCCACAGATTTAAAGCATTTCATTCCTTCTTCGGGTTTGGCTGATAAAGCTGCGATCACAGCTTCGACAACCTCTTCGCCTAAACCACTTCGTGTTACAACTTCAGAGATAGTAATAATGAACATAGGTAGGTGGTACGGCAATGGCCAGCTTTTTGCTGAAGAGGCTAACTGATTGGCTTTTTCTAGTTGAATTTGCTCTATAGCCGAAATAACATCAACTGCTTGAGGGATTTTGAACCCTTTGTTTGCCTCAACCCAATCCTCATCAAGAGAATATCTACGCTTGGCTAAATCTCTATATTGATGTTTAAAAACCCCATCCCCTCCGTAAAAAATAGCTTCTCGCATAAAGTGATTTTTATCTCTGGTTGGGGCTAGTTCTCTCATGAACTCACCAAAATTAGGGATATCATCACCATCCTTGGAACCAAATTTTTCAGACAAGGCAGCAAAATCTAGTGGTGGATAAAAGCTATGATGTAATTCATCGAGAAGATGCCAGACATGTTCCGCTCTTTCTTTTAATTCATCTAAGCTCAGTTGTTTATCGCTGAATCCGCTTTTACACGCTAAACCAATGAGTGTTGAAAGCTCAGTTCTGGATAAGCGAGTTCTATCAAATGCCTGCGCGAAGGCTTCAGCGTCCAACTTTTCACCAGAAAAATGAATAAAAGTGTCTTTCCAACAGAAAAAAGCTATAACTTCCCAGAAACCTTCTTGGGCAGCAATTACCTCTAGTTCATCAAAAATTTCTTGCTCAGTTCTCATAGGGTTCCGTGATGTGTGTGGGTACTTATACTCAATTTAACACATACTGAAGCATATCAATTAGAAGATGGCCTTGTTTATTTTAATCAATAGCAACGGTATTACAGAAATGATACAAACTCATTTCTGTCCATCTTCGAGTTAGTAGTATCGTCACTAACTCCATTCCTTGTTAGCCCTCAGTTGCCATACATGATCTAATGGATAGGCAAAAGACAAGACCTACCCCATGGCTGTAGACCAAATCTGAGCAAATCAGACTAAGATTACACCTTGTGAGAGCCGAAGTTTTAGTAAAGGCTCTCATTTCTTAACTCGTTGAGTCTAATTAAGACTGAGAAATTAACTGTTCTAATCTATTGATGTGTATTTGGGTTATTTCTTCTAATTCGTCGTTAGTGGGAGAGCGGTTTTCAAACACAAATGGTTCTAAAGTTTCAATTGTGTGGACTACGTACTTTGAGTCTTCAACGTTTGCGTGCATTAGGAACACTGAGCCCAGCACATACTCACCAACTTGAACAACGAAAGGCATTACATTTTGTATGTCGTCAGATACGTCAATCACGTCGTCTGGATGCGGTTCGATACAAACTCCGTCTGGCTCATTTCTCAAAAATTTTGCTAATACGTTAATGCGCTCTTCGTCTCGTGCTAACTGATCTAGCGATACTAATTTGCTAGGTTCTAAATTGTAGCTTTGGTATATCAGTATCAATGAATCAATTAAGTCGTCTTTATTGTCTTGATGGCTAACAGTACAAGTTGCATTGAGTTTTCTATCATCTTCGAGAAAGTGCATTTCCCACAACTGCTCATTATTTCTCTGAGATGCGTGAAATACTCTTAAAAAATTGATAGCACCTTGGATTGAAGTTGTCTTATCAGTAGTCAGATGAGGGATTATATGAAATTCGCCTTCTTTAACGCTTATTTCTATTGAGAACAGATCTGAACGAAGGAACAAACCAGTATCGTGCGCAGTGATGCAAACCTTATGTACGATATCGGTTAAGAAAGTGATGGCCGGTGAGTATGGTGTAGTTCGAACTTTTAGGTTGCACTGGCCTGATACGTTGGGAGTGATCGTTACTTGTGCATTCTGACTTTCTTCAATGACTACAGCCCCCTCTGATAAATCAAATCGGTTATCTTTAGTTATGCTTTCACTGACATTTATTGGGATAGGTTGGTACCCAAGGTAGCTATCTTTTAGATGGTTCTGAATTTCTGATGGCTCAGCCTTAAAAGAAAAGAAGAATCCGGACTTACCGTAGCCTGTCGTTTTAATAATGGCTTTTTTATTTTCTTGATATTTCTCCATACCAGACGGGATATGTGTTAGAACTTTGTCCACAAACTCACTGGCATGGGTGTTTTTCAACTTTACTTTTTCATCATAATTGACAGTTATCACTAGCTTGTTTAGCTTTTTGGGAGCCTTTGATATGTCATTTTTTCTGACTTTTTTAAGCACCCGATGGATCAGTGATTCATCAACATGAACGAGATAGGCTGATTCTAGGTGTGGTAGGGAATCTTCACTGAACTCTAGGAAAAGGATGAAGGCAGGAGAGTTGTAATTGACGAGTCGCTTGAGTGCTGATAACTTGATATCACATTTTCCTCTTTTCCCCTGTGTGGACTTTACTTGTACTTTACATTCAATAGGAGTGCTTTGTAGGTCTCTCGGTAAATCAGTCTTCAGGTAGGGAAACTCAAGAAAGCTATCCCATCCATTTACATCTTCATGTGCAGAAGAAGTTATGACAATCCCAACCTCGCGACACCATTTTGCTAACGTATCTTCCCCTAAAGCACCTAGATTGAAATATTTCTCAAATTCCATATAGCCTAAAAACTGATTAACCTTATCGATAACCAATAGTATGCCATGCTTAAACCCCGTTTAAATATGTTTAATTTAAAAGAAAGTCCTAACTCACGACATGAGCTAGGGCTTCATTGAGTGCGCACACTACATCAAATTCCATTCGGTGATAGATACCTGTCTGGATCTTTGCCCCATAGGTAAAGCTTAAAGTGTAATGGCATAGTGAATTCGGCCAACGGACTGGAGATTTTGCAATACTTCAGGTAATCCCTTAAAAGCTAACTTAGTAAAATCACTGACAAAGTTGTGTCCAAAACCGACTTAACATATAGTCAAACAAGAAAAGAGTATTAACTACAACCGAAACATTTCTACGCGTAGGTGGTAGTCGTCTTGATACGCGACTACCGACTGAAAATAACCACTACAGTCTAATACGTCAGAAAACTCTGCTTGTTGGTCACTATCACCAACTAATAGTATCTGGGTCGATTTTAGCATCAAACCATCTTCGTCAAACCTTGATGACAAATCTTTATCGATAACGCAAATTAATACATCCCCATACCTAGAGTTGAGATCCAGTTCTTTCGCCAGTGAGTACTGAACCTTAGTCCTAAGTTTACTCTCTATCTTACTCACCAATTCAACAAAATGATGGATATCAGTTGAACATTGTTGAAAGAGCTTGCTCTGCTCTTGTGCAAGCATAGATTCAAAGTTCACACCATGCTTGCGCGCTAGAAATAGCCATTGCTTCGTCTGTTTTTTTATACTGCGATATCGACTGGATTTTATTTTTCGTTTTAAAAAATGAACCAGCAGTTGGTTTCTTTCTGACACGGTTAGTCGCTTTTCTCGTGCTTTAAATTGCAGGTGCAATAAGGCGTGAGTACTTACATCAAGCAGCAATATTGATTGGTTCATTCAATGATTGTAGTCATAAAGTTTCATAATAAATAATATACAGCGAAATCCGACACTTGTCGGAGTTTATTGGTATAAAAATGTAAACAATAGTTTGTTATTCAAGCTGGCTTAGTATGTCAGTGAGTATTTGCTATAAATCGGCAATTTTCAGCTTGGAAATACCCCCCTTTTTCTATTGAGTTAGGTCACTTGACTCGAATTTAAGAAACAGGTGTGAGATTAACGCTTTATCGTAAGCGCGTCATAACCCTCGCCTTTTAATCAGTCATACATCATCATAAGATCAACTCTCTACAAAATAAGGAGAGTTGAAAATGACTACGCGACGCACCAACTACTCATCTCGATACCTAGAACGGTATACGCAAATCCTATGCAGAATTAGGTAATTAGCCCCTTGGTTTTGGATGTAAATTCAGGGTCTATAATTTTATGCATAAGCTCCCCTAAAGGTTACTGTGCATATTTATAAACATGAATATTTTTTCACATAGGTCTTTTAGGTCTTGGGTAAGTTCCCATTCGACATCTTCAGAAGCCATCAACTCAACAGCAGTTTCGCAAAACTTAACTTTGTCCTTTATTGTGCCGGATTTGTCTTCATAAAACTTACGTCCCTCTTTTGCATTGATTCGGGTGATGCAAGGTTCCAAGATGCTCCCAATACCATCATCTTCAACTGAAATGCTATCCTGAGTAATCGAAGTAAGGTCTATTGTCGACTCTCCTTTACTATTGAAAGATTCCCATCTTTTCTTAGCTGCAGCTTTCAATACTTCAATCGGTAAATAGTTTTCAATTTCTTTATAAGCAAGAAGTTCAAATCCTTCACCTAAAGCTTTTTCCAGACTTTCTACACGCGTGCCTTTTGCGTCAATATCTTTGTCAGCGATGAGCAATATATTACTTATTAAAGATTTGGCATGAGTTTCATCCTTCGTTTCCTGGTCATCAAAGTTCCAATGCGTAATGTTTGATCCTTGATACTCGGTAAAGATGTAGTGGAGGTTTTCTTTAAAGTGCAAGTACTCTGCGGGCGTTTCGTCTAGAGATAAGTACTTCTGCATATAAGCTTTTAGATATAATTTGTCAGTTATACCCTCAACCCAAATTGAACAGTTTGCATTTAAAACTGACGAAGCTCTTACCCCTAAACCTTGCAATAAACGCATGTTGGCATCAGAACTTTCCACAACAGTTACTTCGCTATCTTTGTCCACTTCTTGATGAACACGTTGAAGTGAAACATCACCATACTCTTGCGCCATGTCGATAAAATGGTTTGAGTGTGTAGTCATGAAGTACATGTGTTTAGGTCGTTGCCTAAAAGCATCAATAATGATTCGTTGCAAGCCAGCATGCACATTTTGTTCAGGTTCTTCGATGAAGAATATTGTGGGCTCTTCGGTCAAGAAGGCTTGGATAGTCAACAAAACAATAGTCTGAATGCCATCACCCATATCATAGATTGGGCGTTCATTTCGTTCACCGATCTTTACATGTACAACATTGTTTTCTCGGCCGGTAATCGGGTCTTTTAAGATTCTTGGTACCAAAGCAATTTCTTGGGCATCAAAAAAGTGTTGTGAAAGGAAATCTTCGTAGTCTTTAACACTTTGGCGCTCTTGGTGATTTCCAAGCAGTGCTTTTTTAAGTCTTCATAAAGAGTATGGCCGGTGAATATGCTCAACACATCAAGTTTGTCATCTACCTTGCCGTCTTCATCAAGCTTATTTGCACCATTGTTAGGTTTCAATCCTTTGTTATTAAAGTAATCTTGCAGTGTTCGATTCAGATAAACATCTTCATCTGCAAGTGTACGAAGGCCTCGCAGAAGTGGAATATATACTTTTTTAAAGGTGGTATCGCTATATCTAACTAATTGAGAAAATAGGGCTGGGTCTGAGGCATTCTCTAGTATCTCTTTGGCGAATCGTTGATCATGCTCACTATTTAAAATGGGTCTAGAATTTTGAACAACTTTTAACGCGATGTTGCGAATAATTACCTCTAAGTTTTTATAGCTTAACCCCGATACATGGTTGCGGTATAACTCAGTTCTAATCGATGTACTGATTCCTTTGTTAAAACCTCCCGACACTAAATCTTGAGATAGATTAGGTGAAAATTCATGATGGAATAAACTATCCACTATCGTATGAGATAGGTAGTCATCAAACTCCATTTCAGATAAGTCAGAAACCAATAGAAATCTTAATAAACGGCTTTTTCCTGAATTGTTAGGGCCAATGAATAGGTTTATTGGCTTGAGGTTCTCAAGTTGCCAGTTCCAATCAATGGTTTCGGCAAAGCCTTCCGGGGCAAATGATACTTCAGAGCGAAAGCCTTCTTCTTCAAAGTTAGCTATTCTAAGTTTGTTAACTAACTTAGAATAGGGGAGTAGTTCTTGCGTCATTATTTATGTCTTATAATTCTGTTTAAATGGTTACTGGTTCAATAAAGACCTCATTGACCCCTTTTGCATCGAACTTTAGCTCAATGTCGTAAAGGTTTTCGGCTAGACCTAGCATGTGACACATCATACTTTAACCATCAGGTACCTGATTAATGTAAAGTGATTGTGCTTCATTGCCCTGACTGAGAAAACCTAGCACCGTTAACTTTATTTTGGCTAGTTTACATACATTACTTTTTTGTTAAAGCAACTTTAAAGTTGAGATATAAATATTGTTCATGCAGGGTGAAATACCATGTTTCTTAAAAAGAAAAAGCCTCAGTTCTAACGAACCAAGGCTTTAGTTAAGAAGGCAATTAAAGCAGAGCGGCCGAGAAGTTCGCTTTAATCAATATAATCATAGCTCCCGTGACAATTGTGCTACAAACAACCAATTACTTTTTATCAATCTTATCCATTCGTTTATTCAAATCTGCCATCTTTTCCTCTAATCTTAACTCCATTACTCGCAACTCTTCCCATGTCACACTCTGTTCTGCCCTCTCAAGCAAAAATTTAATCAAATCTTTTTGAGTAAATTCATTTGATTCAGTCATGTTCACCTCTTTCATACCTTATCGATATAACAAAATTCTCCTCTCAATCGAGCCAAGAATTTATTAATCGACAGGTACCCTTCTCATCCACAATAATGACAGCTGTTCGATATTCACAACGTAATAAACTTACCCTAACTGGTCGTCCGTGTAAGATTTGATATGTAAATATTTATTATCGATAAAGTGCGTTGAGCTGGTTGAAATATCGTGTCCCTTAAAAAGAAAAAGCCTCAGTTCTAATGAACCAAGGCTTTAATATGTATTGGGTTTAAGGAAGCAATTAAAACAAAGCGGCGGGCAAGTACTCTTTAAGCAATAGAGTTATAATTCCCGCAATAATAACCCATTGCATTCTATCGATTTTAGACTCAACCCGATCAATTTTTTGATTTAGGTTAGATTCCACTGCTTGCAGATTTTCACGCGTAGCTATGTGTGTCACGGTATCAAGCAGATGTTCCATCAAATTTTTTTGAGTAAACTCATTTGAATCAGTCATGTTCACCTCTTTCATACCTTATCGATATAACAAAATTCTCCCCTCAATCGAGCCAAGAATTTATTAATCGACAGGTACCCTTCTCATCCACAATAATGACAGCTGTTCGATATTCACAACGTAATAAACTTACCCTAACTGGTCGTCCGTGTAAGATTTGATATGTAAATATTTATTATCGATAAAGTGCGTTGAGCTGGTTGAAATATCGTGTCCCTTAAAAAGAAAAAGCCTCAGTTCTAATGAACCAAGGCTTTAATATGTATTGGGTTTAAGGAGGCAATTAAAACAAAGCAGCAGGCAAGTACTCTTTAAGCAATAGAGTGATAGTTCCCGCAATAATAATCCATTGCATTCTATCGATTTTAGATTCAACTTTATCGATTTTAGACTCAACCCGATCAATTCTTTGATTCAGGTTAGATTCCACTGCTTGCAGATTTTCATGCGTTGCTGTGTGCATCGCCCTATGAAGCAAATGTTCCATCAAATCTTTTTGAGTAAATTCATTTGAATCAGTCATGTTCATGTCCTTTATCTCCTGTTTCTATACTATCAAAAAAAACAAGAGACCCCAATCCCGGACAGGAAACGGATCTCCTGCCGGATAGGTAGAAATGTATATAAATGTAACAAAAGAGCCCTCACGTAAAGTAAGGGCGGTAAATTATCAAGCAGCTTCCAAAGACTTAGGCTCTGTTTTATAAACAACAGAATCATTGATCTTTAGATACTTAATACGAATTAAGCGCGCCTTTAGAGAATACCCCTGCTGGCCTGCTTTCGTATGATCGCTTGGATAAGTAAAAGTATCGACATACTGATCACTCATGACCACACTTGCAGTTACAACGTCATCTTTACCTATATCGGTAAGATGTTGTTCAAAAAGCGCGATCGCTTCTTTTCCAACAACGTTGCAGTCAAAGAACGTTTTTTCATTGTCATCGCCGCGACAAGCCGCAACAGTAACAGACCAAAAAGGGTGACCTTTTCTTGGTGTTACCTGACGAATTCGATTAAAAAAACCAAAACCATTTGTGTGTAAATCGAAGTATTGAGCTTTGTTATTACCAGTCATAATTATTCTCCTGACAAAAAATTGGCACGGAAAAAAATCACATCCCACTGGGAAATAATTTTCCCGTGTGGGTGGTAAAAAGTAGGTGACATCAACATAACTGTTGAGTAGTGATTAAGACGCTTCCCACTTATCTTCGATAAGCCGCGACACGTTTCAGAAAGCCATTTAAGAGAGGTCTCGTGTGCTTTACACTATAAAGTTAGTGTACAACTTTTGACCGCCTTAGGTTAACAGTTCAATTATGCTTGTAAAGTGTTTTTTATAGCCTGTTTATCTCTCATTTTTCATCTCTTTTCCAGGCTTTCCTTTATCATCAAAACAGCGTATTTTGCAGCCAGATTTCCATGCCGAGCATCCCCACCAATACCTTCCTTTTTCTTTCGCCTTTTTTCTGACAAGAACCCCTCGGTGACAAGAGCAAGGAAAAAACTTTGCCGGCTTTCCTCTAACATTATCCAAAATAAGGCCACATTGTTCTTTGTTTTCACAGGCCCAGAAAAGCGTTTTGCCTTTACGTAAATACATGCGTTTTTTGCACAATGGGCAAGGAAAAGAAGGTTCAACAAACTCAGGTAACCGAATTTCCATGTCTCCTGATTTTACTTTAGCGACGATTGTCCGAACAAAGCCTTCCTGTTTAGACATAAACTCACTCAGGCTGTATGTTCCTTTCTCAATACCATCCAATGCTTGCTCCCAAATTGCTGTCATCACAGGATTACTTATTTCATCCGGTAGCGCAGCAATAAGCGCTTTTCCCGACTCAGTACTTAGCAACTTTTTACCTCTGCTCTCGATAAATCCTCGTTTTTTCAACGCTTCCAAAATAGAAGCGCGCGTAGCCTGTGTACCAAGACCTGCGGTTTCTTTCAAAATTTTTTTAAATTGATCGGGAATATTGTCGTTTCGTGCAATATTTGCCATCGCATCAAGGAGCGAGCCTTCACTATAATGAGCAGGCGGTGTCGTCTTCTTTGTTAATATCGTCCCCCGACAAATCATCATTGTCTGACCAACAGACAAAACAGGAAGAGCCAGTTTTTCTTCTTTCTTATCATCCCCTTCATCTTTCACTACAATACGCCAACCCTTTACTCGTTCGACTTTTCCGCTGACCTTAAAACGATGTGAATCACACTGAAGTTCAACCAAAGTGGCATCGTCTTCCGCGCATGGATAAAACTGAGCCAAATAGCGCTGAACAATCGCAAGATAGACCCGTCGTTCTCGTTCACTCAACGCCTGAAAATCCACTTTCTTACTCGTGGGAATGATCGCATGGTGCGAACTCTCAGCGACTTTTTTATCATTCCAACAAGCACTTTTTATTGAAAGATCAACACCACCGCACCAGCTTGCACATTCATCAATGACCGATAAGGTTTGAACAATATGACGAACCTCAGAATGCTGGCTCTCAGGAAGATAACAACCATCACTTCTGGGATATGTTGTTATTTTATGTTTCTCATAGAGTGACTGCGCAGTATCGAGCGTTTGCTGCGCCGTATAACCGTATTTCGACGACATTTTCTTTTGCAGATAACCAAGATAAAACAATTGAGGATGCTTTACTTTCTGACGTTTTCTTTCAAATACCGTAACGCAAGCGGCTTGTCCCTGACATTGCTGAATGACTCGATCAGTATGCTCTCTATTTAAACAACGTCCTGATTCATCAGAAATATCATCAGGAACCTGCCACTTTGCATCAAACTGATCATTTATGTTTACCACTACATCGTAAAACGGTTTAGAGACAAAACATGAAATAGCAATATCACGCTCAACAACAAGACGAAGAGTTGGCGTTTGAACACGTCCAACAGACATCAGGCCACGGTAACCGGCATCTTGCCCAATAATGGAGCAGAGCCTCGTCAAGTTCATACCGAGCAGCCAGTCAGCCTGACCTCGCGCAAGCCCTGCAAAATACAAAGATTCCGTTTCACTACCCGTTTTAAGTGACTCAAATCCTTTACGGATACTCTCATCATCAAGAGCGCTCAACCACAGTCGATGTATCTGTCCTTGATAATTAACGTACTCTAAAATTTCTCGGGCAATAACTTCTCCTTCTCGATCCGCATCGGTAGCGATCACGACCTCATCCGCTTCATTCAATAATTTTTTAATAATGTTAAATTGCTTTTTCTTTTCTGCCGGTACCACCATCTTCCAAACATCAGGAATAATGGGCAATGCATCCATTGACCAGACCTTTAACTTATCATCATAAACATCTGGATCAGCTTGAGAAAGGAGATGACCAATCGCCCAGGTGACAACATCATTCCCTCCTCTCAATGCACCATCAAGCTTCTCGTTACACCCCAGAAATGCCGCTAAATCGCGACCTTGAGATGGTTTTTCACATAAGAATAGCCGCATTACTCACCCTCTCTTGCTAACATTTCCGATATAGTGACAACGTCACTAGGTATAGATCGCCGAATAGCATTGACGAGATCAGGTCGAGTTAGGGATTCATCTTGATCAATATTTTCGATATCTGCTTTTTGAAAGGCGGAATACAAATCAACTTTTTCAACATCACGGAGGCATTGCGCTCTTTCAAAGCCATAGAATTGCACCAAAAGCTCGCCAATACGACGAGCGCTAAGACGCACGCCGAAAAGAGTTTTAGCTTGGTTTTGAATATAAACGACAGGCTTTATAGGATGTGATACCGCTTGCGCCCGATTACGAATAATCAACGTTTCTTCGTGGATTGATTCTAGAGGGTTGAACAGATGATACGCTTTGTATCGACCACTTTTCTCTTGTAGACGCTCTTTTACCCAATCAGGTGTGACAGTACCAAGCGTTATCCCTTCACTATTTCCGATTAACGCTTTTTGAACCTGAGAACTAAAAGGCTCTTGTGCTTTTATATCTCGCTCTGCCTTCGCAAGTGCACATCTGTCACCGCAATGCCGCGCACGTACCCGTTCGCGAAGCGCGATAATAGCATTATTTAAATTAATATCTTCCAAATCAATATTCCCTATATTATTCAGGTATTGATCCACTATTCACATTATTTTTTCAGAATGTGGCAAGCGCTCTTTTAAAGAAACAGACTGCAAACGATGCGGCATAATTGAAATCAGAGAAGCTGTGAGAGCCATGCCTGAATTTATTTGATCTGGATATTCTTTATCTGGCCATGTATCTAATCGTAACTCTCCTTCAATACGAACACGCATTCCTTTTTGCAATAATTTACTGAGTGCTTCTGAATCGTTTTTCCAATAATCTATCATGATCCAAAATCCACCTTTATCTTCATATGGATTCTCTTGATTATTAGTTTTAACCAGACGATCGTACTTAACATTAAATTTTAATAAAGGTCTTGGCTTGCCTTCAGAACGTTCATTACCCGGTTGAAACGTCAACTCTGGAGCTGCACCAATATTGCCGTCAAAAATAAAAATACCTTTCGCCATGTTATTTTCTCCTGTGTAAGACATGCTTTAACACAGTAACAAATCTTTTCTTTAAAAATCCTATTTAGAACCCCTAAAAATAAAATTTTTCTAATTCACAATTTTCATTTTATTTCTGTTATACTAAATAAAGCTCTGCATTAAACATACAATCAATGAAAACAACGCTAAGATTAAAACCATTTAATACGGCACAACATAAGGACAAATGATATTTTATATGTATCCACTTAACATCATTCGATCCAATAATTAATTAATAGTACCAACACATCCATCGAATATAAGATCAATTATTAGGGAGATATATCTAGTCTCCTACAAGCCCTCCTCAGGGTCGTTCGATTTCTCTCTACCCTGATGAGGGCCACCATTCCCTTGCGCCATAGGATGTAGTAAAATAAACAAAGGATCTTCCACCAAAATTTCAGATTAACACTTGGATACAATACTTAGTAAAAATCATCAGCGTAAGGTATATTATGAATAGTTTAATCGCACAGTTAGAAAAAGAGACATCACAAAAATCCTGCTCTATAAACAAACGTTCTAAACTTGACTTATACAAAGATGAAATATTATTACTAAGAAAGGTTGGGCTTAGTTATAATAAGATATCAAGCTGGCTACTGAATACTAAATCAGTATCTATAACTGATGCAGGAATTATTCATATGGTAAAAAAATGGAGTCATCATGATCGAGACCAGAACACCAAAGAACTTAATAGACAAATTGATCCCCAAAAGTAATGATAAAAATATTTATAAAGTCAAAAGGCGATACAACTCACAACTTGATCCGTTGAGACACGAAATTTTGATTTTAAGATTTGATTTAAACCGCAGCTTATTTGTTATTAAAAAATGGTTGAGCAGCAAGCATAATATTGATGTAACAGAGCAAACTATACAAAATCGTATTCTTTATTGGCGCAATACTTCTAATGGAGAGAATCATGATCATGCGAGACAAAACAAAAGACAAACTATCTAGTCAATCTCAACGCTTTTTTAAAAGTCATTACTCTGGATTAGGACAAAAAAAGAATAAAGGATCACGTTTAATTCACGGTAGACGAACTTTAAAAGAGCAGGCAAGAATAGTAGCAAAAGCCGCTTATGATTTAGGTGTTAATCGTATTAAACATATTACACCGACTATGGCGCAACAATATTTAATACATTGTCGTGATCGTGGTTTGTCTCAAAAATATTTGTCATCAATAAAAAGATCACTAGAGCGAACGGTTTATCTAAAAGAGCCTGAAAAAAAATTAGATAACGTAATAGCACTACCTAGAAAGTGGGTACCATTAACCGATAGAGACCGAGCTTACACTAATGATCAAATCCGGGAGATAATCACACACCTCTCCCCTGCAGCTGAGTTTTCTACTCTATTAGCTTATCACGCAGGTTTACGCGTTGAAGAACTTCTCACTATAAAACGATTAAATGAAGCAACAGTGTCAACAACTCGAAAATGGAGTGATCAGCGTTTTCTCGGAAGAGAAGAAGGCACTAGATATATTGTTACTGGCAAAAACGGTCTCAGACGGGAAGTCATGTTCGATAAAGAGTTGGCGCAAAGATTAGAATCTCAACGTTTAGATACCCCTCAAACTGTTTATGACAGAGGTGAACCATTTCTTGTTCATTACGACATACTAGGTGGAAAACGATTTTCAGAGGCATTTTCACACGCTTCATATAAGACTCTTGGGTGGTCACATGGTGCACACGGTCTTCGCTTTAGTTACGCTCAACAAAGAATGGACCATGAGCTGCTTAATATCCCATATTCGCAAGCCAAACTAATCGTTAGCCAGGAACTTGGACATTTTCGCGAGCACATTACCGATCGCTATATTGAGCCATACGGAAAAATATCTAAATAAGAAGTATTTCTGTTCTGAATTACTCTTCCAAAAATTATTTGGCAATATACCTTTTCAATGGTTCGATTAGAGTATACTTATTATAAACCACTTCATTCACAGCCTAAAATGGTTCGTTAATAGTTGACTTGATACCCTACGCGAACTAATATCGAAAACCACACCCTATACAAACCAATTAAGATATTTATGTTCATAAGAGCTTACCTTCGTGCATCGACAGATGAACAAGATGCAAATCGAGCAAAAGAAGAGTTAATGCATTTTGTTGATAAAAAAGGTGTACGAATAGCAAGTTACTATATTGAAAACCAATCTGGTGCAAAAGTAGATAGACCTGAATTGGGACGGTTAATCCAAGATTCACACAAAGGAGATATACTGCTTATCGAAAAGGTGGATAGGCTCTCTCGATTACCATACGAACAATGGAAAATACTAAAAAGCCAACTTGTTGATGCCGGCATCCATATTGTTGTTGTAGATCAGCCAATGACTCATAGTGTTCTTAGCCATAGCTCAGAAAATACAATGATAGCAAAAGTACTCACTGAGTTTATGATAGATCTAGCCGCTGCCATGTCCAGGGACGATTACGAAACGAGAAGAAAGCGCCAAGCTCAAGGCATTGCAAAGGCTAAAGCCGCCGGTAAATACCAAGGCCGAAAACCGAATATAAAACTAAGAGAAAACATTATATTACTAATTGGTGAAGGTAAAAGCTGGACACAAGTTCAAGAACTTTTAGGTTGCAGTCGCTCAACGATAGCTAAAGCGATAAAGTCTAAATCAGATTAATCCTTATTACTGGCGAGAGTTGATGGAAAGTTCGAATTACTTAGTTCATGTGCTACCGCGTCTATCGACTTGCTTGCTCAGTTTGGTTCTACAAGCTCGCTTATAGCAACCAAAATCGAGCCTGATCTAAAATATCAATGAGCAATTCTTATCCCTGACTTATCTACAGAAACGGTGGATAAGTAACCAGAATCTACTTCCCCCCTTATTTGTTCATGGCTGCTTTTACGCGCTTAACGGTTGACCGTCCCTTACCTGTATAATCCGCTGTCTGATTGATAGAGCGCCCAAGTTCTAAACTGGTGACAATATCAGAATATTTAGTTAAAAAGTCTTCAGTGCTAACCGTCGAACCTTTAGGCCGACCAAACTTACCACTTTCGCGTTGGGTTAGCTCGATGCCACGCTTAGATGCGGCTAGGCGTTTTTCTTCATACCTCCAACGACCTGTCACAATGAAACGTTCCGCTTTGTTAAAGGGCTCAAAGTTGTTAGTTAGCTTGGTAAATTCCGCTTTTAATCGCTTCAATGATTTGTCATTTAGTGTCAGGTATTCAGTGTGCGAGTCAACGTTAGCCAACTGATTGTTGTAACGATGAAAAACATACTTTTCAACATGACCACAATTAGCAACTTTACGCAAGACAGTACTTTTTATTACGACTTTGCCTGTAGCTTTTTCTAAATCGAGCACAGTTTCTTTTAAGCGTTGTTCTGGCACTCTCGATGTCCTCCCTACTTTATGAATTACACTGTTATCCGCTAGTTGATACTCAAACAGATA
>NZ_BSFZ01000002.1:0-1745699 GCF_033238805.1 Vibrio sp. MACH09 | reverse complement strand
TAATTGAGAAGATGAACGCCATAATGCCCGGAGAGACTCATCGATTTATGAGAGAAATGGATATCCTGTTTGGCTACGGTGATACCTTTGATCCAAAAGCGTCGGAAAAATTCTGGAGCAATAATGGTCGTCGCTACGACGGACACAATTAAGGAGGTTAGTATGTTTCTGGGTATTTTCAGTGGCATTGAAGTGCTGTTTTATGTTTTGGGTGCACTTTCCGTTATTGGTGGATATGGAATATATCGCTTTTGGCGTTTTTACCAAGCTAAAGTGTCGAGCCTAGTGTTACTCGCGCTAGGGCTTGGAACCATTCTGTTTGCTATCGCATGGTCGGTGAGTTCTGTCTTGGAAGGCGAACCACAGGCCGGAAGTATGGGGATAGTCGTTATACTACTTCCGGGGTTGGTATTGTCTGCTTTGGGGTTCAGGTTAGGGACCCATTCTGCAAAGCCATCAGTTGTAAATCAGTAGACCAATTAGGGACCCGTCAGGGTCCCGCATTTCAACATGTTATCCCGATATCCGACAATATAGATGAAAGTGTTATCTATTTTATCGATGGATAGTAACTTTTCTCTCTATCTCAGGCTTATATAATTCAAGTATGCAATCACCGCATATTTTTAGTTGAGGTAGCACATTCATGAAACTTAATTCATTTGTATTAGCGGGCGCATTAATGGCGGCATCTCTGCCATCATTTTCAGCCGAGCAGGTACAGGCTGGCTTTTCAGAGACAGACATATCTTCGCTGCAATTCGGTACTTACGCAGTAGGAAGCAAAATTATTTTTGCGAAAGATGATGCTCAACGATTTGATCCTTGGAACACCGCATACGCGAGCGATGAATATCGCAAACTGCTAAGAAAAATTGAACAGTCAGGCCAAAGTAGAACGGTAGCCACCAGCATATGGTATCCGGCAAAAGCGTCTTCTGAGCGCCTGAATTTAAATAACCGAGTACGAAATCCGTTAAAAGCGATTTCTGGTCAGCAAGCAAAATTTAGCGACTATGTATTGGGTGACCCTATGATGTATCCAGCGCTGGTCATGCTCTATACCGAGGCATTAGATTCAGTGGCGGATCGTGAGGGAGTATTGCTTTCTCTTTCGAAAAAAAGTGGCGATACGAGTCTGCTTAATGAGTTTTCTAATGAGATTATGAACCAGAAACGTGGAGCTTTTCTTAATGCACCTGTTGCGGATGGTCAGTTTCCAGTGATTATTCTTTCTCACGGGCTTGGAGGCAACTATGCTATGTGGGACAGAGCTGGTGAGTTTCTAGCCAGTCACGGTTATATAGTGGCAGCGCCTACATTTATTTCTGATGGTGTAGCGCCAATCGTGTTCCATGACCCATCTTCTGAGTTTGCAAAAAACTCAAGTAAAGAGGAGGTCAATCAGGCTTATCAAATTTTGGCTGAAGCTAAAGTAGTGCCAAACTTCATTAAATTTCTGTTTGGTGTAGAGGTGTCGTCTCCTGAAGTCATGGAGCACTTTAATCCGGCGGAACACTCCGTCGTTCCCGGTGGACCAGAGAAAATGGTCGACATGCAACGTAACTTGTTTAGACAACGAGTCAGTGATGTGAACACGGTTAAAAAGGCGCTGGACACTCTCAATTTAGAGAAGAAAAACTGCCTGATTAAAGCGACCGGTTCATTAGGTGAGACGTGTGGTCTGTTCGAAAATAGAATCGATATGAGCAAGGTAGGACTTTCAGGGCATTCACTTGGTTCAATGACGTCACAGCTCGGTTTGGAACATATACCTGGCGTAACCACTGCCATAGGGCTAAATAATGGTGTTCCATACTCTTGGACGCCTCAAGAAATGTTTGGACGAGGTAATACAGAATCTGGTTTACCCGTTGGAAATCAAAAACCACTGCTTCAATTGATAGGGAATGAGGACGCCTTTGTTCAGTTCATATTTTATCATTTATCTCAACAAGCTATCGGCCTAGCGAAAGGAGATACAAGCAGCATCATGCAACTGGAAACTGAACGAGCAACCATTACAGATAGTAACCCTCAACCAGTAGCATTAAGTGCATATAAACGAGCGACTAATGACAAGATGCTCGTAACAGTAAATGATGTTAACCATGGTTCAATGACACAGCATGATGTTTCATTTAACTTTCCAAAATATCTGCAAGATAACGGCAAGTTTAAGTTCAGACATATTCCCACACGCAATAGAAAAGCAACCGGGAAAGACCTTGACACATATGGCTTCACAGGAGAGCGTTTTGAGCTGTTAGGCTGGGACAAAACAACTAATGGTCAATGGTTCTATAAACCTCATCTTATACGTGACTATTACTACTTGAACTGGTTTAACTATTATCTGAAAGGAGAGAATGCGGCCAGAGATAACCTAACTGACGCACCGTTCATTCACGCGACATCAGTTACAACCAATTTAGAATAGTTGTAACCAAGATAAATCGGGGTAGCCAAACTGCCCCGTGTTTCCTTTTTACTTACGCGCTTGCTGACACTTCCTTAAACGCCATGAGTGGCTTTAGCCCGATATAAACATCCTTTCAGGGATCTGTTTCCACCAGAAAACATCCGTTTAGATGAAGTTTCTGTGTTCTCTTTACTTGTTGACCTGTCTATAAGTGACGGGTTCACAATGTGTCGAGTTTTCCAAAGGAACCTTATATGTCTTATGTCCAATTTAACCGCATCTCTATGATGCCGGATTACCTGAAAGGTATTCTGCTTGCGCTGATTTCTACAGGATTATTTGTGCTGTCAGGTATGTTAGTTCGCATACTGAGCAGTTCTATTGATACATTTCAGATCTTACTGTTTCGACAAGTAGTTTTTGTGTTGGTATTGTCACCCGCCATCATATCCAATATTGAGATATTAATTAGGCCTAAACAGGTTAAGCTGCATTTTATAAGAATAGTGGCGGCGTTTTTTGCTCTCTATTTGGGCTTTATCACAGTGAGTAACATACCTTTTGCAGATGCACAGGCGCTGGGCTTTCTACAGGTTATTTTTGTTGCGCTAATCTCTAGATCATTATTGTCAGAAGCGTTGAGTCACTCTCGGCTGTTTACCATAGCAGTGGGGTTTATTGGAGTGATGCTGGTGGTACAACCTAAGTTTTATGACGCGTCATTTTCATATATTTTAATCGGATCATTAGGCTCGTTGGCGGCGGCCGTTGCCGTCGTCTGTGTTAGAAAAGTTGCTCAATCTGAACCTAAAATCACGTTGCTGGCTTATCAGGCCATATTTGTCGGCATCATTGCTCTTATTCCTAGCATTAACAACTGGTATTGGCCTTCATTGAATGAATTAGGCTTGTTGATTTTGGTTGGTCTTTTGTCGTCAGTGGGGCAATGGTTTGGAGTCACTGCATACAAATTTGCACAGGCAAATATAGTTGCTAATGTTCAGTACGCAAGTATCATTTACTCCTTATTATTGGGTTATTTTATATTTTCAGAGATCCCAGATACACTGGCTTTGGTTGGGGCATGTGTGTTGATATTCAGTGCCGTTCTTCCTCAAATATACTATCGATTAAAACCTGCTTTTAGCCATCAACTGAGCGGAAAAAGGTAAAATCAATGCTGACAATTACTGAGCTAGCACGACAATGCAATATATCAAGAACAACGGTTCTCTATTATGAGCGGGCAGGTCTGTTGTCGCCGGCGCAGCGTGCATCAAATGGATACCGAACCTATGGAAGCAAAGAGCTCGCAAGACTGAAGAGTATTGTTTCTTACCGTTCATATGGCGTTCCAGTAGCAGAAATATCCTTTTTACTTGAATCTAAAGTGGAACAAGAGCAAGAGCAAATACTTCGCAAACAGTTTAATGCGCTAGAGGATGAAATTCAGCGATTAAGGAAGCAACAAAAAGCGATAGTTGCTCTGCTAAACCAGGACACCATGCATAAGCCCGATATTTTGACTAAAGAGCGTTGGACAGAGTTAATGGCAGCGTCAGGTTTTAGTGATCAAGATATGACCAATTGGCATAGTCAGTTCGAAAGTATGGAGCCAGAGGCACACCAACGTTTTTTAGAATCACTTGGCATTGATAAAGGTGAAGTAACAGAGCTTCGTCAGCAATTTAGAACAGCAAAATAGCGATGGAGTGTTGGAGTGTTGGAGTGTTGTGCGGTTGATGATTGCGCAAATTACCTTTATAGAGAGATTAAATGCATAATTAGTCATTGGGCTGAGAGGTTTTGTATTGCCGCTTTTTTACTGTGCTATATGAATGAAAGAGGTGAGGTAATTAAATATATTGAAGATGGTGATGATAAATAGGTAATATTTAAGATTGTATAATGATATATATTTTTAAGTTTCAGTAGAATATAACTGGCAGTAATATGTTAGGGGTTGGCTGATATCATTGAATGACTGTGCAATAAATGTATTCATCGACAATGTAATAAAAGACTTAATTGCTTTCAATTAAGTCTTTTATTTGTTCTTATTGGCTGTAACTATGTGTGAAGTAATTAAAATGGACCATAGTTAATGATTCCACCAATTATTGCACCGGAACAGGCAACAACAACCGTAAAAAGAAAGAATGGAACATAGAATTTAATCCAGCGGATATAATCTACCCGGCAAGCTACTAAAGCTGCGATAAAGTAGCCACTAGTCGGAAACATTATGTTTGTTAATCCATCCGCTACGTTTGAAGACCATACTAAGACTTGCTGATTCATTCCTACCAGATCTGCAACTGGGCTTAAAATCGGTAGAGTGACTAACATTTGTCCTGAGCCTGATGGCACTAAGAAGTTAAACAACGCTTGGCTTGCAATTACACCAACGGAGGCGGCCCAACCCGGCAAATAACTAATAAAACTGGCAAGATGGAAGACAAATGTATCCATAATATGACCTGTTTCCAGCATGACAGATACACCGCGTGCAACACCACATATCAGGGCGCCTACTAACATGATTTTCATTGCGTCATTAAAATGGCTGCATATTGTATTTGCCGGAACACCTGCAACGATCGATGCTGTAATTGCCATGACTACAAATAATCCAGAAATGGCATTAAATCCAAGGCTAAAAATCATGATACAGCTGATCACTGCAATGAACATGACCAACGTGGTAACGCCAGCAATCTTCAGTCGCTTAGAATACTCAACAACTGTTTCTGATTGCTCTTTACCATCACCTTCTAACAGCTCTTTTCGAAGTTTAATATCATCTTCGTACATTAAGCTGGACTTCGGATCTGCTTTTACCTTACGTGCGTAACGTAAAATGAAAACGATTAATGATGTCATCACAATGCACCAAAAAATAGCACGGTACCAAGCACCAGAAAACATGGGTAAGCCGGTAATCATGTGTCCTATCCCGACATTGGTTGGAGCTGTCAGTCCGAAAGCAAAGCCTAAAGTGCAAGGAATAATGGCCACCGCAGCAGCTGTCATTGAGTCATAACCGAGCCGTAGCATCAAAGGTAATATGATCGGGATGTAAGCTATGGCTAATTCTGGAGTACCAATAAAAGCGCATATGGCACCAAAAATAACCACAAATATGGGGATCATGAGTTCGGTGCGGTTGCCGAGTCGGGCGATCAGCATGTTAATGCCCATTCCCACCACACCAATCTTTTGTAAAACAATAACTGAGCCACCGACTAACAGTGTCAAAAACACCACAGATGCTGCCCCTTCGAGTCCCTGAGGGATAGCAGTGACGACATCCATGGCTCCGACAGGAGTCTGCTCAATTTTTTGGTAGGTGTCGGGAACAACCGCTAGGCGTCCATTGGCGAGAGTTTCTCGTTCATATTCTCCGGCGGGTACTATCCAACTTAAAACCGCAACAGCAAGAATAAAGCAAACTAAGATAATATAGATATCTGGAAATGAAAATTTGTTTACAGACTTATTTTCATCACTAATGATCAACTGTTTTTGTTCCATGATTACACCTCGGTCCATTCGATTGTCGATGAATAGCCATTGTATAAATTACAATTTTTCTAGTATTTAATTAACTATATGTGTCGGTCTGAATTATCATTTCTAGTTATTGTAATGAGTGTTAATGGCTAATATAAAATGGGTGTTAACAAATGTTAATCATAAAGGTCATTAGTATATAAGCATGTAGTAATTATAAAGATCAACGAGCACTGCTAAAATTAGTGGTGTTTTATTATAATCATTCTGTAATTGTGATTTTATTCACGTAAGCTCTGATTTGTATGTAATTTGTTTAATAAAACTCGACCCAATGTGTGTTTTGTTCAAAAGTAATGCGGTTTTATTAATTTGGGCTTATTCATTTGTTATAGAAATTATAGTGAAAAATTTTATAGAAAAGGGGACGAGAATTGTAAGAAAATACACGGCTTTATGGTGTTTTGTGAATAAATATTCACTTTGTGAGGGCGTACTGTAAACACATCTATCGAAATGTGTTTACAGTATAGATATCCTATAGGAACGGCTTTATAAAGATTAACATAACAATCTCAGCTGTTTTGTCATGAAAGCATAGCTTGATGTTGCTCTATCAATATATCCATCTTGTTGTTTGCAAGGGTCTGAACCTGTTCAAAGTGCTTTGATGAAGGGAAATCACATATCACTTCGTAGTAGCATTTTAGTTTAGGTTCTGTACCGGACGGTCGAACTATGATTCGAGATTGATCTTCTAAATGATAAATTAGGACATCGCTGCTCGGTAAATCAATAGTTTCATGTTCACCATTTGCCCATTTACGACAGGACGTTTTTAGATCTTCCACAAGCACCACAGGGCTACCAGCAATGATTTTAGGTGGATTTTCTCGTAACTTATCACCGATAGGATCGGCGTTGGCATCAAGTGACAGGCTACGCTGTCTATTTACGAATAAGCCATGTTGGCGATAGATGGTCTCAAGTTGATCAAATACGGTGCGATTTTGTTGCTTAAGTTTTTCTGTTAGCAGAGCAAAAATCACTAAGGTTGAGAGGCCATCTTTGTCTCGTACCGTGTCGCCCACGGTATAACCTAGCGCTTCTTCGTATGCAAAAAGAAAATTGAGCTTGTCATTCTCCATCTCCATCGCGATGTTGGCTAACCATTTAAAACCTGTAAGGGTTTGGTAATAGGTGGCGCCGCTAGCTTGGGTGATGTGTGCTAACAAACGAGAGGAAACTATGGAGTTGCCAAGTAGCTGTTCGTTTGGCTCGCACTGGCTAAGAAGGTAATCGGCGAGTAAGGCGCCAACTTGGTCACCTGTTAGCATTTGAAACTTACCATCGGCATGTCTGGCGGCAACGGCAAATCGGTCTGCGTCTGGGTCGTTCGCACAGGCGAGATCGGAACCTGTTGCAGTCGCGAGTGCAATCACTAAGTCCATTGCGCCTGCTTCTTCAGGGTTGGGGAAATTGACGGTAGGGAAGGTTCCATCAGGGTCTCGCTGCTCAGCAACGGAATGGACGCGTGTAAATCCAGCATCTGCCAGAAGTGTTTCTGCTAGATTGGCTCCAACTCCGTGCATGGCGGTATACGCAATAGCAATAGAGTTTGAATGAGTGGCCGAGAAAAGAGGGTTATGACTGATTTCTTGTCGATAACGCTGATAGTAGTCTTCTTCTAGCCAGTGCAGAAGTTGCTGATCTTCAGCCTCTGCCATTGACATTAAGTTAATCGGTTTAGTGGTTGCTTGAGCGATTTTCTCTGCTATTGCTGAGTCATGGGGAGCAATAATTTGTGCACCATTTTGCCAATATACCTTAAAGCCGTTGTATTCAGGAGGGTTGTGGCTGGCAGTAACAACAACCGCAGCGGCAGCATTCAGAGTTTTTATACCGTATGCGACTACTGGTGTGGCAGCGACTTGGTATGTTAAGTAGACTTTAATACCTAATGCGTTTAGCGCGGCTGCAGTATCATAAGCAAACTGCTGAGAATCGAGTCGTCCATCATAACCCACCACCACACCTCGGGTTTTGGCGTGTTCAATCTGCTCTATTAAATAGTTACCTAGCCCGGTTGCGGTTTCTTGTATGACTAATCGATTCATTCTATTTGGGCCACAACCTACAATGCCCCGTAATCCAGCGGTCCCAAATGCCAAGCGGCCATTAAAACAGTCCGCTAACGCCACTTGATTATCATCAGAGATAAGTTGTTGAAGCTGATGCCGTGTCTTTGGGTCAGGATCTCTTTCTAGCCATTGGGTATATTGATTCATAATTAAGTCTCCTTTGTTAGGGATACTTTAAATGATAATAAATATCATTACCATTAATTTGGGTGTAAATAGCGCCAGTAAAATAAGATTTTTCCAGTGGTATCGATTAACTAAAGGTAAAGCTTTGCAAAAAAGCAAATAATCGTTATGGTCATAGTTTAAGCTAAATCAGAACGTTAAATGTACCCAAGTAAATTCAGTACACCTGCATAGTAAAATGTTTTGCTACTGTTCTGAATAACCTGTTTTAAGGTCATACGGGTATAAAAGATAAAGAGAAGAGAGTATGAACTGGTATTTAATGGCTCTAAAAAAAGGTCTGACTTTTCGCGGTCGTTCCCGTCGTAAAGAGTTTTGGTATTTTGTCCTTATTAGCCTGTTGGTGAGCATAGCCCTAAGTTTTATTGATGGCATGTTGGGCTGGTATGATCTTCAGGCTGGTATAGGTATTCTTAGCGGTATCTACTCGCTATTGATTATTCTGCCTAACATTGCCTTATCGGTGCGTCGTTTACATGACACCAACCGCTCTGGCTGGTGGATATTGCTGGTGTTGATCCCAATTATCGGCTTTCTGGTTCTACTCTATTTCTGCGTTAAGAATGGAACGTCAGGGCAAAATGATTTTGGTTATGATCCTAAAGAGTGGCAATACGGGTCCAAAAGTTTCTAATCGTCTTGTAGCGGCCTCTGTTGTTTTATCAATGCCCATTCGTTGGCAACTAAAGCAATAGAGGTGAGCTATGAAAGTCAGTGTTGCCTACCCAACCTTACCTCACATACATACTTCCCATGTTAAGCCTACCAATAAGATAGCAAAGAGCGCGGTTTGCCACGGAAGTTGTAGAATCTGTATCAACAAGCTAAATTCAATTAGAGTGGAGTTTATTTAGCCTTATCCGCATTAATGACAAGGAACAATCGAATGTCACAGGCTCGAATGCCACCAGCTTGGTTCATCGTTCTGGTGGGGTTAATCCTAAATATTATCGCCATATTGATTTCTAGTGTGGTACTAGACAAATACGCGCAAAAAAGCACCGCGCTGTATGAAGAAAAGGGAAGTAATCAGCAGGCGATTCAATTAGCGTGGAACCAAATCGAAACGTTGGAACGTAAACGTGAGCTACTGATTATTCAGCTTGGGCAGCAGCCTGCTAATGAAGAAGTTGTAGAGAATCTTCATCAACAGCTTATTTTGTGGGTTGGCAAAGATACTCCGGCAATCTCGCTAAATAACCTGCCTATGCTCATGCAAAGCATCAATCGAGCTCAGGAAATACAGCGAAATAACATTGATAATTTGTATGTTGCTAATGTTGCCATCATGGAAAGTATGCAGCAGATGGATGAAGTCAGTGCTAACTATAAAAATATTGCCCTATTTCTACAAATACTGGGATTGGCGCTGATACTTGCTAGAGATCTCACCCGTTGAGAAGCCGGATTAGTAAAGTTTTTGCAACAAACATGTGAATTGAACAGGATATATCAATGCCTGTTGTTACGGTATGGTTAATAAATCCTCATATTTAATATGGGGAATATTATAAAAATAATGGAATCAGACCGGATATCACGTGGAGCATCCATGCAACAAGCCTATCAAGACTTAATCAAAGCGCTTAAACGCACTATTGATGAGCAACGAATTATTACCGACCCTACACTTACTCTTGCCTATGGTACTGACGCGAGTTTTTATCGATTAGTCCCTAAACTTATTTTGCAGCTCGATACGCTAGATGAAGTGGTATTTGCAGTAAAACAGTGTGCAGAGAGAAACATCCCGCTTACTTTTCGTGCGGCAGGAACCAGTTTATCAGGGCAAGCCATTTCTGACTCAGTACTCATTACCTTAACGACCAACTGGCGCAATTATAAAGTGTTGAATGAAGGTGAGCAGATCTGGTTGCAGCCGGGGGTAATAGGCGCTGACGCTAACAAGTATCTTGCTCCTTATGGCCGAATGATTGGGCCAGATCCTGCATCCATTAACACCTGTAAAATTGGCGGTATAGCGGCCAATAATGCATCGGGCATGTGTTGTGGTACAGCCAAGAATAGTTATAAAACCCTCGCTGGAATGACGGTGGTTTTAGCCGACGGAACGGTATTAAATACGCTTGATAAACAGAGTGTCGCAACCTTTAAGAAAACACATGCCACTTTGGTGTCAGACTTAACTCTCCTCGCGACAGAGTGTCAGAGCAATGAAGCGTTAGCGGATAAGATTCGCCATAAATATCGTTTAAAAAATACCACCGGTTACAGTTTAAATTCGCTGGTGGACTATGTTGATCCCATTGAGATTTTGCAGCATTTATTGATTGGGTCTGAAGGAACACTGGGTTTTATTGCTGACATTACCTACAACACCGTTATTGACCATGCGGATAAAGCGTCTGGGTTATTTGTTTTTGCTGATATAGAAACCACCTGTCTTGCCGTCAGTGAATTGAGCAAAACAGACGTGGCGGCTGTTGAGCTTATGGACAGTCGTTCGCTAGCCTCTGTGGCGGACAAGCCGGGCATGCCAGCGTTTATTGCCGAACTGAGTGAGCAAGGTGATAAAGAGTCCGCCGCTATATTGGTCGAAATTCATGCTAAAAGTGCAGACGAGTTGCAGCAACAATCTCAACATTTGGTTGATATTATAAATCAGTTTTCGCCAACACAAATGGTCGAGTTTAGCCGCGATGCAGAAGTGTGTGCGCAACTGTGGGGGATTCGCAAAGGGCTGTTTCCTGCGGTGGGAGCAGTGAGAGAAACAGGTACAACCGTTATTATCGAAGACGTTGCTTTTCCGTTAGAGCAGCTAGCCCCGGCGGTACGTGAGTTACAAGAGCTGTTTATTCAATATGATTATCATGAAGCGATCATTTTTGGTCATGCTCTTGCGGGTAATTTGCATTTTGTCTTCACTCAAGCATTTGACAGCGATAAAGAAGTGTCGCGTTACAGTGAGTTTATGGATGCGGTAGCTAAACTGGTTGCTGTTGACTACCAAGGCTCTCTAAAAGCAGAACATGGTACAGGCCGTAACATGGCTCCTTATGTTGAGTTAGAGTGGGGCAAAGATGGCTACCAGTTAATGCAGAAGATCAAAAGAATTTTTGATAGTCAGGGCATTTTAAATCCCGGTGTTATTTTAAATGATGACCATCAATCTCATATTAACAACTTAAAAGAGATGCCTGCGGCAGACACATTAATTGATAAATGTATTGAGTGTGGTTTTTGTGAACCCGTCTGCCCTTCACGAAACTTGTCACTTACTCCGCGACAAAGAAATACGGTCTTTCGAGAGATAAGCCGGTTACGTCGCACAGATGAAGACCCAGCTAAACTGGCTGAAATGGAAAAGACATTTAGGTATCAAGGTGTGGATACCTGTGCGGCAACAGGTTTATGTGCCGATCGTTGTCCTGTTGGTATTAATACTGGCGACTTGATGCGTAAGTTGAGAGAAGATCATAGCGATAAGGCGAAAAGTATTGCTCGTTGGACATCGGAACATTTTGCCGGAATTACCAAAGTCACCAAACTTGGTTTGTCTGCGGCCAATGGTATGCATTCAGTCGTCGGTACTAAAAACATGCGAGCCATTACCAAGGCTGCTCATAACTTATCTGGGAAGAAGTTGCCGTTATGGACGCCTCATTTACCAAGAGCGGCAAAAAATGTAGAACAGTTAGTTATTCGATCTGTTGGTAAAGAAAAAGTGGTTTACTTCCCTAGTTGTGCGTCACGTAACATGGGTACCGAAAAGAATGCTCTTGATGATCGCCCATTGGCGGAAGTGACCATCTCTCTGCTTGAGAAAGCGGGGTATGACGTTGTGCTTCCTGACGATGTGAATAGCCAGTGTTGTGGTATGCCATATAAGAGCAAAGGGTTTGTTGATACGGCAAACAGTAAAATGGACAGCTTACAGAGTGCGCTATGGAAAGCATCGAACAATGGTCAATATCCTATTTTAATGGATACCAGCCCCTGCGCTAGCTTGAGTAAAGAGACGCTACAAAACGATCTCGCTATTTATGAACCGTTTAAGTTTGTTGCGGAGTTTGTGCTGCCAAAACTGACCATCGTGCCACAAGAGCAGCCTGTTATGCTGCATATCACCTGTACATCACGAAGAAGTGGCTTGGCTGATATTATGCAAAAGGTTACCCAAGCGTGTGCTAAGCAGGTGATAATCCCAGAAGATATTCTGTGTTGTGGTTTTGCTGGTGACAAAGGATTTACTACCCCAGAATTAAATGCATCAGCATTGTCGTCATTAAACAGTCAGGTTCCTGATAACTGTTCCGAAGGGTACTCGAATAGCAGAACTTGTGAAATTGGCTTATCTGAACATAGTGGTATTGAATATCGTTCTATACTTTATTTAGTGGATAAAGTCAGTTAACTATAAAGAGTTAATTTTATTAAAATGCGACCTAAACGGTCGCTTTTTTATGTGTATAAAATAGTGAATAATATTAATTATAGAATGTTAAATCTATTTACATTAATAACAATTAATTAAAGTTGTTAATGTAAATATACCTAATAAGTATTAGTTTATAAATGTAATTACATAAAGTGCATTGTGTTTTAATTTTACATGAAATTGGGCTTTATATCGGTAAAACTACGTATTCTTGATAATTATGTTTGTAATTAAACAACATGACGTGTTTCCAAGTTAGAGCGTAATAGCAATAAATAGTGGTCAATTAGGGTGGTTGGTGAAAATATGGCAGTTTTATTATGGCGGTTTTGGAAACTCACTGTGTCATATTGCCCTTGTCTTTTTTATGGATAAATAAAGGTTCTGTTGTAACTCTTTGTTTTTATGGATTTAAATTTTTAGTTATAATTGTTGAAAAATTTACCTCATTGTAAATCTCTGGTTAACATGATGGTTCGTTAATATATGGGATGGAATTAATTATTGAGATAATTAAAATATATGTGAGCAACAAATATAGTTGTATTTAAATGACGAATAATAAAATTAATAGTTAAATTAATTTCATATCCCTAAGAAATATAGAACGAATTATGGAGTAGTTCTGAATGTTAACCTTATTTATATCTGTAACACCTATTGTCATTCTTATATGGATGATGACCAAGAAAAATGGCGTTCCATCTCATATTGCCTTACCAATCACTGCTTTAATGGTAGGCGTTCTTCAATACTTTTATTTTAAAACTGACCTTACCTTGATCAGTGCCAATGTGGTAGCAGGCATGCTATCGGCGATCACTCCTATATCGATCGTAGCGGGTGCAATTTTAATAAACCGATTAACTTTTTTATCTGGCGCAGAAGCTGTTATTCGTCGTTGGTTAGAAGGTATTAGCCGCAACCAAGTCGCGCAATTGATGATCATTGGCTGGGCATTCGCCTTTATGATTGAAGGTGCCTCTGGATTCGGTACTCCTGCTGCAATTGCTGCTCCCATTCTTGTCGGACTTGGTTTCCCTCCTTTAAAAGTGGCAATGCTCGCATTAGTGATGAACTCGGTACCTGTTTCATTTGGCGCCGTTGGTACACCAACATGGTTTGGTTTCTCTAACTTAGGTTTGGATAATGCAACGTTATTAGAAGCGGGTCAGGTGAGTGCACTGATCCATATGGTCGCTGCTTTTGTTGTTCCTCCGATGGCTCTTCGCTTTGTGGTTGGCTGGGGCGAAATCAAACGTAACTATCTATTCGTATTATTGAGCACGTTATCTTGTACGGTACCTTATTTCTTAATTGCTCAGTGGAATTTTGAGTTCCCAGCGTTGGTTGGTGGTGCTATAGGCTTGATACTGTCGGTTATTATTGCTAAAGCGGGCTTTGGTCTTGCTAAAGTTCACGAAAGTGCAGAAGACCAAAAAAGAGTACCCGTTACCTTTGGTGAAGTGATGAAAGCGATGACACCAACGTTGTTGCTGATCTTTATCTTAATCGTTACACGTATTAAGCAGTTCGGCATTAAAGCAATGCTGGTTGATAACACGGAAGTTCTGAGTATTTCATTAGGTCCTTTGGGGGAGTTTAGTGTTAGCCAGGCATTAATATTGAAACTGAGCCAAATCTTAGGCACAGACGTTTCATGGGCGTACAAAACTCTTTATGTTCCAGCCTTGATTCCATTCCTATTGGTTGCACTTATCTCCATTCCTATCTTTAAACTAGAAGGTAAAGTTGTAAAGCAGATGTTTGCTGAGACAGGCAGTCGAATCAAAATGCCATTTGTTGCGCTTGTTGGTGCACTGATCATGGTTAAACTGATGATGACCGGAGATAGCAATTCACCCATTATGGTAACGGGTACGGCCTTTTCTGACTTAATGGGAACCAGTTGGCAATATGTCGCGGCTTATCTTGGAGCGCTAGGTGCATTTTTCTCAGGTTCGGCAACGGTATCTAACTTAACCTTCGGCGCGATTCAGCAAACTATCGCGATTAACACTGGGTTGTCACAAACAACGATCTTAGGCTTACAGTCGGTAGGCGGAGCAATGGGTAATATGGTGTGTATCAACAACATCATCGCTGTATCAACCATTCTAGGTATCGCTAACCAAGAAGGGTATATTATCAAGAAAACAGTTGTACCAATGGTGGTGTACGGTATTGTCGCCGCGGTAGTGAGTACCTTCTTGTAATGTAGAGCGCTATAAAAAATTAATAAAGCAGTATTACTATCTCCAGAACACTGCTACTTTAAAGCCCGATTCACTTTGTGTTCGGGCTTTGTTTATGCTTAACCTCAGCTCACTCCATAAATGTTTAATCGTTTTATACGCCTGTGCCCTCAAGGTGTGGCATCCCTCTCAAGCTTATCTATAGAATCAATAGTATTGTTTTATTCGTGATTTAGGTTAGAACATATTCGTTTGCCGGTTATAGCAGTGATAAACATGCTCAATGAAAAGCTTGGTTTTAACCGGTAAGTGCTTGGTATAAGGGTATACGGCATAAATACCTAGCTGTTTACCAACTTGTTCTGGCAAAACTTCGATTAGCTGTTTTGACTGTAACTCATTGTAAACAAGAACTTTCGGTACGTAGACCAACCCTTGCCCCAATAAAGCCGCACTTTTTAGCGCTGAGGCATTGTTGGTGCAAAAATTGCCTGACACATTGATAGTAAATGGTGCATCTTCCCCTTTAATTAACCAATCAAATGCCCCGGTCTCTTGGAAAGAGTAGCCAAGACAGTTGTGGTCGATCAGTTGCTGATAATGGGTTGGAATGGTGTTTTTTTCAAAATAGCTTGGAGCACCACAGATAATCCAATTTACATCCACAAGTCGCCGGGCGATGAAGCTAGAGTCTGGCAGGACACCGGTTCTGATGGCGAGATCGTACCCTTCGGCAAGGATATCGACAAATCGATTATCCAAGTCCATTTGGATATTGATATCCGGATACATCTCGCTAAATTCCGCAATAGCTTGAGGCAAAATAAGTTCACCAGAGATGGTTGGAACCGTGATTTTTATATTGCCAGATAAACGCTCACCAAGACCGTTAAGTTCATCTTCGGCATTGATGACCGATAAGTATATTTCACGAGCGTGACGATGGAAGATTTCACCTGCTTCAGTAAGTGTAAGCTTGCGGGTAGTTCGGTAGAGAAGCTGAACGCCTAGATCTTGTTCAAGCCTTGTAATTCGCTTGCTCACCACGGACTTAGTTAGCCCGACTTGTTCGGCGGCTTTGCTAAATGAGCCTTGCTCAATTAACTGGTAAAAAATAATAAAGTCGTCAGTATTTCGCATAATTGGTTTATTTTAAGAAACAATATTTTAATTGGTTGCAATAAGTTTAGCTTAAATGAGAAGGAAATGAAGGCGGAGTGCAGGATAACCTCGGAGAGTTCACTAATTACAGCATCAAGCCAGCTAACTCTGAAATATCCTAAGGGTTAGTATACATTTAAATGTGATAGAAATTTTATAGCAATAACTAGTTAGCTATAATCTAATGTGAACCTACTGTCATATGTTTTAACCGGGTTGAGTTTTTAACTGATAAAACATGATAAATTAATTTATCATGTTTTATTATTATGTATAAATCTACTTAACACCTTTTAATTGAATGATCACAAAGCTCTTTATTAGTTATTTTATGGCATTATTTAATTGATGGAGATCAAGTGGAGAAATAAATGTAACTTCTACTCTTATATAGTGAAAAGGAATTAAAACTGATGGGAGTGAGTTATGAAACGTTCGATAATTTCAATTAGTACAGTACTCGCATTGACCGCGCTACCTTTTGGCGTGGTAAATGCTAAAACTATAACGTTAGAGAGTAACAAATTAATGGGAGACGTCTCAATTGATGGAGTAGTAGACTCTGCATGGGATAACGCCAAATCAATAAAAATAAAACTAAACAAATTACCTTATAAACCAAATAATGGTTATGAGGGAATTAAAAAAACAAATGTAGAAATGAAGTCTTTATATGATGATGAATTCGTTTACTTTCTAGTTACTTATAAAGACCCGACAAAAAGCATTGATCGCTTTCCTTGGATAAAACAGGAAGATGGCTCGTGGAAGCAGCTCAAAAATAAAGATAGTACTGGGCATGATAATACCTATTACGAAGATAAATTTGCAGTGTTCTGGGACATTAATGCAGATGGTTTTGCAGAAAAAGGTTGTAACGCCGCCTGTCACCGTGCGAAAGATGGGAAAATAAATGGCATTAAAGATAAAAACCCTGCTCGTAAGTTTACCAATGAAGGCCAGTATATCGATATGTGGCACTGGAAAGGTGTGCGTAGTGCAGTCCACAATCAACTCGATGACCAGTATGTAGATAGCAACACCGATGCTAAGTTAAATAAAGGCTGGGGAAGAAAAGGCGACAATAAAACAGGCGGTGGTTACGTAAATAACGTGAAAGACGGCAAGCCCGCTTACGTTTCAAATAACTTGAAGCAAGATACATTACTCATTTTAGAGACAGAAAAAATACCATTTAGCGAAGACTTTGATGCAATTGATCGTATTCCGGGTTTAACTGGCTCTCCATTTACAGGGTCTCGTGGTGACGTGGAAGTTGGTGCAGTCTGGGATAAAGGTGTATGGACCTTAGAGATGAAACGTAAATTGGTTACAACTGGAGAAAATGCTGATACTCAAGATGTACAATTTAAAGAATTGGATAAAGCTTATCCATTTGGAGTTGCAGTGTTCGATAACTCTCAAATAAATCACATATTCCACCGAGGTGTAGTGAACCTAGAGTTTAAGTGAGTTTTAGGTAACTAAATAAAATTAGGCCAGAGATGTTCTGGCCTAATTTAAATGTGGCGTTTTATACAGGCATTTTTGAATATGGATATAATTAGAAAATTCATATATTTTATCGGAAATATTATTTTTCTTTTTTTGTTAGCATCTTCGTCAATAGCTGATGAGAGTATTCAACAGGTGGAAGAAAAAGCGACTTATAGTAGTCAGTTAGCAAGTTCTGACATTTTAATAATTGCCAAAGAAAATAAGCGATGTATACGATGTCATCAAAAAGAGAGATTAATTAAAGGGGTTCGGGCTATAAAAAGTGTAGGGGCTCATAAAAGTGAAGAATTTTTTAATAACTGTACTGCCTGCCATGGATTTAAAAATCGTCACCCCAAAGAAGAGTCGGAGATTATTGTTTTTTCTGAACACTCAAACCAATCTATTCAAGTACAAAATGACAAGTGCATGGACTGCCATTCTCCAGAATCTATTTCAACAATAGAATGGACGCACGATGTGCATTTTACTGATGTTCTCTGTTCGTCTTGCCATGATATGCATGACGACGTTGATAAAATGAAAAAAATAAGCCCGACGGATAGAATTTTAATCTGTATTGATTGCCATGGAATTTGACAGTAGGAGCAAACTAATGAAGATAATTAAGTTTCTTATTCTGATAGTTATCTCTATTGGATTATCAACGGTTCAGGCGGAAGATTTGCCAAATCCGAATGAAGATAACTTAGCCAATTTTCACTTAAAAGATGAAACATGTGCCGATCAATGTCATGTAGGAGAGGAGCCTTCTGATGACTTGGAGTTTGAATATAAGAGCTGTGTCGAATGTCATGGCGTAATGTCTGAACTTGAAGGTAGACAACATAATATTAAACACCAAGATGGCGAAAGTATGGAGTGCGTTGAGTGCCATTTACCTCATGAAGAGTTTGATGCAAAAGAGATCTGTACAGATTGTCATGATCAGGAAGACGAAGAGCTCAAAGACTTTTATTCAATGAGAACAGATCGGTTAATATCGCTATTTTTTCAAAATGATATAGCTGAAGCCGAGATAAAATGGTGATAGGTATTACGGATAACGGCATATGGCGTTCTTTATAATCGTTTTAATTAAATGAGAACTCTGGCTTCTATATCTATACCAACTTTGGTTAAGAAGTACGACTTTTCATGATCTTTATCGACCAAACCGCTTTTAATTAATTGTCGCAGATGAAAGTTAAATTTGGTGTGATCTTCGATACCGACAAGACGACATAGATCCATAAACTTTAATTTCTGATGGGTTTTAAGTTGGTAGATAACATTTCTTCGTATCGGGTTGGCAAGGGCGCTAAATACTAGGTCACTATCTTTGCTGACCGCTGGCGACTTCAATGACTTTCCTTCATGTACTTTCTTAAGGGTGACAGAGAGAGTTTGTAAATTAAAGGGTTTGGTCAGGAACTCATCTGCGCCTTTTTTCATCGCATCAACAGCCGTATCCACAGTGCCAAATGCGGTAATTATGACAATTCCAATATTGGGATTAGTCTGTTTTAGTACGGTAATTGCGTCAATACCACTTATACCATTCATTATAAAATCGAGAATCGCAATGTCGTATGAGTGCCTCATTGCACAGCTAATTGCCTGTTCAGCACTCTCACATGGGGTGACTTCAAAGCCGTCCATCGAAAGTGCTTCTGTAATGACTTCACGTAAGTCGAGGTCATCTTCTGCTAGTAATAGTTTAAGACTCATTAATTCTCCATCGGTAACTCGATACTCACTTTTAGCCCGGCATCGGTATTTTCAAAGCTAAGTTTACCCTGATTTTGTTCTAGTATTTTTTGGCATAAAGTGAGACCAAGACCTGTACCTACGGTCTTATCTTTTGTCGTGAAAAAAGGCAACATGACTTTATCTTTAATATCATCGCTTATTCCGCCGCCAAAATCAGTGACTGATAGCAATACCTTAAGACCTTTCTGTTCTGCGTCGATGCAGATGGTTTTATTGTCTGTGGATGCATCTATTGCGTTATTCACTATATTGATAATAACCTCTTCCAACTGCTCTTTATCCGCGAAGAAATAGAGGTTTGAGGGAATGTTCTTATGCACATGGAAGTCATTGAGATTATGCCCCATAAGCTCCAACGACTCATTGATGAGGCTCTCTATAGAGACCCGTTGTTTAATCGCGGTTCGCTTGTGAGAAAACTGTAACAATTCTTGGCTGATGTGTGCTGCTTTTACTACCCCTTTTCTAACTTGTTTTAGTTGTCTTTTTGCGTTTTCTTTATCAAATTGCTCAAGCTGCTTTTCGAGTAGATCGCAACGCATTAAAGCACTACTTAACGGTGTTTTTATCTCATGAGCAATGCCAGAAGATAGTTCGCCGATATCACGTAACTTGTTATCATGAAGCACTTGCTGAAGCGACAATTCTATTTGACTCTGTCGTTCGGCATCGAATATTTCTAATGTCTTGCGTAAGAAGATTAATACGATGATTGCCAATAGCGTACGAATAGATGCGCCAATAATAGGATCTTGGATATAGAGTAACCCAGCAAATACACCATAAATAATAATAGAAATGCCTAAGTACTCTACCGCATCAGAGGCTTTTCTCTCTTCTAACTTTAATTTTTGAGAATAGTTCATTAATGAAGCGCCTGCTAATGCGCCAGCACCTGAACCAAAAAGCCAGCGTATCTCTTGAGTCGTCTCTTGTACGAAACTGTCTAGGTCTATTGAGAAGTAGCGATAAATTACACTAAAGAAAAATATAATTGTGATGGCTTGTGTTAAGAATTGAATATGAGGTTTTAGTCGCCATTTGGTCATCGCTAACATCTGAATTGCAAAGTAGCCAAGGGCAATAAATGAAGCCCATAATTTTGCTACTTTAAATATTTTGACCGTATTGTGCATTTCTAGATCTTGGCTGTAGATATGAAGGTACATTTCTGACCACTCATGTAAACCGTGAATAAAACCGAAAATAGCGAGGGTTGGCAAAGCGGAGGCGATGGATAGGTGGCTAAATCGCATATCTCTAAAATAGATAGAAAAACCAATTGCGAAGAAAACTAAGCCGTAGAGCAAATATAAACTAAACTCAAAAAGTTCTTTCATTTGCGAATGACAATCCTTTTGTTATATCTAGAATCTAGACCCTATCAGAGACAGTATATACGCAAGTAAAGCTGTTGCAGTATTGAAATAACTCAGAAAAGTGATCATAGATATACTGTAGGAAAAATAAGGTTATTGACGCTCAGTCATTCAAGTTGCTTAACGATATTCTCATGGTATGAAGAGCAAATTTTGTTGTTAATGGTTAACTATATAGCAGGCAGATAATAAACCGGTTAAATGGTGAATATGAAGATCGGGGAATCGCTACTTTGGTAAAAACCAACATATCTTTTTGTGCTTATGTTGGTTTTTACCATTTCATTCCTAAAGAAACTAGAATTCGGTTTTCATCCAATGAGTTGCGATGTTGTTTTCACTAATGGCGATATGTCGCCATTTATCGAAAGTGATACAAGGATGGGAGGTTGAGAATACTAGAGCGTCACCCACACAGATAGGGCAGTCATCAGGCACTTCCAAAAACATATGTTGGTCCATGACGTCTTTTGTTATCGCCAACTGAGCATTAAATTCTATACGTTCTCCATCCCGATATATTCGTTCTAGCATAGGTAACTCTGTATCAAATGCGACATCTCGTTTTCCCAGAGCAACGATAATACGATTTGGCTCTGGACGTGACTGAGCGTATGCCCAAACTTCAATAGCGGACTTCAGATCGTTCTCGATGAATTTGCTTAATTGCTCTGAATGAGAAATGCGCTCTAGCACTTTTCGTTGAGCAGTTTGGTATATGCCTTTATCGTGAGAAACATAGCAGCCAGGACGGATTATTTTAGTTAGGCGGTCAGGCAATGACTGGAAGGCTTGTGTAACAATGTCATACCATGCTGAACCGGCACCGGTAATAATAGGAGACTGACAGTTAAAAGTGGATTTAGCATCTAACCTCATGAATAGGTCGCACACTTGTGAAACAAACTCCTGCACTTCTTTTTCTTCATTACCTCCATGAATAACGCCCTCATAAAACTCTAATCCTTGAAGAGATAAACCTGAGTGCTGTGCCAGCTCATCGACTAAATCATTTACTTCTGCTTCTGTTCTCGCTCCGCATCGACCGTGAGGAACTCCATATTCGATAAGAATATTTAATGGGCTGGACTGTTGGCTGAAAAACTGGCCAAGAGCGCGGATATTAGAAATGGAATCAACACAAATATAGAGTTCAACGTCTGACATTAATTCAGCCGCGAGTTTAAAGTTGCTTTTTCCTATTACTTGATTGGCGATTATTATCCGCTTTGCCCCTGCCATTTTTGCTACATAAGCTTGTTGAACATTCGCTACCGTTATTCCCCATGCACCTTCCTCTACTTGAAGCTGTATTATTTCTGGAGTCAAACTGGTTTTGCCATGTGGAGCTAGCAAAATATTATGGAAGTTTGCGAACTCTTGCATCCAATTTATGTTGTGCTTCACAGAATTGAGATTAAGGGTCGCACAAGGCAAACTTACTTCTCCTTTACTTAAGTCGTAACGCTGTGATTTTTGCTGTTCGAATGGCATCCCTTTTTGGTATTTAGCTGAAATTTTGTGAGAGTTACTATCATACATTTTTAAACTCCTTGATTTTTGCAATTTTTGGTAACATTTTTAACTTGTTGTTTTTATTGTATATTAAAAAATATACCGCCTAAAAGTGTTAAAAAGTATCAAACTATTGTATATTTAATGAGTTTTATCTCACAGATTTATTATAAAAGTAAAGCAATAATTAACCCCGTTCTTGAGGTCATTATGAATGTAGAAATTGACATTATTTCTCGTATTACAGAGATGTATCCAAAGTTGCGAGAAGCAGAAAAATCAGTAGCAAAAGTCATTGTTGATGACTTAACTTTTGCCAGTTCCGCGAGTATTACTGAATTGGCAGAACAGGCGCAGGTAAGTGAAGCGTCAGTGACAAGATTTGCGAAAACAATGGGATGCAAAAACGTCCGAGATTTAAAGTTGAGGATTGTTAAATGTTTAGCCGTAGGCCAACGGTTTATTTATGAGAAACCCGATGAGACTGGTATCCAAGGCATTTATCAAAGTGCTCAAAATGTTATTCAAAAAAACAGAGACGCCATTACACCGGAAGTACTCAATAAAGCTTGTGACATTGTTAATAATTCTAGGCAGATAGTCATTGTCGGAATGGGAGGGGGGTCGACGGTACTTTCGCAAGAACTGCAGTTCAGGTTATTTCGGTTAGGGTATGTTGTCTCTTCATACAATGATGGCTTACTTACTCGAATGGCTGCCTCGACCATAGATGAAAAAGATGTGTTTATTGCTTTGTCTTTAACAGGATATACAGCAGAGATTGCAGAAAGTGCAGAAATTGCTAAGCAGTATGGGGCGAAAGTTATAGCAATTACACAAACGGGATCTCCATTAAGTGAAATCAGTGATCTGACACTGCCAATTATCACTGAGGAGAGTGACTACATTTATAAACCATCTTCATCTCGGTACGCCATGATGGTCACACTCGATATTCTTGCTTATAGGTTAGCATCTACTAATAAGCCTAAGGTAAGAGATAAATTAAGACGATTAAAAATAACGCTAGATAATCATCGTGATGGCAGCGGAAGTAGGCAGCCATTGGGAGATTAGTCCAAGGTATGTAAATGACTAGAAGTAAATATTTGATTAAGAACATCTCAATAGTAGATGGGACAGGACGTGCTCGATATACCTCTGATATTGAGTTTTCTCATGATCAGATTATTAATGTTGATAGCAATATTATATCGGAAGATGCGGAAATTATTGATGGACGAGGGCTAACGGTTGCTCCAGGCTTTATTGATGTTCATACCCATGATGATACCAATGTGATCCGTTACCCCGATTGTGTGCCAAAAATCAGTCAAGGCGTGACGACTGTGATTGTTGGTAATTGCGGTATCAGCGCTTCTCCTGCTGTGTTGCTCGATTCACCTCCTGATCCTATGAACTTACTTGGTCAGAAAGAGGATTTTCAGTACCCAAGATTTAAAGATTATGCTGACGCTATTGAAAAAGCGCAGCCTGCTGTGAATGTCGCTGCATTAGTTGGTCATACAACGCTTAGAAATAATGTTATGGACGACTTGTATCGCACTGCTACACGAGATGAAATTGAGTTAATGAAAGAGGCACTTAGTGACTCGTTAAAACACGGCGCTTTAGGCTTGAGCTCTGGTCTTGCTTATGCTTCGGCGTTTGAATCTGACCCTGAAGAAGTTACGCAGCTAGCCGCTGAACTGACTAAGCAAAATGGTATTTACACCACTCATATGCGTTCCGAGTTTGAACCGATTTTAGACGCGATGAAAGAAGCATTTTACGTCGGAAAAGCCAATGATATCCCAGTTGTTATATCTCATTTGAAGTGTGCGGGAGCTGGAAACTGGGGGCGTACCGTTGAAACACTTGCACTCATGGACAAAACCAAGAAACATCAAGATGTGAGCTGTGATTGCTATCCATATTCTGCTAGCTCATCCACATTGGATCTTAAACAAGTTACCGATGAATTCGATATATTTATTACTTGGTCTCAGTCACGCCCAGAGCATGCGCAAAAAATGCTAAAGAGTATTGCCAGTGAAATGGGTTGCACTTTGTTAGAAGCCGCTAAGGCTTTACAACCCGCAGGCGCGGTATATCACAATATGCATCCTGAAGATGTAGAAAGAGTGCTGAGTTCTGAGCATTCCATGATTGGTTCTGACGGGTTACCTAATGACCCTCATCCGCACCCGCGATTATGGGGAACATTTCCCAGAATGCTTGGACACTACTGTCGTGAGAAAAACCTGCTTTCACTAGAACAGGCAGTACATAAGATGACGGGTAAATCTGCGCATCGGTTTAATTTGGTAAATCGAGGAGTGATAAAGAAAGGCGCATTTGCAGACTTAGTTATCTTCGATGCTGAAACAATTAAAGATGAAGCGACATTTAGTCAGCCAGAGCAAAAGGCCAAAGGGATACATTCGGTATATGTTAATGGTCAATTAGCTTACCAAAACAATACTGTGGAACATGGCAGATACGGTCGATTTCTTCGACGTGGCTGTTAATTTAAAAAAACTGAGGTGAATTATGACAATTAAACGTTATGGTGTTGAAGGTAAAGCTGGAACAGGTGGACAGCATTTGCCATTTTCTAATGCAGTAGAAGCTGGTGGTTGGCTGTATATTTCGGGCCAAACTCCAATGACAGATGGTGAAGTTGTTGAAGGTGGCATTATTGAACAATCTCGTTTAGCCATTGATAACTGTTTGGATATCATGAAGAACGCACAGTATGGTAAAGAAGACATTGTTCATATGAAGGTTGTTTTAACTGATGCACGTTACTTTCAATCATTTAACAAAGTATTTAAAGAGTATTTTTCGGATCATCCGCCAGCTAGAATCTGTATGGTTGCGGACTTAGTTGTAGACGTAAAAGTAGAAGTGGACCTCACTTGTTACAAATCTAAATAGAATTATATTTAATAGTTTGATCAATTAATTTAAATACTCATTGGGATGTTGATAAATAATCTCAGTGGATATTATTTAACTAAAAACCTTTTGTTTTTAATTGAGCTGTGTGCAACTCAGTGGGATTGTTTAAGTGTGCTGGGTTGCCTGCTTTAATCAGGTGTGTTGTCCTTGATATGCCTAAATATCATTATAAATAATAGATGAATAATATAACTTAGGTAAGGTTATATATTTAATGGATGATTTATATATTCGGCTGCTTAATGACTATATTAGGAGGCGTATCTATGCCTGAAATAAAAAGAAAAATAGCACTCATTGGTGAGTGTATGGTTGAATTTGGAACGTCATCAGATAGCGGTATAAAGAAAAGTTATGGTGGAGATAGTTTAAATACAGCAATTTATCTATCAGCATTGAATCGTGATAAGAGCACTCAAGTCTCTTATGTTACCTCGATGGGAAGTGATGATTTAAGCCGTGAAATTATCGCGAGTTGGCAGCAGCAAAATATTAACACTGACAATGTGCTGATTGATTCAAAAAGAACGGTCGGCGCTTATTTGATCCGGCTGGATGAAGCCGGAGAACGTTCATTTGTATATTGGAGAGACAACTCAGCGGCCAAGTACATGGTGTCTCATCCAGAGTTTCATCGAGTTCAATCGGGACTAGAATCGATGGATGCAATTTACGTCAGCGGTATTAGTTTGGCTATTTTACCGAAGGAAGACTGTGCATCTTTAGTATCGCAATTAGAACAGTTATCTAAGTTAGGTGTGGCAATTATTTTTGATTCTAATCATCGACCTCGTTTATGGGAAAGCAGAGGGGGTGAAGGCCATGCACAATATATTCATAAGAAGGTTTTATCATTTTGCGATTTAGCCTTGTTAACTGATGACGACGAAAAGAATTTATGGGGTGATTCAGACTACCTCGACACCTTAGCGCGCTTAGAAAAGTCAGGAGTGAACAAGGTTGTATTGAAAAGAGGAAAGAATGGATGTGTTTATAAAGACTTTATAAACAATAAAATGATTCATGTGGGAATAGAGGATGATATTCAGGTTGTAGATACCACATCTGCCGGTGATTCATTTAATGCTGGTTTTCTACATGGTTATATTCGTGGTTATAAACCAGAAGAGTGTGCGGAAATAGGTAATTGCCTTGCTGGAATAGTTATACAACACAGAGGGGCGTTAATCAGTAAATCATTATTGGAATCTGCAATTATTAAGGCTAATAAATATGAATAAGCTAATTGAACAAATGGAAAAAATAAAGGTTATTCCAGTTATCGCATTGGATAATGCTGAAGATATTATACCTTTAGGAAAAGCGTTATTTGATAATGGACTTCCGGCGGCTGAAATTACCTTTCGTTCGGATGCGGCAGAAGAAGCAATTAGACTATTGCGTCAGTCTCAACCAGAGATGCTTATTGGCGCAGGTACAGTATTAACTGAGTCACAAGTGATCGCGGCCAAAAATGCAGGGGCCAGTTTTATAGTATCACCGGGGTTTAGTCCTCAAACCGCATTAGCTTGTAAAACCATAAATATCCCTTACATCCCAGGAGTAAATAACCCAACGTCGATTGAGGCTGCACTCGCTATGGATTTGAAAATGCTTAAGTTCTTTCCGGCAGAGGCCTCAGGTGGCATTGGTATGCTTAAAGCGCTTTTAGCGCCTTATGTCGATATTCAAATTATGCCAACTGGTGGGGTAAACCCAGAAAATGTTCAAGACTATCTCGCAATAGATCGAGTCACTGCATGTGGTGGAACTTGGATGGTGGACAAGAAGCTAATTAATAATAAGGATTGGCAACAAATTGGACTCCTCGCTAAACAGGCTGCATCGAGCGTAGGGAATGCATACTCTACAGAAGCATAAGAAGGCCGTTATGAAAGATAATAAAGGTAGTTATATCGCGATAGATTGGGGAACAACCAACTTCAGGGCTTTCTTAATTAACTCTTCAGGAGAGCGACTCGATCAGGTAGAAGAGCCGTTAGGTCTACTTCAAATAGAGAATCAGCAATTTGCCGAATCTTTAGAAAAAATATTATCTGGTTGGATCGAGAACTATCAGCATCTTCCCATATATATGGCGGGTATGGTTGGTTCTGCGCAGGGGTGGGTTAATGTTCCTTATGTGGAAACGTCAGTTACCACCGAGAAACTTGCGAATGCGGTGTACTCTCTTCCGTTACCGTGGGGCAGTACTGCCTACATAGTTCCGGGGGTTTGTCATAGTCACTCCCCAAAGAGACACGATGTCATGCGGGGAGAAGAGGTTCAGTGTTTTGGGCTTCGTGCCGCAATAGAAAAGAATAATTTTACCGCTGTTTTTCCAGGCACTCATAGTAAGCATATCGCTATGACAAATGGGGAACTAACAGACTTCTCTACTTATATGACAGGCGAACTGTACTCAATATTATCTCAGCATTCCATTCTTGGTCACTCTCTTCCTAAGCAATTTGAATCAAATTATGCCTTTGATATGGGTGTTAGAGAAAGCAAAACGGAGAACTTAAGTCATTCACTTTTTTCAGTTAGAACAATGCGTTTGTTTGACAACGTGAAAGATGAACACACTTTAAACTATCTCTCTGGTTTGTTAATTGGCTATGAGCTGAAAGAGCTACAAGGTAATCATCTCTATATTGTTGGCAATACAGAGTTGGGTTGGCGATATGAGTACGCATCAGAGTTACTTTCCTTAAACAGTACAATAGTGAGTGGAGACGACTGTTTTATACTGGGAATGAATCAAATATATGGAGTATTAAATGCTTAGTAATGTAGATTTCGATCTAGATAATCACCTGCCTCTAATTGCAATATTGCGAGGGATTACACCACAAGATGTGGTTAGAGTGGCGGAGATATTGATCAGTGAAGGCTATTCAATGATAGAAGTCCCACTTAACAGTCCGAATGCAATAGAAAGTATTAAACTATTATCAGCCGCTTACAATAAAACCTGTTATGTCGGTGCAGGGACGGTGACTTCAAAGGAATTGGTTAAAGAGGTTATTGCTGCTGGCGCTAATTTGGTTGTGACTCCAAACCTAAATGATGATGTCGTTACGCTCTCATTGGAGGCAAATTGTATTGTATTTCCCGGTGTTGCAACACCAACCGAGGCCTTTTCTGCATTGGCGTTGGGAGCGACAGGAATAAAGCTGTTTCCTGTCTCAGTACTTGGATTAGATGGATTTAAAGCCCTAAAAGCCGTCCTGCCAGAACAGACAATATGTTTACCCGTGGGCGGGATTGAGCCGATAGAGGAGAGCATGAGACCATTGCTTAATATTGGTGCCAAAGGATTCGGCTTAGGTTCATCATTATACAAACCTGGTATGAGTGACGAAACTATCAGACAGAATGCACGAGATTATGTAACGGCATTTCACTTAGCCAATCAATAATAGCGTTGTAGCCCCATAAGGTGTTGTCTAAAGTAGTGGTTAGAACGGCGTTAACAACCGGTTTAATGACTACTTTAGTTACGTAAAGCACCTGATATGCTTATCAGAATTAACAGCAGTCAGCTCTACAAGATAAAAACGAGTTCATAGTATAGTGATGAATTCCATTCCGACGTTCGTTTAGCAAAACATCTCCCCGTATAAAACAAGTCGCTGATATGTGCGTCTTACCTTGGTGGAAAAAACCAATCAGGCAAGTCTAATCAAGTTGTTGTAATTTTTGATACTTCTTCACTAAGTAATTCATATTTAGTAAACCTAAAATAACCTCAGCTCGGGATAATTTAAGCCGCTCAGTACTGCTCTTATAGCGTCTGACTTCGTTAAAATCAACGTGATAGAATAACTATCACTTATAATTTTGCCTTGTCATTCATCTAAAATAGCAGCACTGCGCCTAGTTAAAGCTTAACTTATTATTAAATATGGAGTTTTGACTTTCTTATCCCGAGTTGAGGTTAAAATAAGATATCTATCATATAAATACACAGTGATTAGGTGTGCCATGTCATATTTAATATGAGCCGAGATTTATATATGAAGAGCTGCATTTTATTAATAAATTAATGAAAAACAATATTCGGAAAAACATTATCCACTAAGAATTTATGTTACTTCGGCATAGTTTAGCAACATCTCTTTTTTCTAGAAAAATTGCAGCTTATATATGGCTTAAAAAGCGTGAAATAGCTCAAGTTTTTATCTGTTTTAGCTATGTAAGAAAGAACAATTTATCATTTGTTCGATACTATCTATCACAATATTTTCAATTAATGCAAATTGCTTTCAAAATATAACTTATTGTTTTTTATGCAATTAAGTATTTTTTTGGTCGCAAAAAGATAGAAACTATCACAATTATATTTTTCAGTGTGAGTGAACTCTCAGATATGTTAACGATAAATTAATAAATTAGACATATAAATTAGAAGGTCCCGCTATGAATTATGAATTAGACATAGTTTCACGAATACATGATGTATATATACAGCTTCGCGGAGCGGAAAAAAGAGTCGCAAAAGCGATCACAGATGATATTACATTTAGTGCAAAAGCAAGTATTACCGATATAGCGAAAAAAGCAGGTGTTAGTGAAGCAACAGTGACTCGTTTTGCAAAAGCGGTAGGTTGCAAGGATGTAAGAGATTTAAAAGTTAAATTAGCCCAGTGTCAAAGTTTAGGGCAGCGATTTGTCAGCAACACAGTATATTCTGATACCCAAGGACTGTTTTCAGCAATACATAAAACATTGGACTGTCATGAACAAATCGTTTCTGAAAGTAATATAGAAGAAGCTATCGACATTATCGAACAGTCACAACAGATGATGATTTTTGGTTGTGGAGGCTCATCAAGTGTCATGGCCCAAGAAGCTCAGAATAGATTTTTTAGATTGGGTGTGATGTGTTCTGTGCATAACGATAGTTTAATGGGAAGAATGACAGCGTCCGTATTAAGTAAAAAGGACGTTTTGGTAATTTTCTCGATTTCAGGAAGATCTCCAGAAATCATCGATATTACAAAAGTAGCGAAGCAGTATGGAGTGAAAGTTTTGGCGTTTACCAGCGCAATTTCACCTTTAGCAGAGCTTGCCGATGTTGTGTTCAAAATCGAAGTGAGTGAGGGTGATGATATTTTTCGTCCTACAACATCAAGATATGCACTATTGGTTCAGCTAGATGTATTGGCGATGAAGCTTGCCCATAAAAGAGAATCATTAGTACAGGAAAATTTAAGGCGAATTAAATTCAATCTCGATTCTTATAGAGGAGGAAATGGAAGGCTACCACTAGGAGATTGATATATTTATCAGTAGTTTATATATTCCATTCTGCGGCCATATAATAAATACTATGTATATTTAAGTTAAACGCAGAGAAAAATAAAATGATTGATTGTTGTTTTATAAGATAGACGGTTTTTAAAGGGTTTTGCTTTAGAACCAATTTTAAAATTTAAGTGAGTAATTAGAGGGTAACCTATGGGTACCATTAGAAATAAACTTAATGCTTTTGGCGCACTGGTTAATAAAATTAATCAATATGCCGTTGGTATTTTAATGGCATTGTTAATATTAGATGTTTGGGTGGGCGTGGCAGACAGATATATATTTCACTGGCAGTTATCTTGGGTAGAAGAGCTAGCACGCTACATAATGATTTGGGGTATTTTGCTAGCGGTTCCATGTTGTACTTTTGGCCGCGAACATATGGGATTAGAGTTTATTACCAAAAGATTGCCAATCAAAGTACAGCAATTTTTAAAAGTGATGATGGGGTGTTTATTAGTCCTGTTTTTCTCATACGTCTCTTATGCAGGAATAGCTTACGTGTCTAAAGGTGCGAACCAGCTTTCTACGGTGTTTTCATTACCGATGTCGTATGCGTATGCAGCGATACCTATTACTTTTTCGCTTAGTGCTTTTCAAGCGTTGATTGTATTGATTCAAGATGCCATTGATGTTTTCAGCGCTGAGAACAACGACGTAACAGGAGGTGACCTATGTTAGTTGGTGCAATTTTTCTTATCCTTTTGTTATTGGGCGCACCTGTAGCCTTATCTCTTGGTGTGGCAGGCTTAACAGGTATGTTTGATGTAGGTGGAATGCATTTCGCTTCGCTTGCACCAAGTAAAATATTTAACGGCTTAAACATTTTCCCATTTTTAGCCATGCCATTTTTCATCCTCGCGGGTGAAATAATGAACCAAACGGGAATAACCAGCCGACTTGTTCTATTAGCAGAGTCATTAGTTGGACATTTTCGTGGTGGCTTAGCACATTCAAACATGTTGGCTTCGGTGTTCTTTTCAGGCATTACTGGCTCAGCAACGGCGGATGCTGCTGCTTTCGGTCGTACCTTGGTTCCTGCAATGGAAAAACAAGGCTATACACGTTCTTATGCTTGTGCTGTAACCGCTGCAGGTTCCATTATTGGGCCAACAATTCCGCCATCTGGTTTAATGGTTGTATATGGGTCGTTAATGGGCGTCTCTATTGGTGGTCTATTTGCGACAGGTATCCTGCCGGGGCTGTTAGTTTGTGCAGTTTGTATGGCGATAATTGGTGTAACAGGAAAGAGCAAAAATCTACCAAAGATGGCTCAACGTGCTTCTCTTGCTGTGGTGTTGTCGCATTTTAGAGGCTCTATTCTTGCGTTACTTATGCCTCTTATCATATTAGGTGGCATTGTTTTTGGTATCGTGACACCAACAGAAGCGGCGTCAATTGCGGTTGCTTATTCTCTATTTGTTGGTTCGGTTATATATCGTAACCTGACGGCTAAAGCGCTGTTCTCAATGATGATAAGAACGGCACAAATATCAGCAGTTATTTACTTAATTATTGGCTCTGCTTCTATATTAGGTTGGTGGTTGAGTTTTAACCAAATACCACAGCAAATTGCGGATGTATTTATTGGGCTATCAAGTAATCCAGATATCATTTTATTACTTATTATGATGCTCTTGTTAACCGTTGGAATGATTATGGACATCAATGTGATGTTAATTATTCTAGCTCCAATATTGGTTCCATTAACACAAGAAATAGGTATGGACCCACTGCATGCTGGTATCGTATTTGTTTTGTCATTAAATATATCACTGATGACTCCACCGATAGGAGCTTGCTTATTTGTATTGTCTTCTGTAACAGGAACGAAATTAGAAGAAATTGCCAAAGACTTAATGCCATTTTTAATTGGGGAACTAGCTTTACTATTCTTTATTGCTTATTCACCAGATGTGGCGTTATTTATTCCTAGATTGCTAGGTTATTAAATAAAGATATTTAATTATCACAATAAACTTGTTAGTACCTTACACATATTGAAAGAAATGGAGATTTATCCAATGAAGAATATTACGAAAACAGTTTTAGCAACAGTAATACTTTCCTGCTCAATGTCGAGTTCAGTATTTGCTGAAAAGCTAATTCGATTTGGACACGATAACAAAGCCGATATGATGGAAAACCCAGCCCATGCTTTTGTTGGTGTTTTTAAAAATATTGTAGAAACTGCGTCAAATGGCGAAATAAAAGTACAGGTATACCCTAGCAACCAGTTAGGATCGTCAAAAGAGCATATCCAGATGGTACGCGACGGTCAATTGCAAGCAACGTTGTCTTCAGTAGGGGCGTTAGCAGGTTACTATCCTAGAATTGGAGTGTTAGATATTCCATTTGCATTTGATAGTAATGCATCTACATACAATGTGTTGGATGGCAAGTTTGGTAAAGTGCTAGCGAAGGATATTGAAGATGAGCTAGGGGATGTAAAAGTACTGGCTTTCCCTGATACAGGTGGTTTTTTCTCGGTAACAAACTCTAAACGTCCGATTAATACTTTGGAAGATTTAGATGGCTTGCGTATCCGTACTATGACGCTTCCTACTCACCAAACTATTGTGAAATCTCTTGGAGCGGAAGCGTATCCATTGGCTTGGGGTGAAGTATATTCAGCGTTGCAAACGGGTGTTATTGATGGACAGATGAACCCGGTTCCAACCGTATCGTTTGCTAAGTTTAATGAAGTGCAGGGGTATCTAACACTGACAAACCATCTATTTGCACCATATACGTTTATGATGAATGAAAATCTATATAACAGCTTTACTGAAGAAGAAAAGAAAATCATTCATGATGCGACACAAATTGCGTTAAGTGCCAACCGAGGTTTGTCACGACTAATTGAAGCATCGTCTGACCGAGGTCTTACAGGACTTAAAAAAGTTATGAAGGTGAATGCACTATCTCCAGCAGAGCGTGAGAAAATGCGTGAAGCAACTCAACCAAAAGTTAAAGTGCTTATTAAAGAATCCTTAGGTGAAAAAGGCGTAGAGTTGATGGATCTTTTCTTAGAGGAAGTTGATTCAGCGAATAAATCGAGCTACCTAAAATAATACATCCAGCTAGCAAAACTTAGCGGTAAAAGAGGTCCATATAATGGACCTCTTTTTTTGCGGTTAATTTTATTTTTAGCTATTAAGTGTTCTCGTTGCGGCAATATGTATTTAGGTCTAGAACTCACTAGTCAGTCCATCAGATATATGGAATTACAAATAAACGCTTGGAAGAATAAGGTTATTGACGCCGCGTTGTTCAAGCTGCGCAGCGAACTGTTTAACGCTTTCTTCACTGCATGACGGCCACTGCTCAGCTTCTCCTGTTACGCCGTGTTGTTGAAAAGCGTTAATTTTTATTCTTACATCAGCTCCTCGTTTTGTAAGAAACTGAGCTAGGGCATCGACTTCGGTCTGCAGATCGGTTTGGTTTGGGATAAGCAGTAATCTCACTTCGTACAGTTTGTGGTTCTGTTCTAATAACTGAATGGTTTGAATCACTTTGCTATTTTCGCGATTGGTCAGTCGTAAATGTGTCTCTTTTTGCCACGCTTTAAGATCAATCATTGCGCCGTCGATTACTGGAAGCAGTTTTTGCCAGCCATGACGGCTAAGAGAACCATTGCTGTCCACCATGCAAGTTAAATGTTGGGTTGAGGCGTCTTGCTTGAGTGCAGTAAACAGCGCCACAATGAAGGGAAGCTGAAGGGTGGCTTCGCCGCCAGTGACGGTGATACCAGATAAAAATGGGCTGTGTGTACGGATAAGCGCCATCATCTCATCAACAGAGTACTGCTTGGTTTTTGGTGTTGAGTTGCGAGGACATACTTCGATACACGCGTCGCATTCGGTACACAGTGAGGCCTGCCAGTGTACTTGCTGTCCATGCATCGACAGCGCCTTTTCTGGGCAAACTGCCACACACTCGGCGCAATGATCGCAGAGATTAATCGTGTGTGGATTGTGACAGTTTAAGCAATTGAAATTGCAGCCTTGCAGAAAGATAACGAGCCTGTTTCCAGGCCCATCAACGCAAGAGAAAGTCAGAATTTTACTGACTGTAGCTTGGATCTTGCTCATGACTTACGACACGCGGTTTGCGATTAAGGATATTGGTGTTTTCAGCCGCTTCGGCTCCGAGTCCAGTGGTATTGGTTCTTGAACCTTGCTGTGAGAATTTGGCGATATCTGACAGTTTGATCATATACCCAGTCACGCGAACTAGGTCGTTGGATGCCACGTTAGCGGTGAACTCTCTGAAGCCGATTGAAAGAGCGCCTTTGGCAAGTTGGAACATCGCTTGTGGGTTGTCTTTTACCGTTTCATCTATAGTAAGAATGTCACTAATACCGGATGAGTAATACTGGTGATGAGCCGCTAGCGCCTGAATATGGCTAACTGGATCGGGTTCATCTCCGTATGGAATACGGACACCGGGAGTCACCTCTTTATCTAAGCTAATTCCGCCTTGGGCGTGCAATAGAGCTCGGCCATGCCAGCCGTAACTTACCGGGGTATTTTTAACTATTGAATCCAGTTTGGCTGAGATTGAGTGACCTAACTGGTTCGCTTCAGAATCTACGCCGTATCGGCCTTCTTTATTTGATTTCTGATGTAAAATATTGACAGTTTCCGCCATGCCGTAAATACCAAACATCGGCGCGAAGCGATCTTCATAGATCAGTTCTTCTTCTACTAAGAAGCTGTTAAAGAAGTGAGAATCACCGTGTAAAAATGATGTTCTAGCCTCAATAAGTTCAAACATTAATTGGCAGTAATGAGGCAAGGTTTCACTCATGAAGTGCTGCGTATTGTCGGTGCGGTTTGCCACTTCCTTCAAGTTGAGTCGTACTAAGGTGTTGGCGCCGCCAGCGAGTGGTAAAGAGTTGTAGCAACTAACAATAGCAAAACCTGTATCGTCATAGGTTTGAGCATGAATTGGATAGTTGGCAATATGTGGCTTGCTGCACTCACAAATGCAGTTCGCGGCTAGTTGCAATAAGTCATCTGGCGTTTGTTGCGGGTCGTGCATAAAAGTCAGATTTGGAGCGATCTGTTTTAACTCTGCGTCCACCTTTAAAATTGTGCGGCATACGATATTGTCTTTCGGACCAATATTGGCATGCATAAAGGCATCTGGAAGCGTTCTATCAAGCATGATCCAAAACAGTTTAAGCTTCTGATATAGAGTTTCTTCATCAACATCTTTTACATAAGGAAGCAGTACTTCATCTAACTGGCCAATATAGACAGGGATGTTGGTTACTGATGGTACATGATGATACAAAATGGTCAGCGCATTGATGGCTTCATCTAGGTTAGTCGCAGGTTCTAGTTCAAGGTATTTAGACCCTTGTTTAAGAAACTTAGCGTAATCCGGCAGAACATATCTTGGTTTGAATGGTGCGTGCCCTTCAAAAATGTCACAGATTACCCCTTGCTCCATTGCTTGTTTTAGCTCATCTGAAATTGATGGATAAGGGATAGCCGCATCTGCCTCCAACGATAAGTAGTTACTCTTCTGTTTTGGAGATAGGTGAGGGTCGGTGGCAATGTTACGAAATGTTTGTTCTAAGCTCATAGTTGAAGACTCGCTGATGATTCTTGCCACTACTTTAGTACGGTATTGGATAAGGAAAAAGAAAAATAGGCCACTTAATCGGTTTCGGTGGCAGAAATTTGAGGTTTGGCACTGACATTGGTGAATGTTGCACCAATCTCGCCATCTCATTCGCTCTCTACGAGGGGTTGCGAAAGTGGGGGGGTTATCGTCTTGCAAAAGACCCAGTTAATTTCTAGAGTAACTGGGTCTTCATTTTTTGCTCTGTAAATGAGCCTACTGTTTAAATGAAAGTCCAAGTGATGCTAATTGCTGTGCCTTGTTTTCAATGTTGTGCGCTAATGACGCCACTTCGTCGACATCTTTAAGGTTACTTTGAGACGCGTTGCGTATCTCAACTATATTTTGGTTTACATCTTGAGCAACGGCGGTCTGCTCTTCTGCTGCGGTGGAGATCTGCGCCGCGGCATCCTCTATTGATTGCATGACACCGTTTAGCTCATTGATGGTTTGTTGTGTGCTGGTGGTGTTGTCTAAGCACACTTTCGCGACATCTTGTCCATTTTTCATGGTCGAAGTAAGGGTTGAGATAGATGACATGACACTATCCATTGAGGCTTGAATATTTTGAGTGGTACGGTGAGTTCGTTGGCTCAGTGCCCGTACTTCATCGGCCACAACCGCAAACCCTCGTCCTTGTTCTCCTGCTCTGGCGGACTCAATTGCGGCATTTAACGCCAATAGATTAGTCTGCTCGGCAATACTCTGAATCTCTGCCATCAAACTTGAAATGCTGGTTATTTTTGCTGAAAGATCTTCGGTAGAAACGAAAGAAGATTCCACTTCTTTTGCCAAATTAGTGACTTCTTGCTGGGTTTTGTCCATATAAGACGTAGCGTGACTACAGGTTTCGTTGGCCTGATGGACTTGTTCAAGAGTCGCCGAGCTGTTGCGAGCGACTTCGTTAATGGTTGTCACCATCTCTTCCATTGCTGAGACGACTTTCTCCAGTTCAAGGGACTCTTTCTCGACATTTTCATGGGCGTGAGCCGAAGCATCTTCAAGAGAGTGAACGGAATTGAGTAAAACGTTACTGCTATCCATTGTTCGTCCAAGAATAGTTTGCACTCGTCCCTGCTGCATTTTTATATGGTACTCAGCGTAGTTACTCTTATCGTTACAAAAAACCAGTCTTGAAATACTGTCATAGGTATATTTAAGGTCGTCATAAAATTTTTGACGAACAAAGAGCTCGTGATACATAACAGCAAAAGTGGCAAACGGAATAAGCAGAGTATAAAAAGGTGAAAGGTATATTCCTGCACTAACTGAGCCAATAGTTAATAGCAGTAACAGAAGGATTCGTTGTTTTGTGGTAAAGCGGATTTTGGCGGTGAGGCGTTTTCCTTTATCGGCCACAGCGTATAGCTTCTCAGCACGGCGTCTGATCTCAGGAGCAAGAACACGACGCACGGATTGAAAACCGATCAGCTGAGCGTTCTCATAAATGGGGGTGACAAAAGCATCTACCCAATAATATCGACCATCTTTGCATCGGTTTTTTACTGCGCCCCGCCACGCTTGACCTTCGCCTATGTGTTCCCATAAATCTTTAAAGGCGGCTTTAGGCATATCAGGGTGACGAATTAGGTTGTGGTTTTTTCCTACTAGTTCTTGCAAGCTGTAGCCTGAAATTCGGCAGAACTCTTCATTGGCATAGGTTATAACGCCTCTTTTATCTGTGGTGGAGACGAGTTCTTCATTTTCGGCGAATGTTACTTCCTGATCGATAATAGCTCGATTTCTTTTAGACATGTTTCCGTCCTGACGTTTATATAAATTTTAATAAGTTATCTGATGTATAGTCATCAGTTGCATATGTAACTGTAGGTGCAGAAAGGGGTGCATGTAAAGTATTTGTTAAAATTAATTGATATTTTTATCTATTAATAATCATTATGCTTGCCATTAGTTATAAAGGTCGGCTTTGATATGTCCTGTAGGAATGCTTGAAGCTACTTTAGCCTATGTTAAATAACCCCAATTTAGGCAAAATTTGGCTCAAAACAATCCCATTGTTGTTGTAAGATTAATGGTTGTTTAGCAGAGGTAAGTGGTTGATTAGCGATAAGCTTAAAAATAATTAATGGTAACTTTGTTAAAATTGTCTTAGCGTATGCCACAGCAGAAATACATTGGGGATAGTAATGAAGATTTTACTTGCAGAAGATGACGAAACAACCGCAAGTTATATTCTTAAAGGGCTAACTGAACATGGTCATGTTGTTGATTGGGTGACCGATGGCAGAGAGGCGCTCAGTCACTGCTTGTACAATCAGTATGACTTGTTGATTGCCGATCGCATGATGCCAGGTATGGATGGACTTTCTTTAGTTAAGGCGTTGAGATCATCGAACAGTCAGCTTCCGGTGCTGTTTCTTACCGCATTGTCGGATGTGGATGATAAAGTTGAAGGGTTACTTTCCGGCGGCGATGACTACATGGTGAAGCCTTTTCACTTTTCTGAACTGCTAGCCCGTATCACAGTACTTTCCCGAAGGCCAAAAGACAGAATAGCCAGCACAGAACTGCATGTTCACGACTTGAAACTGGATCTACTTACCAGACGAGCAAGCCGTAAAGGGATGGTGATTGAACTTCTCAATAAGGAGTTCACGTTACTCGAGTATCTTATGGAAAATAAAGAACGAGTAGTGAGTCGAACGATGATTCTTGAACGTGTATGGGAGCTTAATTTTGATCCCGGAACATCGGTGGTAGAAACTCATATGAGTAAGCTAAGACAGAAGATTGATAAACCATTTGATGATCAGTTAATTCATACAGTTAGAAATATGGGGTATGTGATTCGTGCGCCTCGTTGATATTATTCCCGGCTCAGCATTTCGGTTGTCCCTCAAGATCAGTAGCTTGACGTTACTGGTTATGTCTCTGATTTGTGTGTTTATTTACAATGCCGTTACTCAAGCCATGATTTATGAGTTGCGCACACAGGCGGAAGAGGAAATATCATTACTCGGCGACATATTAAAAGAGGATGGTTCTAAAGGTATGACAGAAGCCTTGGCCGGTTTATCAAATACCTTTATACCGAAAGAGCATATTGTTGGTGTGTTTAATGCCGATGGTAAAGCGATTGCGGGGAATGTCTCCATCGCCCCTGATTTTGTTGGTTGGAAAAAAACAGTGCTTACTTTGATTAGCCCTAGTTTGGATGAGGAACAGAACCAATATCACAGCAAAGTCATCCATCTGAAAGGGTATACACTGATTGTTGGCCGCTCTGACACGTTAATCGTCGCGGTTCAACGTAGTTTGATTGTGTGGTTACTTATAGCGGCACTGGTTATTTCGCTAAGCACGCTGATTCTAGGCGCGATTTCTAGTGCATCTTCAGCAAGAAAAATTCGTCATATGGATAACGTGCTCAAAAAGGTTGCCGATGGAGAATCTAATGTACGTGTTCAGCGTTCACCGACAGCTCGGCCAGATCAGCTTGACCAACTTGGAGAGAAGATTAATCTCAATTTGGATACCTTGTCAGAGCTAATAACCGGGATTAAGAGCACGGCATCAGCGGTGGCGCATGATCTAAAAACGCCTCTTGCTCATACTTTGTTCAGCTTGTATGAAGCTCAGGAGCAAAGTGAAAAAGGAGAGTGTCCGACACCGGTTATCAAGAAAGCGATCAACGATGTTGAAGCCATCAATACCACCTTTGATACTATATTACGTATCTCCCGAATCAATGCCCATCTTGACCGTTCTCATTTTCAATGGGTCGATATCTGGTCAGTCATCGATAAAATCACCGAACTCTATGAACCTGTATATGGTGAAATAGATAATCAGATCATTGTGACAAAGCCTGACGATGGTGTAAAACCGCAAAAGGTGTATGGCGATGCTGGTATGTTAGAGCAGCTATTGGTTAATCTGTTGAAAAATATACAAGCACATTGTCCTGATGGAACAAAGGTGATGATAACGACAGTGTTAGATGATACTGGGCTGGACATGATTGTTAAGGATGATGGCCCAGGGGTGTCGGAACAGAGTATTGACAACATACTCAAGCCATTTTATCGAGTCGACAAAGCCAGAACAGAATCTGGTAACGGGTTGGGGCTGACGTTAATCGCCGCCATTGCTCGTTACCATAAAGCATCTCTTTCATTAGAGAATAGTCACCCCGGTTTGCGGGTTATTATTCATTTTCCCCTCCAACCCGATCAATAAAGATAAATGCCCGCCATTGTGCGGGCATTTATCTTTTTGAATCGCGCCTCAGCTCTAGCTGAAAATCATGAGACTTAATACCTAGTCAGACGAGATGAAACTTGATAAAGCAATGAACTTTATCGGTATTAAATATATTTAAAGTTAGCTTGAAGCTGACTTAATGTTCATCCGTTATCTTCTGTTTTAACAAAAGTATGCAATAACCTCTCAGGAGATAACTATGTTAAAACCATCTAAGATCGCCATGTTAACACTTGCCACGCTAATGGCTGGTGCTCCCCTAGTCACCACTGCTTATGCTGCTACTGATTCTGGAAAAGAAATCGTTGTCGCGAAAACAATCAATATTTCTGGTCATGCTAAAGCGGTCATTTCTGATGTTCGTAATGCACGTTTTGCACTGTTTGATGGCCAAACAGATGCGGCACTTGAGCTGGTGAAAAAATCAAGAGAAGTACTGGATCAAGCTATTCTTGGTTACGCGCTTAAAGTGGATGCCGCCGGTGATTATGTGATTCCTTTGGATCGCTCAATTACCTTAGCTGAAGGTTTTAAACCCACTCAAGAGTTAGAGCTTGTTATCAACAAAGCCGGTGCAATGGCGCAGCAAGGACAAGTAGATGAAGCGGTTGTCTTGATGAAGGAATCGGGAGTCGATCTTGATATTCACTATGTTCTCCTTCCAGTTCTAAAAACGATTTCAAATCTGGAAAACGCAACAAAGAATATTAAAGCCGGCCATTTCTACGAAGCAAATATGAATCTAAAGGCAATTGAAGTTTCAATAGCGATTGAAGATCTGAATGTTGAAGACGTTCCAAAACAGGGTTACGCTCTGAAAGATATTAAGTAACGCCTATTTATAGGGAGCAGAGGCAGGCTGCTCCCTAAGTTAAACTTCTTCAACGGGAATCTATGTTATGAATCATCAGAACCTCAACCTAGCAATGAACGAATCTGTGCAAGAGCTGCAACTAACAGAAGATAACTTGGTCGACTATTTGCGTCACTATATGAACAACCAGATTATTGGTCAGGAGACGTTTGTAGACCGTATATTGTTGGCACTATTTGCTGATGGCCATATTTTGTTAGAAGGTGCCCCAGGCCTTGCTAAAACGAAGGCTGTTAACGCGTTAGCTCAGGTGATTGATTGTGACGCTAGAAGGGTTCAGTTTACGCCGGATTTACTTCCAAGTGATTTGACCGGGACGGAGATTTATTGTTCAGAACTGGCAAGTTTTACCTTCCAGCGTGGACCGCTGTTTCATAACTTAATCTTGGCAGATGAAATCAATCGTGCGCCCGCCAAAGTACAAGCGGCATTGTTAGAAGCTATGGCTGAAAGGCAGATAACGGTCGCTGGAAAAACTCATGCACTGCCCGAGCTGTTTATGGTGTTGGCGACTCAAAACCCGATTGAACAAGAAGGGACATATCCATTGCCCGAAGCTCAACTCGACCGATTTCTATTACACGTCAATATTGATTACCCGAATGCAGAAGCTGAGAGAGAGATACTGCGAATTGTTCATGGAGAAGCGCAGGGTATCAAGAGACTTCCGCAACAAATGATTACAGCGAAATCCATTCTCTCGGCAAGACAGACGGCGTTACAGACACACTGCTCTGAAGCGCTGATCAGCTATATCATCCAATTAATACAAGCAACACGAAATCCATCTTTGTACGGCGATGATCTCAACGGGTTGGTGAGCTACGGTGCGAGCCCCCGAAGTACTATTGCTCTTGATCGCTGTGCACGGGTTCATGCTTGGATGCGGGGTTCAGAGTTTGTCACTCCATTTGATGTTCAGTCTATCGCCCATGATGTTCTTCGTCATCGCATTATCCTAAGCTACGAAGCCGAAGCTGACGGTTATAGTGCTGATGAATTTATTAGCGCACTGTTAAACCGAGTACCTGCAAGCTAAAGGAGAAATCGTTATGACGAAATCCTTAGCTACGGTGAATGGAATTGAAATCAGTCAAACAGAACTATTTCGAGTTCGTCCTGAAAAGCATGCATCAGGTTTTGCCCCTTCAGGAAAAGTGAATACGCATCAGTGGGGTAGTAACCGTTCGCATTTTATTGGATTAGGAATGGAGTTTGCTGAGTCTCGTGTTTATCAAGCTGGAGATGATGTTAAGAATATTGATTGGCGAGTAACAGCGCGGACAGGTCAGACGCACACCAAGTTATATCAAGAAGAACGAGAAAGGCCAGTTCACATATTGTTAGATTTAAGAAGCATGATGCATTTTGGAAGCCGAAATCGCTTCAAGTCGCATTTGGCTGCAGAGATTGCGGCAAAGGTGGCATGGATCGCTCACGACGGTGGTGATCGGGTCGGTGGACTAATCTGCCATAAACAAGGCTGTAGTGACTTTAGAGCCTCTCGTACTCGTCGCTCACTGTTGCGTCTGTTAGACAATATTTCTCAGAACACGCGATTGGCACAAGAGGTTAATCAAGAGAGCTCTCTCGCGATGTCGATACGACGACTACGTCATCATGCTCGATCAGGTGGACTCGTCTTTATCATCAGTGATTTCAGTGATCTAGATGACAAATGCGAGGGAGAGCTAAAAAAAATCAGCGCTCGTAATCAAGTGACTCTGATCCACATTGAAGACCCGTTTGATGCGAGATTACCCTTAAGTGGTGGACGCCTATCCGATGGTCAATCTGTTTTATCACTCTCTGCACTTAGCCCGCACTCGGAGCAAGAGTACCGTCTATTGTTTAGCCAGCGATTATCTAAGCTAGAAGGCTTATGTCGCCAGTATAGGATGGTGCTGCAACGCATGTCGACCATTGATGACCCTAGCGTTCTTTTTGCCACCAAGTACCGAAAAAATAGTAGGAGAGCGATATGAGTCAACAACTCTCTCCCGAGCTCTATGCTCAACTGGATAAGCTGCGCGACATACATCTTCCCGATCCAATTTCTTGGTGGCCTTTGGCGCTTGGCTGGTGGGCTCTTCTTGGCGTTGTGCTCTGCTTTGCCATGCTAGGTATTATCTACCTGTTCTATAAGCGGCGTTCACTTAAGTTTGTCGCACTGGTTAGGCTGAATGAGCTGGCAATTCGCTATGGTGAAACCGAATTGTTAAAACTAACGCTGGCAACAGAGATATCGGTGCTACTGCATCGCGTGGTGATTCGATTAAGAGGCTATGAAAATGCTGCCGAAACTGATGAGGCGTGGTGTCGCATCTTAAGTGAAGGTGACAACGGAATGGATGAAGATATTGCGCGATACATCAGCCAAGCACCCTATCGTATGGGCTTAAGTGATAAATCGTTATCTCATCGCGACGGTTGTTCACCTGACACAAAGACGCTCGTTAATGCCGCTGAAAAGTGGATAAGGGGTCATGCATGATGACCTTTCTATGGCCACTGGCATTTTTTCTGTTACCCCTACCGTTACTGTTACGTCGATGGTTAAAGCCTGCTCCATCTAGTCCTGCCGGAGCGTTGAAGGTGCCATTTTTCAATAGCCTAATTCGAGGCGAAGGAGTGGGGCGCCCCGCTCGGCTCACATCGCCATTTGTGGTTTTGATTGTCACCATTATTTGGTTATTACTAGTAACCGCTCTAGCTCGACCCGCTGTGGTCGGCCCTGAAATACCATTGCCTGCTAAAGGGCGAGATATCATGGTGGCAATAGACTTATCTGGCTCAATGGATGAGAAAGATTTCTCGATTGCGGGTCAGGTGGTTACACGCTTAGATGTCATAAAACAAGCCGCTAATGATTTTATATTACGTCGAGAGGGGGACCGATTAGGTCTAGTTTTGTTCTCTGATCGCGCTTATTTGCAGGCGCCATTAACGTTTGACCGCAGTGTCGTCGCTCATCTCTTACATCAAGCTCAAGTAGGGCTTACAGGCCAGCGCACAGCGATTGGTGATGCTATCGCTGTATCCATTAAGCGTTTAAAGGACAGACCTAAAGAGGGACGTGTTTTGGTATTGATGACGGATGGAGCCAATAACGAAGGAACTCTGGAGCCGCTAAAAGCCGCAGAGATTGCACATTCATTGGGAATTCGGATCTACACCATCGGCATTGGTGGAGAAGCCAAACAGATAAACACGCCTTTTGGGATGCAAACTTTAAATCCTGCACAGGATCTAGATGAAGAGACGCTTCAGGAGGTCGCCGCTATTACCGGAGGCCACTATTTCCGCGCTAAGGACATACAAGGCTTAGCCACTATCTATAACCAGATCGACAGGCTTGAACCTGTGAGTGGCGATTTAATACCTGTCCGACCGCAAGTGGCACTGTTTTATTGGCCTGCTTCTATGGCGCTTATTTTAATGTTTTTCCTGATCGTCTATCGAAGCGTCAACATTGCTCGATACTGCAGACAGACAGCGCATAACTTATAGAGGAGTGATAATGGAAAGCCTATTAGACAAGGTTCATTTGTTGCGTCCTGAATGGTTATGGGCGTTGATTCCAGCCGTTCTTTGCTTCCTTATATTGGCTAAGGGGGAGGTCGCTGCAAAACAGGACAATTGGACAAAATATGTGGATGCGCACTTACTGAAATATCTTTCTGTTCAAGGGAAAGAGAGCAAAGCAAGTCGTTGGACACCAGTGATTGTTCTTCTCACTTTGATCCTTTTGATATTAGCAATAGCAGGGCCAAGTTGGGAGTCAACTCAGAAACCAGCATGGCAAGGTGGAGAACCGATAGTTGCTGTTTTGAGCTTAGCTCAATCAATGAATAGTGATGACATTGCTCCAAGCCGTCTTCGTCGTGCCAGTCATAAATTAAAAGATATGCTGCAACAAACGACAGGAGATGAACATGGTTTGGTGATTTATTCTGACACGCCTTTTATTGCTGCACCGTTAACTTCGGACCCTAAAGTGATTGAGCAAATGATCCCTGAGTTATCGACTTCGCTTATGCCTGTGCTGGGAAACCGTTTGGATCTCGCTATCAATGAAGCGACTGGGTTATTAAGTCGTGCTAATGCGACAAGAGGAACCGTTCTGATATTAACAGACAGTATTGGTCAGTTACCATCGGCGACCATTGAAGCCGCAAACGCGGCTAAAGGTGCTGGCTATACAGTTTCTGTACTGGCTGTGGGAACGAAGCAGGGAGCAGAGGTACAAACGGCATCCGGGCAAACCATCGTCGATAGAGAAGGCAATGCCAGTATAAGTCAGGTTAATCCAGATCGTCTTGGCTCATTAGCCAAAGCAGGGGGAGGACGTTTTGCCATGCTTACCGCTGACAACTCGGATCTTAAACAGCTTCTCCCTAGTAGTCGCAATAACCCGTTTAGCGCTTCATCTAAAGCTGAACAATTTCAAAGTGATAGCTGGGTAGATATGGGCTATTGGTTATTGGTTTTACCGACCATTTTCTGCGCATTTGCTTTCCGTAGGGGGTGGTTATTCCTAGTGCTTATAACCAGCCAGAGTATGTTATTTCTACCAAATCGCGCTATGGCTGCCGACGACTTGTCACAATTACAAACGAGCACCGCAGTTTCATCGGGTTTGTGGAAGAGCAAAAATCAGGCCGCTCAAGAGAACTTTAATTTAAAACAGTATCAACAGGCTGCTGATCAATTTGAAGACCCTGCGTGGAAAGCAGCCTCGCTGTACAAGTCTGCTGAGTACGCTAAAGCGGTAAGTGAATATAACAATTTAGGCCAAGAGTACAACTTGGCAAATTCGTTGGCTCGAGCTGGGGATCTGCAGGCTGCTTTGGAGGCATATAACCACTTGCTGCAGCAAGAGCCACAAAATGAAGACGCCCGTTTTAATCGAGACTTGGTTCAAGACTTGATTCAACAGCAGGAAAAGCAGCAACAACAAAAGCAACAACAAAAAGAGAGCCAACAAAAAGAGAGCCAACAAAAAGATAGTCAGCAGAAAGACAAACAGGATCAATCATCTAGCAATAAAGCAGAAAAAGATAAGCAACAGGCAGATAACGCTGAACAACAGCCATCACAGCAACAGAAGCGTGGTTCATCGGAGTCAGGAGAGCCTAAAGATGAAGCCTCTTCGGATGCACAACCGCAAAGTAAAAAGCCGTCGTCGGCAAATCTAGCGGATGAGTTGCAATCTCACCAGCAACCGCCTCAGCACAGTGTCTCTAAAAATCAAAAAGATGAGCGCAACAATGAACCGTCGCCGCCAGATAACAATCTACTGTCAGACCTAGTGTCTGAGGCACTAAAAGGTAACGGAACGGAATCGCCTTCAAGTCCAATGAGTGCGCCTAGCCCTGATCAACCTGAGAAAATCGATCAAGCCATCGAGCAAGAGCTACGTAAAGTTCCTGATGATCCATCCGGCTTACTTCGAGCGCGTATTCGTCAACATTACGCACGCTTACGTGCGGTAAAGAGTGAATAGGGGAACTATGAGACATTATCGAACCTTTGCCAAAGCACTTATTTTGCTGTTAACCGTGCTGGTTTCATACGGCTCATATGCCAAAAGCTTGCAGGCGAGAATTGATCGCTCGCAAGTCGCTGAAAATGACAGTTTTCAACTGACGTTGGTAGCAGAAGGAAACGCTATTTCTGCTCCAGACTTAACACCATTACGAAGTGACTTTGATATTGAGGGAACCTCTCGTTCAACGAGAACCAGCATAATTAATGGTGTCAGGAATGACAGCACAAGTTGGGCCATTACACTTCGGCCTAACAAAAAAGGGGTATTGGCCATCCCTGAGTTACGCGCAGGCGGATTAAAAAGTAATGAGTTGCAGATAACGGTTACAGATATTAACCAAACCCCGAAAGCGATTGGAACGACGGGTGTGAATGTGAGCGTTCAATTAGAGAAGGGACCGTATTATCTGTTTCAGGAAGTTCCTTTGCTGGTAACGATTGAAACCAAGCATCCGTTGCAACAAGCAGGGCTAAAAGTGCCTCAAGGTGATGGGTTTAAGTTACGACAAGTAGGGGAAGACCGTGTTTCGCAAACCTCACGTAATGGGCAGAATCTTACATTGATCGAACGGAACTTTATGTTGCAGTTCGATAAAAGTGGAGCCGTACAATTGCCCCCTTTTGTACTGGAAGGAAAAGTATCTGACGCGGAACAAAAAACTCGATCCCTCTCTCAATTTGCTTTTAATGATTCTCTATTTGAGCAGTTAGGAATGAATCCGTTTATAAGCTCAGGTACACCATTTAGAGTGCGCTCCGACGCTTTAAAACTAACCATACAAGGGAAGGTTTCATCATCCGGAAATAAGGGTGACTGGTTTCTTCCAGCAAAAAAGGTAGAACTGACGTCCGAATGGGTAGATAAAAAATTAACATTCGAAAAAGAAAAGGCAGTGGTACGCCGAATTCGCGTTCAAGCACTTGGCGCCCGACCAGAGCAAATCCCCATGCTCAAGTTGGATGGAAATGCTGACGTGAAAATCTATCTGGACGACAGTTCTACCTCCCTTATACAGACGACCCAAGGGAGTGTGGCGCAGAAAACTTTACTGATGTCAGTGGTTCCTTTAACCGCTGGGGATATCGCTCTGCCAGAGATTCAACTGGAGTGGTTCAATACCAGCACGGGCAAAAATGAAACAGCACTATTAGCCTCAGAAGTCATCCACGTAGCAGGCAGCAATATCTCAAAACAGCCTCAGCAAGCCAGTGGCTCAAAAGAGAAGAGTGCGCACATAACACCAACAAATCGTACAGGGCAAGATAACCGCGCGACTTGGTATATGAAGTTTGTGCCGGTTTTACTTTTTTTGCTGACCATTAGTGGCTGGTTGCTATGGCGTTTATGGCGAACCCGCAGTAATGAGCGTTCAGCAAAAGACGCGTTCACCAACCGAGCCAAAGATAATAGGCCGAAGAGAACAATCACGGGCAATCCTGACCGGTCAGAACATCAGCAGCTACAACATCTTATCAGAGTCGTAGACAGCGAAAATCCACAAGCGGTTTATAGCGTTTTTAGTCAGTGGCTTATTACTTGTCGCTCCCTTGCAGATCGTTCTGGTTTTGAGCAACAACTGCGTGAACTTGAGTCTGTTTTATTTTCCTCAAAACCAGATGCCAATAAGTGGGACAAAACCACGCTAATGCGAATGCTGGTTCAATTGGCAGATGACCATCTGCAATCAAAGGGTGACACAGTGCTTCCACCGCTATATCCAACGAATTTATAACATAGGAGTAAAATATGAAATCTCGAAAATTGATACTGTTAGCAGGGGTAATATCCCTATTGGGTGGTTTACTGGCTTTATATAATCCGGCGCAAACGTCGTTAACACTGGAACAGCTATTGGGCTGGACCTTTATTGTGTCTGGAGTGTTCAACTTGGTCGGAGGGTTTAAGTACAGAAATGAGCATGGGATATGGACCATATTACTGGCGATTTTCACCTTAATACTTGGCTACTTCTTTATTCGTATGCCATTGGAAAGTGTTCTTTCTTTAGCCAGTTTCGTCATTCTGTTGCTATTTGGATCGGGTGTTACTCAAATAGCCATGGCATTTAAACGTCGCGGTAGCTCTTCTTTTATACCTGTATTTGTTTCAGGTTTAATTTCTTTGTCGTTGTCACTTATTTTCTTATTAGATTTTCCGAGATCGGCAGAGCTGTTGTTGGGCGTGCTATTTGCCATTGAACTTATTTCAAATGGTATTTCACTTATTGTATTTGCATGGGCAGCAAAAAAAGTGTCAGGCGAGTGTGCTCATGGTTAATGTTTTAGCGCACTTAACCAAAATGGTTGACTGCAATGACACTCATCTCAATTTAAAGAAGTAATCTATGCACGATATAACAACTCTTATTGTAACGGTATTTATGGGCTTTTTTGCCATTATGAATCCTATTGCAAATACCGCGGTTTTCGTTGGATTAACAGCAAACCAAACGGATATTCAACGACGAAATACCGCATTTAAGGCTCTAGCGACGGCATTTTTGATGATAGTAGGTTTTAGTTTGCTTGGCAGAGGGATTTTTGAGCTGTTCGGTATTACTCTTCCTGCTTTGCGTTTATCTGGCGGAATTCTCGTTTTTCTTGTTGGTTACCATATGTTGCAGGGGACGCCTTCAAAAATGCACTCTCATCAGCCAGACAAAAGTGACGTTGAGAAAGAGGTGGAACAGTCTGATGTCGCAATATCGCCATTAGCACTGCCTATTCTTGCAGGCCCCGGCACCATAGCCACTGCGATGAACTATTCCGCTTCGGGAAATACACTGCACATTGTCGCGACCATTGGGTCATTTGCGGTATTGTGTTTGATCACTTATCTCTGTTTTCTATTTGGTCCAAAAATTGTAGAACGAATTGGTAAAGGAGGAATCGGCATTGTTACTCGTTTAATGGGACTGATATTAACCGTGATAGGAATGCAGATGTTTATTCAAGGTGTTTATGATGCTCAGAAAGCCTTGGGTGGATGAAGAGTTGAACAGATGTTCGATTAACCTTGGTTAAGACGGATTACTTTGGCTGGTAGGTCGATTAACCTGAGATTATTTTCTCTACTACTGGCCAAAGTTTTTCAAACTCTGTCTGTCGATCTAAGCTTTCATCGATAATGAACATGTTATAAAGACCTTCAAACAGAGATAAAACGGCCAGTGCAGCTTGCTCGGTGGTTAAGTTTGCCCTTTCTTCACTATAGCCAGTGTTAGTTAGTAACGTTTTGGTTTGCTGAATAGAGGTATACATGCTTTTTTTGATTAAATTCGCAATATACGGGTTATCTTTTAACTCATAAAATGCGTAGCTCAATCGCTTATATTCCATGAAGAACTCTAAATTCGATAAACAGAACGCCTTTAAGCCGTTAATAGAATCATGCTGTTGAGCGATGGTTTCTAACTCCTGACCTATCTCAATATCCCAATGTTCTATCAGCCCAACAAGGATGGACTCTTTGCTGTCAAAGTAGTGATATATGGCACCTTTAGAAAGCTGAGATTTTTCAACCAGCTCTTTCATGGTGGTACTGTGGTACCCCTTTGTTGCAAAACAGGTCATTGCAGCTTGTAATATCTGAACTCGTCTCTCTTTCTCAGATTTATGTTTTGTTCCTTGTCTGTCCGACTTGGCTGCTTTTATTGTCCGATTCATTATTAGATGGCCTTTAAGTGATCGCTAAGGATGGTAAACGTTTTTAACTCTCTATTCAAATCAATAGATTATGCCGTGTATAGGTAAAAATTAATTGAGAAGGAATAAGGGTTATCGCCCTTAACCCAGCTTTAACCCTGCTCATTGTTAACATTGATGTTATCAATTTGGAGGCAAGCACGATGACATTACATCGACCTTTTCGATATTCACTTCTTTCTATTTTAACCATGGCTACGCTGGGTTGTAGCTCAACCAGTGACGTAGATTACTCAGCCAAAGCGACCAGCTCGTTAACGGCTGGAAATGCGGTGCTACTGAGTCAGTTGGCTACAACAGCAGAACAGAATGATATCGCAACTGAAGCAACATACATTACTGATCTGGTTAATATCCCTCAACTGGATCAACTTCTCGATCGCGCATTTATTAATAACCCATCGCTACAGCAAAATATTTTGGCACTGAAGATTGCCTATGAGCAAAAGAATATTACTGCATCGGATGGCTTACCTACGGTAAACGCTGACTTTAGTGGAACCGCAACGGAAGGTAGCGATGAGAGCTATAGTGCCAATTTGACGGTGGCATGGGAGCTCGATTTGTGGCAACGAGTCGCCGACAGCAGCAGTGCGGCAGTAAAAGATGTGGCATCGAGCGCTGCTAGTTTGCAAGGGGCCCGTGATTTGCTCGCCGCCAATATTATGCGCAGTTGGTTAGATATCAGCCTCAAACAACAGTTGTTAGATATTGAGAATCAGCGATTAAGTGTTCTTACTAATAATGAGAATCTAATTTTGGAGAGGTACCGCTCAGGGTTGGATAACCTTAGTGACCTTGATAGTGCGAAATCCAGTAGCGCCTCTACCAGCGCGACAGTTGCAGACTATACAGAAAAACTGGCTAATAGCCGCCGATCTTTAGAACTGCAACTAGGGCAATTATCGCAGTCCGAACAGTACTTGATCGATATTGAAGCGCATTTCCCGCAAGTGATCTACCCACTTGATTTATTACCAGAGCAGAATCTTGAACGTCGTCCTGACCTTAGGGCTGCGTTTTATAATATTGAAGCAGAATCTCTCCGTACTGATGCCGCTTATAAAGCCATGCTACCAAGCATTAGTTTGTCAGCAACCTTAGCAGATGTTGCAGAGTCACCTTCTGAGGCTCTGTTCTCTAGCTCCGTATGGAGCTTACTCGGTAAATTATCCGCGCCGCTGTTTCAAGGTGGAAAATTACGTTCACAAGCCGAAGTGGCTCAATTAAAAACCGAACAAAGCTTTTGGTCCTATCAAGAGACATTGCTGACCGCAGTGAATGAAGTGGAAAATGCAGCAGGACAAGAGTACGCCCTTGCTCGCCAGCAGCAACATGTCACTGAAGCACTGGAAAGTGCAAAACGAAGCTTTGTTACTTACGAAGAGAAGTATCGACAAGGACTGGTGGATATTTTTGATTTATTAACCGCACAACAGAAAACGTTTGATCTGGAATCCCAGCTTTCGCAGATCACCTATAACCGACTCTCAAATCGAATTGACTTAGGGCTAGCACTTGGCCTAGGAGTATCGCAATGAAACGAAATGTACTAACAATCGCAATTACGGCGCTATCTGCCGCTTCTATCTTTGGCGCTGTTGCTTATAACGGCAATCAAATGATGGAGCCAGGAGAAGACAAGCAGCAAACAAAAACAGAGCAGATTGATAGTAATAAAGAACCTTCAAAAGCTTCTTCTCTGCTTACTACCGTGAGCCTGCCACAAGTTGATGTTGTTGAGGCTCAAGTCAATGCGTATCAAGCAGAAGTGATAGGGTATGGGGAAGCAAAGGCGAAATTTGAACTGAGTTTTGCGGCTGAGGTTTCTGGTCGTGTTGATTCGATAAACCGTAATTTTGAGTCTGGGCAAGTGGTTAAAAAAGGTGAGATCTTAGCGACCATTGATAGCACTCAGTATGAACAAGCACTAGCAGAAGCGAAAAGCAATTATGCGCAAGCAAAACTCAACTTGCTAGAAGAAGAACGAAAAGGTGTTCAGGCCAAATCAGAGTGGCAAAAATCGGGAGTAAAAGGGGAACCAGCGTCTCCATTGGTGCTGCGTGAACCACAATTAGAGAATGCAAAGATGGCGCTAGAGACAGCTCAGAAAGCGCAAAAGAAAGCTCAAGAAGACCTAAACAACACTAAAATTCGTGCTCCGTTTGACGCATTAGTGGTGAGCCGAAATATCTCTCCCGGAAGTTATATTCAAACCGCGGGTGAGTTGGCAACTTTATACAGTATAGATGAAATGGAAATAGAGATTCCTTTATCTGAGAATCAATGGAAAAACATTGATTTGTTGGATAACTCATTGTTGAAACAGAATCAAGAGAAGCGATTAGTGGCGTTAACCGGTTCAGATGGTCTATCTCATTGGCAAGGCTATGTTAGCCGCGTAGAGCAGCATTTGGATGCCAATACACGCCAACGCTCACTTATTGTCACGGTTGATCATCCCCTGGAACAAAGTGATGATTTATATCCAGGAACATTTGTTCAAGCGACGATAAAAGGGGCAGATATTTCGGGTTTATGGAAGCTACCAGCCTCAGCAATATCTCAACAGGGTGATATCTGGGTAGTAGAAGATGAACAACTTCAGCGATACGTGGCTGAAAAACGTTTCGAGAGTGGCGGTTTTGTCTATATCTCGGCGCTAGACACCGTTTCAGACTCTTCTTTGGTGGTGAAAAGACCCCTCAGCAGTTATAAGAGTAACATGCCTGTTGCCGCTAAAATGCCTTCCCCTAATATAGAAACAGCTCTGGTTGATACCGCTATGCTAGATACGGCTAAAACTTCCACTGCGATAGCTGGAGATTAATGATGAGCGAGGTTAATGATCAACAAACAAAAGAGAAAAAGTACAGCGGCATTATTGCGTGGTTTGCATACAATTCGGTTGCAGCAAACTTACTTTTGCTTAGTGTCATTATTATTGGCATATTTTCTGCAACTCAGTTACGAAAAGAAGCGTTTCCAAGTATAGAGCCCGATAAAGTAACCGTGTCGGTTGTTTTTGACAGTGGTGATGCTGAACAGGCAGAAGAAGGGCTCGCCGTTAAAATAGAAGAAGCATTAGAGACGGTTTCGGGTGTTAAGCGTATTACGTCAACCTCCAACGCTAACGGCAGCAATCTGATTATCGAGAAAAACACAGAATATGATCTGGATACACTGCTTAATGATGTTAAAACCAAAGTTGATGCCATTAATAACTTACCAGCGGATGCAGAAAAGCCGGTTATCGATAAAGCTCGTCGTCAGGATCATGCCATTTGGATACAGATATATGGTGATGCAGACAGAGCGACACTGCAGGATCTCGCAGAACAACTCAAAGCGGATTTGTTAAGCCAGTCCGAGATTCGTGATTTATCGGTAAAAGCTAAAGCGGATCCCATTATCTCCATTGAGGTTGATGAGTTAAAACTGCAAGCGTTTGGTTTAACTTTGAGTGATGTAGCAAATGTCATCAATGCTGAATCATCTACTGCTACTTCGACCAGTTTACGCAATGGTGACAAAGTTGTTCGTTTAAAAGCTGCTACACAAGCGTATGAAATTGAAGAGTTTCGTGCCATTCCTCTTATTACCAGAAATGATGGCTCACAAGTTCAACTTGGAGATGTTGCCACCATTCAAGATAGTTTTAATGACGATACCTTCACTCTCTCTCGTTACAACCAACAGAGCAGTATGGGTATCCAAGTGGTTATGGATGAGTTCGGCGATGTGGTTAAAGTTGTTGAGCAGGTTGAGCAAGTTGTGGAACGCTGGAATAGCAGCACGAAGCTACCGAGTAATATTGAAATAGACACTTGGTACGACCAAAGTACCTTGATCAAAGACCGTCTTACTTTATTGTCAACCAATGCAATGACTGGGGTGGCATTAGTCTTTATCGTTTTAGCCCTGTTTCTAAATGTACGTGTGGCTCTTTGGGTCGCAGCAGGTATCCCATTTGTGTTTTTTGGCACCATGTTTTTCATGACAGATACCTTTCTTGGCCTGACGATAAATGAGTTAACCACCTTTGGTTTTGTGATGGCTCTCGGTATTGTTGTTGATGATGCGGTGGTGGTCGGGGAAAGTATCTACTCCACACGTAAACAAGAGGGAGACAGCATCTCCAGTACGATTAAAGGGACGCTGAAAGTGGCGACACCAACAGTATTTGGTGTGTTGACCACTGTGGCGGCTTTCTTGGCTCTTTCTAATGTGACAGGAAACTTAGGTCAGATATACGCGCAGTTCGGCACCGTTGTTGCGGTTGCGTTATTACTGTCATTGGTCGAGTCAAAACTAATATTACCATCACACTTAGCGCATATTGATACTCATCGTGAGAATGCCAAAGGCATTTGGAGCAAGATTCAGCATGGTGCGGACAACGGTTTACAGTGGTTTAATCGTAATGTTTATCGACAAGTCATTGAGTTTGCCCTTAACTTTCGATATGCCGTTATTATGTTATTCATATCAGTACTTATTCTCGTCGCAGGTATGCCATTAACAGGTGCGGTGCGTGTGGCATTTTTCCCCGACTTGGCTGGTGATACGGTGTCAGCCAGTATTAGTATGCAAAACGATGCAAGCTTTGGCCAAACCCATAGCAACCTACTGGTGATGGAGTCTACCGCAACGGAAGCCGATCAATTGCTACGAGAGAAATATGGTACTCAGCAAACCAGTAATATTCTTAGCCTTCAGGTTATCGCAGAAAGTGATGATTCAGGCACGGTTCAAATAGAGTTAAACAGTGATAGTGAATACACATCTACCGAGTTTTCCAATACATGGAAGCAGTTGATTGGGGAAATGGAAGGGGTGAAAAAACTGAAAGTTCTCTCCAAAAGGGAAATGGTAGACAACTTTAAAGTTGAGCTAAAAGCCAGTGATGAAGAGACTGTATTAGCCGCTGGCGAATTGTTTAAGCAGCATCTGGAACAGATTGCTGGTGTAAGTGGTATTGATGATAACTTGGATCTAGGAGAGCCTCAGTATCGATTTGAGTTAACTGAGCAAGGTCGAGCATTAGGGATAGATACCGCCAACTTATCCAAGCAGATCCTCCAGTCGTTCGGCGGTGAAGTGGTACAAAAATTTCAGCGCGATAAAGATGAAGTTGATGTCAGGATTCGTTACCCAGAAGATCAGCGTCAAACAATGGCGGATATTCGACAAGCTAACATCCGCACAACCAACGGAACGGTGGTTCCTTTGAGTAGTGTCGTCAATATCTATACCGAATATCAAAATTCAGAAATTACTCGTATTGACAGCCAGCGCGCTATTTACATCTCGGCTGTAGTGGATAAAACGATCATCTCACCAAGTGAGCTGGTCAACCAACTCAAATCACCATTGGTGACGGATTTATTGGTACAGTATCCTAGCTTAACGGTAGACTTTGCTGGTGAAGCGGAACAGCAGAAGGAGACGGGTGACTCCATGCTACAAATGGCCGGATTGGCGATGATAGCCATATATATGCTGCTGGCTATTCCACTAAAATCGTATGTGCAACCACTGCTGATTATGACCGCGATACCGTTTGGTATAGTTGGAGCCATCTTAGGACACTGGGGTAATGACCTAACCATCAGCCTATTGTCCCTCAATGGCGTACTCGCTTTGTCGGGTGTGGTTGTAAACGACAGTTTATTATTGGTTTCTCGTTTTAATGAGTTAATTAAAAAACAAGGTGTATCGGTACATGATGCGATAGTTGAAGCGTGCACCGGGCGATTTCGTGCAGTACTGCTCACCTCAGTAACGACATTTGCAGGCTTAGCTCCGTTATTGGCTGAAACCTCGTTACAGGCGCAGTTTCTAATTCCGGCTGCGGCAGCATTAGGCTATGGCATCTTGTTTGCCAGTATTATCACATTAGTATTAACGCCATCGCTGCTTTTCATTCAGTGCGAAGTTAAAGCGCTATTGACGAGAATACAAAGAAAAATCACTGGTACTACGGCGCCAGTATTACAATAATGAAGAGTGTGTTCAGATGAATCTAAGGATAGTGATGTGATGAAGTTAAGCCTACTGCTGGTAGAAGATGATATTGATCTGGCGAGAGCTATTATCGACTATTTTGAATTAGAAGGTATTCAATGTGATCACGCTGCAAATGGAGTTGCAGGTCTGAATTTGATAGAAACGCACCGTTATGATGCGGTTATTCTGGACCTAAACTTACCCAAAATGAACGGATTAAAAGTGTGTGAGTCGTTAAGAACAAAAGGTATCGATGTATCGGTTCTGATGCTCACCGCCCGAGATACTCTTGATGATAAGTTGGTTGGTTTCTCTAACGGTGCCGATGATTATTTAGTGAAGCCATTTGCAATGGAGGAGTTAATCGCAAGAGTTCGCGTATTGGCAACGCGACGTAGTGGGCAAGTGGCGCGAATATCCGTCGCTGACCTTGATCTGGACTTATATAAAAAACAGGCGATTAGAAACGGAAACGTATTAGCATTGTCACCAACGGCAATAAAGATATTGGAAGTGCTTATGCGCGAAAGCCCTAATACCGTGTCTCGCGAAAAAATAATGCAAGGCGTTTGGGGAGATGATCAGCCCGATAGCAATAGCTTAAAAGTACACATGTTTAACTTAAGGAAACAGATAGACGCCGCATTCGATCGTAAGCTCATTCATACTATCTCTGGACAGGGATTTGCACTCAAGGTGGATGAATAGATTATGAAAATCAGACCGACGCTACGACTTTACTTTTTTGTCTCTTTGCTTGCCATTGGTACCATTACAATTTTGGTTTACTCTGCGCTATCTGCGAATGCGTTTATTGATGGGTTAAACGCTTCTATGCGTAAGACCATGTTGGATGTTGCGCGTTCATCTAATGTTGAAGATGGTGAGCCTAAATATCAGCTCACTTACTATATCGCCAGTCGTTGGCAAGATCTTCCAGAGGAAATTCAAAATAGTTTTGAAACAGAGCCGGTTACTATGTATGAGCTATTTACCTATTTCGAATTTGAGTCAATGTTTGAACCACCAGAAACGGGCTATTTTTTGATAAAAGCGCAAAGTGAGCAAAATGAACTTCGCTATGTAGCGAAGATGCTAAATAGAATCGATTTTGCTCGCACCAAATCTTTAGGTAATTCACCAAAGCATGAAGTGTCATTACTGCTCTATGCGATAGGTGGTGTCGTGCTGTTTGCTGTCATTATAATACTGTTAATTAGAAAAATAGCTCGGCCTATTGAGAGGCTTAAAGATTGGGCAAAATCGTTAGACCAAAATAAATTGCAACAACCTGCCCCTGACTTTGATTACGCAGAACTTAATATGCTGGCAAATATAATAAAAAATAGCCTTAATTCTGTGCAACAAAGCCTAGATAGAGAACAGGAGTTCTTAAGTTACGCCAGTCACGAGTTAAGGACGCCAATTGCCGTCACTAGAACAAATTCAGAGCTGTTAAGTAAAATGATGACGGTGAACAACAACCCCGAAAAACAGATCGAGGTCGTAGAGCGCATAAAGCGGGCAAGCATCACTATGACGGATTTAACCGAAACGCTACTTTGGCTCAATCGCTCGGAGGGTAAATCACTTGTTACAGAACATGTTCAGCTAGGGGAACTAACAGAACAATTGGTTCATGACCTTGATTATCTATTGGAGGGAAAAAGTGTTGAGGTGACCTTAAGCGTTGATACTCAATCATTTGAATTGCCGGTTACTTTGTGCCGAATTGTACTGGCAAATCTATTACGTAATGCCTTTCAACACACTAGTGATGGTCGAGTATCTGTTATTCAAACTGGACGGTCGTTAACAATTACTAACCAAAATAGTCATGCATTAGAACAGAACGAAGCGCTGGGATTTGGCTTAGGGCTCAAATTAACCAAAAAATTGATTGATCAACATCAGTGGCAGTTTACGAGTGAAGATATTGAAGGTGGCAGAACGGTTCACTTAACCTTTTAGCCTATTTATTTGATATCCAGATGGACGATCAATTATGATAGCGCCTTATTTTCAGTGATGATTAAGGACGATTTTGAGCTGGATACTATTTACATTACTCGCCGCGTTTAGCCAGTCGTGGCGTAATGCTTTTCAAAGTAAATTGAGCGCCGATACCAGTATAGCGGGTGTGACTCTGGCACGCTTTCTTTGGGCGAGCCCATTAGCACTCGTCTATCTTGTCTCTTTATACCAAGCTGTTCCAGCCCGTCTGCCGACATTCACTGCAATGTCATGGTTTTATGTGATAGGCGCTTCTGTTATGCAGATTATTGCTACCGCTTTAATGGTGGTGCTGTTTAAGCAGAAAAACTTCGCTATTGGTGCAGGGCTGGCAAAAAGTGAAGCTCCAGTAGCGGCTTTTTTAGGGGTGCTTTTTTTTGGCACCTCACTGAGTGTCTTAGGTTGGTTAGGGGTATTGATAGGTGGTATTGCGGTAATCATCCTCAGTTGTCCGCAAGGCTTTAGAAGTATGTCGTTGAAAACAGCGTTTATTGGTCTTGCGTGTAGCACTGCATTTGCTTTGACATCTCTTTGGATAAGAGAAGCCAGTCTAAGCTTGTCTCTGCCATTTCCTCATCGTGCTGCATGGGTGCTATTTTCAGTTATAGCACTACAAACGATCATTTTAGTTAGCTATATCTATGTTAAAGAGAGAGCCACTATTCAGCAGTTAAAGCTCAATAAAAACTTGGTTCTGTTCACGAGTTTATCAAGCTTTATTGGATCGTTTGGTTGGTTTAGCGCTATGTCCCTACAAACGGTACCCTATGTGAAAACATTAGGGCAAGTCGAAGTATTTTTTACCATGTTGATTTCTTTTTTCTGGCTAAAACAATCGGTGAAACGAAAAGATATATTGGCGCTAACAATGATTGCAGTGGCTGCAATTTTGGTGATGTGGCAGTAGAGCAATCGCCTCTGCTACTCATTTAAACATGTTTGTAAAGGCTGTTTAAATTGTGCTGGTGTGGTTTTATGGACCTCAATTGTCTGGCATAGATTAAATTGAGTAAAGTGCTGCAACTCTTTTACCAGAGCGGGCAGAAATGATTCAATTGGGCATCGTTTCTCTTCGACGGCAAGATGATTAATATGCAGTGTGGCGAGCTTTCTATCGGCTTTGCAATCCATGCGAGCAACCACTTGTCCATTCCACATTATGGGTAAACAGAAGTAACCGTACTCTCTCTTGGCTTCAGGAACGTAGCATTCAAGCAGGTAATCAAACTGAAATATGGCTTGTAGTCTTTTTCGTTGAATGACTAGGTTATCAAAAGGGGATAGTATTTTTAACTTGCTCCTTGCTAACGGCTTGTTGAGCAGTTGCAATAAAGAGGGTCGCGTGTAGTAAAGGATATTATTTACTTTAATGGTGCATAACTCTTGCTCATAAACCATCTGCTTAAGCGTCGATAAGATCAGAGATTTTGTGTTCTTAAGTAGATAGCAAATCTCATTGGCTTGACCCAAGCCATTTGCCGTTAAGTATCGGTTAATCAAATACCGGGCAAGTTCTGTGTCGCTAGGCATTCGTGTATCAACATCAGTTGGAAGTACTCGTTCCGTTAGGTCATATACTTTGTGAAAATTTTTGCGACGAGGCACCATGAGATCACCTTGCATAAATAGGTTTTCTAATGCCTGTTTTGTTGGTTTGCTTCCCCATCCGGCGACTTTTTTCTGTTGGCTTTCAAAATCTTTTGCCATCAGAGGGCCTTCCGCTGCAATACGATCTTTTACATAAGTCATTAAGCCTTCATCGCGTCGAAACCAATGCTTTTGTTGACCGCTTGCAAATGTCTGTTTGCGAGGAAGCGTATAGCGGTAGTCCGACATAGGTAAATAGGATGCAGCATGAGACCAGTACTCAAAAATATCACCGCTATCAAGGAGTTGGTCAATATGAGTTGGATTATATCGGGGATTGCGATTCCAGAGCGTATGGTGATGAGCACGTTGAATAACAGAGATAGTATCTATTTGGATATAACTAAGATGCTCAAACGCCGACAAGGTTGCAGATAGAGCAGTACCACTTTGTTTAGCTGAAGGAAGCTTTTGACAATGAAGAATGAGCTTTCTGGCTTGTGGTAGTGAAAGAGAATCTATCATAGTAACGTCCATTTGATTGAGCCGTGCGTGTCAGTTTGCCAGCATAGCAGAGAGTGTGGGTTGTTCTTACAGTTAAAGCAACTTTAGGACTTATCCGTGTCAAAGTGTCTATCTGTATATGTTTGTATATATTTAGCTATGGTTAACCATAGCTAAATATTGAAGAGAAAACTTGAGGGTTATTTATCCATAAAGCGGATGTTAATGGCCGATTCTTTTTTAAAGTCGACATGATCAAATGCGTCTAGCTGATGGTACTTAATGAGGGCTTGAAGGTTTTCCACATAGGACTCACCTCTAGTAGAGTAGTGTGATAGAGCACTGACAAGTTCATAACCAGTCAAGTTGTTTTGTGCACGTAAACGAGAACGTAATTGCCACAGGTCTTTGTATGCACGCGTTGAATTTAGGTTGTGCATGTAGCTGGCTGTTGCTTGGTATAGCCCGTCAAAAGCGGCGACTTTTACTTTTCCATTTGAGGTTGTCAGGTATTTTCCTCCTCTTGCTGGAAGATGCTCTCCATAAAGGTTGTTACCTGCAACCGCAAAGTAACTAGTGCCCCAGCCACTTTCATCAATACCTTGTGCCAAGGCCATTCCAAGTGGAATGATATCAATGTGTAATAACAGTTGGTTGATGTCTTTATTTTTTACACCATAGGAATCATAAAGCGTATTTACCCAGTTAGATTCTTTATCGCTCCAGTCTGAAATTGACTTGGTTGACAGTGTTACTAGCTGGCTTCTTACGTCGAGAATTTGCTCGTTCACAAGTTTAAGAGTGGGTAGCAATAGACGAATAAATGCTGACGTCTTTTCATGGGTTGATAAAGTATTTAGGTTGTGCGGCAAATTTTCTGTAAAGATTTGAGGCAGCTTTTGTGTCGATTGAAGTGTATCGAGACTATAAGCACGATTTTTATAGAAACTGATGAGTTCTTGCGCTGAGCTAAGTTTTTTTGTTGACTCAGCCTGATATGGACTCAGTACTTTTTCTGGAGGAGAAGGTAATTGTGTGCTGGCTATAGAAACTGACGAGAACATTAAGCAGACGTAAATTAGCGACTTTATTTTTTGCATATTAATACCTTAGAGCTTACACGTCCGTCATTTAGTGCGACTTCTTGACGTGTAGAATACTATTCAATTGTTAATTATCAATTGAATATGACTTATTGTTCTTCAGAATAGCAGATTTATGTTTAGAAAACTTAGCTCGTTTTCAACGAGTTAGTTGCATAATGAGTTTGCTTCAATAGATTTTGATGTACTGGCTTGTTTGTAGGAAGTTGGAGTCACATTAAGGTGGGTCCTCGTTACCATAAGCAAATGGTAACGAGGAGAACACAGCTTTTAACAAGTTAAGCGCTGGTTTGCTGAGCTTTATACTGTAGCCAGGTATACAAGCCTGCAAGTATGGTAGAGCCTAACATTAATGCGACGGAAACGGCATTGACCACGGGAGTTGTTCCTTCCCGTACTCGCTGGAACATTTCCACCGTTAGCGGAGAATCGGACCCCACCAACATCAGGGTGGTGTTAAAGTTTTCGAAAGACATTAAAAAGCCGACGATTGCAGCGCTGATCAATGTTGGGCGCAAGAAAGGCAGGGTAACCGCTCTAAATGCTTTTAGGGGTGTTGCCCCCAAGTTGAGTGCCGCTTCTTCTAAACTAGGATCAAATCGTCTATAACGGGCTAATATGACCAGCGTAGTAATAGAAGTGATGAACGCTGCCTGACCTAACACGACTAATATCAATCCGGGTCGCGCCCATTGCCATTCCCATGCCCAAACATCGTCAACCCAGTTTGCCATTGTGCTGGATGTTACCAGGATTGAAACACCGAGAATGACTCCTGGAATGACTAAAGGGATCAACATTAAGACAGAAAGAAGCTCTTTGTAACGGAATTGAAAGCGAACCAACAAGTGTGCATTACTGAGTCCCAAAAATGTGGATACTAAGGTTACCCCTAAGGCAACTTGAACACTTGTGAGTACACTAGATAACAAGTTTTTATCGTTAAAAAGCCCAATATAGGGTGAACTATCACCCGTATACCAAATGGTGCTCGCACCTTTCCAAGGTAGCGAAGGATAAGTGGCATCATGGAACGAAAATACCACGACGACAACCAAAGGCAGCAGTAAAAAAACAAAAAAGATCGCGATAAAGCTTTGATAAACTTTTGTTTTTGATGTGCTAAATGGTACCGAAGGAATCATATACTCTCCTAACGTCCTACAGTGGACTGTAATGACTGGCCACTGACCTTCAATCCAAGCCACACCATCGCCGAAGACAATAGCAATAGCAACAGCCCTAAAGCGGAACCTTGTTCCCAATTAAAGCGGGTAATGAATTGAGTGAAAATCTGCTCGGTAAACCACAGACTGTCCTTACCGCCCATAAGGTTAGGGATAAGGTAGTTTCCTAAGCTGAGCATAAAGACAATAATGCAACCAGATACAATGCCAGGAAGGGCGTGAGGAATAACAATCTCTTTTAGAGCAACCCAACGATTGGCTCCAAGGTCGAAAGCGGCTTCAATGTGACTATCATCAAGGCTGTCTAGAGCGCTGACTAAAGGAACGACCATAAACAGAAGCCCATTGTATACCAGCCCCATAATGATGGTGTAATCATTATAAAGAAACTCAATGCGTTGCTCTGCCAACCCTAAATACATTAAAGCATTGCTTAACAAGCCTGACTCGCGAAGTATGATCATCCAACCATAGGCGCGGATGAGTTCGCTGAGCCAAAAGGGCAGAATACATATCATCAATAAAAGCAACTTATTAGCGCCGGTTGCGACTTTTGCTATGTAATACGAGACAGGGAAGGCAAGCAGTAAGGTAAATACTGTTGCTAAAATAGACATCCACGCAGTCCGAACAAAAGTGTTCCAGTAGATGCTGTGCTCAAAAAAGACGTTAAAGTGTTTAATCGTCCATCCATCTCTTCTATCAGAGAAGGCTAGTTCAACTAATTGTAGATGTGGAATCACTATTAGCACTAATAGCCACACGATAGCGGGAGTAAGAAATAAAGCTAGTGCCCATTTTTTGCTCATTCTGATATTCCTAATACAATCGCTTGGTTAGGGGCCCATCTTAGGTTCACAGCGACGTCATCAGAATGTTCTGCTTGCTGTTTTGACTGTAGGTCGTTGAGTTGATTCGGAGTAATAGACAACCTGAGATCACCTAGATTAGTGGAAACAATGGCTCCACTCGCTGCACCATCAAACAGTAGCTCTTTAAGTTGGCCCGTTAAAGCCTCACCATCTGTGGGATTATCGCTCATCGCCAATGCTTCTGGACGAAGGTAGATTTTAATCGCTTGATCGGCTTTTAGCTCGGTATGACAGCACGAACGTGGTAACGAAAGTGAGACACCTTGTTCTGTAACAACAGATAGATTTGATGATGTCAGTTCCACCACTTTTGCGGTAATGCTGTTGTTTTCACCAACAAACTCTGCCACGAAAGGGGTGGATGGACGCATATACAGTTCACTCGGGGTGCCAATTTGTTCGAAACGTCCAGCGTTCATAACGGCAATTCTGTCTGACATCATCAAGGCTTCACTCTGATCGTGAGTGATGTAAATAAAGGTCGTGCCAAACGCTTTTTGTAAGTGTTTAAGCTCAATCTTCATTTGTTCTCGAAGTTTTAAGTCTAACGCGCCTAATGGTTCGTCCAACAATAAGACTTTTGGCTCTAACACTAATGAGCGTGCTAACGCGACACGTTGTTTTTGTCCGCCAGAGAGTTGATGTGTTCGCTTCGACCCGCTGCCTGCTAGATCAACTCGTTTAAGAATATCTTCTACTTTGAGTTTAATCTGGTCGCTTGGTTCGCCACGCTGTTTTAATCCGAACGCAACGTTATCGGCAACGCTCATATTGGGAAACAGTGCGAGATGCTGAAACACCATGTTAAGCGGCCGTTTGTTTGGCGGTGTATCGGTCACTTCATTTGAATTGAGTACTATTTGGCCATGAGTTGGGGATTCAAATCCCGCTAACATGCGTAATAGCGTTGTTTTGCCACATCCAGACGGACCAAGTATGGAGAAAAACTCGCCGGCGTGAATATTAAGATCAAGGTTGTGCACTGCGGTGAATTTCGCAAACTGCTTGCCTAATTTATGGCACTGTAGAATGTAATCGGGCTGGGACATAAATGATTCGTCGACGCTCCTTTAAAAAATACGATCCCTGCTGAGACAGTTCTCAGCAGGGGGGAGGTAACTACCTTAACGAATTTTGGCAGTGTTAATGTTTGTTTATCTTGATGCTTTAACGCGGTCTAGCGTCATGCCTTCCATCTCTTCAAGTCCGGCAGGTACTGCTGGATACCACTTAATGTTATCGATGGCGGCTTTAGGGAAGCTTTTTTGGAATCGTGCTTTGGCTTCTGCGTTAACATACTCGTCACTACCTTGAGATGCCGTGAAGTTACCCGCAGATTCGGTAATTTTCGCTGCAACTTCTGGACGCATAACAAAGTTAATCCATTTATAGGCAGCAGCTTCGTTTTTGGTTTTACGTGGAAGTGCAAAAGTATCAATCCAACCTAGCGCGCCTGAAGCCGGTGCGATGTACTCGATGTCTGGGTTTTCTTGGCTAAGTTTCCAACCGCCCGCATCCCACGCCATACTAGCGACAACTTCCTCAGTACGAAGTAGGTTCATCAGTGCATCAGAGCCACTCCAGTAAGTTTTGACATTAGCTTTACACTCAACAAGCTTAGCTTCAACTTTGGCCAGAATCTCTTTATATTTCGCTTGATCACCATAGGCGGCGAATGGGTCTTCACCAAGAGCAAAAGCGAACCCAATCAAAGTTGGACGCTTAAGACGGTAGCTCACTTTTCCTTGATAATCGGCATTACATAAATCGGTATAATCTTTAACGTTTGGAGCTTGTTTAGTGTTGACCACAAGCCCACTCGTTCCCCAGATGTGAGGAATACCATATACGCTGTTGTCTACACTCGTGATATTTTGTGTGGATTTCAGCATTGAAGGAATGAACTGATTGGCATCGATTTTAGATAAATCGAGTGGTTTGTATATATTGAACTCGGCTTGCGCTCCAGCAATACGGTCTTGAGATGGCTGAGCCAAATCGAAGCCAGAACCACCAGTAGCACGCAGTTTGGAGATCATATCTTCATTGTTGGAGGTGGTCACCTTGACGTCGATACCGGTCTCTTTTTCAAACATATCGATCACTTCATCGGGAGCATAGCCGCCCCAAGTGAGTAGTCGTAACGTATCTGCTTGTGCTAAAGCAGGAAAAATGGCGCTGGTTATTGCAACGGTAGCGAGTGTGCGTAGCTTTAATGTCATAATGTTTTCCCTAACTGAACTGTTTTGTTTTGATTGTGCGTTCTTGTTACTTTAAAACTGTGTCACTAATATGTGACGAAAATATGAACAAAGTATTACACAGTTAATACATACGAACAAGGCGATAGCAGAGTCATATAATCGTGAGATTATCAAAGTGTGATGATGAATAAAGTTTGGTTATATTGTGTTACCTCCCTCAAATACAGCTAGTAGCATATCGATACTTCTACCTAAGAAAACATACGCTTACCTCGCAATTAGCCCCCTCTGTGTTAAAGCTCTTTTCTAGTGTGGAAGCTTAGGTATGTAAGAGATAACGCGACTTTAGTTTAGACTTATCAATAGACTCCGCAGGGTGTAATGGCCAAAAGAGTCCAGTTTCGACCGCTAACTTAAGCGCAAAAACGAACAGAAAACGAACCTAATTAATCTAGCGCTGTGGCCTCAGTGAAGAGTATTGTCATCTCTGCTGAGTTCCTAGCAGATTTTTGGCAAAGTTTCTCTATAAATATATTTAATTTGAGCCTAACCCTAGTTGTTCGTAACATCCCTCTTTCTATGGGTGGCAAGACTTTCTTAGAAGTGCCTCACGAGTGGAACAAGTGCAAACTCCACGATTAGAACAACTAAATGACAAGATAAAGCAAAAGGCATTTTTGATGAATTTTATAGACATAGCGTTATGTGTAGTGCTGCTTATTACATTCCTGCTTTTGATAAGCCCTCCAGTGCGTAACAATAAACTTTGGTCAGCTACCGTTACCCCTTTAGCCTCCATTATTGGTAGTGGCTTTTTAGTTTCAGTTCCTATGCTGGCGAGTGCGATTGGCGTATGGGCAGTACTGGCGGTGGTCGGATTAACAGCATTGGCGTATCTGTTCGGAGAGTCGATTCGCTTTAATATTGCCAACGCTGAGCCGATTTTAGAAAAGGCGGAGGCTGGCCACACGATTAAATCTATCGAAACTGCGTCACATGTGGTGTTAATCGGTGCGTATTTTATTTCTGTTGCATACTACTTAGTTCTGCTGGCGACTTTTACACTAAAGATGGCAAATGTTGACAACCCAATGGTTGGCAAGGGGATAGCGACTGCTTTGATTCTTTTGATTTGCGGAGTAGGGGCAACTAAGGGACTGAAAGGGATTGAACGAACAGAAAAGTATACGGTGAGTGCCAACTTAGCGGTAATTGCCGCGTTGTTAGTTTCATTAGTTATTTTTGGTTTTACGCTACCGTCTGAGTATAGCTGGGGAGCGGTATTACAAGAGAGCCATACTTTTGACTGGGATACAGTACGTTTTCTAATGGGGCTAGTCATTATTGTTCAGGGATTTGAGACAACAAGGTTTATGGGGCAGATGTATAACCCTAACCAAAGAATCAAGGCAATGCGACGCGCACAAGTGATATCTACATGTGTCTATATTGTTTTCTTTATTTTGATGCTGCCACTTTTCCCCTATTTTACCTCGTCAGCTGATGTCGCGGGATTTATTGATGTGATAAAGAGAGTATCGCCATGGTTACCTTATGTGGTTGCTGCTGGCGCAGTTGCGAGCCAGTTTAGCGCTTCGGTTGCTGATAGTATCGGTGCAAGCGGGTTAGTCAGTGATACGACACATAAACATATTACGCCGAAACACGCCTATCTATTGATCGGCATTGTTTCTGTGCTGGTTATATGGGGAACCGATGTGGTGTCAATTGTCGCGCTAGCTAGTCGTGCGTTTGCGCTTTTCTACGCATTGCAGTGTTTAGTCTCGACAATGGTAGCGCTTGGTCAAGGTAATGATAAGCGGGCTATGCAGTTTGGTGTACTTGGTGTTGTCGCGATGACGATTGTTATTTTTGGTATTCCGGCAGGATAAGGTTTAACTAAGCAATGTCGTAACGTAACATGTTAAAACCGCCGCCTAGAGTATTTCTGCTCTAAGGCGGCGGTTTCATTCATTACTCTTATTTCAGGTTGATTACTTTAATACCGTTTTTAGACGTTTTATTTTCTCTTCGAGAACCGAAGTGGGGCAACCTAGATTTAACCGAATAAATCCTCTTCCTTGCTCACCGAAACTGTAACCCATGGTGGGGATAACGCCCGCACCATGAAGCTGTATTTCTAGCTCTTCATCGGACATCTCCATGCTACGACAATCAAGCCATGCAAGATAAGTGGACTCTTGAACACGGTAGCTCACCAGAGAAAGTTCGCTGTCTACAAAGTCCGAGAGTACTTTATTGTTGCGTTCGAGGTACTGAAGCGTGTCTGTTAACCATTTACGGCCATGGCGATACGCTGCTTGGTTCGCCAGTAAGCTAAATGAGCTATATACATCAATGCCATAGGCAAGAAGTTTCGATTTCAACGCCTTTGCTTCTTGCTTATTTGGGATCATGGTGTTGGTTAGCCGCATTGACGGCAGACCGAATGACTTAGTACCTGCGATGCAAACGGCCATTTTATCTAAATAGCGAGCATCAACACGTAAACAGCTATAGAAGGTGTTGCCTTTAAAAACAACATCTGCCCATATCTCGTCTGAGATAATATAGGTGTTGTACTGATGGCATAACTCACAAACACGAGTGACTTCTTGCTCTGTCCATACTCGACCACCGGGGTTATGTGGGTTGCAAAACATTAACACCTTAACGCCATTTTTAAGTTGTGCCTCTAGATGGTCGAAATTGATGGTGTAGTAGCCGTCATTCTCCTCTAGAGGTGACACGACTAATGTTCGTTCAGTGTTTTCTATTGTACGGTAAAATGCATGATAAACAGGGCTAAATACCAAGACTTTATCTGCGATATTACTCCAACGTTCAATAAGCATTGCGATGGCAGGAAGACTGCCGGGAGTCGTGTGAAACCACTCTTTTTTTAGTTCAACATTGTGGTTTACTGCCCACCAGTCGATGACAGAGTTGAAGTAGTCATCACCGCGTTCAGAATACCCGAAAATGCCGTGTTCAATACGATCTTTTAAAGGTTTAGTAATAAACTCTGGTGCCTTGAAATCCCAGTCAGATACCCAACTTGGTATCGCTTCACCTTCAGGAACACCTAGCCATTTCTCCATATAGTCCCACTTTAGGCAGTCCGTACCATAGCGATTAATAACGGTATCTAATTCGTGTTGCATAATAGCCCTTAGGTAGCAGAGAGCCCACTGAATGAGCCCTTGCTAAGGTAGTAAAGTTAAATAAATACGCTAAGCAGATGCGGTTTCTGCGGTTTTATCTGCAGATGATGCTTGCGCTGTGTTGCTCAATTTAAGTTTTGCGATGCCAATACCTGTTGAGGCCCAAATCATTGCGAAAAATACCCCAGAAAGGTTTTGAATTGCCCATGGAAGATAGTCAAGTGTGGCGACGCCAAGTGTTGCAGCCATAAATACTCCAGCATTTGTCCATGGGACTAACGGCTCAATAACCGTCCCTGCGTCTTCGATTGTTCGAGATAAATTTTTGGCGTCAAGTTGCATTCGTTTGTATGTATCACGGAAGAGCTCAGATGGGATAAGAAGAGCCAGTTTTCCATCGGATGTTGTGCATACCACGGTAATGGTCGTCACGATAGTGGCGCCAATGAGACTCGCGGTGCCTTTAATGCCTTTAGATAGCAGGTTGACTAAAACATTCAGACCACCGGTAAGCGCCAGTGCGCCAGCAAAGGAGAATGCACAAAATACCAGCAGCACTACGCCCATCATAGAAGACATACCACCTCGATTAACCAGTGTTAATACATCTCCAATCACTTCAACGTTACTAAGACCTGCATTGGCAAACATCGATGCATTGAATCCACTAAGCATCGAGCTTAACGCGGTGGCCAAGTCAAACCCTTGGAAAATAACGGCATTGAGGATAGCGATTGCGATAGCTGCCACCATCAATGGAATGGTTGGTAGTTTACGGATAGCACCAAAAAGAATCAGGGCAGGTGGCAATAGTAGGAATATATTTAGTGTAAACAGTTGGTCCAAGTTGGCAAGGATGGCAATAATCTTGTCGGGTGTATCGGCAGAAACATCACTGTTACCGGCGAAGAAGAACACCGCCGCCGCTAATAAGAATGCTGGAATTGTTGTCCAAAGCATATGCTGAATGTGGGAATAAAGATCTGTACCGGCAACGACGGGAGCAAAATTGGTGGTGTCAGATAACGGTGAGATTTTATCACCAAAATAGGCACCAGAAACCACCGCACCAGCAGTAGCCGCAAGGTTGGCGTCCATACCTGATGCCACACCCATTAAAGCGACCCCTACTGTACCCGCAGAACCCCAAGAAGTACCCGTACACAGTGAGACTAAGCTGGTGACTAGGAAAGCGGTTAAAATGAGGTACTCTGGACTGATGATTTTCAGGCCGTAGTAGACCAGCATAGGAATTGTTCCACCTATCATCCAGCTACCGATAAGCCCTCCAACTAAGACAAGAATGAATACCGCAGGTAATGCCTTTGCTAAACGGTCGATGATCGCGCCTTGAATGTCATCCCAACTATAGCCAATTTTCCATGCAACAGCTGAAGCGACAACTGCCGAGGAGAGAAGTAAACTTTCGATAGGTAAGCCGAACACACCATAACCAACAATAAGAAAGAGCAGCATGGTTGCTATTGGCATGAGTGCCAAGCCAACAGAAGGTTCAATTTTGGTTTCGTTATTCATGTAATTTACATCCAGTATGAGTAGTAGGGTATAAAAACGATATGTCGAATTTATTGTCTTTTTGTTCGCTATAGGTCACGAAATGGATCTTATCGTGTCAATTTCGGCTTTTCTGTGACCCTATTCACCAATGTAAAAAATGATAATTGTAGTGTAATTTACATTGAGTTAATCTTAAGGAAATTAGGAGGAGAAATGGCAACCATAAACGATGTAGCGAAAGCAGCAGGTGTGTCGACAGCAACGGTTTCTAGGGTGATTAATAAATCGTCCAGTGTGATACCAGAAACGGTTGAAATCGTTCAATCAGCAATGTCTCAAGTAGGATATAAAGTAAAAGGAAATCAGAGGCTTAATATCAATCAAGGGCTCAATGCTATTGGATTGATTGTTAGCCGGTTTAATTCCCCTTTTTATGGTTTATTAAGTCAGGGTGTAGAAAAGATTGCCAAGCAGTATGATAAGAAAATGATGGTTGCTAGTGGCAATTATGACGCCGACTGTGAAGAAGATGCGATAAAGTTCATGCTGAGTAAGGGATGTCGCAATATTGTGATCCACAGCAAAGTAATGAGTGATGAGACGTTAACGCAATACGCAAAACATAATCCTGGGCTCGTTGTTATCAATCGACGTGTTCCAGCAATGGAACAACAATGTGTTTGGCTAGACAACAGTGAAGGGACTTATCAGGCGACAAAACACTTAATTGAACAAGGGCATCGTCGAATCGGCTTTTTGTCCTGTGATACGGAAGTGGATGACAAATTTCTTCGTTTTGATGGTTATCAACGAGCATTGCAGGAAGCGGGGATTCAGTTTAACCCTGATTGGATAGAAGAAGTGCCGTTTGGAGAGCAAGGTGGGGCGTTGGCTGCTACCAACTTTTTAAACAAAGGCTTGCCCATGACAGCACTGGTTGCGTTTAATGACTTTTATGCCGCGGCGGCAATTCAAGTATTTAAAGAGCATGGCATTTCAATTCCGGAGCAACTCTCTATTGTTGGGTTTGATGATGTGTTACCACAATGCTACTTTTCGCCAAAGCTAACGACCATACGCAGCCCAATAGAAAGTATGGCAATTAATGCCGCAAGAATTTCATTAGAAGGTAAGCAGTGCTCTGTCTCCCGTGCATTTCACCCATTGCTCATCAAGCGAGAATCGGTTTTGCCGTTAAGTGTGGTGAGTAACTGCGTATAACAAAAGACAAGATCAACAAAAGACAAGAGCAACAAAGGGCACACACCAGCAGAGAGCTGCTATGGTGTAGGCCCCAAAACAAATTTTATCCAATGTTCAGACGGTCACTAAAACTCACTGTCCACTTGAAATGTCATTCTTTCCTTACTGTATGGATGATCCAGCTCTAGTCGTTCAGCATGTAAGTGCAAGCGATCGGCTTTTTCTCCATATAAACTGTCTCCCACCATAGGCATATTCAAACCTAAATGGTGTGCACAGTGGACGCGAAGTTGATGGGTTCGACCGGTTTTTGGGTACATGTATACTTTACTGCGACCTTCTTTCACTTCAATTAATTGCCAGTGAGTTTCAGCATGTTTACCATGCTCGTTGCAGACAAGTTGACGCGGACGGTCATTAGGGTCTCCGCGCAATGGTAAGGCTATATCTCCATCTGGTTGATTCAGTTCGCCTTCTAAAAGAGCGATATAGCGCTTCTGTACATTTCGGGTAATAAACTGTTTTTGCAGATCTTTATTGGCTCGTTTGGTTAATGCGAATACCAATAGCCCTGATGTCACCATATCTAGGCGGTGAATGACAAATGGTCCTTCTACGCTTGAGAACAATGTTTGTAAACGAGTATAGGCAGAGTCTTTGATCGTTTTTCCCGGAACAGATAATAAGCCTGATGGCTTATTAATCACCACCATCGCATCATCTTGAAATACAATTTCTAACTCTTTATCTTCTGCCCAGTTCTTTTCCAGAGGATTAGATTCAACACTCAAACCTTGCAGCATATGTTCTAAAATGGGCTTACATTTGCTGTTGCACGAAGGGTAGAATTTTTTATGCTGACGAACTTCAGATTTGTGCGGAGTTCCCCACCAAAATTCAGCGAAAGCAAGTGGTTTAAAACCGTGCTTATAAGCAAATTGTAATAGCTTTGGTGCCGCACATTCGCCAGAACCTGCTGGTGGAACAGGGTTGCTTGTTGGAGCAAAAATATCAATTAAATCGCGCAGTTGGCCGTGACCATTTAAAAAACGATACTGTTTATGCAGCTTATGTTGTAAGGCGTTCGATAAGCTTTTGTACTTATGCTTAAGTGCCGCTAATTGTGCGCGAAGTTCCGCTAAGCGTTGTTCTTTGAGGGCTGATTTTTCAGTCCAACTCTGTTTTAAGTTTTTGAGTGTTATTTTCTCAGACACGCTTTGTCTGCTTAAGTCATTCAGTAAATCTTGATATCGTTCTGGTGCAAGAGTTTCTTTGCCTTCTTCACGCTGCTGCTTACGAATAGCGCGATTCATAATCATCATTTGGCGATGTGATTGCTCTTCTTTTTCATAAGCCGTGCGCTCCGTTTCAATTTGAGCGCTTAGCTCGGCTATTTCTGGATCTTGTGAAAGGGTATTGTAATCTGTATAGGCTTTATTAATCGCATCCCTCTCTTCAAGAAAAAAGCTTTTTTCCGTCAACATATCGAATACCGGTGGAACAAAACCAGCCAATAAGTTTTGCTCTGCAATCTTTCCGGAAAACGCACTCAAAAAGCCGATTTCCCCTTGAAGGTTCTCGACCAACAGCACCCCAAACATTTTTCCTCGGCCAGTTTCATTACTCTCTAATCCAAAGTCATGTTCGAAATCGGTTTGAGTTTCTAAGTGCTGCTGTAACTGTTCAGCCGCTAATACGCATAAAGGGTGCGGAGTATAGTAGAACGGAAATGTAAATTCCTTTGGTAATTCATAACCTTCGATAGCAACGTTGAAGCGAGTAAAGCAGTGTTGAGGTGAGTGCATAGTAAAGGCCGTATGATAGGAAAAATTTGAGCACGGATTGTACCTGTTTTTCTACAGATTGCCATGAGAGGAGCAACAAAGGAGTAAGCAAGGAGATATAGAACACTCTCAAAGAGGTGGTTTGTCTACATTGATAACTGTGTGCTTGACAGTGTGGTGCTTACCTTTGCATTATGCCAAATTAATGTGAGTAGAAACGACTGTTTTTATGCGATGAAGATGAACGTGATTGCAGATTGTTTGAGATGTACTGATGTCTAAATTATTTAAATATTTATTGCTATTGTTCGCCAGTTTTCTGGTGGGGTTCGGTTATCTGGGATTTCAATCGTATCGAGCACTGACGTTCGCTGATCAAGGTTTACAGTGGCTCTGGGTTGATGATCAGTTTGTCCGTTTAGATAATACTGCGATGCAAAGTGCGCGTGAAAATCACACCAAACAGCTGATTTTTCGCAAAGTCGATCTGAAGCATCAGTTAGCAATATTTTTGAATACGACAAATAATGCCAACTTCCTGTTTACTTTCGTAAAAGAGGTGCCGTGCGATTCTGATACACCATATCAGGCTAAGCTTACTGTTAACGGTAAACCTAGCGAAACGGTAACGTTTGATTGTAAGACACCGAGCATTGCCCTTTATCGAATTGGCAAACGGAAGTTTGAACAGCTACAACTGGTTAACTCGGATTTTGAGTTCAACCTCAATCTGAACCAGTGGGATATCACAGCTCTGAAGAAAGATGATTATATGCAGCTCAATTATCATTTTTTTCAAAATCAAAGTGATGAAACTATCTACCCGTGGACCAGAGATTAGGACTGAGTAAAAGCTTACCCTAGTTGTCAGTTTTTTAAGGCTAAATAACCTCATTGACCGTTAGAGCAATAAGGTTATTTTGAGTTTCTTGATTAATGGTATTGAAAACTTAAGCAGCTAATGCGCCTTTTAGCTGCTCTGTCCATTTTATTACTCTCTCTTGAGTGAGATCTGCCTGCCGGTCTACATCTATTGCTAAGCCGATAAACTCACCTTGATCTTCTGCTCGTGATTCGGAGTATTGATAGCCTGAAGATGGCCAGCGGCCGATAATTGTCGCACCAGCATCTTTGCAAGCATTCGCTAAGTCGGCCATTCCGTCGACAAAAGTATCAGGGAAGTCAATTTGGTCTCCCAAGCCAAAGACAGCGACTTTGGTGTTGCTTAAGCTGAGATCTTCTAGTTCCTGCAGTACGTAACCCCAGTCAGACTGAATTTCACCATCGTTGATCGTGGGTGTTCCTAATACGATTAGGTCATATTCTTCTAACTCTTCAATATCTGCGTCGGCAATATCGTGACTTTCTGTTGAGAACTGCTGCGCAATGAGAGCGGCAACTTTTTCGGTTGAACCAGAGTCACTGGCATAAAAAACGGCGACATTTTCCATATTCTTTCCTCTTAATATCATGAATAAGTGAAATCTATTTACAACTGGCTAACTGGTTTAACAGGGCCTGTTTACTATCAATTTGTTTTTGTAATGAGTTGATGTTGTGCTCATACAGTTCATTGTTGGATGAGATAAGCTGCTTGAATCGGTTCTGTTTTAAGGTGACTTCTTCCACCGCCAGTTTTGCAGGACGAGAATCTAGTCGTAAAGCGGCTTTACCCTTATCAGCTCGTCGCGGATCAAAGCGATATAGAGGCCATAATCCTGTGTCCACTAGCTGTTTTTGTTGAACCATACCTTGAGCCATATCTATTCCGTGAGTAATGCATGAGGCATAGGCGATAATTAGCGATGGTCCCGGATACGCCTCCGCTTCTTGAATGGCTTGTAACGTCTGGTTCATGTTGGCACCCATGGCGATGCTGGCAACATAAGCATTACCATTGATTAGGGTACTAATACCGAGGTCTTTGCCTGCTAAGCTTTTGCCGTTGCTGGCGAATTTTGCGCTGGCAGCGGTAGGTGTCGCTTTTGACTGCTGTCCACCAGTGTTGGCATACACTTGATTGTTTAGAACCATCACATTTATGTTTTTGTCGCTCGATAAAACGTGGTCTAGACCGCCATAGCCAATATCAAATGCCCAGCCGTCGCCACCAATAATCCATACACTTTTAGCGACTAAATCATCGGCGACTGAGTGAAGTGGGTGTCGTGGTGGTAGCATGCTTTTTAGCTGTTCAACATTTTTACGCTGATGATTGATACCTGTAATCGAGGTATCAGATACGAAACGGACTAAGTCACTCTGTAGCGTGGCGGGAATCAAGCCTTTGGCCTCGTCTAGCATTGAAACTGCCCGTTTTTGCTCACTGTCCAAAGCCAGTCTCATGCCGAAACCAAATTCAGCGTTGTCTTCAAACAATGAGTTAGCCCACGCAGGGCCTAGCCCTTGAGCATTTTTTGCGTACGGAGTGGTAGGTAAGTTTCCACCATAAATGGAAGAGCATCCAGTTGCGTTAGCAATAAGCATATGATCGCCATAAAGCTGGGTAAGCAGTTTTATGTAAGGCGTTTCTCCGCAACCAGAGCATGCTCCGGAAAACTCAAATAATGGTTCTAACAGCTGACTGCTTCTGGCATCGATTCGTTTAATGTCGATTGGCGATATTTCTGGCAGTTTAGTGAAATAGTCGAAATTTTCGCTCTGCTGAGCGGAAACAGATGATCTCGTCACCATAGTAAGTGCATTATTTTGCTTCGTTTCTCCTGCCTTAACTGGGCACATCTCTACGCACAACTGGCACCCAGTACAATCTTCGGGGGAGACCTGAAGTGTATATTTATGTCCTTTAAAATCCCGTAGTTTGTAGTCGGTGATTTTGAATGAAGCAGGTAGATCCTCGACTGGCGTATTGCTATCTACGACTTTGGTTCGAATTGCAGAGTGAGGGCAGACTAGACTGCATATATTGCATTGTGTGCAGCTCTCTTCATCCCATTGAGGCACAAATTCAGCAATGTCTCTTTTCTCCCATTTGCTGGTGTTGGTCGGCCAACGACCATCAGCAGAGAACGCACTAACAGGCAGTAAGTGACCTCTGCTCTTCATTAGCTCATTGGTTACATTGCGAATAAATTCTGGCGTCTGCGAAGCTATTGATGTTGTCATTTGCGGGTTGATGCTGTTGGCATCTGGTGTAACTGAAAATAGAGCCTGTTGAGTTTTTTCAATTGCAGAGAGATTCGCGTCGACAATTTTTTTCCCTTTACTTGCGTAAGTGGTAACAACGGCATTTATTTGATGTTGCAGAGCCGAGTCAGCATCCAGTAAGTCTGTTAGTAAAAAGAACGCCCGTTGCATAATGTTATTAATGCGGCCATGAACCCCACATTGATTGGCTAGATTTGTTGCATCTATGGTGTAGAGTTTTAACTGTTTATCAAGGACACACATCTGATCACGATGCTTTAGCTTTTGCCAAAGTTCGTTGGCGGCGTATTTTGAGTTAAACAAAACCGTCGCGCCTTGATTGGCGTTAGCTAATAGATCGGTATTGTTAAGTAAGCTAAATTGATGACAGCCAATAAAGTCCGCTTTATCAATTAAGTATGGAGAATCTATAGCTGTATCGCTAAATCGCAGATGAGAGGTTGTTAAACCACCGGATTTTTTGGAGTCATATACAAAGTAGCCTTGAGTGAACAGGTTAGTATGGTGACCAATGATCTTAATGGTGTTTTTGTTTGCACCCACTGTTCCGTCGGAACCGATGCCATAGAAAAGAGCGCTTGTTCCTTGATGGTCATAAACATTTAAGGATAGATCCATAGGTATTGAACGATGACTGACATCATCAGTAATACCGATGGTAAAACCGTGAAATAGCGTTTGGTTTGCTAAACGATGAAAGAGCGTCTCTGCATGATAGGGAGTAAACTCTTTTGACGCCAAGCCATATCGTCCACCTACGATTTTAGGTACTGGTGTATTGTGCTGTTTGTTCCAGCCTTGATGTATCGCTGACAGAATATCAAGATAGAGGGGATCGCCTATTGCTCCTGCTTCTTTTGTTCTATCTAATACCGCTACAGAGGTGACGGTTTGTGGAATAACGCTAAGACAGTGTTTGATTGAGAAAGGACGAAACAAGTGTACGCAAAGTAGCGCTACCTTTTTTCCTTGATGATTAAGTTTGTCTACGGCTTGACGAACAGCGCCTGTAGCAGAGCCCATTATCACCATAAGAGATTCAGCATCACTAGCGCCGTATAGTTCAAATGGTTGGTAATGGCGGCCAGTTAACTGGCCAAATTTGTTCATCTCTTGCGCGACAATATCAGCGCATTGATCATAATATGGGTTGACCGCCTCTCTGGCTTGAAAATAACAGTCTGGATTTTGAGAAGTACCTCTAATGCTTGGCGCGTTGGGGGTTAGGCGTCGTTGATGGTGCTCATCAATATCATGCCGCTCTATCATGCTAGTGATGATTTCATTGGAGATTGTGCTGACATGATTTAATTCGTGAGATGTTCTGAAACCATCAAAAACATGCAGAAATGGCACTCTACTTTTTAAGGTGGAAGATTGCGAAATTAAAGCAAAATCGTGAGCTTGCTGAACACTGTTGCCGCAGAGAGTGGCAAAGCCTGTTTGACGTGCTGCCATTACGTCTGAGTGATCACAAAATATAGACAGAGCGTGGGTAGAGATGGTCCGGGCAGCAACATGCAGTACGAAAGGAGTAAGCTCTCCTGCAATCTTATACATGTTGGGTAACATTAAAAGGAGACCCTGTGACGAGGTAAAAGATGTCGCCATTGAGCCAGCGGTTAGAGCACCATGCACAAGCCCTGCTGCCCCTGCCTCTGATTGCATTTCATAAATCTCAGGGGTGATGCCTCTAACATTCGGTCGCTTTTCACAGCTCCACTCTTCACACATCTCTGCCATTGGTGATGACGGCGTAATGGGATAGATACCAATTACATCATTACAGCGATAAGCAACAGATGCTGCTGCCGCATTACCATCCATTATTTGTACATGGTTTTGATTCTCTTTTTTTATGGCCGTGTGGCTGTTGACCTTTTCGATATTGTCCATATCTGACTCCTCAAAAGAAACGGCAGTTCTGGTATTTCTTTGGTTGTTTCGGCCCCGATAATGAATTCACTAAGGGGATATTGGCGTTAAGTTTGTTGTATCAACGCTGAATATTTGCTGAATAAAAAAGTCAGAATCTACTTGCCATTTTCACATTCTATTCATGTGGCTATAGATACAATTTGACAACTTTATCAGGAACGGATAATGGAAAGTTCATGTGTGAAAACTCGCTATGACTAAATTACAGGGCTGTATTGGTTTAATGTTTTTTTGAGGAGTACAACATTAATGAAAATACTTGTTATTGAAGATGAACCCTTATTAGCACAGCAAATTATGGCTACGTTAGAGAGTGCAGGCTGGACTGTTGAACTTTCTCAGGACGGAATTGATGCCTTATATCGCGCCACATCTGAAACGTGGCAAGTCATTATTCTCGACCTCGGTTTACCTAAGTTAGATGGGCTTACCGTACTAAAAGGCATCCGCGAAGAGGGTATTAATACCCCAGTGCTGATATTGAGCGCTAGGGACACGCTTACTCAGCGTGTTGATGGGCTAAATGCTGGTGCCGATGACTATCTTACCAAGCCGTTTGAAACGATAGAACTGACCGCTCGAGTTAGAGCGTTATTACGTCGTTCATTGGGTCAGGCATCACCTATATTACAAATTGGTAATCTTAAACTGGATACAAAAACATCCAAGATCATTTGGGGGGAGCAACTGATTGATTTAACGGCCTTGGAATTTAAAGTAATGGCCTATTTTATGTACAACAGTGACAAGGTTATTTCACGAAGTGAGTTGGTAGAGCATATATACCGGCAGGATTTCGACCGAGATTCTAACACCATTGAGGTGTTCATTGGCCGTATTCGTAAGAAAATGAGTTCTGATGTTATTCATACAGTTAGAGGCTTTGGGTACAAATTGAATGTGGAGTAATCAGAGCTTTTTGACAAAAAGCAGTATACGCAAGCGTCTTTTTATAGCGGCCTGTATTTGGCTGGGAAGCTTAATTCTATTAGCTGGTATTGTGATTCCTTCATTGGTTTCAAATTATCTTCATGTTGAACTTCAGAAACAGCTCCAGCTTGCGGTGGATGAGATCAGTAATGGGCTAGTGGTGGATAAGAACGAGAAGCTAGTATTGTCTGTGAATCCTACCGACCTGAGATATAGCAAACCCTACAGCGGTTTATACTGGATTGTTTATGGAAATGGGCAGTTACTGAGATCAGATTCGTTGGTAGATACTGCTATTGATACCTCTAAGGGACTGTTATACGGAGCAAAAGGTGAAGAGCTGGACTTTTTAGAGCAACAAGTATTGCTCAAAGGAGAGTCGACAGCTTACAACATAGTGGTTGGTATTGAAGAAGGCCCAATGGAAGAGAGCATCAAGAATATAACCAGTATTTTGTGGTTGATATTGTTGTTGTTATTTATTGGGGTACTGCTGTTCACTGTGGTACAGGCAAGTTGGTCTTTACGTCCGTTAAGCCATTTGCAAACAGAGCTTAAATTAGTGGAAGGAGGCAAACAACAGGCTTTGCATGGCAATTACCCAATGGAAGTTCAGCCTCTAGTCTCAGATTTAAATGCCATGTTATTTCATTATACTGAGTTGCTTGAAAGAGCAAGGCATCATGCGGGAAATTTGTCTCACTCATTAAAAACGCCGTTAGCGATATTAAATAATCAGATCGCTGAACTAACTGACGATGATAGGGATAAGCTATCTGATACGATTAAACAGGTTCAGCACCATATTGACTATCATCTTAGCCGAACTCGGGTTGCAGGGGCGATGAGTATTTTGTCAGCAAAGTCATCACCCAGTAAGCGGGTAGATGCCTTTGCCGCAGCGTTTGATAAGTTATATTCTTCGCGTAACGTGCTTCTGGTAAATGAACTGGCGCAAGAAATTGAAGTTGCTGTTGATCCAAATGACTTAGATGAAATGCTGGGTAACCTTATTGAAAACGCCTATAAATGGTCAAAAAGTTTAATACGAGTTTACAGCGTTCAAGAGGGAGAGAGAGTCACTATATTTGTCGAAGATGATGGTGTAGGAATAGATAAAGAACAGCTTGAGAAAATTACTCAACGCGGTTTTAGGCTAGATGAATCTGCTCCGGGATCAGGGTTAGGACTTAATATTGTTGCCGAAATTGCAAGGAGCTATCGAGGAAAGTTGTGTTTTGAAAAAAGCAGTATAGGTGGCCTAAAAGCGATTTTGATGTTGAGTATTGCTAAATAATAGTTTCAGTGAAGGTAAATCAATAGCCTTACAAATACGGCCAAAAATAATTAAGCGAATATGACGGATAGTGCATTAGCATTATCCGTTTTTTATTGCCCGAATTAGTATGATTTACTTCGTTGCCTTACCAATACATGCTCAAAACAAAATGCCAGATCATAGCGAATATTTTGAATTATTGATGAGGATTGTATTCATCAATAATTCATTCAGCCCTAGTTATTCTTATTTTACTTCACTTGTAACGATATAGGCGTATGCAAAATATCGTTACCGTGCTTTTAAAATAATTAAGTAAGGGTTTTCTGTTATGCAGCATTCGACTAGCAACGATAGTGGTTCTGGAAAGAGAAGAATTTTGACCTTTTTGGTGAATAACACGCCAATATTTGGTTGGGTACATTTAATTGGTTTAGCCGCCTTTGTCACACTCTCTATTGCCGGATTTTTTGGTGCGGGAGAAGGTGCTATCAGCTACAGCAACATTACCTCATTTTGGGTTTGGTGCGTATGGTGGCCGGGCATTGTTTTGATTGCGTTATTGAACTCTCGTTTATGGTGTTCAATTTGTCCGATACGATTTATAAATCAAATGGTTGATAAGTTTGGCTTTAATATAAAAGTTCCTAAAGTCGTTCGGCAAAATGGCATATTTATCGCGATCGGTTTGTTTTTGTTACACACCATTATTATTTCATACAGTGTGGATAAATTTAGCGTATTCACCAGCTTATATTTATTAAGCTTGCTTGGTTTGGCCGTTGTTGTTGGGCTCGTTTTTGAGAAGAATGCATTTTGTAATTCGTTCTGTCCATTAAACGGGTTTATCGGAACTTATTCCAAAGTAGGTACAGTGGAGTTGTCACCCATTGATCGAGATATCTGTAAGTCATGCACCACAAAAGAGTGTTATCAAAGCTGCCCTGCGAAATTGTGTATGGTTCAGCCTGCGTTTAAAGATACTTGTATTATGTGTTTTAAATGTGTCGAAGAGTGTCCAAAGACGAATATTGAACTCAAACTACAATCACCTTTCAAACACGGCCTAAAAAAGGTAGAAAATAATGGTGGCTTAGCGCTAATCACGATACTTTTTGGCATCATGATTGCTGAATTTGGAGAATCATGGCTGTTCTTTGACCATCTAATTACGGCCGTACCAAATTGGTTAAAAGGGCTGGGGATTCCAGAGCTAATATTTGGCTATAATTGGATGGAAGGTTTCTGGATAAACCTCTCTTTACCTGCGCTATTTATTTTTGCTACGTCGTACTTTGTCAGCCTTGTGACTGGTAAAAAAGGGCTACTATCGATAGCGAAAAAAACAGCACCGACTTTGTTACCGCTTATATTCAGCATGCATTTGAGTAAAATGCTGGATGTTGTAAACCACTATATTGGTTATGGCAAAAATGTTGTGACCGATCCAATTGGAGTACAAACAGCTAAGTTATTAGAAAGTGGTGTTTTAGCTATGTCGGCCAATGTACTCTTTACGGATACAGTGCAAGGGGTTGTGACTATGGTGATCGTCGCGATTGGTATGGTTGCATCCTTATATACCACTAAAATAGTCATTGTTGATAAACTAAAAAGTCGCAGAGGGAAGTGTGTATATTATCTTGCCCCTACCATTGTTGGTTTAAGTGCACTGTTGGTCGTTGCTAACTGGTTTGCTTTAATTTGATTTGTTTATTCACTTAGAAAATGAATCATAGAGTTAATAAAAGAGAGGTATAGTTACTTCTCTTTTTGCTTTTTTAAATGGGGGCAGTTAGTTTCGGCATTTAGTCGAGTAATTTTCATCACTAAGATGAACCCTTCGGGCAGCATTTGTTGGCATTTTCTACTGCGTTATCGCCTGATTGTGTCGTTGACTACACGGCATAGACACTGCCTTGTATAAAATACCAACAAAAAGCGGCAAAAATATACGGAAAAGGTCAACAGACCCTAGCAATACAAGGAAACTTAAATGGATATCAGTGTGACTCATTCACCAAAGAATGAGGAAATTGCGTGTATTTATGATGGTTTAAGTGAATTCAATCATAAAAACATCCCTCAAATAGAAGATAACTCATTTGCTATTTTTGTCCGTGACAAAACAGGAAATATTGTCGGAGGGCTAACGGGGGCTATCTATTTAACATCAGTGCAAATTAAGTATTTGTGGCTGTCAGAAACGTTGAGAAACAAAGGTGTTGGAGGGGAGCTAATGCATCGGGTTGAACAGGAGTGCAGAACGAGAAACATTAAAAATATTGCTGTGAATACCTATTCCTTTCAAGCGCCACTATTTTATCAATCTCAAGGTTTTAAGGAGATAGGCCGCTATGAAGATTATCTGGATAAAGGTATCGACAAAATTTTCTATCTAAAACACCTTTAAATTCAGTTTAGCCTAAAAGGTGCAGTGACTATAGGCGAGGGTTGCTATAGTCACTGCTAATAGATTAATTAAACAAGGTGACCGGAATTTTTATAATGGCTTTTCGCACCTTGCTTGGTTGAGTTACCGCGCAAAGAGGTCGATGTATTTCGTCTGGATAGAACACGGCATAGTCATTTTCTTGCAATATGATGTAGTTTTCATTCTCCACATTGTCGATGAACTGAACGTCGTCAGGGTAAGTTTCAAGCTGCTTTAAATCATTAGGCAGTAAGTGGGAATAGCCTATTTTTTCTGAACCTTTTAGCAGTATTTGTACGTCGACATAGTACTTATGTGCTTCTGCTTTTCTGTCAGCTTGTTGTTCTGTGCTTGTATTGACAATCACAGCAAATACCCCTTGGTCAGAGAGTGGATATTCGCCTTCGTGGTGATTATCCGCAATTGCGAGGGCTTGATTAATCCATAGCAGCAAACGACTGTCAATATAACGGACTAATTCTGGCTGGTTTGTATTTCCTGCTAACATTATTAACCCTTATTGCCGATGATGGTGGCGACTTGAGAGACAAGAGTTGCAAGTTCATCCCAACGTTCTTCTTCGATTAATGCATTGGGCACCATCCATGTTCCGCCACAAGCAATCACGGAAGGCAGTGCTAAGTAATCACGAACATTGTCGGGGCTTATACCGCCGGTAGGCATGACACTAACCGGGTAAACTGCGCTTAGTGCTTTAAGCATACTTGTTCCACCAGACGCTTCAGCGGGGAAAAACTTAACCGTATCAAGGCCCAGTTCCATCGCTTGTTCAACCTGACTTGGGTTATTAACACCCGGTATAATCCGCATATTCTTTTGCTGACAGTAAGCGACAGTTGTTGGGTTGAGTCCCGGACTCACAACGAAATCAACACCTGCCATAATCGCTTGGTTAACATGAAGTTTGTTCAATACCGTCCCGGCTCCTACAAGCATATCGGGGTAGGCTTCTCGCATATTGACAATAGCCTGAAATGCTTGCTCGGTACGAAATGTGACTTCAGCGCAGGGTAAGCCGTTTTCAACTAATACTTTTGCCAGCATGGCCGCTTTAGAGGCGTCTTTTATCGCAATCACAGGTACAATTTTTAGTTCTTGCAGTTGTTGTTTGAGTTGTTTCATTTATGATTTCCTTAGCAGTTGGGCATTGATGACAAAGGGATTACGGCACCGTGGTGCTGGATAACTTCCCCCGCGAGTGTGTGAGCATATTGAGCGGCTTGCTCACTTGATGCGCCGAGTACTCTTTTGGCTATATAGCCAGCACTAAATGAGTCTCCTGCGGCGGTGGTATCTACAACGGTCTCTACGTGGCGAGGGGAGACACTTAACTGGCTATTGTCAGAGATGACATAACACTCGTCTTTCCCTCGTTTTATCACTATTTCTCTAACGCCGAATGATTGGCTTCTGGTGACAGTGTCTGATTCATTTTGATCTTGCCATAACATAACTTCGTCATCGTAAGTAAGAAATGCAGTGTCGGTCAGTTTAAGAATTTCGCCATACCAATAGCGGGCTTCGGTGGTGCTTTGCCAAAGAGCCGGACGAAAGTTATTGTCGAAATAGATAACGCTTCCAAGGTTTTTGCACTGACAAAGTAGATTAAGCAGTTTGGCTCGGTCTTCAATGGGTAATACTGCCAAGCTTATACCGCTTAAATAGATTATCTGATGTTGGCTAAGCTTGCTTAATATCTCGCTCTCGTTTTGCTCTTTTAACCAGTGTTTTGCCGCAGAGTCATTACGCCAGTAGTAAAAGCTGCGCTCTCCACTCTCTGATGTTTCAATCGCATACATGCCAGGGAGCTTGTCATTCAATCGATAGACCATATCTGTATTAAGGTGCTCTTGTTGCCACGCTTGCAACATATCAGTACTGAATGGATCTATCCCAAGTCCAGTTACGTAGGTGGTTTTTACATGACTACCGTACGTAAGACGCGATAGGTATATAGCGGTATTTAATGTATCACCACCAAAACCTTGCTCTAGTCGACCATTTACTCGTTTAAGTTCAATCATGCATTCGCCAATTATGGCGATATTGATGAGGCACATAGTTCTGTTCCTGCGTGTTGTAATGTTAAGGCTTCACGGTTGTCGAATTTAAGTTGGTTCACGAGTCAGTTGTGGCAATTTAGCCGTAGCGAGTCGAAATATGGTGATGCTATTTATAAAAATTAAACTCGCTTCTAACAACACTCCTCCATACGACCCCACAACAACATTGTTAATTAACCAGCATCCAGCGCCAAAAAGGAAAAAGCATCGCATTTTAATTCCTGTTAGAAAAAAGATAGCGAATGTGCCCACAGCACTGCCCATGATAGGAAAAATGGCCCACCAGCTCTCAGCTAGATAAATTCCAATGGCTATGCCGATCACCATGTAGAAACTGGCTATAGCTTTAGAGGCTGTGTAGATAGATGTCCCTGTTCTTAAGGCTGCAATAGCGGCGCATAGGGCAGATACTGAGGAGCCGAGCAAAACAAAATGCAACATGTGATTTAAGTTAAACAACAGCATTATCTTTTTTAAGTTGCGGTCGTTTTTTTGATAAAAGGCCAGTAAACCGAGTATGAAACTGCCAAACCCAACCAGTTGTGCCCAAAACTCAATATTATTCATGTGCATGTATGCTTAGTATTGTTATCGGGCTAACCAGCCGCCATCGACTGCAATGGTATAGCCATTAATATAGTCTGACGCTTCTGAAGAGAGGAATACTATAGGGCCGGCAAGATCTTCTGGTGTTCCCCAACGCTCTGCTGGGATACGTTCAAGAATCGCTTGATTTCGGGCAGCATCCGCTCGTAGTGCCGCAGTGTTGTTTGTTGCCATATAGCCTGGAGCAATTGCGTTTACGTTAATGCCGTGTTTCGCCCATTCATTAGCCATTAAGCGTGTCACACCTGTGACGGCACTTTTAGATGCGGTATAGGAAGGAACTCGGATACCACCTTGGAATGACAGCATTGAAGCAATGTTTATGATCTTGCCACCCTCATTCTGAGCGATAAACTGTTTTGCTACGGCTTGAGACATAAAGAATACTGATTTGATATTGATATTCATCACATCATCCCAGTCTTGCTCTGAGAATTCGATGGCATCTTCTCTTCTTATGATGCCGGCATTGTTCACTAAGATATCAATGCGACCAAACTGACTAACGGCTTGGTCAATAATGGAGGGGATATCGTCGAGCTTCATTAAGTTTGCGCGTATATCAAGAAATTGGCCGCCAATGGCGTCTATTTTTTCAATAGTTTCAGAAGGTTCTACGATATTGACGCCAACGATATTACAACCAGCTTGAGCTAGCCCCAAAGCCATACCTTGGCCTAAGCCTGTATCGCATCCTGTAACGATTGCTGTTTTCCCTTCCAAATTAAATGAATTGTGTTTCATTGTACTTCCCCGTTGCTATGTTCGTGGTATTTGGTGTTGGCAAATCATAACAGCAAAAATAAACCATGATCAATATAAAAATGAAATGATGTTTTAAAAATTTATATTGGTACGTGTATTTTTAAGATGAAAGAACAAGGGATTTTTGAAATGGTATTTTAAATTGCTGGTGGATATTAGTTGATTGGTTATAATGCAGCTATTAGGCTTTACTAAGAGTTATGTAATGACAAAATCAACCCAGCCAGAAGCGGTCTCATCTGTCCTTAAAGTATTTAATATTTTAGAAGCTCTAGGGGAGCAGAAAGAGATTGGTGTTTCTGAACTATCACAAAGATTGCTCACTTCTAAAGCGACAACATACCGCTTTTTGCAAACGATGAAGATGCAGGGCTATGTAGCACAAGAGGGAGAAGCGGATAAGTACTCTTTGACTTTGAAGATGTTCGAACTTGGGGCGAAATCTCTTGAGTATGTTGACGTCATATCTCTTGCAGAAAAAGAGATGCGTGTTATTTCTGAGCAGACCAATGAGACGGTTCACCTAGGAACGCTTGATGACAGCTCAATTATTTACATTCATAAAATTGATTCAAGCTATAACCTCAGAATGCACTCTAAGGTCGGCAGGCGAAACCCTATATATACCACGGCAATCGGTAAAGTATTGTTATCAGGACATAGTGATGACTTTGTACGCCAAGTTATGAAGGATGTCGAATTTAAAAAGAGCACCGATAGAACATTAGAAAATATCGATCAGTTGCTTTCAGAGGTCCATGTCGCAAGAACGCATCATTATGCCGAAGATAATGAAGAACAGGAACCGGGACTCTACTGCATAGCAGCCCCTGTTTATGACCGCTTCGGTAATATTATTTACGGCGTTTCTATATCGTTTCCTACCATTCGCTTTGATGAAAAAAGAAAATCGTACTATATCGGTTTGCTACAGGACGCGGGGCGAAATATTTCTGAGAAACTGGGTTTTTATGAATATCCAGCATAAAAAGATCTTTGTTTAAGCAACAAAATTTGTGAGTTGTAGAAGGGCCTGTCGTGTAGACAGGCTTTTTTTTTGTCTGTCATTCAGTGATGTTGAAGGTGGAATTCATGTAATGGAATGGAGTTGCATAAAATTACCATTTCAAAATTATAAAAATGAAACGCAGTTTTAAAAAAGTAAAGCGCCGATCACAAAAATAAGTAATTCATATATGATCGATATTGATTATATATGAATGGAGTGTAATCTAGAGATCAAATTCTAGGAGGTTTACATGTTTATCAATTACAACAGCAACCCTGTTGATGCCAAACAATATGACACGGAACGACTAAGGTCTGAGTTTCTCAATGAGTCTCTTTTTCCCGCAGAGAGTATTGGTGTTGTTTACAGCCATATCGACAGAATTGTCGCTATTGGTGCTAGCCCAGTTGAGCAGCCACTAAAACTGGATGACTTTATCGATAAAAAATCATTTGGCACTGATTTCTTTTTACAAAGAAGAGAGATGGGCGTCATTAACCTTGGGTGTAAAGCTGAAGTTCGCTGTAAAGGACAGAGTTACGTTCTTGAGCATCTAGATGCGGTCTACTTAGGCAAAGAAGAACAAGATATTGAATTTGTTTCTTTGCAAACGGGAGAAGCCGCAACACTGTACTGCTTGAGTGCTCCGGCTCATCATAAATATCCTTCAAGACTCATTACACGAGATCAAGCAAAACAGGTAGAGCTGGGTAATCAAGAAAATGCAAATGCTCGGGTAATTAACCAGTACTTGCATCCTGATGTTCTACCAACATGTCAATTGTGTATGGGGGCAACTCATCTGAAACCGGGTAGTGTATGGAACACCATGCCAGCTCATACCCATGAAAGAAGAATGGAGGCTTACCTCTATTTCAATATCAAACCGTCTCAGTTTGTTACCCATTTTATGGGACAACCTCAAGAGACGCGTCACTTAATTGTTCGTAATAAGCAACTCGTACTATCACCCAGTTGGTCTATCCATTCTGGATGTGGGACTCAAAATTATAGTTTTGTTTGGGGTATGTTAGGCGAAAACCAAACCTTTGATGATATGGATTTCGTTGATATGGACTCTATTTGTTAATTATCAATTTATACCAATATTTATGGAGACAGCACATGTTTAAGAGTAAAGCACTAAAACTAGCTACATTGGCAATTGCAATCGGAAGTACAGTTAGTTTCTCTTCTATTGCTTCAGCAGCGACAGAGTTAAAAACAGCGTTTAACCAATCTAAGAACCATCCTCAGTTTTTGGCATTACAAGATTTTGGTAAAAAGTTAATGGCGGAAACCGATGGACGTTATGAACTGAAAATCTATCCTAATGAAATGCTGGGGGATCAACGTGCAGCATTAGAACTTGTCCAAAACGGTGCTATTCAATTAGCAATGGTCGCCAACCCGCTTGTTGAAAACTATGACAAAACCTTTAGGGTTATTGGCTTGCCTTACATCTACACAGGCCCTGAACATCAAGAAAAAGTATTTACATCTGGTGAGTTGGATCAGTTATTTTCGTCAACAGAAAAATTTGGTTTTGAAGTTTTAACTGCCTATACCGCTGGCGCAAGAAGTATGTACACCAAAGATGCTCCGGTAAAATCAGTTGCAGATATGAAAGGCAAAAAAATTCGTGTTATGCAGTCTGACACTATGATTAAGATGCTTGATTGTATGGGCGGCGTAGGTGTACCAATGAGTCAAGGTGAAGTGTATACCGCTGTTCAACAAGGTGTACTTGATGGCGCAGAAAATAATGAAATTACTTATGCTGATCTTAAGCAGTATGAAGTGGCTCCCTTCTTCTCATCTACTCGTCACTTAATGGTTCCTGACTTATTAGTCATTAGCAGTGATTTCCTATCTGGAATGTCTGATGCTGATCAGAAAATCATTAAGAAATTGGCTAAAGAGAGTACGCCTACCGAGTTCAAAATTTGGAACGACCGAATTGAGAGCGCGAAGAAAACCGCTCAAGATAAAGGCGCGACATTTACTACCGTCGACATTTCACCATTCATGCAGAGTTGTAAGAAACTTCAAGATAACTTGATAGAAACATCGGCTCAAAAAGCGCTGTTTAATAAGATTACTTCGTTGCAATAAGTGTTAATAATCTGGCTGGGCAGTTTACGCCCTGCCCCTTTAAGGTTTAATAGTTTTATGTCAAATAATCCAGCCTCTACTTTTTTTGAGAAAGTGAATCGCTTTAAGTTATTAGTTGATAAATTGATTTCTACCATATGCATTTTAATTGTTGGTTCCATGACAGCTTTAGTCACATATCAGGTAGTTGCTCGTTACTTGTTTAATAGCCCTAGTGCTATTAGTGAAGTGCTTTCTCGATACCTTTTTATATGGCTTATTTTATTTGGAAGTGCTTATGTTTTTGGTCTAAGAGAACACATGGCTATCAGCTTTATCAAAGACAAGTTTGCCGAAAAAACTAAGGTACTAGTGGATATGTTTATTGAGCTTGTTACCGTTATGTTTGCTATATCAATCATGATTATTGGGGGGTATAGCAGTGCAGTTCGTCAGATGTGGCAGTTAGACTCTGCGCTACAAATCCCAATGGGCGTGATATACGCCGCCATTCCTATTAGCGGGGGAATCATGGTGTTCTATTTTCTTTATAACGAGTTGAATTTGATTCGCCGTTTAAATCAACTAACCGATAAGAGAGCGATGTAATGGATCTCGCATTAATGGCCGCACTCATTATGTTTAGCGGTACACTTTTCTTACTCATCATTGGTGCGCCAATAAGTATCAGTGTTGGTGTTTCGTCATTTGCTGCCATGCTGGCAATATTGCCTCCTCAAGGAGCGATGGTCACGTCAGCACAACGTATGTTTGTCGGCTTAGATTCTTTTGCGCTACTCGCTATTCCGTTCTTCATTTTGGCGGGAAACATCATGAACAATGGTGGTATAGCAATTAGACTTATTAATTTCTCAAAAATAATAAGTGGCTTCTTTCCCGGTTCATTGGCACAAACTAACGTTGTATCAAATATGTTATTTGGTTCAATTAGCGGTTCTGGTGTTGCATCGGCGGCGGCGGTTGGCGGCATAATGTCACCTATTCAGAAAAAAGAAGGTTATGACCCTGCATTTAGTACTGCGGTGAATATAGCATCAGCGCCAACAGGAATGTTGATCCCACCTAGCAACACCTTAATTGTGTATGCGACAGTGGCCGGTAGTGTTTCTGTTTCTGCTCTGTTTATGGGAGGCTATGTACCAGGAATCCTTTGGGGGATAGGTGTGATGATGGTCGCTGGATTCATGGCGAAACGTCGTGGCTATATTGCAAAGCACTCAATGACACTAGCGGACTGTATTAAAGTGACGGTGGATGCAGTGCCTAGCTTATCACTTATTGTTATCGTAATTGGTGGTATTTTGGGAGGGGTATTTACCGCCACTGAAGCATCTGCAATTGCAGTCGTTTATGCTCTATTTTTAAGTTTATGTTACCGCTCGCTCGACTTCCGAACGCTACCTGACATATTTCTTAGTACTGCAAAAATGTCGGCGATTGTCATTTTTATGCTAGGTACTTCGTCCATCATGTCATGGGTTATGGCATTTACTCAGATTCCAAGCATGATAGCGGAAGGGTTACTATCGCTCACGGACAACCCAATAATCATTTTATTGATCATTAATGTTGTCTTGTTGTTTATTGGTACGTTTATGGACCCAACGCCAGCGGTGTTGATATTTACACCAATATTTCTGCCAATTTGCATGGACTTGGGAATGGATCCTGTGCAGTTCGGTATTTTATTGGTATTTAACTTGTCTTTAGGGACGATAACGCCTCCTGTGGGACCGATATTGTTCACTGGCTGCAAGGTAAGTGGAATTAGTATAGACAGTGTTGTTAAAACGCTATTACCTTTCTTCTTAGTGATATTCTTGGTTCTTATGCTAGTGACTTATATTCCTGCAGTTTCTATGACTATTCCTGAAATGATGGGACTAATTAAGTAGTTGAACGTGACATTCAGTGCGATATTGCTCAAAATATGGCACTGAGTTTCTATTAGAGAGAACAAACCTTGTTAAACCTGCCTAATAGAGTGTTCATCGCTGATAACTAGAGGTTCAATGGATAATTCAAAAAAAACAGAATATAGAGCGCCAGCATTAGAGAAGGGCTTGGATATTTTGGAGTTGCTGGCGGCAGAAGAAGAACCTCTGACCAAGAAGCAGATTGCGGAAAAACTCGATAGAAGTATTAACGAAATTTTTCGGATGCTATCTGTACTGGCCGATAAACAGTATATTGAATTTGATACTGAGACCTCATGTTACTCTTTGTCTTTAAAAATGTTTGCCTTATCTAATCAGCATCCACCAATAGCACAGTTACTTAAACATGCTTCTCCTCTTATGGAACTACTGTGCCATAAGGTGAATCAATCCTGTCATTTAAGTCGTTATCAAAATGGTGAGCTTATTGTTATCTCTCGCCAAGAGAGCCCTTATAAAATGGGGTTTAGTCTACGTTTAGGCTCTAAACTTGATATCTGTTCATCAGGATCTGGTGTGGTGTTGCTGAGCTATCATTCGGAGAAAGAGCGACAAGATATACTGGCTCGATCTGACGCAACTGAAGAAGAGATGGAACATGCGTTAAGCTTTGTTGAGTCAACACGTGAGAAAGGGTATTTTGTGGGTGAGAGTCCACAGATATCAGGGGTCACAAATATTAGTGCACCTATAATCGGTGTATTAGGTGATATTATGGCCGTGATAACTATTCCATTTATGACATTAGACTCTCGAACCGTACATCATCATATTGAAGATATAGAAAATACGCGTAAAGAGTTGCTTAAAGTTGTTGATAAGCTCAATCAGAACTTAAGTTACAATTAAAAATAATAATAACTGACAAATAATATACAAGAGTGATATTAAGTCGTAGTTTTAATAGTTATTATAAATTGATGAGTATATTATTTTTTGGTTGAAATGCATTGCTGGTTAACAATGCTAGAACATAAAATTAACAAGATAAGTTAAGTTAGAATTTCTATTATTCAGTAAACCGTGACCGTTTATTGGTGAATGGTTAATGGGAATTATGCAAAATTAAATAATGAGATTATTCTAGCCAGTTACTTTGCATAAAAGTAACTGGCTATTTTTAATTGTGCGTAAGCAAATAACGATTATGCTTGTGGAGGCGTACCTTCACCGTTAGAAACCACGGCGTCAATTTGTACTAGCGCACCCATAGATACTTCAGAAACACCCACAACGGTTCTTGCTGGAAGGTCACCTTTGAAGAAGGTGGTGTACACTTCGTTTACTGCATCAAGGTCTGCAACATCTTTAAGTTGGATGTTCACTTTAACAATATCGTCCATTACATGGTTAATGCTCTCTACGATAGCTTTGATATTGTTTAGACATTGTGCGGCTTGCTCTTTCACGCCACCCGCAACCATGCTGTCTGTTTTTGCGTCTACTGGCAATTGAGCTGCAATGTGGTTGTAGTGAGAGAAGGCAACAGTTTGCGTGTGCAGCGCATTTCTTGGTGCGTTGTCTGTGTTGTTCGCTTTGATAACAATACCGTGTCTGTCTTCTACTTCTTGCGGTGGTGTACCGTCACCGTGAGAAACAACAACGTCCATCTGTACGCGTGCGTCCATTGGCAGTGCTGCCGCAGAAACAATAGTACGAGCCGGAACGTAAGCAACGGTTCTAGCAATCGCTGAGTCAGGGAAGAACGTGCTGTACACTTCGTTTACTGCGTCTAGGTCAGACAACTCTTTCAGGTAAACTGTTACTTTCACGATGTCATCAAATGGTACATCGATGCTTTCTAAAATGCCTTTTACGTTGCTAAGACATTGAGCCGCTTGCTCTTTAACACCGCCAGATACCATTTCACCAGTTTTAGGATCGATAGGAAGTTGAGCAGATAGGTTGTTGTAGTGAGAGAAAGCAACCGTGTGAGTAGACATGGCACATTTTGGTGCTTTGTCGCTGCTTTTCGCTACTTTAACTAGCGGGCATGGCTCTTGTGGTGCCGTACCTTCGCCGTTAGAGATAAGTGCATCCATTTGAACCAATGCATCAGACATAGGAAGAGCCGCTACCTGAACCGCAGTACGTGTAGGTAAGTACGCTTGGAAGAAAGTTGCGTAGACTTCATTAACCGCTTCAAGGTCAGCGATATCTTTAAGGAATACATTGATTTTAACAACGTCGTCCATTACATGGTCAACGCTTTCAACGATAGCTTTAATATTTTCTAAGCACTGTTTTGCTTGCTCTTTAACGCCACCAGTCACAATCATGCCTGTTTTAGGGTCAACAGGTAATTGAGCAGAGAAGTTATTGTAGTGAGAAAAAGCCACAGTCTGTGTGGATAGGTCACTCATTGGTGCGTTTTCAGTGTTTCTTGAAAGTTTAATGATACCGCTCATATCGATATTAATCCTTATATTTTGTACAAAAACACCACGCTTTTTAAATAGCGTCGTATTGGAAAGAATGATTAAAGTGGCGCAATGTTAAGACAAAATATTTGGGCTAAATGTGACCTACATTCAAATATTATTTCACTAGAGCTTTATCGACAATAGGATAAATAGTCACTTTGCGACTAATTATCCACGACAATGTCAATAATGGCGTTTAAATAACGTTTTTTTGCGAAAGATTCGTCAATAGTGAATATAATCTCATTGAGACATGGACCCAATTTGATGAATTTAATCTGAATTTGATAGGTTGTTCACAATAAACTCATCTATCGCTACTTATAGCGTGCGGTTTATGTCGTTATAAATGCATAAATTCCCTGAGAGAAATTAAATTGAGCGTATATGACTTTATTATATAGACGAGAATAATGCTTAATTGATAAAAGTGATGAGTTGCAAAATGTGTTACGCCAAAGATTTAATTGTTTGGCAAGATAAACGATACAAAGTATTCGCTGAGTATAATAAAAGAGCTGTACCGACAAGTGACTGCAATATACTTGAGTATATCCGTTTACTGGGATGATTGTGTCGGGCAGCTCTGTGTTATCTAGATTAAAGAACTTGTTCGCTGGTAACGAGCGGTACGCGAGTGGAGACAGCGTGCAGGGCTATGTTATGAATCATCTCATCTACTGTGGTGCAGCAATCCATTAAAATAGAAACCTGATATTTTTCTGCCGCTTTTGATATGGCAGTGTGAGTAACACAGTTTTGCGTCATCATTCCACAGATGAGCAGTTCACTAATACCATGCTTTTGTAACGTTTCTTCGAGGTTGGTTTGTTCAAAGCTGTCGGCATAATGCTTAATAACGACATCAGCCTGTGGTGCTGCGGCAATGATTTCCGGATGTATTTCAACCCCTTCGCTGCCTTGATTAAAAAATGGTGCTATGCCAACGCTAGGATCCGCTTCATGTTTAATATGAATAACCGTCATGTTTTGCTGTTGTGCTTTTTCTATGGCGGTTTTGATGTTGCTTAGTGTCGTTGCTGTATTCCACAGAGGAAAGCTTCCCGTTGGGAAATAGTCGTTTTGTAAGTCGATAACAAGCAGTGCTGTCTTGTTCATTTTATTCACCGTAATGATATGTGGGTTTGTATGGAACCATTATCATCGCTTTGCTGGTTCTCTATAAGAGTCTAAAATGACATAATATAGGTTAAATACGACAAAGAGAGTTAAGTGAGTGAAGAGAGTAGCCATTGGAATCTATCACTATCCTAATGCATTAAAATCTGCCATTTATGGGTTGGAAGAGCTGTTTTTAATGGCCAATAGTGTGTGTAATGAGCATCAGCTAGATGTGGTGTTTGAGCCTGTCATCTTTGAACATACTCAATCGCTGGATAATACGTTTGCCGTTATTCTTTTACCTCCCGGTTTGCAAAACAGCGATTACATTAACCCTGACATTAAGATTGTTGAATGGCTTCAAGCTCAGCATCGTCAAGGTGCCACTCTCGCGTCTGCATGCGCGGGTGCTTTTATATTGGCGGCGACAAATTTGGTTGACTCCAGAGCCGTCACCACACATTGGGGATTGGTGCCACTGTTTGCTGCTCAATTTCCTCATATTGAACTTAAAAGCAATGAGATTTTAATTAATCATGGTGATGTGATTACTGCTGGCGGCATGATGTCTTGGTTAGATCTCGGCTTTGAACTAGTTAAGCAGTATGCGTCAGCCTCGGTAATGCGTAAGTTGGGTAAGCTACTGGTGGTTGATACCGCGCCGAGAGAGCAGCGTTTTTATCAACAATTTAATCCGTCACTATTGCATGGTGATCAGAGCATTGTGTCTATTCAACAATCCATGAACTTGAGTTATATGGACTCTTTGTCGGTGAATACTCTCGCTGATCAGGCCAATCTTACCATTCGTACTATGCAACGTCGTTTTCTTAAGGCAACTGGCTATACGCCAAATCAATACTTACAGCGATTACGGGTACAAAAAGCGTGCGATTACTTGGAAAGCGGTCAGCATTCATTTGAGTATATTGCCAATCTCATCGGCTATGAAGACACCAGTGCTTGTAGAAAGGTATTCATTAAAATCATCGGACTTACTCCGCGAGAGTTTCGTAAACGCTTTACTGAGTATTAGTGCTTTAGAATAGCGCAGATATTTTTGACCACTTCATCGTATATGGTATCCCTTGTATCTGAGCGATGGCGCTTGATTTTTCAACGATGACTTGGTTACACTAGACACCTCATTTCTGTAGGAGATTACGCCAACATGAACAACTAAACCTGTTTTCCATTTATTACTATTTTTTTGGACATACAGGGTTAGTAGGCGTAGCTCACTTTCCGATATTCGATAGCCATTCCTTGTTTTTATAAAGCGCACTAAAGCTGCGTGTAATGCTATTGAACTATCATAACTCTTTTCCGTGATGCGGCGGTTACTTCTCCTGTTACACAGGAGGCAAACTATGCCAGTTATACAAGCTCGTAATATAAGTTATCAGTTCAGTGACGGAGAGTCGCTGTTTCAGCACATTTCATGCACAGCAAATAAAAGCCGCATAGGTTTAGTTGGGCGAAATGGTGTTGGGAAATCCATTCTTGCTGCCATTCTAACCGGAGAAATGGCGTCATCTAGCGGCACCGTAATATCACCAACTTCATTTGCGACGTATCGACAGCAACCTTTGAATAGCCAAGTTGAAACACTCTCAATTGCCGAATTTATCGGTAAGGATATGGTGCTGCAGGCGCTAAAGAAGATCGAAGCGGGAGACTGCGCTAGCAAATGGTTCGATTTAGTTGGAGATGAGTGGAATCTATCCATCGATCTTAATCAGCAGCTGCAAAGCATGGGGTTGCCTGCGAATCCAGATTTCCCTTGTGCACTGCTTAGCGGAGGCCAACTTGCTCGTTTGCAGTTATGGCAACTATTTCAACGTGACGTCGAGCTATTGGTTTTAGATGAGCCGTCTAATCATCTCGATCGCGACGCCAGGCAATGGTTAATTGAGGCGATAAGACAGTTTAAAGGGGCAATACTTCTCATTAGCCATGATCGTGAGTTGCTACGAGAGATGGAAGAAATATGGCAGCTCTCTGACTTGGGATTAAAGGTGTTTGGCGGAAATTATGATTTTTATGCACAGCAGTTGAGTGTTGAGCAGCAGGCGGTAGAGCGGCAACTCGCTGTTTTAAATAAGCAGAAAAGTGAACTGAAGAAGAACGCGCAACGTAGCAGAGAGAAAGCTGAACAACGCGCCAGCCAAGGCAACAAGTTACGTAAGGAGGGGAGCCAACCTAAAGTGTTATTAGATGGCAAAAAGATCGCGCCACCGCGAACCTTTCTAACCGGAACAAAAATGAATCGCTACGGCAGATGCATTTGCAAGAGAAAGAGCAGAAGTTAATGTCTCGACAGCAACAGGTTACTAATCAAACGCTCCATTTGGCCGATAGCATCAGTCGTTCTGGTAACGCGGTTTCAATGGTTGATGGGATACTCGCATTCGGCAGTAGTACGCCAATAACAATGCAGCTTGGTAGTGGTGAAAAAGTTCACCTTGTCGGAAAAAATGGCAGTGGCAAGTCTACGCTACTAAAAACCTTGCTTGGTAAACAAACGTTAATTGCTGGCGAGTTGCGAGTAAACAGCCCGGTTTATTATCTCGACCAACACTTTGTGGCGATTAAAGCGGAACTTACTATGATTGAGAACTTGGTCTGTTCTTGTGATGGTATTAAAGAGCAGACGGCCCGCACCTTACTGGCTGGCATAGGTTTTCGCCGTGATAAGGTGTTTCGCCTAGGAGGGTCACTGAGTGGTGGAGAGAAAATGAAGTTGTCGATGCTAATTGCAAGCCATCAACCTTGTCAGCCTTTACTGCTACTTGATGAACCTGACAATCATCTAGATCTCGACTCAAAAATCACCTTAGCAAAGGCGTTGAAAGCGTATCGAGGCGGATTTATTTTGGTTAGTCACGATAAGGACTTTGCAACAGAATCCGCGGTTTCTCGTCAAATTACTCTGCAATAAAAACCTTGGCTAGATTGTTACATAGGCTCTGCGGTTCTGTTTGAGGGTTTGCCTGCCGAGATGAGAGCATGTTAATTAATTGTAAAATTGTGATGGGAGATTGATTGCGTGTGTAATTAATTGCCTATGCTTTGTAACTTCTTCTCTAGTACAAGGATTGTATCGTGAATGGTTTAAAAACAGCAATCATAGGTAGCTCTATAGTCTCTTTAATGGCCTGCACAGGGTCGGTTTTTATAGAGCCCAAACAGGTCAAACTTGATGCCGAGAATGTATGTACAAATCCTGATAAATCAGCGTTTGATCCTATTGCTTGGTTGGGAGGGTACCTGATTAAGAAAGGGGCAGAGTTTTTGGTGGAGGAAGTCACTGAACAGGCGAAAAAACAAGTTCAAAACCACACTGCTACCTACAAACTCAACCACAGCTTTGCTTGTGATTTTAGCGCTAAGGGGAGCAGAACAATCACTTTTAACATTCAAGACTCAACTGACAAGCGCAACATTGGACAGTTGCAGACGGAAATGTCATCGGTTAAGAACAATGAGTTCACTCTAGCAATGAACACCAGTTTCAGCGATTTCGATTGGAGCAAGTTTAAAACAAAATCGGATGACAAGATTGACGCCAGTGTGGTGGTGAACCTGATATGGAAAGTGAATACTCGGAAAAATGGTGAGATATTGCATCAGCCTTTATTTGATGGGGCATTTTCAGCATTCAAGTTGAAAGAAGTTAATGATGGCTTCCTAATCAATAATGAGAAAAAAGATCAATTCTTCTCGTCTACAAAAGTGACTCATCCGCATATTGCCGTTGAAAGTGATAGTGACTTTGTACAAGTTCACTCTTTTGAATGGTCGATTACCATGGTTGATGAATCCTTGGACGCTGAGATAAAGCGTAAAGTTTATGACGCGCTAGAAGGAAAAGAAGACGACCACCAGTCTAAAATTGAAGAGTGGCTAAAAGAAGAACTATAACGAGATAAAACAGAGGCTTTAACATGAAAAATATCATTGCAATGATTATTCTCGCTCTGTTGGTTGGCTGTACGAGTCCGTACGCACCTATTCAATCAACTTATCGTGATGATTACCAAAACAGAGGTTTTACTCCGTTGTACCAAGCCGATAGTCAAACAACGATCATCATGATTCATGGAATGTGTAATCACTCAACTGGCTGGGCAAAGAGCAGAGTGGAACGATTAGCTGATACTATGAATTTGACCGTTAGTCACACGTCAAATCGGGCTATCGCTAGAGAGTTTGATACCAAAGATGGAAAAAATAGCATTTTCTTAAAGTCCTATCATTACGCCCGTGACGGATATCAACTGACGGCTTATGAGTTTACCTATGGCGCGTTTAACGATCATCGTGCCTATCATTTTCAAGATGATGACAAACACGCTTTAGCTAATCGCGAAATAAAAAAACTGTTAATGGACGACTGTTTATCAGACGTAACTGTCTATGCCGGAGAGCGAGGAAAGGATATTCGTAAAGCGTTACGCCACTCTCTGAAAGAGATTGAAAGTAAGCTGAGTGCAGATGAACGAGTGTTTTTCTTGGCAGAAAGTTTAGGAAGTAAAGTGCTAAGGGACAGTTTGATTTGTCAGCCTGAGAATAGCAGTGCTGCGAACAAAAGTGAGCAGAGCAAACTAAATCGACTCTATTATTCCGCTGATGCTATTATTTTGGCCTCCAATCAGTTACCGATTTTAAATCACATAGATAGCTGTAAAGATAGCCCTTTAGCGAGGCGAAGCGGTAAACAAGAACTCTCCGGAGGGTTACTGGACATGTACCGAGTAAATGAAGAGTTGAGAGCGAAACAAGCCGATGAGGGCAAGTCAAACTCTAGCTCAGGCTATAAAGTTTTGTCGTTCACTGATCCAAATGATTTGCTCAGTTATCGATTTAAAGAGAGTGATTTCTCAACAAAAAATGTTCAGTTGCTTGAAATCCCCGTGAGTAACACCAGTGCATTCTTAAACTTATTGGCGAATCCATATAAAGCTCACACCGGTTATCTGACTAACTCCGGAGTGGTGAAACTAATTGCCTGTGGTAATGATGACTGCGCTCCTTGATTGATTCGTTTCCCTTAAATCAGTCACTGTTGTTAACAGAGCAATCGCGTTACTGAGAGAAAAATCTAACCGATGGATTGATATGAATGGGCATCTTAAGTTTCTACGCTTATGATGCCCATCATTATAAGACAACTTTTCTAATAGAAAGAAAGGGCCATCGCTGAAAGCAATTTTAACTATCGTTCAGAATATGTTTAAGCCGAAAACCTCCTTAACATCGAATAGAACTTGCTCGGTTTTAATTTGCGATGACTGGCTGCCTTTTTGCAAAATCTCAATCAGCTGGGCTTTATCATTCAGATACATTTTTCTGTTGTTTCTTATAGGACGAAGCAATTCTTGCAGACACTCTTCGAGTATTTTTTTGGTTGTTCCATCACCAAGGCCGCCTTGTTGGTATCTCTCTTTAAGCTGCGTCACATAGTCCCTGTCTTGGCAAAAGGCATCAAGATAAGTAAACACGACATTTCCTTCTACATTACCCGGATCTTCAACTCTTAAATGGCCTGGATCGGTATACATAGATTTTACCGCCATGTGGATCTCTTTTTCCGACGCGCCCAAGTTAATGGTATTTCCCATTGATTTAGACATTTTATTTTTACCATCTGTGCTAGGAAGACGAGAAGCCTTACTTAAAAGAGGTTGACACTCATTTAAGATCTCTTTGTTAGCCATTGAATTGATTTTGCGAACGATCTCATTCGTTTGCTCAATCATAGGTAACTGATCGTCACCAACAGGAACCAGAGTTGCGCGAAATGCGGTGATATCGGCGGCTTGGGAAATGGGGTATGTTAAAAATCCTGCAGGGAGCGAGCGTTCAAACCCCTTAGATTTAATCTCACTCTTCACCGTTGGATTACGTTCCAGTCGAGCAATGGAAACAAGGTTACTGTAGTACATTGTTAACTCAGCGAGTGCCGGCAATTGAGATTGTAGAGTAATGGTGGTTTTTAAAGGGTCAATACCTACCGCTAGATAGTCTGCAACGACGTTGAGTATATTCGAAGAGACCTTTGAAGGATTATGAGCGTTGTCAGTTAAACCTTGCATGTCAGCAACAAGAATCGTTTGGTCATAGATCTCTTGTAACGCTATGCGTTGTTGTAATGAGCCGATGTAGTGACCCAAATGCAAAGGGCCGGTAGCTCTATCACCCGTTAATACAGTGTCTAATTTGTTTACAGATTGATGAGTATTCATTGATTATCTCCAAGTTAAATAAAACACTACTGGAGATAAAATAAGACCACACGCTTAGCTACCTTCCAGCAGCGTAAGAATGTAAGAATTCCGTGCCGCTCTAAGTTGAGCGCCACCAGAAGAAGAAATGTGAAGGTATTGAGATGTTTTTCATCTTTTCAACATAACAACAATTATTTTTTAATTCAATCTTTTATATAAAACCATAAATAGATTCAATGTGATGATAACCTTGTTAGAGAGGCTCTGTATGAGATAGCAGAGAGGAGTTCCGCTGCTTAACAGTCTCAACATGGGCCTATTTTGTAACACTCGCTGCGTCAATAAAGACTCGATTTCTTCCCGCTTCTTTTGCCCGGTACAGCGCTTTATCCGCACGCGCTAAAACAAGGGTAGGGTGATCATCGTCAGTTCGGCATTCAGAGCAGCCAATACTGACGGTGACATTGATAGAGTGTTCATGAAATTGAATGTAGGTTTGTGCAATCGTGTTGCGGATTTGTTCTGCAATAAACGCAATTTTTTTGTCGGTTGAATCGATTAACATAAGGGCAAACTCTTCCCCACCGATTCTAGCGACAACGTCCGATGCGCCTGACTCTAATGTCAGTGTATCAGCAATATATTGTATGACCTTGTCACCTGCCGCGTGGCCGAATGTATCATTAATGTTTTTAAATCTGTCGATATCTACCATGATAATGGCGTAGAGTTTGTCAGTTGTTTTGGCTTGCTTATGAACGGATTCACCGAGCTCAAAAAAAGCGCGTCGATTACTAATATTGGTCAGTTCATCTACTCGTGCCATTTTCTCTGCTTCCTGATGAAGAAGAGAAAGCTCTTTTGTTCGTTCCGCGACTTTCTTCTCCAGAAGTAGCCGTTCTTTTGACAAAGCAAATCTAATCTTTTTGAGTTTACCGTTGTAAATAGTAAGCACTAACAGTAGCACCGTTAGTGTGGTTAAGAATATGGCGACAATAATCACTTCTTTATTGTGCTCATCCCAAAGCGAAGGCTGCTTGAAACGTATCTCTGCTTGTGGACTGATGATGCTTTGATATTGCCAACGAATGATTTCATTCCAATCGTAGGCTAGCTCAAAGCCGTCATGAGAGAATGTGACGGTTTGATGCTTTATCAAGTTCAGTGAAGCCTCTCCAGCCATCATGCCTAGCTCGGTGGGGGAGTGAAGGTAACCACCAACCGAGCCAAAGCCGAGTTCGACCACTGAGGTAGCAAAAATAGGTGCCTGTGACATTTGGTGTAGAGATTTTAGAACATAAACGGGCAACAGCCCCTTGCCATTGTGTACCCGATAAATGGGAGCAAAGAAAATGGCGCTATTACTTGGTATGTTTGAGATTGTGGTGAGGAGAGTCGGTAAGTCTTTGTTGTCGAGAATGGTATAACGAATGTTTTGTCGATCTAGCTGGTTAGAAATATTGCTTAATCTGTGTCGGTCACTCGGTTTAATCGAGTCACCAATAACAAAAACCTCTTTAGGTTGAGATAAACGAAGTGCATCGTTAACCAGCAAGGAATAATCTATTTTTGTATCGATGACGACCGCGTCATTTATTATGTCTGCGTCATTTTCTTTGGGCTGAATCACGATACGTTTCGCTGTGGGAAAAAGCTCTGGATACGACAAAGAGAAGTGCGACGCAGCAGGGCCAGCAGAGATAAATACATCAGGCTCTTTATGATCAAACTTGCTTTTAAGATATCGAAATACAGCATGATGCTGTTCGATTTCATCAAAACGACCAGCATCTAAGTGGTCGATATAATAAATATGGGCAGAGTTACTTTCATCCAAGCTACTTTTAATGCCTTGAACGATCGATTTGGTCCACAAGGATTCTGAGCTTCCTGACCCTAAAACAAATATTGTGGTTGGGGATGCCTGTAGGGGAATCGCCCACAGGGTGCAGAAGATAACTAGGCTGAATATGCTCAGCAGTTTATGGGTTGTCATGGTTGACGTTCACCACTGCTAACGCCTCTCGGCACTGATAATCGATTTAACAAGGAAATGATGTGACTCCTTTGTATTCAAACATTTAGAAAGCCCTAATAAATAGACTAGCACATGTGCATAAAAGCTTATTAACATTCTTCTTTTTTCTTGAGTTATCTCAATAACATATTGAAACTTAGAGGGTTAGTGGCTATTTTATATTTGGCTAAAGTGGATGAGAACGATAATGAAATACCCAAAACCGTTGCATAAAGGAAGTACAATTGCGATCACCGCATTTTCGTCGGGAATAGCACAAGATCACCTTGCTAGATTTGAGGTTGTAACAGAGCACCTCAAACAACAAGGCTTTCACCTTGTCGTTGGTCAATGCTTGCTTGGTCAGATCAAACATGTAAGTGCGCCATTGGAGAAACGAGTGGAAGAGCTAATGGCGTTCTTGATGGATGATGACATTGATGCGATTTATCCGCCTTGGGGCGGAGAGCTGGCAATGGAGCTTCTACCCCTTATCGATTTTTCTAAGTTAGAGAAGGCCAAGCCAAAGTGGATTTTGGGCTTTTCTGATATCAGCACAATATCGGCCGTACTTACCAGCAAGCTTCAATGGGCCTCGGCACACTGTTCAAACTTAATGGATTTAACGCCTCAGGCAACAGATCCACTGACATCAAATACCTTAACGTACCTTGCGACACCACTGGGTGAAGAATTTAGACAGGTTGCCTCATCAATGCATGCCAACTCTTGGCCAGATATTGTTAATAAACCATCAGGCGGGTTTATTGCCAACACGCCCTCCAACTGGCGCTGGTTAGTAAAACCAGATTCGTCTTCTATGATTGAAGGTCGCCTTATCGGAGGTTGCTGGGATACATTGTCGCACCTTTTTGATACCGAGTACTTAGACTTAAGCGCGTTTGCAAAGCGTTATCCTGAAGGTGTTCTGCTTTATCTGGAAAATGCTGAAATGCCGCCAACGGAAGTGGCGCGAACAATACTGAACATGAAATTTCGCGGTGTGTTCTCGCACATTAACGGTCTGCTTTTAGGACGCAATGCGGCTTCAGAACCTAACAGTGATCAAGATCTTAGCTACGATGAAGCGATAAAGATTGGTTTAGCTTGTACGGGAATTCCTGTGATGATTGATTTAGATATTGGTCATCTTCCGCCAAACTTAACGTTGATTAATGGTGCTGTTGCGAAGGTAGAGCTTGATAGAGAAAAGGATGGTATAGGTACCCTCTGTCAGCGTTTAATTTAGTTGTCTAAATTGATATAAAAAGTCCCTCATGAGCCTGAGGGACTTTTATTAAGCGACGGACTATTTAGCTGTTAGTGTGACAACATCATCGTAAACTCGGCGCTGCCAGCCAGTTACTTCACCTTCTTTATCCATCATAGGGAAAACGTAAACTGGTGAGATCTCAGTAGTCCAAACACCTTGGTCATTTTGAAATACATTAACTTCCAAGTGACCATAGTGTTTTCCTCCACTCACAAGCTGTTTGTCTTGCCAAACTTCTGGTGCATCTAAGTGTGCTAAGAACTGCTGATGAGGGTTATCCATATCCACTTTGTATTTGCCATCTTTACCAAAGTAAGGTCCACGTAAGCCATCCCCACCTATACCAGCATCGTAAAAATGGACTCCATCCACAACAGAGCGTTCATACATTTCATCGTGGCCTGCAAAAACGGCATCGACACCATACTGCTCAAATAGGGGTGTTAAGACACGAACAGGAACGCCGGATTGATTGTCTTGGCCGTTTTCAAAGCCTTCGGTTCCTGTTGGGAATCCATGAGGTCCTACGGAGTAAGGAATATGGTGGAACTGTACAAAGGTAAATTGGCTGTTCTTCTGAGCATCTGCCAACTGTTTTTCTAGCCATTTGTATTGCTCTGAACCCGGGTTAAAGTCCGGTGCATTGACACCCGGTAGACGCCAGTTAGTATCTTTATCTGTTTTGTCTTCTTTGCCGTCGGACGTATCGATAGTGATATATGTGATTGGTCCGTAATCTACACGATAGTAACGCTCTTTATAGGCTTCTACCTTGCTGCCGTTATCTGGCACATCAAAATACGTTTTGTAGCGAGCGATAGCTTGTAGGGCGAGCTCAGTATTGTATTCAGACATACCGCCGTCTGGACCCGGGTAGTTTTCGTGATTGCCTATTGCTGGAAATAGTGGCACGTACGAGGCGATATTATTGAAGTCACCTGCATTGTGACGCCAAAATTCATCCCAGTCGCGCTGTTCATTGCCGGACTCAACCAAATCACCAGCGATGGCGATAAAGTTAGGTTGTCGTTCTTGCATCACTCGAATGTTTTCTTGATAGCCAGTGGTCTGATCCACTAGGTATTGACGGTCAAAGTCGCCATAAGGTTCTGACCAACGGCGAGTTTTTCCGGTAGATTCTGGTTCTGTTTCAGAATCGGAGTAAACTAAAAACCGAACTGTTCCATTTTTATTAGGTACTGTTGAGAACTGTGCGTTGTACTGTTGACCGTCTTGTTCTACCGTGTATTGATAGCTTGTTCCCGGTTTTAAACCATCAATTTTTACACTATGAATGTAAGGTGTTTTCGAGTCGGCTTTATTCTCAAAGTATTTTTCAACTTCAGTTGGGTAGTATTTTAAGCCGTTTGCCAACTGAGGTTCTGATTTCAACGTTTTGCTGTAATCATTAGCAGATATATTTATTTTGCCAGCGATATCTTCAGTTGTTATCCACATGATTGTCATGCTAGTCGTGGTTGGGTTTTGTAGGTAGGGGCTTACTTTAAAGGCATCTTGCTCTGCTGCAGTTATCGTAAAACTGGTTGCAGCTAAAATCAAAGTGCTAAGTAATGTCTTTTTCATCAGTAGTCCTCAAATGTTGTTGCTAGTATTTATTTTTTATTTATCGAGTCCTGTATTCGGAAGTGCAATATAGAACTTTTTCTCTGTTTCAATTGGTATTATCTCAACAATAAAAAATAAGAATGAAAGCCATATCACAAGTTGAAATCTGCTGTAAGTGACTAAAAAGTCTTTCATTTTGTGAAAAATGAAAGGTTATGTATTTTAGGGTTTCGTTATTTACAAAGATGAAACTTATGTCTCGTGGTGTAGTAATAAATATGAAATGAAAGGTTTGAATTAAGCAGAACGAATATGATGCTACAGTATGAGAAATGTGTAATATCACAATTTTACAAATGAGACTGATCAGTTGAAAATATTTCATCAAGGCCTTTAGCCAAAATTATTTTTTTGAGTGTTCGTACTGGTGAAATAAGTGTTTATTAGGAGAGCTATTTAGCGACTAAATAATCGAATTACTTGAGAAAATATAAGTCGCTGTGCAGTTACAGTGGTAAATACACAGCGACAGAATTTTATGAAAAAGACCTAAAAAGAAGGGAAAAGTTAGGTCAATTTGGAGAATGAATTAAACTTATGAACAAGATCCGCAGCAGCCTGTTGGAGTTTCGTGCTTAGTTTTTTTCTCTGAGTTACTATCGCTGTCTTTGTCCAAAGTCGATTTTTCTGTTTCTACTGCTTTTGAGTTATCGTCTTTTTTACTGAAAATCTTTTTAATTGAAAATGTCATCGTTTAATCCTAATTTGAGCTTTCTATTGTTGAACAGCATGCACAATACCATAGTAAAATAGTCAAGTATTGATGTGGCACATGATTTTCGTTAAATGTTTCAATATAGGTAGCCGTTTTTTCAACACAAAATTTAGAGGTTGTTATGATTCAATTTCCAAATGACTTTTTATGGGGGGGCGCTATTGCAGCGAATCAAGTAGAAGGTGCGTATCAACAAGATGGTAAGGGATTATCGACTGCGGATATGTTGCCGAAAGGCATTCTGAATCCGCACGAATCTCGGGAAGAGCGTAACTCTGGCATTAAAGATATTGCGATAGATTTCTATCATCGTTATCCAGAAGATATTTCTCTATTCAATGAAATGGGTTTTAACTGCCTGCGCTTATCCATTGCATGGACTCGAATCTTTCCAAATGGCGATGAACTGGAACCGAATGAAGAAGGGTTGGCTTATTACGATGACATTTTCGATGAGCTTGCTAAGTACGATATCACTCCATTTGTCACTCTGTCTCACTATGAGATGCCTTATGCTTTAGTTGAGAATTATGGTGGTTGGGCTGACCGTAGGTTGATCGAGTTTTTTGAGCGATACGCTACAACTGTATTTCAACGTTACAAAGATAAAGTAAAGTTATGGCTGACATTTAACGAGATCAATATGTCATTGCATGCTCCGTTTACTGGTGTCGGTTTGCCAGAAGAGGCTGCGGAACAGCAAATTTATCAGGCGATTCATCACCAGTTGGTGGCAAGTGCTAAAGCAGTCAGTTTATGCCATTCAATTATCCCTGATGGAAGAATTGGCAATATGCTTTTAGGAGCCATTAATTACCCTCTTACTTGCAACCCAAGTGATGTAATCGCAGCAATGCATGAGAATAACAAGTGGTTGTTTTTTGGTGATGTGCAAACCAGAGGCAAATACCCTGGCTATATGCTGCGCTATTTTCGCGAAAACAATATCCATATCAAGATGCAAGATGATGATGTTAGAACCTTAGCTGATGCGTCTGTGGATTTTATCTCGTTTAGCTATTATGCCAGCGGTTGTGCAAGTGCTGATCCCAAGCATAAAGAAGTCGGTAATATCGTAGATAGTGTGCCAAACCCCTATTTGAATAAGAGTGAATGGGGCTGGCTTATTGACCCCCAAGGCTTGCGTATCTTATTGAATTTTCTTTATGACCGTTATCAAAAGCCACTGTTTATTGTTGAGAACGGTTTAGGTGCCGTCGATGAGCTTGACCGCAATGGCGAAATTCACGATGACTATCGTATTCAATATTTAAATGATCATTTAGTTCAGGCAAGAGAAGCAATTTTAGATGGTGTTGAACTAATGGGCTTTACAAGCTGGGGACCCATTGACCTTGTCGCGAATTCAACCGCAGAGATGAAAAAACGTTACGGATATATCTATGTTGATCGTCACGATGATGGCCTAGGTACACTAGAGCGTAAGCGTAAGAAGAGTTTTTATTGGTATCAAAGTGTTATCAAAACACAAGGTCAGGCTCTAAGTGGTGAATAACATGGTTTGGCTACCTTACTGATCTAACTGATAAACAAATAGAAGGCGAGCCAGTTGGTTCGTCTTTTGTCTGTTAGCCACTCATGTTGTCCTTAGATAGTGAGTGTTGTCCTTAATTGTTCGCTATATCCCTAATGAAACACGCTATGTATCGGAAGATATGGCGAGTCAACTTCACTCGCTAGGAAGACGCTTTAATAAAAAGCTTGCGGCCGGGACGTATGCTAAAGATATTGTACAAAGACTTCTAATCGATTTAACGTTTAACTCCAGTCGATTGGAGGGGAATACTTACTCCATTCTTGATACAGAAAAACTGCTGGATGGGGGAGAGCTTGCTAATGGTAAGTCCGATGAAGAAACCATTATGATCTTAAATCACAAAGAAGCGATTCTGTTTTTGATTGAGAATGCGGAAGAGCTTGCGGTAACTGAAAAATCTATTGGTGCGATTGACCCTTATCGAATTAAGTATCGTCGTGAAAGAAAACAGGTAATTGGTCAAATTATTAGAGCAATGATCGTGGGTGATGAAATAGAGCGTCATTTAGAGCAGTTTTGTGCTGAAAACACTATTCAAGATGCAGATAAGTTTATCTCTATTGCAACGGTTGAACTTGATAAGCTGCATAGTGGGGCGATTGTGTCTCTTGGTGTTACTGAGAGTCTGTTTTTTGCATGGAAAGAAAGGCAAGACTCAATAACAAATGAATGATGTGTTGACGCAGACTTCTCATGATGAGCGGTTTTTTTTTCTTGTAAGGTTTATCCGCTGCGCTTTATTCTTTACACTTGCTCTCCAATAACAAATTAGCCAAAGGGACAACAAATGACAAAAGCAAAAATCGGTATAGTTACCGTCAGTGATCGAGCAAGCGCTGGTGTGTACGAAGACCTATCTGGTCAGTCAATTATTGACACGTTGAATGCCTATTTGATATCTGAATGGGAACCTGTCTACGAAGTGATCCCTGATGAGCAAGATATTATCGAAGCCACATTGATTAAAATGGCAGATCAACAAGAGTGTAGCCTGATAGTGACAACCGGAGGGACAGGGCCAGCTAAACGCGATGTAACTCCTGAAGCAACAGAAGCCGTTTGCGATCGCATGATGCCGGGGTTTGGTGAGCTTATGCGTGCTGAGTCTTTGAAATTTGTTCCTACCGCTATTTTGTCACGCCAAACCGCTGGTCTTCGTGATGATACTTTGATTGTAAACTTACCGGGAAAACCAAAGTCTATTCGCGAATGTCTGGATGCCGTGTTCCCTGCAATACCATACTGTATCGACCTAATGCATGGCCCTTATCTGGAATGCAATGAAGAGGTCATAAAACCTTTTCGTCCGAAACAGAAATAACCGATAGCTCTTGTCTCGATGGTCCTATTTCTTCTTTTAATCGCCGAAAAGCCATATTAAAAGAAGAAATAGGCTGTAAGTTATTAGGCTCTGTTGGGCTTTTACCACTGCTTATCCTACAGAACATGTCTTTAGCCAACATATGCGTAAAGTTCAAACAAGTTTATCTCATCGCTTGTTTGAGTAAGCCTTTACGGCTAAGTGACTGATTAACCATTTTGCTGAAGGCTTTGTCATACTTACGTTCAGCATTATTGTTGTTTTCACTTCTCTTTCTTTCCAAAAACGCATGTTCTTGTTTTAGGTGTAGATAGCTGTCATACCGTTCCGGCGTAATATTGCCTGTTTCTAACTCCTGTTGTACTGCGCATCCTGGTTCACCTTGGTGTAGACAATTTCTATACTTACATTGGTAAGATATAGAGGATATTTCATCAAATACGGAGTCGATACCTTCATCAGTTCCCCAAGCTTGTACCTCTTTAATGCCAGATGTATCGACAATGAAACCACCGTTTTCTAATTCAAACATGTATGAACTAGATGTCGTGTGTCTTCCGCGCATATCTTTAACACGCAAGCCGTTGGTTTTTTGCACTTGGTATTTCAATAACCTATTGGTTAATGTTGATTTACCCACGCCAGATGGGCCAATAAATACCCCGACTTTTTTGTCATCTAAATAGGACATTAACGCTTCAATCCCAGTACCTTCTATAGCACTACAGGTAATTATGTCGATACCTAATGCAATGGTTTCTGCTTGCATTTGGATCAAGTCGGAGGCTGAATTTGCGTCTGCTTTATTTAAAATCACTACAGGTGTTGCACCACTACTCCATGCCACGGTTAATAGCCTTTCCAGCAGTCGATCAGAGTAATTTCTGCCACCGTCTAAACCTAATACGATAAAAACAGTATCAATATTCGCGGCGATAGGTTGTTGAATGACAGCTTCACCCGATGCTTTGCGACTCACTAGGCTTTTTCGGCTTTTAACCGCTTGAATAACAATGGTAGTTCCATCATCTTGACACTCGACCCAGTCACCAACGCATGGAAACTCTTCGCGATTTTGTATTGAATGCGAAAAGCCGCCTTTGAGTTGTGCATTTCTTATACCGTTGTCCGTTTGTACTTTGTATCTATTGCTGCCTTTTTCGATTACTCGGTAAGTTTTTAATTTATTCGAGTACATGTTCACTACCTCTACTGATGCTTAACTGTTTTAACTCAGATAAAACGTTTTTTGACGGGAATGGTAACGTCATCATTAATTCTGCAGCAATGCTGACGAGTAATAGTTCATTGTCATCGGCTGCTATTCGGTTGGTTCTAATGGTGCTGCATTTGGAGCACTTATGTATCAGAGACCATTCTTTACTTTTTTGAACATAGATACTGATTGGCTCCATAATGCCACGGCAACTTGAGCGTCTATCTCCCGCTTTAATATCCATGTGCACACTGCTTAAACAGTGAGGGCAATGATTTCTGTGTTGCCCACCATATTGGATAGGTGTTACTCCCATGCCGCAAGCTGCGCAGAGAAATGATTCATTGGGGTTTGCTCGTAATGTTTTTGTTCTGGTCATAATGGTGTACCTCTAGCTTGTAACTATGTCTTTTGTATTACTCCTAAATAGGAGGTGACCGACCGTACAGTCAGTTGTTGTTTTAAAAAAATCACGCAAGTTAATATGCGTGATAGGGATGATGTGTCGCTTAGCTGTACTTTTTAATGAACTCGCGCTTCACTTCTTCAATGGGGAAGTCATCATAAAGTAGATAATTCATTGCAATACCATCAATTTCGGCGATGAACATCTTAGCCGCTATAGTTGGATTCTCATACGATAGAGAGTGAAAAACTTCTTCTGTCGATGTTTGCAAACCGTTAAATCGTTCTTCTATTAAATCTAATAAGACAGCTCTTGTCGTTGGCTGAACGATAACACTGAAATTAAATCGATAGATGCTGCGATACTTTGGCACTGTCATGGCATCAAATACGGAATCAATAAATGCCTTCATTCTTCCTTCTGAGCCCGCAAAATTCTCATCAACTTTATCTGCTTCATTAATGAGATTGGTGATGGAAATAAACACTTCTCTCAATAATTCATTTTTGTTTTTAAAGTGATGAAACACTAAGCCTTTTGAGGTTTCTGCCTCTTCACAAATGGCGGATATTGGCGTTTTTTCAAAGCCATTCTCAGCAAACAGTCTTGTAGCAACTTCAATGATCTTATCTTTCTTATCCATAACTCATCCAATTTATGACTGACCGTTCGGTCAGTGGTGGCGATATTAGTATTTTGAGTGATATTTTGTCAATCATTTTTTGGTTAAATAATACTCTTATTTTTTTATGATCTTGAAATTCAAAAGGTTAGTCCTGCTGGCCAACGTCCCCTTAACTCAATGACTGGACATTGCAGCGTTATCGTCATTAATCTTGAGAGGTATTTTGAGGTGTCTGTCCCGAAACTATTACACGCTCGCTCTATAATGGTTGTTATCGAACTGAAGAAGGAATGCTGATGTTAAATGAAAACCATGCTTTTATTTTAGATTTTCCTGACCTGAAATTAGATATTGTTCAGCTCAATCACGACGATCCTACATTCAAAGCGGATCTTCAGCAGTACCATGAACTCGATTACGATATTCGTCAGCTGGAGATTTCAGGTAGTCCAATCGATGATGAGGCGATGCATGAACTTAAAGTTCAGCGTCTTGAGTTAAAGGATATGTTGTATAAACAACTTACTGAACATCATGAACAGGCAAAAGCGTAGCTGATTAGAATTAGGTTACAACAAAGCCGGTTGTCGCGTGCATTGCGACAACCGGCTTTGTATATGTGGACTGTTACTTGTTAGAAACGCTTATGCTGCGCTTAATGTTTTTCTCTGGTGAGACAGGTATTCATTATAAGTGCCTTGGAAGCTAACCAGTTTTTTGTCTTTCACATCAATAATCGAGGTCGCCAGAGACGAAACAAATTCACGGTCATGGCTTACGAAAATAAGGGTTCCTTGGTAGTTTTTCAGCGCTTCGTTAAGAGCTTCAATCGCTTCCATATCCATATGGTTTGTTGGCTCATCCATAACCAGAACATTAATGTCCTGCATCATCAACTTACCAAACAGTAAACGGTTTTTCTCACCACCAGAACAGTTTTTCGCTAGCTTGTTCGCATCGTCCGCAGTGAAAAGTAAACGACCCAAAATACCGCGTACCATCAAGTCATCATGCTTAGGTGTGCGCCACTGTGATATCCAATCAAAGATAGTTAAATCGTTGTCAAAATCTGCGCTGCTATCCTGAGGGCAATAACCAATAGATGCGTTTTCTGACCATTTTACAACGCCATGCTTTTGCTCTAACTCTTGAACTAAACAGCGTAGCAAAGTGGTTTTGCCGACACCGTTTTCACCAATGACCGCTAAACGCGTTCCTGCTTCCAGAAGTAAGTTACCCTGTTCGAATAGCAGTTCGTCTTCAAATGCATGACCGAGATCTTGCAGCTCCAGTGCTTGACGATGCAGTTTCTTACCTTCACCAAAATTGATTGATGGGCTCACTCGGCTGGAGGACTTCACTTCATCTAACTTGATCTTATCCATCTTCTTAGCGCGGGAACTTGCTTGCTTAGCTTTAGATGCATTGGCTCCGAATCGATTAACGAAATCTTGCAGCTCACTGATTTCAGCTGCTTTTTTAGCATTGCCAGCCAGTAATTGCTCGCGAATAAGACCTGATGCTTCAACGAAATACTCGTAGTTACCCGGGTAGATTCGAAGTTCACCGTAATCGATATCGGCCATATGTGTACATACAGAGTTTAAGAAGTGGCGATCGTGGGAAATGATGATCATGGTGCACTTACGCTGATTTAACTCTTCTGCCAGCCAGTTAATGGTATTGATATCCAAGTTGTTGGTTGGTTCGTCTAGCAACAAAATATCAGGGTTGGCAAAAAGTGCTTGTGCAAGTAGCACACGCAGTTTCCAGCCCGGTGCCACTTGCTGCATTAGACCGAAATGTAACTCTTCTTCGATACCGGCTTGAATGAGGATATCTCCCGCACGACTTTCTGCGGTATAGCCGTCCATCTCTGCGAATTGACTTTCAAGCTCGGCAACCAGCATGCCGTCTTCTTCACTCATCTCTGGTAAAGAATAAATACGGTCACGCTCTTTTTTGATTTCCCATAACTTACTGTCACCCATGATTACGGCATCAATAACACTGTATTGCTCAAAAGCGAACTGGTCTTGACTCAAAACACCAAGTTTTTGTCCCGGTGTAATAGAAACGTTGCCCGAACTTGGAGTGAGTGCGCCGCTAAGAATTTTCATGAAAGTTGATTTGCCACAGCCATTAGCGCCGATTAGACCATAACGGTTGCCGTTACCAAATTTAGCAGAAATGTTTTCAAATAAAGGCTCGGCGCCAAATTGCATGGTGATGTTAGCGGTTGAAATCAAGAAAGTATTCCTAAGTATTAAGACTGGTTAATCACTTAGTCAGTGATGCCAAATCAACAGAAGTTCAAGTACGGATTGATAGGCGGCGAATTATACAGGTTTCTTTAACAAAGAATAGATGTGAGATGTAAGTCACAGAAAATAGCTGTGTTAGCTATAGTTTCAACAGTTGTTTACCGAGTAGTCTCTCTTCATCGTGAAGAAATAGGCCTGAGCTGTTTAGAAAACAATCAACACTTTGCAAAGCTTGTCAGTTCGCGACATCGTATAGGAGAAAATAATGTCAAAACGCGTCAGTTCATCGTGTGAAAGAAACCAGCATCCCATTTTTGAGCAGTTGTCTATTTACCTTAATAAAAGTAAACAGCTATTAGAAATTGGCTCTGGAACTGGGCAACATGCTGTATTTTTTGCTGCGCAGCTGCCTCATGTAGTTTGGCATACCAGTGATATGCCGGAAAATCACCCTAGTATCCGAGCATGGATTTCAGAGTCTGGTTGTGAAAATATCTCGGAGCCAGTGGCTTTTAAAATAGGTCAGGACGAATGGCCTTGCGCTTCGGCTGATGCTGTTTTTACCGCAAATACCACCCATATAATGCAGATAGAAGAAGCTCAACTGATGATGGAAATGGTGGCTAAGCACCTTCCTCAAGGGGGTGTTTTTTGTCAGTATGGCCCGATGAAGGTCGATGGAGACTTCACCAGTGACAGTAATCGAGTATTTGATGAATCATTAAAGCAGAAAGGGTTTGGCGGCATTCGAGACATCGAGCAACTCGCGAACTGGGGTAAGGGACTGGAGCTGAATGCGACAATAGCGATGCCAGCAAACAACTTCTTACTGGTGTGGAAGAAGCAATAAACTCGTTGAAGGTGATTTTTGCAAGATTGTGGTGCGTCTAAAAGGCAGCAGTGCTTCTAAAAAGGTAACCGTGTGAAGCACGACAATTTGGAGAGCCACTGAGGCTTTATTGGCAAATAATCTGGTAAATAGACAGTCGGAAATTGTATTACTTGGTTTGTCATTAAGATAACACTGTACCCAAATGATAATAAATTGATATTGTCATTTGGATAATTATATTTAAAGGGCTGGCTTAACTTATTGATATTATACAAGTATAAAGTTGGCATAAGGATTGTAATAGGGGAGGGTCTAATTTAACTAAAGGACCCGAAAATGACGAAACAAAAATTTTCTCTGATAGCATTGGTCATCGTATGTATTACATCGTTTGCCATCTTGCTCAGTCTGGGAAGCGAAATTTATAGGGAAGCCCCACCTATTCCAACGGTTGTAAAATCGACAAGCGGCGATGTAATCTTTACCGAAAAAGACATTCAAGATGGACAACTGGTTTGGCGAACAATGGGAGGTCATCAGTTAGGTTCTATCTGGGGACATGGCTCTTATATCGCGCCAGATTGGACCGCTGATTGGGTTCATCGCGAGTCTGAAATATGGTTGGATCTTGCTGCACAATCTCAGTTTTTAAAACCACTCTCGCAGCTAGATACATTCGAAAGAGCCTCTTTAGAAAGTAAGTTAAGAGATGATATTCGACCAAATCAGTTTAATCCAGAAACGGGTGTTTTAACCGTTTCAGATCTACGTGCCAAATCAATTATTGAGTTACAACAGTACTATGTCGGCCTGTTTGGAGATGATCCAACATTCCAGCCGACACGGGAAGATTACGCCATGAAAGAAGGCACGATCTCGACGGAACAAAATCGAGAAAAGCTTTCTGCCTTCTTTTTCTGGGGGGCTTGGGCTGCGGTAACAGAACGTCCGGGAGAGAACTACACCTATACAAACAATTGGCCGTTTGATCCTGTCGTGGGTAACACGCCAACGTCAAACAATATTGTCTGGTCGATTTTGAGTATTGTTTTTCTTATCGCGGGTGTTGGTGCGCTGGCGTGGTATCACGCATCATTAAAGCAGCACGAGCTTCCGGCATACCCAAAAACGGATCCGTTATTTGGGATTAAACCAACCCCTTCTCAAAAAGCGCTGGCGAAATACTTTTATACCGCAGTAGGGTTATTTCTTCTTCAAGTTGTTCTCGGCGGTATTACTGCTCACTACGCTGTTGAAGGGCAGGATTTCTACGGAATACCGTTGGCTGAAATATTACCTTACTCTGTCACTCGTACTTGGCATACTCAACTTGCGGTATTCTGGATTGCAACCGCTTGGTTGGGGACAGGGCTCTACATTGCGCCTGCACTTTCTAATTATGAACCAAAGTTCCAACGTATTGGTGTCAATGTGCTTTGGGTTGCGTTGGTCATCGTCGTGCTAGGCTCAATGGCCGGAGAATGGATGGCCGTTCAGCAGTACTTCGATATTGATACCAGCTATTGGTTAGGACATCAGGGCCAAGAGTATATTGACCTAGGGCGTGTCTGGCAGATACTTTTGCTGGTTGGGTTGCTGATTTGGCTTGCATTGGTAACCGCGGCTATTCGTCCTGCATTGACTAAAGATGGTGAAATGAAGCCTGTAATATGGGTTTTATACGCATCTTGTGTGGCTATCGGACTCTTTTACGGTGCGGGTTTATTCCAAGGTAAACATACCAACCTAGCAATTGCTGAATACTGGCGCTGGTGGGTGGTTCATTTATGGGTAGAAGGTTTCTTTGAAACGTTTGCCACCTCAGTAATCGCATTAATGTTTGTTCGCCTTGGTTTAGTACGCGCACAATCTGCCAACAGTGCCGTGCTGTTTGCTACGGTCGTGTTCCTGACGGGTGGCCTTTTAGGCACCTTGCATCACCTATATTTCACCGGTACACCGACTTCTGTCATTGCATGGGGCTCAATGTTCTCGGCACTTGAAGTGGTACCACTTGCGCTTATTGGATTTGAAGCGGTAGAAACTTACCGAATGCGTAAATCCGCAGTATGGATGGCACGCTATAAGTGGGCAATCATGTTCTTTGTCGCAACCGCTTTTTGGAACTTAGTTGGTGCAGGGATTTTAGGTTTCCTCATCAATCCACCTATCGCGCTTTACTATATTCAAGGGCTTAACACCACTGCAACCCACGCTCATGGTGCCTTTATGGGTGTTTATGGAATGCTCGGTATCGGTCTAATGCTTACCTGTCTGCGTGGCTTGTCTTCAGATACCGTTCACTGGGATGATAAGTTGCTTAAATGGTCATTTTGGACACTTAATATTGGTCTTGCTGCGATGATCTTTATGTCTCTACTTCCTGTTGGCATCATTCAGTTCTTTGCCGTGATTGAACATGGTTATTGGTATGCGCGTTCTCCAGCTGTGATTCATAGTGAGTTGGTTGAAATGTTCGTATGGCTGCGTATGCCGGGAGATATTCTGTTTGGTCTTGGTGGTCTATTCTTAGCGGGGTTCTTTGCAAAGTTATTACTGGCATTTATGGGGAACAAATCTTCAAATCAGGCCGTGACAAGTTAATTACATTGAATTCCATCAACAAACAGATTGGATAAACAAACACACTTAATATGCAGTCTTTGATTATCAACCCTAGCGACAGAGATATTGTTTGGCTAGCGAAAGTAATCAAAGGCTGCATTTTGTTGGTTTTGAATTGATTGACTTTGAGTTGATTAGTTTTGAGTTGATTCGTTTCGAATAGCTTAGTTTCAAATAATCTGGATTCTAACGGTTTAGAATAGTCCCAGCTCAATGCTTAATTGATAAACTAAAGCAGGCAGATAAGAAACAAATATAGAGCCGAGCGCAAGACCGCCTAGGGCAATAGAGTACTTTATGATAACGATGATAAACCTCATTTACGCTTTCCTTTCCCAGTAGTTTTCAGAACTAAAATGACCGGTGTTACTGCGGCGGTGTTTTTGAAACCCAAGTTGGTTCAAGGTTGTACTGGTAGATTTAACCATGTCTGGATTTCCACACAAATATATGAAGCTTTGGTCTTTGTTGAGTTGTAGACAAGCGGCTTTCTCTAGCTCTCTGTTATTGAGCAGTTGTGGAATTCTTCCGGATAACGTTCCATCTATTGGCTCTCTGGAAACAATAGGAACATACTTAAATTTTCCGGGATGTTTACTTAACAGCTGGTTTATCTCATTTTGATACACCAAATCTTCAAAATGCCTCACAGCGTGTACTAATACCAAGTGGTTAAAACGGTAGGTTATTTTGCGATCGTTCAACATTGAAAGAAATGGCCCGATAGCGGTTCCCGTTGATATTAACCATAAATCTCTAGCATCCAATGGGATTTCATCCAGCGTCATAAAACCTGATCCTTGACGGCCAATGAACACTTCATCTCCCGGTGTGAGCGAATGTAAAAGGGGAGACAAGCTTCCGTTTGAATCGGCAACAATTAAGAACTCGAGCTCTCCTGTTTTTAGGTGGCTATCCTGATGGTTAACAAATGAGTAGGCTCTTCGAATCAGCTCTCCTTTGTTATTGAACATGGCTAACTTGGTAAATTGCCCCGCTTTATATTTGGTGTTGGGGGAGTGTACCGTCAGTGTAAACAGCGAGTCAGTCCATGCCTTATTACGGGTGACTCGTGCAGAAATAAGAGCGCTTAATTGGTTGTTCATTACTTTTTCCTCTTGAATCAGTGGCAAGTGGTTGTATTGATCTTGGTGCAGAAACAGTGCCAATTATTATCTTGCTCAAATTCAACGGGTTACTGAGGTTTTAATGGTTTTGTTGTCATTTAGATAATTAAAAATACTTGTCGATATGCTAATGTCTATTGTCATAGAGATAATTTTTTAGAGAGGGTTTACGTTTATGGTTCAAGTAGGCAAAGAGTGGGTACAGGTCGCGCTTGATATAACCTCTGGTATTTCTGATCAGGACAGATTTGACCGGTTGCTTTCAACGATTCGGCATACACTCAAATGTGATGCCTCCACATTGTTGCTTTTTCGTGACCAACAATTTGTTCCTCTCGCAATCAATGGGCTAAGTGAAGATGTGTTAGGGCGGCGTTTTGATATTGAACAACACCCGAGACTTGAAGCGATAGCGAGAGCGGGGGATGTGGTTCGTTTTCCTCCTGACAGCGACTTACCAGACCCTTACGACGGCCTTATTGCGAACCATGATGAAGATCTTAAAGTCCACTCTTGTATCGGTTTACCGCTTATGCTGGAAGAGCGTTTGATTGGGGCGGTCACCATTGATGCCTTTGACCCGAAGCAATTTGATAGTTTTAAAAATGATGACCTTCGTATTGTAAGCGCACTCGCTGCGAGTAGCCTGAATACTGCGTTGCTGATGGATCAGCTAGAAAAATCTGCTGGAGTTGAGGTACATGCCCCTAGACGGTCTAGAAAGTTAAGCGCTCAAGGGGAAATCATTGGACAGTCTCCTTCGATGCTAGAGCTTAAAGCTCATATTGATGCCGTTGCTGATACTGACCTGTCTGTACTGATCATGGGAGAGACGGGAGTGGGTAAGGAACTCGTAGCGAATGCGTTGCATGCACAATCCAGACGCTCGAAACATCCTCTTGTTTATTTAAACTGTGCCGCTTTGCCAGAGTCGGTTGCCGAAAGTGAACTGTTTGGGCATATAAAAGGTGCTTTTACCGGAGCCATTAGTAACCGTAAAGGCAAATTTGAACTGGCAGATAACGGCACACTATTTTTAGATGAAGTTGGCGAGTTGTCACTTCAGTTACAGGCTAAACTGCTTCGAGCCCTTCAGTATGGTGACATACAACGAGTGGGGGAAGACCGAAATATTAAAGTGAATGTTCGTATCATTGCGGCGACCAATCGGGTGATGCATGAGGAAGTAAAAGAGGGTAATTTCCGAGCCGATTTGTATCACCGTTTGAGTGTCTTTCCGATATTTGTGCCGCCACTGAGAGAGCGTGAAAAAGACCTTATATTACTCGCTGGCTTTTTTGCGGAACGCTGTGCGCATAAACTCGGCATTGCGAATATTAATTTGGCGGCAACGACGCTAAATGTCATTCAAAGCTATACTTGGCCGGGCAATGTGCGCGAACTGGAGCATGCCATTAACAGAGCGTCCGTGATTGCAAAATCCATTAGCCATTCAGATCGAATCACTTTGCAACCGAATCATTTCAACTTATCTGCTGATGTGTTTTCTCCTCAGTCTATTAACACTGTGGCGGAGAAATCAGTATCAACGGACATGGCTGAATATCGAGATTTTGGTTTAAAAGAAGCGTTGGATCATTTTCAGACTCAACTGGTACAGAGTGCTTATTTAGAAAACAATAAAAACTTAAGTGCCACAGCAAAGCAGTTGAAAGTTAACTCGCCGAACTTGCACCGATTAATGAAGCGTTTAAATTTAAAGTAGTATTGAACTGCGAAAATAGACATTATCAAAAAGATAATATGATGTCATATTGATTGCCCTGCATGTGTTATCAATATGACACTATATGCTTGTATGTTGTTTATTTTCAGTAGGTTATGTTCTGGCATGATAGTTGTTATGTTTAATAGAAAGGCTATTTATCATGTGAAGGTAGCGAACCATTTATTCGTACCGTAGAGGAGCGCTAATGTACTTAGAAGTTAAACTGTTTCACCTTTTTACCGTAGTTACTAGCGTCTTATTGTACCTCTATCGATTCCTGAAATATTATCGACGGCAACAGGTACCTGAGATACCACGGCTGCTTAAGCGTATCCCACATATTAACGACACGTTATTGCTCAGTAGCGGTATAGCCTTGATATCAATCACGGGTTTTACTCCATTTACGGCTAGCGCACCTTGGTTGACTTATAAACTTTTCGCTGTTGTCTTCTATATTTTGTGCGGATTTTGGTCAACAAATCGATCGGCAAGTTTAGCCAGTAGAGTTTTCTTTTTTATTGCTGCACTAAGCTGGCTAGTGGTTATATTTGGCCTCGCGGTCAGTAAAAATCCGAGCCTGTTTGGTATGGGGTAACGGAATAATCGAAGGAATGGCATCCCCCTTTCGGGATTATCTGTATATAATTATCTCTGCATCAAAGCGAGTTTACGTGATAAGTTAGCCAGCTTTAGCTTATGCGATTTAGGCGGGATGAGTGACGCTAGGCATTTTTTAGGATGGTGGATCTATGAAGTTGAAACACATTATATTGCTTATATTGACTCATTTATCTGTGGGGGCATTTGGGGTAGGCTTGGGTATTTATTTGCTGCCGATTCTTATTGCGCCAACATCACCCACGGAGTCAGAAGTTACTCAGTTATCTTCTCAAGCGCAGTATTCTGCTACTTTCAAAAAAGACCTCAAAGATAGCGATACCTTTCATTGGGGTGAAGGTGAGGTTTCCATAAGTTCAGATTACATCACATTAAGTGGCAACCTAGCACCGGGCCCTGACTACAAGCTTTACCTATCTACTGAGTTTGTTGAAACTGAAGCGGAGTTTAATCGGTTGAAAGCGAACATGGCTTTTGTAGGCAATGTAAAAACCTTTGAAAATTTCGCGGTTAACGTTCCTCAAGATATTGACCTATCTCGCTATAATACAGTCATTGTGTGGTGTGAGACATTTGGCGAGTTTATTACATCCGCCAAGTACCAATAGTAGTAGCGTTACACCATTAAAACTTTTTCTCTCACTCCCATGTTACGCGTGGGAGTGCATATTGAATATCACTCTCCTCTATTAAAGAAGGTCACCACACTCCTCGCAAAATATCACCGTTTCATTTAATCTATAGCAAAAATATATTGAATTCATTGATTAATATAAATATTGAGGGGTTATGAAAGGGAAGAGAAATACAAGTTTAATCATCATACTTATTGTTTTAATATTTGCTGTAGTAGGTTTAACCAAGAATTATTTAATTGACTCGATTACTGATAGTGTAACTATTGTCACCGCTATAGTTGGTGTAATTGCAATCTGGTATCAATTGAAGAAAGACCATGATGTATCTAAAGCTGAGTTTGTTATCAACCTAAACAATACCTTTCACGACAATGAAAAAATAGTCTACATCTACGAAAAATTTAAGTCCAACAGAGACAAGAGCTCGATTGAAGTCACCGAAGAAGATGGTAGAACCATGGGTGACTACATTATGTTTTTCCAAATGGTTAATTACTTGGTTAAAGAAAACATTGTTAATATATCCATGATAGATGAGTTATTTGCCAATAAGTTTTTCATCTTTGTTAATAACCATTGGGTACAGAAGTATCAGTTGGTTTATAGCATGATTAATATGCCAGTATTGGAGCTATATGAAACTTGGTTCAATTATAGGCTATCAACGAAAAAGCCCATTCTCTATAAGGATAAGCAACTTCATATTGAGCTAGGCGAACAGTTTAATGTTAAAAAGAATGGCAGAATTCAACTCAAGAAAGACCATTTAAAGGGTTACGATATGTGATTAGAACTGATACAAGCACAGACTCAAACAGCCTATCTCGCTCATGCCCTATTTTGCGTTAACCTAATTATTCAGTGGCAGATTCTGCCACTGAAATCACCATACTTATGCTCATTGTGAATAGTAGATTTCTCTCGCTATTCAAGGAAACAATCAAGACAGGCATCTTACATTTTGCGCTCAACTCACATACTAACCATTTACATGGATTTCAATCGAGAACCAAAGTGTTGGTACACGTAGTCATTGTCGAAGCCATCTACATTTTGGCTAGAGAAAATAAGCGGAGTAGCGCCTTGTTTTAATGCTTCCTTTTGAGATTCTACAACCAACATGTTCATGATCATCATGCCTGCTATGCTAGAAAATGCCCCTGTTACTTTACCGTTAACCTGACATAACCCATCACCAGGGGGAACCTGATTGTCGATGACAATATCTGCAATATCCATTAATTTCAGACCAGAGCTATGACGGCTTGGGTATTTAGATGACTGTTCTACGGACGTTATCGCGATAACTGGATGTCCTTTAGTTTTTGCAATTTGTGCAAATTCTATCGGAAGCGCATTTCGTCCAGAATTGGAGATAACCATAACTACGTCATTGGGGGAAATGTTCTGATCATTCCAAATTATTTCAGCCATCCCCGGCAATTTCTCCATTGCCGATCCTCTTAGTGCGCCATCATTGGTGAGCAATACTGAGTCTAAAATAGCATTGATATTGCCAAGGCCGCCGGCACGAATAAACCCTTCTAAACCAATCATGTGCGAATGACCTGTTCCTAAGACTTGTATCATGTTGTCTTTAACGATGGCTTGAGCGAACAACTCTGTTGCCTGAGATAATGCCTTTTGGTTTGCTACCGCAAGCGAGGTGAGCTTTGGCATTAAGCAATTAAGATATTCGGACATTGTTTGTTTCTCCTATTCTGTGTGCCGATTGGTTAACCTTATCAGTTCTATTTTTCGTTAGTGGTACTATTCTATCGACCAATGATACTTTTATTGATTAATACTCATTGTGTGGCATCATGCGCTGATGTGACGAATTATTCTCAATGGCATTGAATGAAAGCAACGATACAGAAAGTACCGCAAAGGCTTGGCTGGTCATGGCGCTATAAGATGTTAGAAGAAGTTGTCAAACCAGAAAATTGGCATGTTCATCAAGAGTTTGAACTGGTTTTGCATAGAAATTTTCAGGGGAAATCAAGAGTTGCATATTTTGAAGGGAAGATAGAACACAACCAACTGCTTTTGATTGGCCCCGGTGTTGCACATAGTTTTGAATCGTTAAATTCCGACGAACAAAATCCATGTGAAACTCACATAATCTGGTTTCGAGAGGAGTGGATTGCCCAACTCATGTACAGCTGCGCCGAGCTTCGGCAGTTAGCACCTGTATTACAAAATGCCAACAAAGGTTTAAGATTCTCTACGCAAACAGCAGAGAAGGTTTGCCAACATCTAAATGATTTTAATGACCTTTCTCCTATTGGGCAGCTGGCAGTATTAATTCAAATTCTGGGGGAACTGTGTGCAGATCAATCACAAACAACACTCTCCTATGCTTCACCGGGCGAAAGGGAAAAAACCAGAGGCGATTTCAGCAAAATTGCTCAAGTCTGTGAGTACATCGACAGCCATTACTCATCTGATATTACGTTAAAGAAGCTCGCGGACTACATGCATGTGAGTGAAAACACCGTTCATCGTTGGTTTATTCAACATTTTAACGAAAGTTATATCGTTTACTTGACCAAGTTAAGATTGAACCATGCGTCTCAATTACTTACAACGACGTCGCAACCCATAAGTTTAATTGCAGAAAAGGTAGGTTATACCAATCGTTCTAACTTTAATCGTCTGTTTAAAAAATACAAAGGTACATCGCCTTCGTTATATCGACAGAATTTTAAATGAGTAGGGTGTGGGCATTCTGATTTCTGCGTAACCACATTTTCACTTCTCGCTGTTACAACGAAATAGTAAATGTGCTACCTATCCCTAATTCAGACTCTACTGCTAACGTTCCTTCAAGGTTTTCGACTATTGCGAGTGCTAAGGATAAGCCAAGGCCATACCCTTCAATGTTGCTACGGCTACTGTCGACTCGGTAAAGTCGCTCGAAAATCAGATCTTGATATTTTTGCTCAATGCCAATACCTGTATCTCGGATGGCTATATCTACCTTACCTTCAGCACTTTGCTTCACCTCAATTGTGACTCGCCCTCCTGGCTCCGTGTATTTAATCGCATTATCAACGAGATTAACTAAAACTTGGCTTAGTTTGTCAGGGTCAGACTGAAGAATAAGGCCATCGGTTACATTTACATCAAGCTGAATCTGTTTGTCTTCTGCTACATCTTCATACCAACTCGCCACATTGGCAACAACCTCTGATACATGTGTTGCGGTTTTCTTTGGTGAGCGCTTTCCGGTAAGTTCATCATTAAGCTTCATTAATGTCGTAAGCATATTGTTTGCCTGCATGGCATGCTCAGCACAATCAGCCAAGGCGTGTTTCATGGTTTGTTGGTCTGCGTTATTGAGCAGCGCATCTTGTGAAGCCAGCGTAATACGGGACAAAGGTGTGCGAATATCATGAGCAATAGCATCAACAGTTGTGTTTAGTATTGTGGTGATATGCTGAAGCTTTACAACCGCGGAAAAGACACTAGAGCTGATGATATTGAGTCCTTGTGGCATTTCAGACTCAGTATTGTTTAATTCTAATTGCCCTTTTTTCATCTTATCTAGCAGATCACCAAAGGTAATTAGTGGCGACAAGGCACTCTGGATGATATTACGTGTAAATATTGCCGTGATCATGACCAATGCTAAAAGGGCATACAGTGTCATTAACCATTGGTTATAAGCAATAAAATATCTGGAACGATTGTCCAAAACAAGCCAAAACTCGTACTCTTCTCCTTGCATGCTCAATGACATAAATGGATTGAATATGAACGTTTGTATCCAAGGCAAGTTCTCATCGATTTTGAAGTGAGTAAACGGAAGATCGGTCACCACGTTTTCATCTCCAGCGACAAAAATAGTCTCTGGTGAAGTGCCACCCTGAATCATATAGGCAGCAATGTTGTTTTCGACTAGCCTGCGAGGGTTTGTTTCTAAAACATGAATCAATTGTTCAGCAGAGTCGTAGGTTAATATACGCTGATACTCCGTCGACATGGATGATAAGATTTTTTTTTCTGTTTGGTAGAGATCATAAAAGAATATCACTCCTATAATCAGCTCTACTAACAACAAGCAGAAGAGTAAGGTTGTCATAAAGCGTACTAATAAATTTCTTTGCGTTTTCGCTAAGGCTTGCTGGATATTATGACTTGAGGACATATCCAACCCCCCGTAGAGTGTGGATTAATGGTGTTGAGAAACCTTTGTCGACTTTGCTGCGAAGTCGACAAACAAGTACATCCACAACATTGGTTTGCGGGTCAAATTGGTGTCCCCAAACATGCTCAAGAATGGTTGTTTTAGAAATCACAATTTCTGGATTTTCGAGTAACAGTTTCATCAACATAAATTCACGTTGATTGATGGCGATAGTTTGTTGTTTTCTTTGCAACGTGTGCTTGAGAAGGTCAAGACTAAGCGGACCATAATTAAGCTCAAGTGCCTGTGGTGTAGGTAATTTCCCTCGACGCATTAATGATTGGCATCGGGCAAGTAACTCAGTGAATGCAAAAGGCTTTACGAGGTAATCATCAGCGCCAGATTGCAATCCAGTTACTCGCTCTTCCACTGAATGCTTAGCGCTTAGTATTATCACAGGAGTAGAGAACCCTTGGCCCCGCAACTCTGCTAATACTTCAAAGCCATCTTTCTTTGGTAACATTATATCGAGAATAATGACGTCGAAATCTTGAGTTATTGCTTCGTGCAAACCATCAACACCGTCAGTTGAGTGTGTCACACTTATTCCTTCCTGCTGAAAACCATTCAATAAAAATCGCGCGATATGTATGTCATCTTCGATCAATAGTATTTTCATCAATGTCCATTTCTGTCTTAATCTTGGTTTGAATATACTCTACCAATATCCTTTCTTCAGTGTAACCAACATTGCAATTTTGTAATGTTTCGGAAAGCATCTCGTAATCATGTGTTCGTTAGTATGGACCCGCCAATTAAAACAACACTTAAACGGAGTAAACATGAAAACGACAAAACTGACTTTATTAGCGGCAACTCTTGGTTTTTTGAGCTTATCTCATACTGCTAGCGCCTCTGAAAACCAAACTGTATCCATCACTCAGATTTCGTCAGAAGCAGCTTTTAAACTGGCTCATGAAGCGGTGAGTCAATGTAAGGCAGATGGCTATAAAGTATCTGCGACTGTTGTGGACTTATCAGGTAATGTAATGGCTCAGCTTCGCTCTGACGGCGCAGGTGTTCACACACTAGATAGCTCCCGTCAAAAGGCGTTCACTGTTGTTAGTATGAAGCAGCCATCGGGTAATTTAATGAAGTTAATTGCTGATAAGCCTATCATGCAACCATTGCAGAACATGGACGACAACTTACTGTTCTTAGCTGGTGGTATTCCTGTGCAACTTAACAATGCCATGATAGGAGCAATAGGTGTAGGTGGTGCTCCTGGTGGGCATTTAGATGTTGCTTGTGCGGAAAAAGCGATTAAGAAGTTTTTCTAATAACACTCTATAATCTGGCGGCTCTCTTAATAAACGTTTCTGAAGGCTTAATCTCTAGCTTTGTTAAGTTACTTCAGTAACGTTTGTATATACTCAAGGTGCAGGATTCAGAGCAAGATCAACAAGTTCAGTTCAAGAAAGATAATTGAAGGAATGGCACTCCCTTTCAAGATTATCTGCCGAAGAATTGGGCGTGTTGATGCGCTGCCAAACGGCGACTTTTATTGGCTTCTGCTCTGTGTTACTGATTCTTGCCGTAGAATGACTATGCCTTCAAATCAGTGCCTTGAACAGCCGCTAATAAATTCTCGCTGAATAAGCACCTTGAGTTCATCATCGAAATACGATCTTTGGACTTTTTATACAAATAGATAGTGTGTAATGAACCATTAATATTGGAGATTTATTAAGCCACATACTGTTATAGGCTCTGCAAAGTGTTACTACCAACGCGATTCAGAAAAGTACTCCGACAAATAGTCGATCAAAGCACGGACTGTAGGCGACATATACTTTCTGGAAGAATAGAGAACGTAAATGGTCAGGTCGTTCGGTTTCCAGTCCGGTAGCACCTGCTGAAGTTGTCCACTCTCAATGTATTGATTAACCAGATAGGTTGGCTGAATGGCTAAGCCAGCGCCACACAATTGAGATGAAATGGTAGAGGTTCACTACTTCTTAAACCCGATGTGCGGTTGATGTTACGGTGCGTAAATCCAATCTGCATTTACATCTCAAACAAAAAGGCGAACCAAACGGTTCGCCTTAAAACTATCAAATCAGATGCTAACTTAGTTAGTCGTGATCAACACCAATGATCACAGATAACTAAGATGGAAACTTAGGTTCGTTTACTATCAATGAGTTCTAATCGCTAATTGAGATAACTAAGTTGGAAACTTTTGGGAATTTGGAAGTCTGGTTTGATAATTGTAGCGCTAACCAAGATGGAAACTACAAGAGTGGGTTCCTTCCGTCACGTGCGGAAATATCATCATGACGATTTCACAATTGAATAACACTACCTAACGCAATAATGTTGACCCAGTGAGTGGTCATTCAATTTTCTCAGCAATCGCACTTATCAAAAATAACAAAATTAACTAATAACACGACTCTAAGTATCTAGATGTTTTGTTATATTTATCAATTGGTTATAATTATTAATATAAAAGTTCATCAAAATTCATCTTCAATTAATGAAAAGAAAATCTAATGAATTATGAGTCGAATCTTCTTCTGTATACCTCTGGCTAGTTGAATTGGCCTTTCTCTTGTAATTGTTACCATGTTGGCTGTGGCTCTATATTTCAAACCGATTATTCTGATGTTTTTCCTAAACTAGCGCCTTAATCTGATACTTTTCTCTTTGAATGCATTTAATCTGATGTTTTTCATAAATTAGTCTATTAATCCGCTGGTTTTGCTAGTTCGGTTCGTTAAGTGGTCACGAAATCATCATAAGGGAAGGTATTTGGAGCTTAATTAAGTTCGTTTTGTAACCATCCCCCCAAAATAGATGAAGCTCAGACAGTTAAGCATTATAGATATAAAAAACATCTGAAAGTGAAGTTGCGGCTGATCTGACACTTCGTTCGACAAAAGTTTCGTAGCCGCTGCGGACAAAATCTACCCGTGAGTTAACTTTTGTATCCCAAAAAGCAGAATGGCACAACTTTTCAGGGGGCCATCAGTGAAAGCTTTTGGACAATTTCGTTCATTGGTCACTGCCGCTATTAAATCAACTTTATGCAGCAGTTTTACTGAAGAATGCAAGATTTCATATGTTCCTTAGTGAAATTTAGCGTGATTTACGGAGCTTATCCGCCTTTCTCTATTTGGCAGGTTCACTTGAATTTCGTAATATCTATAATATTCATATGTTTATTTTCTTTTTCTCATTATCATTTTCAGTGATATATGGATATAGTCGAGAGTGATTGACGGAATAAAAACGTATAGATAGCGTTATGCCCTAATCTGTTTAAGGCGACAAAGGTGATTATGATTAAAGTAAAGAGAGTTTTATCCCTTAACCCAGATTATGGTCTAGAGAAACAGTTTCTATTTTGGGTTGCTGTGTTACTGCCAATAACCATTTCTGTGTTGCTAGGTGTTCCAGTTTGGACGAAATATGATCTGGCTTTTAACGCAGAAGCTTATGAAAAATTCCTAAAGATTAGCAAGCTACCAATTGGGCTAGCTTCACTGTCAATACCTTTAGGTGTTTTGGTTAGTAGACTGCATAGCGCTAAGCAAACCGCAAGACAAATTGAAAACACCCAGACCCAAATACGTAATACAGAACAAGATAATAGAACAAAATTATACTTGTCCCATTTCGAACATTTTTGCACTAGTGTCGAGTTTGTAGAGCACTCGGTTTGTTCTCGACATAAACTGTTGTTTCTAGATAATCAACATCCTAAATTAGACAAGCTAGGTATGTACAAGTTGCTGTATCCGCAAAATGATTTGATCAATGGCATCTGTGATAAGGGCGATCATTTAAAGGTTTTCGCTAGAAATAGTATGGCACGTTTTTATCGAGCTTATCAGGAGCTTCAGTACGCTAAGTCATACGATGATTTTGTCGAAAAGTTGAGTGATTTGGAAAGTGGATTAATAAATATACAGCTTAGGTGCTTTAGGTTTACAAACAGTAGAAGCTCAATTTTTATAAAGATTGAAACTGAAAACATAACCACAGATAACTTTGTTTGTGGGGTTAGTCCAGAGTTATCACATTATTTTGCACAGGTTGAATTTTTTCTAGAACTGCTAGACGGAATTGAGTCTTTCGATTCTCCTATTGACGAAATTGGCGTAGGAAAAGACATTCTAAATCGACTTAGAATGCCACATAGTCAAAAGCCAGAAGAGCAAGCAGAACTAAAGGGCTATTGGACGGAGTTTATGGCGCAGGAAAAGGCATAACAAACAGCTCAGGCTTTAATAGGCTACTGAAAAACATAAAATTTGTGGTTAGGTGGTTCTGTGTTTGTGGTGAGTCTTTGGGCTTTTAGGTAACTAAGCAATCGCTTTGGCTTAGGTTGGTTCTTCTTTGATTCTTTCGCCATTTAAAATAGTCGATGGGCTAATATGCCAGCAACCATATTCGGTCTATCCACATTACCGAGTTGCAATTGTCGTTGCCGATACTTCTTTGGGTGGCGGCTCCTCGGCATATTTATTTTTTGCGCGAGCTTCAAGTTGGTCTCTGGTTATTTCAGGTGGTCAGTAGCCTGCATTCATATAGCTCTTTCGCTGTTTTGAGTATTGTGAAGTAGTGAGCGCCAGTGGTGAGGTGAGTCCTTTATTAACAAGGCGCTTAATGGGACAAAAAATGTTTGGCATTTTTGGTTCCAGTTGGTTTTGGTGTTATCGTTGTTTCTATTGAGGTTATTGGGTGTTTTTGCCCATTAGCTTAGCGTTATGCATCATCACTAAACATTAAACTACATCGAGAATTTATAATGGCAGTAGTAACAAACATAGACCTTAGGGCAATCATTTCGGTTTTATTTGGTCAATTTAATCAAATAGAAGCTGCATATATATTTGGCTCGCGTAGATTCGAATCAGGAAGTACAAGATCTGATATTGATATTTTATTAACGACTTCTGACCATTTGAAGCCCTCTGATTTACGAGATTTCACTGTGAAACACTGTAAGTCTTTGGATTTATTCATTCTAGAAAATGGTAAAGCTGTCAGCGTAGCAAACGAAAGTTATGTAACGGCTGAAAACAATGATGCACTTGTTACAAAGTTAAATGCAAAGCTAATCTATGACCGCGATAACGGTTCTTCAAATTATTTAGATGAATTAGCATCAATTCAACTAGATGAAAGATTTGAAGAAAGAGGCATGACTGTAATGCCAAATGGCCCAGCAGAAGGCCTAGAAGTAAATGCGTTGGTCAAGTTTTTTGAAAGGGCTGAAAGAAACAATCTACCTGTGAAACCATATTTGGGTGCAGACATAAACGAAGCTTGCGATATGGTCATCGATGTAATTAAGCGTTTAGAAAGTGCAAATGAATCCGTTACTGGATATGGGGCTGCAAAAACTGGATGGACTAATAACCTATCAAGTGAGTATGATTTTCAAAACTTATTTTGGATTACTGTAAAGCCTTGGCTACCAAGTTTAGCAAGAGAGGAGGTAGCCATTACATATGATGGGCAAGAAAAAAAATCTGATTTCAGCCTATTTTCCAGCCAAGTTATTTTTGAATTCAAATATATCAAAAGTGATGGAGATAAAAGAGCTGTAGTTAAAACCCTTAGCGGGCTTGGTGAATTTTATAAACAACATAGAAATGTCGGGCTTGTCATATTTGTAATCTTCGTAAAGAAAGGTATTGATATTGACAAACATCGTTGGGAAGAAGGTTTCTCGTATATATCTTCTTCTCCTTCCGTTAAGACTGTGGTTGTACAATATGGTGCATAATAAGAAATTTAAGAGTGATTTACCACGCTTAGCGCCTTCACTTCAAGTAAGTCTAGTGTTTATGGCGCACTGGTTTGGGTAGGGTATCAGCGTTGTTCACACCTTAATTTGGCGTTATATTAATTGGGAGATAATAGTGACTTTTAGCTCGTTTCAATATGGTAAGTTTTGCTCAGATTTAGACTCATATCGCTTACATGCGCTTCTAGTCGAAGAGTTCCTAGCGACACAAGTTACCGAGTTAAAAATCAATATGCGGGAGAATGGCTCTTTGCCAAGCGAAGTTACTCTTGAATCTCATGATGTTGACTTAGATGAAATCGAAAACATTTTTCCTTCAATTCAGCGTCGAGCAGAAGTAATTGTCTCTTATTCTGTTTTTGAGCATCAAATGCAGCAGTTATGTGAGACTTTTGAAAAAGCTATCGATAGTCCAATTAAACTAAAAGATCTCGCCTCTAATGGGATCATAGACCAATGTCAAAAGTATCTAGAAAAAGTAGCGCTCGTAAATTTCCCGAAAAATAATGAAGCATGGAAAGAAGTACTGTTTATACAGCAAATTCGTAACAGCTTAGTTCATGCTGATGGAACAATCAAAACAGGCAATAAAGTTCTTCGAGGTTACATAAAGCAAAGTGAACATTTAGATATTACAGATGATAACAAAGTTATTTTACAGTCTGGTTTTACAGTGCATTGTATCGACACATACTGTCATTTTTTGACAGATCTTTATGTCAGCGTGAGCGGCGAAAATTAATATAATAAACAATTTAAGCAAATTCACAAACGCGAGGCATTTTAGGTTTGAATCAGCTTTATTGATTACGGCCTTACGGTATAGGTTGGTGGTAGCGTTGTTCACTACTTAATTGGGCGTTATGCCTTTAGGAGGTAAATTGAAAAATCATGCAAATGTATATTTCGACGAATCAGGTTTCACGGGGAATAAACTGTTAGATGCTCAGCAACCTGTTTTTTGTTATGCATCAGTAGTCACAGAAGACGAAGAAGCAAAGTTGCTAGTAGAGCGCATAATTAAAAAGTATAAAATTCAAAATGGTGAGATAAAAGGTGGAAAGTTAGTAAAGAAAGTTAAAGGACGCCGTGCAATTGATGAGATACTTACTGCATTACATGGAAAAATGAAAGTATCAGTATCAGATAAAAAATATGCCTTAGCAGGAAAGTTTTTTGAGTATATCTTTGAACCTTCCCTTGCCCGTATAAACTCAGTTTTCTATCAACTAGATTTTCACAAGTTTGTTAGCACTATGCTCTACATTGAACTTATTAGTAACCAAACCGCAGCAGAAGATCTGTTCGAAGAGTTTGAAAAGTTAATGCGGAGCGGTGATTTCACTAACTTGAAATTGCTGTTTGGGGGACACACTGGTGACAGGCTGACACAAACCATGGAGTACATACTTACATTTGCTGTGAACAACAAGGCAAATGTGGAAAAAGAGCTCGATGGTTATGTCGGTGAAGGTGCTGGTAAATGGAGTTTGGATCTAACCAATACTAGCTTGCACACCTTGCTGGCAGATTGGGGGCAGACCTACGACACTCTAACGGCATATTGTGACAAATCTAAACCTCTAGAGTCAGATCATGAAGTGCTAGATGCTATGGTTGGTCGAGAAGACAGAGTTTATTCGACAATTGGTGATCAAAGCTTCCCTATAACCTTCAACCTTACTGAACCAATTATCCTTGTCGACTCACTAGATTACGCAGGAGTTCAACTCGCAGACGCTGTAGCTGCTGCATTTTCGTATGCATGTAATCGTGACAACCAAGATGAGTTTGCCATTAAATGGCGTGGTTTAATTGAAGATGTCGTGATTTATGGAAGTGTATTCCCTGATTTTGATCATATAGATCCTAGTAGGATGGAAGCTCAACGAAATGGCATGATTCTTCAGGAGTTAGCTCGTCGTTCAGAAAATAATGAGGACTTATTGTTTGGTATTACTGATTTCATTCAGGGTGCAACAGCATTTTTAAATAGTCCAGAATTTAAGTTGGCACAGGCATAACAAGCATTTTAGGTTTCAAAATACTTTTTCTAATCTAACAGAGTCGTGTCCAGTATCCGAGATACGCCAACCATCAAACAAACATAAAAATACAGTCTTCACCATCGTGAGGCTCAATAAGAAAGCTAATATCTTTTTCAGTTTTTAGTACAAAATCTAAGCATACTAAATCTTGGAATTTATATTTTTTAGGGCCGATTGTTGCGATTGTTGTCATTCTGCCTCCCTTAAGGTAACTCAGTGCTTAGTATTGAGTTATAAAACGCCTAGACTAATGGGTCAATATCGCCGCTTTTAATGCCGTTGAATCTGTGAACTAACCAAGCCTTTACATCTTCAGAGCGGTAGATACCATGGATAAATATCGAATACCAATTGTTAGGAGTTTGATGTTCTTCATCTTTGTCCTCAAGCGTTTCGAAAAGGTAAGTGTTCAGCTCATCAATGGTTAAGTTAGCTGCTGTTCGTGGTATTGAGGAAATGATAACTCTCGGGTTTCTTCTCATGGATTGCCACTTCTCTTCCATCCAATGAATGGCAGTTGACCTTTTAACCACCGTGTCGATATGAAAAGAGATTGTTTCTTCAGCAGTGCCTATAACAGCAAGAGGGACAATATTGATAACAGGTTCTTCATAATTCCCGCTGTAATCCGTACTTATTATGCGTGATGTAAGGCAGTTGTCATAATATGGATGTAGAACTCGTTGATTTTGAAGCTGACCTTTTACATCATTTCGTCGCTTTGAATTGCAATCACATGCTGGTACTAAATTACGAGAGTAAATAATCCATTCAGGATAGTCGGCTTGAGGAAGGAAGTGATCCAATGTAGCTGTTTTTAAACTACCACAAAACGGGCAAACATCGGGAGAGCCTTTCGCTCGTAGCTCTTTAATATATTGTAAGTCTGAATAGGGTTTTTTATAGTGGTATTCTAGTTTTTCAGTTAAATCATTTGAAATAGTCCCTCCAACGCACGCCCATGGGTTTCCATCGTTATTTGCATAACGGATATATTGAAGGTGCATTTGATCATATTCATTGGTAATGAAAGGTTGACATGCAATTAGAGGAGAGTTTTTCATCGTTTCGAGAATATCAAGGTCGTTAACCTCTGGAAGTGGTAGTTTTTTCATACTATTGGCTCACCAGTTCAACTTTAATATTTTGTAGCATCTCGGTGGGGAGGATACGCCCGTACTTTTTCTTAATGTCCTCGTACGAAAGGCTCTCCATATTGGCTTTTTTAATCACTTTCTGTGATAGCGAATTACCATAATCCTCATCGAAAACGAAGTGAGAAATGTCGCCAATATTTGCTCCAAATGTTTTTAGCCTTGGGTTCAATATTTGTATCTCATCATTATCGAATCTCTTAAAAACATGCACTTGTTCCCTTGTGACTTCTCTAACGAAATAGACTGAGTGAGTTGCTATAAGAGCGTATGAGCCAGTTCTCTCTAGGATGTTATCCAGTAGGGTAATAAAGTCAGATATCATGCTTGGATGAAGGTGTGTTTCTGGCTCATCTAAAAGTACGAAAGAACCATTTTCTATATGCAAACATGCGAGCAAAGCAAATTTAAAGAAGGATAGCTGTCCACTACTAAGAGGGTATTCACCATCTTCTCCTGCAATGGTTGGCTCAACGTTATTTGCAATATTTGCCCAAATTTGAAGTCTTCTCTCTTCGTTCCAACCATGGTGGAGCTTTTTCAATGGGATACTTTCGTGTCCTTCAAAAGCCTTTGTTAAAGGGACTCTTAGCTTATCAATAGGCAAGGTAGATTTAATTGCCTCTATAAATATCTCCCAGCGTTCCAAATTGCTTATTGAATCGTCCATTCTGGCTAGTTGAACAATACTTTTTCCTATGGTTCGGCTAGCTTTTGAACGGCTATTTCGAGTCAATAATAGCCTACGATAATGCAACTTAGGGTTCTTGATTGAATCAGTTGGGTAGGTATTTGTTGTTTCACCAGGAGTTCCGATAGCTAAAAGGCGACTAATCATTGGCCTTTTAGAATCACTTGTAGGATCAATTAGCTCATCTATATATTGACGTTGTTGCAATGCGGCGCGGACAAAGTGATTGAGTGACTGACTTTTCCCCAATCCATTTTCCCCAATTAGAATGTTAATCCGCTTTGGTACAAGGTCACTGTTATCAAATCTAAGCTCTAACTCATGTTCGTTGAAAAAACCGTCCAATTTGAACTTTAAGTTTAGTGTATTTGATATGTAGTCGAGGTTTTCAAAGTCTAAGCCTTTGAGAATATCTCCCGCGTTATAGAAAGCGAAGAATGGCTCTGAATTTCTCATAAATGACTTCTGAAATACTTCACTGTTTTGCGCGTCTTCGAGCCAGAGTGCATTTTTCTCTTGTTCATTTGTGTAAACGAGATCATTCAGTGAGTTCAATATATTCGAAGCCATTGGTACGCCAACGTCTCTAACAATATTTCGGTATTCTCCAATACTTGGAAGTAAGCTGAAGAAGAAGTCGGTTTTTGCGTTCGTGTCGGATATGGACGTAATCTGATTGCCAAGGCCAGTATAACTAATATCATCGTTTTCACTTTGATCTTGCATTGCTATTAGCACACTGCCAGTTATGACTTGGTCATCCTCCAGCTTAACGACGAATAACCCGTGTGTTTTGTACTTAAAGTCATTCCAACCGTCCTCTGTGGGCCAAACGTAGATTATGTTCTTGTTGTAACTGCCAACTTTTCTTTGCTTAGAGCTAAACTCAACTTTAAATGGCTTTGCTAGTGAATTTTCATTGTCCATATCTGATTAATCTGTGGTTAGCGAGTTACGGGAATACACGATTATACCATTGGTTTTATATTCAATATTGTTATTCCTATCAAAAAATCTTATATTTCAATTATGTAGAGTCCAAGGTGAGTGTGGCGTAACGGGACTGTTTAAACGAAATGTCATTCTTCAATTTTCAGGTTTAACCTTCGAGATTACTCTTTCATCTGACCTCAGCGAACACTTCAAACGATGGTGCATCAACCAAGTCACAAGGTTGTCGGTTACGTATTTATGGCTTTACGCTTATGCTGAAACCAATTTCTCGTAACCTTCGAAGTCTCGGTTATGATGGATAGTTTAGCTAATCGGATAGGAGAATACCTAGAGTTATGGGGTTATCCAAATGTTGAATCAAGTCGCGTTTTGTATAGTGAGGATGACAAGGATTTTGTGATTGCGGGAGAAAGTCGGAATTTGGCAGGCAAAGGTTATCGTTCAATAACCTATGCTGCTTGTGCTATTTCATTGTTAGAACTTTACAAAGGTCTAGGATTTATGATCATTGACTCGCCTTTAGTTACATACAAAAAACCAGATGTTCCTGAAGGAGAAGAAATTTCAGAAGACATGGCATCGAGTTTCTATGATTCATTGAAGGGCCTTGATAAATCACAGCAATTAATAATAATCGAAAATGAGGATGTTCCCGAGGATGTTAGTGAAGTGGTAAACCACATACATTTCACTAAAAGCAAGAGGAAAGGGAGATACGGTTTTATCCCTCATTGAATCTAATATATACAAAAGGCGAACCAAATGGTTCGCCTTTTGTTATTCAAGTTAGTTTCCAACTTAGTTATCGGTTTCCAACTCGGTTATCACAGTTTCCAACTTGGTTATCTGTGATCAACACCAAAAACTACTCTTCGTAGTTATCAATACTCGGGCACGAACAGATTAAGTTTCGGTCACCGTATACATTATCGACACGGTTTACGGTTGGCCAGTATTTTGATGCTTTCGCTTGCTTCGATGGGAAACATGCCAGTTCGCGAGAGTATGGGTGTTGCCACTCATCCGCAGAGAGATCCACTTGAGTATGCGGTGCATTAACCAGTGGGTTATCTTCTAGCGGCCATTCGCCAGCGAGTACTTTCTTGCTCTCATTACGGATAGCAATCATAGCTTCGCAGAAGCGATCTAGCTCTTCTAAATCTTCCGACTCAGTTGGCTCGACCATTAATGTACCCGCTACTGGGAACGACATTGTTGGTGCGTGGAAACCGTAGTCCATTAATCGCTTAGCAATGTCTTCTTCACTAATGCCTGTCTCTTCTTTAATAGGACGAATATCGATAATACATTCGTGTGCTACGCGGCCGTTGGTGCCACGGTAAAGTACAGGATAGTGTGGAAGTAGGCGCTCCATCACGTAGTTTGCATTAAGAATCGCGACTTTAGTTGCTTCTTTTAGCCCCGGCTCTCCCATCATAGCAATGTATGCCCAAGAAATAGGCAAGATAGATGCACTACCAAGATCCGCTGCAGATACAGCATAGTCACTGCCTTCTAGACCATTCTCAATGTGCCCAGGTAAGAAAGGTGCTAGGTGAGATTTCACACCTATCGGTCCCATGCCCGGACCGCCGCCACCGTGTGGAATACAGAACGTTTTGTGAAGGTTAAGGTGCGATACATCAGAGCCAATAAAGCCGGGCGTGGTTAAGCCTACCTGAGCGTTCATGTTGGCACCATCAAGGTAAACCTGACCGCCTGCTTCATGAACCATATCACACACTTTTTGTACCTGCTCTTCGTATACACCGTGTGTAGAAGGGTAGGTGATCATGATGCTGGATAGGTTGTCGCGATGTTTTTCAATTTTCGCGCCTAGGTCATCGATATCGATGTTACCTGCATCGTCACATTTCACTACAACCACTTTCATCGACACCATAGAGGCCGTTGCTGGGTTGGTGCCGTGCGCTGAGCTTGGGATTAAACAGACGTTACGGTGATCATCGCCACGACTTTGATGGTAGCGTTGAATAGCGATTAGACCAGTGTACTCACCAGATGCACCAGAGTTTGGCTGAAGTGATACTTCGTCGTAGCCGGTTATCTCGCAAAGCATGGTTTTAAGTGAAGAGGCTAATGCGCTATAGCCACCCGCTTGCTCGATGGGTGCGAATGGGTGCATGCTGCCAAATTCTGGCCATGTCACAGGGATCATCTCTGCCACAGCATTTAGCTTCATGGTACAGCTGCCAAGCGGAATCATTCCGTGTGTTAGGGAGAAATCTTTATTTTCTAGCTGTTTCAGGTAACGCATCATCTGTGTTTCACTATGGTGCGTATTAAACACTGGGTGCGTTAAGTAGCTAGATTGACGACGACACGACTCAGGAATAGCGGCAAACTCATTGCCAGCAATATCTTTAGACAAGTTGTCGATATCTGCATCTACACCAAATACGGCAAAGAGTGCAGCAATATCGTCAGTTTTGGTGGTTTCATCAAAGCTGATACCGATCTTGTCGTCAAACTTGCGTAAGTTGATGTCTGATTGTAGTGCTTTGTTATACAGAGCGTCTGTATTTGCACCAGTTTCAATGGTGATGGTGTCGAAGTAGCTGTTATGAGCCAGTTCGAACCCTGCTTTTGTCAGTCCAGCAGCAAGAATCGCCGTCATATGGTGTGTACGACGAGCTATGGTGCGTAGCCCTTCGGCGCCGTGATAAACCGCGTAGAATGATGCCATATTGGCTAGCAAAGCTTGCGCAGTACAGATATTGGATGTCGCTTTTTCACGACGAATATGCTGTTCACGTGTTTGCATTGCCATACGCAACGCTTGGTTGCCTTTTTTATCGATGGAAACACCGATAACACGACCCGGCATGGTACGTTTGTGTTTGTCACGCGTTGCCATAAATGCAGCGTGAGGACCACCGTATCCCATTGGAACACCAAATCGTTGTGCGCTACCAATAACGACATCTGCGCCCATTTCACCCGCTGGTTTAAGTAGGGCAGAGGCTAATAGATCAGTGGCAACAGTAACCAATGTTTTATTGGCTTGAGCGGCGGCGATGACGTCGGTTAAGTCTGTTACTTCACCTGTAGTCGATGGGTATTGTAGTAAGGCACCAAATACATCTTGTTCTGGTAATGTCGCAACACTGCCAACCATTACTTCAAATCCGATAAATGCCGCTCTTGTTTTTACTACTTCTAATGTTTGTGGATGGACGTCATCCGCAACAAAAAATACTTTGCTTTTACTTTTGCCAGCACGCTTACACAGGGTCATTGCTTCACCGGCAGCGGTTGCTTCGTCAAGCAGCGAAGCGTTGGCAATTTCCATGCTGGTTAAATCCATAACCATTTGCTGGAAGTTAAGAAGCGCTTCTAATCGACCTTGCGAGATCTCAGGTTGATACGGCGTATACGCGGTATACCAGCCCGGATTTTCCATAACGTTACGTAGAATAACGTTAGGAACAAATGTGTTGTAGTAACCCTGACCAATGAACGTACGCTTTAGTTGGTTTAAATCGGCAAAAGATTTAATTTTTTTAAGCATATCGGCTTCGCTTAATGCTGCTTCTAATGTAAGCGGCTGCTCTAGGCGGATTGCTTCTGGTACGGTCTGTTCTATCAGTTGCTCAAGCGTATCGACGTTAACCGTGGATAGCATTTTTGCTTGGTCTGCCTTATTAGGGCCGTTATGTCTGCCAACAAATTCATGTTGTGTGCTTAGGTGGTGAAGTAATTCTGTCATTTTTTCGTTTACCTTATATACCTGTTAGGTATAAAGAAGCTGCTCATGGTGAGCAGCCTTTTTACCATCAACCTAAATTAATCTTCTTCGATGCTGTTTAGGTAGTCTTCTGCATTTGTTAGTGCGTCAAGTTCTGAAGGATCGCTCATTTTGATTTTTACAATCCAGCCACCTTCATAGGATTCTTCGTTGATAAGCTCAGGGCTATCTTCTAGCTCTTCATTGACTTCAACGATTTCACCGGTAATCGGTGTATAGATATCAGAAGCCGCTTTTACAGATTCAACGAGCGAAAAGCTTTCGCCTGCTTCTACTTCTGTTTCTGCTTCTGGCAGGTCAACAAATACTACGTCGCCAAGCATTTGCTGAGCGTGCTCTGAAATTCCAAGAGTTACAGTTCCGTCGCCATTGTCTTTAATCCACTCATGGCTTTCTGCAAACTTTAGGGTCATATCCATTCTTATTGTCTCCAAAGATAATATTCAATCAAATTACTGGTAAAGCGGAAAACGGTTGCACAGTTCTTTTACTTGTTTACGAACTTTTTGCTCAACCTCAGGGTTACCTTCAGGGCTTTCTACTAAGCCATCAAGTACATCACCTATCCACTCTCCAATGAGTTTAAATTCTTCACTACCGAATCCTCGGCTGGTTCCGGCTGGCGTACCTAAGCGAATGCCAGATGTTATCATAGGCTTCTCTGTGTCAAATGGAATGCCATTTTTGTTACATGTGATCCCTGCACGTTCTAATGCTTCTTCTGTACTGTTTCCTTTCAACCCTTTAGGTCGAAGATCCACCAACATTAGGTGAGTATCGGTTCCGCCGGTAACAATGTCACAGCCACGATTTTGTAGCACTTCTGCGAGTACTTTTGCGTTCTCAACAACAGCGTCGATGTAGGTGCTAAATTCTGGGCCTAACGCTTCGCCAAATGCCACGGCTTTAGCCGCGATAACGTGCATTAGCGGACCACCTTGTAGACCTGGGAATACCGCAGAGTTGATCTTTTTATTAATATCTTCGTGGTTGGTTAATATCATGCCACCACGAGGACCGCGTAATGTTTTGTGCGTGGTTGTTGTTACAACATGTGCATGAGGAAGCGGGCTTGGATGAGCGCCTGTTGCAATAAGGCCTGCGATGTGGGCCATGTCGACCATTAATAGTGCGCCAACTTCATCAGCAATGGCTCTAAATTTAGCAAAATCAATGGTTCGTGGAATTGCAGAGCCGCCAGCAATGATCATTTTTGGCTGATGCTCTTTTGCTAGTTCTAGTACGGCATCATAATCAATTTCTAATGTGTCTCTATCTACACCATATTGAACAGCATTAAACCATTTGCCGGAAAGGGCAGGTCGTGCTCCGTGAGTAAGGTGACCACCCGCATCCAGTGACATACCTAAAATAGTATCGCCCGGTTGCAATAGTGCTAACTTAACCGCGCCATTTGCTTGAGCGCCTGAGTGAGGTTGAACGTTTGCATATTCGCATTTGAATAAAGACTTAGCTCGTTCGATAGCAAGTGCTTCGACGGTATCAACATGTTCGCAGCCACCGTAGTAACGACGACCCGGATAACCTTCGGCATACTTGTTGGTCAAACAGGTTCCCTGTGCCTGCATTACCGCTTTAGAGACGATGTTTTCTGAGGCAATCAGTTCTATTTGTTCATTTTGACGGCTGTTTTCTTGCTGAATAGCGGCAAACACTGCGTCATCAGTAGCAGATAGGTTGGTTGAGAAAAAACTCTCTAAACTGTGATTTTGAAATGATTTATGCACGGGAGTGACTCCTTCCTTTAACCAATTAAATGGTCTGTTTCACGCTGATAGTATTGAGTAGAGTTTTGCTTTAGTAGTGAGAGCTGGCTCTCGTTTATAGATGCAAAACCACTAAACTACTCTCTGTTTTTATAACTAGTTCGTAACATAACCATAGTTTTTTAATTAATCAATCAAAAAATTTCCAATAGGAAACATAATCTCGTATGGTTAGTGGTAACAGGTGTATGTTTGTTGCATTTTTGCAGTGATTTTCTGACACAGAGCAGATAAATTGTTTCACCGTATAAAAGAGAGGTAAGACCTGATATGGCCGAAGATATATTTGATGAGTACCCGTCTATTAAGCTTGAAAGAGAGAGTGCTGATGGAGCAATTGAACCACTCAAGCTTGGTCAAAAAATAAAAAATGTAAGAACTAAGATGGGGATCACATTAGAAGAGGCCAGCCAGCGAACCGGATTGGCTCGTTCTACATTATCTAAGATTGAAAATGAGCAGATATCGCCAACTTTTCAGGCGATGCAAAAGCTGGCAATGGGGTTGCAGATTGATATGCCTCAGCTGTTTGAACCGCCTAAATCCCAAGCAGCATCAGGGCGCAGGGATATTACTAAGAAAGATGAGGGCAAACCTCACCCGACACAAACTTACGAACATGAACTGCTGGCAACACAGCTTTCAAATAAAAAGATGATGCCGTTTAAAAGTCGTATTCGCGCCCGAAAGTTTGAAGACTATAGCGACTGGGTCAAGCACGATGGTGAGGAGTTTCTGCTTATTCTGCAAGGTGAAGTGACGCTCTATACCGAGTTCTATGAGCCTATAAACCTGAAAGAAGGGGATAGCGTTTATTACGACGCTAATATGGGGCATATGCTGACTTCTATAAGCGAAGAAGATGCACTGATTTTATGGGTTACCGCGAGGTAACCTTTTTTGTTTTGTTTCCCGGTAGAAACTTTACCCCTTTCTCATTTCTTATCATAAACCGATTTAAAAGATGACCAAATGTAAACAATCTGTTATTAATGTTTCCCTGAATGGAAAATGTTTATTATTGGAAACAGGACTCCCGCAAACCTAAAGGAGAAAGCGATGACTGATCTACAACAAACACCTTTACATGCACTTCACGTTGAGGCCGGCGCAAAAATGGTCCCTTTTGCTGGTTTTGATATGCCAGTTCAATATGCATTGGGTGTGAAAAAAGAGCATTTACATACCCGAGATGCGGCGGGTCTATTTGACGTTTCTCATATGGGACAACTTCGTTTAAAAGGTGCTAATGCGGCTAAAACATTAGAGGCTCTGGTACCTGTCGATATTATTGATTTGCCTGCAGGTAAACAGCGCTATGCGTTCTTTACTAATGAGCAGGGCGGAATTTTAGACGATCTTATGGTGACTAATTTTGGTGATCATATTTTTGTTGTCGTTAATGCGGCATGTAAAGAGCAAGACATTGCCCACCTACAAGCGAATTTACTCGATGGAGTAGAACTAGAGCTTATAAACGATCGTGCGTTACTTGCATTGCAAGGGCCGAAAGCTGCAGAAGTGCTGGCATCTATAGAGCCAAAAGTGGCGGACATGTTGTTTATGGATGCGCAGATTATCGAGCTGGATGGTATTGAGTGCTATGTAAGCCGTTCAGGTTATACCGGTGAAGATGGCTTTGAGATCTCTGTACCAACAGATAAAGCGGCGTCTTTTGCTCGCAAACTAACCGATCATAGCTTGGTGGAATGGATTGGACTTGGGGCGCGTGATTCATTGCGTCTGGAGTGTGGTTTGTGTTTATACGGACACGATTTAGATACGACCACGACACCAGTAGAAGCTAGCCTATTATGGGGTATCAGCAAGAACCGCCGTACAGATGGCGAGCGCGCAGGTGGTTTCCCGGGGGCTGACATCATCCTTAATCAAATTATTACAAAAGACGTAGCCAGAAAGCGTGTAGGTTTAGTAGGACAAACTAAAGCACCAGTGCGTGAAGGCTGTGAGTTGTTTGATCAAGATGGTAATAAAGTCGGTGTCGTCACCAGTGGTACCGCGGGTCCTACAGCAGGTAAACCGGTTTCTATGGGCTATGTTGCTACTGAATTAGCGGTTGTTGGAACGGAAGTCTTTGCTGAAGTTCGCGGTAAAAAGCTGGCAATGACTATTGAGAAAATGCCGTTTGTACCGCAACGTTATTATCGCGGCTAATTTTGCGTAATGAGAATTATTACTATTTGACTTGTCGCTATTTCATGTAGTATTATCAATAAGATAGGTACAGAAGAGAAAGTATCAGCTTAACGCAGGTACTTTCTCTTTTTGTTAGAGTGCTTATTGATGATTTGATTACTAATTGAGTTTGTATTTAGATCACCTATCATTATATTATCGGTCACATATGGGGCTTATCCATTATGGCTAATGATAGAGTACACATGAAGTTTGATGTTTTTTAAGTGGTAATATGAGAAAAGCTTGGTTTTTTAGTACAGTTTTCCTACTCAGTAGCCTAGCTATAAAGGCGGCTACCATTACGCCTTATATTGTGAACGGCACACCAACAACGTCAATCGCTCATCCAACCTTTGCTAGTATTTACACCTATGCTGACTTTCACGATGGTTCTTATTTATCTGGTGCTCGATGCGGAGCGACCGTACTTAATAGTACCCACATACTAACCGCTGCTCACTGTGTATCGAATAAGGATATTTCTGCTTTCCTACAAGAGTTTACGATAGTCCTTCCTCAATTAAGTAATCAGGCTGACTTTGATAAAATTTCAGAGTTTCTTGCTACAACTAAGTATTGGGTGTCCGATATCTTTGTTCATCCTAGTTACAACGACAGTACAATTGAAAATGATATTGCGATATTACGCTTAGAAACTGCGCTTCCAGGGACGATTCCAAGTGTCAATATTGTTGGTAATCAAAATGAGTATAGAGGGCTGGCAAGCCAAAATTATATAGCCGTTGGACATGGGAATACTCAAACGGGTGTGGATTCTACTACCCAGTTACAGCAAACGACCCTTAATTTGGTGGCTAATGCTCTGTGCGGCTATTCTGGGGTGGCACCTGCAACTCAGCTCTGTATGGCGGGGGCGGCCATTATGAACAACCTTGAAAATGCCACATGCCAAGGTGATTCGGGCGGTCCTTTATATTGGACCGATACTGTGCCTAACCCTGATGTTACCTATCAAGTTGGTATTACTAGTTATGGACCGGGTACGCCATATACTTGTGGGAGTACCACTTTTCCTGGAGCAACTTCTGTTTTTACTGAAGTCGTAGATTATCAGCCATGGATAGCGGATATCATTGCAAATACAGGATCAGCAACAGAAAATACGGCTAGAGAAGCGACGCCTTCAGATGGAGCCAGAAATGTTTATCGTGCGAATAACACTGCAAACGACTTTGTCTCTCAACCTTCGGTTTCTGCACCATCCAGTTCTTCAGGCTCTAGCGGTGGATCAATACCATTGTGGCTATTACTGCTCTTGCCAGTAATCACCTACGTTAGGCAAAGACGCCTTTAAACCATTTCAAAAAGCTAGTGTAGAACGAAACTATTTATCTATGACCACTAGGTAGACTTGAAGAGATGGCATTCTACTACAGTATCAATTTCTCAACTTACGCCAACAACACTTTCATTAAATCGCGTCAAGTTTCCCTTATTTAAGGGGGCTGATAACCTTGCATGAAGATTATACCCTTGTCGCGGTTTATTGAACGGGTTGATGCAGAATATCACCCCGTAATCATTGATAGCGGAAATGATTATCCTAGTCAGTGACCGGGACAGTGGCTCTAGTGGTGGAGGTGAATCGATGCCATTGTGGTGATTAGTCTTACCGGCCATCTGACGCAATTAAGAAGACGAACACGACACTATCAATGAAGGTAATAAGAGAGAAAAAAGGAGCATAAAGCTCCTTTTTTCTTGTACAATTATGTGTGAGATTTGTATCAGAATATCATATGGGCGATACCCGCGATCACAGGCAGGGTGATCAAGGTACGCAAAATGAAGATAACAAACAGCTCAACTATATTGACTGGAATGCGGCTACCCAATAGCAATGCACCTACTTCAGACATGTAAATTAACTGAGTAACTGACATCGCTGCAACAACAAAACGAGTTAGCTCACTGTCTACTGAAGAGATAATAATCGCAGGTAAGAACATGTCTGCAAAGCCAACGACCATGGTCTCTGAGGCGGCAACAGCATCAGGAATAGCAAGCAGTTCCAGAAACGGAACGAATGGCTTACCAAGTATTGCAAACACAGTGGTGTATTCAGCGACGATTAAAGCAATGGTTCCTAAGCCCATAACAACAGGCAAAACGCCAAACACCATATCAACGGCATTTTCAACGCCATCATTAATAACACGCTTAATGCTTGTTACTGTCGACGCTTTTTTCAAAGCCAGCTTAATGCCCCATGAAAATACGCCATGTCCTTCAGGAATCACGTCAACATCTTTATCCGGTGCACTGTTGTCGACATAAAGATCTTTTTTAAGGCTTAACGGTGGAATTCGCGGAATTATAATCGCTGCGACAATACCAGCCAGACAGATAGAACCATAAAATGGAATAAAGTATTGCTCTAACTTAACTTGTGCCAGTACTACAAGGCTAAAGGTAATGGAAACCGCAGAGAATGTGGTTCCAACGACAGCCGCTTCTCTCTGGGTATAAAACTTGTTCTCGTATTGCTTAGTGGTCAGCAAGATACCTACGCTGCCATCGCCTAACCAAGACGCCATACAGTCGATAGCCGAGCGACCGGGTAAATTAAATACTGGGCGCATGACTTTACTTAAAATGGTGCCAAACAGTTCTAATAGGCCAAAATTAAGTAATAATGGCAGCAACATTCCTGCAAATATAAATACGGCAAACAGTGTTGGCAACAAGCCTTCGAGTACTAATCCACCGGTATTCGCTTCCCATACTGCTTCTGGACCAATCTTGAAATAGGTCATCGCAACGGCTAATCCACCGATAACTCTTACCGCTAACCAGAGCGGTGACGGAGTAAATAAGCGATGCAAAAAAGCGTTCTTAGCGATAAATGAAGGCTGAACGGCTCTGTATAGTAAAGAACTGATTGCCATGAAGCTGATGATTATCGTAACTACGGTAACCAAGTACGCGTCCATAACACTGATAAGGGATTTTGCCAGAACAGCTACTGGGATGGTTAAATCTCCGTTGTAGCTAACAGGTGCCATAAAGAGGAATAGGCCAAGTAGTGACGGGATGAGAAATACCCAAAATGTGCTTTTATTCTGTGGTGTCTCTGTGGTCTCTGAATTGTTTTGCATTTTATGTCTCTAAATAACAAGTCGTTTTGTTGCCATATCCTTTGGCGCTGTTATTTTTTATACATCCATATCAAAATCGTGTGCGAAGATTAACGATAATCATCGTTCATTGCAATACTATTCACTAATAAAGGAATAATATGCAGTAATTTCATACTGTAAAGTAATGGCTTTGAGCGATTTATATACAGTTATATGTTTTCTCAATAGTAATTATAGTAAGAATATTAATCCCAGATATATGCATAACTACTAGTGCGAATGTGAATGATAAATCAGCCGAACATAGTGTGTTACCTTGGCTCACTTACCATGCAGAGTACGTTATAATCACCAACTTGTAAGAGCATTAAGTCACGGTACCGTAAATTTATTCTATATCTACTTAACTATCTTGGTGAAACTTTACCGATAGCGCTAGTTCATTTCTGCTACAAAAGCGCGAATTTCTGCATATCAGCCATATGAATAAAGGTGACATTAAAAGTCATCACATCAAATGTTGCCATACTATTGATTGTTGTATTTAGTGCTAATTTAGTCTCATTTATTGATTTTATTCTCTATCCTTTAGTCAAAAAAGTTATTGATTAGTCCGGTAATTTTAAATTATATAAAACATTGTGTTGGTGTACCGTGCTGCAATCGTTTACTTGAATATAAAATGTTCTTTATATACCTTTTTTGAATTATAATTAGATCTACATCTCGTTTTATGTGAAACAAGTTGAGAAGGCAAACATGCTAAATTACAAAAATAAGAGTATTGGTTTTCAATTGAGGCTAGTCGTTGCCCTTTGTTTAGTTATTGCTTTTGGTGCAATCGGAGTGATGGCTTACCAAAATGCGTCAAAGGTTTTGTTAAATAAAACATTAAATGAACATCAACATCGTGTGGAAGCTTTAGCCAGCGTATTAGAAGGCGAGTTCCAGACAATATTAGACAGTGCCAAGAGTTTAGAATCGGCATTTCGCAATGGTTATTTGGCGGGTGTTTATCTTGAAGATAGAACGGTTGAGTTTGCCGGTAAGCAAGTAAGAGACATTACTCAGTTTGGTGAGTCGTTGGTAGGAGACACTAAGCTAGTTGATGCCTTTACCCGAGATACGGGTTCAATTGCAACTCTATTTGTTCCGACTGGTAATGACTTTATTCGCGTTTCAACCTCACTGAAAGATCAAGCGGGTAATCGAGCTGTGGGAAGCATGTTGGGTAGTAATCATCCCGGCTATCAACAGCTTAAGAGTGGCCAGCCTTATTATGCCAAAGTGATTCTTTTTGACATGCCATATCTCACATATTATCAACCGATAGTGACATCGAACGGGTCTATTATGGGGATCTCTTTTATTGGCGTTCCTGTAGAAAAAGCGACGGCTCAGATCTTTGCTAAATTGGGCGAAATGACATGGGGTGACAGTGGTTTCACCAGCATTATTGATAATAGTGAGCAGTCAAAAGGCAGATACTTACTACATCCTTCAAAAAGGATAAATGATCAGCCAATCCAAACTGAACGTGATGTAAATGGCAATGCTGTGTTTAATGAACTGTTTGCCAATAGCGACGGTGTGATCCAGTACAACTTAACAGACGACTCGGCTCAAGAACGATACATCGCTTACGCAGAAGTACCGGGTTGGGACTGGAAAATAATAGGTGGAACTTATGTTTCTGAAGTGACCAAAGAGAGTTTAGACCTATTTAAAACCATTCTAATGATTTCTGTGGTGGTTGGTCTGCTTACCTTTGTTGTTGTGAGCCTCTTTTTATCACGCATTATTAAACCGTTAGAAACCTTGTCTGCCTATATGGATAGATTTGGTAAAGGCGAAGTAAGCTTGTCTATCAATAGGGGCGATGATACTTCTAAAAATGAAATTGTTCGTTTAACTAACGGCATGAGTGATATGGCGGTAAAACTGAATGGTTTGGTTGGCGATATTCGTGGCACCAGTGATACGGTGTACCAACAAGCTAACGGTGTTTACCAAGACGCGCAAAATAGTTTAGTACAGTCCGATAAACAGCAACAACGCGTAGAGCAAGTGGTAACAGCGGTAGAAGAGATGGCAACATCGGCGCAGTCTGTTGCAGGGCAAGTAGAGTCCATCGCGGCAAGTGTTAAACAAGCGAATGATAACAGCCAATCAGGTTTAACCATTGTAGAGCAGGTGAGCAGTGACATGGCTGCGCTTAATGGCCTGCTAGAGCAATCTGCAATCGCCATTGATAGTGTGGCAAAAGACAGTGACGGTATTCAAGATGTTACGAGAATGATTGATGAAATTGCAGAGCAGACCAACTTACTGGCGTTAAATGCTGCCATTGAAGCTGCGAGAGCGGGAGAGCAAGGAAGAGGCTTTGCGGTTGTTGCAGATGAAGTACGAACGCTAGCGCATCGTACTCAAACGTCGGTTCAAGAAGTCGTGGCCATCATCAATAAACTTCAGCAATCTACATCTGGGGCAGTGGCGTTAATGCATGATAGCCAAAATAACGCGACTCAAGTGTTGGAGAGAACCAGTCAGGCTGGCGATGCGTTGCAGTCTATCGCACAACAGGTGAGTGAGATTTCAGAACAGTCTGAAACTATAGCAGCAACGTCTGATCAACAAGCGATGGTTTCTCAAGAGATTGCGGAAAGTATCTCTGACATCAATAAGCTAAACAGTGAAACGCGAGAAGTAACTGCTCAGTCAGCCAATAGTGCTGAGAGTTTACAATCTCAATCGACAGAGCTGAAAAAGCAGGTGGATTTTTTCCACTAAACCCAGTTCGATCATGACGCAAAAAGACCAGCTTTCGAGCTGGTCTTTTTTGTCTGATGTAAAAGTAAGTAAAGCTAAGTGTGAGCTGACGTCTAAATTGTTATATTATATCATTTTGCCTTATGGTAGTCTTTCTGTAATAGTTAATGAGCTGCTATGTCAGCTATCACTAGTAGACTTTTCTTGTATATTTTTACTGCTGTTTGACTGGATTAATTTGTGTTAAAAACGTTATTTTCTCGATTGGGCAACCTGTTTTCGCCTGATATCTCTTTGCGTACTAAGTGTCTATTAGTACTGTTTCCTGTTGTATTAATTGTGATTTTTGCTTTGTTAGGTTCCATGGATTCATCGGGACGAAAAGAACTCACACTTCAGTTTAATGAAATGCCGTCGTATCCTGACCGGCAAAACATAGAGCCAACCACTTCTTATGATTCCGCCCCTGATTTTCGTTATCAGATTCAAAAAGGGGACAACTTAAGCGCTATTTTTACTCGCTTAGGTTTCAACTATTCCGATCTATTGAAGATCATGGAAACCGACTTAAACTATCTCATGCTAGACACCTTGATGCCGGGTAATACCTTGCTGTTTTGGGCTGGGGAAGAGAAGACAACGCTAGAAAAAATGGTGTTGCAGTTTAACATTGCTGATCAATTTTCTTATGTTCTTTTGGATGATGGCAGTTACGAGTACAAAGACATTTCCATCGCCGGTGAGTGGAAAATGGCCGCCATAACTGGCGAAATTCATGGTAACTTCTCTCTCTCTGCAAACAAAGCAGGCTTAGGGAAAAATGAAATTGAACAGGTTAATACCCTGTTGAAGGACAAAATTAATTTTGCTCGCGACTTACGAGCGGGAGATAAGTTTGAGATAGTTGAGAATCGCCAGTATGTTGGCGACAAACTGTCTGGAAACAAAGAAGTCGCGGCTATCCGAATTCACAACCGGGGTAAAACAGTAACGGCTTATCTTCATTCAGATGGTCAATATTACGATAAGAATGGTGATAGTTTGCAAAGAGCATTCCAGCGCTATCCAACCAATAAGCGTTATCGTATCTCGTCGTCCTTTAATCCTAAACGTAAGCATCCCGTCACAGGTCGGATTTCGCCACACAATGGGACAGACTTTGCGGTGGGTATTGGCACCCCAGTCTATGCGACTGGAGACGGCAAAGTCATTCTGACAAAGAATCACCCATATGCCGGTAAGTATATTGTTATTCAACACGGTAGCAGCTATAAAACTCGCTTCTTGCATTTAAGTAAAATCTTAGTGAAGAAAGGACAAAAAGTGTCTCGCGGTCAGCGCATCGCTCTATCGGGGAACACGGGTCGTTCAACAGGACCACATCTTCATTATGAGTTTATTATTCGAGGACGTCCGGTAAACGCGATGACGGCAAATATTCCTATGGCTAGCTCAGTGCCTACAAAAGAGCTCGACGAGTTTAAAACTAAGATTGCAAGCTACAATGAGCTACTTGGCCAAACTTACGCCAATAACCTAAATTAGCCCATACATATTGGCGGGCGTTGGGTATAATGCGCTATCAGAATTTGGAGTTTAGTTATGTTACAAAATGAATTTGAGGTATTGGTTAATGCCTTATGTGAGAAACAGAGCCTACCTGATGCGTTAGAGATGCTTAAAAAAAGTGAAGATGAAGACATCGCTCAAGCTGCGGAATCTTTAGTAGGTCAGTTTGCCTTGGCGGATGTTGAAGGAGAGAAGCGTATTTATCACGTTTCTCTACAAGAGAATGACCAAGGTGAAGAGGAAGAATTTGTAGAGCATGTTATGAACGAAGGCGATGACATTATTAAGTTTATTGCTTGGTTCTTTTTTGCCATGTTTGATGTAAAACAAAAAGAGACCTATCAGTTGGCTGGAAAAACCTATAAACAACCCAAAAGAAGTTAATCGCTTCTATGATTAATTGATATGAGTGAATCTCATTTGGTTAATACATAAGGAGTTGTTTGTGTCAGTTTACCCTACAAAGTGGATTGTTCTGTTGGTCGGATTACTATTTTTGGCTGGTTGTTGTAATGGTTCTGGTCCAGGGCCTCGGGCGTATGTTGATGTTCAAACAACAGTACAGCAGCAGAGCTGAATGCACGAAACAGTAAAAACTCAATGTTAAAAGGGAAACCATAGTGGTTTCCCTTTATTGTTGTTGGCGCTTATTACTGGCTTACGCCTTGTTTGTTAGAAGAGGACCATTCTCCACCGGCTTGTCGAGTGCCTCTGGCTCAGTTTTACTGGACGATTGTTGGTACAACACGACACCAAGATCATCAAGAATAATCATGACACATGGCACTACAATGGATGCAAATAGTGTAGCGGTGATTAAGCCAAAGGCGATACTTGCAACCAGAGGAATAAGAAACTGTGCTTGGGTACTGCTTTCGGTTAGCAGAGGGAATAGACCTGCAAATGTGGTCAGAGAGGTGATAAAAATGGCTCGGAACCGATCATGCACGGCTGACCGACAGGCATGAAGTAACTCATTTCCTGATGCTAGATTCTGTTTAATAAAGTTGACCAGTAAAATATTGTCATTGACGACAATACCTGCCAAGGTGGCAAATCCCACCAAACTCGGAATGGTTAAGTCTAGACCCAGAGCAAAGTGCCCCCAAACGACACCAATCCAGCCCATAGGGATGGCGAGTAGAACCGCAAGTGGCTGGCTATAACTTTGAAATAGTAGCGTTAAAATCAGATAAATACCGATGACACCCAGTAGGAAAAAACTGGCTAACGAAGAACCTGTATCGGCACTCTCTTTATCTTGTCCTTGAGAAACAAAGCTAATTTCAGGGTATTTACTCTTAATTGAAGGAACAAACTCTTGATTGAATTTGAGCATGATCTCCCGGGCGTTAGCAATCGAGGTATTTACGTTACCTTGTACAGTGATGGTGTTGACGCTATTGATACGATTAATTCGGGAGAAAGCACGTTGTTGACTAAATTCGGCTACTGACGCTAACGGTATAAGTTGTCCATTAGAAGCCGTAATCGCGATGTCTTTCAATGTTTGTAGGTTAGATTGGTGGGCAAATTCATCTAGCTTGACTGTAATGTCGATATTTTCGCCATCTTGGTACATGGATAAGCCAGACTGACCCGCGATGGCGCTTCGTAGGGTTTGCGCCAATTGTGAAGCACTCACCCCCATCACACCTGCCTCATCCTTAAGGTGAATACCAATATCATTACGACCATAGCGTAGGTCGTCTGAAAGGTTAAACACACCATCAAACCCTTTTAGCCATTTGATTAATGCGCGACTCACTTTTTTCATGTCTGTTAACGAATCACCTTGTATCCGTATGTCTATGCCATTTCCTGCAATACCACGCTCTTTATCGGTAAACTTAATAGAAATAACATCTGCAACTGGGCCTGTGTTCTTTTTCCAATTTTGTACCAGTGATTTAATGTTTTGCTGGCGAAACTGAGCAGGAAGAAGATCGGCACTTACGGTCGCTATATGAGCACCAGATTCATTGGCATCAATATTGGTGTTAAAAAATACGCTGGTGTTTTTGACTAACGGATCGGAGCTAGGGTAGCGCTGTTGGTAATCACTGTTTAACTTGTCTAGCGCGGCGGTAACTTTAGCCACTACCTGTTCGGTTTGAGGCAGCAAACTACCTTGTGGCAGAAGAATTCGAGCTTGAAGCGTATCGCTCTCTAGGGAAGGCATCGCTTTAAATTTGAGCAACCCGGCAGGAAACAGTGCCGTTGATGCTAACACAAGGAAAAAGATCACACCCATGCTGAAGTAGGGGACTTTCATCGCTTTAACAGATAAGGGAACAAAAAGGCGATCTCGTATTTTTTCAAAGCCGTTAATAAAACGTTGCCTGATTCGATTTGGTGATGAGACTAAGTGACTGTGGACAAGGTGAGCAGGAAGGATCAGAAATGCTTCAATCAGACTTACCAGTAAAGTAATGAGCAATATGATAGGAATGTATCTTAGTACCTCGCCCATTTTTCCTGTTAAAAACATTAGGGGACCAATCACCATCAATGTGGTGGCAAATGACGCGAGTACACCGGGTAACACCTGTTTAGTACCGAGTATCGCAGCGTTAAATGACGACATTCCTTGTTGCTTTTTAGCCGCAATGTTCTCCGCGATGATAAGTGAATCATCCATTAACAGCCCAATAGCCACGATTAAGCCAACCATGGTCATCATATTGATGGTATATCCCAGCATATGCATTACGAATACCGCACCGAGAAAAGATACCGGTAATCCCATTGCGACCCAAAAACTAAAGCGGATATTAAAAAATGCCCAAAGCATCAGGAAGGCCAAGGCTAATCCTTGTAAACCATTGCTGCTAAGGATACGTAATCGTTCATTTATATTGACGCTAACATCTTGAGTCACCGTGAAGGTCACTCCGTGCGCGGCATTTGCCCGCTCTTTTTCGACAAGATTTTCAATTGTCTTGCGAACTTTGAGCGTATCTTGAAAGTAGGTTTTTGAGACTTGAAGCAACGCAGCACGTTGCTGGTTGAATAGAATTTTTTCTTCTTGCTGAGAGAAAGTTTGTTTGATATTAGCGATATCACCCAGTGTAATCAGGGTGCCTGCTGAACTGGTTTTTACTACCAAGTTTTTTAGTTCTTGCAGCCGTTCACTCTTCTGATCAAATCGAACGTTAATGGACTCTAAATCGCTATTAAAAACACCTGCGGGCACGCTAATGTTTTGCTGATCAAGTGCGTTGGAGAGATCTGAAATGCTGATACCATACTGTTTTAACTTCCAATCTGAGATGGTCACTTCCACTTCTCTATCTGAAAAGCCATCCAGCGTTACTTGAGCGATCATAGGGTTCGATTTTAAGCGTTGCCTAACCTGTTCGGCATAAAGGTAAAGATCCGTGTCTGACATCTCTCCAGTAATGGCGATGCTTGCTACCGAGGCGGTTCTATCCAGTTTACTTACGGTAATATTTTCAGCTCGGTCAGGAAAATCATTAATGGCAAACACTTGTTGTTGAATATCGCTGGTAACAATATCAATATCTTCACCGGATTGAATTTCAGCATTAGCGATGGCTAGGTTTTCGCGAGCATCACAACTGAGCTCTTTAATGCCATTTATTCGATCCAATGCGTCTTCGATGGGGAGGCATATTTCTTTAACGATCTCGGCAGGAGTGGCTCCGGGAAAATTGACTCGAACTTCAATATCTTTGGTTGGTGTAAGTGGGAATGTATCTCTTTGTAACTTGGGTAAGGCGAATAGACCAAGTAATATAATGGTTAACATGACGACATTGGCTGCCGTGCGATGGCGAACAAAAAAAGCGATCATAGTTTATCTCCTATTGCTTTTTCTGCGCTAAACCCTGTTTCATTGTCTAACCATTTGAGCATTTTTTTATCTAATTGTGGCTTAAGGTTCATACCAGAAACCGCAGGAGAAAGCTGACTTAGCACCACTTTGTCTTTAAAGGAAATACCCGATTTGATAACTGCGATTTCACCTTGAATAAAGTCTATTTCCACAGGTTTTATCGACAGTTTTCCTTCTGGTGTGACGGTATAAACCTTGTCTTGATGGATTGCAGTCAGTGGCAATAAAATCTGTTTATTTATCACAGGCGCTTTAAGTATTACTTTGACAAAGGTATCTCTAATTAACGCCGGTTTTTTGCCGGGAGACGCTTTTTTATAAGGTGCATCAATAGTGACAATGATGCTCTGGCTTTGAGTCTGTACATCAATTTGCCCGCCTGAACGACCGACATCGGCCTGCCAGAATATGCTTCGGTCTCCTGCCTTAAGAATCACTTGTGCTTGTAGATCATTATGGATGTTGTTGTCGATTAAATTTCTGCTTTCTGAGCGTCGCAATGGCCGCATTTTTCCCAATGGAAATTGAGCGCTGACTTCCACCCTATTTATGCCGTCTCCATAGAGGAGAATCTCTCCTTTGTTTACGTATTCGGCGACATCGGCTTTTTTCTCGGTGATGCGTAAGTCAAAAGGGGCAACAATATCCGTTTTTTGTAGATCTCTTTTGGCCAGATCTAACTGTGCCTGCAATACTTGTTGCTCGGCTTGATTAATCGCTAGGTTGTTTTTAAGTGTTTGAAGTTGTTGTTGACTGTTTAAAAGAGAACGCTTGGCGCCATCTAATTCGTTTTTTGAAATATGCCCAGTTTTATTGAGGCGTTCTGTACGTTGATATTCAGAGAGCTGAATGGCGTAATCTTGTTCAGCTATGGCAAGGGATGCAGCGATGGTTTTATCTTTGAGTAGAGAAACATTCTTTTCAGCCAGCAAGCGAGTAATCGCGAGTTGGTAGGGAGAGGGGTCTAACTTGATTAATGTTGTTCCTTTCTTGATGATGGCACCATTTTGTAGGCTTTCCGCAATCCAAATAATGCTTCCTTCAACTTCTGATTGAGCCTGCCAGCTCTGTTCAGGTTTGGTGTGCCCATAACCTATAGCATAAGGTTGAATACTTCTTGGTTTTACTGGCAAAACTCGAACCACTTTTTTAATGGCTTTCTGCTCTGCTTTAGCAGGTTCGGCTTTCATTGAAGGAGCAATAGCGATAATAAGTATGCCTAATAGTATTGGCGGCAAAATAACTGCCCGTTGTTTCCATCCAAACTTTGCCATTGTCACTGCTCCATAGAGATATTATTGTTGTTTTGATTGGGTTTTATAGCCAGTCACCAATTGAAGCGAACAATTGGTGACATGACAGAATCAACTTGTCGCTGGTTAGCCTTTGTTTTTGCCATTGCCATTGCCATTGCCATTGCCATTGCCATTGCCACTGTTTTTGTTTTTGTTATTTTTCTTTGTAGTTTGTTTGTTGGCGTTTTGTTTGTTTGCTTTAGATGACGCAGAATAACGCTTGTGTTGATTAAACTCTTCTTCGCTAATAAAGCCGTCTTTGTCTTTATCGTAAGAAGCTAATGCAGAAGTTCGACTAACGTTTTTGAGTGTTCGTCCCTCTTTAGTTTGTTCTGTAATGCGTTGTTTCCTAAATTCGGTTAGCTCTTGTTCTGATATTTTTCCATCACTATCCGTGTCAATGTCACTAAATTCTGGTTGTTGTTTGTTGGGGGACCCTGCACCGTCTTGATTGGTATCGGCAGCACTCACAGCAGTAGCAATTGATAATCCAAGTAGAGCAATTAATATGTTTTTAATATTCATAGCAACATTCTCCTTTTTGGTATGTATATAAGTATACTCTAATTTAGGTTGTTGGCTAGAATAGAGGTCGTAAAGAAAGGTAAAGGAGAGAGTCTAGTAATCTGCATCTATAAACCTCCGTACATTGCTGTTTGGATGAACTCAATATGAATGGCTCTCTCACTCGCCATTAAGATGACGTCGGTAAACTACAAGTGAAAGTTAAATAACGGGCTGAGTTGAGGAAGAGATATGAGTATTAAAACTAAAATGATGAAAATGAAAAACAGCGCTAATGAGCTAACAACAAAACATAAACGTAAGGCACTAGTCTCTGTTCTTGCCTCGGCGTTGGTATTGGGCAGCACCGGAATTGCCTTTGCTCATGATGACGATGGCGATGGTCATGGAGATAAAAGAGATAAACGCTCTACCGTATCGACGGTGAACTATACCGGTCCAGTTGAAACGACAACCATTGCTGATATGAAAGCGAACACAAGTTGGTTTAGTGAAGATGACTATATTTTAGAAGGGCAGATAACCAAGCAGTTAAGCAATCGTACCTTTGTGTTTAGTGATGGAGTGGATGAGTTAACCATTAAGTTGAAAACAAAACAGACGCCTTCTTTTTCTGATAAAGATACCGTGCGGATAAAAGGGGAGTACGAGCAAGAAATGTGGTCAGATTCTACATTTGAAGTTAAGCAGATAACCTTGTTATAAGAGTGACTCTTTATCAATGTCAATCAAGCTAGGGCATAAACGGTGATTTGGAATAGTAAAAAGGGATGCAAGTACTGCATCCCTTTTTCGTTCTACTCAATTTTGCTTATTCGAAATCGATACGTTGTTCTGATTCACCATCAAAGTAAACTGCTCTTGAGAGATCGAAGTTCAGTGAGGCAACATCACCAATTTGTCCTTCAAACTCAGGTGACAGTCTACACGCCACTTCTTGATCGTTGACTTTTACCATCGCAATGATATCTGGGCCGGTTGGTTCGATAACCTCCAGTTTTAACCCTAAACGAGTAGCGGCGGTCATGTTTTCGCTATCGGTATCGGTAATATGCTCTGGACGCAGACCAATGACAATTTTCTTACCATCTTGCTTACGCATAGATTGTGGAAGGCGAATTTGGTGTTGGCTATCTCCGCTTCCTGCTACCGTAATGATTGGATTTTGATCGTCATCTAAGTCCACCATGGTGGTGATGAAGTTCATTGATGGAGAGCCCATAAAGCCAGCAACAAACATATTGTTCGGTCTGTTGTAGATCTCTTTCGGCGTTCCAAGTTGCTGCAGTTCACCATCTTTCATTACCGCAATGCGATCCGCTAAGGTCATTGCTTCAATCTGGTCATGAGTTACGTAAACAATGGTGGTGTTTAACTGTTGGTGGAGGCGCTTAATTTGATGGCGCATCTCTACCCTTAGTTTCGCATCAAGGTTAGAAAGTGGTTCATCAAATAGATAAAGCTTTGGTCGGCGAGCAAGGGCGCGTCCCATGGCGACACGTTGTCTTTGACCACCTGATAGTTGAGACGGTTTACGGTCGAGCAAAGCATCAATTTGTAGCAATTCTGCTACGCGTTTTACTTCAGCATCAATTTCCTCTTTAGGCATTTTTCGGATTTTGAGACCAAAAGCGATGTTGCCTTCAACGGTCATATTTGGATATAAGGCGTAAGACTGAAAAACCATCGCGATATCGCGATCTTTTGGTTCAACGTGAGCAACGTCAACACCATCAATCAGTATCTCTCCTTGGTTAATATCTTCTAAGCCAGCGATGGTGTTCATCAAGGTTGATTTACCGCAGCCCGATGGGCCAACTAAAATCAAGAACTCGCCAGAATCGATACTAATATCTATGCCTTTTAATGTTTCTACGTCCGCGTTTCTGTATGTCTTACGGATCTGTTTTAAATCTAGAGTTGCCATTTTTTATTATCCTTTTACCGATCCAGCGGTTAATCCACGAACAAAATATTTACCTGCCAGTACATAAACCAGCAGAGTTGGCAAAGCTGCAATAATGGCAGCGGCCATGTCGACGTTATATTCTTTTATACCGGTACTGGTATTAACCAGGTTGTTTAGGGCCACGGTAATAGGCTGTGTTTCCGAGCCAGAATAAACAACACCGAATAAGAAATCGTTCCAAATGGAAGTAAACTGCCAAATAACCGTCACCATAATAATAGGGGTAGAGACGGGCAGCATGATCTTAAAGAAGATGGTGAAGAAACCTGCGCCATCCAATTTCGCCGCTTTAACCAGTTCGTCCGGAATCCCAACATAGAAGTTGCGGAAGAATAGGGTGGTAAACGCCAAACCATAAATAACGTGAACCGCCACTAAACCAGCCGTGGTATTTGCTAAACCTAGCTTCCCAAGTGTTGTTGCCATTGGTAGTAGCACAACTTGGAAGGGAATAAAGCAACCAAATAGCATGGCACTAAAGAAGAAGTTGGATCCTTTAAATTGCCATTTGCTTATAACATAGCCATTAAATGCGCCAAGTAGGGTGGAGATAGCAACCGCTGGAATCACCATTTGGAATGAGTTCCAGAAGTAACCTTTTACCCCTTCACATTTAACACCTGTACAAGCTGAATCCCACGCTTTGTACCATGCATCAAATACCCATTCTGTTGGCAGGGAGAGTAAATTACCTGCTTTGATATCTGGCAGTGTTTTGAATGACGTTGTTACCATAACGAACAGCGGCATTAAATAGACTAAGCAGAAGAATAGTAGTGCGGCATAAACAAAAACTCTTCCTAATGTCTTATTGTTCATGATTTCTTCTCCCTTAGTTCTGAATAGAGATAAGGCACAAGGATGGCTAAGATACCACCAAGCATCATCATTGCACTGGCTGCACCTAATCCAATTTGACCACGGGTAAAGGAGTGAGCGTACATAAATAGTGCAGGTAAGTCAGAGGCGTAGCCGGGACCACCAGCGGTTAACGCTGTGACAAGGTCAAAGCTCTTAATGGCGATATGAGAGGTGATGATAACAGCACTAAAGAAGACCGGTCTTAAACAAGGCAAAATGATTTTTAAGTAAATGGTAGGTAAGCTTGCACCGTCAATTTGTGCTGCGCTGATAATAGAGTTATCGATACCGCGAAGCCCTGCTAAGAACATGGCCATGACAAACCCGGATGATTGCCAAACCGCCGCAATAACCAGAGTGTATACCACCATATCTGAGTTGACTAACCAGTCGAATTCGAAATTTTCAAATCCCCAGTCTCGCATCAGTTTCTCTATCCCTAAGCCGGGGTTAAGAATCCACTTCCACGCTGTACCCGTTACAATAAAGGAGAGAGCCATTGGGTAGAGATAAATGGTGCGTATTGCCCCTTCTTGTCGAATATTTTGGTCAAGCAATATGGCTAAACCAACACCCAACACAATGGCGAGCAAAATAAATAGCACACCGAAGATGCCCAAGTTGGCGATAGATGTCATCCAACGGTCGTTATCCATCAACTTTTCATACTGGATTAAGCCAGCGAAGTTGTAACTAGGAAGAAAACGAGAGCTGGTCAACGAAAGAATGGCGGTCCATATGATGTATCCATAAATACACACAACAACAATTAGCATGCTGGGTGCAAGTACGATTTTTGGAAGCCAATTTTGTAACCTGTCACCAAAGCTGCGCTGAGGTGTAGGGGGTTTAATAGGCGAAGTCAAAACGCGCTCCATAACTTGTCCATAGGTACTGGGAGGTGAATATCCCAGTTAAGTAGGTGACGCTCAGGGAGGAAGAGCATCACCTCGGGTCTCTCAATGAGAGTCTCTAATTAGGGCAAAACATGTTTTGCCCATGGTTAGATTACATTGCTGCTTTTACTGCTTTAGCCAGTTTAGCAGCGGCTTCTTTTGGATCTGCGTTTGAGTCGTTAAAGAAGTTTGTTACTACGTCATAGATTGCACCTTGAGCATAGCTGGTTGTCGACATACCGTGCGCCATACTTGGTACTAAATCACCACTTTTCGCTGTTGCTTTAAAGTCTTTCATAGAAGAAAGTGCACAAGCATCAAACTTAGACATGTCAGCATCTAGACGAACAGGGATAGAACCTTTGTTCAAGTTAAAGACTTCTTGGAACTCAGGAGTAAGGATGGTCGCGGCAAGCGCTTTTTGCGCTTTTTGCTGCTCTGCATCTTGTAGTTCAAAGAATGCAAAACTATCTACGTTGTGAGTAAATTGACCCGCTGTGCCTGGAGCTGGAACACAAACGTAATCTTTACCCGGTACTTTACCTGCGGCGGTAAACTCGCCTTTCGCCCAGTCACCCATGATTTGCATTGCTGCTTCACCATTGATAACCATAGACGTTGCTACGTTCCAATCACGGCCCGGTGAGTTTTTATCGATGTAGTTATGCATTTTCTTGAACACAGTAAATACTTCGACCATTTTTTCGCCGCCAAGCACGTCCATATCTAAATCAACGAACGCTTTACGGTAACCATCAGAGCCTAAAATATCCAGAGCAACTGCTTCAAATACGGTTGCGTCCTGCCACGCTTGGCCACCATGAGCCAATGGAATGTAACCAGCAGCTTTTAGCTTGTCACCAACCATGAAGAACTCATCCATAGTCGTTGGTACTTTAGCGCCAACTTTTTCGAATACTTCTTTGTTTGCCCACAGCCAGTTTACACGGTGAACGTTAACGGGAACGGCTACGTATTCGCCGTTGTATTTCATAATGTCTGTCACCATGCTAGGAACAAGGGAGTCCCATTTGTTTGCAGCGGCAACATCATCTAAATCGGTTAAAAAGCCTAATCCACCCCATTCTTGAATGTCGTGACCTTTAATTTGCGCTGCTGCTGGTGGGTTACCAGAAACGGCACGAGTTTTTAGTACGGTCATTGCACTTGTACCAGAGCCACCTGCTACTGCGAAGTCTTTCCAAGTGTGACCTTGTGCTTCAAGCATGTCTTTAAGAGCGGATACTGATTTTGCTTCACCACCTGATGTCCACCAGTGCAGTACTTCAACTTCGCCAGCTGATGCAAATTGAGTGGCAGTAAGGAGGGAAAGAGCTAATAGGGATTTTTTTATATTCATTGTTTTCGTCCGTGTATTGGATTATGCCAATTGGATATTGTCTATCCGTTTTTTGTAGGGTGTGTTACTGAAACGTGATTAAACATGCTGTTCATTAACACATCTTAATCCTAATCGGTATTTTTGAGATGAACTGAAACAAAGCGTTACCCCAACGTAACACTCCTGTTACATTAGACCGCTAAGTTACGTGGAATAAGGACTTCAGCGGATAAACCGCCAAGAGGGGAATTTTTAAGAATGAGATCTCCACCATGTGCGTGAAGAATATTTCGGCAGATACCCAATCCCAAACCGTGACCGTCTCGATCTTTTGCTAGTCGATAGTAGGGTTCGAAAACCAGTTCGAGCTTGTCTTCAGGGATGCCATCGCCTTCGTCTTGAACGAATAACAGTAATCCTTTTGGTGTTTCCTGAGCGGATACAACCACTCGATGGCCGTACTTAACACCGTTATCGATTAAGTTGGTCAATACCCGTTTAATTGCTAAAGGTTTGCCGATGATGGGTTTAATCGGTAGGTTGGCAATGTGAACACGCGTGACATCCTGATTATGATGCTCTGCTACAGAACGTAACATTGCCTTCACATCAATATGGGTGTTGTTCTCATGAATATCGGTATCTTTAACCGCTTGAAGCGCGCCTTTTACCATCATTTCCAACTCATCTAAGTCTTCATTAAACTTATCGCGAGTTTCGTACTCATCCAATAACTCTGCTCGAATACGTAACCGAGTTATGGGGGTTTTTAAGTCATGAGAAATAGCAGAAAAAAGCGTTTCCCGATCATGCACGTAATGCCGAATACGACTTTGCATACGGTTGAATGCGCGAGTGGCCATTACCAGCTCATTTGCCCCTTCTTCTTCTAACTCGGGCTGCTCTATATCGATACTCATTTTATTGGCTGCGGTGGCGATGTTTTTAATCGGCCTTACTTGTCGCCGAATAAGGAAATAGACCAACAGCATAAGGATCAAGGTCGAAAATAGCAGAAAGAGTAACTGCTCAGAACTGAGAATGGTGTCATCTAAACTAACGTAAGGAGCCGGGAGTAACGCGGCGATGTAGATCCATTCGTTGGTACTTAACTCTATTTGAACCACTAGAATAGGAGGGTTCAATGGCTCAAGAGTGAGAGTGTAGTAAGCCCATGACTTAGGCAGGTCATGAAGATAAATATCATTTTTGAGTACCCGCAGTTTATCGGGCTTAGAAAACTCGACAGAGATGGTTTTTACATTGTTTAGTTTGTCGGTTAAAACTTGCCGTACCGCTTTTAAAGAGGCCTGTTCCAAATAGTTATCTGGAATAGGGTCAGTATCCAGTTCTCTTTTATTGAAGGAAACGAAAAAACGAGTACCACCCATATTTCGAATCTGATCGAGTACGATATGGCGGTATTGGACAGGAAGTGCTTGGAAGAAGTTAACGGTAGAGGCAAATATACTCGCCATACTTGCAGAGGTAGAGCTTATCCCTTCCAGCTCTTTTTGCTTGGTTTGCGAGTACCATATTGAAGTCGCAATGCCTTGAGCAAGAATAACCGCGACTAAAGTCAACCAAAGTGTTCTGGCAACCAAAGAGCGAGGCGAGAATAACCTTTTCATCTTACTGTTCTCATAAGATATGGGTTAGTTCTCATAAGAGACAGGGGCGGTAAAAATATAGCCGTTGCCTCTCATGGTTTTAATATATTGATGCTGTTTACCATTGTCTCCTAAACGTTGACGAAGCCGACTTAGCTGGACATCTATTCCGCGTTCAAACGGCAGTGCAGCACGGCCGCGTGTTGCAAACGAGATGGTATCTCTATCCAACACTTCGTTAGGTCGGGCCAAAAACAGCATTAATAAGGCAAAATCGCTGCCTGAGAGTTCGAACTGTTCATTGGTCTCTTGATTTAGCAGACTGTGGGCTAGGATATCCAGATGCCATGCGCCAAAATTAATTGCTTTAGGCACCTTGTCGGTATTTGACTCTGAATCTTCCTTCTGGAAACGACGTAGTACCGCTTTAATGCGTGCAACGAGTTGGCGGGGATTAAAAGGTTTTGCGATATAGTCGTCAGCACCGATCTCTAATCCAATGATTTGGTCGGTTACATCCGATACCGCCGTCAGCATAATAATCGGGACATTGGATTTTTTTCGTACCTGCTGGCATAAAGCAAACCCATCATCTCCGGGCAGCATAATATCGAGCAAAATGAGTGTTGGATAACCATGTTGTTCAATATGCTGATGCATATCATCACCGTCTTCAGCAACAGAGACTAAGTAGCCAGATTTAGAGAGATACTTATCGAGTAATTCTCGGATCTCTTTGTCATCGTCGACCACTAAGATATGTGCTTGTTCTTTCATTCTTTTCCTCTGTTGACGGTAAATACATTCGTGGCTAATTCTATCTGTCACAACGACTAAGGTAACGAATTGTTATGAAAAGTATGAGCTTTGTTACTAAGTTTAATTCAGGATTTGATCTGGTTCATGTATCTGAAGGAGTTGGCGACTCTTTTTAGAGAGTTTTTGTGTGAAAATACTCTGGCCATTGGAACCTGTTGGACATTGACTGACAGCCATAATGATCGGTTTACCAGCGACTTTAGAGGTTATCTAACTTAGTACAATTGTTTCTTTAACGTAGAGAGAAAATTTAATAGAAAGAACTTAATTGATGAATTGCATATACAATTACACTTGTTCAATACAGCAAAAGCCACAGTAATCACTGTGGCTTTTGCTGTAATGGATTTATTCATGTTAATTTAAATAAAATCAGTTACTTGCTTTTCTTTTGTCTCTTCATATCAAATATAACCGCACCAACAATGACTAATCCTTTCACTACTTGTTGCCAATATGCAGAGACGTTTAGTAAATCTAGCCCATTTTGCAGAACCCCCATAATCATGGTTCCAACGATGGTACCTTGTATAGTACCGATTCCACCCGCATGACTCACACCACCGACCGTCGCTGAGGCAATGGCATCTAACTCATACATTACCCCAAGTCCAGGTTGACCAGAGTTGATTCGAGCAGCAAGAATAAGTGCTGCGATACCAGCAAGCATACCAGCATAGGTATAAACGAGAATTTTGTATTTTTTTACATTTATCCCAGATACGTATGCTGCATTTTCATTTCCACCAATGGCATAAGCGTATTTGCCAAACCGAGTGTAGTTAAGCAAGATATAAGAAATAAAGGCCATTATAATGAAAATGATCACAGGTACAGGGATACCCATTACTGAGCCTTGACCTATCCACTGGTAAGACTCTACTAGAGTACTTACAGGACGGCCGTCTGAGTATAATAGCGCAGCTCCCCGAGCGACGATCATCATACCTAATGTGGCGATAAAGGGAGGGATTCCTGTGTAAGCAATTAACCAGCCATTGATGAGTCCACATAGAGCACCTACCGCTAATGCAATTAATATAGGTATTATGATCGGTAGCTCTGGCATCGTTGGATACATACGCATCGCCCAATCAACGGATTGAGCCATACTGGCAGAGACAACCGCAGCAAGCGCGAGTACTGAGCCGGAGGATAAATCGATACCTCGAGTAATAATGATGATAGTCACACCAAGTGCAAGCAGACCAATACTCGCCATTTGGGTCATTACATTTAAAAGGTTCGCTACAGAAAGAAAAACAGGAGATAAAATACTCATTACAACGCACATTGCTATGAATACAAAGTAAATGGCGTATTTCGAGATGAAATGCTTAATATTTTTTGGTGACTTATCACCAGACGTTGCCTGAATAATTTTGGCTATCATGACATTAATTCCTTGTTCGGATAGTCCTATATCGCTTCTTATTGAAGCGCCATAGACATAATTTTCTCTTGGGTGGCTTCGGTTCCGGTAAGCGAACCTTTCATTTTGCCTTCGTGCATAACAATAATGTTGTCACTCATACCAATGACTTCAGGCAGTTCTGATGAGATCATGACCAAGCTTTTACCGAGTCCGGTGAGCAGTCGCATTAGTTTGTATATTTCAGATTTTGCGCCTACGTCAATCCCACGTGTTGGTTCATCGAGAAACAGAATGTCTGGTTTGGTTAACATCCATCGAGCCAATAACACTTTCTGTTGATTGCCACCACTGAGGTTGTCAATGGTTTCATTTAAACTTGGCGTTTTCACCTTTAGCGACTTGCATTGCTCTCCGCTATCGCTTCTCATTTGTCGCATATCTAGAAGATTAGTGACTTTACTTTTGTATGCGTCTAAATGCGCAATAGAGGTATTGGCGAATATATCTAGCATTAGATATAGACCCGATTGACGTCGGTCTTCGGTAAGGAAAGCCATTTTATAGTTTATGGCGTCATGTGGTGTTTTAATCTCTACTTGATTACCATTAAGCCAGATCTCACCAGAGTCTTTTTGCTTAACGCCAAATAATGTTTCAACCAGTTCAGTTCTGCCTGCACCAACTAGTCCAGCGATGCCAAGAATCTCACCCTCACGTAAGGTAAAGTTTATATTCTCGAAACAACCCTTTGTGCATAGATTTTTAACTTCAAGACGTGTTTTTCCAGGTTTTGATGTTGGCGGAGGAAAGACGTCACCTAAATCTCGGCCAACCATCATGTTCACTAACTCTTCATGATTGGTTTCTCTGGCTGCTCTTTCTCCGATAAAAGCGCCATCTCGAAAAACAGTGATATCGTCACAAATTTTAAAGATCTCCTCCATCTTATGACTAATGTAAACAACAGCCACACCTTTCTTTTTTAGCATGGAAATGATGTCAAATAAGTGCTCAACTTCTTTATCGGTTAGTGCTGAGGTAGGTTCGTCCATAATGATAATTTGTGAGTTGAACGAAATAGCTTTTGCTATTTCAACCATTTGCATGGTGGCAACAGTTATCTCACTCATATGAAGGCGAGGGTCAAGATCGAGATCCAGCTTTTCTAATAGTAACTTTGTATCATCGTACATTTTTTGATGGTCAATTAATCTGAGAGGACCAGACGTTGGTTCACGACCTAACCATATGTTTTCTGCAATACTGCGGTGTAGTACTGGAGATAACTCCTGATGAATCATGGATATTCCAGCATCTAACGATTCTTTTGCACCATCAAATTCTATTTTTTCTCCGTTGTATGAAATTGTGCCGCAATCTCGTTGATAAATACCAAATAGTACTTTCATTAACGTCGACTTGCCGGCTCCATTTTCTCCCATCAAGGCCATGACTCTCCCTTTCTTAAGTGTCAGCTGGACATTATCTAAAGCTTTAACACCAGGAAAGGTTTTGGTCACCCCCCGCATTTCTAAAACCACTTCACTCATAAAACGTCTCCAGATAAGCTACTCTCTATGTGTTCTATATTTGAGAAAGTAGCTTTATCAACAATCCTTGTTAGCCTTTTTTAGCCATGAATTCTTCTAAGTTGTCTTTCGTTACTAATTCTGCTGGGATCCAAGTGATTTTCTCGTGTGGTTTCTTATTGATTGCATCCATTGCCGCGTCAATTGAGCCACGAGCCTGACCCGCGCCATCTTGAAATACCGTTGCGTCAAGTGTTCCATTTTTCACCGCCATGACTCCATCTGGTGTAGCATCGACACCAATAACCATTGTCTTATCTAGCTTGCCTGCGGCCTTTAATGCTTGAATTGCGCCTAGTGCCATATCATCATTATTGGCAAGAATAACGTCTAATTTGTCTCCAGAGCTTATCCAGTTTTCCATAACAATCATGCCTTGAGAACGTTGCCACAAAGCAGTTTGTTTACGAATAACGTTATAGTTAGGGTTGCCTTTAAAGTAGTCTTCATTACCTTGAGTTCGTAGTACCGCAGCTTCTGTTGTCATCATGCCCATCAGAATACCAATGTTACCGCCTTGACTATGTTCGTCGACATATCGGGCCTGAGCTTCACCAAACTTAATTTCATCAGATCCTACATAAGAAACTCCATCAGGTAGATAAGAAGGGCGACGGTTCAAATAGACCAGCTCAATGCCTGCTTTTTGAATGGCATCAGTCATAGGCTGAGTTGCTTCAGTATTTACGGGAACTAAAATGATGGCGTCCATTTGCTGAACGATGAAATTCTGGATTTGTCCCAATTGTTTTGCGGTATCTTCTTTCGCATCAACAATGATCAACTCGACTTTTCCAGGATACTTTTCCTGAGTATATCTCTCCATTGCTGACTTCAAGCTTACTAAGAATGTGTCATCAAAGTTTGGAATTGCTACACCGATTGTGGTGACGTTATCTTCTGCTTTCTCGCCACCACAAGCAACAAGCCCTAATAAGCTGATTGTTGTAACGAATAGACGAATTCCTTTTTTCGTTCGCTCTGCCATTGTCGAGATTGCTTTGTAAAAATGTGCTAATCCAATTGTTATTGATGGCATTTTTTGCCTCCTTGTTTTTATAGTCATTTGCTTGTTTAGTACCGAACTAAACAAATTTTTGCTAAAAGAATCAGATTCTAGCTAGGGTTATGTATCTTTCATTGATGTGAAAAATATTTTTTATTTTGACTGCTTTTAATACTATTCCTTTGTTGTATTTCTGACCATAGCGTTGAGTGATTTATGTTCGGAAATGTTATCTTGATCTCATTAGAATTAACATTTCAAAAACATTAAAGCCTTAACGTATTGTTTTATAAGAACTTTGTTTGTTGTCGTATTTGTCTTAAATTTTGTAGTTAGTAACAATTCTTATAATGAAATATTTGTTTTACTGATTTCCAGAATGGTGAGTGTGCGATAAATATTTTTCATTCGGTTGGTGATCTTCAAGTTATTTACATGTAAAGTAAGAAAGACCAATAATCGTGTAGAGAACCGATAAGGTAAGGTTTTGTTTTGGAATAAATCAAAAGTGAAGCAGTTGTTTGTTGCAAGCGATCTTATAAGGAAGAGCTCAATTATAATTGATTCGATAACGGTGTGAGCTTTGAAATTGAACTGGCTTGTATAGAATTAATCGGTTCATGATTGCTGAGGAAACAGAGCGTTTGACTGACGAGCAAGAGCCTTTGGTTGGAACTTGTGTGTTGGTCTGGGACAACAAAAATCAAACAGATAAGCTGATGTCACTAATCGAAGCGTGTAATAGCCTGTTGAGGACCTCACGCGTTAGCAACTAAGGAATGAACTATGTCTTATTCAATTGCTTGTGCCCCATGTTGTTGGGGTGTTGAATCTCCTGATAACCCTCATAATCCGATTTGGAAAACCGTATTAGATGAAACAAAAGAAGCTGGTTATAACGGGTTAGAACTTGGTCCTTACGGTTATCTGCCGTTAGATGCAGATATGATCGAAACAGAGTTGTATGGCAGAGCGCTTACAGTTTGTGCTGGTACTATTTTTGAACCTTTATCCGTTACCGAAAAACAAGCGGTTATCTTACAGAAGACGGAAACCTTATGTCGCCTACTTAAGGCGATAAAAGCAGATAAGTTGGTTGTGATTGACTGTGTCAATGAGATTCGCAGTCACTATGCGGGACGATCAGAACAAGCTCCTCGCCTAAATGAAGAGTGCTGGAATGTTATGATGGATACGATTAAACAGATCTGCACTATTGCTGAAAAATATGAGGTTCGACCCGTGTTGCATCCGCATGCTGGAGGATATATAGAGTATAAAGATGAATTGGATAAAGCCCTCGCTCAACTTAGTCATGAAGACATCGGACTCTGCTTAGATACTGGTCATTTGTATTATGCGGGAATGAATCCTGAGCAGAGCCTTATGCATTACGCGAAACGTCTCGAATATGTGCATTTTAAAGATATAAATCAGCAAGTGTTAACTCAGGTAATTAATAATCAAGTAGGGTTTTGGCAAGCGTGTTCTCAAGGCATTATGTGTCCTATTGGTGAAGGCGCAGTTGATTATGACAAAGTTCAGCAAGCTCTACTTGATATTGATTATCAAGGTTGGATCACCATAGAGCAAGAGCGTGATCCGCGCAACTCTGACACTACGCTGCGGGATATTATGCGCAGTCGTCAGTTTTTAAAGTTGAAAGGCTTTGGCTAACTGAGTGTGATTACCGATCCTTGGTTTTATGTAACTGCGATCCCAGCGTTGCTCATATATGGTATTGGCAATGGGGGTTTAGGTGGTGGGGTAGGTGTTATTGCGGTTCCCTTGATGGCAATGACAACCTCTCCAAGTATAGCCGCGGCGGTGATGTTACCTATTTTATGTGTGATGGACCTATTTGCGATAAAACATCACGCCGTAAACTGTGATTATCGATTGCTTAAAACTATGTTACCTGCCGCTTTAATTGGAATTGCTATTGCCGGTGTTTTTTTAAAAAATATATCTGAGTACAGACTTAAGATTTTACTAGGAATACTCTGTTTACTATTTTGTTTGCAATATTGGTTTTTCTCGGTAGAGGTTAGTAAACCATCCAAATATAGCGGTTATTTTTGGAGTCTATTGGGTGGTTTTTCCAGCACAGCAATACATGCGGGCGGAGGGCCTATTAGTATTTATTTACTGCCTCAACGACTTAGTAAAGTTACATTGATAGGTACAATGGCGGTACTGTTTGGCATTGTTAATATCTTCAAGCTCATCCCTTATACCTTACTGGGGGAATTTAGCTCGGTTAACCTAACTACAGCATTGGTTCTGATGCCTATTGCACCTATTGGTGTAAAGCTTGGGGTATGGTTGCTGTCTCGGGTTAATCAAAATCAAATCTACCAATTGTGCTATTTCTTTCTATTCCTTTCTGGTCTAAAACTCCTTGGTGATGGTCTGTTGATCTATACCTGAAAATGATGAATATGTTGTTGAAAAATAATTTTCACGACCTCTCGAGTCTCTAATCATTAATCGAGTGGGACGAATAAGTTACTTTCATCGTTAGCATAATAAAATGTTAAGTTGGTCAAAAAAATAACCTTTGAGCTTATTTAGAGTGAAATTTATAAGATTTTGTTTTTAAAGGGTTAGTTATTGGGTTTGATTTAATCCTTGTCAGCTGTTAAGCCTTGTATTTCAAGGCCTGAAATATATTATTCATTTTAATTGTTCTCTTTTCTCCTGGTGAAAAATATTTTTCATTTCATTGAAAAAAAGAGTATGCTCGCTCATAAATGTTAACATTCACGTAAAGGTCTTAACTTTAGTTGTTTATCAATTATTGTCTCCGTACGTAAAGACCGATTGATAACGTACCCCCTACATTTACTATTTTGGAGAACAAGCATGAGTAAGGTGAAATTTGGAATTAGCCCTTTGACTTGGACAAATGATGATATGCCAGAATTGGGTGGTGAAATTCCACTAGAGAGGTGTTTGACTGAAATGTCAGAAGCGGGTTTTACCGGTACTGAGCTAGGTACCAAGTACCCTCGTGAACCAGAAGTATTAGTGCCATTGCTAAAACAACACGACTTGGTATTGGCGTCTGGTTGGTATAGCGGCAATTTAATGAAGTTAACGGCTGAGCAAGAGATTGAAGCGCTGCAAGGGCACATAAGATTATTAAATGCAGCGGGTTGTAAAGCTATGGTGTTTGGAGAGGTGAGCAATACTGTTCATGGCGACATTAATACACCTCTGTCTCAAAGAGTTATCTTGACAATGGATGAGTGGAAAACTTATGCAAACAGATTAACGACAGTCTCCGATTACCTCCTCAACGAGCATGGTATCAAACTCTCTTTTCATCATCACGTTGGTACTATCTGTGAAACAGAAGATGATATTAATATACTCATGGAACTTACTGGTCCTTCGGTTTTTCTGACTCTAGACACTGGGCATGTAACGTTTGCTGGTGGTGACCCAGTAACAATGATTAAGCGTTGGGGACACCGTATTGGTCATATGCACTTTAAGGATTTGCGTCTTGACGTTATGAACGCCGCTCGTGATCAGGACAAGTCATTTTTAAATGCAGTTTTAGATGGCGTATTTACCGTCCCAGGTGATGGTGACGTAGATTATGATGATGTTTTCTCAGCACTTAAAGAGCGTGATTATGAAGGTTGGTTATTGGTGGAAGCAGAGCAAGATCCGGCTAAAGCAAATCCACTTACCTATGCGAAACTCGCGTATGAGAACATCTCTGGTTATGCCAAAAAGTATGACTTGTAAAATAGACATCATAGTAACCACTGCCTATTAGGTTGTCTTTGCGTCAGATGACGGCGCATTGACTATAGGTGTGGGCGCCATTTTATATATGGAGAAAAGATGAATACGATCCGACTTACTGTTGCACAAGCGCTGGCTAAATATCTAGCGGCTCAGAAAATTAATATAAATGGTAAAGAAGAACAATTATTTGGTTGTGCATTTGCTATTTTTGGTCATGGAAATGTGACCTGTTTTGGCCAACAGCTTAAAAATATCGAGCAGCAGATCCCCACTTGGCGTGGACAAAATGAACAGTCTATGGCGACAGCCGCTGTCGCCTATGCGAAGGCGAATAAGCGACAAAGAATCGGTATCGCGACCAGTTCAATAGGCCCAGGTGCTACAAATATGGTAACGGCTGCGGGTATTGCTCATACTAATCGCTTACCTCTGCTTTTAATTTCTGGGGACGCTTACGTTAGCCGCTTGCCTGATCCTGTTTTACAGCAAGCAGAGAACTTTCATGATCCATCGATTACCTGTAACGATTGTTTTAAACCTGTGACTCGGTATTGGGACCGAGTCATCTCTCCTTCTCAGCTTATGCATACGTTACCTCATGCCTTAGATACCATGTTAGATCCTGCGACTTGCGGGCCTGTTTTCATCGGTCTTCCGCAGGATATTCAAGGTGTCGCTTACGACTATCCCGAACGGTTTTTTGCAGAAAAAATACACCGTATACGACGTCCTGAACCTGAAATGGAAATGTTGCAGCAGGCAAAACAGGCGTTGATGAAGGCAAAGCAGCCTTTGATAGTATCTGGTGGTGGTGTTCATTACTCACTCGCTACCGATGAGCTAGCAGAGTTTGCTAAAAAGCATAATATTCCAGTGGTAGAAACCATTGCTGGTAGAGCCACTATGCTTCAGGTTAATCCGCTTAACGCAGGACCGATTGGCGTTACGGGCTCCGACTCTGCAAATTATCTCGCCAATCATGCTGATGTTGTATTGGCCATCGGTACACGATTGCAAGATTTTACAACTGGCTCTTGGTCAGTATTTCGTAATCCAGAACTCTCTTTAATCAGTATTAATGTCGCTAAATTTGACGCTATTAAACACCTCTCTATTCCTGTGCTAGGTGACGCGAAAGTGACGATGAGTAAACTCTCTAAATTATTGAATGACTGGAGTAGCGAACAGAGTTGGGCTGATACTGCGCTTAGGCTTGCTAACCAATGGAAAACGGTTGTGCAAAAGCGCAGCCATCCACAACCTGGAGAGTTAATCGAAGGAACCTCTTCGTACGCTGAGGTTATCGGCAAAATAAATGGCTTAATGGAAGAGGGGGATACCGTGCTTACTGCAGCAGGTGGACTTCCTGCTGAGTTATCTATGAACTGGCAAAACTATCAGATAGGTAAGTTTGATATCGATTTCGGATTTTCCTGCATGGGCTATGAAATTGCCGGAGGCTGGGGAGCAAAAATCGCTAATCCGGAAAATGATGTAGTTGTTTTAGTTGGCGATGGTTCGTATTTAATCCAGAACTCAGATATTTACTCCTCCGTCTTAAGCGGACACAAAATGATTGTCGTTGTTTGTGATAACGGTGGCTTTGCTGTGATCAACAAACTGCAAAACAATACTGGTAATGAGTCGTTTAATAACTTGTTGCAAGACTGTCGTCGTCCAGATTCCGACTTACCTAGAGTCGATTTTGCAAAACATGCTGAAGCACAAGGTGCCATCAGCGAAAAGTTGTTCTCTGTTGGTGATTTTGAAGCGGCATTTGCCAGAGCAAAAGCGTCAGATAAAACGTATGTCATCGTACTTGATATTGACCCAGTTTCTCCGGCTGCATGGTCGAAATGTGATTGCTGGTGGGAAGTAGGCTTACCAGAGGTAGCAGAAAACAAGCACACTGAGCAGAAAGTGTCTGATTGGCTTGAAGGTAAAAACCATCAGCGTCGTGGTATTTAGTTAACACGTATACATCTATGAAATTAATTAAATTTGGTAGTGATGGAGTAGATAAGCCATCACTACTCTAGGAGGCACAACATGTTTAATGAAGAACGCAAATTTGATCACGCTTATCGCTGGGCAATGGTCGGCGGTGGTCGTGGTAGCCAAATTGGTTATGCACATCGTAGTGGTGCTCAAAGGGATGGCTTATTTCAGCTAGTTGCAGGTGCATTTGACCTCGATGCTCAACGTTGCCGTGATTTTGGTATTAATTTGGGTATTGAAGAAGATCGCTGCTATTCCGACTACAAAACGATGTTCGAAGCAGAATCGAAGCGAGAGGATGGTATACAGGTTGTCTCTGTAGCTACACCAAACAGCACTCATTATGAAATATGCAAAGCCGCGCTTAATGCTGGGCTACACGTTGTTTGCGAAAAGCCGATAACGTTTACTTCTGCGCAAGCAGAAGAGCTAAAAGAAATCGCGCAGAAAAATAATCGTATTATTGGGGTTATGTATGGTTATAGCGGATTTCCAATGGTTCATCAGGCTCGTGAAATGATCAAACGTGGAGATTTAGGTGAAATTCGCGTTATTAACATGCAATTTGCCCATGGATTCCATAATGAAGAATACGAAAAAAATGATCCGGGATTGAAATGGCGAGTTAGTCCAGAAGTCTCTGGTCCAACTTATGTACTAGGTGACATTGGAACTCATGCCTATTATCTGTGTGAAATGATGACAGGACTAAAAGTTGATCGGTTAGCTTGTATGCGCCAAAGCTTTATCAAATCTCGTTCTCCTTTAGAAGACAACGCTCATGTAATGATGGAGTTTGAAAATGGTGCCGTAGGCACCCTTTGGGCAAGTGCCGTTAACGCGGGTGGTGTGCATCAACAAAAAATTCGTATTGTTGGTTCGAAAGCAAGTGTTGAGTGGTGGGATGAACATCCAAATCAACTTAGCTACGAAATTCAGGGTGAGCCCCCACGATTATTAGATAGAGGTATGAGTTATCTGTACAACGAAGTTGAGGGTATTGCTGCGAACAGAATCGGTGGTGGCCATGCGGAAGGGTTTTTCGAGTCATGGGCAAACTTATATCACCGATACGCGATCGTTATGAAAGCTGCAGATAACGATGATCAAGAAACGATTACAAAAACATGGTTTCCAGATGTCGACGCAGGAATAGAAGGTGTACGCCTTTGTGAAAAATGTGTTGAGTCTGCTGATGATGATGCAAAGTGGGTAAAATTTAATGACTAAAATAGTACTTCAGGAAGAACGCGCTCTTGATGCTATCGTTTTAGGCCGCGCGGGTGTTGATCTCTACGCCCGCGAGCTAAACACCGATGTAGCAGACATCACGGGCTTTAACAAATTTGTCGGTGGTTCAGCCGCAAATATAGCGGCTTCGATAAGCAAACTAGGTTCTAAAGTCGGTTTTATTGGCTGCGTTGCTGATGACATGTTTGGTGACTATGTCTGTTCTTATATGCGAAGCCTAGATATTGACCTTTCCGGCATGATGAAAGACGCATCTGGTTCATGTACATCTGTCGCATTTACAGAAATGAAGCCGTCTGATTGTGGCGTGCTGATTTATCGAAACAACGCTTCTGATCTCACCCTTAAACCAGAACAAATAGATCAAAGTTATATTGCCAGTGCAAAAATATTGGTGATAACGGGGACTGCTTTATCGCAAAGCCCTAGTCGTGAGGCAACCCTATTGGCGATGCAGTATGCAAGAAACAGTGACACTGTAATTGTATTAGATGTGGACTATCGTCCGTACTCTTGGCGTACCGATGTGGATGCATCTATTTATTATGGTATCGCAGCTGAACTGTCCGATATTGTCATTGGTAATCGTGAAGAGTTTGACATGATGGAAACAGTTTCTGCACCAGATAATGCGGACGACGATAATACAGCGGAGCGTTTTTTAACCGCGAATACTCAGGTGGTAGTGATAAAAGCGGGAGAGCTTGGCAGCAAGGTATATTGCAAGGACGGGTATAAGTTTCAGCAAGGCATATTTCCTGTTGAAGCAAAAAAACCTTTTGGTTCAGGTGACTCCTTTGCTGGCGCACTTATATGGAATTTGGTTAACAGTGGAAGCCTAGAAGATGGTGTGAAATATGGAACTGCCGCTGCGGCTATTAATGTAAGTGGAACCAGTTGTACCGAAGCCATGCCATCTCAGTCTGAGCTATTTAAGTTCATTCATGACAGAGAGTAGAGATGTCGCTTACAGGAAGATCGGTAATTTATAGAAATAAATTCAAGTTTTTAGCTTTTAATACAGGTGATTTGGACTGTGCGCTAGGAATTAATTAGAGACATTTATTAGACAGTAACCTTCTGATGATTGATTGGAAGTGGAGATGGATATGGGAAAGCATATAGCGCCATTTGATAATAGGAACGAACCAATTATCGGTATCAATGATGAACTAACACCTTTATGTTACTTCAACCAAGTTAAATTAAAACAAGGGGAGAGCTTCACCCATTGTATCTCTGGGTACGAATCTGCCATTGTATTGGCGGGGGGCACATGCAGCATAAAAGTTGCGGATAAAGTCTTTGTTAACATAGGCAAGAGAAGCAGTGTCTGGCAAGGTCATCCAGAGTCTGTGTATGTACCTGTAGGAATGAAAGCTGTGATTACCTGCGAAAGTAATAGTGCTGATATTATGATTGCGGGTGGTGTTTATGATGAGGTGCTTGAACCATTCTCAGTTACGCAGGAAAGCGTTGATATGGTTCAATATGGATCTGATGAAACTAAAACGCATCGGAAGATAAAGCACGTTCTTGGACAATCAAATGCCGACAAACGAGGACGCTTACTCGTTAGTGAGTTGTTTACCGTTGGGGCTGGAGGTTGGTCTGGTTTTCCTCCCCATAAGCATGATGAAGAACGTCCACCAATGGAAACTAATTATCAGGAAGTGTACCAGTTTCGTTTCAATCCTGATCAAGGATTTGGAGCTCAGTTTCTTTACGAACATGAAGATGATTTCGGCCCGGTATACCATGTTAGAACGGGTAGCGTCATTGCTATTGATAAAGGTTACCACCCTAGCGTTGCTGCTCCGGGGTATGAGATGTATTACTTCACCATCATTGTAGGTGAAACATCTAAATCATTGATTCAGCATTTTGATCCGCACCATGAATATCAAGTTAATACTATTCCGGGTATTAAAGATATGATTGCTAAGTTTAAGTAAAGGGGGGCTTCGAATGTTAGTAACATTAAATGAAGTTTTGCCTCAGGCCAGCATATCCGATTATGCCGTGCCTTGTTTTAATGTTTTTGGTTATGAAGATGCCAGAGCGGTTGTTGATGCGGCAGAAGAGAAACAAAAGTCCGTAATATTAGCTTGCAATAAAGATGTTATTGAGTTTTATGGTGTTGATACCGCTGCTGCTATGTTTAGACAACTCGCGACTGGAAGTTCTGTTCCTGTAGTGCTGCATCTCGATCACACCTATGAAGAAAGCGTTATTTATCGTGCGTTAAAATCCGGTTTTAGTTCTGTTATGTTTGATGGTTCGCAGCTTTCTATGCAAGAAAACATCAGCCGTAGTAGAAAGGTTGCGGAGGTTGCTCATGCATGCGGGGCTTCTATTGAAGGTGAGATAGGTTCGGTTCCATATCAAGAAGGTAGAGATCATATAAGGTCAATTTATACTGACCCAGATCAGGCAGAGCAGTTTTCTCTGCAAGCGGATCTTGATTGTATTGCAATTTCTGTTGGAAATGTTCATCGCTTAACAACACCTACCTGTAAAATTGATTTTGGTTTGCTTGATAAAATAGCCGCTAAAGTCAATAAACCGTTGGTTATTCATGGTACTAGCGGAATTAACAATGAAGATATGTTAAAGCTTAAACAAAGCAAAGTAGCGAAATTTAACATTGGTACCTGTCTGCGTCAGGCACTTGGGCATAATTTACGCGACCATATGAACAATGAACCATCTAAGTTCGATAGAATCTACTTTATGCGTCGAGCAATGCCTCATGTAAGAGAAGAAGCAATTCGTAATTTTGAATTATTATCGTAAAATAACGGCCCGAGCCATCGCTTGGGCTTTAATTATTTACTCAACATTGATTCAACAACTTTTTACAACGGATAAAAACAATGACTTCTCATTCTCCACACAGTGATCTGGATACATTACGTGACCATATTGTAAAACGTTATTCGTCGCTGAGTGGACGACTTCAGCAAGTTGCTGATTTTTTGATGGCTCAGCCAATGTTTGTTGCGGTTGAAACAATGGCATCGATTGCAGAAAAAGCCAATGTACCCTTGTCAACACTTAGCCGATTCGCAAATGCGATGGGCTTTAGTGGCTTTAGTCAAATGCAGGTCCTGTTTCGTGATCAATACCTAAATAGACCAAGGGATTATAGAGAGCGAGTTCGACAGGCACAAAAACATGATGATCTGCCTGTAAATTCAACTCAGGCAATCTTTCAGGATTATGGTCATGTAAATGTTGAAGCCATAGAGCAGCTCCAAGTCTCAATATCTCCTCAAAAAATTGAACGTGCTGTTGAACTGATGAATAACGCTGGGACTATATATCTTCACGGTTTGCGTCGTGCTTACCCTGTGGCTTATTACCTTTGGTACGCTTTGCTTAAATCTGATAACGATGTTGTTCTGCTTGATGATACTGGTGGGATGCTTAAACCCATGACGCGTAGAATTACATCTGATGACGTTTTAATTACCGTAACTTTTAGTCCGTATGCGGAAGAGACGACCAGTATTATTGAGCTTGCACATCAAGGAAACGTTCCTGTAGTAGCAATAACTGACAACCAAATGAGTGCTCAAGGCAGCATGATCGATGTCTGTTTCGAAGTGCAGGAAGGGGAAGTTATGGGATTTCGATCGCTGAGTTCATCTATGTACTTAGCGCAAACATTGGCAGTAAGCCTTATGTGTCGACAAAATAGTAACGAATAGAGATTTTGTTATTTGGTTTTAATTGCTGTTATGAACCGCAGTTTAGAGCAAAAAGAAGCATTCAACTGGCGCAGATCCTCAATTCTGATATGGCCTGAGCTGCGGTTAGTTTTGGGTTAAAGGCCGTAACAGAAATATTACAGCCTTTGTTTTGTCGTTAATTATACGCTCTCGCGACACGACCTTTAGCGCTGATCTGGTACTTTCCTGTGTACGCAGGAATAAAGGCAGATTGGCCTTTGGTCAGCGTTAATGTTTCGCCATTGTGATGACTAAGGAGCAGGTCGGAATCTAATGGCATTAAAATCTCAGCACTCTGCGTTGTTAACGTGTGCTCATCTATGTTCTCGAAAATAGCGAACTTAAAATCATCCACGGGAACGGAGTAGAACTGACCACCATCTTGTTCAATAGGGTGATTAAGCAGTTGTTCGGCCGGTTTGGTCTTGAATACGGTGCATTTAACCAGTTCATCTACATCCATATATTTGGGTGTCAGTCCTGAGCGCAATACATTATCCGAGTTTGCCATAATCTCTAACCCTGTTCCTTTAATGTAGGCATGAGGTGTACACGCGTCTAAATACATCGCTTGTCCCGGTTTTAGGGTGAGTACATTGAGCATTAGAGGGCAAAATAACCCAATATCGCCTGGGTACTGTTCAGCAAGATCGAGAATTAAGGCAAATAACTTGTTTGACTGGTTTTGACTAGCAAAACTGAGCAAATCATTAATTGCTTCTGTTTTTACATCCCCTTCTAGCGAGAGAATGTCACGAAAGAATGAACGTAGCCCTTGCTCATCATTTGACTGGGCAAAAGCCTCAACCAGTGGAGCAATACCATCAATCGCTAGCTGACTAAATTGCTGGACGATATCGCTAAACTCGCGGAATCCATTCATGGCAACGTAGTTGGTTAAGGCGTAAACCAGTTCTGGTTTGTGGTTAGGATCTTTGTAATTGCGATTGGCTGCGTCCTTGGCAATACCTTGCTGTTGTTCTCTTTGGTAGCCTTCTTCTGCTTGCTCTTTGCTAGGATGAACCTGAATGGAAAGGGCTTTTTCTGCCGCTAACACTTTAAATAAGTAAGGAAGTTCACCAAATTGAGTATCGGTCTCGATGGATAAAATACCGGACTTATCTAAAGCAATAAAATCAGAAAGAGGTTGTGCTTCACCATTTTCAACAATGGTTGAACAACCGTTAGCATGTGACCCCATCCAGATTTCAGCTTGCGGTTTGTTTTCTGGATTGTCGATATCAAAAAGCGTGTTTATCGACGTTTTACTTCCCCAAGCGTAATCTTGGATAACGTTTTTCATTGGAAAAAAGTATTGATGGTTCATGGACATCCCTTAAAGTCTTACAACAGAAAATCCGCATAGTTTACGTGATTTAGTTTTTAAAATGTAGCTTTGATACAAATTTAATACAATTTTGTTGAGGATTAAGAGTTCGTCATTATTTGTATTTATGAAACTGTCCCAATAAAGGGACAGTTTTTGATGTATCTAATGGTTTGAAAGATAGCTGTATTAAGCTAATGCGCTAGCGGTTTTTCCTTGGCGCATTTTTTTCAGCGTAATACAGACTAATGCGGTTACTACTGACCCAGCTGCCATGCAGACTAATGCGAGTAGAGGCTTGTTCATCGCACCAAGTAATGCCACTACTGGACCACCATGAGCAACACTGTTGGTGATACCAAAGGTGAAGGCCATCACTGCTGCAACCATAGAGCCAAGTACGTTGGCTGGAATGACAGACATAGGATCTTGCGCGGCAAATGGAATTGCCCCCTCCGAGATACCCACTAAGCCCATCGCACCAGCGGCTTTACCTGCCTCTGTTTCTGACGCTTCAAACAAGTCTAGTTTACGTCCTAATACTGTCGCTAAGCCCATGCCCAATGGTGCTACTGGTATTGCACAAGCCATTGCACCCATAAACTGTGTTTGACCGCTAGCAATCATCCCTACAGAGAATAGGAAAGCCACTTTGTTAAATGGCCCACCCATATCAAATCCAGCCATACCACCTAATACGATACCAAGCAGAACAACGTTACCCGTACTCATGCTAGTCAGTAGTGCGTTTAAGCTGTCCATTAGGCTAGCAATTGGCGCACCAATAACGAATATAAATAGAGTAGAGATAAATAATGAACCGGCTATAGGCGCAATCATTATTGGTACAAGAGGCTGAATGAACTTATGGTAGTTGATGCTTGTTAACCATCGAACAAAGTAACCCACTAGAAGACCAGCAATAATGGCACCGATAAATCCAGTACCTGCTTCAGCACCATAAAAAGAGCCGTTGTTCGCTATCCAGCCACCAATTAAGCCGGGTGCTAATCCTGGTCTATCGGCAATAGCGTAAGCGATGTAACCCGCTAAAATAGGTATCATTAGTGTAAAGGCAACAACACCAACATCGAGCACTTTGTTCCACAGACTACCTGCTGGAATAGCCATACCCGCTTCAGTAGGTTCGCCACCAATAGCAAGTGCGAGAGCGATTAATAGACCCCCTGTTACAACAAATGGGATCATATGTGATACACCATTCATCAGATAGCGATAAAGGTCGTTTCGGGCATTAGAGGGTTTGTTTGAATTTGCGTTGCTGGCTTTGCCATCGCCTTTAAACACAGGAGCGTCCAATGCTTCTTTAATCAGCCCTTCAGCGTCTTTAATTGGTGCTTTAACTCCGGTTTCAATGAGCTTTTTGCCGGCAAAACGATTCATATCAACTTGTTTGTCACTGGCGACAATAATCGCATCAGCTTGATCGATCTCTTCTTGGCTAGGAGAGTTTTTCACACCGATGGAGCCGTTAGTCTCCACTTTAATTTTGTAACCAAGTTGAGCTGCGCCTTTTTCTAATGCTTCCGCGGCTAAATAGGTGTGTGCAACACCGGTTGGGCAACCCGTTACGCCAATAATAAAGCCTTGATCAGCTGCGACTGCGGCATGTTGTGGTTCAACTTTTTTTAGTAGCAGTTCCAGTGCGTCATCTTCAGATGTGGCGTTAAGGAATTGCTCAATGAAGCCCTCTTCAATTAATTTTGATGAGAGTTCCGCCAGCACTTCAATGTGATGGTCTGACCCACCTTCTGGTGAGGCAATCATAAAGAACAGACGAGATGGCTTGCCATCTTCAGCACCGTAATCAACACCGGTTTTACTTATACCGATGACTACAGCGGGTTTTATTACCGCAGAGCTTTTGGCATGGGGAAGTGCTACGCCTTCTTCAAAACCAGTATTGCCTAGCTCTTCTCGCGATTGAATGTCTTTTAAAAATTGGGTTTTATCGCTGATTCGCTGTTGTTGGTATAGAACCTCTATTAGCTCCTCAAAAACGTCTTCTTTTGTGGTGGCTGTAAGGTTGAGCTGAATCAGATCTTTATTAATAAGTTCAGTAATCATTGTTTTATCCCTGTTGATGTCACTGTAGATATTTTCGTTCAGCTAAGGAGATTAGAATAGTGCATTAGAGAGGCATTTACTGGATAATTGTAACCATTAATTTGGAGTGTGATCTTAATCTTATTATCGTTGAGATAATAAACTATGATGAAACTTACTTTAAATTTATATTAAACAATAAGTTATTATGAATATTTTAGTTTGCTTATTTATTGTACACATCAGGAAATTAATGAAATTTATACTTTTCTGGATATAAGTAGCTTAATAAATGTGAGATTTACTGTGCGCTGTATCACGTTTGTTATTGGATTCTTTTCAATCAGACGCTGTTGGCGTGGCTGTTAGCACCTAGAGAGAGCAAATGAGCCTATTATTTCAAAATCTATTGGAAACACTGTTGTCTGAACGTGCTCAGTTTAATCGTATTTGGTTTGCGGGAGACAATGTTACTCCGCCGCAGTTTAGCTACCAAGTTAACTTCCCAAGGTTAGAGTTGGTCGTGTCGGGGGAGTACCTTAATCAAATAGAAGACGCTGAGAATGGAATTATTGACGTCAGCATACTGGCTGGAGATGCGCTGTATATTCCGCCTAACTGTTGGAATAAACCAAACTGGGAAACGGAATGTTCCGTGTTAAGTCTGTTGTTTGGTCGTAGACAATTGGGTTTTAGCCTAGTGAGTAAACAGAAAGAGAGTGCTAGCTTTTCGGACATAAAAAAACACAGTATTCAAACCAGAACTGGTCACGCGGTGGACCATATATTACAAGCACTTAATGCACTGGGAAGAGAATCTCAGAAAAGCCCGATGGATGAACATCTATTGGCTGCCTTGATGAGTTACAGCAATTCTATGTTGACGGATCCAGAACATACCGGATCAATACGTAGTGAATCTTTATACCAAGGCATCTGTATCCACATTCAGGAGAACTTTCATCGCACAATTACACGCTCAAGCATCGCTGCTCGTTTTAATATTTCACCTAACCATTTATCCCGTTTATTCAGACAAAAAGGTCATATGACGCTGGCGGACTATATTACTTGGGTAAGGATTGATAGAGCGAAATTCATGTTAAAGCGGTATAGCTTTAGGCTAAACGAAGTGGCTATGCGCTGTGGCTTTCAGGATGTGAACTACTTTTTTAGAGTGTTTAAAAATAAAACGGGGCTGACGCCAAGTGAGTATAGAGCAAGAGAGTAGCAGTGACGACTTGAGAGGATTAACTATGAGAAGGTTAACTAAAGGCCATTTTATGCAGCAGAAACGCTTTTAACGCTTCAGGCTCTACGGTGGTCGCGACTAAGTTGCAAAATTGGTCGTCTACCAAAGCTCTAGATAGCTGCGTGAACGCTTTTATTAATGGCATTGGTGCCGGATCTGGCAGCATCATGGCGATAACTATATTCACATCACCTCTAGCGGAGTGCCAATCTATGTCTGTTTTGGAGTGAATGACCGCAACGGAGGCCTGCTTAGCATGCGCAGTCATGATATGCGGCAATGCTATCCCTTGGCCAACGCATGTAGAGGAGATTCCCTCTCTTGTTAACATCGCCTCAAAAATCAACTGAGCGTTAGTTTGATCAAGCATAGAGCTTATTTTAGACAGTACGGCGTGTTTGGCGGGAGCAGGGCCTTGTGCCATCTCGGCGTAGTGATAGCTGAGTGGAAAATCCAGTTGGAAAGTGGCGTGGTTATCAATGACCGAATAGCTATGCTGGGTTGCTCGTCGATGAGAGGTATTGACGATTTCAAATTCATCGGCAATAAAATCAGTCAGTATCATACAAGCTAATTCGGCGTCAGAGCCTTCTATCCATAGTTGGCATAAATGATTATTTTTGCTGCCAAGGCTAAGAACTTGCAGTGTGTGGTTAACATTGCAGCTTTTACCTGTAGAAATGTTTTTCAATATCACCACGGAGCGAAAGTAACCAGATAATGTATTTAATCTATTTAATTTCCATGACGCGAAGCCTTCAGTGCCGATGATAAAGGTTATCCTACGTTCAATTCTCATTGTGTTTGGCAGCTACAACTGCTGACATCGAGCGATAACGGTCGCGGCATCCGTTAGAACTTCCTCTATGGTGACACAATGGATTTTACTTCCGGTGAAGCGTGCTCTGTGTTCAATTTCAATATCGGAGACGATAAGCACAATATCGGCATGAGCAATATCAGCGGCTTGCAGTTGATTTTCTATTCCCATCGCCCCCTGTGTTTCTACTTTAATCTGGATGTTTCTTTTAGCGGCTTCTTTACGTAATACATCAGCAGCCATGTAGGTGTGGGCAATTCCGGTAGGACAAGCAGTAACGGCGACAATTTTCATTTGAGTCATGAACAGTTGAGAGAATATGGATATAGATTCTACCTGAAACCTCACCGTGGTGCGATAGTACTTTAAGGTGTTCAGAGAATAGTAAGCGTGGTAGCGTAGACGTTAACGTAACCAGAGTTCCAGCTAAGGGAAAATAGATAGGATGACAGTCATGGCCAAGAAGAAAATCGTGTGTCTAGATGGAGAAACGTTAAACCCAGGAGACAATCCATGGGGGGCGCTTGAAAAGTTAGGGGACTTTACTTGTTACAGCAATACAGAACAAGATGTTGAGCAAGTTATTACGAGAGCCCAATCGGCACATATTTTATTAACCAATAAAGTGGCGATTAGCAAAGCTGTCATCGACGCCTGTCCCGATCTGGAATACATAGGTGTGTTAGCGACGGGTTATAACGTGGTGGATTACCGTTATGCCAGAGAAAAGAACATTAATGTCGTTAACGTCCCTGCCTATGGTACCGACACAGTGGCTGAGATGGTGTTCGCTCTGATCTTTAACCTAATAAGGAAAGTGGAGCTGACCAGTCAAGATGTCAGGGAGCAGCTTGGCTGGACTCGCAAACAAGAGTGGACATACACGCCATTTCCACAAATGGAGTTGGCGGGTAAAACGATTGGCATAGTTGGTTTTGGCAGAATAGGGCAACGAGTGGCAGAGATTGCATCCGTGTTTAAAATGAATGTGCTGACTTATAATCGCACGCCCAAGTCGTTATCAATAGATGGTGCTGAGCAGGTCGATCTTGATCGTCTGTTAGCGGACTCCGATATTGTTTCAGTACATTGTCCGGTCTTCCCTGAAACAGAGAATATGTTCGATGAGCAGATGTTTAAAAAAATGAAGAGTAGTGCTTTATTTATCAATACCGCGAGAGGTCAACTGGTGGTTGAAAGTGCATTGGCGAATGCATTGAACCAAGGCGTTATTGCAGGAGCCGCATTGGATACTCTACAGCAAGAACCGCCTATGGAGGATAACCCGTTACTGTCCTGTCAAAACTGTATTATAACGCCCCATATTGCGTGGGCGACTTTGGACGCAAGAAAGCGAATCACGGCCATGGTCGCTGATAATATTGACTGTTATTTACAGGGGAAAGCAAAAAACGTGGTTAACTGAGGTGGGATTCTACTTTTTTAAAGTATTTGACATGTTTTGTTATCATTTTGTCAACAATAGAGTATAAATACTAAACTGCTCTGTCCGCAGTAGGTATGAGAATCTGCATGATAATAAATCGCTGCTTGATAGTATTTTTGATGTTGTTTGCGCTAAGCTCGCAAGCTGGCACTATATTGGTTATAGACAGCTATCATAGCGATCATCCTTGGGTTAAAAGCTATACCAAAGGATTAAAAGAGAAATTGGGTGACTTGCATGAGTTGGTCTTTTTTCAAATGGATACAAAACGGCTAGCGGAATCTCAATACCAGAATCAAGCTGATAAAGCTTGGGCACTGTATAACAACATCTCTCCTCAATTAGTGATACTGGCGGATGACAATGCCGTCAAGTATATGTCTGATAAGCTTCTAACAACCGATACTCCAGTGGTTTACCTTGGAGTAAATGACAACCCTCGTAGCTATAAAATTGCTGATGCAAAGAACTTTTCTGGAGTGTTAGAACGGCCATTATTAATGCGTTCTATGATTATGCTTAAGAAGTTTATGCCTGTTAGCCATGTGCTATTGCTGCTTGATCAAAGCAGAACAAGCGATGTGCTGATACAAGATGTGTTTAAGGGCAAAACCTCAGTGCAACGAGCGAACGTGCAAATAGATGTTAAAAGCGTACGGGAGTTTGAGTCATGGAAAGAACGGGTATTAAAGACAAAAATAGAGGGTTATGACGCCGTATTTGTTGGGCTTTATCATACCTTAGTCGACGCGAACGGCCTTCATGTGTCAGAAGATGATGTGATTAAATGGACCTCTCAGCATACTCCTGTTCCGTCATTTGGCTTTTGGGACTTTTCTGTAGGGAAGGATAAAAACGTAGGCGGTTACGTTGTATTTGGTTATCAAGAAGGGCAATTAGCGGGTGATATCGCACTAGATATGTTGCAGGAGAGTGGATCCCGTGTGCGTCCAACGATCGGCGGGCGAGGACAATTTATATTTAGTCGCTCTCAGTTGCTTAAATGGGGATTGGTGCTCCCTCCTTCGATCCACAAAAGCGCCACGCTGGTGGATTAAGTTATATTGAACGGTGAACCCCATACAGATGGTTATCTTTTTTGTTACTGTGCTTACAAAAAATATGGCCACGTAATGTGGCCATAGTGACAATGTTTCTATCTTTAAACCACCTCACTTTATAGCGAGGTGGTTATGGGTAGACAGAAGTGAGTTTGAGTTAACCGTTGACTCTATTAGCTTTTAACAATGACGGGGCCATTGAAGCAATCAATGGTCGGTTTTTTACCTTGATACTTCTTGATGGAAACCAAACATGTTTGTGCCGTCGGGCCTTGTCCCCAAGAGGACGTGCCACGGTCGTTAGTTAATACATTGGCATTTCCGTATAGACAAGATTCACCTTCAGGAGAGTACCAACCCCCTTCTTGGCTTGCGACTACACCTTGTCTTACTTTCTCCGACACTATGGCGCCAAGCAGTACTTTTCCTTTGCCATTATAAGTTTCGACAATATCGCCATTCTTAATCCCGTGTACTTTGGCGTCTGCTGGGTTAATCCACAGCGGTTCATGCTCATTGGAATTCGTCGCATCACGAAGCTCTTTAACGCCACAAAGTTGAGAGTGAAGTCGATTTTGTGGGTGCAAAGTAACTAGGTGCAGATACTTACCAGAACGACGTGCTGTCCAATCTGTTGGCTCAATCCAGCTAGGATAAGCAGTACAGTCGGCTAAACCCGCGTTAGCGACTTTCTGCGAGAACAGTTGAATAAGCCCTGACTCTGTCGACAAGCCATTAAGATCAGGATCGTCGCGGAACTCTGCATGGCGCACAAAGGTGTTTTGACCTGAGTATTCAAAATAGGCAGAGTCTTGAACCCAGAAGTTTTCAAACGTTGGCATCGTAATGCCATTTTTGCCATTCTCTTCGCGTGCTTTATCGTAGAATGATTTCAGCCATTGAAGATTGCTTTTGCCACCAGTGTACTCTTTTTCTCTGCCCATTTTGGCACTGAACAATCGCCAGATATCATAATCATCTTTGGCTTCATACATTGGCTCAACCAGTTTTTTCAAGCCAATGACACCACGGTTTGTTGCGTTACCGAAGGAGACGAGCTCATCGCGCTCATAAATAGTGGTACAAGGCAGGACAAGATCTGAGTAACGACAAGTTGCCGTCCACTGATTATCAATAGTGACTAAGAAATCGAGACGGTTTACTGCTTCAACAAGACGGTTAATATCTTGGTGGGTAGAGAATGGGTTAGCACCTGATACCACTAAGGTTTTCAAATCAGGATAAGTGATCTCTTTTCCCTTGTAGGTAGTTTTTAAGCCCGGGTTTTCTATTACGTCAACAATGCGTGACGTTGGGAAATATGGCGTACTTGTATACTCTTTATTGTGGACTGGCACTGAGCCTTTGATAGAGGCAGATAGTGACCCCATACGTGCACCATTTGAGTAAGGTGCGCCTGCATCGTTATAGATATAACCAAAGGAAAAACCACCGCCGGGTAAGCCTATGTCTCCCAGCATAGAAGCGAGTGCGACAATTGACCAACAGTACTGTTCGCCATGATCCGCTCGTTGTCCTGCCCAACCCGATGAGATCAGTGTGCGTTTGTCGGCCATCTGTTTGGCGAGTGTCTTGATGATTTTCTCATCGATGCCACAAATTTCCGCTGCCCAGCTAGCGGTTTTTGCTACTCCATCATGGTCACCGTTTAGGTAAGCGAAGAACTGGTCACTGCCATCGGTATAGTCGTCGATAAACTCTTGGTTTATATCTCCGGTGGACAACAAGGTGTGACAGATACCCATCATTAAGGCCACATCAGTTTGTGGATTAATGGCAAGTTGCTCTCCTCCTAAATGTTTTTGAGTGTGCGACTCTACAGGGTCAATGGAGATGACGCGCATTTTACCTGCGGCGACTTTCTCTTTGATCTTATCCCAATATTGGTATGGCGAGTGGTCAGGAACACTGAAGCCAATCTTAAGGTTTTTAAGGGGGTCGCAAGCCCAAAGGACTAATATTTCAGTCTCTTCGGCAACATAATCTAAGCTGGTTTGCATTGAGTAGACCTCAATATCACCAACCACTTCAGGTAGAATGGATTGCGCTGCCGCGGTAGAGTAATAACCCGAAGAGCTCAGTACTTTGCCATGAAGGTTCAACGCACGTTTCATGGTGTTGCTACAACTGCCCAGTTGTCCTATCGGTCCCCATGACGAGTGCGCATAAATGCCCGACGGACCGTATTTTTGCTGAGTGTTCTCAAGTTGTTGATAAAGAATATCGATAGCTTGATCCCAGCTGATTTCTACAAACTCATTGTTGCCACGGGTTGTGTTGTCTCCCGTTAAGAACCCTTTACGAACCATTGGTTTCTTGATTCGTGATGGGTTGTCGATGATACGAAATGCGTGTTCTACTAAATCTACCGGACTTGCATCTTTACCAAATGGGGTCACGGTGTTTATGCTGCCATTTTTTACTGTTGCTTCAAAGGCACCAAATTTAGAGGCAGTAAGTTTCTTTTTAAGCGAAGGGTCTTGCTGTGCAGCCATGGCAAGGGGGCTTAATTGAGTAGCCAGTGCTGCAGTACCAGTTAAGCCTGCAGACTTTAAAAAATCACGTCTAGAAAAATTCATTGTCGCTCCGTTTAGATCTATTAATTATGTTTTACAAAGGTTGAAGAGTGATATTGCAAATACTTCAGCATTGCTTGGGTTTCGTCTTTAGAGAGTTTTGCTTGTTTAGCCATGCCCATAAATTGAGCCGGCCAGTCATTGGCAGAGAAATGAGCTTCTTCCACTTTTAAGTGGCACTGGCCGCATTTACTGTCGTAGGCAAACTTAAGGTTGTCCCAGATGGGGTTAACATCAGTAACGATAGGTGTCTCTTCTAGCCAACCGTGGATCTGAATTTTCTTCCATGGATTGAGGCTGATTGGGTCTTGATAGTTCTCGCCTAAGTCGTCGATGTTTGAAATGCCACGTAAGGTTGCAGAGGCAATGCGCTGGCCTTTCTCGCTATAGAGAACGTTCTTTCGCGCTTCTTTCCACCCTGTTATGGCAACGTATACTCTGTCTTGCTGCTTTTTGATGATCGTGAGTTTTGTTAGGGGTAACACTTTTGCTCGCGATTTTTCCAACTGATCACTGTTGTGTAGTTGAATGATTTTGGTGGTGTATACCTGATCATTTATATCGGCGTCTAAGATAGAAATAGTGTTGGTTTTTGGCTTAGGAAGCGTGTGGGCGATGCCTTTATGGCAGTTAATACATGTTTGGTTATTGGCTTTTGCACCAGCATGAGCAATGACGGCTTCCTGTTTTTGTAGCTCGGGGGCCATTTGCTCAAAGTCATGGCAAGATCGGCATGTTGCTGAGTCGTTCGCTTCCATTTGTGACCATACCGTTTTTGCCATAGCGAGTTTATGGCTATCGTATTTCTGCTGCGTATCTATTTTTCCGCTAATGAACTCATGATAGATGTCTTTCGACGCTCGTATCTTGGTAACCAAATACTCCATAGTTTGCTGGGGGATATGGCAATCAGAACATTCAGCTTTTACGCCATGTTTATTGGAAAAGTGGCTTGATTTTTTATAATCCTGATAGGCGTTATCCATTGAGTGACAGGAGATGCAAAACTCTGTTTCAGATGTTTTATCAAATGTTATTTTTGTCACGATAAATAGAGTAGAACCAATAATGATTCCGAGTGTAAGTAATAATATTGATGGCAATTTTAATTTTGCTAGCATTCTATTTCTCATTTCATCTTTGTGATGCTATTTAAATTTAGATAATAGTATTTCGCTTCCAAATTAATTTGAAAGTATTATCCTTTAAGTGGAAAGGTGGCCATGTAAATAAATCAGTGATAATTATTTTTCTATATTTATTACTCGCTTAATTTAATAAAACAGCAGAATAGACATTATATTTTTAACTTTCTTGTATAAAATTGCAGAAAAAAGTGTGAGACAGTTTGAGTGTTTCGTACTGTATTAGCCCATGAGATGTACGAATGTAAGGGTAAAGTCATCAACTCCGGATCAGTGACGTTGAAGAGATTGTGGTTATGTTAGCTATGAATCTTGTGCTGATGGTGTAGTAACGTATTGATTATTTAGTAAATATGTCAAGGAGGGCGCTTGTAGAGCTTGATTTACTTAAGCTGTAATACTTTATGAGTAGGTGTTTTTGCAGTAAGGCTGGAGGATGTTAACTTTTAATTTATCGGCATGATTAAGGTGCAGAACAAGCAGAATAGCGCTTTGGGGCAATTCCAAATGCCCGCTTAAAATTGCGAGTTAGATGACTTTGATCAAAAAAGCCACAGGATAATGCGGTATCTGCGCAGTTCTGTCCGGACTGTAAGAGACGCTTTGCCTGATTAATCTTTATTAAAAGTAGAAATTGATGCGGTGTCACGCCGTATTGCGCGTTAAAGCTTCGGATTAACTTGTATTTACTTAATCCGGTTAATGCTTCTAAAGCCTCTAAAGAGACGTTGTCTTGCCAGTGTTGTAATAGGTAATCTCGCACTAGCGCATTGTTCTTCTGTTCTTTATAAATCTTATTGTTGGTTTTCTTACTGCCATGACGACCAAATAACCCTTCAAATGCTACCGTTAGCAGAGATTCCTTGGTGATGTCAAAGCTGGGCTGTTCCAACGCCATGTGCAATTGCTGTAGCAATTGAAATAGAGAGGGATCATCGATGATGGGGGCATTGATTAAAGGAGGAACATGCTGCTCTTCCAGTTCAAAGTGAGCTCGAATCATCTGTGGGTCGAAATAGAACATACGATATGACCATCCCGAATCACACCCTGCAAATCCAGTATGAACCTCGGAGGGGTTAATGGCGACGATTTGGTTTTCAGGGATAATAATGTTGTTGCCACGATAATGTAAGCCCTCGGCACCATGCTCAATGACACCAATAGCCAGTTCATCATGCCAATGCTTAGAAAACTCAAATTGCTGAAACGATGCTCTAAGTAACTCAATACCTTTAACTGTATCACTTTGCCATATTCTGGAATATTCCATTTTCTTGCTCTTATATTATGCTGTTAATAAATAAAGTTATTTTATTAACTGGATTGATCGAAGTTAAATAAATGGTAAAAGGTTAATTTAATATTAACCAAGTGATAACAAAATGACTTTTGGTATGAGTAATTTAATCGTCAGTATATTGAAGGTGTATAATGAAAACAAGTTTGTTTTAAATGAATGGGGCTTTATTTAAAAGAATATTTATAAAAGTTTTATATTTAATTGGTTTAATATGTAAGGAAAAACGCTAAAGATAATAAGCCGGAATTTTTCTGCTGTTAAAAAATAAGGGCCTGATTACTAGTATACTCAAGTGACTTCAAGATGCAGGATTCAGAGCAACATCAACAAGTTCAGTTCAAGAAAGATAATGGAAGGAATGGATTTCCTTCCAAGATTATCTGTATAGAATCAGACCCACTATTCAATCGAAACTAACTGTTCGTATTGGCGACTTTTGGTCGACGGTTACGTCGTGGTTTTGTTGACGCTTTTCCACCGTTATTAGGTTTGTTTTGAGCGCCACCTTTGGCGTTGCCGCCACCAGCAATGTGGCGACGATTTTTACCTGCTGGTTTGTGTCCCTTGGCATTTTCTCCAGAGCGTTGACCATCGGCATGACCCGTTTTGGCTTTTTTAGGTTTCTTCGCTTTGATTGGACGAGTGTCCAGCCTAGACTCGGGCAGCGTGTTTACCACCGGATAACCTTCAAGTTCTAACCTTGGTAGTACTTTCTTAATCAGGCGTTCTATACCAAATAATTCTGAGGCTTCTTCAGATGTGACTAATGAGATGGCTTTTCCTGTTTCACCAGCGCGACCGGTTCGGCCAATTCTATGTACGTAATCTTCACTGACGTTCGGTAAATCGAAGTTAACCACTTGTGGCAATTGGGGAATATCAATGCCTCGTGCTGCGATATCCGTAGCAACCAAAATACGCACCTCGCCCGACTTAAAGTTGGCGAGTGCTTTGGTACGTGCACCTTGACTCTTGTTTCCATGAATAGGAGCAGAGGTTAGCCCTTGTTCATTGAGATAAAAAGAGAGCTTATTGGCGCCATGCTTGGTTCGGGTAAACACCAACACTTGTCGCCAGTCATTATCTTTTATTAGTTTGGCCAGCATAGGGGCTTTTTTACGCTTGTCTGCCGGATAGATGAACTGTTCTACACCAGCTGCGGTTGAGTTTGCAGGGCTAACAGATATCTCTACAGGATTGTTTACCAACCCTTTTGCTAGCTGTCTAATATCCGCTGAGAAAGTGGCGGAGAACAGTAAATTTTGACGTTTTGCCGGTAATAGCGCGAGTATCTTTTTAATGTCTCTGATAAAACCCATGTCTAGCATACGGTCCGCTTCGTCGAGAACCAATACTTCGATTTGAGAAAATTTCACCGCATTTTGTTGATGAAGATCCATCAGTCGGCCGGGGGTTGCAACCAGAACATCACAGCCTTTGCGTAATTTCATCATTTGTGGGTTAATTTTTACGCCACCAAACACGACCGTAGAGTTCAGAGGCAAATGTCGGCTGTATTTCTCAACATTATCGTGAACTTGTGCGGCCAGTTCCCTTGTCGGCGTTAAAATGAGCGCTCTAACGTGATTGCCTTTTACTTTTGGCCCACTGCTTAGACGTTGTAATATTGGCAAAGTAAAACCAGCGGTTTTACCTGTCCCTGTTTGTGCAGCAGCCATGACATCCTCTCCGTTAATTACCGCAGGAATTGCCTGCTGCTGGATCGGAGATGGGGTAGTGTAACCTTGCTCTTCAATTGCTTTTAAAATTGGAGAAGAGAGACCAAGGGAAGTAAAACTCATAGGTTAAATGCTCTGTTATAAATGGAAGTGATGTCAAATGGCAGGAAAAGGCAGTTCTATTATTATAAGCCTGTAATAATGGCTTTGTTGAGAAATACGGTTAAATGGCAAAATAACGGGCGCATTTTGCGGTTTTTTGTTGTTAAACACAAGCAATTCACTCAATTGAGCGTAATTGAACCTATCGAGCAGCGTTTGTTGGCATTTTCGACTGCGTTATCGTCTGTTTGTGTCGATGACTGCACAACGCAGACGCTACCTTGTATAAAACCGCTACAAAAAACGGCAGAAATAAACCAAAAAGATCAACTGACCCTAGTTGGACGTACTCACATATATAGCCTTCTGATTTTTCTCGGTATATTCTATAGCCTGTATTTAGCCAGCATAAGCGAGTAAATGTGCAATACGTAAAGATAAAGCAAGCGATTGTCGAGCAAATTGATTCCGGAATGCTCTCTCCGGGGCAAAAACTTCCGGCGGAACGAAAGCTGGCTGAAATGTTTAATACCACACGCATTACTTTGCGAGAAGCACTATCAACATTAGAAGCTGAAGGCTTTATTTTTCGAGAAGATCGACGAGGTTGGTTTATTTCGCCTGCTCCCTTTATCTATGACCCTGCTGCTGCAATAAGTTTTGTTGACAATGCAGCAGAGCAGCAACGAAAAGGGGAGATTGCACTTGTGACAAGCCAAACGAAAATGGCAAGTAAAGAGGCTTCGCAGCTGTTGTCTCTCGCCCCTTTTAGTGATGTTCACCAAGTAATATCGATTAAACATTTAGAAGGTCGCCCAGTCTGTTACAGCACTCATTTCTCTTTGCCTATCTATAGCAATAGAATTGCCGATCAAGAGTTAATCCATTCACTTCATCGTAGCTACCTTGATGTGCATGATGTGAAGTTTAAGCAGTGCAAGTTTAATATAATGGCGACAGCGCTGATTGGCGATGTGGCGAGCGCACTCAGAGCAACAGTGGGCTCATCAGCATTAGTGGTTCATAAAACATATTATGACTCCAATCTTCAACCCGTCTGTTGCGATATTGAGTATTGGCGCCATGATGCCATTAAGATTGAGTCCATCTCTTCTTATGACCTGAGATAAGTGACCCGTTTATTTTGTGTGGCGAATGGTTTTGGTATGTTAGTATGCGCGCAAAATGAATGAACCCGTTTACTTATCATGAGACACCTAAGAACGACCACCCATCCTGATATCGATCATTTGGATGATAAAATCATATTTCAGCGTCATGCTGCTCGCGCCATTGTGTTAGATGGTGAGAATATATTACTGCTCTATACTGAGCGTTATCACGACTACACCATTCCTGGTGGTGGGTTAGATGAAGGCGAAGATGCTATCGCAGGCTTAGTTCGAGAACTAGAAGAGGAAACCGGGGCGCAGAATATTCACAATATTAAACCCTATGGTATCTATGAAGAGTTTCGTCCTTGGTATAAAGATAACGCAGATGTCATGCATCAGGTCTCTTACTGCTATAGCTGCAAAATTGATGCACAGTTAGGGGATACCGCTTTTGAAGAACATGAAGTGAACAATGGCATGAAGCCAGTTTGGATCAATATTCATCAAGCGATCGCCCACAATGAAAAAACCATGGCAGAGAGCCCTAAAAAAGGCATGAGTATTGAGCGAGAAACTTTTCTGCTACATCTCATCGCAAAAGAGATGCTATAACCAGTCGCTTTGTTTTTACAAATGACTGGTTAACACCACTTTGCCTAAAATGGTTATCTCGTCGTCACTCAGTTCGATTTTATTGCCATCAAATTCAGCAATCAGTTTTCTGGGTAATCGTTGAATCGAATTAATAGAGTGTCGACCATCCATACTGATGAGATAATTGCCGGACATCGCATCGGTAATTGTCTTATCAACCAAATAAATTATATCCTTTGTTACAATTTCGATCAGGTTCGCATTTTCAAATCCCAACATCACTATTCTGCGGGTGGAATAAGGGATGCTTTCTTCTTCAATTAGCTTTCCATCCTGCAAATTAAAACTTTTCAGCTTGATGTATAAGCATGATTGCAACTGCTCAATTGTGTAGAGACCTGACTCAGAATCAGAAATTTCCTCAGAAGCTTCCGCTGTGGAACTTGGTTGATTCTCATAAAATTTGGTAAGAGAATCGTCAGTAAGAGCAAGCTTTGGTAACTCATCAATCGATATCTTGTTCTGTAAAAGTAACCTCACCATGAGTTCGTGAGATGTTCGATCGTGACGGTTCCAAGTGCTAAAAGTGGCCTTAGGCATTTCGAAAACTTTAGCCATATGTAATAGCGTATTGCATTCAGTAATTTCTTTTAGCTTTTCAGTAAATTCACTTCCTCTTGAGTACTCGAAAGTGGGGATTTTTTCTTTCTCTATTTTCATATGTTTATTTTCTTCGACGTAGATCGCTTTTTGGTGTCTTGTAAGGCGACTATTGGCGATCTACTATCGGTTCCGTTGGAGGCCAATTATTGATAACAGTTGACACAAGGTAGTAGATATAGATGTTCAGTTAATATTCGCAGTTAACTAGGATATCACCATAACTCACTGTTTCAATAGGCCTTCAACTTCACACTCTTCGGTACGTAGTAAGTGATAATTGTTTTAGATTGTTAAGTTAAGCCACCCGAATAACTGTTCAAACAATGCACTCTCTGTGGTCGTACCATGATTAACAGTTGCCATTTTCCTTCATAGGCAATAGCCTTTTTGGGGGTGTAGTTGCCCCCGTTTTTTTTCTCGCGTTCGGCTGTTCACTTAAGTCTATTTTTTCCTCGCGAAGTCCTTTTGCCTGCCCTTGTTGTCATTTTTCAATGAAGTGTTAGCGGAATTATTTCCAAAACGACCACCCATCATTGCGGCCTTACCTAGAGTGCCAGCAAACTGCAGCAAAAACAGAGATGAATGCTAGTAATTTCAACCAGTAATTAATGCTTGAACCAAGAGGCGTTAAACCATAGTCTATGGCTTTCTTGTTCTTTCTGCTGGTAATGGTTATGAAAAAAATTGCAATGGTGTTTATCAGTTTATTGCTGTTGTCCACTTCGTTAAGCGCGGAGGAGGCATACTCAAAAACAGATATACTTGAACGACCTCTTGTTGAACGTTATATCTTAGATGAATTGAAGGCATTAAGGCATGATCAGCAAGACCTAGAACGCCGTTTGACGATTCAGATAACCGATCGTGAACTAGAAGTCGCAGATAAATCACTTAATTACGCCAATGTAACCGTAAACTACTTCTTCTACATTATTGCTGGTGTCGCTTCTTTGGTGGCATTAATCGGTTGGCAGTCTCTTAAGGATATTAAGCAAAACACCAAAGAGATGGCGGATGCGCGTTTAGACAAGATTGCGAAAGAGTATGAGAAGAAATTCTTAGCGCTAGAACGAGATTTAAAACGTAAAACACGCATTATCTCTGAAAATAACCAAGAGATTGAGATTATTAACGAAGTCCATAACTTATGGCTACGTGCGCAAAATGCTCAAACTCCAGAACAGAAAATGGATGTCTATAACGAGATCTTGAAAATTCGTCCCGGAGACTTAGAAGCGTTGACCTATAAAGCTGATACCGCGATGGAAATGCGTGAGTTCCATTGGGCAATGAGTATTTGTAATCGTGTGTTAGAAGTTGATGAAAAAAATGCCCACGCGTTTTATCAGCGTGCTTGTTCTTATGCTCAATTGGGTGCTGAAGACCAAGCCATCTATGACTTACAACAGTCTGTTGCTATTAGCTCGTCGTTTAGAGAGCTGGCAGCAGAAGAACCGGATTTTGAAGTATTGCGAGGCAACGCCACATTTGATGAGATGATCGAAGGGGTTGAAACTAGCCAGCAGTAATCTCAAAAATGGTTTGATGAGTGGGGAGTATGTGTTTTACCAACACAGCGAGTTTAAGGATTAAACGTTTAAGGATAGACAATGTCTATAAAGAGACAAATCTGGCAAGGAGCGCTAGCGATATTCCCCCTCTCTATTGCCGTTATTCCATGGGGCTTTTTGGTCGGTTCGTTTGCAACTGATATTGGTTTAACGGTTATTGAAAGCCAAGCGTTATCAGTTATCTTATTTGCTGGCTCAGCGCAGCTTGTTGCCGTAGGAATGTTTAAGGCAGGGGTGGGGCTGAGTACTATGCTGCTCACGACGTTTTTTATTACCTCTCGACATTTTCTTTATAGTGTCTCGATGCGCAACAAGATCAGTCCTCTTCCTCTTAAATGGAGGATCACGTTGGGCTTTTTACTGACAGATGAACTGTTTGCCGTAGTAGGTAACCAAAGTGCTGAACGCTTTAAACCTTGGTACGCATTTGGTGCAGGGTTCAGTTTTTACCTAGTATGGAACATGGCCACTCTAATTGGTATTGTGGCAGGGAATCAAATTCCAAACCTTGAACAATATGGTTTAGAGTTTGCCGTTGCCGCCACTTTTATTGCTCTTGTCGTGCCTACGATTAAGAGCGTGGCAATACTTGTTTCAGTTATCGTCGCGCTGTTGCTCTCTGTCACTCTGGCTATGTTTCAGGTGGAAGGGGCGTTAATGATATCGACGATTGGCGCAATGATCAGTGGCTATGTGTGTGAGTCGTTTGCTAAGGAGTCCGCATGATTATGCTGTCTATATTAGCGATGGCGGCCTTGGTATTTATAAGTCGTTACCTGTTTTTAGAACCAAGGTTACCTATTCGGTTAAATTCTAAAGCACAACGACTGTTGGCGTATTCCAGCCCCGCGGTATTAACCTCTATTTGGGGACCCATTGTGTTTATCCAAGATGATGAGGTGGCATTGTCACTCACTAACCCATATTTAATTGGTGCCTTAGTCGCGGCATTTTTGGTGTGGAAAACCAAAAATGTTTTATGGACAACCATAATTAGCATGGCGGTGTTTCTGCTCTTTAAACTCAGCCTGGGATAATCGACTTCAATCATCCCGAGCTGAGAGTGTTTGACCAGTGTAAAGTAGGTTGTTAGCGAACTGAATTAATCAGGCATGACAATAACCCCTAATGGGGCGAGCAGTTGCTCTTGTTGCCATGAACATATTTTTACCCCTGTGAGATCGACGCGACGTGGATCTAACCCATCTAATTCGCTGTGGCTTAAGTCGCAGCCTTGCATGCTAAATTGACGCCAGCACTCTTCTGAAAACACACTTCTTGTTAAGTCTGACTCTTTTAATGAGGCACCTTGCAGGTTGGTTCCTATCCATTTGTTTTCAAAAAGTTCGCATTTTTCTAAGCACTGTTTCTCGAAATTGGCGTAGGAAAGATTACAACCAGTGATGTAAGCCGAGCAGAAATACATCTTGTTACTGATCTGATTGGAAAATCGCGTGGTAGAAAAGTTTGCACCCTTTAAATCGCACTCTCGAAACTCGGCACCAAATGCATTGGCGCCTTTAAAGTTAGCCATGGAGAGCTGACACTGTTTAAAGCTGACGTCCCGCAGATCCGCGAAGGTAAAATGGCACCCTTCTATTTTTCCTTGTTCAATAAAGCTGCACTCTTGAAATTGACTGTCTCTTAGATGTGCATGAGAAAAGTCGCAGCGATAGAACTTGCAGCGAATAAACTGATGTTCTGTTAAGTCTTGGTGGGAAAAATCGTGCTGGTCGAATTCTTTATCTGTTAATTGCATTTTTGCGGCCTCAATAAGTTTCCGCTAGGCTACCATCAGCTTACATTCCATGCATCAAAAATAAACCTTTAAAATACAACAAGATAAAAACCCTCAAATCGCCAATTTGAGGGGGCAAAAGGCCATTTTAAGCAGGGTGTTTTGCTTTTTGGTTATGCGGGTTACAGAAAAAAAGTTTTGTGGCTTACAGCGTAAAATAGCAAAGCCACAAGGTTTAAACTGTCATAATTCATGGCTGGAAAAGAGGGCTAGGTTTGATGGCAGACAATTGGCGGCTGAATTAGTCGACAACAACCGCGGTACCAGAAGCACTGACCATTAACATACCATTGCCTTGCCCTAGCACTTCATAATCGATATCTACACCGACAACAGCATTTGCGCCTAACTCTCGCGCCTTTTGTTCTAACTCTTCTAGCGCTATTTCTCGCGCTTTTTGTAATTCTCTCTCGTATGTCCCGGATCGGCCTCCAACTAAGTCACGTATCCCTGCAAACATATCTTTAAACATATTCGCACCCAGAATCGCTTCACCAGCAGTGATTCCTTTATAAGAGACAATTCGTTTCCCTTCGATGCTTGGCGTAGTGGTAATGATCATCGTTATTCTCCTTTATATGCTCGGCTTTCAATATACTGCTCAACTTGTATTGATTCAAATAAAGCATTAAGGCGGCGGTTAATATGATGAAAAGTTCATAAAAGAAACGCTGCTGAATGGAGATAAAATTGTTACACTAGTCACAAAATTACTTGTGTCAGGAGGGCTTTATGAATTTTGCAGTAGATACGCATACACACACTTACGCTAGTGGCCATGCATATAGCACATTAATCGAGAACGCCGCATCAGCGAAAGAACATGGTCTAAGCCTGTTTTGTACTACTGATCACGCATCGACAATGCCGGGAGCGCCGCACCATTGGTTTTTTGGTAATCAATCGATACTTCCTCGTTTTATTTCTGGTGTTGGCATTGTGAGAGGCATAGAGTCCAATATCCTTAATATAGAGGGAGAAGTGGACGTTCATCCAAGTATTGAAGCGAGACTGGATTGGGTAATCGCCAGTTTTCACGAACATGTATATCGTCCTGCGAATAAAGAAACTCATACAGAAACGCTGATTAATGTCATTAAAAGTGGTCGCGTGGATGCTTTAGGACATTTAGGCAACCCAAATTTCGATTTTGATTTTGTCTCAGTTATTCAATGCGCTAAAGAGCACAATGTCGCGATTGAAATCAATAACAGTTCGTTAAAAGGCCATAGCCGAGTTGGCAGTGTAGAACGTTGTTTGAAGATAGCGGAAACAGCAAAGGAAGTTGGTGCTTATATTACCACGGGATCTGATGCGCACTTCTGTATGGATATTGGTAAGTTCGCAAAAGTGAGTGATATGTTAGAGCAGATAGCGATGCCGCCTAGCCAAATCATTACCTACTCCGCTCGTCAGTTTTTAGACTTTTTGCAGTTGCGCGGTCGAACGCCTATTGAAGAGTTTGCTGACTTGTAAGTTTGATTTTGATATCAAAACAAAGATGATGATAACAAGGGCTGATAGCCCTTGTTTTAGTTTTGGTATATCTCTAACGGCAGGCCGTCGGGGTCTTTAAAAAAGGTAAACTTTTTGCCAGTAAATTCATCTACTCTTATCTCTTCAACATCAATCTTGTTGCTTAGCAAATAATTTACTGTCTGTTCTACAGAATCTACCGCGAAAGCTAGGTGTCTTAGGCCTTGAGCTTCTGGTGAGCTTGGACGGGCAGGGGGATTAGGAAAAGAAAACAGTTCTATCTGGCAACCATCTGCAATTTCTAAGTCGAGTTTGTAAGAGTCCCGATGTGCTCGGTAATGCTCTGAGAGCACCTTTAGCCCAAGTAGCTCGGTATAAAACGCCTTAGAAACCGCGTAATCAGAACAGATAATGGCTATATGATGAACGCCTTTTAGCATGTTACTGTGCTCCCGTTGTTAGGTTGTTTTGCTCAATGGATAGATGCTGCATGACATAATCAATAAATACCCGCATACGTGCCGGCATGTACTTAGTTTGAGCATATTGAAGTGCGATGATGCCGTGATAGTTTCCTTTTAATGTCCATTCATCTAATACTTCAATAACTTCACCTCTTTCTATGGCGTGTTTTACAACGAAATCATGGAATATGCCAATGCCTAAGCCATTCTTAACACCATTTAGTCGCATCTGAGCATGGTTAACAGCATATCGACCGGAAACAGGAATAGATAAATACTCTTCATCTTTAATGAAATGCCATATGTGATCGGTTTCGGTTTCTGCAAGGTATAAGCAGTCGTGTTGCTGAAGGTCGTCTGGGTGCTCTGGTTTCCCTCTTGTGTTGATGTAGTCGGGGCTAGCACACAGCACTAAGTTAGTATTACCGACTTCTTTAAGTACGAGGTTTTCATCGGGCTTATCCGTTAGATGGAAGACGATATCTATACCTTGAGAGAAGATGTCAATTGCGCCATCTGCGGCTCGAAGTTTCAATTGGATATTTGGATATTTCTTTAAGAAAGGGATAACAAAGGGCTGCAGTACCACATTAAGAAAGGCCTCTGGCGCGGCAACAGTAATGGGCCCTGATGGTGAGTCATGATCACTATTGGACAGTTCTATCGCTTGCTGTGCAGAGCTAACCATGACAAGGCACTGCTCGTAGATCTTTTTCCCCGCCTCTGTGACCAGGAGCTTTCTGGTGGTTCGTTCAAACAGTTTTACTGATAAGGCTTTTTCTAATCGAGTGATGGTTTTACTGAGCGCAGACGGGGTGACATTTAATTTTTTTGCTGCGGCGGTAAAACTTTTTTCCTGAACGACTAATATAAAAGCAGCGAGATCAGGTAATAGTGACAGCAGTTTGTTAGAAATCATGTTTTATTTGTGCCTCAAATTCACTAATGTTTTTCCATCTGTAGGGATAATAGTCTGGATAGAGATCAATTAAAATGTTTTTACACTGTAAATTAATAAGCGGTAAACAGCGGATATCCATAATTCACTGTTTTTAAAATAAATTTCCTAAAGGAATACTTATGTCCTCTGCATTCTACAAACAAATTAATCAACAAATAGAAGAAGTTAAAGTTGAAGGGTTATATAAATCGGAACGTATTATCACTTCTGCACAAAAAGCAGCGGTTTCGATTTCTACTGGCGAAGAAGTTTTAAACTTCTGTGCTAATAACTACCTTGGCTTGGCTAACCACCCCGATCTGATTGAAGCGGCAAAATCCGGAATGGATGAGCACGGGTTTGGCATGGCATCGGTTCGATTTATTTGTGGAACGCAAGATTCTCACAAAGTATTAGAGCAAAAAATATCTGAATTTATGGGTAAAGAAGACACCATTCTTTACACATCATGCTTTGACGCCAATACTGGTCTGTTTGAAACCATCTTATCTAAAGAAGATGCCATCATTTCTGATGCTCTTAACCACGCCTCTATCATTGACGGTGTTCGCTTATGTAAAGCAATGCGATTCCGCTATGCAAACAACGATATGAGCGGTCTTGAAGAACAACTTATTGCCGCTGACCAAGCGGGTGCTCGCCATAAGCTTATTGTGACTGACGGTGTGTTCTCAATGGACGGCGTAGTAGCCAACCTACCCGCAATTTGTGACTTAGCTGATAAATACAACGCATTAGTAATGGTTGATGACTCTCACGCAGTTGGTTTTATGGGCGCGAACGGTCGCGGTACGCACGAATACCATGACGTTATTGACCGCATCGACATCATTACCGGCACACTTGGTAAAGCAATGGGTGGCGCGTCGGGTGGTTACACGTCAGGTAAAAAAGAAGTGATTGACTGGTTACGTCAACGTTCACGTCCTTACTTGTTCTCTAACTCTGTTGCTCCTGCCATTGTGTCTGCATCTATCCGTGTTCTTGATTTACTAAAAGAGAGTGGTGAGCTACGCGACCAATTGTGGCAAAACGCGGCGCATTTCCGCGCACGTATGGAAGACGCTGGCTTTACTATGGGCGGTGCAGACCATGCGATTATCCCAATTATGCTAGGTGACGCTAAGGTAGCGGCAGAATTTGCAGAGCGTGCGCTTGAAAAAGGCATTTATGTAGTGGGCTTCTCTTTCCCTGTTGTACCAAAAGGACAGGCACGTATTCGTACTCAAATGTCTGCGGCACATAGCCGTGCAGATCTGGATAGAGCCATTGATGCCTTTATTCAGGTTGGCAAAGATATGGGCATTATTTAACCTAAACCTCTGTTGTTGCCTGAACAGTTGGCGATGCGACGCCAGTTCATAACGTTTGGGTACAGCGTACTGTTTTGGAGTTATAGCCAGTTTAGAGACCGGCTGTGACTTGGAGAAAGAGCATGAAAATAAAAGCACTATCAAAATTAAAAGCGGAAGAGGGGATTTGGCTGACGGAAGTGGAAAAACCACAAGTTGGTCATAACGATCTGCTCATTAAGATCAAAAAGACAGCCATTTGCGGGACAGATATTCATATCTACAACTGGGATGAGTGGTCACAAAATACCATTCCTGTGCCTATGGTTGTGGGTCATGAATATGTAGGGGAAGTTGTTGGTATTGGCCAAGAAGTTCGCGGTTTTGAAATTGGCGACAGAGTATCAGGCGAAGGCCACATTACGTGCGGACACTGCCGTAACTGTCGTGGTGGACGTACCCACCTGTGTCGCAACACGGTTGGTGTTGGTGTTAACCGCACGGGCGCTTTCTCAGAGTACCTTGTGATTCCAGCTTTTAACGCTTTCAAGATCCCAGAAGAAATTTCTGATGATTTGGCGTCTATATTTGACCCGTTCGGTAACGCAGTACACACCGCACTTTCGTTTGATCTGGTTGGTGAAGATGTATTAATTACTGGCGCAGGCCCTATTGGAATCATGGCGGCAGCCGTAGCCAAACACGTTGGCGCACGTCACGTTGTTATTACCGATGTAAACGAGTACCGATTAGACCTAGCCAAACAGATGGGCGTGACACGAGCTGTAAACGTGGCGCAAGAGAGCCTAGAAGATGTGATGGCAGAGCTGAAAATGACGGAAGGCTTTGATGTAGGGCTAGAGATGTCAGGCAACCCATCGGCATTTAACTCTATGCTAAAAGGCATGAACCACGGTGGCCGCATTGCTCTATTGGGCATTCCGCCATCGGATATGGGCATAGATTGGAATCAGGTTATTTTTAAAGGATTAGTCATCAAAGGCATATATGGCCGTGAGATGTTTGAAACTTGGTACAAAATGGCAAGTTTGATCCAATCAGGATTGAACTTAGATCCAATTATTACTCACCATTTCAAAATTGACGACTTCCAAAAAGGCTTCGACACCATGCGCAGCGGGCTTTCTGGCAAGGTTATACTAGATTGGGATTGATGCACCAATTGGTGCGTCTTCATTACCTTTGGGGCCTATTTTAGGCCCCTTTTTTTGTTTTTGTTACAGTGAAAAACGCTGAATTACAAACAACGTCGCCATTCTTGTTGCCACTTTTATTAGGTGCTTTGTGGGTTAATTTTTGAGAGGGTTGAGTTGTCTTTTAGGTTTCGTATGGACATAATAGGAAATCTAAGTGATACTGTATATATGAACAGCAATTTGTTCGTGAATAATCGACAATGTTCATTTAGCTATAGCTGTAAACAAAAGTGGCACTTTGCGAAGAGAAGCTTATTTTTTTATTAAGTGAGTCGACAGCTCTTCATTTTTAAACAATGATAAGAGTGAAATTGTAGGAAAAGTTCTTTCTTGTTAATATCCGTGGTAATAAGCATTATGACGTTGATGAAGAACGATGACATAAAAGGGGGGGGGTATATGGGATTTATTCGAAGATTGCTTGGTTTTAAAAGCAGCGATTCTGACAAAACAGATTATGAAATAGAGCCTGTTTTAGTTAGCCCTGATGTTATTCGAATGAACATGGAATCATTTCGCAATAGTAAAGTGGTTAGAGCCCAGATAAAGGCTGCAAAAAACACGTTGAAAGAAGCGTAATACAAATTTATTTCTAAGGGATGCTTATTAGCATCCCTTTTTAATTGAGGTAATTATGATTAAGCCTTCGGTACTGTTTGTCCTTATTCTTTGCATAGCAGGCTACCAGTTACTTACAAAACTCCATTCACATCATTATGATCTTAAACGTAGCAACGGTTATCACACGTTTCTTAAATCAGCGGCTGCTGGGCTGATCCTGTTTTTTTTGGTCTCTGTGATTTATGCAATTGGAGGCCATTTCTCGAATATGTACCACATTAAAATAAATATTGGTGAGTGGTTCTTGGTGAAAGTATTTCCAGCAACAAAATTTAGCTCTACCGATGGTACATTATTAGAGATTGCAGTATGGATGTTATCCATTAGCTATCTTGTTCCAAAGGCTATTTATAAATCTGAGAGTGAAAAGCGTGAGATGTATATCCACAAATTCTCTAAAGACCCAGAAAGCCCCGAATTTACTCAGTTATTCTTTAGATCACTAGAGTTTGGGCTTCCTATTTTGTTCACTTTATCCGATAGAAAAGTCTATATAGGGTATGTCATTGAAGTTCATGCATCTGACTTTAATGATATTCATATCGTTCCAATTTTTAGCGGTTATAGAGAAAGAGACAGTTTAGAACTCGTTCCCATTACACCATACCGAGACGTGATCTTGGATATCGAAGATACAACTCAAGAAACCATTAATTTAGAAATGTTTGCGGTGACGTTGCCACTTCGAGAAATCGTTCATGCTCATTTGCATGACTTTAGTTACTACGAACGTTTTAAAGAAAAAGAAGATTTATATTCTAAAGAGTTGAAAGAGCGAGAAGAGTCTAGAAATTTTGAAGTGTGGTAAGGTGAATTGGAATCTTATAATTCTTAAATGCTGAAGCAATGATATCAGATCTATCTATCCATTCTTCGTTTTCAAATGGTATAGAACGCTGGAATTTCAATAAATTCATTAGGGCGTATATCCTTTTAACTAACTGTTGGCTCTTGAATCTCATAAGATTGCAGGTATTAAATTAATGACTGTTCCTATAAATGCTAGTGCACAGCAAGTACTTTATTCAGGAGCAATAGTTATGCGAAACACCTTCAGCCTTTCATAGCTATTTTCAGAAAGAGAGCTTAAATCAAATGGTTGAGCAAGCATTATTGCGTGCTTAGCATTCTTTTCTAGTTCTTCATTTCCTGAACTATTCACTAAAGTTACTTCAGCCACCTCTCCAAAGAGATCCATTGTTAGCTCATAGGTAACATCGTGTTTAACGGCGCCTTTGGGTACAAGCAACTGATTCTGAACTAACGCGTGCGTTTTGTTCATCCAGTGCTGAACTTCCTTCCATTCCTTCCCTGAAAGTTCAACTTCCTTTGATACCCCAGAGAAAGAGAAAAAACAGAGCAGTATGATGAATAGCTGTTTCATTTTTATAACGACATTACTCATGATTGATTTGTCGGTCCCTTAATGAACGTTCTTTAATTAAAGTTTATCTACACATGATCCATAATACTGGGAGGGGATTAAATCACCAAAGCTAACAGTGTTACGGCTATGGACAGATTTTCCATTGTCGAATGCCATAGTCGTAGTCATTACGTTTTTTACCCCAGTTATTTCAACAAATGTAATCTGATCCTCGGAACCCATTCTGATAACTTCAGCACTACCGTTATTGCCAAGAATGTATGATTTTCCGGTGTTCTTATCTATTAAAAACTGTAAAACAAAGTCTTCTTTTGTTTTATGGAGTCCATCTGGTTATGCGAACTCAGTGTACTTACATTCTATAGTCATAGTGTCAGCAAGAATTACTGACGGAAGTAATGTAAGTAAGATTGCTAATATTTTTGTTTTTATTTAATGCTCATGTAATGAAAATGAATTGTGGTGGATATCCCTGTAAAGCCCAAGATACATACTATTTATAATTTTCAATACAAAATGATGAGCAGTGATACTAGCTGATTGACACGATAAGTCTATGATCGTACTCTAATTCTGCACTGGCAAAATCCAGTGTCGGGCGTAGGAACCCGCTCAAAATACCATCGGCATGTAGATGCCAGCCTCATGCTGGTTTTTTTACGTGCGGCTTTAGCACACCTGTACATTAGTCTGTTCAACAGACTCATTGAGATAAAATTATGGTGGGCTGGGCAGGGCAACCTTCGGGTTGGCCGTGTCGATGGTGCGGTATTCCTACCCCTGTTCAGTTCACCACCCTTAGCGTAGGAACTTCGAGTGGTGATTTAATTAAATTACCATCGGAGGTTATTATGACCCAACCTATTCATTGCGAACCAGAAGCTGACTTTCACCTTCAAGTGGAAGATTTCATTATTAGTGCGGTTGCCGCGGATATTACTGGCGACCATGCCTTAAATAACGAGATAGGCATGTTTTTGCTCAGTTTGCTTTGTTATCACAAAAAGCAAGAGACGGAATAAGCCATTCGCGCCCTAACGGGCGCTTTTAAATTTGCCTATGTTTGCCAGCGACGTCACAGTATTGTTTGCTGCATTTAGTGATCTTAACTGTCTGATTCTGAATGGTTTAAGGAATGGTAGAAATGGCAAAGATCATATTTGTCTCTGGGGCTCATGGGGTAGGCAAAACAACTTTTTGTAGGCAGATCAAACACCAACTCGCATTACCTCATTATTCAAGCAGTTCGTTAATAAAAGCACATGGTCAATTTGATGAGTTGTCTAAACTGTCCACAAACGCTGACGATAAACAGCTTATTTTGCTAGACGCTCTGGATAAAATCGCCGCGCCGACAGTGATACTCGATGGGCATTTTTGTCTTTTAAACAGCAAAGGTTTGGTCATTGAAATAAAAGACAGTATTTATCACCGTATGAAGCCGTCAGTAATTATTGTTGTTACTTGCCCTCCAGACGTAGTTCATCAACGGTTACTTTATCGAGACAAAAATAGTTTTCCTGTGGATTTAATAGAAGAGATGCAAACGAAAGAAATGAGGAAGGCCAGTCGAATAGCGCAACAGTTGAATATACCGTTGTTAGAGTATAAATCGGCCAGCGATATAGAAGCGCTTGTTAAGAACGTTGTTAGTTTAAAGATCTAGATGATGGCATTAAAATGAATACCATTGGTTAAGGAGAGTTGAATAAAAACGCGCATAGGGTTTTGATATTGTTACTTATTTCGAGTTGAAATTATGCGCGTTTTTGAAGTTTGCTAGAACTGAGTTACAGCTTAAATTCCGGAGCTTAATAACTTGGCGATCTTAGACACATCTGTGCCTTTAAGGAACTCAAATTTTATTTCGCCAATACCGGACGCCCAAAGTGTAAACTCAGAATCAAGATCAAAAGTGCCTGCAGTTTCAACAGAGAATGCGGTAATTTTGCTGTATGGAAGAACGAAGAACTCTGCCTTTTTTCCGCGTAAACCTTGAATATCTATAGTGATAAGGCGCTTATTAGTTAAAATGAGCATATCGCGAACGGTTTTATATTCCAGCTCAACGGTTTCATTGTCTGCGATTAAAAAGTCGTAGCGATCAGCATTTTTCCCAATCGTTTCTTCAGTTAATGCGGTTAGTTTTAATCCTTTGAACATCGAGTACTCCTTGCTATGGATTGAGTTGTCTATTTTTATCGTGAGACGTTAATACCATTCTGCGGTACTTTATCGCGAATGTCTCGGTAATAATGTCTATAAATCACTGCTCTCAGTCATCTTATTACAGTTGATAAGATTGCCCGCCTCTGAGCGATAACTATAGCTAACAGAGTCAAGACTGATGAGTGTACCTTCAAATTTGTAATTTTCCCTCTCCAAACGTTCTATCATTGGGCGCTTGATACGGTTGTAATACATTTGAGAAAAATCGTCTTTTGCTACCAGATTGAAATAACTAACGGTGGAGTAAATTGTGTTTCCTTTTATATATCTTTTTCCCGACATAGCCCCTTCAAAATTCAATGGTGTTTCAAGATTCGCTCTTTTTATTGTCAGAGTAGTAGAGTCGGAATAACGGTTATCAATAGTATTTGAAATGTGACTTACAAACATGAAGTCTTTATTGGGATTTGCTGCGGTACATTGCCAATTCCCGAAAAAGAGTTCTGTATCAAACGTGATTTCGGGTTTTAACATATCTGAATTTTTTACTTCTGTTGTTGAGTTACCTGCCGAACTGCAACCCATTACCGCTGCGCTTACTGTCGTTATTATCAATATTTTATACATTAATGTTCCTCAGAATTATTATTATGTCGGAGCAAAACTAGCCAATACATATTTAGTGAGTTGTTACTGAACCGTGGGCTAAAGCCTTTATGACTCAGCCTATTGGTGAGTCATTCTATAGGTTCGGAATGATAACTTATTGTGTTGGTAGCATATTTTGTGAGTTGTTTCATATAACGACATTCTCAGCCTTCCTATTCTGATTATAAATAACGGCTAAAGAAGGCAAATAATGTTGGTCAGAACTCGGCAAAATGGGATTCTATTATCTTTGAATTTCTCTAAGGTTTACCAAACAAACAGGGTGGACGGGTGAGTTAATCGATACTGCTAAATTTACCCTATATTCACCTAACATGGTGTATTAATGACAAGTCATTACATGTTAAATGAAGCCGTACTTGTCTCTCAGTTTAGCAAGTCAAATCGCCATTTTTATTAGATTTGGCGTAAATATTGCTGCAAGTGAACTAGAGTTAAGGAAAGCGGCAATGTTTGGTTGTTCGATGAAAGTGCATGAACTTTCTCATAATTGAAACACTTTTTTATTCATAAATTGACCTTATTTTATGAATGCATTGTATACGTGCTACAAAATCAAGAGATCAGAGCAGTAGGGTAAGTGATAATAAAATAATGTTTTATTGCTTAACCTTTTGTTATTTATGTATAAAACAGTGTTCAGAATACACCTGTTCGCTCGAAAGTCGTTGCAAGATTATGTGAAGTTGTTCAAAATTACCATACGCATGCCGGATTGTTTGGCAAAGTTATATAGGGTTTTTTATGAAAGTTGTTGATATGCTAAAACACAGAAGTGAATCTCTGTCTAAACAGCCTTTCGAAATTAAAGATTTGATGTCTCCTGTACTACGGGATTACTGGGTCGATTTTGTAAATAAAGCAAATGACAACCCATTAGCTCAGTGGTTTAGAGAGCATGCGCTTTTGCCTGCGGTAAATGAAGAGCAACACCATACCCAACCGGACCCTATTGTGTTGCCAGCAGCAGCACAGGCATTATTTGAACAGTTACAAACACAACTGAATGAAGAGATTCACGTAGGAGACTGGGTGACCATCTCTCAACAGCGTATTGATGCGTTTGGTGAAGTAACGGAAGATATGCAATGGATACATACCGATCCAGAGCGAGCTCAGCAAGAGTCTCCTTTTAAAACTACCGTTGCTCATGGTTTTCTAACGTTGGCAATGTTGTCTAAAATGACCGACAGTGTTGATCCAGAGCAGTCGTTATTCCCAACTGCGCGTTTGGTGGTTAACGTTGGTTTAAATCAAGTTAGGTTCCCATATCCTGTAAAGTCTGGTGACAATATCCGAACTCGCAGCAAGTTGCTTAAAGTGACTCCCATTAAAAAGGGTTTAGAGATAGAGCGCGAAATGAAAGTAGAAATAGATGGCGTTCGTAGACCGGGTTGCGTTGTGGTGTCGGTTATTAGACTCTATTTTTAATGCTTTAATAACCAAATATGAGAATGTAAAAAAAGAGCGAAATATATTTCGCTCTTTTGCTATGTGTAGCCATCGATTATAGCTACTGAGAATATGGGTTACAGAGTAGGAACGTAACCGTACTGCTGGATAAGCTCTTTAGCTCGCGGTGATTTGATAAATTCAATAAACGCTTTGCCGCTGTCAGTTAAGCCATCATTTTTATACAGCAAGATAAACGGGCGAGAAAGCTGATATTTCTTGGCAGCGATGTTATCCATGGTCGCTTTAACCCCTTCAAACTTTAACTCTTTCACAGAGTTGTCTACAGATCCCTCAGAGACAAATCCGATGGCTTGCGGGTTATGATTAACTAACGCTTTTACCATGCTATTACTGCTTACTACTAAGTTGGTTGCGTTAATATCAGAAACTAGGCGATTATTGATGATTCGGGTGAGTCCCAGCAGCGATTCAAAACTGCTTCTTGAGCCTGAAGATTGTTCTCTTGTCACTACCGCAATTTCAAGATCTGCACCACCAAGTTGCTTCCAGTTATTAATACTGCCTTTATAAATATTATAGAGTTGCTGGCGTGATACATCGTCTATAGGATTCGAATGGTTAGTTACAACGGCCAATCCATCATAGGCGATGGTCAACGCAGTTAGGCCTTCGTTGTATTCGGCTTCGGTTAGGTAACGTGAGCTCATACCAATTTCAGAGACTCCTTTTTTTACCATGGTGATACCCGCCGTAGAGCCTATTCCTTGTACCGCGATATAGGCAGAGTCGGAAGTGGCATTAAATTCTTCTGCTAACACGTCCATAATGCGTGAAACGGATGTTGAGCCAGATACGGTAACTTCTTTAGCCATTACTCCAAATGTGACAGAGACTAAGGACAAGAGAGTGGCTAAGACAACACGAAACATAAATACTCCTAGTAGATGATCAAACTGACAGCCAATATTAACGTTCAGTTATGTCATTTTTGTGAATAACCTCATTATTAAAAAAGTAATTCCAATAAATTGGTCTTAGCGTATTTTGTTTAGTATTAGTCTTTTAGCTTACTCCGGAATTAAAATAGAAGTATTAGTTTTTGTGTGGAAATAGTGACCGAGGTGCTATACGCCCTCACAGCATGTTGTTAATATGTTATGCTCAAGTTACTTCAAGGTGCTTGAGTATATTAGTCAGCTGGTAAAGGTATTAATAGAATGTATATCTCTGAAATAGAACAATTCCGCCTTGAAAAAGCTGTACGATCTATGTGTTCAAGTCGAAACCAAAGTATCCCTGCTGAGTTGGGTAAAGTTCAGTACGAAATTTATAAAGAAGGTGTGCTTTTTACTAAACTCTGTTTTTTATTAGATTCTTCCCATATTAATTATGAATGTCCCATTGCTAAATTGGAGTTTGATATTGACTGTAAGCAGTGGAAGTTGTTTGTTGCTGAACGAGAAGAAAATAGTGCTCAATTAATCGCTTGGTTACCTTACCCTCATCTCTCTTCAAGCCATGATTTTACTGTGCTGCTAAATGAAATAGAGCACGATCCACAGCAATTATTTTGGTAATTGATTAAACATAAAAAAAGAGAACAATAAATGTTCTCTTTTTTATTAGCGCTGTGTAATTTGTTGCCTAAACTCTTTCGGTGTCATTCCTTGTACACCTTTAAAAGCAGTACTAAAGTGCGCGGCACTCTTAAAGCCAGATTCAAAGGCTATCTGTGCAATGGATTTACTTGAGAGCCTTAGCTTGGTTGCTGCGTGGTTAACTCGTTTCACTTTTAGTATTTGAGAAAAGCTTAGGTTTTCTGCGGCAAGGCGACGCTTAAGTGTCGCTATTGAAATCCCTAAAAAGTGGGCTGTCATATCTAGAGATACGTCATTTTCTATGTTCAGCTCGATGAAGCCGATAACCTTTTGAGCGGTGCTTTGGTTACAAGCACTACGCATAACCGGTTGTAGATTTGGCGCGACATGAATGATCTCAAATAACAGTGCTTGAGAGAGCGACTCCAACGTAAGTTCAGAGCTTAGGCCGGATTGCTTAGCCTCAATAAGCAGAGTTAATGTTTGTAACGCCGTCTTATGTGATTCATTTAAGAGATAAACAGGGGCTTTATCGTCGCTAACTTCAACAGCACTGTTTGAAAAGGTGTCGCAAAACTGTCTAAACAAGCTGGGTTCAAATGTGATGATGTCCGCAAGGAAATGACCATCGTCCGCAAAGGACTCAAGATCACGAAGTTGATCAGAGTGATAAACGGTAAATTCACCCGCTTTCAGCTGTGAAATTTCATCATTTTCGTTTTTATAAGTTAGAAAACCTTCTCGCACAAAGATAACGCCACACTGGGTAACTGGGTAACGATCTCTTTTTCGAGCGATAAAAACGTTGTGCTCATAAATTGTTATTCGTGACATATATTTTCATTTTTATTGTTGAAGGCACGCCATCGAGTCGTGCCTTAAGTCTTGGATAACCGCAACGGCTGCTCAGCTATCTTCAGAGTCCCGTGATACATCGGTAAACACGGCTGTGGGCTTGGCAACAATATTGCGATTTTCAATATTTACGTCGCTAAGTATTAGTTCTATCACATCGCCAAGTTGGTAAACGTGATCATTGTCTATAGATACAGTGCCCGTTTCGCTACTACACTCAATTCGCTCTTTATTATCAACGAGTAACGACGCCGGAACAAACGCTGTTGCGCCATTTTCTATTAATTGAACGCGTAATCCTGCTCGATTAATATCAAAAATCTCGCCATTGAAGACCGTTTTATTGCTAACGGCGGCTAACAATGTTCGTGCATACAACCAATCTGCCACTTTTCGTTCAGCAATTTTATGGTGTTTACGGTGGCTCGACAGCTCTGCACCCACTAGCTCATCCGGTGTTTGTACTGGCGGCTTATTTAAAATGTGCGCTTTAAGAAGACGGTGGTTAATCATATCACCATACTTTCTAATAGGAGATGTCCAAGTGGCGTAACTCTCTAGTCCCATAGCAAAATGCGGAGCGGAGTGGTTAGTGATCTCGCTATAGGTTTGGTATTTGCGAATTCGGTTATCCAAATAGCTTGTATCTTGCGTATTTAGCCAGCGTCTTAGAGCACTAAAACCATCTAAAGTTGTAATGCTGTCAAGAGTAAATGGCTGTGTTTGATCTGGATTTACCAGCTCAATGACATCTTTTAGCCGGTCTGTTTTAAAACCGGAATGGGTATTAAATATGCCGGTGCCCAAGCTGTTTTGTAACGTCAGACCAGCGCATATGTTCGCTGTAATCATCGCTTCTTCTACCAAACGGTTTGCACTGCGGCGCTGTTCCGAGTGAATTGCGATAACATCATTTTCGTCACTAAGCTCAAAACGATAGTCAGGTTTGTCTGGAAAAACCACTGCATTTTGTTCTCGCCACGCGCTGCGAGAAGTCGCAAATTGATGCAGTGAATTAATCACTTCGGCAATCGCCTCAGTTGGCTGCCACTGGCTATTTGAGTCTTCTTCAAGCCAGTCGGAGACATCTTGGTAAGTTAAACGAGCGTGGCTTTTAATGTTTGCTGCAAAAAACTGAATGTCATCCGCTAGCGCGCCATCTTGTCCAACCGTAACGCGGCAACATAATGCAGGTCGAGTTTCGCCTTCTAGTAATGAGCACAAGTTATCGGCGAGATCTCGTGGCAACATTGGAATGTTTCTACCTGGAAGGTAAATGGTAAAACCGCGCTCTCTGGCGACTTTATCCATATCACTATCTACAGAGATATAGGCGGTTGGGTCCGCGATAGCAATGGTTAGTTCAATGTCATTGTTCTCTTTGCGCTTAGCGTATAGCGCATCGTCCATATCTTTTGTTGAAGCACCATCAATGGTAACAAAAGGAATATCCAGCATATCAACACGAGTGAGATCGTCGTCGTCATTGGTGTGCCATTCTGTTAGTCCTTCCGGTTCGCAGTTTGGCAAATCATTTTCTGCTAGGGTTACCCACCACGGGGCAATTTTGTCATTGGCATCGGCAATTTTCTCGCTGATCTCAACAAAGAATCCATTGTCGCCGTTAAGAGGGTGCTTTGTTAAGTGCGCAACGACCCAGTCGCCATCAGATAGAAACTCAGGGTTGAGTCCTTTTTTAGCCTTGGCTTTTAGTGACAATCTCTTAAGTTGTGGGATATCTGCAACAACATTAAGACGCCCTTTGAACATTTTTACACGAGCAATAAAGCGAGACATGTGATGCTCTACAAGCTCATCGGGTTCTGCTACTTCTTTATTGTTTTCTGTTCGGATCAATGCAACGACTTTGTCACCATGAAGACATTTCTTCATGTAAGGTGGCGGAATAAAATAGCTGTGTTTACTATCTACTTCTAAGAATCCAAAACCTTTGTCCGTTGCCTTAATGGTGCCTTCTTTTTTTGGGATGTTTTCTTTTATCTGCTGTTTTAATTGGGCAAGTAGAGGGTTATCTTGAAACATTAATGAGCTTTAAACCTTTGAATTAAATGGGAAATACATTTCCCTATGATCTTCTACAAAACCCTTGTCAAAAGCGAAAGTGACACTGCGGTTAGGTTAGACCTTTAGAATAAATGAGTGAAACCGAAATTGCAGAACATAATACTAGCTAATAAGGTGAAAGTATATTAGTGGTTTATTGCTGATTAAGTGCCGATTTGATTGCTATAAATCATTTTGAACTCATAAGATCTCTGTATAATTAGTAAATCCTTATATTCGGGAGGGTTATATTTGTGAAGTACATTTTGCTACCAATTTATCTACTCGTGCTGACGGTGACGAATGTGGCGCATAGCGTCACTATGCAAGGATTCAAATATTATTCTGAAGAGTATCCGCCGTATAACTATATAGAGCAGCAATCTATTAAAGGTATTGCGGTTGACTTGCTTTTTGAAACAGGCAAAAGAACCGGTAGCAAAATAACAGAGTCACAAATTGATCTTCTTCCATGGCCTCGTGCTTATCATATAGTGCAAACGACACCTAATACCGTGCTACTCACTGCCGCTCGTACAGCGTCTAGAGAGGCTGACTTTAAATGGCTTGGACCGATAGGAAAAACGCGAGTTGTGGTATTAGCGAAAAAGCAATCCAATATTGTGATTAATAAGCCTCAAGATTTGACTCAGCATGTGATTGGCATTGTAAGAGAAGATATCAGTGAACATCTGCTTCGCGATACCGGTATAAAAGGAATAAAAGTGGAATACGCTAATACGGCTTTTCCGCTGGTAAAAATGCTAAATTCTGATCGAGTGGATTTATGGGCTTATGAAGAACAAGTCGCTCGTAGCGCTATCACATCATTAGGGTTTAATAATGAAGACTTTGAAGTGGTTTATGTTCTGCAGGAGCTTGAGCTTTACTATGCGTTCAACTTAGAAACAGACGATAAGTTGATTCAACATTTACAACAGAGTTTTAATCAATTAAAGCGTACCTCAGAGGGCAGTGATACCAGCTATTACGATAGAGTATTAATGAAATACGGTATGCTTAATTTAAAATAGCGATAGAATTCCTCTGCTCACAGTAAATGTCGACTATAGTTAAACGGTGTTGTAGGTCCTGTTGTGGACAAACAATGAACAGATGAGCAAGGCAGTGCGGCGATAATGACCAGCTAATTGATTTTATATCGTACAATTTTTCGTTTATTGAACAAAAGTGTGATGTATTTCAATTTTTTCTGGATTTTTACCATTTTTTAAGGCATTATCTCGCCCCCTTAGAGATGTCCCTAACGGCTTGTTGCGTTTTTATACTACTTCTGCACCTGAATGGATTCAGTACTAGACGGTATTGGAATAGGAAGAGCACATGGGACCGATATTTACATAGATAATTTAGGATCCCAATGCAAGATTCCGATATCAAATTCAGCGATTTAGAGCTGAATGACACCCTATTGTCTGCTTTAGATGAAATGGGTTTTGTTTCACCAACTCCAATCCAATCAGCGTCAATCCCTTCTCTTTTAGAAGGCAGAGATGCACTAGGTAAAGCACAAACAGGTACAGGTAAAACCGCTGCGTTTTCTCTCCCTATTCTTAATAAGATCGATCTTAAACAGTATAAGCCTCAAGCCGTTGCTCTAGCGCCTACGCGTGAGCTTGCTATTCAGGTTGCTGCAGAGATCAAAAACCTTGGTCGTAACATCAAGGGTTTAAAAGTTTTAGAAATTTACGGTGGTGCATCTATCGTAGATCAGATGAGAGCTCTAAAATCAGGAACTCACATCGTTGTTGGTACTCCGGGCCGTGTTCAAGACCTTATCAACCGTGATCGCTTACATTTAGATGAAGTAAAAACATTTGTTCTAGATGAAGCTGATGAAATGCTTAACATGGGCTTCGTTGACGACGTTACCGCTATCATGGAGCACGCTCCAGAAACAGCACAACGCGTAATGTTCTCTGCAACTATGCCTCCAATGCTGAAAAAAATCGTTGACCGTTTCCTACGTGATCCTGCTCGTATAGATGTTGCTGGTAGTAACCACACAGTAGACAAAGTTGAGCAGCAGTACTGGGTTGTTAAAGGCGTAGAAAAAGACGAAGCAATGACTCGTCTATTAGAGACCGAAGAGACAGATGCTTCAATCGTGTTTGTTCGTACTCGTCAAGATACAGAGCGCCTTGCTGACTACCTTTCTGCTCGTGGCTTTAAAGTTGCTGCATTGCATGGTGATATCCCTCAGTCTCTTCGTGAGCGTACGGTTGATCACATTAAGAAAGGCGTTATCGACATTTTGGTTGCAACAGATGTTGTTGCGCGTGGCCTAGATGTTCCACGTATTACCCACGTATTTAACTACGATATCCCATTCGATGTTGAATCTTATATTCACCGAATTGGTCGTACCGGCCGTGCCGGACGTAAAGGTAAAGCGATACTGTTGGTTCGCACTAATCAGATTCGTATGCTTCGTACTATTGAACGTGTTACTCGTTCAAGTATGGAAGAGATCCAACTTCCACTAAGAGATAAAGTGGCAGAATCTCGTCTAGAGAAACTGGGTGTTGAACTAGAAGCTGAAAAAGAGAACGCATCACTTGAGAACTTTGCTGAGCTAGTTGGTAAGTTACAAGAGTCGTTAGACATTGATGCAACCACTTTAGCAGCAATGCTATTGAAACGCGCACAAGGTAAACGACCTCTGTTCTACAAAGGTCCTGATCCTATGATTGCGGCAATCGAACGTGATAAGCAACGTCGTAAAGAACGTCGTGAAGGCGGCGGACGTGACGGTGGACGCGATGGTCGTCGTGGTGAAGGTCGTAGCTTTGGTGGTACAACTCAAGATTGGGATACTTACCAGTTACAAGTTGGTCGCGAGCAAGGTGTACAGGTTAAAGACATTGTTGGTGCTTTGGCTAATGAACTTGGCTTAACAAAAGGGTCAATTGGTGCAATTAAGCTTGCTCAAGGCCATACTTTTGTTCAGCTTCCTAAAGCGATGAACTCTGATACTGCTGGTAAACTAAACAAGCTACGTATTCGCCAAAAAGAAGTGGGTGCTGTTGTTTGTGACTTTGATGACTTCCGCGAATCTCGTGGCCGTCGTGAAGGTGGCGGTGGACGTCGTGACAACAACGGTGGTCGTCGTGAAGGCGGGTATCGTGGTAATCGCGATGGTGCTCGTGAAGGTCATCGTGGTAACCGTGGTGGAAAAGATGGCGAGCGTCGTTTTGATAGAAACCGTGGTGGTGATCACCGTGGCAACCATCGTGGTGAACGTGGCCATGGCCGCTCTGAGAACCGCGGTTCACGTGGTGGCGAAGCATAAGCCAATAGCGAATTACTCGTTTAGCAAAAATTAACAAAACCGGGCCTCTACAGGCCCGGTTTTTTGTTTTAGGCTTTAAATCGTCTATTGGAAATAGTGGCGATTAACCGCTACGGCTTATCAGTGCGATTGAGTGATCAGCTTTGCTATGTAGATGACAGCGACGGGCTTGTAGAAAAGGTCGACGGTTAGTTATTGCAAATTCTCGACAGTTAGCTACGTTTTTGAGATTTGTTTTTGAGATCTATTACTGATTATGAGCAAGCAAAATCACAGAGTAAAGCCGATAAAGATATGCAACAAATTGGTTCAATAAGCTTAACATTTACTGAACTGGCTTTTATTTTACTATCGAAATAAATAAAAAACTGATCAAGGTCAATAAAAATCGATTGCTACTGCTCTCAAGGTTCAATTAAAGTTGAAACATTCAAAAAATATTGAATAATGGTTTAACAAATCGGAACGCATTTGCGTAAAACTACTTTGGATAGGAATCGACTCTTATGTCAAACAACTTCGTGTTAGTCATAAACTCAGGAAGTTCATCATTAAAATTCGCTGTTATAGACTCCGTGTCAGGTGACGCAGTGTTAAGCGGCTTAGGCGAATGTTTTGGTCTTGAAGATGCTCGTATAGGTTGGAAGTATAACGGAGAGAAATCTGAAGTAGCCATTACTGGTGATGGTAACCATCATAAAGCAGCAATCGCTCGTTTAGTTGAGTTGGTTAGCGAACTAGGCTTAACAGAGAGTCTTGTTGCTGTAGGGCACCGTGTTGTCCATGGTGGTGAAACATTTACCAAGTCCGTAGTCATTGACGAGAAGGTGATTGCTGATATTGAAGCTGTTCAAGATCTTGCTCCACTTCATAACCCAGCAAATATTCTGGGGATCAAAGCTGCTTTAGAGGCATTCCCTTCTCTTCCTCAAATTGCTGTATTCGATACGGCATTCCATCAAACGATGCCGGCAAAAGCCTTTACAGGGGCGATTTCTAATAAGCTCTATAAAGACTATGCGATTCGTCGTTATGGTTTCCACGGAACCAGCCATTATTATGTAAGCCGAGAAGCGGCTCAGATGCTAGACAAGCCAATTGAGCAAGCAAGCTTTATATCGGTTCATCTGGGCAACGGTGCTTCTGTCTGTGCGATTAAAGACGGAAAGAGCGTTGATACCTCAATGGGCTTTACACCTCTTGCCGGTTTGATGATGGGAACGCGTTGTGGTGATTTAGACCCTGGTATTATTGAGTTCTTGTTGAAGAAAGGTTGGTCACAAGATGAGATCTTTAATGAACTGAACAAGAACTCTGGCTTCTTAGGTGTTTCCGGGCTGACGAGTGATGCACGAGGCATATTAGAAGCGATGGAAGAAGGACACAAAGGGGCGAAGCTGGCCTTCCAAGTGTTTACCTATCGTGTTGCTAAATACATCGGCTCTTACATGATCCCGTTAGACAGTTTAGATGCCATTATCTTTACTGGTGGTATCGGTGAAAACTCATTACCTATTCGTAGTGAGATCCTTGGCTATCTAAACTTGTTTGGATATAAAGAAGATAAAGAAGCCAATGAAGCGGCAAGATTTGGTAGCTGTGGTGTTATCACTGAAGCCAATAGCCCGATCGCTATGGTTATTCCAACCAATGAAGAGTTGGTTATTGCCCAAGATGCGGTTTCTCTGATTTAAGATGAACTATTGAGCTCCTTGTACAACCACGGGGCCGAAAAACAGAGCTCAGGATGATTCCTGAGCTTTGTCGTTTAAGGGAAGATGCAGATTAATCCTCTCGCCAATTCATATATTTATCGACAATGTTGTCATAAGCGGATTTACCATTGCTATCTTTATTCTGTTTGAGTAAATCTATGCCTCGTTGCATTTTTTCTACGTACACATCACTTGTTTCTAAATTAAAGGCATAATAAAGATTAACCGTTTCTAATACGCCCACGACTTCGAACTCATCGATATCAAGCCCAGCCTTTTCAATGGACCATAGCACCACTTGTTCTTCGTAGGCGATTAACTGTACTCTGTCGTAATAAAGCATTTTGACCAGTGGAACGGCGGTGTTGGCGTGATCCATTCTTTCCAGTGGCATACCCGCTTTCATTGCTAGCTGCTCACCAATATCATCTAACACAACCCCCAGAGAGTAGTTTGTTATGTCACTGGGTTGGGTGATTTCAATATTATTTATCTTTTTTGCCAGAACGACGATCCGAGTCTCTCCAATTGGACCCGCCCATTTAAAGAGTGGTTCTCTATGTGTAATTCGAGCCGTGGAAAACAGTACAGTGTTTGGGGTACTTCGTACAATTCGATAGTCTCTTGGCCATGGGTAGAGCTTAATGGATTTTAGATCTACTTCCGATTCTACAAGCTGACTTGCCTGCAAAAGCATATCTACCGCAATACCATTTATTTTCCCGTTGCTGGTAAAGTTATAAGGTGGGTACTCTTCAGTATAGTAACGCAAGTCTGACAGCGCGTAACTGGCAGCAGAACAAAACATCAGGACAATAAACAGCACAATTGTTCTCATAGTCACCTATACCATTGTTAACACAAATTTAGCCTTACTTGTTATAAGGGTAGAACAAAATAGTTTCACCTGTCTGGATCTTTCCATTCTTTTGTGAAGAGACCGCTTTGATTGTTATTTCCGGTCACTAATCACAAATTGAGGCAATTTATATTTGCTTACCTGAAGGATAAAAAGCTGTTCTGCTAAACTGAGCAGATATAAAAATAAAATTGTACTGGGAAACTTCTGCTGAGTTTTATCGATAGAAGTAACTTGGTTAATAATTAAAGTTAATGATTGCGGTTGTTAACTGTCTCGTTGTTTGGCTAATACGTATAAAACATGATCATAATATATATATTGATTGGGCTAGTTGGTTTGCTATTGCTTGTCTATATGGCTTATCAAGCTGGCACAAAGAATGCTGTAGAGTGCACGACCATCCCCTTATTTGTGTTGAATACACAAGGTGAGGTGATCCATCGGAACTCTGCAGCTAAAGATTTTTACCTACCGACTGTTCAAATCGAAGGAATGCAGTACATCAGTACTGATCTTGCCCTCTATCTGCAAGGAATAGGGGATGAATCGAGCTTTTGTTATAAGTTTATCGATAGCGAACAAGAACGAGAATTTAGCTTCGAAGGCCGAAAATGTTGGTTTAATGCCCAACAATATTGGTTGGTGTCCGTAAGACGTCAAGTCGATAAAGCATCAGCAGAAGAGAACTTGAAACAGAGCAAACGACTACTGCACCATATTATTCAGAGCTTGCCCGATGCGGTAGGTATGATGAATGACAATTACCAATATGAGGCTTGCAATGATGCGTTTGTGCAAGCCTTAAGGATCAGTTCACCAGATAAGCTTATTGGTAAACGATTGGTGGATGTTGCCGATCCTGACATTGCTGAGAAGTTTCTATTTTCCGATAAACGAGTACTGGAAACGGGTAAACAGTTTCACATTATTGATGAGACGTTTGATCGATTTGGTAATCGACAATGGTTAGAAGCAAGAAAAATTGCCTATATTGATCCCGTTACTCAAAAACGTGGTCTGTTTATATTTGCTCGGGATATCAGTGAAAAAGAGAGAGCAAAAGAGAAGTTGTCGGTAGCAAATAATGAACTTAAAAGGCTCTCATTCCTTGATGGGTTAACTAACATTGGTAATCGTCGTTATTTTGAAGAGACCTTAGTCGCTGAGTGGCAAAGCCATATTCAAACTCAAATGCCATTATCTCTAATTTGTTGTGAGGTGGATAGCTGGCAGGATATTGTTGAAGATATTGGTGTAAATGCATCAGAGAAAGTGCTTGTCGATCTTGCCGATAAGTTAGAAGCGTCACTTTTAAGAGTAGAAGACCGAGTGTATAGATACTCAGACAATGAGTTTATTTTTATTCTATCCAACACCAATGCTACCAGTGCCCAAGTGGTAAAAAAACGCGTTATCCAGCAACTTCATCAACTAGAGACTGAGGTTTCATCCCTTTCGATGAGAATCGAAGCTTATACCTGTTTTCCAGATGTAAAATTTTCACCAGAATCGGCAGTAAACCAATTAAAGACACAACTAACAAAAACAGAAGCGAATAGGTTAATGTGCGCGCAACATGTATCGGAGAGTGATGGTACAGGTAAAAGCGTGATTGACCGCCATTTTGTGGAGACCGAATAGCAATGTTGTTAGTTATAAGCTACAAATATAGTTAATAATGAATATATAATTATTACTACAACGAATAAAAAATTTGTGATGGCTGGGTATTTTGTACGCATCTTGCTGTGAAAGTAGTGAGGTGAACGATCTGTAGGTAGTTGACCTAATAATATGATGCCCTTAGTAAAATGGTTATTGCTGGTAACCACGTTTTTATACTCATCTATGTCTTTCGCGATTGCTGAAGAAAGACGCGATTTACCTGAAATTAAGTTTACCCCTCAAGAAATCTCATACCTTAATAACAAAGCCTCTTTAAGTGTCTGTATTGATCCTCAATGGATGCCGTTTGAGATGAACGATAACGGCAAGTATGTCGGATTAACCGCGGATTATATGGCGTTATTTGAAGCGTTAATTGGTAAGCCTATTCATCTGTTTAGTACTAAAACATGGCTTGAATCTGTTGAAGCAAGTAAATCTAAGCAATGTGATTTTTTATCTGCGGTGGCTGAGACACCTCAAAGACGCGAGTATTTAGAGTTTACAGACCCCTATTTTCATTCATCACTGGTTATTGCAACTGGGTTACATCAACCTTGGATTAATAATATTGATGATATCTCCGGTAATAAAATTGGTGTTGTAAAGGGTTACGCATCTGCTGAATTTATAGAGAATAACTACCCCGACATTGTGATAACGGAAGTTGAATCGTTGAAGCAAGGTTTAGAGTTAGTCGCAAAAGGTAAGCTTTTTGGCATGGTGGAAATGTTGGCAACGGTGGGGTATCAAATACAGCAAGAGTACATTGGTAGTTTAAAAATTAGCGGAAAGTTAGACCGCAAGTGGGACATTAGTGTCGGGGTCAATAAAGACCAACCACTGCTGACTTCAATATTTAATAAAGCAATTAACGCCATCCCTATGGAAGAGCATCAACGAGTGTTAAATAACTGGGTTTCTGTTTCTGTTAATCATGATGACCCAAATATGTTGAGTGATGCAGAGCTGGATTTTATTAGAAAACATCCAGTTATCCGTTTTAGAACACGTTCGAATCGTCCTCCTTTTGAGTTTGTACAAGATGGTAAAGTTGCAGGGTTGGCGATCGATTATATTTCGCTTATTGCTGAGCAGACTGGTTTTAAAGCTGAATTTGTTTTGGACGATAGACCTCAACCCGATGCATTTAATGAGATGGAAGTAGATGTGAATGCATTTGATACCTTGTTGTATTCAGTGAAAAATCAGCAAAGGGCAGAGCGCTTTTCGTTTGGCGATGCATTTTTGTCTTATCCCGTGATGATAGTGGTGAACAAGAACTTAGGTTACATCGGCGGCATAAATGATCTGTTTGGTCGCAATGTTGCCATGGAGAAAGGTTTTGTCACTACGAACTGGTTTAAAAGGGACTACCCGCTGATAGACCTTGTTGAAACTGCAAATACGGTTCAAGCATTGCGAATGGTCGATTCTGGCAACTCAGATGCTTACATAGGTAACTTGGCGATTGCTAATTATATGAAAGCAACCGGGGCTTTAGAGAACATTAAAATTGCCGCTCCCACCGAATACGCCAACGTTGATTACCGCTTTATTGCGCCGAAAAAATGGCCTGAACTAACATCCATATTGAATAAAGGCTTTCGATCTATTTCTCCTCATCAACACAGCTTAATTCAGCAAAACTGGTTTTCTCTTCAAACGATTGATAAAACAAATTATGGACTGACGTGGGCGATATTGATTGGAGCGCTAACGGTTATTGGCGGATTTATTATTTCTCATCGAAAAATCTCTAAAGCGAAACGTAAATTGGATTGGTTACTCATTGAACTAACGGAAACTAAGCGTTCATTAGAAGTTAAAAATCAGCAACTTCAAAAACTCTCTATTACTGATCGGTTAACAGGCCTTTATAACCGTTTAAAGTTGGAAGAAGTGTTGGCAAAAGAGTTTCATCGTTCATTTCGCTATGACGAGGTGTACAGCATTATGATGATAGATATTGACCACTTTAAGCGAGTAAATGACACCTATGGTCATCAAGTGGGTGATGTGGTGTTGCAAGAGATGTCGTTGCTATTTTTAAACAATATTCGAAAAGTTGACACGATAGGCCGATGGGGGGGAGAAGAGTTTTTAGTGATATGTCCTCATACGGACAGTGACAGTGCAGAAAAATTTGCTGAAATTCTACGAGCACAGGTGGAGAAAACACACTTTAAACAAGTGGAGAGCTTGACCATTAGTTTTGGTGTTGCCAGTTATCAACCGCAAGATACCATAGAGTCGATGGTGTCGAGGGCAGATGAAGCGTTATATGAAGCCAAGTCTCTAGGAAGAAATAGAGTGGTCGCTAAGAAATAATCATTCACCAAGCTGTCGAGAGCACCTTAAGTACTGTATAAATACACATAAAAGTAATTGCATGTTGAGATAAGTTTAGTATTCTAACTGGCTTAAGCTGAACTAGAGTGCGTCACAATGATAGAAATTCAATATTTTAAAACCCCTTATGGTGAGTTGATACTGGGCAGTTTCGAAAACAAATTGTGTTTATGCGATTGGCGTTACAGAAAAATGCGAGAATCGCTAGATAAGAGAATTCAGTCCCGACTTAATAGCCATTATGTGGAGAGAGATAACGATCTGTTAAAGCAGACTCGCCTTCAATTCCAGCAGTATTTTCATTCTGAAAGAGTGTCGTTTGACTTGCCGTTATTACTTGTTGGTACAGAGTTTCAGAAGACAGTGTGGCATGCATTAATGAGCATTCCTTTCGGAGAAACCGCCACGTACTTAAATCTTGCTGAGAAGATAGAAAATAAAAGTGCTGTGCGTGCGGTCGCGAATGCCAACGGCGCAAATGCGATATCAATTATTGTGCCTTGTCATCGCATTATTGGCAGCAATGGCAAGCTCGTTGGCTATGCTGGTGGGCTTGAAACTAAACGTAAATTACTGCTGTTAGAGCAGGATATGTTTGCCCCTAACCGCCAGTGTTAGCTAGCCACCAAGCTGAAATAATCTACAGTTTCCAATCTTTCTGTTTTAACTCTAATAGTGAGGCGTATAAAGGTTTTCCACCTATGGCTTGGGCGATAAACGTTGCACCAAGGCAAGTGACCATTGTCGGCAGTATGAGTTGATAATTATTGGATATTTCGACGATCAAGACGACGCCAGTCAGTGGAGTACGTAGGCTGGCAGCGATTAATGCCCCCATTCCCGCCACAGCATACATACCGGGTTCAATTGGAATGTGTGAAGCGATATCTTCGATTAAAACACCGTAGGTTAAACCGAGAAATGTCCCCAAGGTTAAAATAGGGGCGAAGATCCCGCCGGGGGCGCCTGATCCAAAACAGACAATGGTGCCAAACATCCGCAGTGCAAATATGGCAGCCATCACTAACCAAGGGGCGGGAGTGATGAAAATGTCGGCAATTGCTGGAAAACTGCCGCCAGAAAAAATAGGGAAGCTGACATGTAAGAATGAAAATAGCGCCCCTAAGCTGGCTCCTGTGATGACCAGCTTGGTGATATTGGTTTTGTGGTAATTTTTAAACCAACTGGTGGTGGCGAGAATCCATCGATTGAAATAGACGCCAACAACACCAAAAACCATTCCTAAAAAAGCAAACGAGAGCAGCGATGATAGTGGTGGCGTTTCAAAATGTGGAATTTGCAATACCGCGTTTTGTCCGTTTAAGTATTCCATCACTACGGTGGCGGCAATGACCGCTAGTGTCACGCATTTTACCGAGGTGAAATTGTAACTAAACTGTCGTCTCATCTCCTCATTAACAAATAGAATAGCGGCGAGTGGAGTATTAAAAGCGGCGGCAATGCCAGCAGCGGATCCTGCGGCAATGAGTATATGTTGAGCATGCTCATATTTGTTGGACCTGCCTGCAACCATTCGTCCAATTGCGCCTCCTAACTGAATAGAAGGTCCACCACGACCAAGAATCATACCTGAGCCGATGGTTAGAATCGCTGAGACAAATTTAATCGGTATTATTCGTCGCCAACGAATATCATGTTCGCCGACCAAGGCACCTTCAATATGTGGAATGCCACTGCCTTCAGCCTCAGGTGCAAAACGAAATGTTAGCCAGAACCCTAAACCGGCCATTACTGCGCCGCTAAATACAATCAGTGATGCTTGAATTAGAAACTCATCAGGGGATTGGTAATCGATAAAAGCGGTTCGGTAATCGAGGATCCAATTAATTATGATATTAAAGTATGAAACGACGCCGCCGGCAATGATACCGACAATTCCTGAAAGTAGTACAACGACAAAATAATCAGACTGAGAAGAGAAAAAATTAGGAATACGGGCAGGTCTGGATAATTTTGCCATGATATAAAGTAACACTCCCTGTGTCGTCTGTATTTATGATGATTGGACCAACTCTATGTTTTCTTTTGGACTAACTGCACTTGCAAAATAGCGTGGATATTTTGCGTTTTAGTCGCGTCTCGAATAGAGCAAGAGATTAGAGTGCATATACTAACACAAACGAGAGTTCTCATAAGAGATATCTAAATTTTAAAAATGTAAACTAAAGTCACAAAAATCGATTATATCCCCTCTATCATTTGCGTTTCCTACAATTTGAACCACACTTAATTTGTAAGGCAAGAGAAACCCTATAACACGGAGGACATTGGAGTCTTACATACAATTTGATTGGATTAAATATCAATTCATGTTCCTCGTATTTCTTTGGGAAACATACTGTTGTTATCCCATTCCGCATACTCACGATTGAGTAACGAGGTGTTTAAGGCGTACTTTTATATTGTACGCCTTTTTGCATTTTCAGCGTTGTAAAAATCCCCTATACTGCTTTTTTTGTTTTATAAGTAAGTTCACTTCATGCATAAAGTACCAACCACCATTATTACGGGTTTTCTTGGCGTAGGGAAAACCACAACCATACTTAATTTATTAAAGAACAAGCCGACCGATGAGTCATGGGCTGTGTTGGTGAATGAGTTTGGTGAAATTGGTATAGATGGCGCAATGTTGACTGATCAAGGGGCACTGATTAAAGAAGTGCCGGGTGGATGCATGTGTTGCACTGCTGGTGTACCTATGTCGGTAGGAATAAACGCGTTACTTAGACAAAAACCAGATCGTTTGCTGATCGAGCCGACTGGATTGGGGCACCCTAAGCAAGTGATTGCGACGTTAACGTCGCCACAATATGCAGATTATGTCGATTTAAAGGCGACGATTGCGCTTGTCGACCCCCGTAACTTATCCGATAAAAAGCATTTAGAAAACCAAAACTTTAATGATCAACTCGAGTGTGCAGAAATCATTATTGGCAACAAGGTTGATCAGTGTTCAGAGCAAGATATCCAATGTTTTCAGCACTGGATAGAGGTGCAAACCCCGAGCAAGCTGGCAAGTCACCTTGTAGAAAAGGGAGAGTTTGAACCTGAGCTGCTAAATATCGATAGAACAGCAGAGTCATCGTCTAGCAGTATTGCCGCTCATCATCATGAACATGCTGCAATGGAGCCTCAATTTGAGCTACCTCCAGAACAGAGCTTTGCGCGTAAAGAGAACCAAGGGCATGGGTACTACAGCTGCGGTTGGCTGTTTGGCGCGGAAATCAGCTTTAACTTTGATCTGCTGTTTTCTATGTTTAGTGAGTTAACCGCTGAGCGGGTAAAAGCGGTTGTTAACACAGATCAAGGCTGTTACGCATTTAATGTCGCGAATGGTGTGGTCTCTGTAAATGAACTCAGTTTGAGCGGATTTGAATCTCGCATTGAGGTTATAGACAGCCAGTTGATGCCATGGGACGATTTGGAGTCGTTGTTACTAAATATCGCCAAAATGGATTAGGCGAGTTAGCTTGCTGAAGAGTTAAAATTAGCTTATTTGCTGGCTAATGATCGATTGAAGCCAGCGAATTTTCTCATCGTTTGATTTGCGTTTATAACAGAGTAGATAGATGTTGAAGTCTGCTACTGGAATAGGCGGCTCCATTACCACAAGTTGTTCTCCCAGTCCTGAGGCCAGTGCCATTTTCTCAGGAACAATGGCGATCAAATCTCTCGTTTCAATCAGTTTTCTAATGGTTAAGAAATTTCGAGATGCAATGGTCACACGTCTCTTAAGCCCCAGAGTTTGCAGTTGTTTATCCACTTGAGTGGTGAAGTGACCATCTGGGCTGACCATCGCTTGCTCGATATTGACAAACTCATCAAGGGATAACTCGTTTCTGCCCGCGAGCAGTGTTCGGTTTGCTAAACAAACATGTTTTTCGGTATATAAAAACTGGCTGGTAAAATCGTTGTCAGGAACATCAATACTGCCAAGTACAATATCTAATTTTTCCTGCTCGGCAATCGCGACGTAGTTTTGTCGGTTTACATTGACGAAACTTACTTGAGCGTCGGGTGCGCTATGTAAAATCGCGTCGTAAAGGCTTGGGCCAAAAATATACTCCGCGTAGTCGGTGAGGCCTATTTTGCAGACGCCCTGATATCGATTGGCTTGAAATGGCTCTTTGACCAGTAAGTCATGCTGAACTTGTTCAAGTAATCGTTCGATTTTAGGTGCTATGACATGAGCGTAATCTGTTGCTACCATTTTGTGATTTTTTCGCTCAAACAGCACATCACCGAATAGCTGTCTTAATCTTGCTAAACTATGGCTCATGGCGGATTGGCTGACAAAACTTTTCTCTGCTGCAACAGTCACGCTTTGATAACGGTAAAGATAATTGAAGGTTACCAGTAGGTTGAGGTCAATGTTTTTCCAGCTAGTTCTGTTTGTCACTTTTTAATCCTATTTTATTAATAGTTTGAATTAGTATTATTAATTGGATTAATTATAAGCTTTTTTTTACATTGTTGTTAACAGCATTAACTAGGAATAAACAAAATATGTTGGCAATTTTTAAAGTATTTTTCGCGTTGGGGTGTATTAGTTTTGGGGGCCCCGCCGCTCATATTGGTTACTTTCGTCAAGCATTTGTAGAAAAGCGAAAATGGTTAGACGAGAATGAATATGGTCTGTTGGTCGCATTGAGTCAGTTTTTACCGGGGCCAGGATCAAGCCAAGTTGGTTTTGCACTAGGTTATAAAAAAGGTGGCGTTTGGGGCGGCGTGATGGCCTTTTTAGGGTTTACCCTTCCGTCTGTTGTGTTTATGTTGTTGCTGGTTTTTCTTAGCCATAGCTTAACGGACTCAACGTTATTTCAAAGTGTTATTCACGGCCTTAAGCTGCTTGCCGTCGTTGTGGTTGCCGATGCAACGTGGGGAATGTACAAAAACTTCTGTCAAAGTAAGTTAACAGTTTTCCTTTGCCTATTTACCGCCACGATACTTCTCGTTTTTTCAGGAGTGGCTAGTCAAGTTGCGGTACTGCTATTTGCTAGCGTTGTTGGATTGAAATATTTAAAGTCACAACCAATGAGTAGCAATGAAAAAGCGTTTAAGCCAAACTTTCTACCTTTAATCCTTTTTGTCATTCTGCTATTTGGTTTACCCCTTGTGGCAAGTAGCACACCACTAGTGAAAATGGTCAGTGATTTTTTCACCGCAGGGAGTTTGGTGTTTGGTGGTGGTCATGTTGTTCTGCCATTGCTAGAGAGCATGGTAGGTGATCAGTTAAGCCAAGATCTGTTTTTAACCGGTTATGCTGCGGCGCAAGCGGTGCCGGGGCCAATGTTTACTTTTGCGACATATTTGGGGTACGAACTATGGCCTCAATCTCCGGTATTAGGGGCGTTAATGGCGACCTTAGCGGTATTCTTACCGGGATTTCTATTGTTGCTAAGCGTATTAAAAAACTGGCAAAGTTTGGCGTCCAATCAATATGTAGCTGGGGCATTACGTGGGGTTAATGCAGCGGTGGTCGGTTTGTTGTTGGCGGCACTTTATCAACCTGTATTTGTGAGTGCAGTTGTCTCCTCGGTTGATTTTGCTTTGATACTGGCGGGCGCATATCTTCTTAAACAGTTAAAGCTGCCGATAGTCTGGTTGGTGTTATTTTTTATGCTGTCAGGCGCGATGGTACCATTGCTGTCAATAGGGTGATGAATGATGCTTTAAAACATTGAGAGAAAAAAGAGTCAGCCGATATAGCGACTGACTCTTATATTCATTACTCAAGTGACCTCAAGGTGCAGGGTTAAGAGCTGCATTAACAGGGTCAGTTCAAGAAAGATAAGCGAAGGAATGGCATTTCCTTGTAAGGTTATCTAACGCTTGTTTCTCAGATAGCGCCTGCGACGTTCCAATTTCTTCTTCGCTTTTAACTCTTCTTTTTGAGCGTTGTCTATTTCGACTTCCACTAGCTCTTTCGTGATCATCTCTGGTAGCTCTAGAGTGATATTCCCTAATGTCCCATCGCGCAGTTCATGAAGCAATATTTCTGAAGCTTTATGAAGATCGACTCTTCCTCCTGCACGTAAACAGCCTCTCTGGCGACCAATGGCTTCCATTAATTCCAGCTCTGTGGTCGGTAAATCTTCCAGCTTGTAACGATCTTTTAGCCGCTCAGGATAGTGAGAGGCCAAATATTCAACAGTATAAAATGCAACCTCATCATACTCCATCGCAGTATCTTTAATCGCGCCTGTGGCAGCCAAACGAAAGCCGCTGTGTGGATTTTCTACTTTGGGCCACAATATTCCCGGTGTATCTGAAAGAACAATACCGTTTTGTAAATTGATTCGTTGTTGACGACGAGTCACCGCTGGCTGATTGCCTGTTTGAGCGATGGTTCGACCTGCTAATGTATTAATTATGGTCGATTTACCGACATTCGGAATGCCCATAATCATGGTTCGGATGTTTTTGCCTAACTCTTCTCGGTGGGGAGCTAGTTTCCGGCAAAGCTCCATAATTTTATGCACTTCCTGAGGGTTAGCCGTCGTAATGGCCATCGCCTTCACTTGGTTTTCTTTTTCAAAATGGTCGATCCACAATTGGGTCAATTCTGGATCGGCAAGGTCTCTTTTATTCAGTACTTTAACGCAAGGTTTGTCACCACGAAGAGTAGAGATTAAAGGGTTTTCACTACTAAATGGAATTCTTGCATCAAGGACCTCGATGATGACATCTATTTGAGGGACAACTTCTTCAATTTCCTTTCGTGCTTTATGCATATGTCCCGGAAACCATTGGATTTTGTTGTTAACCATTAAAAATTTTGCCTTTATATATTTGTTTCGCTGATGGGGAATAAGATGGTTTCGCAAAGAAGAAGGATAAACATAGATGTAGTTTGCGCAATCATTGCTCTAAGGCCATCGTAGCGTTTGATGGCGGAATATTAACATTAATTAGTGCATGCTGGAATGTCATCAACATAGTTGTTGATAAGAATTATCAGCATTGAGCCGGTTAGCTGGCGCGAAACGGATGACCTCTGTATTTCAGTATACGTTAGGTCTGAAAACTACCTATGCATTTTATATAGCATTAACAGTGAAATTTTGATTTTGAAATGCTATATAACCTGAGTGCTTAGTCCGTAAAATTACCATTATCAGTATCTCTATTGGTTATGAAAAAATGGTAGATTTCGGCTTAGCGTTAAAGATATATCGAGCTTCAAGATCGATAAGTCAGAGTGAGTTAGTCGGTATACTCACGACAAAGGATCAAAAGCTGTCAGGTGTTGATGTAGTGACTATCAGTCGTTGGGAAAATGGTGTTGTTATGCCAAGCCATAAACGACAAGTTGACGTTTTTTCGGCGCTTGGATACTGCTATTTTGACTTCATAAATCACCACCGAGATGTGATTAAGGGTGAATGTGATTTCCCTAAGATAAAAAAAGCCTATGCGTGGGAAACATCTTATTCAGTTAAAGTTTGTGACATTAACTACCAAAAGATAAAACTGAAAATGTCTGAAGATGACACGGAATATTGTTTGTTATATTCAGATCCTTTAGGTGTTCCCGTTGGACATGTGAATTATAAATTGATTGATAAGGTTGGGCGTCGAGATAATTTACAGATTCAAGATGTAACCGAAATTAATAGCGAGAAAAAGCTAATTATAAAATATATTTTTTGCCTGGGAGAAGAGATTGCAATTCATATGTTAGGTTTGATATCTAGATGCATTTTGACCGGTTCGGTGAAATCGGTAGAATTTGTTAGTGGAAACAAAAAATCGGCAGAATTTCGATTCTTGAAATCACTTGGTTTTAAATCCGCAATGCACAATGTAGCAACCCCTTCAATTTCACTGTCATATTATGATGTAGTATTTAATCAAGAGCTATTTAACTGTACGCTAAAGTTAATTCATGAAGGAGCTATTCATGAAAATTGCTAAACGGTGTGTGCTTGCGTACGGCAAGGTTTTGTATATTTAAGAAATTTCTTATGTTTTAGTGGCCTTAGACTTATATATTTAATAACTTGATTGACTGAAAATATCACCACTTTGCATAAGTTTTGATTACGGTGTTATGGTTATAAATTTTGGATACATACTAAAAAAGGCGAGACATGAGCTAGGTATTAACCGAAGTGAGATGATATCGATACTAGATTTATCGTCAGAACATGGCAGCAATGCCGATACGGTTTCAGTTTGTCGATGGGAAAATAATACTATTTCTCCTTGTCATCGAAGACAGGTTGACTTGTTAAGACGACTGGGTATTGAGATGATTGATCTGGTGGATGAGCAAGCGTTAAATTTAGAGAAAGCGACCACTAAAAAACAAATTGTTGATAAGTATGTACCAGCCACATGTTGGGATTTTGCTGACGAAGTTAAAACAAACGGAGACATATATTTTAGGGAGATTACCGCAAATGATTGCAATGAATTCAGTTATATTTTCAGTGATGCTCATGGTGTAACAATAGGGCAGATTATATTTTCTATTAAACAGCAGGGTGATTTGTCAGATAATAAAGTTTTAGTAATAAAGTCTATATTTTGCAGTAATAAAGAGATTATGTTGAGAATATTAAATCTACTGTTGTCGAAAGTAGCTTCTCGTCAGGTATCCTCGATTATTTATACGGCGACAAGTAGAACATCGCATGTTATTAAATTTTTGAAAAAGATTGGATTTGAAAGTCACGTTAAAAAAGTGGATAGCTACCAAGTATCGTTAGCATACAAAGATGTGGTTGCTAATAATAAGCTTTTTATTCTTTCATGTGGCAATGTGTTCCTGAATAAATTTCTGCATGTTGATGAGGTTAAAGATTCTGCTCTTTAAACCATTAAGCTATGTGAGTATAAACGATTTAGTCAAAGTGATGTTTTCGGCTATGTTAAGTCGCTCTATCAATAGTCCTATTGATAGAGTTTTTTTTTGATTCTATATATTCTCAGCTGAAATTTATTTTGGTGATGATTAGCAACCGAATTGATAGCTTAGTTAACATACAATTATTTCTAAGCCTCTAAGCCTCTAAGCCTCTAAGCCTCTAAGCCACTTTGTGTAGTGAGTTCGAGGTGTCATCTCGAATGTGATTCAAAATAGTATCTCACTTGTAAGTACGATTTCTTCAAGCACGCTGCTTAAGTCGTTGGTTAATGCCGCTACAATTTTTTCTAATCTCCTTTGAAGTATGAACAAGGTCATTAAATTTCATTCATCAATTTAGTAAAATGGCAAAATACAGGTTAATAATACCGTCCAATTCTTAATGATTCATGAAATTTATACCTATAAGGAGCTAACATGCTTATCAGTCAGCGATCTTACGCTGGGACATTAGAATCAAGCGATTTGTTAGTGGAAGTCTTTCCATCGGAAACAAATGAACTCGAAATCGAAATTACCAGCTCTGTCGAAAAACAGTTCAAAAAAGCCATCTTAAAAGTTGTTCAGGACACCTTGTTTGAGATGCATGTCGAGACCGGTTGTGTAACCGTTAATGATAAAGGTGCGCTTGATTGCATCATACGCGCTAGAGTTCAGGCTGCAGTGATGCGAGCGACAGAAACTGAAGAGATTGAATGGAGCGTATTGTCATGAGTAAATTACGACGAAGTATGCTTTTCGTTCCTAGTTCAAATGCCGCCATGTTGAGCAATAGTTTTATCTATACCCCTGATGCCATTATGTTTGATTTGGAGGATTCGGTATCAATACGGGAAAAAGATACCGCAAGAATGTTGGTATTCAATGCTTTACAACATCCACTATATAAAGAGATAGAAACCGTTGTTCGCGTCAATAGCCTTGATTCTAAATATGGTCGCGATGATGTTAAAGCGGTAGTTAAGGCCGGGGTTAATGTCGTGCGCCTTGCTAAAACCGATACCGTTCAAGATGTTATTGATATGGAAAATGCCATCACAGATGCTGAAAAGCAGTTTGGACGAAAAGTAGGAAGCACGGGGATGCTGGCTGCGATTGAATCCGCTCAAGGTATCAATAATGCGGTAGATATCGCAATGGCTTCTAAACGCTTAATTGGTATAGCTTTGGGGGCGGAAGATTATGTTCGTGATCTAAAAACACAGCGGACCGCAGAAGGTACAGAGCTGTTATTTGCCCGATGCACTATTTTACAAGCGGCTCGTGCTGCTGGAATCATGGCGTTTGATACCGTCTATTCAGATGCAAATAATGAAGAAGGTTTCTTAAAAGAAGCGGCTCATATTAAATCCTTAGGGTTTGATGGAAAATCACTTATCAACCCACGGCAAATCGAACTGATACATAACTTGTTTGCTCCGACACAAAAAGAAGTTGATCACGCGATAGCCGTCATTGAAGCTGCGGAAGAAGCTGAGTCGCAAGGCATGGGTGTTGCTTCTCTTAATGGCAAAATGGTGGATGCTCCGGTCATTGAAAGAGCACGCTGGACACTACAACGTGCAGAATCTGGAATTAGGCAGTAATAGGCGGGATATCGAATGACAAAACTAAATGCTCTTAGCCGTGATATTGAGTTATCTGGCCAGCAACAAATTGAATTAAAAGCCTATATCGGGCCTCATGAACTAACACCGCAGTCTGTCGATAAATGCCATGTAAGTGATAGAAAAATTGCAGAAAATTTACGTGAAGCTATTGGCCGATCTGGGCTAAAAGATGGAGATACGGTCTCTTTCCATCACTCGTATCGTGGCGGCGATAGAGTGATTAACATGGCGATGAGCGTAATCGCTGAAATGGGTTTTAAAAACTTAACTATAGCTCCGAGCTCATTGACCGATGTGCACGCACCTATGGTTGAGCATATTAAAAATGGTGTTGTTAGCCAAATCTATACCTCTGGTCTTCGTGGTGAGCTTGCTGATGAAATTTCTCGCGGTTTATTGACCTCTCCGGTTCAAATTCACTCTCATGGTGGACGAGTCCATTTAGTTGATAGTGGTGAATTGAAGATAGATGTGGCGATACTTGGTGTGTCTACCGCAGATGAATTTGGTAATGCCAATGGGATCAATGGACAGGCTCGATGTGGCTCATTGGGCTATGCACAAATTGATGCCAAAAATGCCAACTATGTCATTTTAGTAACAGACCAAATCGTTCCATTTCCAAATATGCCTGCATCGTTGCAGCAAGACCAAGTCGATGCGGTTGTTGAAGTGGATGAAGTGGGTGACCCGTCGAAAATTGGCGGTGACGCCACCAGAATGACAACCAACCCTAGAGAGCTGCTTATTGCTCGTAAGGCCGCTGATGTTATCGAACATTCAGGTTATTTTGAAGACGGATTCTCATTACAGACAGGATCAGGAGGAGCATCGTTAGCAGTAACTCGTTTTCTAGAAGAGAAAATGCTTCGTAGTAACATTACCGCCAGTTTTGGATTGGGGGGAATAACTTCTACCATGGTGGATTTGCATGAAAAAGGGCTGATCAAAACGCTATTTGATGTTCAGTCTTTTGACTCTGACGCAGCAGATTCGTTAGCGAGAAACCCAAGCCATATTGAGATTTCGGCCAATCAATACGCGAATCCATCCTCTAAAGGGGCGGTTGTAGAACGATTAGATGTGGTTATTTTGAGTGCACTGGAAATTGATACTCGATTTAACGTGAATGTCATTACGGGATCCGACGGTGTCATTCGTGGCGCTTCGGGAGGTCATAGTGACACTGCCGCGTCAGCCAAGCTGACTATTGTTGTTGCGCCCCTCGTTCGAGGTCGAATTCCTACGGTAGTGAATTCGGTGCTCAATGTGGTCACGGTTGGGTCACAAATTGATGTATTGGTTACCGACCATGGTGTCGCTGTAAATCCGGAAAGAGTGGATGTCAAAGATAAATTGCAGCAGTGTGGTATCAAAGTGACAACCATCGAAGCCTTACAGCAGAGAGCAGAGATGCTTACAGGGAAACCTGAACCTATTGAGTATTTAGATAGAACTGTTGCATGTATTCGCTATCGAGACGGCACTGTTATTGACCTAATTAAACAAATCAAGGAATAAGCGTGTATTCAGGCCCAACAATATCGTTACAGCAGTTATTAACGAGCAGAGAGGAGAGAGCGGAAAAACAGAGAGCTTGGAGTAGAGAGCTTGCCGCTCCCTTAGTGAGTTTTACCATCAATATGGTTGGGCCAATAAAGCGAAATCAGATAGCGAAAACGGCATTTGATCACGGTATCCACGCAATCAAGGATGCTTGTGTGCTGCATGATATAGAGATAAAACGTGCTCAAGCGACGGATAACGATGCTGGTTACCAGATGCTGTTTTGCATGGCGAACATCGAAGCGCTGTATTTGAAAAAAATAATGTTAGCGATTGAAGAGACACATCCACTGGGGCGATTATTTGATCTCGATGTCATTGATTCTAAGGGTGTTCTATTGTCCCGTGATGACTTTGAGCTTGTTCGTCGTCGTTGCTTAATATGTGATGAACAAGCAAAAGTTTGCGCGAGAACTCAAGCTCATTCACTACAACAGCTAATTGAAAAAATGAGTGAAATGGTGAACGAGCTAGATAGCAAGTGAACTAGGCAGTATGCGAACTAACTAGTCAGTGAGACAAATAATGAATGTCCGTAATCCTATCCAATTATTATTGAATGAAAATGAGATTTTTCAGTCATCTTTATCAAATGGTAAACGCACCATAAACATTAGCGAACTGTGTGGTAACTTGGCTTATCACGCGATGATGTTGGAAGCTCATTTGACACCCAAAGCAGGGTTAGTGGATTGTCTCTCTAATGGTGCACATTCCGATATGGACATTGACACCTTTACTTCGAGTGCGGAAGTATTGCGCCCATTTATGACATCTTTTGTTGTGACGGGTTTCAACAACCATGCACTCTCGGCAAGTGAACTGCTAGGCGATTTAAGAGTGGTTGGAGTGGCCGCTGAGAAAGCTATGTTTACGGCGACCAAAGGCATTAACACGCATAAAGGAATGATTTTTACCTTAGGATTAATTTGTGGGGCAGTGGGTTGGCTATATCGCAATGCTCTACCGTTTAACGCTAAACATATTCGCACAGTGATTATTGAAGCGTGCTCGACCTTGGTGACACAAGAGCTCAGTTTGGCGAGGAGAAAACCAGAGAGTGCAGGCGAGAAGATCTATGCCAAATATGGCTTAACCGGTATTCGAGGAGAGGCGGCACAAGGCTATCCGACAATTTTTGATTACTCGTTGCCTTGTTATCAGTCGGCTATTGCTTGTGGTCAGTCAGAAGAACAAGCACTGTCACAGGCTTTACTGGTGCTAATGGCGCACAACTGTGATACCAACTTAATCAATAGAGGTGGAATCGCAGGACTAAAGTATGTCCAACATTACGCAAAACAGTTAGCCAACACAGTGGTGAGTACAGCTACAGAGTTTGAACAACATATACAAGAGTTTGATGAGTGCTTAATTGAGAGAAATCTTAGTCCTGGTGGCAGTGCCGATTTATTAGCGGCTACATGGCTGTTGTCCCAACTGAACCTATGCAGCAGTATAGCCAAATGACGTCAAGGTCTCGTTTTTTCTATAAATAGTGAATCACCTTAAAATCCAATCTATAGCGAAAGCAAAAAGTGGTATAACAAAAAGAGAGCTGTCATCAACAAGGGTGCTAGTGGTTGTTCATAATGTCTTAAAAAAAGAGCAATGAAAATGGCCTCATTGCTCTGTTCCAATTTCGTCCCTACAACAAGACCTATAAACTTAATTCAGCTGGAACAATATCTACGCGTTCATCTATTTCAATTTGATTTTGATATCCATAGCTATGTTCTTCACATAATGGAACTACGTATAAACGGTTGGCAGTGGCTGTTCTATGACTAACAAGAACACCATGTTGATGCTTATTGGTGCAGTTAGCCTCTGCGCAATAACAATAATCGCTCGTATTGAAATGACTCCAATAACTCAGCCAGTGTAGTCGTGATTTAGTCGTTAATTGTTGGTCTGACACATTGGTTACTATCATCATTTTGTCCTAATTAATAATTCACAAAGATTGTAATCAGCATGCCGTCGTCGTTTTATGAGCACTGGCGCAATAAATCGTGTGTTTAACAGAACAAAATGAATTTAATGGAATTAATCCTTATAGCGTCGGTGCTTGCTAATAGTAACTATTCGTAATAATGTGACGAAGCGATAAAATAGATAAGGGTAGAATGTGTGAAAAAGTGGTTTCTATTTTCACTTGGTTGGTTAGCGACAGGCTTAGGGTTTTTAGGTGTTTTTCTCCCTTTGCTACCGACGGTGCCATTTATTTTATTAGCCATGTACTGCTTTGGTCGTTCTTCGCCGCGGTTTCAGGTTTGGCTGGAAAACAACCGCTATTTAGGGGATACCGTACTGCGAATCAAGCAAGATCTTGGTTTAACACTTGCGGAGAAAAAGCGCATATTGCTGTTTAGTTGGTTGTCTATCTGCTTTACCGTGATTGTTATCCTCGAAAGCACTCATATCCGTTCAATGCTTCTGTTGATTTTAGCGATAGAAACTTGGGCAATAGTGCGAATGAAAACTTATCACCCAAGTCATGATTGAGTATGCAATCTAGGCTTATTACGAGCTTTGTAGACCTTTTGTTTACTGTTAGCTAATGCTTTATCGTTGATTTTACAAAGCCATTACTATTGACGAGCTTTAACGGCAAACGCCTCTTTTGCTGCATTATATCCGTACTGAACTAACTGCTCAGAAAGATCAAAATCAAAGGTTCCACATAGATTTTGTGGAATGTTGATGCTCATATCCGGCGGATAAGCTGCCAGTTTTTGTCGGGCAATGCTGCTTTGCATTGCGTCAAATGCTTGGTTAGCGATATCAAAGGCATCGAGATTGATATTGGTGGATTCCATCAGAGAATCTTGAATCTTATCAAGATAACCGGAGATTTTGCGCTGAAAGCTAGAGTCGACATTATCGTGGCTCTGTTTGAGCTCTAAAGGATGTGACATTAACTCACCTCCTAAATTTACTGCCAGTGTAAGATCGGTTTTATCACCAAACGTGGGTGCAATTGGGACAGGGTTCAATACTCCGCCATCCACAAGCAGCTCTCCATTTATCTCAAACGGGGTAAAAAATAACGGAAGAGAGATCGAAGCACGAATAGCATCAAACAGACTTCCAGAGTTTAGCCAAACTTCTTTTTCATCTGCCACGTTTGCCGCTACCGCAGTAAATGGAATGGATAACTGCTCAATCTTGGTGTCTCCAATTAGCTCAACAAGTTGATTAATGATCTTGTCTCCCTTGAATAACCCACTGGATTGCCATGAAATATCCAGCAATCTCGCCATAGAAATCTTATCGATTGCCGACATCCAGTGCGTAAACTCATCCAGCTTTCCGACTGCATAAATACCACCAATCAGGGCTCCGGCAGAGCAGCCAGAAATAGATTTTATTTGATAGCCATTTTCTTCTAACCATTGAATCACGCCAATATGAGCGAGACCTCGTGCTCCGCCACTACCTAAAACCAAAGAAACTGTCTGACCCATGATTAACTCCGTTGCATAACCTTTGTCAGATTGTACGCTATTTAGTTTGTATTGTGACTGTTTTTCCGTTGATTTCGCCGCTCAGTAAAACAGCAAAACCTGTGTTATAAATGTGATCTATCTCTTGATATTGACAATAAATGTGATTAAAATCACATTTATTGGATCGGTGAAAATTATAGAGGATTGGGTCATGGGACACGATATCGCAACGGCATTTATTGGTTATAAAGCGGCACAAGCTATGTTAAATGAACAAATGTACGGCACAGAGAAGAAAGCAGTGAAAAAATCGCTGTTGGCAAGAATATTTAGACGAAAAGCAACAGACGCATAATCGTATTTAATGATTTAGTGGAACAGAATAGTCGAAAAGCACTGCTAAACCGTTATCTGAGTAGCTAATATCAAAAAAAAAGCCCCGATTAATCGGGGCTTTTTTTTAACTAGCAGCTGAGTCTGCTTCTATTTCTATCACGTTATCAGGAACCGTTTCTAGATTATTGTCTTTTAACCATTTTTCTAAGTTATCAGCACCACCGATATACTTGTCTTCCATCCATATTTGAGGAACCGTCACCGGCGTTTTCTCACCAATAATGGCCTTCACTTCAGGAATCATTCTATAAAGTGCGGCACTATCTTTGACGACATCGAAATATTGGTAAGGAATCCCGGACTTATCCAGCATCTCTTTTGCTTTGACACAGTATGGGCATGTCGCTTTACCAAAGACAATGTTGCCTTTAAGCTGGTCACGATTGGTCCACTCTTTGATAACGGACTGCACTAGCACACCACGATTCAATGCTTCGCCTTGGCTTATTACTTTACCTTCTACAACTAAGATAGGAGCATGCCATGAGCCTAGCTTCAATGGCTCCCACCAGTGAGATAGCCAATCCTTCACTTCTAACTCCACAGGTACGTCTTTTAGTTCATTGGCGAATGTATCGGTAAGAATATCTTTTGTGAGGGTACATTCACCACAAGGGATTTTAACGCTAAATGGTCCCCAACTTCCTGCCCAGCGATAGAGAGTGATTTTAATAGGATCTGCCATATCAATTATCCATTTTAAGTATTTGTATCAGATAAGAACAAAGTAACTCTGATTTAATTTCAACAAAAGTAAAAAAAGATAATGATCGCTCTATTTCGAGTCAACCTTATGAGCAGAGCAGAGCAGAGCAGAGCAAGTAGCTATTGCCGCTATGATCTTATTTGAGATATATTGTGTTAATCCGTCAATGATAGTGTTTGAGCCCATGAAAGCATCGCCGTTTGTACATCCTTCGTTAACGATTGATTCACCGCCATCAGAGCTGTTTTTTAATTTTGACGCATTTAGAGAAAATACCGAAACACGGTTGCATTCGCATCATTGGGGTCAATTGCAGATTGTTTCTGGTGGAACTCTTGAACTTAAAGCAGAAGAGACGCGTTATATTGCGCCTCCCCACTTAGCGATCTGGATACCACCGGGAGTGGCTCATTGTAACTATAATAAGCGACCTCTTATCTACTGTTCCTTGAACATTGATCCAAGCAAGATTGTCGATATGCCAACGCATACCTGTTTACTGTCAATTTCAGCGATTGTTTCGGCCATTATTGATGACTTTCGACAACGACAAATAACGGTGGCTAAATCGATACCAGATCAACGCTTAGCGAACGTCCTGCTTGATCAACTTGCGTTGTGTCAACAGCAACAACACTTTTTACCGAGTAGCGATCATAAATTACTGCGACCGATTTTGTCGGTATTAGAAGAGAACCCGACGGACAACACTAGCTTAAAGGAGTGGGCGGCGAAAGTGCACACTACAGAGAGAACGTTAGCTAGGTATTGCCAGCAAGAATTGACCATGAGTTTTACTGAGTGGCGGATAAGAGCGAGATATTTGCACTCGATGACTCTACTCAAATCAGGTATGTCGGTTAAAGAGGTGGCGCTCACGTTAGGTTATCAGCAAGCTAGCCCTTTTATAGCTATGTTTAAAAAGTACTCAGGAGAGACGCCTGAACAGTACAAAATTCGTTTGCGTTGATGGGTCTAACGCCACCAATACAAAATGTTTGAGCAATCAAATAAGGCTCTGTATCAGAGCCCTATGGTTTTATACTTTATCCGATGCTATCTAGCAGAAGTAACACGCAAAATATGGTCTATTTTTGCCGTTCCACTAGCAGATCACGTATGGCGGCACCTGCTTCTAATATGTGCTTTTTAAGCACATATTTTGCTCCTTCAATATCGCGGTTTCTACACATTTCTAGTAGCGCCATATGCTCCTTATCTGCTTTTTCCGTTCCTTCGGTAAACAGCAGTTGCATGCGAATGTAGCGGTCACACTTGGTATTTAAGTTATAGATGACATCCATAGTTTCAGGCATATTCGCAGGCGAGTAGAGTGCTTTGTGCAATTCATAGTTATGGTTGCTCCACTCTTCGACTTCATCACCTCGGCTGACCAGTTCATCAAAGTGCTGACGTATCTGGTTGGCACGTTCGAGATCATCACTCGTCATGTTCTGGATTGCACGTTCGAGAATATGGCATTCAACAACGGCTCGTAACTCAAACAGTTCGTCGATCTTATCCGGTGACAGTTCCGTCACGGTAGCCCCTTTGTGAGCCTCAAAACTGACTAAGCCTTGTGCTTCAAGCTGCATTAAGGCTTCACGCACAGGAATACGACTTACATTGAACTCTTTTGCCAAGGCGTCTTGTCTTAAAGGTTGACCAGTTTTAAGCTCACCTTTAAGAATTTTACTTCGAATGGCTTCTTCAACTAATTGGGTACGAGTTTTAAACACAGGCTTTTGTGACATCCACCTCTCCAACTATAGGAATTTTTAATATTGTATTCAATATACTATTTTAGCCATAGATTGCGACCCTCATGCTATAAGTAACTCAGCAATTTGGGCGCTAGGTCATATGGTTACTATAACCAACCCTTCGATTTCCATCGGCTGAAAAAGCCATTACTCATATTTTGTACGCATGTCGTGGCAGTTCACTGGCAATTAACAACAGAGAGTTAAAAATAGACAGTTAACAACAGACAGTTAACAACCATCTACTGACTGACGAACGTTAAGCGCATTTTCATTCTTTAATGCATCAGGCAGTAGTTCATTAGGCAGAGATTGGTAAGCAACTGGGCGTAACCAACGTTTTATTGACTCTGCACCGACAGAGGTACTGGCTGACATGGTAGACGCAGGATACGGTCCTCCATGAACCATCGCATAGCTGACTTCTACACCTGTAGGCCAGCCGTTGAATACCACTCTTCCTGCGATTTCTTCTAAATGTGGTATTAACTTGGCGGCAACTGGATAATCTTCTTGTTCTGCTTGAATCGTTGCGGTTAAGCTTCCGGCTAACTCTTGGCTAAGCGTTATCATTTCATGGTCATCTTCACAAACAACAATAGTAGACTGCGGTCCAAAGATCTCTTCTTGCCACTGAGGGTTGTCACGCCACTGAATGGCATTAGTTTCAAATACCATTGCGGCTACGTCATGGTGTTGTGAGGAGCGGGTTTGTGCCAAGCCTGATTGAGCTGCACGCTGTTGACACTGCTGAATGTAGTTTTGTTTGATGCCAGAAGTGAGCATGGTCTGTTCTGGTTGAGCTTGAATACCCTGTTTTACATGGGAAAGAAATTGCTCTGTTGCTGCTCCTTGTGCAACAAACAGCACCGCTGGCTTGGTGCAGAACTGACCACAGCCCATACTCATTGAAGTTAGAAATTCATCCGCTAAAGATTGTGGATTTTTTCGCATGCGATTTGACAAAATAAATACAGGATTTGATGCTCCAAGTTCACCATAAAATGGGATTGGTTTTGTTCTTTGGTTCGCCAGATCGAAAAGTGCGCGGCCACCATGAATCGAACCAGTAAAACCAATAGCCGAAATTAATGGATGAGTGACCAGCGATTGGCCAAGCTCGTGACTGGTGCCTTGAAGTAACGCAAATATCGCTTGTGGCATAGCCAGTTGTTTGAGTGCGTTCGCAATACACTTTGCAACGATTTCACTGGTTCCGGGATGGGCAGGGTGGCCTTTCACAATGACTGGGCATCCTGCGGCGAGTGCTGAAGCTGTATCGCCACCTGCGGTTGAAAAAGCCAGTGGGAAATTGGATGCACCAAAAACAGCAACAGGCCCTATGGCGATATTTTGGCTACGAATGTCAGGTTTTGCTAGTGGTGCTCGTTCAGGATTGGCGGTATCAAAAATGGCGTTTTGCCATAATCCACCCTCGACAACACTGGCAAAGAGATTAAGTTGTCCTGTGGTACGGCTTAGTTCTCCGTTGAGTCTAGCGAGCGGTAGAGCAGATTCCAGATGTGCTCGATTTACTATGGACTCTCGTTGAGTCTCTAAGCAGTCAGCAATTGTTCTTAGCAGTTGACCTCGCTTGAGCGGAGAGGCGCGACGAAACTGCAGTGCGACTTCGTTCGCGGCAGTTGCTGCTAGGTCAACATCTTGTTGAGAATGCTGTGGAAACAGACCTTCAATAGGCCGTTCGGTTGCCGGGTTGATGGCGGCAAAATTATCAGTATCAATCATTGGGGTTCCTAGTTATTTTAGCTCAAATCCATGTGCGTAAGGGTCTTGATCATCGACCCAGATTGTATTGTGACCGGTAACGTGGGCCCATCCCTCTACGCTAGGTAGAATGGCAAGGTTACCGTTAACTTCGGTGGTGTCTTCGATACGACCAGTAAATAAGCTGCCTATGATGCTTTCATGGACGAAATCTTCTCCTACTTTGAGTTTTCCTTTGGCGTGCCACTGCGCCATTCTGGCACTGGTTCCTGTACCACACGGGGAGCGGTCGAGGGCTTTTTCTCCATAGAAAACGGCATTTTTAGCGATCGCCTCCGGTTGAGTTGGCGTGCCTGTCCATAATACGTGTGAGACACCACAAACCGTTGGATCATCTGGGTGGATGCATTCCACAACATTAGAGACCGCTTCTCTCACCTTAGGACTATGCATCAATATTTGGTCTGAACTATAGTGCTCTAGCCCTAGATAATTTTCTTGTGGGTCAACGATGACATAGAAATTGCCCCCGTAAGCAACATCAACAGTGATGGTGCCAAGGCCTTCAATATCAACGGTAATGTCTTGATGGGCGAGGTAGGCGGCAATGTTAAAGATCTTAACTGAGGTCACCTTATCTCCTTTTTGTTGATAGTGGACCTCTATTTGACCGGCTGGGACATCTAAAATGAGCTTGCCTTCCTGTTTTGGGGTGATGAGTTTGTGCTCTAAAGCGGAGGTGACGGTGCCAATTGTTCCGTGGCCACACATTGGCAGGCAGCCACTGGTTTCGATAAAGAGTATTGACGCATCAGCGTTGTCACTGCACGGCGGAAGTACAACTGACCCAGACATCATGGCATGACCACGAGGCTCAAACATTAAAGCCTGACGAATCCAATCGTAGTTTTTTAGAAAGTACTGACGTTTTTCACTCATGGTATTACCCACTAGCGGTGGCACTCCCCCCGCAACCAGTCTAACTGGGTTTCCACAGGTATGAGCATCAATACAAAAGAAAGTGCCTTGTCTCATTTCTCGCTCCTTGATCATGAAATTAGTTGTAGTGCTGGGTTTGAATGTTATCGTAATGTTAAGTATATTTTATACAATTTTATACGGTAAACGTGATAAGGAGCAAAATAATGGTGAACAAAATTTCATCAGACGACACCAAGGTTGCAGTAATTGGAGCGGGAGTAATTGGCTTATGTATCGCTTTAAAGCTTCAGTTAGAAGGCAAAAGAGTTACGCTGTTTGAACGTGCTGATGCGGCTGAAAAATGTTCAAAAGGCAATGCGGGTCATTTTGCCACTGAACAGGTTTTTCCATTGGCGACGCCGAGCTTACTTCCTCAATTACCCAAGATGTTACTTTCTACGACAAGCCCTGTTTCAATTCGTTTTCAAGATCTGCCTAAAACCGCTGGCTGGATGCTTCATTTTTTGTCGAAAGCGAGGAAGTCTCCAACCGAACATGCCACACAAGCGTTAACGGAACTTAATTCTCATGCAATGAAAAGTTGGCAGTTATTGCTTGAACAAGTTGGGCTGTCTCAGCTGATTATTCACAAGGGATCTCTGCTTTGCTTTGAAAGTGACAAACTATTTGGCAGTTATCAAACGACGCTTAAAGCGTTAGACAGTCGGGGAGTTCGCTATCAAGTTTGGCAGGCGGATAAACTGCACCAACAAGTACCAAATCTTTCTGATAAGGTAAAATTCGGAGTGTTTTTTCCTGACACGTCCCATAGCTTGAACCCTTATACACTGTGCCTTGAGCTAAAGCGTTGTTTTATTGAGTTGGGTGGCGTCTGGCTAAATGAAGATGTAACTGATGCCTACTCATACTCTGACGGCGGCGTGGTGGTTACACAAAATGATGCTCACTCGACAAACTATACTGTGGTGGCATGCGGGGCGGAATCTGTGCCATTAATCAAAAAGATTACCGGTATTTCTATCCCTCTTCAGGCAGAGCGTGGTTATCATCTTATGATGCCTAAATTAAAACAGTTATTACCCTTTCCAATCAGTTCCGCTGACAGGAAGTTTATAATGACTCCAATGGAGAAGGGGTTACGCCTAGCTGGAACGGTGGAGTACGCTGCCCTCGATTCTCCGGCCAATTATAAGCGAGCAAAAATGCTAAAAGGGTTGGCTAAAGAGGTATTAACTGACGATATCGATTTTGCAGAAATGGGGGAAACTTGGATGGGTAATCGTCCTTCACTGCCCGATTCATTACCTATTATTGATCAGGATAAAACGGGTCAGATTCTGTTTTCTCTAGGGCATCAACATCTTGGCCTTACTCAAGCCGCAGTCACTGCCGATTTGATTAGCCAGCTTATTAACCAGCAAAAAACAGTGGTTAATCTTTCACCATTTAAGCTAGATCGCTTTTGTTAAATTTTTTTGAAATTAAATATTGTATAAAATATACAAGTGCATTATGTTAATAAAAAGTTAAATTATATAACGATGCCTAACAGCGGTATCCAGGCGTCTATAAATTCGGGAGTGTCCCGATAAGACAACAAAAAAGGAGCACAACATCATGTCAAGAAAGACATCCACTTCACTTGCACTTTTGGTATCTGGAATGCTGTTAGGAACATCTAGTGCAGCATACTCAGAGCAACAGTTGACCGTTGTTTCATGGGGCGGGGCATTTACTAAGAGCCAAGTAGAGGCGTACCACAAACCCTTCATTGAAGAGACCGGTGTAGATCTTGTCTCAGAAGACTTTAGTGGTGGCCTTGCAGAAATTAAAGCGCAAGTCGAAGCGAATAAAGTGCGTTGGGACTTAGTTTCTCTCGATAAGCCGGACATTGTCCGTGGTTGTGCTGAAGGGCTACTTGAAACCGTCGACCCAAGCATTTTACCTGCGGGATCTGACGGAACCCCAGCGGCTAAAGATTTTATTCCGGGTGCAATTCATGAGTGTGCAGTTAACACCATTGTGGTCTCGACGGTACTGACGATCAATGAAGAAGCGTTTAACGGTAAATCTGCACCAAGTAAACTAACGGACCTGTTCGATTTGGCAAATTATCCCGGCCGCCGTGCATTACAAAAAATGCCGCAAGGTAACCTTGAGTGGGCATTGATAGCTGACGGCGTTGCACCACAAGAGGTGTATGAAATGTTAGAGACAGCAGAAGGTCGCGCAAGAGCATTTGCTAAGTTAGACACCATCAAGTCGGATGTGATTTGGTGGACTACCGGTGCGCAACCTCCTCAAATGTTGGCGGACAAAGAGGTGGTAATGGCTTCGGCGTTTAATGGCCGTATTCATAGTGCAACAAAAGAAGAAGGTCAGCCATTCAAAATTATCTGGGATCATCAACTCGGTTATATGAACGGCTGGGCCATTCCAAAAGGCAGCCCAAATACCAAGCTAGCGCTAGAGTTCATTAAGTTCTCTTCTGGTACTAAACCATTGGCAGACCAAGCAAAATATGTTGCTTATGGCCCAACGCGTAAATCATCGTCAAAGCTGATTAACAAAGAGACTCTGGCAAGTCTGCCAACAGCGCCTGCTAACTTCACCAATGCATTTTTGATTAATGATGAGTGGTGGTCGGATTATGCAGATGAGTTGAATGAAGAGTTCAACACTTGGTTGCTTAACTAAATCCGCAAAACGAATAGAAAATTGGAGTGGGCTTGCTCTCACTCCAAACGTAAAGCTGGAGGCAAAATGATCTATCTAGAAGCAGAGCAAGTCGTTGAGAGTTTGTCGATGTCTGGTTTGATTCGCTCTATGCGTGAAACTTATCAAGAACAGGCGGTAATTCCTCAACGCAATGTGATGCCACTGGAAGAGGGAAACTATGATGCGTTTGCTCTTCTTCCGGCATGGAATAAGAGTTTAATTACCGTTAAAGCGTTCACTTATTTTCCCAACAACATGGCTAAGGACAAAGACAGTCTCTCTTCTAAAATACTGGCGTTTAACCGTAGCGATGGTGAGCCTTTGGCGTTGTTGGATGGCAAGGTGTTAACGTATTGGCGTACGGCTGCGGCTTCGGCGTTGGCGGCGGATTACTTAGCTCGTGATGACGCATCCAGCCTTATTCTCTGTGGAACGGGCAACTTAGCGCCTTATATTGCTTGGGCTTATGCGGCGGTTAGACCGTTAAAACAGGTAATGGTATGGGGAAGAGATAAACAGAAGGCAGCGTCAACGGTAGATGCCATTCAATCGGGTCATGAATATCTCTCTTTGCCGGAAGAGAAGCGTTATAAGGTGAACGTTATTGAATCGGTGGATGAGCATCTGATGGCTACGGATATGATCTGCTGTGCAACAGGCTCAAAAACGCCGCTTTTCGATGGGCATCAACTTAACTCGGGTACCCATGTCGATCTTATCGGTAATCATGATCAAGACAAACGTGAATGTGATAGTAAAACCGTGTCTCGGGCGTCGGTGTTCGTTGATAGTAAAATTAATGTATTAGCCGAGGCAGGGGATTTGTTGATTCCGATTGATGAGGGGCTTTTTTCTGAGCAGGAGATTAAAGGAGAATTAGCGGATCTCTGCTTAGGCCGTTGCTCTGGTCGAACATCGTCACAAGAGATCACATTATACAAATCTGTAGGTAGCGCACTTGCTGATCTCGCTGGAGTGAAGTTCATCCTTCAGCAAAAACAAATTATTTAACGGGGTTTGCCCTAATACTGTGGGAAACATTCAGTGTGTTTTCTAAAATTGCATAAAATATACAAATGGAAGGTAAGAATGAAAGTTGATTGGAAAGGTGTCTACCCAGCGGTCAGTACTCAATTTCGAAGTGATCAAAGCATTGACCTAGATGCGACTCAAACCGTTATTGATAACCAAATTAAAGACGGTGTTAACGGCATTATCTGTTTAGGCACGGTAGGGGAAAATTGTGCTCTCTATCCTGAAGAGAAGCGCCAAATATTAACCGCTGCAGAAGAAGTCGTCGCGGGTCGTGTTCCTCTTATTGCAGGAACAGCAGAGTCGATAACTACTGCGGCTGTTCAGTATATGCAAGACGCATTAAAGATCGGCGTAGACGGTTGTATGGTCATGCCGGCCATGGTTTATCGTACTTCTGATAGTGAAACCGTGGATTATTACAAGGCATTAGCACAAGCGACACCAGAGATGCCCATCATGATTTACAACAACCCGGTGTCGTATGGTGTGGATGTTAATTTGGATCTTATGGCTCAGCTTGCTGAATGTGACAATATTGTAGCGGTTAAAGAGTCGACAACAGATACACGTCGTATTACAGAGCTTTATAATCGATTTGATGATCGTTTTACGGTATTCAGTGGTGTGGATGATATTGCACTAGAATCTCTTATGTTAGGTGCGACGGGGTGGATATCTGGTTTAACAAATGCTTTCCCAGCAGAATCGGTCGCCATCTATAAACTGGCTAGCCAAGGGCGATATGCGGAAGCGTTAGAGATCTACCGCTGGTTCTTGCCGCTGCTTCGATTAGATACCATCCCAACCTTAGTTCAGTGCATTAAGTTGGCTGAACAGGTGTGTGCTCGAGGCTCTGAGCAGGTTCGAGCTCCGAGACAAATGCTGAAAGGAAAGGAGCGAGCAGAAGTGATTGCCTTAGTTGAACAATCGATAGCGACTCGACCAGATTTGAGTAAGTATAAATTATAAAGTAATCAACAGACGCTAATGTATGGCGGGCATGCTGTCCGCCCTAATCCAGTTACGTAAACGGCTTATTATGAGGTTAAGTCTTTTACTTATCTGGATTAAACCAAGGGTTTAATAAAAAGGGACGACCAATGACATTGCAAAAGGAATACGTCAGCTTCCAACATGTGCAGAAGACTTATGATGGTGAAACGTTAGTAGTGAAGGACTTTAATCTGGCAATTGAGCCGGGAGAGTTTGTCACTATGCTTGGTCCATCGGGCTCAGGGAAGACGACCTGTTTAATGATGCTGGCAGGCTTTGAGACAGCGACGGGAGGAGAGATTTATATTGACGGTATTCCCGTTAACAATTTGGCTCCGCATAAACGTGATATTGGTATGGTGTTCCAAAATTACGCTCTATTTCCACACATGACGATTGCAGAAAATCTCGCTTTTCCGCTTAAAGTACGCGACATGTCAGACGAACAAGTAAAAGCTAAAGTGGCGGATGCGTTGAACATGGTTGAGCTAAATCATGTTGCTAATCGTTACCCTAAACAATTGTCTGGTGGTCAACAACAGCGTGTCGCGCTGGCACGTGCCTTAGTGTTTGAACCTAAATTGGTGCTAATGGACGAACCCCTCGGAGCGTTAGATAAACAGCTTCGAGAGCAGATGCAGATGGAAATAAAACATCTGCACGAAAAGCTGGGAATTACCATTTTGTATGTCACTCATGATCAAGATGAAGCTCTGACCATGTCAGACAGAATCGCAGTGTTTAATAATGGTGCTGTGCAACAGCTTGCCTCACCGACGGAGCTGTATGAATCTCCAAGCAATGCATTTGTCGCACAGTTTATCGGTGAGAATAACCAAATTAAAGGCCGGGTTGAATCTCTAAACAGTGGGACTTGTAAGGTTCAAGTTGGCAGTAAAACTGTTCTTGCTACTGCCGTTGCGGTTAATCAACCTCAACAAACAACGTTGCTATCTATCCGTCCTGAGAAAATCTCCATCGCTCCTCAACAAGATCAGTGCAACAACATCGTGACAGGTACTCTGAAAGAGCTTATCTATCATGGAGATCACCACAGGCTAGTGATTGATGTTGAAGAAATCGGAGAGTTAGTGGTTAAAGTAACCAACTCTCGTAGCCACGAGGCCAGTTTTACCCCAGGGGCAGAATATAGTATTGGTTGGCATAGTGACGATTGTCATGCACTTGATAATGACTCCATCACTCAGCCATTAGGAGCGGCGGCATGAGTAGAGAGCTAACGAGCTTGGAGTCAGTGACAGCCATTGCGGATGAGCTGTCTAAACCTCCAGCGACATTGAAAGCACAGCTTCAAAAAGCGGAACGCAAGAAACAGATTCGTTCAGTACTTTTGATCCTACCATTGGTGGCATTTATTTGTGTCTCGTTTGCTTTTCCACTAGTTGAAATGCTTTATCGCAGCGTGGATAACCAAAGTGTGCCGAGCGCCTTCCCTGAAACGTCTCAATCTATTGAGCAGTGGGATTACGATGGTTTGCCTACGCTTGAGACGCAACAAATTTTTATGGCAGAACTGAAACTCGCTCATCAAAATAAGTCATTACCCAAGTTAGCGAGTAGATTGAACATAGAAGTTTCAGGTATGCGTAGCTTACTGATGAAAACAGGAAGAAAGCTCAGCAAAGCCAGCGCAATGCCTAGTTCATTGCAGGAAATTAAAACGCTCGATAAACGTTGGGCTAAGACCAAGTATTGGTCAGCAATTAAGACGTTAAGCGCTCCCTATACTCTTAGCTACTATTTGGCGGCGTTAGATATGCGCTACGACGAGTCAGGCTCTATTACCATGCAGCCAGAAACACGTCAGGTCTATGTCGATCTATTTATGAAAACTTTCGGTATGTCGCTTGCTATCACCTTAATCTGTTTGCTAATGGCGTATCCAGTTTCATACCTTTTATCCAGCTTGCCTGATAAAAAGGCGAATCTGTTGCTCATCGTGGTGCTGTTGCCTTTTTGGACCTCACTGCTGGTGCGTACGACCTCTTGGATTGTCCTGTTACAGAACCAAGGTGTACTGAATGATTTGCTGATCTGGTCAGGCCTGAGTGATGATCGTTTGGCAATGATTCATAACACCTTTGGCACAATTGTCGCTATGGTTCATATACTATTGCCGTTTATGATCTTGCCGCTATACAGTGTAATGAAAGGCATTAGCCCAAGTTACTTTCGAGCAGCGCGTTCTCTTGGTGCTGCTCCGGCTACCGCGTTTATCAAAGTCTACATGCCGCTGACCTTGCCAGGGGTAGGGGCCGGTGTTTTGTTAACCTTTATTCTATCGATTGGTTTCTATATTACCCCCGCACTGGTTGGCGGAAGAAGTGGTCAAATGATTTCCAACATGATCGCTTACCATATGCAAACCTCGCTCAATTGGGGGATGGCTGCAGCGCTCGGAGGGTTGTTACTTGCCGTTGTTACCCTCCTGTTTTATGTGTTTAACTGCGTTGTTGGAATCAACAATATAAAAGTTGGAGGATAAAGGAATGTCTTTACCGAGTTATTGCAGCAAAGGTGAGCGAGTGGCATATTTTGCTTACCTTGGTTTCTGTACCCTAGTCTTTCTGTTTTTAATCGCGCCTATTTTGATTATTGTTCCTCTCTCGTTCAATGCGACGCCTTACTTCACTTTTACCGAAGGAATGTTGAACCTTGATCCAGAGGCGTATTCAATGCGCTGGTATGTCGAGATGATAGAGAATCATCAGTGGATGATGGCTCTTAAAAATAGTACGTTGATAGCACTAAGTGCTACGGTGGTTGCCACAACACTCGGGACTTTAGCTGCGATTGGATTGGCCGCCAATAATGTTCCTTTCCGAAGTGCAATTATGGCGTTCTTGATTTCACCGATGATTGTGCCTGTGATCATCTCTGCAGCCGCAATGTATTTCTTCTACACTCGCTTGGATTTGTCTCAGACTTTTGTTGGGATTGTTCTCGCGCACGCTGCTTTGGGTACACCATTTGTGGTCATTACGGTGACTGCGACTTTAAGTGGTTTTGATCATAGCTTAGTTCGTGCTGCGTATAGTCTGGGTGCTAACCCAATTTATACCTTCAGACATGTTACCTTTCCACTAATTCGACCGGGAATGATATCCGGCGGTTTATTCGCGTTTGGAACATCGTTTGATGAGGTAGTGGTAGCGCTCTTTATCACCGGTGTTGAGCAACGTACAGTGCCACGTCAAATGTGGTCTGGTATTCGAGAACAAATTAGCCCGACCATATTAGCGGTAGCAAGCTTATTGATCTTGATGTCCGTTGCACTGTTGCTGACTTTAGAAGTGCTACGTCGTCGTAATGCCAAGATCCGCGGTATTAGTGAGTAACTTACTTGCTGAGTTGACGAAATTAATGATAAGTGCAGCCTATTTTATCGAGGCTGAAGCGTTAAACTAGCGTAGCAGTTTTAAATTAGAATCTAAGCTTGAGAGCTGGGTAACACGTGTATTATTAGCGTGTTACCTCTGTTCTATAGCGCGATTGCATGTCTATTGATAGCCTCGGTATTTTGCGATTTTCTTAACCACACTTTTTCATGGAAGAAATAAGCGATTGAGTTTATCGCAGGTTCTATTGTGGCCATTAAACCGCCTAGGAAAGCATCCCCTGTTAATGCAAAAGTTACCGTAAACGCGACACTGAAGTGAATGACGGCAAAGCTGGCTGTTTTAACTTGAGTTATGGATTCATGGCGTTTTAGAAAGGCTACTTTTTGCCAAACCTTCTCATGTAGATAGAAGGCGCCGGTATTAATCGAAGGCTCAATCATCGCGATTACACTACCAAGTAAGAAGTCACCGGTTAAGGTATAGGCAACCAAGGTAGCAATGGTAAAGTGAATAACGGCAAAAGTGATTGTCTTGAACATGGCATTATCCTAAAACGGTTCGTCTGATTTGATAATGTCATTATTGATAATTATTCTCATTTAGTAAATAAGATTAACTCTATCTTGTTGATAGGTTTTAACAATCAATAGTGGAACAAGAATTGATAAATGCCAGCAGCGTGTTGCTGGCATTTACTATCGATCAGTTTTCAACATAAAAACTTGAGTAACGAGCGCTTGTAGATGTGCTCTTATGCGCCGCGTTTATAATTTTATCACGTTCTTTTTTGAAGACCTGTAATTAAGCATCTGTATCGCTAACAGTCCACTCGATGTTTTCACCGGCTTTAACAGGAACCACTTCATCATTACCAAATGGCAGAGATAAAGGCACTGGCCATGCTTCTTTGGTTAACGTCACTGAACCTGTATTGCGAGGTAAACCGTAATAGTCTGCTCCGTTAAAACTGACAAAGGCCTCTAGGTTTTCAAGCTTGTTTTCCTTGTCAAATACTTCAGCATACAGTTCTACTGCAGCATGAGCAGTATAAGAACCTGCACATCCACAGGTGGTTTCCTTATTTCCTCTGGTATGTGGTGCGGAATCTGTACCTGCGAAGAATTTTTTGTTGCCACTGGTGGCGGCTTCGATAAGCGCTTGTTGATGACTACCGCGCTTGAGTATTGGCAGGCAATAAAAGTGAGGACGTATGCCACCTACCAGCATATGGTTTCGGTTATAAAGCAAATGGTGTGCAGTTATTGTTGCTGCAACATTATCGCTGGCACTTTTTACAAACTCGACTGCGTTAGACGTCGTAATGTGCTCAACAACGATTTTTAACTGGCTATACTGAGTGACAATCGGAGTGAGCACTTGATCTAAAAACACCTTCTCGCGGTCGAAAATGTCAACACCGTGGTCAGTCACTTCACCGTGAATAAGCAGTAACATGCCACACTCTTCCATGGCTTTTAGCACCGGAGCGAGCTTGTCGATATCAGTTACACCAGAATCTGAATTGGTTGTTGCCCCTGCAGGGTACAGTTTAGCTGCAACGATTTTTCCTGTAGCCTTCGCCTTTAGAATCTCTTCTGCTGTCGTATTATCAGTAAGATAAAGCGTCATTAGCGGTTCGAAATGGGCACTTGTATTATGCGCCTTGATTCGCTGATAATACTGTAAAGCGAGCTCGGTTGTTGTTGCTGGAGGGATGGTATTTGGCATTACAATTGCTCTGCCATTGTAGCGACTGATATCAGCAACAGTATCTTTAAGAACCGCACCATCACGTAAATGAACATGCCAATCATCTGGGCGAGTAATAGTTAGTGTGGTCATAAAAGCTCCCTTTATAAGTGTGATAAAATCTGGAGCCTAAGTAGATAAGTGATTTCTCAATGCTTAGGCGACAGGATAATAGAGCAAAAAGTGGTATATTTCATCAAAATTCGTTAATAAATCAATAAAAAGAAAACGTTTGCGTTTGGCGCGCGGATAATAAGGGAAGTTATGTCAGTAAAAACAGAATCAACACTCTCTCAGATAACTATTTATCCAATTAAATCGACTCAAGGTATCGACATATCGACCTCTTGGGTAGAAAAACAAGGGCTCTCTTTTGATCGTCGTTTTATGATAGCAACGCCTGACGGCAAAATGATAACTGCCCGCTCTCACCCTCAATTGGTTACTTTACATACCAATGTGACCAACAACGGTTTGCATCTGGCTTATGAGGGAAAAGAAACTTTAACTCTATCCTTCTCTGATTTCTCGATGAAAAAGAAACAGACTCAAGTATGGAACGATATCTTTTTTGCTTACCAAACAACCGATGAAGCAAACCAGTGGATCAGTGAAGTTGTAGGGGATAAAGCGGAGTTGCTTTACACCGGAGAGCAGTCAAATAGAGTAAGAGAAAAACTGGGTCACAACGTGTCATTCGCAGATGGTTATCCGCTGTTGGTGATTAGCGAAGCGTCGCTAAGTGAGTTAAACCAGCGAGCATCCGAAACCCAGTTTATGCAACAGTTTAGGCCTAATATTGTCGTGACTGGTGATGAAGCCTTTATTGAAGACAGTTGGAAAAAGATTCGAATTGGTGAGGTAGAGTTTGACGTTGTTAAGCCTTGTGAACGCTGCATATTAACGACGGTTGATCATACGTCAGGTATTGCTAAGGCCTCGAAGGAACCACTCAAAACACTGTCTACATTCCGGGCGAATGAAGATGGCGGTGTGTACTTTGGTCAGAATATTGTCGCTCTTAATGAAGGCTCAATATCCGTTGACGATGTCGTTGAAGTATTAGAGTACAAAGAGAAAGAGTACTACGCCGATAATCAGCCGCAGAGTTTAACGCTAACCTGCGTTGCCAAAGAAGAGACGGCTCGTCAGTTTGTTACCTATTGGTTTGAACCAACATCAGGGGTATTGCCAGGCTATTTACCAGGACAGTATTTACCTATTGAGGTGATGTTTGATGGTGAGAAAATATGCCGCTATTACACCTTATCTTCAACACCAAGTAGAATGGGGCGCTACGCTATCTCGGTAAAAAGAGTTGATGCGGGAAGAGTCTCTAATTGGTTATTAGATAACCTCAATGTTGGCGATGTATTAGAAGCGGATACGCCACAAGGCAGTTTTCATTTAAGTGAGCACCATTCAAACCCTCTACTGCTTCTATCGGCAGGAAGCGGCGTGACCCCAATGATTTCTATGCTACGTTACCTGGCTGATCATGAGCAGATGGACAACGTGGTGTTTTATCATCAGTGTAGCACGCTAGAAGATATTCCTTTCAAAGAAGAGTTGGACGAGCTTCATGAACGCTTTAAAGGGCTGCAAATTATCATTTCACTGAGTCAGGCTCATGATGACTGGCCTGGCGCAAAAGGCCGCCTTGCATTATCTCACCTTAAACATATTCCAGATTTACCTTTACGTCAGGTGTTTGTTTGTGGGCCGAATGGCTTTATGAAAAAAGCCAAAAGCTTGCTGGTTAAGCTAGGATTGCCTACCAGCCAATATCATCAGGAGCAGTTTACTTTAGAGGCCGAACAACAAGCTTATAAAAAAGTATTAATCTCTTTAAATGGCGCTATGGTCGAAGGGGATAATCAGAGTTCGGTATTACAACAAGTAGAGAAAGCCGGTTTAGCCATTGCAAATAGCTGCCGGGCAGGTTTGTGTGGTGCATGTAAAGTCACCTTAGAAAGTGGTGAAGTCGAGCATGCAGATGTTGCTGCGATTACAGACGAAGAGCGAGACTCTGGACAAATACTAGCCTGTTGCAGCGTTCCATTAACAGATGTGGAAATTGTCGATTAATCTAGGTGTTACCTAAATTAAACGATCAAGTACTCAGTAGGGTTGGTGATTTCAATACTGCGAGTGGCATGAAGTAGATAATCAGAAACGCTGGTGATGACATAAGAGTGTTGCTTGGTAATGATGTCACCAACTTTCAATTTATTGAGAGGCTTTTTGCTGGTGGCGCAGATCCATTCAGTATGGGCGTAGTCATTGACTGTCACTAGCGAAACACTTGAGACCGCAGTAACTCGGTTACCGTTGTTGGCTGTTACTACAAATTGTTGCCCTGTTAGCAGGTGCTCTACTTTAGTACCGGGTACCAGTTGAGTTAAAGAGTGAAGATGGTTTGGTGTGTTGGTTGCCATTAATACGACCTAATAGCTGCTATAAGACAGAAGTAGATTAGCAATTTGTGGCGATAAATGGAACTGTGTATATGAGACAAGGTGTCCAATTTATTTAATTGGACACCTTTTTCTATCTAGCAATGACAAAAACAAGGTTAGTCATAAATAGTTGGAATAGGTTGTCTTTTATGTTGTGTCGCTTGATAGATTGCGATGATCTTGTCGGTAACTTGTTGAGGAACGGGTTTCCCTTCTAAAAAGTCATCGATCTGCTCATAAGTTAGATTGAGTGCATCTTCATCTGCTTTTTGTGGAGTGAGTTCTTCTAAATCTGCCGTTGGAACTTTGGCGACCAGTAATTCGGGGGCTCCTAGTGTTTCAGCCAACTCTCTTACTTGACGTTTACTCAGACCAAATAGCGGTGCTAGATCGCAAGCGCCATCACCAAACTTAGTATAAAAACCAGTGATGTTTTCTGCAGAATGATCGGTACCTATGACCAATCCACCGAGATAACCTGCAATTTCATATTGAGCAATCATTCGGCTTCGTGCTTTGACATTTCCTTTTACAAAATCTTGTTTAGCGGGATTTTGAGGTAATAGTCCAGAAGCTTGTAACGCGTTATTTGCCGCTGCGTGAAGTCCATCAACACCTTGTTTAATGTTTACGGTTACAACGTGGCTAGGCTTAATAAAGCTTAGCGCTAATTGCGCTTCATCTTCATCTTTTTGCTCCCCATAAGGAAGGCGAACAGCTATAAATTGATAATCTTGAGTTTGGGATTGCTGGTTTAAGCTATCTACAGCTAACTGTGCCAAACGACCACAAGTTGTTGAATCAACGCCACCGCTAATGCCCAAAACTAAGTTTTTGCAACCTGAGTCAAGTAACTTCTGTTTAATAAAAGCCACACGGCGTTCTATTTCTGTGCTGGGTTCTATTGATGGCAGTACGCGCATCTCATCGCGAATCATGTGTTCCATGTAGATTCCTTTTCCTTCGGTAATATTAAATGCTAACTAATGGTATTATCATACCTTATCCGAGTTAGTAGAAAATAGTGAAAATAGAGCAAATGAGTAACAGTGGCGAAGTTCCGCGCAAAATAGCGGTATTTGGAAGCGCGTTTAATCCCCCCAGTTTAGGTCATAAAAGTGTGATTGAGTCTTTAACACACTTTGATCAAGTATTGTTGGTGCCGAGTATTTCCCATGCATGGGGAAAAACAATGCTGAGTTTTGAACTTCGTTGCCAAATGGTGGCGTTGTTTATTGAGGATATTGATTTGAATACGGTACGACTCTCTACCGTTGAAGAAATGCTTCATAAACCGGATCAAAGTGTTACCACTTATGCGGTGTTAGATAAATTACAAACCGAAAATCCAAATTCTGACATTACCTTTATATTAGGGCCTGACAATTTACTTAACTTTGACAAGTTTTACCGGGCCAGCGATATATTAATGAAGTGGTCAGTATTAGCGTGCCCGGAAAAAATATCCGTTAGAAGTACAGATATCCGAACAAATATGGCCAATAAACAGCCGATATCTCATCTAACAACAGATTCAGTACAAAACTTTATTATGGAGAATAAGCTGTATTGGAGATAAATTAAGAAGGTAGAATGAACTCCAATTTAGCGTTAATCATAGCCCTTTCAGTTGTTACTCTGCCTGCTTATAGTCGTTCTTGCCAATCGAATATTGGCCTAACGGTTCTTCAATCTTCTTCCATTACTGAAGCGTGTCATATTCCTGATGGTAATTCGGTAGGGCATTTAGCCGCTTTCTCTAGTAGTGTACCTTATTATCAAAGTGCTCAACTCGACTATCAACTAACCAGCAACGATTATTGGGCCACCTGGCAAGATCAGTCGTTGGATGATCCTATTGTTACTGGCCGAGTAAAGCAGAGTTTTTTTGGTTTAGGATTATGGCTTCCAGACGCGTTGTCAGATTCAGAGCAAGAGATGAGTTATAGTGAATGGTTGAGTAACCACGGTTTACAATTCAGTGTTGCTTTTGGCGATTCTGATAGCGATGGCCCTAAAATGCGAATGGATTATCGTTGGCACAATCACTATCAAGGAGATGTCATGCTGCAGTTAGAGTGGCCATTCTAACTGGTTTAATATATAGCTAAGCTGCTATTTAGAGCTATTTAGAGCTATTTAGAGCTATTTTCCTGACCCATTACCGATTGCCAAATCTGATCAAATACCGAGTGCGAACCTGAGAAAAGAGTGTCCACAACTTGCTGGCGTGATCCCCCTGAAAGTAGTTGCTTTCTAGCGTATCGAATAGTCAAAGCCATATGCAGTTCTTGGCTTAAACCTTGATTGCTATCGACAGTCCATTGATTAAACTGGGCGCTGGTTTTACTGACGAATAAACTTGGTGCAATAATCTGGCATTCATGTTTTAAGATTTGCAATAGATCCAAGCGATACTGCTCGCCAATATCTTGATGATAAAGTTTATCAATACATGCTTGTGTTAATGCAGACGGCGTGATGTATCCCGCCTTTGAAGGGAACGTTTCCTTTAATCGTACTGAAAAATCAATATTTGATGTCTCTGCATGAGGAAAATAAGTAATCGAGGTTAAGCTACCAATAGGTAACCAAAATAGATCGTTGGCTTTAAGCGCGTATTCCGATTTACCCACTTTGATCAATACCGTGCCGCTGTGCACCATAAGTAAGGTGTTTTTAATTCTTTTTTTACGTGGGCTTACCGTCATATAAGGATGAGGGGTACGTTGGTATTGTATTGAGTAGTTCATGAGGACCTCGTTATTGAGGCGCATAGATTACATGGTCTGGTTAATATTGCCAATATGTAATGGGACAAAAAGCGGGAGGTGAGTGCAGTGTGTCATGCCATCGGTTTAATAACAAATGGTGGTAAAAATAGTCGCCAAAGGACAACAGGCGATAAAGTAAATGAACATAATGTTTGGTTTGTGGTCTGACCTGATGCAGAATGTGGATTATAAAGCTGCGAACGATGCAAAGTGAGCGTAGAATTAGCCCGATTTGAAAAATACGTATAATTATATGAACCCAGATAACGATATTTACCAAGAAATTAGGCCGTATAACGACAGTGAAATTGGCCCTTCAATTATTCGCTTAATAAATGACCAAGAATTTATTGATGCTATTCTTAACCACAGATTTGCTCATCATTCCAATTGGTTAAAAAATATACTGGCACCTTTTGTGAAAGTGTATTTAAAATTTAAGTGGAGCAAGTTAAATAGCGTATATGATATTCAAGTTGAGATTGAGAAGTACCTGACTAAGGCTCTTAATGAAACCACGGATGGCGTGACGTACTCTGGTTTAAATGAACTGGATAAGAATACTGCGTATTTATTTGTTTCCAATCACCGTGACATTGCTATGGATCCTGCCTTAGTGAATTACGGCCTGCATAATAACAGTCACAAAACGGTTCGTATTGCTATCGGTGATAACCTACTTAAAAAGCAATGTGTAACTGAGCTGATGCGCATCAATAAGAGTTTTATTGTTAAGCGATCGGCGAAAGCGCCAAGAGAGCTAATGAAAGCACTTAGCTTATTGTCTTCTTATATTAAGCATTCACTGGATACGGGTAACTCTGTTTGGATTGCTCAAAAAGAAGGCAGAGCGAAAGATGGTAATGACTCAACCGATCAAGCCATTTTAAAGATGTTTCATGTGAATGGCCGTAAAACAAAAACGCCATTTAATGAGTATATTCGCTCATTAAAGATTGTTCCTGTTGCTGTTTCTTATGAAAACGACCCTTGTGATATCGCCAAAGCAAAAGAGCTATATGCCAAAGAGAGCTGTGGTGGTTATGAGAAAACAGAGTTTGAAGATATAGATAGCATTATTCAAGGGATACTCGGCTACAAAGGAAAAGTCCATGTCGCGTTTGGTGATGTCATTAGTGAAGATTTTTCTGATCCTGAAGCGTTAGCGAAAGAGATAGATAAGCAGATACATAGCTTATATAAACTTTATCCAATGAATTTACTTGCTGCCGGTGAGTCGGATGAGTCAATTACTGAAGAGGTGAAAAGCGCTCTTAATGATAAATTGGCACAGTTATCAGAAGCTGAACAGCCTTACTTAATTAATATGTACGCCAATCCCGTCATGAACAGTAAAGCTTAGTGAGCATAAGGGAGTTGGTTGTTAACCCGCTCCTGTTTTCTCTTTCGTCTTAGCATAACTACATAACTACATAACTACATAACTACATAACTACCTTGCTACAGCACCACCTAACGTCAGATTTTTTGGCCACTTGCTGATTTGATTCCCACCAAGAAAAATATTGCCATTAACGGTCATTTCATCAGGAAATGTCGTGATTCTAGAGCCTCCAATGTACAAGTCTCCCTCTATAAATATTCTCTCTGGCAGTGCATCTATAGGCGTTCTCATGACACTTAAGTCACCATTGACATGCAGAGCAGGTGGCAATGTTTTTAATGCAGTATCAGTAAAGTTAATATAGCCGCCAACGCTAACACCCGTGGGCCAATTTTCTATTGATGCGCCAAGAAAGTTGGCGAAGCCGGTAATTTTAGTGCCGGGTAAAACGAACTTAACCCTACTGTTTGCGGCATTTAAGTTTCCTTTTACAGTGAGCCCCTTTGGCAACCTTTCTATGCTGGTCTTAGATATGTTCAGGTTTCCTTTTACCGTCAGCCCGTCAGGCAAAGAGGTATAGGGCTTGTTTCTCAGGTATAAATTACCGTAGTTATCTAAGTGATTAAGAATTTGGTACTGATCTAGATATTCGGCTCTTGCAAGCAGAGGCATCATGGCTAATGTGATTAACAACAGCAGTTTGTTCATAGCTACCTCTCGGTGGGGGACTGACTTGGTTATCGGCCGAGTAGTCGAAAACTCCACTTTTTTGATAAAATAAAAGCGAGCATTTAACTCGCTTTCTGATAAACCCTTTGATCAGCATTTGTCGGTTTTGTTACTGCTTTATCAGCTGATTTATGTCGTTACACGACATTTCACTGCTGCGAACTTGAATAACATTACATCATATATTGGCAATGAATGTGGTGAACGATCAACGAGCCATAGTGTAAGCTATGTGGCTAAAGAAAATAAATTTTAGCGAGAAAGCGTACGACACTTAAGTTCAAATATCAGTTTTTCAGCACTAACATCAAATTTGAATCGAGAATGTAATTCTGTGGATTGTTCCGTCAGCGCTGATGTCTCAAACTGAACGTCGGCATTAATTGACTTAGCTAGGCTTGTGTATTTTTCAAACTCAGCCTCTAATGCTTGTTTAGATTCTGCAAAAAGAGAAACTTCCGCTACTTCATCACCTTCTTTAATGATGAAACCAACTTCAGCACTGCAGCCACACGCTTCACATAACTCATTTTCTGCGCTTGTTGCTATGGTTTCCTCTGTCATCACGACCTCACTTACTTAATATGTAAACGCATATATTACCTAGCATAGCGGCATCTATCCAGTAAAACATCGTATGGTACCAATAGCCTTTTGTAGAAAAATTGGCATATTTAACAAGGACAAAGTAACTGTATGCTATTCCCATTTTTTTTATATGTGTTTATTTATATTGGATTGTTGCGTTAGCGGTAAAAATAAACAATAGGCGTTGAGCGGATATCGAATCGGTTTGTGTGCCATGAAAGTAGAATCTGGTAATGAGCGTTGTCTACTCGCTAAGATTAGCGGTTAACCAATATTGTTTGCAAATAAGACCTGTCTGATATTGGGGGCGTTTCCAACCTAGTATTCTTGACGGAAATGTTGAATACGCTTTACGCAATTTCTCATTGTTATCATTAAATTACATAAAAGAGATCTTATATGCCAAAACGTAGCAGAGAAGATACTGCATCAACGATTAATATGATTTTGCAAGCCGTTGAAAAGCAGTTGTTTAAAATGGGTTATGACAACATGACATACACAACACTTAGCCGCCAAACCGGAATTTCAAGAACAGGAATAAGTCATCACTTTGCTAAGAAAACGGATTTTCTGGTGGCAATGGAAGAGCGAATCTATCAAAAACTAACCCGGTACTTGGTGCTGAACAAGCAACTTACAGACTTTATTCAAAGCTGGAATGATGCGTTATCTAAGCCTCGCTTTCGGTCAATATTGAGGGTGATAACCTACGATGTGATGAGAAACAATAGCAGCAATGGAATAAAACTGAACACACTTAAAAAGTTAGCAATGCGGTTGCAAGATGATTTTGGAGATAAAGCGGTTAGCGAACTTGAGGCGCTGTTAGGAGAGTATATTATTTATTTGAGTCGCAATGGTTAGATAGATTGGGTAATAAAAAAGCTCCAAAATATTGGAGCTTTTTTATTATAATTTTGGCTGGTTTAAGCGTTAACGCCTTCAGCTTGTGCGGTTTTTTTTTCTTGGTTCATCTTCACTAAGAAGTAGACGTTAACGCAAGCGATAAATGCGTTAGTTGCCACAACAGGCATCGCGCCAATCATCAGTCCGTAAACCACAAAAAAACTACAACCAATAAAGTTTAGTACGCGTAGTTTAACGATATCTTTCATCGTTAAAGAGATTGCAACCATAATTGATGCAACGTAACCCATAATCTCAACCATATTAAAATCCATTATATTACCCTCTATCTTGAATGCCGACTGCTCGGTACCAATTCTTCTCGTCGTGAGATAACTGAGGAAGCTCCATGCCTCGAATGGTTCGTATTAAATCTGCATCGGAATATATCAGCTTAAAGTCTGTGATGAAAGCCACAAAAATGAAGAAATAGAGAGTTAGCGATTACGCAAACGTTTTACGTCATTTTGCTTTATCACTTTGAAAAGAAATATACAGAAAAGAAGTTGTTTTGAAGAAAAGAGCCCGTCAATGAGGGGCTCTATAGTTATACTCAAGTGATCTCAAGGTGAAGGATTCAGAGCTTCATCAACAGGTTCGATTGAAGAAAAATAATCGAAGGAATGGCATCCTCTTTCAAGATTATCTGACGCAGAAATGGGTATGTTGATGCGCTCCCAAAGGGCGAGTTTTATTGGCTCCTGCTCTGTGTTACCGATTCTTGCCGTAGAATGACTATGTCTTCAAATCGGTGCCTTGATCAGAAACCAATAAACTCTCGCTGAACAAACAACTTGAGGTTATTTGAGTATATGAGTGATAAAGGGTGTGGGTTACTTTTTCCCTTGGGCTTGCTTATCTTCTTCGGTAAGCTCGCGAATACGACGGCTGATGTCACGACGTGTTTTAGAAATTTCAGCACCTTTTATGATGTGATCATCAACTCGATCTTCATAATCCGCTTTCATATTTTTAACGATAGCAACAATTTGATCGTGGGACATATCTGCTTTGATATAGTCGAGTAGATTATCAAGAAGCTCGACGCGTTTCGTGTTATCACGAACTTTCTTGTTGTTGTCCTGTAATTCACGCTTTAATTTGTTTTTACGGCGTGCCTGATTAACAATTTCAAATACATTGTTCATAAAATATCCTAAATAATAACGACTAATAAATGGAATTAAAGCACATTGATCGCTTCGATTACAGTCTTTAAATCAAGGATATTCGTTTTATTGCTTTCTGCTAATTGTTACGGATTCACGCTGTAGAATGATGATGCTTCTTAATCAGTGCTTTGAGCGGGGGCAATAAACCGTCGCTAAATAAGCGGCATGAGTTTACTGGGGTATACCATCACTTAGTTTGAAGATATTTGTTAGCTAGTAAAGTATGGCTTTGTTATCTTGAGTTGAGACGAGGTAGTGATTGAACTGATTAACGGCCTCATTGTAAAATTACAATTTAGTACATTAAGAGCAAAACAGACCAGTCAATTTGAAGCCGGATAACCAGTGAGATGATAAAACAACAAGCGCAAAAACAGAGTAAACAACGATTACAAGAGTCCTATAAATTAGCTCGTAAGCAGTTGCAGTCAGTCGATATTGAGCTTAATCGTTCATCTATTGCGCTAATTAATGAAAAAGGTGAATTGATTCGTATCCCTGTATTGCATGAACACTAGTTCTCACATAACGTTAGTACTATCAAGGTTAACAACTCTAGTGAAAAGGATGAATAATGAAAATTGAGTTGAATGAAATTGAAGCAAGAGTGATTGGCTGCTTGCTAGAGAAAGAAGCCACGACACCAGATCAATACCCTTTATCATTAAATAGTCTGACCAATGCCTGTAATCAAAAAAGCAATAGAGAACCGGTAATGGCATTGTCAGAGTCGGATGTTCTCGATGCTGTCGACCATTTAATATCAAGACGCCTTGTTAATGATGAGAGCAGTTTCAACAGCCGCGTCTCCAAATATCAGCACCGTTTTTGTAATACTGAATTTGGTGACCTTCAGTTTTCAGACCAAGAGAAAGGAATTGTATGTAGCCTTCTATTGAGGGGAGCTCAAACTCCGGGAGAGCTAAGAACTCGTACCAACCGTTTATGTCAGTTTAGTGATGTTAAAGAGGTAGAAAGCGTTCTTGATCAAATGTCTCAAGGAGAAGCTGAAACCGCTCTGATAGTGAAACTACCAAGAGAAGCGGGCAAAAGAGAATCCCGCTATATGCACCAATTCTGCGGCCAAGTCGATGTGGATAATATGGCTGAAACCCCGCTCGCTCCTTCCCGGGCAAATAGCCAAATTGAACCATTGGTACAAGAGATAGCGGAGTTAAAGTCTGAAGTGTCAGAACTCAAGTCTGAACTGTCTGAGTTAAAAGAGTTGGTTAACTCTCTACTATAGCCATGTTAAGCAAAATGGAAGAGAACGAGAAAGACCCACAACGTTCAACTTGGTGGGTCTATCTTATCCGTACCCAAAACCGATCTCTATATTGCGGTATTACTACCGATATTCCCCGTCGTTTTAAAATGCATCAACAGGGTAAAGGCGCTAAATACTTGAGAGGCAAAGGCCCTTTAGTATTGGAGTGGAGTCAACAGCTAGACAGTCAAAGTAATGCTTTACGTTTAGAGTACCAAATTAAGCAATTTTCTAAGAAGAACAAAGAACGAATCATCGCTGAGCAAGCGACATTATCAATCAAGTAATTTTATCGTCGTTTGCCACCATCACGCCTTTTCTACCGAACAGCTAAAAAACAGTCCGACAAACCATCTCGAAAATGTGAAATTAGTTAAGTTACTACTAATGTATTTATATGGTTTTTCCATTTATATTGATATTATCAATGAATATAACAATTCATAGAATAGTCAGGTGGTAGATATGAGAATTTCGGTTAGGTCTTTAACTTTGTTGGCAGTATTCGTTTCAATAGCATCCGGTTCGGCTCTGGCGGCAACCAGTGTTGCAGACAGTCGAGGAGCAGGAATGGGCAACACTGGTGTGGCATCTGCCGACTACTTAGTTGCTCCCTATTACAACCCTGCGTTAACGGCAAACTATCGGCAGAGTGATGATGTTGCGCTTCTATTACCGGCGATCAGTGCAAGTCTAAGAGACAGTGACGAAACATTAAAAGAGGTGGATGATTTACAGGATACCATTGATGCTTTTAAAGCGAGTCCGAGCGCATCGAATATCGCCAAACTTAATACCCACTTGGATAATCTTGATGGTGATAAACCGCTGACAGTGACCGCTAACGCCGGTATTGCTGTGGCTATCCCTAACGATAAAGTAGCGATAAATGTATTCAGTCGAGGTTATGTTGAAGTCATCGGTGTGACAGATATTGCAGCTTTTGTGAGCGATAGCCAAGCAGATACAGAAACTCGTTATGAAAATTCAAAAGTTGAATTGGCCGCATTTGGTTATACAGAAGTGGGTATCGCGTTTGCCAAAAAAATAGAGATTGAAGAAGATCAGAGTGTACTTATTGGTTTGTCACCAAAATACCAGCAGTTAAAAACCTATTATGAATCTGTGACTGTAGAGGAATTTGATCTTGACGATTATGACAAAAGTGAAAGAAAGGAAAACGCATTTAACCTAGATTTAGGCGCCGTTTGGCAAAAAGAGCAGTGGCGGCTAGGTGTCAGCATTAAAGACCTATTTAAACAGAGTATCAAGACTCAAAATCCCGCGATTAAGTATGAATTAACGCCACAGGTCACCGTGGGTGGTGCTTACGCTACGCAGCTATTTACAGCAGCATTAGACGCGGATCTGACTAAACAGTCTCGTTACAATAATGTCGATGATGATACTCAGTTTGTTCGCATGGGTATAGAAGGCAATGCATGGGACTGGGCACAATTAAGAGTCGGTTACCAAATCGATGTTAAAAACACCTTGGACAATTCAATCACTGCCGGTATTGGTATTAGCCCATTTGACGTTGTCAATATCGATTTGGCTGGGTCTTACGCGGATAGTAATGAGTTTGGGGCATCTGCTAATCTGGCGTTAACCTTCTAAACTAGTTTGAGTAACCTGTTTATATAAGGTCAATAGTGAGTTTTGTTAGCCGTCATGGTGATTTATGACGGCTTTTTTGTTGCTTGGATTGCCTTATCGCTATGTTGTCACTTACACTTATGTTTATTCTCGGTTTTTTCTGACGCAATAACGTGAGCTCCATTTTATGAAGACAATTATCTCTGCCATGTTATTGGTGCTACTGTCGGCTTCTCCTTTTAGCTATGCGATGAAGAATATCAGTGGTTACTGGACTTATCCTGACTACCTTAAAGCCTTTCCAGAGCAAAAAAAGCTAACGCAAAGCTTAGATATTTCTGTCAACAGCACTGCTATTCCTATGGTAGGTAATCAAATAAAGCCCATTGTGGTTTCTGTGGTGTATCCAGGGGAACAGGTTTCTGATTACTGGCGAAGAAACATCAAAGCATTTGAACAGCGCTTAAACGAGCTCAAGATAAAGTTTGTTCTTGAAAAAGTACTGACTAAGCCAAACGAGGATGCTCGTCAGCAAAACCTATCTCTCAATGAAGCATTGGCGAAGAATACCGATTACTTAATCTTTACCCTCGACACTGGCCGGCATCGTAAATTTATTGAACATGTCCTGCATAGCTCGGAAACAAAGCTCATTTTGCAAAACATCACCACACCGGTGCGTGCGTGGCAGTTTAAACAACCATTTTTATATGTAGGTTTCGACCATTTGCTCGGCAGTCTTGCTCTGGCGGAATATTTTAAAGTTGCGGTTAAACCACACTCTAAATATTCCGTAATGTACTTTTCTCAAGGGTATATTAGTGACGCGAGAGGCGACACTTTTATCCACGCCATGAGTAATCAAGATAACTACCGTCTAGCATCGTCATTCTATACCAAGGCCACCAAAGAGAGCGGTTATGCGTCTACCAAACTTGCTTTAACACGAGATCCTGATCTGCAATTTGTCTACGCCTGCTCAACGGATGTTGCTCTAGGTGCTTCACAAGCAATAATGGATTTAGGCATGCACAACGTAAAAGTTAATGGTTGGGGTGGAGGCTCCGCTGAGCTTGAGGCCATTAAGAACGGCGAGTTAGATGTCACTGTGATGAGAATGAATGATGACACCGGGGTTGCGATGGCGGATGCGATAAAGTGGGATTTGGAAGGAAAACAGGTTCCCACCGTCTATTCTGGTAGTTTTGAAATCATTAGCAAAAGCGATAATCCACAGAGAATTGATATGTTAAAGCAAAGGGCATTTAGGTACTCGGATCGATGATATTTACCACAGATCGCAATAACCCAAGATCAATGGCCAGCTTAACGGTTCGGCTGATCTTTTTGGTATTTACTGTCTTAGTGGTGTTGTTGCTTGGCTTTAGCTTTCAATACAGTGCAACGGCGGTGAATCAAGAAATAGAAAGAAACCTCACTCAGACCTCTACGCTGTTGCAAAGCCTCTTCGATTACAAACTGGGGACAATGACAACCCATCAAAATAGCCAAGCGAAAAGTGTTACCTTACAAGAATTTATTGAGAAAAATGAACAAGCACAAATTGATGATTATTTCTTTTCGGTAGAAAAAGCCGATCTAAAAAATACTCCAGACTTTCGATTTATCACTAGAGATAACAAGCTATATTGGGATGATGGTAACGCGCTATTCTTTGGTATTGAGAGTGAAAAACTCAAACAGCTGACGACCGAAGTGGCTTATAACAATAATTGGCATTTCACCCCGTTAGGAACAGAAGATGATCACAAGCACCTACTCATTCGTAGGATGCCAATTATTAAAGCCTATAATGGCGAGGTGCTGGCTAGGTTTTATATTGTGGTGGTGCTTGATAATAACTTCTCAATGGTTGAAAGCCTAAAAAGCGTTAGTAATACACAAGACATTGTTTTGTTGGTAGATGGTGAGCGAGTGGCGTCCACTATAATGCCGACGCAGCAATCAGACAGTGACGCGAATAACAGCATACAAGCACATACCGTTATACCTACCGACGAGCATAGCGATTATCTATTTAACAACATAGGGTTAAAAATTGATGGTATAGAGACGCCGATCAGCCTATATGTCCTGCAAGATAACGCCAGTATTCTACTGCTAGAAGATAACTACAAGCTGGGGCTGTTTTTCTCCATACTCTCCATTCTTGCAACAGCACTGTTAGCTAGAGTATTGATTCAGAAACGATTAACCGGAGAATTGGCAGCATTAGTTGCCTACACTCAAATCGCTAGAGATCAGCGAAAGGTATCACCATTTAAAGGGTCAATTGTTTCTGAGTTTGATCATATTGGCCATACGCTGGAAAATACTTTTGAAGAGTTAATTGAAAAAGAGCAGCTGTTTCAGGATCTGTTTAATTTTGCTTTGTCACCGATTATTGTTTGGGATAGCAAAGCCAAGATCATTCGTATGAATCCAGCAGCGGAGAAGGCCTTTCAAGAAAATGATATTCATATAGAACGCGTATTCCAAACGTTTCAGCAACGTATCGTGAACCATATCGATAAGGTAGCCACCGGCGAAGTATTGACGGGGGTTAACATCCCAATATCAAATAAGGTGTACCGCTGGAATTTGTCACCTATTTTGCTGGAAAATGGTGTGCACTCGATTATTGGTCAAGGGCTAGATATTACCTCTCTGATCGACGCTGAGAAGCAGAGTAACTATGCTCGACTAGAGGCGGAAAAGGCAGTAACGGCGAGGGCTGAGTTTATGGCGAGAATGAGCCATGAAATACGTACTCCTCTTAATGGCATTCTTGGTATTTCTCAGTTACTTAAAAAATCCACCCATGAAGAAAACCAGTTAGAGAAGATAGACGTTCTTCATAAAAGTGGAGAGCACTTATTGGCGGTGTTAAATGATATTTTGGACTTTTCTAAGATAGAACAAGGAAAGTTAAGTATTACCAAGAAGGTTTTTCAATTTTCAACGGTAGTGAGTTCGATTGAACGAATTTACTCACCGCTGTGCGATGAGAAACAGATTGAGTTAATTGTAGAAAACCAGTTACCAAGTGACGCCCGAATATCAACAGACCAAGTACGGCTGAACCAAATTCTATTCAATTTGTTGAGTAACGCCGTTAAGTTCACCCATGCCGGCTCAATATCAGTGCGCTTTTCGCTACAAAAAGTGAACGAGAATGACCACTGTTTAACGATTGTTGTTGAAGATACAGGCGTAGGCATATCCAAACAGAATCTAGAATCTATTTTTGAACCTTTTGTTCAATCCGAAAGTACCATCACTCGCGAATATGGCGGGAGTGGACTTGGGCTCTCCATTGTAAAATTACTGGTAGAGATGTTGGGAGGTGATATTCAAATAGAGAGTACTGAATATCAGGGAACAACGATACGATTAAACTTAATGGTGGATATTGAGAGTACGGAATCGGGAAGTTCATTGCCTGGAATTGAAGCAAATAAGGGGCAATTATTTGATGAACCTATTTCAGTGCTTTTAGTCGAAGATAACAAAACCAATGCGTTTATTGCGAAAGCATTTTGTGAGAAGTATGGCTTAACGGTTGATTGGGCCAAAGATGGGTTAGAAGCGTTAGAGAAATTAAAACAGCAGCAGTATCAGTTGATTTTAATGGATAATCAAATGCCAGGTTTAGGTGGCATTGAAGTGACGTCTATTATTCGCAATGAACTAAAGCTAAATACCGCGATATTTGCGTGTACTGCTGATGGCTTTGAAAGTACTAAACTGGCGTTTGTCGATGCAGGGGCAAATTATGTGATGGTAAAACCAATTAAAGAAGCGGCGTTATACGATGCATTGCTTTACTATAAAACGCACTTACAACCGAGCAGTTAATCACTCATACCGTTGATGTTATGAGGAGCGACTGCTCAGAAGAATTAGCGATTAACGATGGCGTGTTCAAAAATCTCGTATTTTAAGTTGTCCACTAACTCTATTTCTTGATCAAACTTGATGCCGACAAATAGACCATTGTTAAGTTTTCTAACATTGACGAGATTACAAATTGGCGATGTTTCGGGAAAGTGCTCCAGAGCTGGTTTTATCGTAACATCCATGCCTTTTGCTAGCTCTATTGGTTTTTCAAATAAAATACCACATCCGGAAGAAGACAAATCACGAAGTATCGCTTTATGGCTCTCTCCTTCATGAATGACCTCAACAGGCAAACTCAACTTAAATCGCTTATTCGCTCTTATTGGTTTTGTTTCAAAATTATAAGGTAATTTGACAAACATTAGCCATGTAGGGCGCGATACCACTGTGATGATTTGCGATTTAAAGGCAATAATGTCCCCTAACTCTGTATCCGTAATACCTCTAATGACCACAGGTACGTTATTAGTTTTGCGGGTAATAAGATCTTCAACAGCTTTAGGAGCAAGGTCCAGCAACAGGAATTGACCTTCCTTCATGCCTATTAATGTCGATTGAAGTGTATATTCATCACGAGGGCCAAACTTGATGAGAATGGATAGCTTCATGCCAAATTCTAAATAATCTTTTATCTGCTTTGATTTAGCGGGAGAAGAGTTCATGCCTATCCTTGATCTATTGCTGAAAGTTTATCCAAACGCACTGCTAATTACCTAATAATAATAGATGGTTAGTGAAGTAATTGCGCAGTTAGTATCAACTTATTGTACGGTATAAGTTGTAGAAATTAAATGAGCTTTGGGTGAAGTTATTATATTTGTGTGTTGAGAATTGTTCCAACCATTTCATCAGAGCGACGAACAACGTTAGTTCCCACTTGAGAATAAGTATGTGATTGATTTAACTTAGCTAGCGCATCTTCTAACGATGCAGGGCGTTCTTTCATCTCTTTACTCTGGTCTGGTTGCTGATTCTCTTTCAATGAATCAACCTTATTAAACTCTAAGTCACTACTTTTAGAAACTTCAGCGATCTCTTGAGCGGCCTCATCCGCCATGGCTTGAGATTGCTGTATTATTTGCTGACCAGATTGTACGGAAGAGACTGGCATGACGCTATCCTCAAGGTCTGATGACCTTTTACTGTTCTATAGTAAGAATAATCGTTAATGTCAAATTGTTCAAATTTTGCCGCTTTGATGACTAAATTAACGAAATAAACTAGAGATCAATGTCAGTTCCTCTTCAGTTAATAGAGGAGATTGCTCTTTAAGCAACTCTGTTTCAATTTGATCTTGTAGTGCTTTGAGTTGTTCAGCGGTTAACATCACAACATCGGATTGAAGTTGTTCAAATTGTTGCTGACCCATAATGTCACCTCTCGTTTAATGCCTATTTCAACCGATAATCAAAATGAACCTAAAACTTCAATGAACTCAATAGCCAAAGAGTATCGTAAATAAAGTGAATTTTAGGTTAACAAACATTATACAAGCGAGAGCGACGACAACTTGTACGGATTGTGTAAAGGATTGTCCGAAAAATGTAAGAGAACCCTTAAGTTTAAATAGGAGAAGCCAGATTGATTGGTCAGTGAAATATTGGTCAAGTTACGGCGGTGAACAGTAACGACAGAGTCAACCCCGTATAGCACGAGGTTACTTTGCCTGTTTACTTCTTCGTTTTACCTTCGTTCTTGATAATTTGACTGGCTTGCTCGCGAGAGCGTCAGCGAGTTGGTGTAACTCCGGTAGCATTTTGTGAATGAGATGAAGTTGTTGTAGTACCATTTTGGCAGAAGGACCTTGATCATCACGCCATTGATTTAATCTCTGTGATACAAGCTCGTTATTTCCATCAATAAAGCAGGCTTCACATTCGTTATCCAATTGTTGGCTAATGGCGTCCAAATGCGCGTGGATATCTCGGTGAGCATCAAGAATCAGTTGGTGAGTAACATGATCATCTAACCGTGTTCTATGTGCGCCTAGTGCTGAAATATAGCTTAACAAGGCATGGTTTAATGTTAAAAAGCGAAAGCTGTGTTCGGTTGCTCCGCGATGCTTGCCCGGTTCCATCAACATATTATTAATGGCTGAGCTAAGTAGGGCGCTTTGATTATGCGCTTTACGTCGGGCCACTCTGTATTGAAGATCGTTCTGTTTTCCGATGCGATACTGGCCGATGATCTGAGCCAAATATAACTTGTTTGAAGTGATGGACGCCGACATAACATTATGTAGCCGTTTTGATTGCCAATCAGGCAAGATAAAACTGACCGATAAAACCGCGAGTGCGCAACCTATTAAGGTATCCGCCAGCCTTGGTAATACAACTGCGTAACCCTCACCCAATTGATCGAAGCAAAATAACACAAGAATAGTGATAAAAGCGGTTGCGTAGCTGTAGTTATTGACTCGAAAAGCAAAGAAGGCTACGCCAGATAAGATGATAACGGCCAATTGGACCGTGTTGGAAGGAAACAGATAAAGAAGCAGAACACCCATTAACAGGCCAACTGTAGTTCCAACCACTCGGGAAATAAGCTTCTGTTTTGTGGCACTGTAGTTAGGCTGACAAACAAAAAGAGTGGTCAATAGAATCCAATACCCATTGTCGATAGCGAAAGCTTGGATAAGCAAATAGCCAAAGGTCAATGCCAATGATAGACGAATAGCGTGTCTAAACAGCAGTGACGATGGTGTGAGGTTTATTTTTATTCGTTGCCACATCGCTTTTATAGTATGCGCTTCTGTGTCCTCTAACGTATCTTCCATCTCTTCAGGAAGTGCATCAGGGTTGTCGATATTAGAAAGCTGCTCTTCAATTGTGGCGAGATTATTAAAAAGATACTTAAGTTGAGGAACAAACACCTGCCAGTTTGGGTTGCCTTGCTGTTCGATGTGGACGATGGAGTCATTAAGCTCAGCTAACGCCGCTTTTGTCTTGTTACCATGGTTATATGGCACCCCGAGGCGTATAGAATTAGATATATCACTACATGCGATAGACTGCATCTCCAATAGGGTTTTAAAGCGAAACATCACATCTGAGAACCGGAAAACCTCAGCAAGATCCTGATAGCGAGCATGACTGGAACTTACCCGCTCATGAATGTCTTGTGCTAGGAAGTAGATCTTGAGAAAGCGGTCACTGGGACCGTCTACTTGTCCTCTTTTCGAACGAGCTAAAAAGGTCGACTTACAGTGGTTTAACGCGGCAACCGTTTTGGCATTTAGTTGTGCCTCGTTAATTCGATAAGGTTGAGGGATCAATCCGGAAACCGGATGAAATAGCTCTCGCTTTACTTGAAAGTAGTTCGCCAACGCTTCAAAAACAGTTGAGAGGCTGTGTTGCACAGGCTGCATTGGTTTTGCCGCATACCAGATCATTGATAACAAAAAATACCAGCAACAACCACCTAGCAACAGGGCTGGCTGAAACCATAAGTTAACGCTTTTATCGGCTCCTAACATAGTGTAAATGGCGATTAAAAGTGAACCGAAGGCAATCTTGGCGTATCGAGGACCAATGGCTCCTAGCATGATAAACAGTATGCTTGAGCTAAAAAGCCCGATGGCAAAGAAAATAGGGTAGTCAAACAACAACTCTATCGAGAAAGTGGCGATAGCAAAGCAGAGTAAAGTTAAGAATTGAGCCTTAATGCGGCCTTTGAAATTATCATCAGACTCCGTTAATGCCGCGGCGATGACACCCAATATTAATGGGGTAATGGTGTTGATCTCTTTAAACAGCAAGGAAGGAATAGTGGCGCCGATTAACGCTGTAAAAATGAGTGCGCTGTAGCTAACGGTTGGATTGGCTAAAAACGGCCTGATGTTGTGAGTTTTATACACAGTTGATATCTAATTAACCAAGAATATGACGTTGATGGGATTATATCGTGAATGACAGAATAAATAATAAAAAAACAGTATTTATTCAATGTAATAGCCAGTTTAAACAGAGATTTTCATCAACAGTGATTGAATTTTGTTCCTGTAGAAAAAACAGAGCTGAATTAGATTAATTGAAATGGTATTAAACGGCTTGCTCAGGAAGGAATAAAGTTGTGCTATTGGCGGCCAATCCAAATGGCTATTTTTGCAGCAGACAACTTTACGATTGAGGGCTTGGGCTCTCTCTTGTCAACTGAACTTGTTGATGTTGCTCTGAATTTTTAACTTGAGGTCATTTGAGTATAAGTTAATTGCAACTCTTTCTTTCTCCATTAGTGAAACCTATAGTACTCTACATATTCATTTCCGGACTAAGGTAGTAATAAGGCCACATGGAGTTAACAGCAAACAGTTCTGCTCAATTTTTTCTTCAAGATGAGTATAGACAAATAGCTTTACAGCCAGAGAGTCTGATTCTTTCATCTCCTCGTGTTGAAGAAAAAATTCCGTTTTCTGTATGGAATGGCCAGATCAAAATAGAGCGTGGCCTGCTTTGGGGAACCATAACGATTTATGCTCACAATGAAGAGAACAAGAGAGTCGCATGGCAAGTTCAAGGCTTACCTTGGAAAGGGTGTAAGTTGTTTGCCCGTGAAGCGTTAGAAAAATATCAGCAGTGGCACAAACAGCAGTGCAGTCAGCTATACACTAAATTGCCTCAATGGGAAGAAGAATTAAGATTATTGATTAAACAACCCGCTTACCTAGCTGACTCTAGCTTATATCAATGGCGGGACATGTTGGTTGATGATCTACAACAGATGAGCATATCGTTGGAAGAAGCGAGGCAAAAGCTGCCAGAGGCGCTGGAATTTGTTGCAAGCTGGTTAGATAACATAGAAAACAACGTCGATGAAAGAAATGAACATTGGCTAGAGCAAGAGCGGAAAAACTGGGAGGTACTATTTAATCAAATAGAGCACTCTCCTCTTAACCTATCTCAGCAGCAAGCGGTGTTGCTGAACAATGATCATAATCTGGTATTGGCAGGGGCAGGTACCGGAAAAACCAGCGTGTTAACCTCGAGAATTGCCTATTTATTACAGAGCCACCTAGCTCAAGCTGAAGAGATGCTAATGCTAGCATTTGGTCGCGATGCTGCGAATGAAATGCAGTCTCGTGTGTCTGACAAAATAGGGTTAGCCGCAGAAAAGGTGGCTATACATACTTTCCATCAGTTAGGGCTTAAAATACTGAATACGACTCTGTCAGAGCCTATTCAACTCTCTCCGTTAGCAACCGATGATGCCAAGAAAAAAGCGTGGTGCTCTGCGTGGTTAAAAGAACAATGGACGGTTGCCGCAAACTACAAGCGTTGGCAAAAACACCTTTCAAACTGGCCGATTGCTTATTTAAAAGGGGACGATGAACTGATTGGTCAAACTGAGAACCCTAAATTGACACTATGGATAAGCAATCAGCTGGATCACCTATGCATGGCGCATCAGAGCAAAAAAGAGTTACAGCAACGACTCATTGCTGATGCTGATTATCCTCGCCTAAACAGCGAACTCTCTTTGCTATGGCCTTGCTATCAAGCGTGGCAGAAAGAGTTAAAGGAGAATAACCTTGTTGATTTTCATTCTATGATCACGAGGGCTACTAAGGTGGTTCAAAGCGGTAAATTTAAATCGCCATGGAAATATATTATGGTGGACGAATACCAAGATATCTCTCCTGATCGTCTGCAGTTAATTGAAGCGTTATGTACTGATAAAAAAGAGAGCAAACAAGCCTCTCTGTTTGCCGTCGGTGATGATTGGCAATCCATTTATCAATTCTCCGGCTCCGACGTAGATTTAACCACAGGCTTTGCCGATCGCTTTGTAAGTTCGACTATTCATTCACTGGATATTGGATATCGCTTTAACTCTAAAATCGCAGAAGTTGCCGATCGCTTTATTCAGAAGAACAGCAATCAACTGGCAAAAGAGATAACGAGTTTTACTAACCAGAAGCAGAAAGCTGTCTATGTTATTGCCAATAAGAAATTGGAGAAAACGTTAGCGGATCTCAATAGAAAATGTGCCGAGCCTGTATCGGTTCTGATGCTTGGTCGAAATCATTATCATAAGCCCGATGCCTTTGATGACTGGAGTGCGACATTTAGCCAGCTACAGTTAGACTTTAAGACCTGCCACGCGAGTAAAGGTAAAGAAGCTGATTACGTCTTTATCGTCGGTGTTGACGAAGGGCAGTTCCCAGCGGTCGAAAGACAACCTCATATTGGTGCCGTTATTTGCGCCAATAGTGATAATTACCCTCATGCTGAAGAACGTAGGCTTTTTTATGTGGCGCTAACACGGGCAAAACATAAGGTATGGATCGTAAGTGGTGCATCACAATCGTGTTTTGTGGAAGAGTTGATAAGTGACGGCTATGCTATTGTAAAGAAAAACTAGCTGATAAATTAATATAGAAAACCGGTAACAAAGCGAGAGTGTTATGGAATTTGATAATAAGTCGATTAACTACATTGAATTTTCCGCTGTTGATTTAAGTAAAACGAAATCCTTTTTTAGCGATGTATTTGCATGGACGTTTGAAGATTATGGTGATGATTACACCGCGTTTGTAGCAAATGGTTTAATGGGTGGCTTTTTCCGTGCTGATGCGACGTCTACCCAGCAAACTGGTGGTGCTTTACTAGTGTTTTATAGCGATGATCTAGCTGCAATAGAACAAGAAATAATCCAAGCTGGTGGAACGGTAACTCGTGAGATATTTGAGTTCCCCGGCGGACGACGTTTTCATTTTACTGAGCCTAGTGGCAATGAAATGGCGGTTTGGAGTGAGAAATAACCATCTAAATTGAATACAGCCATATGATTCTAAACAAAATAGCCGTTTATAATAAACGGCTATTTAGTGTCTGTTTAGCTACTTTCTGAAATAATAGATATTTAAACGTTAACCAAGGATAAAATTATTTCGTCAATTGTAAGTGAATGTCGGCAACCATGATTGGTTGGACTTACAAATTAACAAGCAATTGATATTGCATGATTTAATTGTTTTTATTGGTATTAGATACGGTGGCTTAACGTTGATATCTATATTCTTGTATAAGCTAAATTTACTTGCTGCGAACTAGTGGCAGTAGACTGCGTTTCTGATGAGTAGTGCAGAGATTAAATTGCTGGTTTCTTTCTTTTCTTTTTTGCTGAAATTTTTTGCGCTGCGGATACCGATGTAAGCGTTGGCAATGTTGTTTTTCATTAAGTTCTCCTATTGGTGAAAAGTTTACGGTTCTAAAATTATTAAGCGCTAACGGTTAGTGCATTTCTTCTCATGATCGCAGCCAGAAGACTATTTTTTTGTTTGCCATCCGTTTTCTTATTAAGTTCGCTTGCCATTTTTTTTGCTGCTTTCTGACCTAAGTACGCTTCTGCAATATTATTTTTCATGTAATTTTCCTCTTTTGTTTGTTGTATGTCTCAATTTGAGTGTGATTCTAATCACATTTAGTGGTCAATACAAGATATATTTCACATTTAATTGCGTTTTATTAGATTAACTCATTTGAAATGACGTTATTGGTGGAAATTATTCACATATTTACCCTTATGGGTGGAACTGAACTAATGAGAGTTATTTTGATATAAAAAAATTTTCTGACTTAGGGAACGGCCAAGAAGAGAGAATCTTTGGAGGGGTGCCTTTAAAACTGAACGGAAGATAGGGTTAGCGACAATGACTCAATGAGGTGTTTCTTGTTAACGGGCAGAACAGACAAGCATAAAAAAAGCGCTATTCAACGGAATAACGCTTAATTAATTATAATAAAGAGGATTGCTTACTCAGTACGATCCGCTAGGTAAGAAGCATAATCTGGAATTTCAATTACCACTTCTTCATCAAGAAGTTTAGATTCAAATAAAAATTTTGCAGATGAGCGGTTGGTTGCGACAGGAATGTTCCATACGCTGGCAATACGCAATAACGCTTTAACATCTGGGTCATGCGGTACCGCATTTAGTGGATCCCAAAAGAAAATCAACATATCAATCTTTCCTTCAGAGATATGTGCACCAAGCTGCTGATCACCACCCATAGGGCCACTGATCATGCTTTTTATCGCTAGACCTGTCTCTTTACTTAACATGGTACCAGTGGTGCCAGTAGCATATAAAAAATGGCTTTGAAGTTTGGTTTTATTCTCTAAAACCCAGCGAAGTAGCTCTGGCTTGTAATGGTCGTGAGCAACTAAAGCAATGTGCTTGTGTGCAGGAATGGTTCTAGTGGTTTTTTTCATTTTAGTTTCCGTTAACGTGTAATCGTCCGTCGACATATATTTTTGTAAATTGTTGCTATCACTTTTGAGTCCCGGTGCTAAAAATAGGCCGAAATTCAGAAGGAGACAGCGAATCTTCTATAATGGTTTGTTCCAAAGAGTGAGAGGTTAACTTCTCGATTTTAGGTGACATCTTAGTTTGAAACTCTTTGTCATTTAAATAGGCATAAGCTTGTTGAACCGAAAGTTTGCCTTGCATTACCATTTTATCCGTGGGGGCAAATAGTACTTTATTCCTGAGTAATCCACGATAAACCCCATGGCTTAAATAAGTAGAAATCAATCCGATGTCACGGTTTCTACCTACTGCTCTGGTTTCGCTAATTGCCGCTTCTATAGCTACCGCACCACCAACGATGTAATCGATATTTGGTACTTCAAGTACTTGCTGAATCAAGTTGCGCTGAAGCTCTTTATCATTATCTGCCCAGAATGTACGCATAATGACCACATCGGAGTGCTCTATTGCGTCAAAGAACCCTTGTGTTGAGGGTTTGGTGCCTCCACTGGTTTTAGGTCCAGGAAGCCAGCCTACTCGAACTATTCCTGAACCAGTAGGGTGTTTTTGTGCGAGGTACTGTCCTGCGTAATAACCCATCCAATACCAATCTACTCCCACCTGACCTTTTAAATTTGACTGTTCTTCTTCGCTTACCAACAGTTTATTGACGGTCGAGAATAGAGGAATGTCGCCAATAATCTGTTCGATCTGACCTTTATAAGCGTCGGGGGAAACGGTACCGAGAATGACTGCATCTGCCCCCCATTGGCGGCAGTTCATCAGCTGTATTCGTTGTTTATTAATATTTGGATAGCCACCGGATTCGAACACTTTTAGATTAATGCCTTTATTTTGCGCTTCAGTGACCATGCCGTAATTGACGGAGATCCAGTAAGAATCCTTAAGGTGAGGGTAGATTGCGCAAACCTTGTTGCGAGATTTGGAGCTATTGTCCGCATACGCAGTATCTTGCGCATAAGCAGCACTGTTTGTACCGAATAAAATGGCAGTAATAAGAGAAAGACAATAAGTAACGTGTTTTAGGTATAACATCTGCCAATGGGTTATTGCGGATCACTCAATAAAATATATCCTATAAAGTTCAAGTTAAGAAGTATTCATTTCAAGGTTTTACTATGTTGTTGGCATCAGCCAGTATTGGCAGAAAACTTCTGTTATCTTTTGCATCAATGGCAGGCTTGCTAATTTTAGCCGTGGCTATTGGTACCTCAGGTTTCTCTTTTGTTGCTCAAACGGAGCGTAAGGTTGTGGATTCAGCCATGCCTGCGATGATTCAAGCACGGGAAGTATCAGAACATAGTACTCGTATTCTCTCCTCAGTTCGTTATTTAGCCGATGTGAAAACAGAGACGGGGCGCCAGCAGGTTGGCCGCCAAATGGTTAGTGAACTTGAGCTGCTATTAAATAATATCAAAGAATTAGGAGATAAACCTTTCGATATTGATGTACTTGATACGCTAGAAGAACGAGTCCAAAGTGTTATTGATACCATTGCAGACTTAGGTGTCGTCGTTGAAAAAAAACTCAATTTTGAGCGCCAGATTTCTATACAAGTTGATGAAATGCGAATTTTTGCCGATGAGTTGGAAACACTCACCCGCACACAAGTCTCCAATACCAGTACCATTGCCGTTGCCAATGTCACTCACATTTATGATTTAGTGGATAAAGGTAATAAAGAACAAGTTTATACCGCGTTAGATAATTTAATAGAAGTGGACTTAGATCTCTCTGAACGTCTCCATGAGCTCCATTTGCTGGCATTTAGGATGCTAACTCAAATCGAAGAATCAAAAACGGTTACCGATTTTGACCGTATTTTGCAATTGAGTTCAGAATTTAACAGCAACCTAAACATCATGAAGCGGCGTATTTTGTCAGTAGAGGATCCCACTCGTTCTGAACAGATGAAGGAACTGGTTGATAAGTTGGTTATTCGTCAGCGGGTATTTGATTTGTTAGAGCAACGTTATAAAAATGCTCAAAACGTTGAGCGATTAAAAGAACAGAGCTTAACACAGTTTTCAGAGTTAAATCAGACAGTTAATTTGTTGGTGGATGAGTCAAATGCCGACACCGCCAGCGCGGTAGAAGATGTAAATCAAACGCTTATCTATGCTAAGTGGTCACTTGTGGTGTTATCGCTACTCGGTTTGATTTCGGTGAGTTTTATACTGTGGAATGTTGTGTACTTATCGGTGATTAAAAAATTACATGAGTATTCAGATGCAATTCGTTCGGTTGCTCGTGGTGAGCTGGATTTTTCTCTTAAAATTAAGGGTAAAGACGAACTGGCGGAAATGGGAAGAGCCATTGTTACCGCGCGGGATACGGCAGAGCAGCTGCAAATTGTTGCCAAAAGTGAAGCGGTTGCGAAATTAGAATTAGAGCAACATAAAGAGCATTTAGAAGAGACGGTAACTGAACGAACCAAACAGCTACGAAACGCAAATGATCGATTAAATCAGGAAGTGCAAAAACATGCGTTAGCTCGCTCAGAAGCGGAGCAAGCCAACCGAGCAAAAACAGCATTTTTGTCCACCATGAGTCATGAAATTAGAACACCAATGAATGGTGTGTTAGGAACGGCGACACTACTTAAGTCCACCAGTTTGAACTCAAAGCAAAGTTACTACGTAGACGTGATCAACCGAAGTGGTAGCGCGCTGTTGGCCATTTTAAATGATGTGTTGGATTACTCAAAAATAGAAGCAGGCAGGCTAGAGATTCGGCAAGAGGTATTCAGCCTTTCTGACGTGGTCACTGATATATATCAATTGATGGAAAGTAGAGCTATTGAGAAGGGGCTAGGCTTTTATAAACATATAGAGAGTGACTTGGCGGGTTCTTGGATTGGTGACCCAAACCGCATCAGTCAGGTACTAAACAACCTAGTCGGCAATGCGATAAAATTCACCTCAACAGGTGAGGTGGAGTTATACGTTAGTTTAGATCCTCAAGATCCGCAAAGAGTTATTTTTGAAATAACGGATAGTGGAATTGGCATTAACGAAGAAGAACAGAAACTGTTGTTTGATGCCTTCTCTCAAGTGGGTAGTGAAAAAGCGAAACTAGGCGGTACAGGTTTAGGGCTAGCAATTAGCAAAAAAATTGTGATAGCAATGCGTGGCGATATAAATGTTGACTCTGAACCTGGTCAAGGCAGCCGGTTCTGGTTCTCTATTCCATTGGATAAGACCAGTGAAACCATAAGTAAGCCATCAACAAAATCAAAAGCAACAAATCGACTTAAAGCGAAAGTCTTCATGGTAGAAGACAACCCGGTGAACTGTTTGGTTGCAGAGGGCTTCTTATCAAATGCGGGCCACAATACGGTGATCGCTGAAGATGGAGCTCATGCGGAGCAACTCTTTAAACAGCAACCGTTTGATATTGCACTGCTTGATATTAACTTGCCCGATTGTAATGGCGTTGAGTTAATGAAAAACTTACGAGCGATGGAGAAACAACTTCGTCCTGATAGTCAACCTATACCAATGGTGGCTGTGTCTGCCCACGTATTTAATGAGGAAGTCGAAGAATATTTAGCAGCCGGATTTGATGCTTATCTGCCAAAACCGATTAATAAACAGAATTTGTTAGATCTGGTTCAAGCATGTATAGAAGAACGAGATCTGCTTTTACCCCAAATGGTTCAAGAGACCTCAGACACTCAGTCATCGGTAAATTTAGCGGTAATTGAAGAGGATAGACTCGCGCTGGGAGATGAAAAAATTTGCCAGCTAATCACTCTTTTTGACAACAGCAGTCACGATATTCTTTCACAAATGGAACAAGCAGAACAGCAGGCAGATTTTTTACTGGTAAAACAGCTTGCGCATAAGTTGAAAGGATCCGCAGGGTCGATGGGAATGAATGAACTTCATCAACTTTGCTTAGAAATTGAATCGAATTCAGATCCGATTGCTCAGTATCAGCAAAACAGGGATAAATTGTTCAATGTACTGGAACAGTCAATACGAGTGGTGAGGAAGCTTTTTGATTAAGGATGGTGATGAAACAGGTATGGGGTTAATTGGATTTAAGCAGGTCAAGTTCGTGGGTTAGACCGCGCTACGGACTTTGCCTCGTAGCGCTTTTAGTTTTCCTTTTTGTGTTTTGTTGTCGACACGCTTTCTCTGTGACGATTTCGTCGGCTTGGTAGCTCTTCTAACTTTGTCCACTTTAGCAACCGACTGAATCAACTGCTGCAATCTAAACAAGGCATCTTCACGGTTTTTCTCTTGAGTCCTATGTTGCTGTGCCTTAATGACTACAACCCCTTCTTTAGTAATTCGTTGATCTTTTAACTGCAATAAACGCTGCTTATAAAAGTCCGGTAAGGTTGAATGTTGAATATCAAAACGCAGGTGTATCGCGCTGGAAACTTTATTAACGTTTTGACCTCCTGCACCTTGTGCGCGAATTGCTGTGAGTTGAATCTCCCATTCGCTGAGTTCAACACTATTAGAAATTTTTAACATATTGATCCTTATTCTTTTATTATTGGGTATACTCCCGACATCAATTCTACAGGAAAACGCGATGAAAATTGACCTATCCGAATATCAAGCCGTGATTTTTGATATGGATGGCACTTTAATAGATACAATGCCTTCACATTTGCATGCATGGCAAGCCACCACTGACCACTTTAATGTCCCTTTTGATAGAGAGTGGATTCATAGTATGGGTGGCAAACCTAGCTTCAAAATAGCGGAAGCGATCAATGCTCGTTATTCAAAAACGTTAGATGTCTATCAGGTCGCAGATTATAAAATGGCAAGTTTTGCTGCGTTAGAAGAGAAGGGCAACGTTATTTCGCATACATTTGATGTGCTTCGCGCCGTTCACGGAAACAAAAAAATTGCACTGGGCACAGGTAGTCAGCGACAAAATGCCTTGAGCCTGCTCGATGACCATAAATTAACGGACTATTTCGATAGTATTGTTACCTCTAGTGAAGTAGAGAATTATAAGCCTGAACCGGATACTTTCTTACTGGCGGCAAAAAACTTAGCCATAAAGTCTTCACAATGTGTGGTGTTTGAAGATACTGAAATGGGAATGCAAGCTGCTCATGCAGCTGGAATGGATTGTATCTTGGTGACCGCTTCTGGCTTTGAATTCATGCCACTTGTGCAGAGTTAAAGTCATCAAGCGGGTCAGTTCTAATGAAAATGGCGGTGTGTCCGCCATTTTCAATTACTAGAGTCGTTGTTACTGTATTTCTAGCAGCTCTACATCAAAAATAAGCACTGAAGCTGGGGGAATAGGACCAGAACCTGATTTACCATAGCCTAACGTACTTGGTACAAACAGTCTGACTTTTTCGCCTTCAACCATAAGCTGCACACCTTCTTGCCAGCCTTTAATCACTTTATTCAGTGGAAAAGAGATAGGTTCATTTCTCTCTACTGAGCTATCAAATACGGTTCCGTCCGTTAATGTTCCATGGTAATGGACTTTCACTGTGGTGTTCGCGCCCGGATGAACGGTTCCCGTTCCTTGTTGTAGCACTTGGTATTGCAAACCGCTTTCTGTGGTGATTACCCCTTCTTTTTGACTGTTTTCTGCCAAAAATGCTTGCCCTAGCTCAAAGTTCTCGTTTGCCAGTTTATTGTTGTTCCAAGTGCGATAAATAAAGAATCCCGCTAAAACCAATATAACGATCGGGAAGATAATTTTGGACATGCCTAGTTCCTTATAAATTAGGGTCAGAAAGAATAAAGTTAATGGTGTCGGCTAGCTGTTGAATATCTTTATGTTCCTCTGTATTCAACAGGTATTTGCCTTTAATTATAAAACTTGGAACAGAATTAATGTCAGCTTTACTAGAGATCTCTTCTGCAACGGTGACAAGTTGTAGCATGGAAGCAGACTGTTTTTTAGACAGTTGATAAGGGCTGATTATGCCTGCGTCGGTATAAATGCCTTCAAGTAGGGCTTGACGATCTTGATCGGTGATATTCCTTTGTTGCATTGCTTTAAACAGACGTTGCAAAAATTCGCTTGGTGGCTTTTTGCCAAACTGCATTTCTGCGGTGTAATAAAACATCGCGCTAACTTTGGCACTTTGGTTGAAAGTGACATGTACTTTACCAATGGTTTGGTTTGTCAGCTTTTCTATTTCAGGAAGGTGCTCTTCCATATTTAGACAGTGACCACAAGTCAGTGAAAATACCTCTGTAATAGGGGATAGACCATAAGAAGTCACATCATGAGGAAGTTTTGAAAAATGCTTGTCGAGTTGAGGTGTGTTGCTCTCACTACAAGCCGTTAAGATCAAAGCTGAGACTAAAGTAATTAAGGCAGTAAAGATTTTTTTATGCATGCTATATTAACAATTTGTAAACGTGGCTTATGATTCTACAATTTCACTGGTAAGGAAAAAAGCCTCAATTTGCAAAACTTAGCTGTAAAGAATATCAATTTTCAGCCGATAGCTATAGTTATTGGATTTTTGAAAGTATCTAACATGGTGAATCCGTGAAAATATTGAGTGCATTACTATTATTGGTTTTAGCCGGATGCGGTAGTATGGATATGGAAGCCATGTCTATGTTAGATACCGCCCCCCGCGATGAGTCACAACTGTTGCACCCCGATTGGGCTGAACCTGACGAACCGGTTGCGAACATGTCAACACCGAGTGTTGAAGGGCCATATGGACAGCGCCGCAGTGAAGAGCTACAAGGATTATTAGCCTTTTTGTCGAGCCAAGGCATTGAGCACGAAGTGGTGCCTGGTGGGCACTTAATGATCAAATTGAAACAGAAGATTAACTTTAATACTGGTTCGAGCAAGGTATCTAAAGGCTCTAAACAGTGGTTAGATGCGCTGTCTGTATATTTAGCCAATCAACCTAATGTAGATATTGTTATTGACGGACATACAGATAGCACTGGAACCAATAAGTTGAATGACTCGTTGTCAGAGAATAGAGCCTTGCAAGTAAAACAGCAGTTAATGAATGGTAAAGTGAGCTCTGGGGCGATTTATACCCGTGGTTATGGAAAACATGCACCAGCTTGTAATAACAGCACGGTACCGGGCAAGGCGTGCAATCGCCGTGTAGAGCTAACATTTATATTAGCGAATAATTAGCAATTATAAGATTAATAGAGGGTGATTCAGTTAACTCGATAATTGCTAATTGCTTAAATGAAACGCATAGCTTCACCGCATTCAACTTAAACCAACAACGTTGCCCTCATCATCAATATCCAAGTTCATAAATGCCGGTTTTTCCGGTAAACCGGGCATTGTCATTACATTTCCACATAGTGCGTAAATAAACTCCGCACCCGCACAGAGCTTTAATTCACGAATATCAACATCAAAGTCTCTAGGCGCCCCTTTCACGCTAGGATCTGTCGATATGGACAAAGGCGTTTTTGCCATACAGACGCTGAGCTTGTCGTAACCTAGGGCTTTATAACGACGCAATTGTTGTTTTGCTTTTGTCGTTAGGTTGACCTGCCGAGCACCATATCCAACTTCGCACACCGTCATGATCTTGTTTTCTAAGCTATCGTCATTGCTATATAAAGGCTGAAACGTAAACTCGTTGTCACATGCTTTGACGACTTTTTTAGCCAGAGACATGGCGCCTTCGCCCCCCTGACTAAATGCATCACTTATTTCTGCAGTTACTGGTTGTTGTAACTCTTCAATCCAAGATTTCAATAAATCTAATTCTTGCTGGCTATCTTGTGGAAAGCGGTTAATCGCTACAACAGCGGGTACGCCGTAGCGAGTGACGTTTTCGATGTGCCATTTTAGGTTACTAAAACCCGCTTTTAAAGTGTCAATGTCAGCATCAAAAATGGACTCTGGAAGAGTTTGTCCGGGCTTTAGATTGTAAACGCCGGAGTTGGCTTTTAGACCACGAAGGGTAGCGACAATCACGGCACAATCTGGTGCTTTACCAGAAGCGGTCGCTTTAATGTTACAGGCTTTTTCGAAGCCCATATCAGAACCAAATCCACCCTCAGTGACGGTATAGTCGGTCAGTTTTAAGGCCAAATTGTCGGCAATGATGGATGAATTACCATGAGCGATATTTGCGAACGGTCCTGAATGGATAAGAGTTGGGACTCCTTCAAGTGTTTGCATTAACGTCGGTTCAATGGCGTCTTTCATGGTGACCGTCATTGCCCCTGCAACGTTTAAATCTTCTGCGGTAATTGGTTCACCGTCGAGGTTGTAGGCTAAAACAATAGCACCAATCCTTCGGCGTAAGTCGCGTAGGTCGCTTGCTAATGCCAGTATTGCCATAAGCTCAGACGCGGCAGAAATATCAAAGCCTTCTTCTCTTTCTATTCCGTTGACGGTTTTATCTTGCTGGTTTTTACCAATCGTGACCATTCGTAGGGCGCGATCGTTATGATCCATCACCCGTCGCCATACGATATTCTCTTTATCGATTTTAACGGCTGTTAATGCGGTTTTTTGTTCAAAAGCGGTATAGCCTAGTTTTTCTTCGTGATAGAGGCGAGCATCAATCGCCGCTGCCGCTAAGTTGTGAGCGGCGGTAACCGCATGAATATCACCGGTAAGGTGTAAGTTCAACTCTTCCATTGGTGCGACTTGACTGAATCCTCCGCCTGCTGCACCCCCTTTAACGCCAAACACCGGCCCCATAGAAGGTTGCCGAATACAAGCTGCAACAGAGTGATTTAATTTCGCTAAGCCTTGGGCAAGACCAATGGTGGTGACGGTTTTTCCCTCACCAAGAGGGGTTGGCGTAATCGCTGTAACGAGAATAAGTTTTCCGTCTTTATTGTTTTTATTTCTTTCTAAACTGGTTAGTGAGATTTTTGCTTTATGCTCCCCGTGAGATGAAAACTCTTCAGCGTTGAGACCAAACTTCTTAGCGATGTTGGCAATGTTTTGAAGTGGGGTATTACGACAGATCTGGATGTCATTTTGCATAGGCACCTCTATCACTGAACCAGTGTTAAAATTTGATAGCTAAGTAATCAACAAGTAAGCATACGTTACCTTAGCTGCACGTAAGAGTGCATTAGGTACATTGGTCAACTTTTAACGGCTCAGTTAGTTATTAGATTCAGTACAAGTGTTGAACCTGCTGTCACTCTAGTGATGTGGGTTCAATGAGGGTGAGAATATTATCATGGAATCAAACTGTAGTGTGTTAATTTTGTGCCAGAAACTTGATGAAAAGCTAGCATTAATGATGGCAATATCAGTAATTTGTACAATGAAAACACTATAGAGTATTCGTTCTGTTATAAAGCCACGTACCTATTGAAGGTCACTTCAAGGTCGCGTGGCTTCTAATTTGCATCTGTGTGAGTAAAACGGACGCTTGTGTCTATTACTCTACATTCGTCACTGTTTGATAAGCTTTGGTTCCCCACAACGGCACGGTAGAGAGACTGTGCTTGAAACTACCTGATGTCTCTTTTGTAGAGTAAGACAAATACATCAGTGTTTGATTCTCTTTATCAAAGATACGTCTAATTTTCATCGATTTGAAAAAGATACTTTTCGACTTCTTAAACACCACTTCTCCCGACTTGCTTGTGTCGATATTGGCGATCATTTCTGCCGTTATTTCGCCCGTTTGGCGACAAGCAATAGAAGAGTCAGATGGATCCGCAAAGGCTAAATCATCTTCAACAGACGCAATGTGGCAAGTTACGCCAGTGACGATTGGGTCGACCAAGTGATTAAGCTTAATGTCCTGCATAGTGAACATTCCAAGGCTAACATCGCCGACCTCATTTTTGTCACATGCCGATAAAGTTAACGCTAATGCAGGTATTAATAGTATCTTTTTATACATAAGTGGGCTCGTCGTTGGAAAATGCTTACGGTATGAACTCTTTTGAGAGAATCAAACCCAAAACAAAACATCAGTGGATGTTATTAGGTAAATAATATTAACACCTATTTGACTATATACCCAAGTCACTTGATAACTTAAAATGCCTGTATAGTAAAAGAGTGTTTGGCGCCGCCATGTGCATAAGTCATTTATTTTTGGAGCAAAGTAATGAGAAACTTGTTGTTAATTTTAATGCTCTGTATGCTTGCAGCGTGCAGTTCTTCCCCAACATCGGATGTGTGTAATGCCACTGTGTGTGATATTTGGGGTTAATCCGTTCTTTATTCTTCCCAACAATGGCCAGGTTATATGAGTTTTCAAGACATAGTTACTGAAAAAAAGAATCAATGGCTGTTAAGTCATGTTGATGTTGCGTACCCAACTCCTGAGAGCCTAGCAGGCAAAGCGCTATACCTAAAAAGTCAGATTAATGTCGAATATAGCCAGCGTACCGTTCAGACCAAATTAACGGAAAGCAAATTTATCGATGATATCTATTTAGTTGATTTTCACCGCCTTACGGTGATGTTTGCTCAATTACAAGCCTCTCAATGGCCGAACGCGGAAGAGCAAGCGGTAGTGCTAGAGTTCTTTGCCCAAATATCCTTATCCCCTGATCAACCGATGTATATTGGCTTTAAAAAAGGAACGCCGGTGATTTGCGCGTTGCTGACAGCGCATAATGGCGATCTACTGATCTCAGATATAGCCACTAATTGTGATGATGAGGAAATTAAGGCGCAGTTTGCTGATCAGCTTATCGAGATCGTAAATAGTCAATATAACTGCTCTTCCTACACATTGGCTTTAGGTCAAACGAGCTCATAACTGTCATTCACCTCTATACCTTTTATAGTTGATTAAGTGATCCGGCTAGAAAATTTATTCTTTTGTACGGATACAGACATCATTCCCACCGCTTTGTTGTTCAGTATAGAAAGCAATGACTTATTATAAATGTGCAAGTCAAATGCTGCTTACACCGTTTGTCTTGTTGATCAATCAGTCATGATTACTAATTAGAGATTTGATAATGAGTATGACTGATTTGAAAGGAAGTAGCTTAAACAGAAAAGTGAATAAATTATGATGACAAAAAATAATAAAGTTAAGTGTGTCATCTTTGATTGTGATGGTGTACTAATCAACAGTGAGCCCTTGTGTTGCCAAGCACTTGTGAATGTATTCTCTTCGTTTGATGACTCGGTGAGTTACGACGATTTTGAGAAACATTTTAGAGGCGGAAAGATAGCGGATATTCTAACTGAAACCAGAGATAGGTTGGGCGTCAATGTTAGCCTTGACGAACTTGAACCTATGTATCGGGAACAAACTCAAGTACTGTTCCAGGCGTCGTTAAAAGCATCAGAGGGTGTAGAGTCGTTATTGTCGCAGCTAAATGAACAGGATATTCAATACTGCGTGGTCTCTAACAGCCCTAAAAGTAAAATTGAGTTTTATCTCGACCTCACCGGACTGAAGAGTCGTTTTAATGGCAATGTATTTTCTGCTTTTGATGCCAATAGCTGGAAGCCAGAACCGGATCTATTACTTTATGCCGCAATGAATATGGGCTTCTCTCCAGATGAGTGTGTTTACATTGACGATACCGCTAAAGGTGTCAAAGCCGGCATACGAGCGGGTATTCAAACCATTCATTTAAGAAGTCACCCTTATAAAGATCAACTCACGGATGAAGGAATCATTGAGATTAGCAATATCTCTCAATTGATTACGTTAGTCAGTTAACGTCTACTCGGTTTATCTCCTATTAAAAGTCAGCATAATGCTGGCTTTTTTGCATTTTGTCCCCCAAAAGCGAAAAACAAAGTCATTGTTGGTCGATATGACATAAATATTTACAAATTAATTATGACTATTTGTTTTCCTAGGTAATTTAACATTTATTAAACAAAACTGTAAAAATTAACCGTATAACAGTCTGTTACAGTCATTCAATGTTGCGTGAATGTAACGAGATATTGAGGTGAGAATTATTTTTGCGCAATTTGCATAAAAGGGCTTGTAAAAGCGTTGAAAATCCGGAAAATGCCACGCAAAATAAGATTGCAAATATGAAAGGATGCGTAAAGTTAAGCTGTATGAGAGGTAAAAAATGAAACTTTTCTTAATCATTATGACATCGATATCTGCCGGTGTTATCTCCGCTGACCATCTCCATTCCTTTATGTTAGGACTGACCGTTGCTTCTTTAGCCGTCGGTACCTGTTACTGGTTTGCTTTTCGTACTACTCGCTTCCCGGAGCTTGCCGTACTACTGTTACTTATTGGTCTATTCTCTAAGATAATGATCACAGTGGCAGGCGTGGTGATTGGTGTTCAAACAGCATTAATAACCTCACCATTAGTTTTTGCACTCTCTTATCTATTCTTCTCAATTGTTGTCACTTATTTGTGGTTTACTTATCGAGACAGCATTACTGCCTCTGTTGCCCCTTCGTCATAATGGGCAGATGAGTATAAACAGAAATGTTAAACGATTATAAAGAGGTCAGTATTTACTGGCCTTTTTTAATGCGTATTAGACTATTGTCCAACTGCTCTATCAAAGGTTAGCGGCTAAACTAATGGCTAAAAGAGTGTGTTGTTTGATTGGTGAGATTGCGCTACTTAAATTTTAACTTTGCAATTGAAACAAATGACAAAATAGTGATGTAAGGAAACAGCTATGGAAACGAGTCTATTTTGGATTGAGAAAGGATTCTTAATTGTCGGGATTATTTTTGTTCTAACAGGGATAATGCAGTACGGTAAACGAAGTAACGACTGGAAAGGCGTTGCGACAATGTTTTATAAAAGAGTGCCGATGTCTGTAGCGGAGTTTAAATGGTATCGGTTAGGCATCTCTATGGTTGTGTTTGCCTTTGTATTAAAAATAATCATATTAACGTTATGGCCGTAATTTATCATATGGCGTCGATTGAAATTGGAACGGCATGAATAAAAGTCGCTTCATTATGTTTTACTCAGATAGAATGAATTAGTGAAAGCCAGCTCAAAAGTGAGCTGGCTTTTTTGATTTAATCACCATTTGGGTCAATGCTTTACTCATCAATTAAAATACAGAGTAAACAACATCAAGCTCTTTTTCTGGCGAGTGTTTCGTTGTCTCTGACCCGTTGATATGGCACTGACGAGCGCTTCATGAGGGCATTTGGGTATATTTCTTTCAATTAAACCATTTAAACTCAGAAGTTGTTCTGAATATTTAGAAGATTTGAGTATACTAATATAGATTAATTAAATTTGAGTGTAGCGGTGATAAATGACTTATTCAGTACTAATTTGTGATGACTCTGCTTTAGCTCGAAAGCAGATGGCAAGATCGCTTCCTACCTCGCTAAATGCTGAGATTACCTTCGCGGTAAACGGCATTGATGCATTGGAAAAACTAGCCGAACAAAAATTTGAACTGATGTTCCTGGATTTAACCATGCCAGAGCTGGATGGTTACGGAACATTAGCAGAAATTCAAACTCGTCAGATTGACGTGCCTGTTGTGGTGGTATCTGGCGATATACAACCAAAAGCAAAAGCAAAAGTAAATGAACTCGGAGCCAAGGCTTTTATCCAAAAACCTATGGATAAAACCGTTCTTAACGATGTTCTTAAAGAGTTAGTTTCGCCAGCGGCAACCAGCCATATTGCGCCAGCAAAAGCAGTCGAACTGCCGATGTTGAAACGTCGCGATATCTACATGGAAGTAGCAAACGTCTCTATAGGGCGAGCGGCAGATGCATTGGCTCGTCATTTTGACGTCTTTGTCCACTTACCTTTGCCAAATGTGAATATCTTTGAGGTGACTGAGCTTCATATGGCTCTCGAAGATCTTGCTCAAAATGACCAAGTGTCAGGGGTGTGCCAAGGTTTTAGTGGTGAAGGCATTGCAGGTGAAGCGTTAGTTTTGTTGAGTGACTCTAGTATTTCTGACCTTAAAAGTTTGATGAAGGTACCAGCGGATAGTGAAGAGCTAGAAGAGCTTGAACTTTTGATGGATGTATCAAACATATTGGTAGGTTCATTTTTAAATGGCTTAGGCCAACAAGCTGAGGTTCGCTTTTTTCAAGGGCAGCCTGTATTGCTTGGGCAACATATTCCCATTGAATCGGTTATTCAATCGACCACGGGCAGCTTTACCAGAACCATGACGTTCGAAGTAAGCTACACCATTGATAACACTAGTATACGGTGTGATCTACTCTTTATGTTTGTCGATGAGTCATTGCCTCTTCTCGACAACAAATTGTCTTACTTGATGGAGGATTTTTAATGATAGGTCTTCCCGCTGAATTTGAGCAGTTCCACTGGATGGTGGATATGGTACAAAATGTGGATCTCGGCTTAGTGGTATTGGATACCGATCATAAGATCCAGGTTTGGAATGGATTTATGACCCACCACAGTGGCAAACAATCTCATGAAGTTTTGGGAAAAACCATTTTTGAAGTGTTCCCAGAGATACCAAAAGAGTGGTTTACCATAAAAACTAAGCCTGTTTATGGTTTAGGTTGTCGAAGCTTTATTACATGGCGACAACGTCCTTATCTATTTAAATGTCGAAACGTAAGGCCTATTACACAACAGGCTGAGTTTATGTATCAGAACGTCACACTGAACCCGATGCGAACGCCGACCGGTGAAGTTAAGTCGCTATTTTTGTCTATTCAGGATGCGACAGCAGAAGCCATGATGGCGAAGTCATAACCACAACCAAACAGATAACCCAAACCGATCTGCGAGTGATATAGAGTGATTGGAATACAGCAACTAGGATGTATCGAGTGGAAATAAAGGGAAGTAAGCTTTACCTTGCTCAGCAAGTAAAAGAGGGTGAACAGCTGATTGCATCGGAACAAAACAGAGCGATATATCAGCTGATGGAAGAGGCCGGAAAGTCAGTATTTAATAGTATCGTAGCGGGTTATTCAGGCTGTAAACATCTTCTGGTGCTGTGTGGTTCTGGCAACAATGGCGGTGATGGTTACGTCACTGCTCGGCTAGCTTTGCTGCATGGCTACAAGGTGACCTTGTGGCAAATGGGCAGTGAAGAATCGCTCAAAGGGGACGCGGCAAAAGCGCGAGACAATTGGCTTGCTGTTAATGGACAAATTGCCAAGCCAGAGACGATACTCGCTGATGATATTGATCTCATCGTTGACGGTTTACTCGGCACTGGCCTCTCTGGTGCAGTTCGAGAGGAATACCAATCGATTATTCAGTTAATCAATCAGTCACCGGTGCCTGTTGTATCTATTGATGTTCCATCAGGATTGAGCGCAGATACTGGTGCGGTACTTGGTTGTGCGGTAGAAGCCGATAAAACCATCACTTTTATTGCCAGTAAACAAGGTTTATTTACCGGATGTGCGAGAGATTACTGTGGAGAAATTGTCTTCGCAGGTCTAGGTATTGCCGATGATTTCAGTCAGAAAATAGAAGCATCTAGTTTACTGTTATCCGTTCAATCTCTTGGTGGTTGCTTAACCAGACGTAAACCAACTAGTCATAAAGGACATTTTGGCCGAGTACTTTGCATGGGAGGCGACCGAGGCATGTTTGGTGCGATACGGTTAGCTTCAGAGGCGTGTGCTAGAACAGGCTCCGGATTGACTCGTGTTGTTACCCAACCGGAAAATGTCTCAGCAATTGTGAGTGCAAGACCGGAATTGATGGTGTTCGACTGGCGTGGTAACAGTAACGAAATCAATGATCATCTACACTGGGCCGATGTTCTGTTAATTGGACCGGGACTAGGGACAACCAGTTGGGGACGTTCATTAATGGGTTATTCCGCCAGCATTGAAAAACGCATGGTAGTGGATGCTGATGGACTCAATTTGTTAGCCAGAGTGCCAGACTTTAATAGCCGACGCATTATTACCCCTCACCCCGGTGAAGCTGCAAGATTACTTAATTGCACCATTGATCAGATTGAAAATGATCGTTTTAGCTCTGTTATGAGGCTGCAACGCAAATATGGTGGTGTTGCGGTGTTAAAAGGAGCCGGTACCCTTATTTATGATGGAAAACAGCTTTATGTCTGTAATGCGGGGAATCCGGGAATGGCATCCGGTGGGATGGGAGATGTGTTATCTGGCGTCATTGCTGGATTACTGGCACAAAATCTGACCCTGACTCAAGCGGCGTGTTTTGGCGTATGGCTGCATTCAACGGCAGCGGATCGATGCGTTCAAGAGCATGGAGAGATAGGGATGCTAGCGAGTGATCTCTATCCCTATTTACGTCAACTTTTAGCGACTTGCTAGTGTTCTAAATACGCGTTGTTCTAAAATATAAAAGTGCTCTAAACCTGTATAGAGCACTAAACTTCATAATTGTTTTTATCGCCAATATCAAAGTGTCGCGGCATTCGCCATTTAGCGACGCTGACCATCAAAAAGAGAATAGCAGAGGCTGAAGCGATAACTTTAGCTTCTGTTGTCCAACCAAATTGCATCGCAAACCACAATCCAGCCAGTAGAAGAGGTTGGAATGGTAACCCAGGAATTTTAAAGCAGAAATACTCTTTAAAGCAGAGTCCTCCCAGTGTGATAAATGCGCCGCCCAAACCAATCATCGGGAAGCCGAGTATCACTAACACCAGTCCCACCCACGTGGCCATTTGTAGCAACAGTCGAAACGACTTCATATAGATATGAAGTGAAGAGGCACACATTGCAGCAGCTAACATAATAAGTTGCTGAATAGGTAAATCGATACCCCAAGGGAGCAGTGCCACGGTTGGAATCGCTAAGGTGAGGCCAAGTCGGTAGATGATTACCGTTGTATGATCTATCCAATCCATAGGAGATTCAATATGTGGATCAGCCATTGCTGCTCTCCTTAACTTATTTAAGCGTGTGCTGAGAAGGTTACTCGCAAAAAATAGATGACACTAATGGATTTTGGCGAATAGATAATTCAGGTAATTTGGATATGAAATCTCCAGCAGCGTAGCACAAAAAAAATCAAATTATCAGTCTTGCAACAATTAAATCACAACCTATAATGTTGAAAACCGGAGCGTCTGCCAACGCTCCGGTTTTTTTGTGTCCGCAATATAGAAAATGTCTGCCAACAAATTCTATATAGCTTTAGTTAGGTGTGATGACGACTAAACGTTGTCGACCAACTAAAGCTAATTACGCAGTGATGACTCAAAAAAGCAGTGATAAAGACACATAACTTTAAACAAGGAAATACCATGCGTATCGAACAAGAACTTAAGCTCGGATTCAAAGATGTACTGTTTCGCCCTAAACGATCAACACTAAAAAGTCGTTCTCAAGTAAATTTAACCCGCGAGTTTACCTTCAAGCATAGTGGTCGTCAATGGTCTGGAGTACCCGTTATTGCTGCAAACATGGATTCCGTTGCGAGCTTTACAATGGCAGAAGCGTTAGCGGAACATAATGTCATGACAGCGGTACATAAACATTATTCTGTTGATGACTGGAAACAGTTTGTTCAGCAAGCTGACTCAAAAACATTGAACAACATAATGGTATCGACAGGAACTTCTCCAGATGATTTCGCGAAGACCAAAGCAATAATGGATCTTAGTGATGAGATCATTTTCATCTGCATTGATATTGCGAACGGTTATTCAGAGCACCTAGTTGATTATGTGTCTCAAGTACGCGAAGCGTTTCCAGATAAAGTCATTTCAGCGGGTAATGTTGTAACAGGGGATATGGTTGAAGAGCTAATTCTTGCTGGCGCAGATATTGTAAAAGTAGGTATTGGTCCGGGTTCAGTTTGTACCACTCGAGTTAAAACGGGCGTTGGTTACCCACAACTCTCTGCCATTATTGAGTGTGCGGATGCCGCTCACGGCTTAGGTGGTCGTATTGTTGGAGACGGCGGTTGCACATGCGCCGGAGATGTATCTAAAGCCTTTGGTGGTGGTGCAGATTTCGTCATGCTTGGCGGTATGCTTGCGGGCCATGAAGAGTCGGGTGGTGATGTTGTTACTGTGAATGATGAGAAGTTCATGAAATTTTACGGCATGTCCTCTCAGTCGGCGATGTCTAAGCACTCTGGTGGCGTAGCAAAATATCGAGCTGCTGAAGGTAAAACAGTATTAATTCCATTCCGCGGTAGCGTACATGAAACCATTTCCGATATTCTTGGTGGTGTACGTTCAACCTGTACTTATGTTGGTGCTGCACAACTTAAAGAACTTACCAAGCGTACGACGTTTATCCGTGTTCAAGAACAAGAGAATAATGTTTACGGTAAAGAGTAAACATTAGAAGAGTCGGAAGCTGATAGAAATTCTGCACTGATACCACTGGCGATCATGCCCTGAACAATGAAATAGGTATGTTTCTGCTGATGCTGGTGCACCACCACAAAGTTCAGGAACAAGAGCTGGAACTGAGATAAAGATAAAGCGCCTTACGGGGCGTTTTTGCTTTCACCTGATCGGCCACACTGGCTAAAGTGTAAGAATTCTTTAGAAATCCTGTTTGAAAGTTTAATTTCAGTAAAATGACTGTCCGGAAGGGCGGCACTTCGGCACCTAGCAGAAACAAAAAAGCCCTGATTGAGAGTCAGGGCTTATTTGTTTTGGCGTCATGCTACACACACAAACTCAATATAGGTGTTTCTGCCGCCAATCGTCAAGCATAAAGCGATATTTGTATTGCTGTAAAAGTAACCAAATATTACAAATAGAATTCGGTAGTTGAGGCCTGAGAATCTTGGCTATGCCTTCACCGCGGGGCATCACGCTGTACGCACTAGTAAAATGGAAATGATTACCTTGCCCCTCTAAATCGCTAACCTCTGCTTATCACCTTAGCTGGGACAATAATTCTCTTGGAAACCGGATTTTTATCAATATTCTCTTGCATCAGCTTACATGCGTTGTGAGCTATTGAGGCGGAATCCTGTTGGACGGAGACCACGGTATTGGGTAGGAACTCCAGCATGGTATGTTCATCGAACGTACCGATCACAAGGGAGTTAGGAATAACACCTTTATGAATTTTAAGGAAATGCAGCGCACCTTCTAGTATGGGTAATGACGAAAATACTACCGCTTCAGGTACACGTTTGTTCTCCCTAACCAGCGCTTGCATTCCTTCATAGCCATCCTGAAATTTATTTTTAGGAACCGCGTAGAGCCAATTTGAAACAGGTTGTTGATTGAGAGATTTATAGCCATCAACGAAGCCCTGTAAACGAGCTCGGATAGATGGCAACTCAGAGTCACCACTCACCACATAAACTTCAGACACTTTTTTTGCTAGGATCTCCCGTGTCAGTTCTGTGAACGCTTGGTAGTTGTCACTCATCACTACCGATTGATCTTTAACCTTAAAATCTTGATCTAAGAAAATAATCGGCTTTTGAGTAAATTTTTTTATTGTATCTAATTGCTGGTTTTCAGAGCTTGGTACTATAAATATTCCATCAACACCACGTTCAATTAAATTAACGGTCACTTCTTTTTCTTTTTTTTCACAGCCATCTGTTGATACGGTAATAAGCTGGTAGCCTATTTTTCGTGATTCTTTCTCAAAGTGTTCAATTAAAGAAGAAAAGAATACGTTTGTTACACTAGTTACCACCAATCCTAAAGTATTTGATTTTTTAAGCTTAAGGCTTCTAGCGGTTTGATTAACTATAATGCCGTTTTTCTCAATGAATTCATTTACTCGTTGTTGTGTTTTAGAAGAAATACGATATTTGTCTGCTTTGCCATTATATACAAGCTTTACCGTGGTAGTTGATACACCAAGGTTTTTTGCTATTTGTTCAATTGTCATTGCCATTGCTAACTGTATTTACCTCGTAATCAAAATATATTTTCTAAAATACCTAAGTCAAAATGTGCGAGAAAGCATGTTTTTAACTGCATTTATATAGATTAAAAAGAGTTATATCACATTTTACCTTTCTATACATTGAGAGAGAGGTGTCTTGTTGCTATAACTTTTGCTAACACGAGTTAGCAAGTATAAAAATAAGCTGTAGAGAAGGATGTTTTCGATGAGTAACTACTTAATAGGTGTTGACGTTGGTTCAGGTAGTGCCCGAGCAGGTGTATTTGACGAATATGGTAAAAGGTTAGGGATGGCTGTATATCCCATCCTCCAGTTTCGACCTAAAACGGATCATGTTGAACAGTCTTCAACAGATATTTGGAAGAGTGTATGCAACGCTGTTAGAGATGCAGTATCAGAAAGTAAAATAGACGTAAAAGAGGTGTCTGGAATAGGTTTTGATGCAACATGTTCACTTGTTGCATTAGATTCTGACAATCAACCAACCACAGTGTCTAGCAGTAATAATAATAGACAAAATATTATTATGTGGATGGATCATCGAGCAATAGAAGAAGCGAATGAAATAAATTCTACTAAAGATGATGCATTAAAATATGTTGGCGGAGAAGTCAGCCCAGAAATGGAGCTCCCAAAAATTTTATGGCTGAAAAAATATCTACCAGAGAAATATGAAAATATATCTAAGTTCTTTGATTTAGCTGATTTTTTAGTATTTAAGGCTTCAGGTAAATCCGTAAGAAGTGTTTGTACAAAGAGCTGTAAATGGAATTATTTGTCTCATGAAAATAGATGGGCACACAGCTTATTAGAAAAGATGAACCTTACTGACATTATTGACGATGGAAAAATTGATGGAACCATTGAAGACCTAGGTTCATTTGTTGGAAAACTGACTAACGAAGCCGCCAGCGAATTAGGGTTAACAACTCATACGTCAGTGTCGACAGGAATAATTGACGCACATGCTGGTGGTTTAGCCATTATAGGTGATGAGCCCGAATCCACATTAGCGGTTATCGGCGGCACGTCATCTTGTCACATGACTGTTACCAAAAAAGAGACGTTTGTGCCGGGAGTTTGGGGACCTTATTGGGGCGCGATGCTACCCGACTATTGGTTGTTGGAAGGTGGACAAAGTGCCGCCGGTGCACTTATTGATCATGTGATACGAGGTTCATCTGAATACCATTCTTTACGCCAGCGAGCGGAAATAGAAAAGCGTTCCGTTTACGAAATACTTAACCAGAAAGTAGCTGAACTTGAGCAAGACAATTCAAAGTTGATGCAGAATTTTCATATGTTGGGTTACCACCATGGTAATCGTTCTCCTCGTGCAAACCCCACACTAAAAGGAATGATTACAGGATTAAGTCTCGACGAGAGCTTAGACGCTTTGGCTATCGAGTACTTAGCTGCAATTCAGTCTGTTGCTTATGGCACCCGCCATATTATCGAAGCAATGCGTCAAAACGGCCATGACATTACCAAAATCACCATGTGTGGTGGAGGCACGAAAAACCCATTATGGCTGCGTGAACATGCAGATATAACAGGGTGTGATGTTGTTCTGCCTTCAGAGCCTGAAGCCGTAATTTTAGGGGCCGCGATGTTAGGAGCAACCGCAAGTGGTGTGCATAAGAGTCTAGCGGAAGCCGCAAAAATAATGGGTAGCACAGGGGAAAAAATTGAGCCGAACAGAGAGCGAAAAACGTTTCATGATGCCAAATACAAAGTTTTCTTAGAAATGTATCAAGACCAAATGAAGTACAAAACCATGATGGAAAATATTTAACAAAGCCAATTTTATTATCAAATTTAACGGAGTTTAAAGTGGATACATTAACCCTACAATTACCTAAAAAACAGAAAGGCGCGCCGGTTGGTGACAAGACTGTTGTGATGGTCTCACCAGGAGATCTTCGTGAAAGTGCAAACAATAAATGTTGGCCTGTACAGCATGCGTTCGAGAATAAATTCACTCAAGTGATGAATGAAACCTTCGGTTATAACGTTGTTCGTGGTCACGAGGTAAATGCTGACAACAGTCATGGTTTTATTGCCAGCCAACGAGAAGGTTGTGATGTCCTTGCGGGTATTGACGAACATGCACCCATAGTGGTGGTGATGACGGCTTGGCAATACTCACATCACCTTGCTCCCTCTTTAGTTTCACATAAAGGTCCTATTTTGTTGCTGGCCAATTTTGACGGTGAATGGCCGGGGCTAGTGGGCGCGCTATGCATGGCGGGTACCTTGACGAGTTTGGGTCGAGATTACTCACGTCTATGGTCAGAAAATTTAGATGATGAGTTTTTCTTAAACAATATGGAAACTTGGCTCTCTTCGAAAAAAATCAATTACGACACATCGTATTTAAATGAAGTCACATTTGAATCGCCAATGATGAGCACAGCAGCTGCAAAAATAGGTTGTGAGGTTGGAGAATACATTGTTAAGAATAAAGAAATTATGGGTTTATTCGATAGTTTCTGCATGGGGATGATGAATGGTGTCTTTCCACAAAAGAGCCTTGTAGACATAGGTATGCCGATGGAGGCTTTGTCTCAGTCAGCATTGCTGCATGAAATGAGTTTGGTCTCACCAGAGCTAAGAGAAGAGTGCTTAAAGTGGTATGAAGATCGTGGAATGACATTCCATTATGGCAGTGACCAAGAAACAGAGTTAACGCGTCAGCAAGTGCTTGAACAGTGCGCAATGATGATTGCGATGGCTCGATTCACTAAGCGATTTGGCTTAACCAGTGTTGGTGTTCAATATCAACAAGGCTTGAAAGATAGCTGCGCGGCATCTGATTTCGCTGAGGGCGCTATTGGCTCAACTACCCGCTTTCCTATCCCGGATGAAAATGGAGAGATTATCCGTGAGGGTAAACCCATTCCTTGTATCAATGAGGTAGATATGGGAACCGGTATCCCGCAGACAATGCTCTATCGATTGTTAGATTCATTAAGCCTTCCATCAGAAACGACCCTTCACGATATTCGTTGGGGGAGTGAGTATGAAGGAACCTTCTATTGGGATTTTGAAATTTCTGGTTCGGTACCGTTTGAACACCTAAAGGGGGGGATTTCATCTGCTCAAGGTTATCGTCAGCCAGCCATGTATTTCCCTCTTGGCGGCTCCTCGATTGCAGGCCAATGTAAAGCGGGCAAGTTCATTTGGGCGCGAGCTCATTATGAAGGTGAACAAGTGATTATGCATGTAGGTACGGGATCAGCATTTGAGCTACCTGAAGCTGAATTTACTCGTCGACTTGAAGCTACAACCCGCGAATGGCCATTAATGAATTGCATCTTAGATGGAGTATCGAAAAACGATTTAATGGCTGGTCATCAAAGTAACCATATAACGGTTGCTTACGTTGAGGAAGACTACTTAGAAACCGTAGTCACAGCTTTTGTCGCACAAGCGTTAACTCAAAATATGAAAGTATTTCTAGCTAAATAACAGCGGACGGAAGTATGAACACAACGATCGTACAAATGAATGAGATTACCAAGCGCTTTCCTGGGGTGTTAGCGCTGGATAGCGTCAATTTTGACCTACGTAAAGGCGAGGTTCATGCCCTGTTAGGTGAAAATGGCGCTGGTAAATCAACCCTGATGAAAGTGCTGTCAGGTGTGCATACTCCTGATGGCGGGCACATCGTTTATGAAGGTGAACAAGTCACTTTAAAGAGCCCAATATCCGCTCAGGAAAAAGGCATAACCATCATTCATCAAGAGTTCAACCTGTTTCCTGAGTTGTCCGTTGCTGAAAATATATTTATAGGCCGAGAGCACACGATAAAACATAAATGGTTACTCGATGATGGTTCTCAGGCGCACGCCACTCAGTCTCTATTGGATAAATTAAAACTGGATATAAAACCAGACACATTAGTGGAAGAGTTGACGGTCGCTCAGCAACAGATGGTCGAGATTGCAAAAGCGCTTTCTGTTAACGCTAAAGTTCTGATCATGGATGAACCTACGGCGGCATTAACAGAGTCTGAGATTGAGAGCCTTTTTGACGTCACTAACATGTTGAAAGCACAAGGGGTGGGGATTGTATATATCTCCCACCGTTTAGAGGAACTCGCTCAAATCGCTGATAGAGCGACAGTGATGCGAGATGGCATGTTTATCGGAACCGTTGATTATCACACCGTTCAGATCGATGAGTTGATTTCCATGATGGTTGGACGTGATTTAGGTGACATTTACCCAGTAAGAGCTAATAAACCTAGTGACGAAACGGTTCTAAAAGTAAGCAATTTAAATCGTGAGGGAGTATTACGCGATGTGAACTTCGAACTTAAGCGAGGAGAGATTCTTGGCTTCTCTGGCTTGATGGGAGCAGGGCGCTCTGAAGTTGCGCGAGCCATTTTTGGTGCTGATCCTATCGACAGTGGTGAGATAGAGCTGTTTGGGACTTGTTTGAAGATCAATTCTGTTCATGACGCCATTAAGCATGGCATCGCTTATTTGACAGAAGACAGAAAGAAAGACGGCTTAGCACTCGGTATGTCAGTCCAAGACAATATTATGATGAGCAGCTTCGAAGATTACTCAAGCAACTTAGGCATTATCGATGAACAGAGCTCTAACGAGATATCAAAAGATCTGAAACAGAAACTGAGAATTAAAACCCCAAATTTAGAACAGCTGGCGGGCAATTTAAGTGGCGGTAATCAACAGAAAATAATCATCGCTAAATGGATCTGCAAAAATACCGAAATTCTGATATTTGATGAGCCGACTCGAGGTATTGATGTCGGTGCCAAATTAGAGATTTATGAGTTGATAAATAAGCTCACCAAAGAGGGAAAATCAATCATTGTTATCTCTTCTGAGCTGCCGGAAATATTAGGGATGTGTGACCGAATACTGGTGATGAAAAGCGGAATGATCACGGGTGAGTTATTGGCAGAAAATGCCAACCAAGAAAACATAATGAAATATGCGACTTTAGAGGGATAAAAACATGAATAGCAATGTAACGGCCGCTACTGAACCAAAAGATGAGTCATCAAAGAAATCGCTGGTAAATAAAGGGCTATTAATGAAGTTTGCCCCTTTAATCAGTCTTGTTTTGCTTATGATCTTCTTTAGCTTAGGCACACCTTATTTCTTAAACGTTAACAACTTACTGACGGTGGCCCTTCAAACGTCAGTCATTGGGATTATTGCGATAGGAATGACCTACGTGATCATTACCGCAGGTATAGACCTGTCGGTGGGATCTGTGATGGCATTTTCTGGTGTCGCGGTTGGTCTTGCCGCATCCGCAGGCTTGCCTTTACCTATCTGCATTATTGTTGGTGCTTTAGCTGGCGCACTGTGTGGTTTTGTTAATGGCACATTAATTACTCGGATTACTATTCCACCTTTTATCGCAACCCTAGGTTTAATGATGTCTATTCGTGGTATCAACTTAGTCTTAACCGACGGGCGTGCGCTCTATTTTACCGAGTACCCAACATTTAAATTACTGGCTCAGGGCAAACTCTTTGATGCTATCCCTTATCCAGTCATTTACTTCGGCGTATTAGCGTTTGTCGCCGCATTCATACTTAAACGCACTGTCATTGGACGCTATATCTACGCGGTAGGCAGCAGTGAAGACGCCGCTCACCTCTCTGGTATTAAGGTTGATCGAGTCAAAATGTTTGTTTACGCATTTTGTGGGCTTATGACAGGTATTGCCGGCGTCATCATTACAGCACGTTTGAACTCAGGCCAACCAACTGCTGGTGTCGGTTATGAACTTGAAGCGATTGCCGCGGTGATTATTGGTGGAACAAGTTTGATGGGTGGAATCGGAACCATAGGCGGAACGATTATCGGTGCATTCATCATGAGCATACTAAAAAACGGATTAAACCTGATGGAGGTTTCGCAATTTTGGCAAATGGTTGCAATGGGAGCAGTAGTCATCGCGGCGGTTTACCTAGATACACTTAGAAAAAAAATTAAGTAATACATGAAACATTGATGATTTGATAACAGTACTACCCTACATATAAATGGAGAATTAATGATGAAATCTATGAAACTTACGTTACTTGCCGCTATAGCAACAATAGGAATGAGTGCCGCGCAGGCGAAAGATGAAATGTATATTCCTGTGGTAAGTAAAGGTTACCAGCATGAGTTTTGGCAAACCGTTAAACTTGGTTCTGACACCGCAGCGAAAGAGTTAGGAGTTAAAACGAGTTTTGTGGGTCCGGCTGCTGAAACGCAGATTTCTGAACAAATACAGTTAATGGAAGATATGATGGCTCGACAGCCAGACGCGATACTATTGGCAGCTTTGGACTCCAATGCACTCGTAGTTCCAGTTGAAGAAGCTAAGTCTCGTGGTATTGAAATTGCGACATTTGACTCAGGCATCAACTCTGAAATTCCGAAAAGCTTTATTGCAACAAACAATGTAAAAGCTGGTGCTGATGCGGCTAAAACGTTAGGTAAAATGTTAGGTGGAGAAGGTAAGGTCGGTATTATTGCCCATGTTGCAGGGACTCAAAATGCGATGGAGCGTTCTAATGGCTTTATCGATGCAATGGCGAAACATTATCCCAATATCAAGGTACTAGAAGTTCAATATAGCGATGGTGATCCACAAAAAGCGATGGATAAAACCATCGATATGGTACGCGCAAACCCAGATATCTCAGCGGTTTATGCTACTAACGAGGGCTCTACTCTTGGTGTTGCTAACGCAATCGATAGCTTAGGTATTGCAGGTAAAGTTAAGGTGATGGGTTTTGATAGCACCGAAGGTATTATCGCGTTCCTTAAAGCCGGCACTATTCAAGGCTTTGTTGTACAAGATGCTTATCAAATTGGCTACCAAGGTTTGAAGACACTTTACAACGTACTAGAAGGGAAGAAAGTAACAAGCGTTATCGATATCCCGGTTAAAGTCGTGACGGCTGAAAACATCGACAACCCAGACATGCAAACTCTGCTTTACCCATTCGGTAAGTAGAATAGCCATTTAGTGCAGGAAAGAGCCTAATAGGTTGGCTCTTTCCGGTCTCTTGTCCCTCATGCTACAGCAGCAAAAAAAGAAGCGAACGCCCTGTAGACATTCATGGTAATTTTCAGAACGTTTTTGTATTTCTAACTTTGCAAAATTTAGTCAATCAAATCAAAGGAATGATATATGCTCAAAGGTATACATCCAGCTATTACTCCTACTCTTTTATCAACGTTGGCGGAAATGGGCCATGGTGATGAGATTGTTTTTGCAGATGCGCATTTTCCCGCACATACCTATGGTAAAAAAGTTATACGTTGCGATGGGGTAGCTATTGATACCCTGCTTGAAGGCGTGATTATGCTGTTTCAACTCGACCAATATGTAGAGCAACCCATACTCATGATGCAACCTGTAGAGGGAGACAGCTTAGACCCGTCTGTAGAACAACGATATATCAAAGCGATGAGCTCGGAAGGGGTAAACTCTGCTGATATTGCACGGTTAGAGAGGTTTGCATTTTATCAACGAACGCAATCATGTACCGCTGTTGTGTTAACTGGAGAGTTAGCAAAATATGGCAACATTATCTTGAAGAAAGGTGTAACAGGCTTTTGATGAGATACTCGTTGGAATCAAAAAAGCGACTAGCCCACCACTGAGCCAATCGCTTTTTATCAAGGATAGATTATTAACTTAAAACTAGTCTCTAAGCTCTCGTCTTAATATTTTTCCAACATTGGTTTTTGGTAACTCATCCCTAAACTCAACGACTTTAGGGATCTTATAGCCAGTTAAATGTTGGCGACAATGTTTCTTAATATCGTCTTCGGTTACTGCTGTGCCATTTGTCACCACAACAAGTTTTACTCGTTCGCCAGCGACGTCATCAGCGATACCTACCGCTGCGGCCTCGATGATTCGGGGGTGCAGGGTAGCAACTTCTTCAATTTCGGTAGGGAACACATTAAAGCCGGAGACTAAAATCATATCTTTTTTGCGGTCTTCTATATAGAAGAAGCCCTGTGCATCCATTCGGCCAATATCGCCGGAGCTTATCCAACCCCCTTCGTGCATCACTTCATGGGTTTCAGAATCTTGTTGCCAGTACCCGCTCATGACTTGAGGGCCGCGAATTTGAATTTCGCCGATCTCACCAACGTCTAACTCATTGTTATTACTGTCGACGATGCGCAGATCAGTACTCGGTAACGGAACGCCAATGGAGGGAACAAAGCTTTGTTGAGTGTGAACACCCCCTGCAACAACGGGTGAACACTCTGTTAATCCATACCCTTCAACGATTGGCATGCCAGTGATATTTTGCCATTCATCGGCCACATGCTTTTGCGTTGCCATGCCTCCGGCGATGGTAAAGTGAGCCTTACTAAAATCAAGATTCTTAAAGCCTGCATGGTTGTTTAAGCCGTTAAATAAGGTGTTTAAGCCAAACATCATGGTAAAAGGGTACTTGCTTAGATCTTTTACAAATGAGTCAAGATCTCTCGGGTTGGTAATAAGAAGGTTTGTACCACCAAAAAACATAATGAGCATCATGCTAACCGAGTTAGCAAAGATGTGATAAAGAGGAAGCGGGGTTACCGCATGTTCGTTCTCTAAAGATGTTCTTGGCGCAAAATGTCCATAAACTTGGAGTACATTTGCAATAATGTTTCTGTGGGTTAGCATCGCACCCTTAGCCAGTCCCGTTGTTCCCCCTGTATATTGAAGGTAAGCAAGGTCACTACTAGAAATGCTCGGTGGATCTAAGGTCAAGCCTTTACCTTGAGTTAAGGCTCTTTTTAATGAGATGGCACCGGGTAGGTTGTATTTAGGCACCATCTTCTTAATATATTTTACCGCGAAGTTGACTAAGGTTCTTTTGTACGGTGCGAGCTCATCACCGATTCGGGTCAAAATTACATGCTTGATGCTGGTTTGAGACACCACCTTTTGTAAGTTGTTACCAAAGTTGGTCACCGCCACGATGGCAGTGGCACCGGAGTCTCGAAGTTGGTGCTGTAACTCACGAGGTGTATAGAGTGGGTTCACGTTAACCACCACTAATCCTGCTTTTAGTGCACCTAAAATGGTAATGGGGTATTGCAGCAAGTTAGGCATCATTAACGCAATACGATCGCCTTTTTTCATTTTTAAGGTAACTTGCAAATAGGCCGCAAATGCGGTGCTTTTCTCTTCTAACTCTCTATAAGTTAACGAGTGGCCCATGTTAACAAAAGCGGCTTTGTCTGCGTTCTTAGCAAATGTCTCACGGAACATATCGTTAATATTCTGATATTGGTCTGCGTCTATTTCTGCTGGAACATCATCAGGAAAGCTGTTTAACCAAGGTTTGGATTCGCTATTCATTACTCTTCTCAATACGACATAAATTTCCCGCCCATAGATTACATTATTCGAAAAGCGAACAATAGAGTATTTGCACTAATGCCGTGCAAGCGTCTAAAAATTAGCCGGACAGTCAACAGATTTAAGACTTTAGTCCAAATCCGTACAAAAACTATGGATTACAACTATCCTTTAAGTAACACCTAAGGAGAGCGATATATGGAACTTAAAAAAGACCCCCGTTGTTATACCGACGTTTGCGTAGATGGTCTTTGGTATCATTATGACCATTGTGGCACTAAAGCGTACATTTTAAGAGGTGGTGCGTCACCAGAGGTTGAGTTGGCAAGAGAGCCACAAACGGAGAATGAATTGATAGAATTGCTAAGAAACTGTGAGGTCAATTTATAGCGAGAGACGAATGATGACACTTGGAACACTCTGATTGAGGTGACTTTGCCAAAGATTTAGTCCATTTTGTATTGACTAAACCGAGCTAAAATAGCTCGGTTTAGCGTCGTTATTACTCACATGGTGGTGCGATATGAATAACCGCTAGGCCGCCAAGTGATGTTTCACGATACTTCTTATTCATGTCCTTACCAGTTTGATACATGGTATCAATAACTTTATCTAAAGATATTAAGCATTTACTGGTTCTTTTTAAGGCCATGCGTGATGCGTTGATCGCTTTCATCGCACCCATAGCATTACGTTCGATACAAGGCACTTGGACTAAACCGCCGATAGGATCGCAGGTCATGCCCAAAGAGTGTTCCATGGCAATTTCTGCTGCGATACAGATTTGTTCATTACTGCCACCACGTAGCGCGGTTAATCCGGCAGCAGCCATGGAAGACGACACACCTATCTCCCCTTGGCAACCCACTTCGGCACCTGATATTGACGCATTTACTTTGTAAAGCATGCCGATGGCACCAGACACCGCAAGAAAATCTTTGATCTGTTTGGTATCGAGCGGTTTGATAAACTTGTGGTAATACATTAACACCGCAGGAATAACACCAGCCGCGCCGTTTGTTGGAGAAGTGACAACTTGACCACCAGCTGCGTTCTCTTCGCTGACAGCAAAGGCGAATACGTTGATCCAGTCCATGATTTCCATTGGATCACTTTCTAAAGCGCTGTTGGCTTCCAGCTTTTTCAATAGAGCAGCGGCACGACGGGTCACATTAAGTCCACCTTCTAAGATCCCTTCGGTTGTGAGTCCGCGCTCAATACAACTGGACATTATTTGCCAGATTTGATCAGCTCTCGCATCGATATCTTCCGCTGAACGGTAAGCGAGTTCGTTACGTAATATTAATCCGCCTAGGCAATATCCGTGGATTTCTGCTTGCTTAAGTAACTCTTCAGCAGATTTGAATGGGAACTCTAAAGTCACATCATCACTGCTTTTGCCGTTTTTAAGTTCATTCTCTGTGGCAATAAAACCACCACCGATAGAGTAATACACCTCTTTGTCGATCAAGTTACCTTGCTCGTCAAAAGCAGAAATAGACATGCCATTTTCATGCAGAGGAAGATTATCACTGTGGAACACAATGTCAGTCTCTGCATCAAAAGAAATAGTATGTTGTCCTAATAGGGCCAGCTTTTTATTGTGAATGCTCTCTTTATGCAGTGCATTCGCTGCCTCTATATCAATAGCGTCAGGGCGGTTACCCATTAAGCCTATTACCGTTGCTTTGTCTGTATGGTGTCCGCGCCCCGTTAGCGAGAGGGAACCGTAGAGATCAATCGTAATTTTGCAAACGTTATTGAGTTTATCGGAAATGAGTTGGCCAAACTGATAACCTGCGATCATTGGACCGTTAGTATGTGAGCTTGATGGGCCTACCCCGATTTTATAGATATCAAAAATAGATAGCATGACTTTACTCTTTATTACAATATGGCGATTAGCCTATTAGAATTAGGAGTGCATACTACATTTTTGTGACTATCTAGTTCAAGGTATTGCTTTCATGGATGGGATATAGTGCATGGTATAAAAAGTTATTTCTTATACTCAAAAATTGGAAAGTAATTATTACTTAGTAAAATGGCACTTGTTAGGTATGATTTGCCACCAAGAAGTAAGATGGAAACAGTATGCGACAGAGTAAAATTCTGGTAGGGGAGTTAGCTACAGAGTTTAAAACAGTCTCTGCAATGATGGAAATTTATTGTAAAAAGCATCATGGCGTTAACAGTGGTTTATGTGCCAGCTGTGAAGAACTGTTAATTTATGCAGAAACAAAACTGGATCGTTGTCCTTATGGGCAAGAAAAACCGACCTGCAATAAATGTCCTATTCATTGTTACAAACCTGAACCTAAAGAACAGATGAAACAGGTGATGATATACGCTGGCCCGAGGATGTTATTGAATCATCCGATCCTAGCGATTCGTCATTTACGACATGAAAAAAAAGCGGTGCCCGAAAAGCCAAAAGCCAATGCATCTAATCGCCATATGCGATTAAGTAAAACAACTGACGATAAGTAGGAAAAAATGGAAACAGTAGCCATTTTAGTTGATGTACAAAACATCTATTACACAACGCGTGACAGGTACCAACAACACTTCGATTACAATGCATTTTGGCGCCAAGCAACGCAAAATAGAACCGTTGTTCAAGCCAATGCCTATGCCATTGCCAGCAACAACGAAAAACAGCGTCAGTTTCATCATATCTTAAGAGGCATCGGTTTTAACGTGAAATTGAAACCCTTCATTCAAAGACGAGACGGTTCTGCAAAAGGGGATTGGGATGTTGGCATTACCCTCGACGCGATTGAGTTAGCCGCAGAAGCAGACGTGGTTATTCTCGCATCCGGAGATGGTGATTTTGATCTTCTAGCACAACGAATTATTGAAAAACATGGCAAAAAAGTCGAAGTGTATGGTGTGGAGACCCTTACTGCTCAATCACTAATCGACTCAGCCAGTGAGTATTACCCAATTGGCGAGTCGTTGCTGCTTTAGTTACGCTTGCTGATCGTCAGCGGCAGTTGCGTTGTCAACATTGTCGCTGCTTTCAACTTGCTGTGCCTCTTGCTCCTGAAGCTCCAGCTTTGCACGTTCAGCTTTCGAAATATAACGAGGCTTGTTGCTTTTATGCAATTTAGCGTTCATTTTCTTCTGCTTTTTCTTAAGAGTGTCGTTGATCTTTTTTTTACGGTTCATAGAGTGATTATCGCTAAATTATGGCATCGTTAGGTCAACGATTGTTAATAAGTAAGTGCTGTCGGGCAAGGATAAAAGCGCCACTGACAAAGTAGCGCGAAAGAATAAAAGAAAATCACCAAGAACTCAATGCAAGTTTGCCTGTTGGTCGTGAGAATAAAGCGAGTTGCTAAGTAAGGGCTGCTCATGCCTCTATCGTTAGCGTTGCCACTCTAAAATGGCATAGAGCTGAATATACTTTCGTACTAACTGATGGTCAGACGAACGAATGAGCGGGTGACCAAATCTTAAATAGCATGGTCTCAGTTGAAAGCAGTGATCTAAGTCGTTTATCAACTTGGACTGGCTTTGATACAGAGAGATCCCCTGTTGGCTATATTCGTTAATATCATCAGGCAGCTCGCCAATCCACCAATCAAGTAACTCTCTGCTGTGTTTACTGCGAGATATCCAGTGATCGCTAAGCAACACCAACAGATCATTAGGCTGAATGGCAAAGCCGTATTCAGCCTGCCATTCACCTATATCTTTTAATAGCTTGTCTCTACAGTTTTTATTGGCGCTGGTTAAGTGGTGAGTGATGACCCATACGGTTCCTAAACCTGACGCGATGCGATAGTGATGAGCATGTTCCGGTGATAACACCGTATCGATAGGCTCAAACTGATTTGGCTGGTTAAACTTGTCGAGAGTACTTGCCATTCTTCGGGCAAAAGCTCTGCCTAAATGGTGCTCACTCATTCCCCGGTTGTGCACCGTAGGATAGTGATTCTCACACAATTTTAAGCAATCTTTTTGAAAGTCGTGAATTGATTGAATAACCAGATCTTTAAGCAAACTTCTCTCCTAAGATGAAGAGAAGTCTCTCTCACCTAAATAACCAACGTTCTATTTTATTTTTGCGTGCTATAAGCAGAATCACTGCAACCAATAGATATAGGCTAGGTTCCAGTATTTCAGATTTAGATGACCAATAGTAATGAATTGGACCAAGTATCGCTATGACGTAAATCCAATTATGCAGCTTTTGCCAAGAACTGCCAAGTTTACGGCGCAGTAAGTTTACTGAGGTTATTGAAAGTAATAATAAAAGTATCCAGCTAAGCATGCCTAATATGAGGTAATTACGGGTGGTGATTTCCTCTACAAGTAACGAGACATCCCATGCTAAATCTAGCCACGCGAACGAAAGTAAATGTAGGCTAGCCCAGAAAAAACAGTATAAACCGACCAATCGGCGAACTCGGATAAGCTGTCCCCATTTAAAAAATCGTACTACTGGAGTAATAAGAAGCGTGGCAAAGAGTACGTGCAGGGTACTTTTGCCGGTAAAGTGTATTATCGCGTCTACCGGTTCGGCTCCTAAATGACCATTAACGGCAGAAAGAATTAACCAGACTAATGACCCGATTGATGCTGCATGAATAGCAAGCTTAATAAGGGTGACTTTGTTGGTTAAAAAGGGAGTATTTATCATCAATCTGGCTCACCAATCGGGATTTGCAGTTAATACTGACGTTTTAGGTCTATATCACTATAGAGCGATGCCACTTCATCAGCGTACCCGTTAAACATCAGGGTATCTTGTCGCTGTGCGCTGAACACGTTGCCGCTTCCGATAAAACGTTCGGATGCTTGACTCCAGCGAGGGTGATCAACATTGGGGTTAACGTTGGCATAAAAACCATATTCACCGGGAGAAAGCTTGTTCCAGGTCGTGTTTGGCTGAAACTCTTTTAGGGTTATTTTTACGATGGATTTAATACTCTTAAAGCCATATTTCCAAGGAACGACCAGACGCAATGGTGCGCCATTTTGTGGAGCAAGAGTTTTGCCGTAAAGGCCTACCGCAACAAAAGTTAACGGATGCATTGCTTCTTTAATCGTTAATCCTTCAACATAAGGGTATTCGATCCCACCCCCAAGTCGCCGATCTTTTTGTCCCGGCATTCTTTTTGGATCATACAGGGTTTGAAATGCCACATATTGAGCACTGCCTTTTGGGTTCGCGAGCTCAATAAGCTTGCTTAATGGGAAGCCAAGCCAAGGAACATTCATCGACCATGCCTCGACACATCGCAAGCGATAGATACGATCTTCTATATCAATTTTTTTGATGATGTCGGCAAAGTCGATGGTTGTTGGTTTGTGTATTTCACCGGCTATTTCCACACTCCACGGGTCAGTAACAAAGTTAGCGGCGTTCTTCGCGGGTTGATCTTTGGCGGTACCAAACTCGTAAAAGTTATTATAAGTGAGTATTTTCTTTTCTGGCGTCAAAGGAAGTGACGTATCAGAATAGGGAGAAGCTATAGACGCCAGCGGTTTCCGGTTATCAAGGACAGCGTCGTCTGCTTTACTAAAGAAATCAAACAAACCGGCTGTCGCGTTGCTGGCAAAAGGAGCAGTAGCGGTGAGAATGCCCATTTTTTTAATGATATCGCGTCGTTGTTGGTATATGGTTTCTGACGTTGTATCGTTCTCTTTTAGATGCCAGTTTTTAGTTGTTTTGATCAACATAACGTTTCCTAATTGTCTATATATAAACAACAAGACCCCAGTTAACCGTGGTAAATTTCATTAATTATTTTTCGAGAGGAATTAACCGTGTCAGAAATGAGTTTTACTAGTAAGCAGCGTCAGGACATTTTGTTAGAGCTGCAACGTTTTTTTGAAGATGAATTGGATATGGAACTAGGGCAGTTTGATGCCGATTTCCTATTTGATTTTGTAAGTAAAAAAATGGGTCCAGTATTCTATAACCAAGGTGTGCGAGATGCACAAAAAGTGATTGACGCAAAAATACTCGATATCTCAGATGAGCTATACCAAATTGAGAAAGAGAGTGAATTATAAACTAGTGTGTTGAAAGTGATGTTAACCGGCAAATACTCAACATACGATTAGCGGTATTTGGCGGTATAAATCACTGATCAACAAACGGATTATCTCATTGATAGTTAGATTCAATTTTTTTGAACAATAACAGCAAAAATGATCACTTTTTGTTGTTCTAGATTTGTTTGATACTTACCTGAAAGAGAAACATTCGCATTTAACTTTACTTTTATGCGAATAATAACGTTCAGAGATAGATATGAAACAAGACGTAAAGAACTACAATTTCATTGCAAAGCTGATCCATTGGCTATCTGCTGTTGTTGTTATTGCCATGTTTGCATTAGGTTTATGGATGGTAGACCTAAACTATTACAGCTCTTGGTATCAAACGGCACCCTTCTGGCATAAATCCGTCGGTATATTGCTCGCTGCACTAACGCTTTTCAGAGTGTTATGGAAAACGGTGACGGCAACCCCTTCAATAGAAGGCAAGCCTTACGAAGTGAAAGCAGCAAAAGCGGTGCATCATTTTCTTTATCTATTGTTGGCTGTTCTGTTTCTCTCCGGTTATCTAATTTCAACCTCTGATGGGCGAGGAATAGAGGTATTTTCCCTATTCACTCTACCCAGTTTAGGAGAGTTGTTTCCTAACCAATCCGATCTTGCTGGGCAAGTTCACTACTACAGTGCGTTTATATTGATCGGCTTTGCTGGCTTACACGCAGCAGCAGCGATTAAGCACCACCTCATAGACAAAGACGATACGCTACGAAAAATGACAGGAGTAATAAAATGAAAAAACAACTTTTAACGATGGGACTCGCATTTGCAGTAGCTATGCCGTTAACCGCTAATGCTGCCGATTACGTTATTGACACCAAAGGAGCGCACGCTTCGGTAAACTTCTCTGTAAGTCACCTAGGTTATAGCTTTATAAAAGGACGCTTTAATATCTTTAGTGGAGACTTCTCCTATGATGCTAACGATATCGCAGCATCAAAAGTGAATGTCATGATTGATACAACCAGCTTGGATTCAAACCATGCTGAGCGAGATAAGCACATTCGCAGCGCAGACTTTATTGATGCAGGCAAATTTTCTGATGCTAAATTTGTCAGTAGTAAAGTGACTGACAAAGGCAATGGTATGGTTGAAGTGATGGGTGACCTAACGCTTCATGGCCAGACTCAACCTATTACTATCGATGCGCAGTTCATTGGTGAAGGTAAAGACCCGTGGGGTGGTTATCGCGCTGGTTTTACTGGCACAACAACGCTGCAACTAAAAGACTTTGGTATCAAAGCCATGGGTATGGTGGATACTGTTGATATGGAATTAGTGGTAGAAGGTGTTAGAAAATAATCGTCGGCAACGACGTTTGAACATCACCGTCTACTAAAAAACGCCCCTTATATGCTTTCACTATTTTGTCGTGTTAGCCAATGGAAGGGGCGTTATTCTATCTTATTGGTGAGTAGTGTATTACGCGCTCTCTAGTACAGTATTGCTCTCCACTACGTTAATGCGCTCTCCATAAATGGAGCGAACCGCGATCATCACTTCTTTGCGAGAAATGGTGCCTACAAAAATACCATTGTCGATAACAGGCAAGATTTGAGGTCTATTTACCTTCATATTCTTTGCTCTCTCCTCTAAAGACAAACTGGTAAATTGAGTTGCTATACCCATGCTGGTGGTTGGGTAAAGTTGTTCTTTGTCGATACACATAAATTCAATGATATTAAGCAGAGACTCTGTTGACTCAATAGCAACCACGTCTCTTGTCATGATGTCGACCACTTTTTGTTTCGCGGATGGCAAGTAGTCTTGGCACCAAAGATCAATCAGTACATCGTGAACAGAGAAGAAACCAACCAACTCGCCCTGAACGTTTAAAACAGGAGCGCCTTGTAAATTTCTGTCTGTGAGAGAATCGATAGCAAGCTCAGTAGGCATGTCTGCTTGTAGAGCAAATGCGTTGTTGTTCATGATTTGACGAGCGATTAAATTAGAGTTCATGGCGATGTCCTTAACTGACGTTGTAAGTGAAATTGATGAAATAGATTTTGTTTGAGTTGTTTTTAACGCTGGGCGTTGATAAATGGACCAGTTTGCCAGACCAACCAGCACGGCTCCCCCAACTATGTTGCCTAGGGTTACAGGAATAAGGTTGCTGGTAATAAATTGGTAGACGTTCAGATTGGCGTATTGATCAGGGGACAACCCCGTTTGTAACCAAAATGATTCAGGCGCAGTTGATTGAATTACAATACCCAGAGGGACCATAAACATGTTGGCGACACAGTGTTCAAAGCCGCTGCTAACAAACATAGAGACAGGTAGCATAACCATGAGCGCTTTGGTCAAAGCATTGTGACTGCTAAAGGTCAGCCATATGGCTAGACAGACCAACAGATTACATAAGATCCCTAGAGCGAATGCTTGGCTAAATGAATGCTCTAACTTATGTTGGGCGATGTTTAATGCATTTACTCCCCATTGGCCGTGATCAAGCTGGTAAAGCCCTGCGATGGAGACCAATAAAAGCAGCAGTAACGCACCAATAAAGTTACCGATATAAACTTGACCCCAGATAGAGACCATTTTGTTTAATCGAATCTGTTTATTTGCCCATGCAATGCTGGTGAGTACCGAGCTTGTAAATAGCTCCGCGCCGCATAACACGATTAAGATAAGCCCCATGCTAAAAGCGATACCGCCGACAAATCGGCTGATTCCCCAACTAGAACTGCTTCCTGTGGTCACCGTGATATAGAATAAAAAGGCAAGACCAATAAATATGCCTGCCATAATGGCAAGACTAATGATCATAGCAGTGGATTTTTGAGTCTTGTTATACGCAAAACTTGCTGCTTCCGTCATCATCTCTTTGGGAGACAAAACGGCCTTCATCTCTGGTGGGTTAGCTGTCGACATCGTTGACTCCCCTAAATTTTCTTTTCATAACTGCTCCTAGCGTTAACGCCACCTAAAAGACCAGATGGCTTGAGAGTTAGGTTATGGTGAGAATTGCTAGAGGTAAAATTGATAATATTCAATTACCTCATCAAAAATATTGATGAACTTAAAATGCTTATGTAAGATGGTGCATACGGTAAAATCTACAGGGATCATCTATGCGTTATTCACTAAAACAGTTAACTGTTTTTGAAGCTGTAGCAGACACAGGAAGTGTTAGCCAAGCAGCGGAAAGACTCTCACTAACCCAGTCTGCTACTAGCATGTCTCTTGCGCAGCTGGAAAAAATGTTAGGGCGCCCACTGTTCAACAGGCAGGGTAAAAGAATGGCGTTAACGCATTGGGGAATGTGGTTAAGACCGAAAGCAAAACGACTATTGCAAGATGCCCAACAGATAGAACTTGGTTTTGTAGAGCAGCATTTAATCAGCGGAGAAATAAGGTTAGGCGCAAGCCAAACCCCTGCTGAACACCTAGTTCCAGACCTTATAAGCATAATTGATAATGACTTCCCAGAGATGCGTATTGATCTGGGCGTACAGAGTACTAAGGGTGTTATTGATGCTGTTCTCGACTACCAATATGACCTTGGCATTATAGAAGGGCGCTGCGATGACAGTCGAATTCACCAAGAGGTGTGGTGTCGAGATCATCTGACGGTTGTTGTCTCTGCCCATCACCCTTTTGCTAAGCGAGATCAAGTCAGTTTAGCTCAGTTAGAACAAGCGAAATGGGTTCTAAGAGAGATAGGTTCTGGTACCCGAAAAATATTTGATAGCTCCATTCATCATTTAATTGCTGATTTAGATGTGTGGCGAGAATATGAACACGTACCAGTATTAAGGAGTATGGTTGCTAACGGACCATACGTTACTTGCTTACCTTATTTAGATGTTGAAAAGCATATCGAAAGCGGCAAGTTGGTCGCGTTGAACGTCCCAGAGCTCACCATGGATCGGACACTTTCATTTATCTGGCGAGTCGATATGGCGGAGAATCCACTAGCGGACTGCATCAAACGCGAAGGGTTAAGGATGATGCAAGATAAACCCTTTAAACTGTAGACTCTAGCTTGTTTTTAACGCGTACAAAAACCTTGCCGTGACAGGCAAAATCATAACCATTTGGTGATCCCATAGAGATTAAAAGAGTTAGGGTATGCACTCTAACTCTTTTTGCTGTGGCAAAATAACATGGATTGGTAAAACAGAAAGCTAATCGCTTTGTAGCGTGTGATCACTCAAAGAATGCCGTGTGAAAAGCCACTTCGCCAGTTGGTATTGTCTGGGTTAGCGATAGAGCTAAGAAATACTCAGCAGGGACGTCCGCTAATGTTAGGCTAGGCTGCGAAATAAAGCCAAATCTCGAATAATAACTTGGCTCTCCGAGTAACACGACACCCTCAATAGCCTGCGCTTTAAGTTGAGACAACCCTTCGCGAATAAGTGCACTTCCAATACCTTCACCTTGACGTTCAGGTATAACAGACAGTGGGCCTAAACCATACCAGCCAGATTTCTCGCCATTTATCATAATTGGAGAAAATGCAATATGGCCGACAACACATGTTTTATCTTCACACACTAGAGAGAGGGTCAGTGCTTTTGCCTCTCTTAGTTTACTAACAATCAAATGCTCTGTTGGTTTCGCACCTGGTTTATGGTGTGGATGATTTTCAAATGCTCGATAAATAAGTGTCTCGATTTTGTTACTATCTGAGTCAGTTTCTACTCTAATGTTCATTGTTTAACCTTTATTTTTTAATATAAATATTTGGTAATTATATTGACCCAAATATTGATCATGTATTTGCAGTTCACGCTGAAGATCATGACCTGCATCGGAAATAAAATCTTCAATATCAACTTGAGAGAGCTTTTTCTTTAACGGTTCGAGATAGTTGCGCCATGACTGTTCACTCAGCGTAAAGCTCTCTATTACCTCATAGCCTGCTTTCGTCATATCTATGATTCGTTGCTCGTGCGAGGTCATGCTAGGGTAGTTGTGTTGCCAAAACGCCTTTGCTCTCTCATCAGGGCTATCAGTTAGCCAAACCAAGTCGCTAATAACTAAATAGCCATTACACTTCAGAAACGCCTTCCAAGTTTTAAGGGCTTGTTTGACCCCCATAATATAAGCGCTACCTTCAGACCAAAGCAGATCAAAATGATCGTTAACAAATGGCATTGCTGTCATGCTGGCACAGACGGTTGTTACTCGCTGTTCATTTGAGTTGTTTGTCATTTTTTCTTTAACACAACTTAGGCTGTACTCATCATTATCGAGTGCGGTCAAGTGAAAGGCCGAATAATTAGCAAGCAAATTTGTAGTTACCCCTTTACCACAGCCAATCTCTAACGCGTTTCCACTCTTGATTGGCAGCGAATGTAGCGCTTTGAGTGTATCACTATCATCTCCGGGTCCCAGCCGATCTAACCCTTGAAAAATAGAGTTAAAATCAGCCATATATTGTTCATGTTTATTCATATCTTTTGAAAGCCATTTTAGTCTTAATGCGTTTTTTTCACTGAAGCCTTGCTTTATTAACCAATCTAAATGAGCCGAAGGGGCGTTTTTTTCAATACTTTCATGCCATTTACGCATCGAACTCATGCCAAGCATGGAAGAAAGTAACTCTTTTGCATGCTGTTTTTCTTTTATCTCAGTGTCTAAGGTTTGCAATCTCTTCATCAAGGTTGAACGGTTGATCTCTCCTTCTAAACAAGATTGACACTCCTTAAGAGATAACCCTCCCGCCTGTAGCTGTTGTAACAACTTCAGTCGTTGCAAATCCTTATCAGAGTAGTGTCGATAGCCATTTAGTTGCCGTTGGCCTGCAATGAGTCCTAACTTTTCGTAATAGAGTAAGGTTGAACGGCTTAGTCCTACCTTTTGAGCCAGTTCAGAAATTCGATACATAGCAGTTGTTCCTCGAAACTTGTGAGCACTATAAAGTGTAAAGCTTTAGACAGGTCAACAGTTAGTATGGCAGAAATTTGTCATGATTGAGGTTATTGAAAAACTAGTGAAAAACGCTAAAGGCGTTTTCTGGGTGATTTGGTTCGATTAGTCACAGAGTTAGCAAAATTAACCACGCCAATAAATAAGACTTTATTACAATGATTTTATGCATTTAGGTAGATTAAGGTGCATAGTGTGCTTTGACTGAGTTGATAACACCGAACCGTTAAAATTCGAGGGCGATTGATTTTAGTAATCATTCGCCGGAGATTATTGGTTAGTAATTTTTCACATCTATATTGAGGGATATTGCAAGATGACTAAATATCAATTTTTTTGTAAACCAAATACTCATCGTCAACAGTTTACTTATTTAGCGATGGCGAGTGATTCGTTTTTGGATGATAAACAGAAACTGATGTCGATCGGCTTTGAAGTGGAAGGGGATGTGATATTTGCCGGCACGTCACAAGAAGCGGTGGACAAGTTTCAATCAAACTATATTCACTTATGCGATGAATACAACAACGCGCATTTAGAGAGCGGTGTCGCGACGTTCATTGTAGAAAGTTATCAAGAGATTCGCCGTCGTCTCTCAATACGCAAGTAGCACTTCTATTCTCCTCCGCTGGTGTTGTATTGAGTACGAGACCAATTTAGTGCGGGTGGTGTGATGCAAAAAGCTAGGGATTAAGCTGGTGCAGATCTTTCCCTTTCTGATATTACCTAAATCTGTTGATTAACCGCTTGCGTCACATTTTCAATGCAATTTTTATGTTTGTACAGTAATTATTGTGATGAATATCATATTTGTTACCTGAGTAGTCGACTAAAATGCCATCTTGTTTAATGAGTCAACTTTTGGTGGCGTTTATGAACGTATTGCTAGCTATATCAATTACAACTGGAATTCTTTCTGCCGTATGGGGATGGATGTCGATCTCTCTAGGGTTATTAACTTGGGCCGGTTTTCTAGGTTGTACCAGTTACTTTGCATCACCAAAAGAAGGGCTGAAAGGGCTTGCTTCAAGTCTACTGACTAATATGACCGGTGTATTCTGGGCTATGGTGATTATCCATGCTTCGAATTTTCTGGCACTTGAAATTTTGGGTTACGTTGTCACTGGATTAGTGGCCTTTATGATGTGCATTCAGGCTAAGCAAACTTGGTTGGCTTATATCCCGGGTACTTTTATTGGTTCTTGTGCAACTTTTGCTGCAAACGGAGACTGGGGTATTGTTGTTCCGTCTATTATTGTTGGTGGTATTTTTGGTTATCTAATGAAAGCGTCTGGTATTGCTCTTAAAGAGTGGTTAGAAAAACGAAACAGACAGTCAGAAGCAAAACCGTCCGCAGTGCAGTCAGCTCAGTAACCTTACCTAAATTACCACAGCAGCATGGTAGTGCTGCTGTGATCGTCAGCTTAAGGTTCTTTATCTTAAGTTAAAAAAGAATCCCGTTTTGTTATCAACTAATTTGATACTGTAGCATGCCGTTTGGCATGCTTTTTTTGCCCAAATTCACTCCCTATCTGTAGAGGAAACGTTAGGTATTGCTATTAGCCATGGTCATTACACGTTTTAGCGTTTTACGAATCAGTGACGGTACGGATTGCGGCCCTTGTTCTTCGCAGTAGGAAACGATGGCTAATGCAAGATCCGGTTTGGCAAATTTCTTCAATGCTTTAACAATGATTTTTTTGGCTGGTATTGGGTGATCCTGCGGAATTTTAACTAGCTGTTTAAAGAAACTATCAAAACCATTTGCGTAGAGAAAGTGCTCTATATCTTTATCGGGAAGCTCAGTCAGGCGGTGAGTTTCCATCTCGCCACCGAGTTGAGATTTCACCGCGGTGGCGTATTTCTTACCCGCGGCGTCTCCGTCGGTAACTACGTGCCAATCTATTTCGTAAGCTTTAGCAACTTTAATTAGTGACTTAAGTCCTGACTGTGCAAACTCAATGATCTGAACCCCTTCGGATGCAAGGTTATAACCGCATAGTTTTGCCAGTTCGCTAAATAGCCAAACTTCAGTTTCACCTTCCACCAGCAGCCAGCAACGAGCGTATAGGGCATTGGAGCGATGGAAACGAATATGAAAACCGACTCTGCGAATCTCATCCTTGCTTAGTAGCCGAGGAGGAATGCTTTTAGCTATGGTTTTGTCTGGTTTACGTATTAATCGCTTAATGGATGAAAGGGGAACGGAAGAGAGCAACTCCGCACTGTTTGTGGTTAATATTTTTTGGGTAGGAACCATCTGTAACAAGTTCCAAGCCCGTGATAAATGAGTTGGGTGAAGGCGACCCTCAGGGTCTTCGATTATTAAGATAGGCCGTGCACAGCGGCGTAACTCGTTTGGTCCTTTTGCTTGTAGATAGGAGTTCAATAAAATTAAAACAAGTAACCGAGTTTGGTTGTCTTTCGTCTCTTCAATCACTTGGTTAAGGCCTCCAGAAATGGTGCTGGTGGAGGTCAATAGCAAGCTATCTCGTTGACGTCTTGGATTTTTCCTCGAGGTATTTTTAAAAGAAAAGTAATGGTCAACAAGGCTCTTCATTGAGGAGAGGCTACTCTTAATTTCCCCTTTATTAACATGCCCCGGTTTGGCTAACAATCTGCGGCAGGTGTTCTCTATGCGACGTTCGATACGAGAGTTTTGAACATCATCTCCGTTACCAATGATGGTTCGGTCAAATCGGCGTGCGTCACGTAAGCGTATTGCAGGATGAAGACTCATCAATTCTTGTGCTAGTTTTTCTGAGTGATGCAACGACAGAGGCGTGCCTTGACCGTCTAAGAAGCAGTAATTGGTGGTGATCTTATAAAGGTCTCTGGTGGCACTCACGCGGTAGATAACGCGTTTTTGGCCTTTCTCGTCCTGTGCCCAAATAGGTTTAAGCCTTCTATAACGGCCGGAGTGTTCTTCACCTTCATAACTCGGCAAGAAAGAGATGATAATTTGTAAGTGTTGGGTTTGTGGATGGGCGATAGAGTAATCCACATGAAAGTCTTGCATTTCAAACTCATACAGAGAACCGTCAGCGGGAAGTGCCACGGTTAATGCATCTAAGAGAGAAGATTTACCCCAAGTGTTTTCACCAATTAAGGTAGTAAGTTCATCGAAAGCGAGTGAAAGACGTCTAATGCCACGAAAGCCAGATATTTCTACACGTTCTAACTGCATATAGTACTCCTGTCTTGTTAACTTAAGCATATATGAGAAACTGACATTTCGCCTAACTTACTATCACACTTCAAGTTTATTTTATTTTGCTCGCTTTTTATCAGACCAAAATTTAAGCACTATTTACGGTTTTAGTTACCGCAAACACAAGGTAAAAGTGCGGCTTGCCACGAAGTGATATTGGAATGACATCAACATGTCTATAGCTTCTATCTCCCCCCCACGGTGAAGTGACTCAAATTTATATATGAAAATGTCATCTTAAAGGAGTAACATGCCTCTCTTACGCTTTTTGATGATTCAGCTATCGCATTGAATCAGGGGTAAATCTCAAATCCAAAATTTTGTTCCGCGAGTAGTAATAACTGATGACCAAACACCAACATAAGCCCGTTCAATTAACATTGACGCATATCAACGATACTCATTCTTATTTTGAGCCACAATCTTTACAGCTTGAGCTTCAGGTAGAGCAACAAACGGTGACACCGTATGTGAGTAATGGTGGCTTTGCGCGAATTGCAACAAGAGCTAAATGGCTAAGACAGCAAGCTAAGATGGACGGCCGAGAGTTTCTGTTTTTTCATGCGGGTGACTGTTTTCAAGGAACGCTCTATTTTTCACTCTTTAAAGGGGTGGCTAACGCAGAACTTCTTAATGCGCTGAACATTGATGCTATGGCATTAGGTAATCACGAGTTGGACATGGGTAATCAACCTGTTGCCGATTTTCTTGGACGGATTAATTTTCCACTGTTGGCAGGTAACTGGGATATTTCGACTGAAAATCCTGACAAGCCTCATAAGCTTTCTAGCTACTCTCATCTACTTTGTTATAACGCGGCAAAACAGACCGCCAACTATATGATCAAACAAGTCGATGGCGAGCCGATTGCGATATTTGGCGTATCAATGGACTTGATGAGTGAGATCTCTAACCCAGATCCAGATACGTCGTTTAAAGATGTGTTTAGCACAGTAAAAAACACCATAGAAGAGATACAGGCTAACGATATAAATAAGATCATTATTATTAGCCATTTGGGTTATGACGTTGATATTAAGCTAGCAGAAAGTGTAGAAGGGGTCGCCATCATTATTGGTGGGCACTCTCACACATTAATGGGCGATTTTTCTTCTATAGGATTTGAGCCGCAGCCAGATTACGGTATTGAAGTAAATGGTACCCATGTAGTTCAGGCCGGCTATCACGCGCAAGCCATTGGTCACTGCCAAATAGACTTTGCCCGAGATGGTCGCGTTAGTTCCTTTAATGGCCGCAACGAGCTTCTTATTGGCCGGAGATTATGTTTAGACGCAACATTATCAAGTGTTCATGACCAATCGATTCATAGTAAGGCTACCGAAGCGTTATTAGCCAATGACAATATCGTGGTGTGTAAGAAAGACAGTGACGTTCAAGAGATATTATTAGATAAATATATCCCCATTGTGCGTAAGTTACAGCAGACAACCATCGCTGAGATAGAGAAACCACTTAGGCATGTGCGTATCCCGGATCAGTCTGGGGGAAGTGATCTGGTTCCTCTAGTGGCAGAGTCTTTCCATTATATGATGAAGAGCAAGGGACACGCAGTACAGTTTGCTATTCATAACGCTGGCGGCATTAGAAGTTCATTAAACCCTGGCAAAATAACCGAAGCGGATATTGCCGGAAAAGTATTGCCATTTGCCGTTCCAATTGGTGTGTACCAGATAAAAGGGCGCTACCTTGCAGAAGCGATAGAAGGGGCAATAAACAACGCCACCAATAACGGTGTGGTGGGGACAGGGTCGGGTAGTTATCCGTATTGCCACAACTTAGATTTTAGTTATCATCCAGAACGACCAATAGGCCAGCGATTAACAGACTTTATGATATTTGATGATGCTGACGGGTGGGTTAGCGTTCAGCCTGAGCGTATATATACTGGGACATCATCAGCTTATACCATGAAAGGGAAAGAGGGATATTTTGCCATAACCCATATGCTAGACAACGCTGTGGTTACAAATTACTCAATGGCGGATTGTTTTGTGGCATTTATCAAATCTCATCCAGAAAAATTGAACCAATTTCCAAATAATGAGGTCGGACAAACAGGTTAGAAGTATTGGCACGCTGATTGCTTAATAAATGAGCGAGTAAACATCTTTTTATATGTAAGGTGTTGCCATTGAACTGTTTATTTCGGAGGCTGTTATGTGGAGCAGAGACTGGATTGATACTGCGGTAATTGTTGGCTGGGTAAGTGCTTGGTCTGCGTTAGTATATCTTGTACCACTATCAGGTATGTGAAAAAAGAGTCGAAAGACTCTTTTTTATTGCCTAAAAAAAGGCTAAATCGTTTTTTATGCTGTATCTCTTAAGTATTACATCATATACGTCTGCTAGTTTACCAATTGCTAGTTCTTTCTAGCGGATTCCTTACTCTTATCTCTATTGGAATTTAGATAACTTATTTTTATCGTTTAGCCTGTCTTGTCGATAAATTTCATGTTAATGAAATGTTTCTTGTTCCTGCTATGTATCGTCAGATACTGTCTTTTATGCACGATTATTAATCGAAATGCTATTATAATTCACTAAGATTGAATTTTTATACCTTGGTTTGTTATCAGCTTGTTTCATTAGAAAAACTTATGCGAAATACCAATATTTGTCATTTAATATCTCACCAATTACCCTCTAAAATTCTCTCTATCAGGTCAGTAATCAGAATTAATCAGAGAGGCGCTTATGGCTCAGGTAATGCACGCTAACGATATCGTTGTACCAACCTCTATGGACAAAAAAACCTATACGGTTAACATCAAAGGATTGATTGCTCACATGTTGGATATTTTGTTTGGTAAAGGAGACGTTGAAAAGTCTTATTACTCTAGTGAATTATCTAACCATATGCAGAAAGATTTGGGTCTTTACCGTTAATCGAATGCAACAGAATACCGAGCCCTTGGCATTATGTGTCGAGGGCTTTTTTTGTCTGCCGTTTGGCTATTCTTAACAATCAGCTATGTTTAACAACTGGCTGAGTTTAGCCATTGGTTATGTATAACAATTGGCGAGTAGAGTTGTTTACCCTAGAAATGAGTGAGCCTCAACCAGAAAACTGGCCGAGGCTCGATGTTAGAAACCTTTGAGAGAACCTAACGGCAAGCACTCTATCACGCTTTCTCATATTTGAGAACCGTAAAATTCTTAAAAATAATACAAAGAAGTTATTTTGCTTAACCTTTGCTCGATGACTCACTCTTTTTTTGTTTTTTACACGCTCTAATAATATCGGATTTTTGATAAGGCCATAGATCATCCGCTCTAAGCGACTTTATTTTCTTCGCTTGTTTGGCATCAAGCGAGTTAAGAAAAAAGAGCCCAGTTAACTGTTCCACTTCTTTTATACTGGTTAGGTAACGGCTATGGTCAAAATGTTTCTGATAATAGCCAGCGCTGATCTGTGGATAGATAAAAGCGAGAGTGTCGATGCTTTCGCCGTTCTCTTTAATCACAATCTTAAATAGAGCATCAGGAATCGCCACTGGGAACTCATCATCTTGCCCTACAAACGCATATGCAAACTGATCTAAATAGATAGGGCCTGTAACTACCCAAACGCTACCAAACTTATCTGCCCACGCGGTGGTAATGTACTCAAGGTCTAACCATATTCCGCCGTTAAATTTAGAACGCTGAGGTACAGCGTTTAAAAAGGTGTGGGTATTGGCGGCGGCATCTGCTCCCATTCTTTCCGCAATCAATTTCATTTGTAAATGGCCGCGAACGAACCAGTCGGGATTATCTTTACGAAACCCTTTTGAATAGACGTAGGAATTGTCTTTTGGCGCGATCCCTTGTTCTACAAATTGCGTCTCTGACGCCCACTTAGGGCGTTTTTTAGTAGGAATACACTCACCACCGTATTGCTTGATCTCATAGGCAACCCATTCAGGGGTGCCCATGGCGTTATGTATGGCTGATGGATTATCAATATCTAGCGAGTCCATACTGGCGGTAAAGGCGCGAAACTGTTTAACCGTTTCATGGGGCTGGGTGCCAAACTTGTCGTGTTGGTAACTGTCGTCAAGAACAATCGGTTTTTGGGCGCTAACAAAGCTAGAAAAAAGCGCCCCTAATAGAAGAGTGGTATTCAGTTTATTCATTCTTTTATCCTCTGCTAGCCTTAGGAGATAACGCCAAGATAAAAGTAGAGAAAGAGAGGCCTGAGTTATCCATAACGTCCTAACATAAGAGTTTAGTTTTATATGTAGTACTAGAATAATACATCAAATAGATATTCGCGAAATTAATACACGAAAGATGGGCGAGAATAGCCACACGAATTTGCTGAGATGTGAGTTTCCCCGCCAAATGCTCGCTTAGGCGTATTAGTTCATCTTATTGATTGAGTGTTTCGCTGGGGACAATTGATGAGTGAGGCTCCAGTACTTCCACAACTCGCTATCGCACTTATTTCGATAAAGGAAAATGTTGTTTTGCGCGGTAGGGCTAAGCCAACAAGTCCTAAGCGTGAGTAACCACGCGAACAGTCTCCTAAGGGGAATACAAGGAACTGGCCGATGTTTATCTATGGCAGGCACGGCTAACACTGCAATAGCCCAGTGAGAAGGGTTTTGATTAAGCTTTGTTAGTTGGAAACTCCAGTTTATTCCCATGCCTTCAACGATCGGCTTGAGTGGAATAAATGGCTCGTTATTATGATCAATCAGGATCAAAGTGGATCCATGGAAAGGAACAGAGATTTGGTAAGGCATAATTGCCTCCTTGATTTGTGATGAATAGATCACCACGCTCAATGAGACCAATCATAGGGTGGCGAACTGAATGAGATTGGTCTTACCGCAATCAAGTAACGGCGCACCGAAGTGCTCTCACCCAGCCCACCATAGAGATGTGCAGGTGCCGCGTACAAAAAAACCAGCAATACGCTGGCGTTTATACGCCTTGATTTAAGCGGGAGACCAATCCCATCATTGGATTTTGCCAATGAAAGCTTAGTATAGAGAGTTACTATCGGTTTTTAAACTGAAAAAGAGTGACTTAGTACCACTCCTTTAAAAGTTCTTGATGCTTTTTAATCTTTTGCTGAGACATATTTCTTTAGAAAAATAGTCATGACTCCAATAGGGGAAGGGACAGTCGTATATTTCAGAATCATCATCGGTATCATCCGTCACCGGGGACGGACACTCTTCAAATAGACGTAAATTTATATGGATGTGCTGGCACAGGCAGAATGCCTTGTAGGAAAATTGATGTGGTTTAATAGATAAAAAGGGGTTTCAGCGTACTTTTAAGCTCTCTTTGCAGTAAAGGGAATGGAATGTATTTTGAGATTGAGATGAATGCGAATAATCTTATTTATTCCGGTTGAATCTTGTGTTTATGATGCCATGGGATGGGTGCGTGATCTGCGTTGCTCATCCCTTATCAGAGTGTTATGTGCTTGGAGTAAAAATGGAAATTAAACTAACAGATGTAGTGGCTAAAGATCTTAATGACATTCGAATCTTAGCTGAAACGGTAAATGAAAAGCATGTTGCTCCTTTACTGAATACAGAAGGCAAAGAGGCTTTAAGGGTTGCTTTAAAAGCGGATGTTGAAAGAGTTTTAGATAAAACTGTCTATCAGGCGGTGAAGGCATCATGTAACAATAAACTTGTTGGCTATATAGCGTGGCGAGATGGAAATTATCTCGGTCAATTATACGTTGATAGCAGTTATCATGGTTGTGGAATCGCTAGCAAGCTGGTAGATGAAATGAAGCAAAGATGTGATAGCAATAAGATAACAGTTAAGGCTTCAATTTATGCGTTAGGCTTCTATCAAAAAGTGGGTTTTAAAGCGTTATCTGAAGAGCTCAACATCAATGGAATGCGCTATGTTCCGATGGAACTTGAGATTTAGCAGGCTTCTATTATCTCCAAATACCTTTCTCTCTGGCTGCAATTTAGTGACTGCCAAAACATTATTTTTTCCCGTTCTTTGTGAGTTCTAGGTATGCATATAGCGCATTGATATTGGCTGAGCCTATCTGGCCGTTGACGCCTAAATCTGAATATTGGCTTTGCTTGTTGTAAGCATTCAGCCAACGTTGCAGGAACTTTATTGCTATCGACGGCCCCGTGTTTATTCCGGTGTTGATCAACTTAGCGCTGATAAGCGGCAATATGTTTGCACAACATCGATCCAGAAAAGCTCGCCACACCATAACCGTTGAAGCAGCTAAAATGTGCGGCGTACCTTACTGGCCAACGAAGACGAAGGCTGCTTTAAAACCCTCACTGTCGATCAACTCTACTTCCTGCTTTCCTAGCTAAACGACAAACCTGATGATGCATTGGAAGAGCTGGAGCTAAGTGAGGTTGTGAGAATTTAATAAAACTCTACACCAAACTGTATGTTTTTACAGTTGGATAGCACAAAAACATATGAAACTGGTGGATTTGTAAAGTCTTAAGCATGAGAATATCTCAAAACATAAATGGGTGTAATAACTTTATTGCACCCTTAACCAAAGATATTTTGAGATAGCATGACAACTGAAGTTAATTACCTAATTCTATTTAATAAGAAGAAAAACCAATTTTCAGGCATAGAAAATTTCCAAAAATTGCTAGGTATACTTAAAGGCGTAGAGCTGAGTGAAAATGCAATAAAGTTTGAGGAGAGTGAGTTTACCTTTAACCTTATTGATGAAGGAGATCGATACCCTGACCATGATACAGAGCTATTTGACTTAGTTTTAGTGTCCAAGAAAAACGAGAAAGATGTAAATCATTTATCCAGTTTACTGAGAGAGATAAAAAGGGCTGTTTCAAGCCAGTACGGAACAATGACTCCGGTGTTTGACGGCATATCGGGGTACTATGCAGAAAAGGCCTATCCAGAGATACATTACATTGAGAATCTGATGAGAAAGCTGTTCTCAAAATATGCTTTGATAAACTTGGGGCCTAAGTGGGTTGAGACTCTTCCTGAAGGTGTGCCAGGTATTCCTCTAAAAGCCGAAACTAATGGCAATAACCCTCTATATAATATCGATTTTATCAAGATCAATGACATTCTTTTTAAAGAACATGCAGCGAAAGAAGCTGATGCTGAAGTTCTTAGAAAAATTCGTGACGGAGAAATTACAGGTGAAGGTGTTGAGCCCTATGTTCCCCGTTCTCACTGGTCTCGTCATTTTTCAGACTTAGTGGACTGTGAATCAAACTACTTAGAAAAGAAATGGAAAAAGCTCTATACGTTAAGGAATAAAATTGCTCATAACAAAGAGTTTACCAAGACAGATTTAAGTAATGTTAAGAAAATCACTTCCGAATTAAAAGACAAACTTGTTCCTGCAATAAGCAAGATATCTACTATAAAAGTCGAAGCTATCGATATTTCCTACTCAGATAAAATCAATGAAGTAGTGGAAGGTGAACTATGTGTCGCTGAAGGCGAGGCAACATATTCTGCAGATAATAAAAATGGAGTAGAGGAAGTTAAAGAGAGTGATGGTTCCGGAATATTGGCCTTTGCTTTAATCGTTGGTTTACTTAGCGGAATATCGAAGTAAATTCAAGCTATTTAGACTGGGATGTTTATCATTGTGTCACCACTTTTCCATATTTTAGTTATTTGGTTTTTCTATGTCGGCTTTATGGGGTGGCTGGCCAATCAACACCAGAAAATTGCAAAATTACCTGATGAAACGTTAGAAGTTGCTTACCTTACCCATGGCGCGTTTTACCTCGCTTACAGCGCGTTTGTTGGTTTCTTAGGTTGGTATGAAGAAGCTATGGCACTAATGGCAATAGGCGCAATATGGAATGTCTATTTGGCAGATTATTATTGCGATAAGCATCGAAAAGTTATTGATGATGTAATTCGATTGATGATTGTTAAAGTTGTGACTGTTGTAACTTTGACTTGCGTAACCTCATTTAGTTTATGGTTTTCTTGTTGCAACGTGCCTTATCGTTTTTTCCGGGGTAGGTAGCTATAGTTTTAAATTGAGTAACGTTACGTCACTGCTATATATGAGTTACCATACCAACGATAATAACCATTGTGATGCAATACCTACACATCTAAGAATGTGTGTAAGGAACCTTGGTCGATTCAAATGAAACCTGTATCGACAACTGAGATCTCTATCGCCGTTTTCCTCTCGCCAATCAATAAATATAAGTTTGATGTAACTAACTGTAAGAAAACAGTAGATATTGAGTTAGGAGAGTTGCTTAAATATAGAGAAGAGCTGCTGACTCTAGTTGATGAAGTTACCAACCGGAATGAGTTTCGGCATAAAAAGTAAGTAGAGGCCATTTTTGGATAGTTGGGTTTTAGAAGATTTCTCTGTTGGTGATATTGCCTGCCAAATAGCTGAGTTTGAAGTTGGCGGGCATACCTATGTAATGGTTTTCAACCGGATCGATGCAACCCGTTCGAGAAAGATGATTAATGAGAAAGCGGAAGAACTGGGTATTGAATATCGGGAAAACAGTTATGAAGTGAAGTTTGATTTAAAACAGAACTTTAATGATGACACATACTTTTCCAAGCCTGATGAAATAATGAGTGTTTCTGCCATGCGTGAGCTAGGGATAATTATTCGTGATTTACTTGAGTTCCATTACAAAAACAGCAATGCTGAAGCTTATCTTTGTGTAGCAGAAGACAATAAATTAAAGCGCTTTTATGATCGGCTTGCTAAAATTTATGCAGATGAGTTACAATTTCAGGTGACGAACGATTTAGGAGAGGAGGGTTTAGGTTATGAAATCACAACCCCAAGTTACCAAAGCAAAAGCCGGTAAAATTGAAGCCATGAAGAAAATCAAGGCAGCATATACTCAGGCCCAGAAAGAAGGCAAGGTTAGTAAATATAAAATAACCCGAGCCTGAATCGGATTTATTTAGAAAAAGCGCTGGCAAATTTGCCGGCGTTTTTTTGTTTTCAACCCTTAAACCTCCTCCTTCTAGGAAGGTGGAGATCGCACATTAGGGCTTTTCTCGAAGGACGCTCATGTTCAATATATCCATGTTTGTAACCAGCAAATCAAGGAGATAAAGAACATGAGCAGATATGATCCGGGCTCGCATATGTACCACAGGTGACAGTATCACATAGTTTGTACGCCCTAAAAAGACTTAAAAGAAATGTAGGTAAAGAAGGGGGTATTAGGTCAGGTCAATCCATTTACTTGAGAACATTTTTGTTACCTTTTTTGAGCAGTCCAGGGATCGATTCCATGCAACAGATATTTTGGAAACGATATCTTCATAGTCCTTGAAACTTTGGGTCGCTAGGCACTTTGGTTCTGATTGCCATGTAAGCAAGGTTTAAAATAGTGTTGCTCACCCCTTAACAGAGTGCTATGAGCATGGAATAACAATGGAAATTAAACTAACAGATGTAGTGACTAAAGATCTTAATGACATTCGAATCTTAGCTGAATATGCGTTAGCTTTAGTGGTAGTGTCGGTGACTACCTATATGCTTTGCCAGCGACTATCCCGTATACAAAGATTAATTGACGACTGACCGCATTTATATAAAAGTAGTTGAATGAAATTTAATCAAGTGCAACTTAACAATCGAATTATCATCATTCCTTAGGAATGGTGGGATTTTGGTATGCTTTTGATAAATCGACCCCACCCTAGAAGGTGGGTTTTCTTTTTCTACCTTTTGGGAAATAGTCTCTTGGAGGGATTTAAATGAAAAAGGTAGCCGTTTTTGGAAAGCCGGGTAGCGGAAAATCAACAGTAAGCAAAGCATTAGCAGTGGTGAGCGGTTTACCGCTTCATCAATTAGATTCGATCGTTTACAAGCCAAATGGTGAGTTTGTAGCGCGAGAGGAATTTGATGCTGCACACAACGAAATTCTCCGTTCTGAATCTTGGATCATTGATGGTTTTGGTCCTATCAGTTCTTTTAATGAGCGTTTAGCGGCAGCAGACACTTTGGTTTATATAGACTTGCCATACTTAGTTAGCTACTGGTTTGTCACTAAGCGTTTTTTGAAAGGGCTATTTGTAAAGCCGGAAGGTTGGCCTGAAGGAAGTTCAGTACTAAAAGGTACATTGAATAGTTATAAGACACTGAAGTTATGCCCTAAGTTTTGGAACGATGACTTCTCTGCGAGGCTAATGGGCTACTCAAGTAGCAAAAAAGTCTACATCATCAAAACCGTGTCTGAGTTGAATGATTTTACTTTAAAACAAATTAATTAGTTCGCATACTCGAGAAATCTTGCTGGGTTCGCCACTTTGATTTTGATAGCCATGTTAGCAAGACTTAAGGTAACAAGGCATAGGGTAACAAGGCTTAAGATAGTAAGGTTTAAAATAGTGTTGCTCACTTGGTAATGCAGCCTTATAACTTTGGAGGTTTCATGGACATTTTAAAAGCAACAGAGAAACTCATGTCGATGGATGAGAAAGCGTGGCAACGGCACTCTAACCCCATGAGTGTATATTCTCGATTTACCATTTTACCTCTTTTCACCATGGCTCTTGCTGTCAGGGATGTATTAGGCTGGTGGACTCTCCTCGCTCTGTTTGTAGTCTCCTTTTGGACTTGGTTAAACCCACGGTTGTTCTCGGCACCAACAAATACAAACAACTGGGCGTCAAAGGGCACATTTGGCGAGCGTATTTACCTAAACCGTCAAAAAGAAGACCTAATTCCCCCTCATCACTTAAAGATGTGTCGCATCATCATTGCGCTTCAAGTGATAGGAGTGCCTTTTTGGTGTTTTGCAGTTTATACAATAAGTTATGACTTAATGCTGTTAAGTATGCTTTGGCTTATGTTTACAAAAACATGGTTTGTAGACAGGATGGTTTGGCTGTATCAAGATGTGAAAGATCTCAACCCAGTTTACCTGTCGTGGTTGAAGTCATAATAAAGCAAAAGCCGTTTCTTGAGTTGGAGGACGTGCTCACATGAAAGTGGTATGTGAAACAGAAAGGTTAGTTATTCGACAGTTTGAGTTGAGCGATGCCGAGTTTATTATCCGGTTACTCAATGAGGAGTCGTTTGTTCGGTATATTGCGGACAAAAATGTTCGAACTCAAGAAGAGGCTATTCATTATCTCAAGCATGGTCCAATGGCGAGCTATGACAAAAATGGTTTTGGTCTGAACTTGGTCTCTCTAAAGAATGACCTCACACCCATTGGTATGTGTGGGGTATTAAAAAGAGATGAACTGGAATATCCCGATCTAGGTTATGCGCTTTTGGCAGAATTTTGTGGAGAAGGTTATGCTAGTGAAGCGGCTAAAAAGACGTTAACTGTAACTATGGACACCTATTTATTAGATACCGTTTATGCAGTCACTCTTCTGGAAAATGTGCGGTCAAATAAACTATTAAAGAAAGTAGGTTTTAGCTTCCAAAAGAGAGTAGAGCTATATGGGTTACAAAATAATCTTTATGAGTATCGAGCCTAAATCGTTTACAAAGTGGAATGGACGGATACACAGCACTTGGTATTTTGAGGAGAACTAATGACTATTCATATCAAACAAGGTTGGGATTTGCAGAACTCGATGGCCGTCGCTGAGCTCTACGAAGAGGCATTCGGTTCTAAGTTTAGCCGTGCTATTCCTAATAAAACTCGTCGTATCATTACTCTCTCTAAAAGCTTTGTTCCCGAATATTCATTTGCTGCTTATTGCGATGACAATATCGTCGGGCTGTGCGGCTTTAATATCTCTTCAGGTTCGCTTACGGGAGGTATTGGCGCTAAAGGGTTAATGAATCAACTTGGTGTTCTTCCCGGGCTTTGGGCTTGTGCGGTATTTAGCTTATTTGAGCGCCAGCCGGAAAATGGTGAGCTAGTTATGGACGGTATTGCCGTGGAGAGTGATTCCCGAGGTAAGGGTGTTGGTTCTTTATTACTTGAACATATTATTAGTTATGCATTAAACAACGGTTATTCCTCTGTACGCTTGGACGTTATCGATAGCAACCCGCGAGCAAAGAAGCTTTATGAATCTAAAGGGTTTGTTGCAGTAAAGTCAGATAGTTTTCCGTACTTAAAATGGTTAATCGGCTTTTCAGGCTCAACTACCATGACGCTAGACTTAAAAGAACTCGCAGAATAAAGCGATTGAGACTGATTTAAAACACGTGGTGATTAAACTCAAATTGGTTTAAGTATTTAAGGTACAACGAGTTAGGCTGGGTGGTAAGTATCGTTCATCACTTAACTCGATGTTATATGAATGGAGTAGAGATAAGCTATGAAATACAAAGTGGTTAAAGACTATCAAGATGCACCTGAATCTCCTATTCGAATAGTAAAAGGTGAGACGTTGCAATTGGTAGAGGAATCCGACTCAGAGGGGGATTGGGCAAACTGGATTTTCTGCCGTGGCGAAAACAAAGAAGGCTGGGTTCCTAAACAAATACTCGTTATTGATAATGGAGAAGTGACCGTACTTAAGGACTATTATGCCAAAGAGCACAATTTAATCGTTGATGAAATACTAGTAAAAGAATATGAGTTAAATGGCTGGATCTGGAGTAAAAAGTTAGCTGATCTTGATGAGTTAGCTTGGGCTCCTTTAAATCACCTATGTGCTGTGTAATTAGCTTTTCGCAAATCTACCGTTAACAAACAGTCTAAAAAGATTCACAACACTCGGCACTTTCGTGATTTAATCGTTTATGAGCGTTATTGTGAAATCACTTGAGTAACTTAGAATCAAGACATCATAAAAACAGTCATAGTGAAATAATTATGGAATTTAGAATAGCAACAGAGTCAGACTTAGCGTCAATTCAAACTCTCGCGAGAGACACCATCGATAAATGTTATCGCTCATTTCTTGGTGATGAGTCGGTGGACGGGTATTTATCATCTGGTGAATCTGATAAAGAAGTGACGAATAACCTTTCAAACTGTTTAATTGCAATTGAGCGGGATAGCCTCGTTGGCTATTGCGTGTTGGAAGAGGCGTTTATTCATATCTTGATGGTTAGCCCGAATGTGCAACGTAAAGGATTAGGCTCTACATTCTTGGTATATATTGAGTCAACGATGGCCAGATCAGGCCATACGCTTTTAAAACTGGAAACATTCAAATCCAATACACAAGCCATTAATTTTTATCTGAAGAATGGTTGGCAAATCGTGAATGAAGAAACCGATGCGGAGTTTGGTTTTGTTCGTGTGTATCTAGAGAAGCATGCATAATAAAATGCTGTGAGAACCCGCTACCTGTTTACAGTATTTTTCTAGACGTTGGGAATCGATGGCCTCACACCTTGGCACAACTCAGTGTTCAAGGTGTGAGGGTGATTAATATCTAGCGACATTAACCAATAGTAGGGTAGTCGGTATAACCATGTTCGTTGCCACCAAACAACGTTGACCCATCAAGTTCAGCTAACGGTTGGTGAAGCTTTAATCGTTCAACCAAATCTGGGTTAGAGACAAATGGTCGTCCAAAAGCGACTAAATCTGCATATCCTTGTTCGATTATTTCACTGCCTCTTTCTTGGGTGTAGCCTCCCGCTACGATTATAGTATTTGTAAAATTCTGACGAAGTTGAATACGGAAGTTTTCAGGAATCACTGGCGCATCGTCCCAATCTGCTTCGGACAGGTGCAAATAGGCGATATCGCGTGCTTGAAGTTGCTTAGATGCCTCTAAAATCGTTGGGACGATATCGGGACAGTTCATATCTTTAAATGTGATAAAGGGGGCGAGTCGTACGCCTACTTTGTCTACGCCAATAGCGGCAGTTACTGCGTCAACCACTTCTAATAAAAAACGAATTCGGTTATGGCGTGTGCCCCCGTAACTGTCGGTTCGATGGTTAGAATTAGTACGTAAGAATTGGTCGATAAGGTAGCCGTTACCACCATGAATTTCGACACCGTCAAAGCCGGATTCGATGGCTCGTTTTGCTGCATTGGCGAAATCTTTGATAACACGGTCTATGTCTGCTTCAGTCATCGCTCTTGGTTTTACACAATCCACCATTTTGCCACTGTTTTGTTCATCGGCGATCCAAACTTGAGTTTCAACCGGTTCGAGTGCTGATGGAGCTATGGGTAACTCGCCGTTTTGGAAAACAGGATGCGATACGCGACCAACATGCCATAGCTGACAGAATATGGCTGCACCTTGTTCTTTTGCCGCCTGAGTAACGGTTTTCCAACCGGCTACTTGGTCATCGTTGTAAACACCTGGGGTGAATGAATAACCTTGTGCGTCATCAGAAATCTGTGTTGCTTCAGAGATGATAAGCCCAGCGCTAGCTCTTTGTTTATAGTAGGTGGCCATGATTTGGTTTGGGATGTTTCCCGGCTGAGTGGTACGTGCTCGCGTCATCGGTGCCATAACGATTCTGTTTTGTAGTTTCAATTGCTTTAGATGTGCGCTTTCAAATAGTCTGCTCATTGCTGGTTCCTTACTTAATTAGTTGTACACCGATAGTTTTAATGTTGATTCTCACTGTGTTTTTGGGGTCACACTACGATGAAATGAGTATATTGATTTGGAAATAATTGATAATTGGGTAATATGTGAATTTATTATTCATCTCAGTCGAATAATAAGGTTGAAGGAGAGAGCGTGGACAAGTTTTCTGATATGACGTTGTTTGTGAGCATTGTCAAAAATCAAAGGTTGGTGGCGGCTGGTAGAGAGTTAGGTTTATCCCCTGCAACTGTCACTGCACGGCTACAAGCGCTAGAAGAACGCTACGGAGTGAAGCTTCTTAATCGCAGTACTCGGCACATTTCATTAACTGACTCCGGCGCGACCTATTATCAAGCTTGTTTGGAGCTCATTGATAGTGTTAAGGAGATGGAGAACCGCCTCCAAACCGGAAATACGCAAGTGCGCGGGACGTTAAAAATTTCCGCTCCAAGAGACATAGGTAAACAGTACATCTCGCCAATATTGTCACAATTTAACGCGCTATATCCAGATGTGGTTCCTTATCTATATCTGAACGATAACTTATCCAGTTTAACGGAATCAGGGATGGACATGATGATTCGTTACGGTGAACTGGCCGACAGTAATTTAATCTCGCGTAAGCTCGCGTCGAGTCGACGTGTTTTGTGTGCATCACCTAGATACCTTGCAACAAAGGGCGTACCAAACACGCCACAAGATTTAGTTGAACATGACTGCCTAGCGATGATTCGGAGTAATGAAGAGTTAAAAACATGGCACTTTCAAAGCCAAGAACAGCACAGTGTGATCACTGTGATACCAAAGCGTTATTCTGATGATGGTGAAGTGATTCGCCAGTGGGCATTAGACGGTGCGGGAATAGCATTAAAGTCCATTCTCGATGTTCAAGATGACATAGAGCAGAATCGCTTAGTCACGGTGCTTGATGGTTATATGAAGAATTTTAACTCGTCGACTTCTCAAGCAGGGGCAGACCTAAATGTGATTTACTTAAGTCGTCAGTATCAACCAAAACGACTGCGTTTGTTTCTTGATTTTTTAATTGAACATTTTCATGAAAAGTTTAAGTAACGAGACTTCTTATATTCTAATTATCGCCATTAGCACCACTTTTTCTGTTATGTTGACAAGTACAATATCAATATTTGCAAAGTTTAACTGAATGCTAGAACGCGACAATTCTAATGGAAATCGTTACAATTCTGCACTAATTAAAATGTAGATATTTGGGACAAAAATGAAAATTTCCGTTGATGGCGGTTCGTTCAAAGTAGCGATTGAAACTGAGTTTGATAACCTAATTGAAGAAGCAACCGTTGTTTTTCACCAGACACGGGGACAAGCGGGTTCGAATGAAAAAGCGATCCTGCGTTTTTTGCAGATCATTATTGAGCATAGTGAAGAGGATGATGCAATTGGCTATGCCGTTCTTGGGTTACTGGGCTGGTATAACGAAACCATTACACCAGTGACGGACAAAGACATTGAACTCAACTTGCCGAAAATCCTACCACATCTTATAAACCCAACGGGTGACATATCCTTAAGCAACACTAATGTCGTTAAGCATTAATATTTTCTAGGCTGCAACTGTTTAAGCTATAACCTGCCGATAGTTATCTATTTGCAGGTTGTAGGGGCTATTGTTAAAGGATTCTGTTTCTACTTTTGTAAGGATCAACATGCGCTGGTGGTCATTATTATCTTTGAGTCCACCAACATCAACATGACTTTAGATTTTGAATAGGGGGCATCGGTTCTTCTTGACCATATTAACTATAAGAAGTCACGCAAGTTACATTTCCTACAGTTAGGATCGCAGTTCATGACACACTCTAATCTGGACCTAATTTCCTGAGTAATGATCGGTGATGCAATTACTTTTAATATATCGAATGAAACAAGATAAACTCCGATCTCTGTTTTTGTACTAGACGGGAAGTATTTTATGATCTTTGCTTTAAGCACCAATTTGCAGAAAAGCATCATAGCGGTGAAGTCTGGAATAAAAAAATAGGCTTTATCAAGACGGCTTGAATATTTTAATAAGTAAAGACAAAGGGCTTGATAAACCAATTCAAAATAATGCTTTGAACTTGTGTATTTTCCCAGATGTATAATGCAACTTCTTTCGAAATCGCTCTTTGGAATATCATTAAGAGATTTAAATAAACTTAATTTGCGAATATCTGTAATGCCAGATAAGTGCCCAATGGTATTGTTATGCTCATTATTGATCAGTATGCAGGAGTAATTAATCTCATTCCCCATGCTATTTAACTCGTGATAATAACCTTTTAGTGCCGACGCATTTTTGTCGAAATTACCAAATTTTTCAACGTATTCGCTATGAGTTAGCGCTTTAATTTCAATATCCGCTTCACCGATTATTATGTCATAAGAGAAGTATGATGTTGTTTTATCGAGAATTTTTGATAGTTCAGATATTGCCGTGCTGTGTTTGACTGGTGTTTTTCTTTTACTGAGTTCGATATCCGTAATTAAGTTAACCATGTCAACATTTAAGCATTTTGCTATATACAACTGTTTATCAACACTTGGTGTGCTGTGCCCCTTAATCCAGCGAGATAAAGTGACAGAATCTAATCCTGAAAATTCCGCGTGATAGTGACTTTGTAATAAAGCGATAAAATCTTTTCGGGTTATTTCTTTTTCATCCAACCATTTTGCAAGTTGTTCATGAAATCTAAGACTCATAAGTTACAGTCTCTCCTAATTAATATATATGCAATTGAGTTGCATTTAAATCTACTGATGTCGTTGGTATCAATTTAATGAGTTATTTCTATGATTTATAAGTTTTTATTATACATATAGCGAGGTGATGAATTTTTAGCAGTTCAGTTAAAAACAGTTCTCTAATGCTAATTCGTCAGGCGTTGACTCCAATATAGTATGACGCCCAGAAAACACAAGTACAAATGGAGAATAGTAGTAATGAAGTTTAGCAAAATATTTATAGGTAAAAATAATGGCCAGTCCTTTAAGCACGCAAGTTTACTGTTGTGCTCAGCAGTGCTATCGAGCGGTGTATACGCGGCAGATGGTCAAATAACCTTTGCCGGTTCAGTTTATGCGCCAACCTGTAGTGTCAAATCAAAAACCCTCAATGTGACACTGGAAAAAATTTCAAATAGTGCATTGAGCGCGAAAGGGACGGCGTTTGGTAGCATGCCTTTTGTGATCAGTCTTGAGAAGTGTGATTTATCTACTGGCAAAAAAACCGTAGGATTGACATTCGAAGGTACAACTGACACCGACGCAACCAATGTACTGGTTAATGAAACGAGTGGCGGAGCGACGGGTATTGGTATCGCCATTTATTCTGGTGGTGGTGACAATAACGGCGACCAAATGATAATCAACGGTGCCCACGATAAAAACCAGATTATCACAATGGATGCCACCTCAAGGCCTATCTCCAATGCTATTCTTAATCTGCCTTTAGTCGCTAAGTATTACAACTATGGCGGAAATTCTTCACCCTCAGGGGATGTAAGTGCAAGCGTTGCATTTAGTGTTACTTACCAGTAATCCTGTCGGTGGCAAGGTTCAAGGTAAAAGCGATGCTTACCTCGGGCTTATTGGCGATGCTGATAAGCCCGGCTGTAAGCAGCGCGGCAGAAACAACGGCTGGTGAGGAGTTTGATATTGCATTCCTCAATTTACCGCAAGGGTATGACCGTTCGCAGTTTAATATGGATTGGTTTGACTTCGGTATTACCGAGGGCAACCACTCGGTAGCGGTTGAGTTGTACCCGAATGCGCCAATTCAAATGGACATTTTATTTGTAAAACGCAATGGTCAGGTTTTGCCTTGCTTCACGCCAGAGCAACTGGATGAGCTGGGTATTAACCTTGAAAAACTGCCCGAGAAAGTAGCTACTTCTTCGTGTCAGATAGCCAGTGATTACCTTGAAGGTGCATCCACCGAGTATCAGTCTAGCTTTTCAACATTGACTTTGAAGGTTCCCAATATCTACCACAAAGATACCAGTGCGTTTTCTTATCTTAATGATGTGGTATGGGACGAGGGGATCAACCACACCAAACTTAATTACAACGGGTTTGCTGGGTTAAATTCAGACGATGATGTGTCAGGTTACCTGTCTCTCAATAGTTTTAGTAAATATGCTAAGATCAGGGCAAGAATTAACGGCTCTGTGTCTTATTCCGCTGATACAGCCAACCTGAATTGGGGTAACGCCTATCTCTACACTGATCTGAATGAGTCAAAACTGCGCATTAGTGCTGGTCAGATCCGCTCTGAAACCAACAGTTCACTAAACAATGGTCTGGCGATAACAGGTGTTGGTGTTGAAAACCCGTCCGATATGCTTAGCCGCAAAGAAAGGGAATACTCGCCAGTTATTAAGGGTTATGCCTCAACACAGGCAACGGTATCTGTGTTGCAGCAAGGGAAGCTGCTCTATCAATCTAAAGTGGCTCCCGGTGAATTTGAAATTACCTCGTTAGATCTTCCCGGTACAAGCTCCGATCTGCTGCTGCGCATAGAAGAGTCAGACGGAAGAACCATAGATCGTACAATCGTATACTCGCGCTTGCCCAACCTATTAAGACCCGGTCGCAATGACTATTCACTCTCGTTTGGTCGTTACCGTTCTGACTACGGAGAAGAGGTAGTGATGTCCGGCTACTATTCGAGAGGTTTTGACCAGTTTACCCTTGGCACTTTTACCACTTTAACCACAGATTCGGATTACCTATCCGGTGGATATAATGGATATTACAATTTAGGCATGATTGGTGCCGTCGGCATGGAAAGCGCGGTATCCAGCGCTAAATTTGATGATGGTGATCAGCTTGGTTATAAGTTGGGTATTGAATACGCAAAACGCTTTTTTGCTACTGGTTCAGACATCCGTTTAGCGGCGTTGCGCTATAACTCGAAAAATTTTTATAACTTGAATGATTATTTGGCTGATCGGCACGACCAACGAAGCGATTTATCAGCACCAAAAAACGAGTTTACTCTCAGTTTATCGCAGCCTATCGGCGAGATAAGCAGTTATATTTCTTACAATATTAAGACCTACCATCAGCAAGACAGAGAAATCAGTCGATCACTCTATGCGTCCCTCGGTTTTGATGTGGCGGGCATTCCGGTGCGGGTTTATGGTCGGCAGGAAGAGAGGAGTGGATCCTCAGAAGATGATGTTGCATTTGGTGTCTCGCTTTCTATTCCTTTGGGTTACTCGTCAGGCCGGCTCGGGCTGAACTCCGACTTTGATAACAAAGGCGTAAACAATCACAACATTTCCTATAGCGGAAGTAACGACGATTACCAATATAGTGCCTCGCTAAATTACGGATCAGATAACAATGTACTGGCGGCCAACACCAATGTTAGTTGGCAGTCAGCTAAAGGACGCTACGCCTTTGGATTGTCGGCCAATGAACAGAGGTATGATTCCAGCCTGTCTGTCAGCGGGGGTGTTCTGTTGACCGGAGACAATGTGTTGATGACCCAAAGCCTTGGCGAAACCAGCCTGTTGATCGACCTTGGTCAGGGAGCTGAAAACGTACAGCTTGGTTACGGAAACAATAACCGCACCAATAAAGAAGGCCTTGGGGTTGTTCCATATATTACCGCTTATGACGAGAACCGTGTCTACCTGAATAGTGAAGAGAGCCCAATGGTAGAGCTTCAGGGGCAGATTAAACCTGTTTATCCGTCGAAAGGTAGCTTAGTAAAAGTGAAACCGAACGCCATGATAGGCAACCGCGGGCTTTACAGAATAACCGCAAAGGAATCTCTGTTCGGCCAGCCTGTGTTTAATAACGACAATAAGATTGTCTCCTATGTTGGTGACGAAAATATTGTTTATTTATCTGGTGTACCAATGGGAGAAAAACTGAGCTACCGAATCGGAAGTTCCGTAGAGAGTATTGAGTGCCGTTTTGAAGTGAACTCAAGTCCTGAGTTTGATGTTAACAATTTAACCAATATTAAGAAGGTTTCCTGTGAGTAGAATTCGTCAACCCATTATTAACAGTACAATGGTTACTCTTTTACTGATGTTATTAAGCACGGTAAGTTTTTCGGGTTACTCAGGTGTTCGGCCTGAGCGCACCCGTGAAATTGTGGAGCTAAAACCGAAGGAACATCAGGTAGATGTTGAGAATAGCTCTTCTTCACCTTATATGGTTCAGGTATGGATGGAAACATTGCAGGGAAAACGAAAAAATATTCCTATTGTCGTTACCCCACCTATATTCCGAATTGACGGCAATTCTAAAGGGGGAGTGAAAGTTCTACCTGTTGTCGATGCACTGCCAAAGGAGAGAGAAAGCGTCTATCTACTGGTATTTCAGGAGATCCCAAAGAAAACAGACGGCGATAAGAACGCCTTGCGTATCGCGGTAAGAACCAAAATCAAACTTATTGTTCGCCCTGAACAGTTAAATAAACTCGATATCAGCAAGCAATTTAAAAAAGTAACTTGGCAGCTGGTTGAGCGTGGCGAAAAACTGCTGCTGAAAGCTGACAATCCAACCCCCTTCAACTTTGCCATTACCGACTTTGAATACCAAAAAGACGGCAAGTTAAACGCCTTAAGCGATGTCTTTGTGAATCTTTCTCCTTACTCTGACTATGAACTTGTTGTAAGCCGGGAAAAGCTAGAGAAAGATACGCTTACCTTTAACTATGCCTATATTAATGATTTTGGGGGAGTAAGCGGTTTAATCACTCAGCAGATCGACGTTGAAGAGGTAGCGCAGTGATTCCTTTTTCTCCTTTTACTAAAAAGATGGTGCTGTTAGCTCTCTGTTTCTGGAGTGCTGGCGCTTATGCGAGCCTGTCAGCCGGACAGTGCAATCCGATCTCTGTAACTACTCAGTACGTTTCTCTAAGAGGGCAGTCAGGTAAGATACCGACAGGAACGGAGTTTATGGATTCAAGTTTCAGATCGCCTATTGGAAAGATTGTCGGGCATTTTAATTTTACCTGCAAAACTCATACATCGGCGCCCAGCAATAATATATCGTTAGGTATTTTTTTTTCAGGTTCCAGCCGGAGCTTTATTTCAGGACCTAGCTGGGGAACGGAAGGAATTTATAAGAGCAATATCGATGGTCTAGTTTTGAGACTGCCTCCGAAAAGTGATGTGGCCGGAACACTGACAAAGAATACAGGAATGAGAACCGGAACCTACGGTGGAGAATCGCGATCTATTTTGTTAGAGCGTTACGGCTGGGGAGGAGACTATAAACCGAATGACATAGTTAGAAGAAGCTATAGTGTGACTATGTTCTACGTGCACAAAAATAAGAATGTTTCGTCGTCTGCTTCTACAAGGTTACAAAATATTTGGCTGAGCTCTCCGGTCAGGTTTTCTACTTACTTACATGAGCAGAGCCCCCAAAGTGTCTGGCACTCTAATCTCAAAATACAGGGACCGACTATAGAGTTGTATGATCCAAGTTGCCGAAAGGAGATTCCTTCCTTTGTTGAATTTGATTCTGTAACGCGAGGTGGAGAAGGTGTCAGTAAGAACTTTAAATTAGAGATATTTTGCCCAAATGTATCCTCTGGGGGGACTAAAAATATCAGCTACAGTTTTGATGTAGTGAAATCCTCTTCGGTTTCTTTTGATCCTTCTAACCCGACATTCGCCTCTTATAGCAAAGATGGCGTAAAGGTTAATTTACGGCTATTCGATAATTCCACCAACAAAAATGTTGTGTTCGGAAGGAAAACCAAATTGCCTTCATTTGGTACGGGGAATAGATTTGAAGTTCCTTTTACCGCACATCTGAAAGCGAACAACGATTCGAAAAGTGGCAATTACGAGATTAATGTTATTTCTACCATTGAATATAACTAGGGATCTGTCGCTACGAGCTGTACCTGTTAGCAATAAATATAATTTCGGAAATAATGACAGTTTAGATAGTAAATAGACTATCAAAAAAGGAAGTGCCTTATGGCTTGCGTTCATTTAAACAATTTATTAAGTTCTAGTTCGGATAAGTTATATTCGACGGTATTTGGCTACAAGCTTGAGCCAATAGTTAATCGTCGTGGTGTATCCATTGGTTATGAATGCCTGATTGATTTCACAGATGTTAATGTTGGACAGAAAGAGAGCGTACTTAACTACGAAATTAATAGTCCCTTTTTAGTTAGCAATTTGATGACTCGGTTATTGGGCTCTTTGCTCAATGGCAGGGATTTAAATGTACTAAGAGGGAAAAAGCTTTTTATTAATGTTGAACGCTCCTGCCTCTGTGTAGAAATGCTCATTAATGAAGTCATTCTATTTAATAGTCTATTGCAAGCATTTGATATCATATTAGTGGTTGAAATAACCGAAAGGGAATTAAGTTTTTGCTGCGAGTGTCCTGAAATAAAACAGGCGTTGCTTAAGTTGGATCAATCCGGAGTATTATTAGCAGCAGATGACTTTGATATACAGAAGGATTTTCGGATCAAAGAAGTCGGATTGGGAGTGTACCACTACCTTAAAGTTGATTATTCAAGAAATGAGAACTTTTCAAGGGAGCTACAAAAGCTGACCAGTAAGTTTCCGGAGTTATCTATTATCGTCGAACGTGTTGAAACGAGTGATGATGTAAAACGGATATGCCATGCTAAGGTTTTAATGCAAGGATATGCCTTTGATACAATACGTAGCAGTGCATAACAGTAATAAATGAAAGGCATAACTGAAGTTGTGCTTAAACTTGATAGTGCATGGATACGCCAGTTCAAGACAACGTTCGTAATGATTAAGGTTATATTGAAAGCGAGACTATGGAATATTTTACAAAAAAAAGGCGCCAAATCAGCGCCTTTTCTCTGTTTCAAATATAGCTCAGTAAGCTTACTTCTTACGGCAATATTCGCAACGTAACCACATGGATTGGCCTTCTACTTTGCCTGAGAACAGGTCGAAGTCATCTTTTGCAAGGCCGATGTTTCTTACCATTGTGCCTTGTTTTACTACCATGCTAGAGCCTTTTACCGGTAAGTCTTTGATGATAGTGACGTTGTCACCCGCTTTAAGCTCAGCACCGTGACAATCAACGTGTGTTTGGCCGTCTGCGTCCATCCCAGTCTCTGCCCACTTAGCCACGTCTTCTTCTAGGTACATCATATCTAGTAGGTCGGTTGCCCAGCCTTCAGTTTTTGCAAGACGGGTAAGTTGTCGCCATGCCATAACTTGAACAGGAGGTGTTTGGCTCCACATACTGTCATTAAGACAGCGCCAGTGGTTAACATCTACTGTTTCTGGGTTTTCAATTTGTGAGTGACATGTGTCGCATAGCATAACTGCATGATCAACCGTCACTTGGCTGTGCGGTGCAACCACAAAAGCAGATAAAGATGATGAAGAGCCGCACAATTCGCATTTAGAATCGCAGCGCTCTAGCATAGTTGCTTCAGTAGACATATTTATTACCTGTGTATTTTAGAAAGGGAAAGCAAGACCATATCGTAAAGAATATAAGCGATATGGTCGGCTAACTAATTGGGCGGAATAGTATATTACGCTGTGATTTAATTCCACAACATTATGGTTTTTGGCACTGTGGCGTTTCTACATCGTAACGAGGTAACGAGTCTGCCTTGTTTTTGAGATCTTTAATTCGCGTACTGTGGGACGGGTGAGTCGACAACAGCTCAGGTGGCTGATTACCGCCAGAGGCTTTGGCCATGTTCTTCCACAAGTCGACACTCTGGTACGGATCAAATCCTGCTTTTGCCATTAGTTCTAAACCAAGAATATCTGACTCTGACTCCTGAGTTCGTCCATAAGGGAGTAGTAAACCGTATTGAACACCTAAGCCCAACGCCGCCATTGTCGCGACTTTATACTCAGAATTATTCATAGCGATATTGGTTATTTGCAAACCGGCGTGAGCCAGTTGAGTCTGAGACATTCTTTCGTTGCTATGATCCGCGAGTACGTGAGCGATTTCATGGCCGATAACCGTGGCAAGTTGATGCTGGTTCTCTGCGACTTTTAGTAATCCGGTATAGACGCCTATTTTACCGCCGGGGAGGGCAAATGCGTTAACTTGGTCGCTATCAAACACCACTACTTCCCATTCAGAAAAACCGTCTTGCTTAGGTACATTAGGCAGTATTGCGTTCGTTACGCACTGCACGTACTCATTGGTTTTTTTATCGGTGCTTATTTTCTGCTTACTTTTCATCTGCTCAAAAGATTGTGACCCTAATGAACTCATCTGCTGATCAGAAAAGAGGATCAATTGACTTCTTCCGGTAGGAGAAGAGGTACATGCAGCAAGCGAAAGTACAACCGACGTTAAAATGGCGAATTTATGTGAGGTCAAAATGCTCTATCCAATTTGATTTTAATTATTACCTCAATTATAACAGCATGCTTTTTATAACGTTATAGTAAAACTGAAAAATGTCTGAGCAAGGAATTGCCTTAGAAAGTCGTTTATGATTAATTTTGCTTTGTTAGTAGTTGTTTGAGCGAAGATTTTTTAGTTTAATTCTTATTACAATATACAAAAATATAATAGACCCTATTCAAGATTATCTGATGCTGCTAAGGGTATTACAAAACGTCACTCATTAAGGACACAATATGTCTATCTGGAAAAGAGAGATCAGCCTTGATCTTCTCAATGCTACATCGAAAAACACAATGATGGAACATCTGAACATTGAGTACTGTCAATTAACCGATAATACTATTTCTGCCACTATGCCTGTGTGTAGTTTTACTCATCAGCCGTTAGGTATGCTCCATGGTGGTGCCTCTGTTGTGCTGGCAGAAACATTAGGCTCAATCGCGGCGAATTTTTGTGTTGATCAAAACCACTACTGTGTCGGATTAGATATTAATGCCAATCATATACGAGCCATGCGCAGTGGTCATGTTATTGGTAAAGCAGAACCGATGCATTTAGGGGCGACGACCCAAGTATGGCAAATTACCATTACAGATAACCGGGAACGACTAGTGTGTACCAGCCGTTTAACCATTGCGGTTAAAAAGCATAAGCGAGAAAAATAATGGTTATCCCAATTGAAGGCGGAAAAATCATTGTTAATGCATTTGAGCTGGTGGTTCGTTTAGATGATGCTTATAAAACAACCTTACAGGCTCAAAATGACGCCATTCAGCTTATCGGTAAGGGGGCAAATGTTATCTCTGTTAATGGCAGTGAGTGCAAATGGTCGGTTAAGCTACCGCAGGCAGAGCAGTTAGAACAAATTGCTAAAGAAATGAGTTTGCCTATTCTTTAGCCGCGCCATAAAAAAATGTAACCGTTGCGTCTAACTGACACAGGGTTACTGTGATAAAATAGGAAATACTTATATTTGCTTAAATAGCGAGATTTCCTCTTTATGAGCAGTCCAAGACTTCGTACTCAATTTGAAGCGTTATTCGAACATTTTAAAGGCAAAGACAGTGATATTCGCCTAGAGGATATTACGGATATTCTGTTTTGTACGCGCCGCAATGCGCGTATTGTTTTAAATAAGTTGAGTGATGAAGGCTGGATAGAGTGGATGCCAGCAGCGGGAAGAGGGAACTTGTCTCGCTTAAATTTCATTCAAAATCAAAATGATGTCAGTGAAAGCTTGGCCAAACGTTACCTCGAAGAAGGTAAAATAGAACAAGCGTTAAATGTACTTGGTAAAGACGTCAGTCGACTGAGTCAAATTCTGCACGGTTATCTCGGCATCCAGCATAGCGAAGGCCAGCAGGTGATGCGCCTGCCGTATTATCGTCCTTTATCTATGTTAAATCCTTCCAAGCCTCATAGACGTTCTGAACAGAATATCATTAGTCAGATATTTAGCGGTTTAACCGTGATGGATGAAAATGAGAAAGTGAAGCCTGATCTAGCTCATTCATGGCAAGCTCTCAGTGCTCGGCATTGGCGGTTCTACCTCCGGCCGGGGGTTCGTTTTCATAATGGCAACTTGTTAGAGCAGGGTCATATCACCGAGTCAATCACGGCTCTCGCGGCATTGCCTCTTTTTTCTCATATCGAAAAAGTAGACTCACCTAAGCCTTTAGTGCTTGATATCTATCTGAACCAAGACGATTGGCACTTACCGCTGCTCTTTACTGAATCGTGCGCTAAGGTACTACCACCATCAGAGTGGATCTCAACGAATGGTGACCTTTATCCAATTGGTACTGGACCTTATAAGGTTGAGAGAAATGATGACCAACGATTGGTGTTAGAAGCATTTGATGGATATTTTGGCTATCGACCGCTGGTAGATAAAGTGGAAGTGTGGGTAGTGGATGAAGCTCACTCCTCGTTTGTTTTCCCAAGTTTATCGCACCCCAGCAAACCAACCGACGTTGGCGATAATGATGTAGCTTTGGATCCAGGCTGTACTTATCTGCTCTTAAATAGAAAGCAGGGTATTGCCAAAGATGATGAGTGGGCGAGATACCTTAGCTCCATTTTAAACTCGTTTAATCTATTTAATGAGTTGCCTGAAGACAAAGTGATTGAACTGGGATTATTGCCTGCTCACGGTTTAAAACCGGGTTGGTACCATACTGTCGGTAGCGCGACGCCTCCAAAAACAGAAAGCAAACAGCCGGTTACAGTGGCATACCATGGTGAGCATCCGGTGTTTCCCATCTTGGCCAAGGTGATTAAAAAGCTGTTAGCTAATATTGGCCTTCGGGTTGAGTTTATCGAGTATCAGCAAACAGTTGATGATCCCAATATTGTCGATATTTGGCTTAAACCTATGGGGCTAGCGACTTATCGGGACGATGCGCTTGCAAGTTGGCTGTTAGGCTATAGCGATATCGAGTTACTAAGTAATTCGGATACTTTTGCCCAATGGCAACGATTAGTGGATCTGTGGCGAGAAGAGAAAGAACAACCTTTCCCAGCAAGAGAGCTTGGTAAGTCACTGGTTGAAAATAACCAAATCATTCCGATGTTTCACTGCTGGTTAGGTGTAAGTAAAGATCAGTGTGGATCTTTACAAAATGCGAAATGCAATGCGTTAGGTTGGTTTGATTTTAGTAAGGTTTGGCTGAAGCCGACGATAAACGATCCTGAAATTGCGCAAAACAGAGCATATCTCTAGGGTCTGTTGATCTTTCGACAATAGATTTTGTTCAACCTGAAAGGGGTTCGAGCAAGGTATGAGGAGAGCAGCATCGTTATTCGATGTAAACGACTCATAACACAGCTCAAGGTATTTTCAGATGAACCTTTCGGGCAGCGTTTGTTGGCACTTTCTACCGCGTTATCACCTGATTTGCGTAGATGACTACTCTGCACAGGTGCAGCCTTGTATAAAACACCAACAAACTGCTGCAAAAAATTGTTGCGAAAGGTCAACAGCCCTTAGGTCACTGTAAGCTTTTAATGTATTCGCTGGGAGTTAATCCACGATATTTTTTGAAAGTGCGTACAAAGCTGGATTTATGCTGATAGCCCAACTGTTTGGCAATTTGTTCTATGTCTGTTTCATGTTGCAGTAGCTGCGCCGCTATATTGCACAATACGTATCCGGTGATATTGGTAAAATTGAATCCAAGTGAGGTTAGCCTCCGTTGAAACTGCTGCGGTGATAACCCTATCATGGCAGAGACTTTGTTTAACGACGGAGTGCCAAAGTGACAACTGTAGTTGATCAGCTCGTAGATGACTTTTATATGGTCGTTGGGCTGAGGCATATTAATATAATTGTCTAAGTAGCCAAAGTTCATCCCAGCTTGGTTATCTGGTTGATACTCTACGTAGTGTTGGTTTGTGACTGTGGTTATATTTAACCACAGTTCGGTTCGAGGACTATTCCATTCAACCTCACAACCAAAAAACGCCTCGTAACGTTTTCTTTGCTCACTGCGGTAGGGAAGGCAAACTTTTAGTGGGCAAAAATCGTCGCCTAAATATTTTCTTAGCAAGCCAATCATGAGCAGCAAGACACGAACGCTGTCGTGAAAGCGCGCACGCCCAGAAAAACTGTCGGTATTATATGTCCATTTCAGAATCTTTCCGTTCTGCACTCCATAAAAGTAAGCACCAGATTGAACACAGCTCATCCCATAATTAAAGCGCCTGAAGGTCAACGCCAGATCTTTTGCGGATAAGAACCACTGCCCTAAGCTACCCAAGCGATCGAAGTGAACGTATTTAGAGAGATTAAACATAAAGTCGGCATCGCCAGATACGACTTCAATATTTTGATACCAGTTGGCGACTTCGTGACAAGGAATCAATGTCATTGGATTACGAAAGATCGATGCAGGCAAGTCTAACTCATCAGGATTAACGCGATAATACTTGTATAAATTATTGTATATCTCTTCAATGGTTACCGATCGAATAAAGGAGATAGGTTCAAACATAGCACAACCCTGCAACAGAAAACCTCATTATAGTAGCCAAATTAAAAGAATCTGTACATTATCATTGAGAATAGAGTGTTTAATAGACAATAATTCAGCCAAGTTATTAATTGAGGGCGTTATCTTGAGTTTATTAAGTGTTCCATTTGTTGGTACTGGCACTGATACGGTGCTTCATGTTGTGGCTGCGACTGTGTTGTTAGGCAGTGTTATTGCCGTTGCCATTGGTTTTTGGAAATTCCATGAAATGCCAATTAATCAGGCTCACAGTAAGCAGCACCAACAAGTTGGTTTGATTACTACATTAACTTGGATAGGGTTTATTTGGCATTGGGTTTGGGTACTGGCGGTCATTGTTGCATTTTTGGATGCTGAAAAAGCGCTGATTCGAATTAGAGATATCTGGAAAAGCGAAGCCAAATTAGAGTCAGACATCGATTCAAACAAAGAGGAGAACAATCATGCTTGAAGGTTTAGCGGTATGGGCTCTGTTTATCTATTTATTGCGACTAGTAGGAATGCCTTGGAACAAGTTTAGCAAAGGGTTTGCTTATATTGGCGGTGGTGCGTGGCTAATATTTGTTTGGATCGGGTTGATCAACTACACGCCGATGGATCTTAGCGGTGGATCCATTGTTCAGTCGCCTCATATTCAATTACGACCGGGCAATACTAATATCAAAGGTAAAGTAGAAGCCATTCATGTTAAACCAAATGAAAGCGTGACTGCCGGTCAACTTATATATGAGTTGGACGACAAGCCTTACCAAATTGCTCTTAATCAGGCTAAAGTGACTCTCTCGTCTGCTATGGTGTCTTATCAAGTTGCGTTAGAAGATGTTCAAGTTGCCATTGCACAGCTTGAAACAGCAGACAAAACGATTGAGATAAGCCAAAGTGAACAAAGCGCAGCTGAAGCGGATTTAGACTGGAAAAAGACAACACTAGATCGCTATAAAAAACAGAATAGCGCGGTAAAACACACCATTACCGAAAGTATGATTGATGAACAAAAGAATGCGGTTGAGTTAGCTCAGCAAAAACTGAACACCATTATTATTCAGATAGACAAGTACCTAGTTGAAAAAGAGAAAGCGGTGATTGCGATTGATAGAGCCAAGCTGACGGTGAAAAACCAGCAAGCTCAAATTGATAGTGCAACAGAAGCATTGGCTCAAGCAGAGTGGAACTTAGAGCAGACAAAAGTCTATGCGCCAACAGACGGCTATGTTACTAACTTTATTTTGCGTGAGGGACAGTACGTTGGGGTTGTACCAAGAATCCAGATGTATACCGATGAAAAGTACATTTTGACTCGTGTAAATCATCAGGCAATTAGAAACGTGAAAGTAGGTCAAGCGGCTGAATTTGCGAGCCCTGTCTATCCGGGTAAAGTATTTTCAGCGCAAGTGGAAGGGATAGTTGAAGCGACAGCAGAAGCACAGTCAAACTTATTAGGGCTAGAACCTTCAGTGGCGAAGACGACAGTGCAGAACTTACAGAATAAACACCATTTTGTAAGGCTTAAGCTGGAAGAGGGTGCGGACTATGACATTCCGGTAGGCTCTGTAGGATTAGCATGGATAAGTGGCGAGAAGCCGAATAGCTTTATGAGTTTCTTAGATGTAATACGCGGAATTATCATTAGAATGAAAGCGCAGATCTACTACATATACTCGATATAGAATGGCAAAAAAAGAGACAAAAAAGACCAGTAATCCTGGTCTTTTTTTTATTCATCTTCTTCTTTCTTGTTATCAGCAATAAAATGTTTAATAAAGCGCCTAACTTCTCGTGCTGCGGAAGTATCTAGATCTTCACAAAGAGATACAAATTCGTCTCTTTGCTCGCCATTAATGCGAATGATCAGTTGGCTATCTTTTTTGTTTGCTTCTTTTTTTTTCTTAGTGTTCACAGTGACACCTTGAGTCATGTATATACAACGCATAGAACTTTATATGCGTTCAATAATCGGAGTCAACAACGGATTGAAAGAAATGGCGATTATGTAGAATAACTGAACAATTTTTGTTGAAGTTATAATCAAGAGACCCTTTTCTCAAGGATCAAATCTGCCAAACCTTCTTCGTTTTGCGAACCATCACGTTGCTGTTTTACTTTAAAACCCATCTTAATATAGAAGTTTTTTGCCTGAATATTTTTCTCAAAGCAGGCAACTTTAATGTGTTTAAACTTAGATTGCTTCACAGCAACGTCGAGCAATTTAGAGCCTGCTCCTTGCTGTAAGTAACCCGGTTTAATATAGAGTTGCTCTATCCAAGTATCAATTCCTTTGTCGCTACAGGCGCAAACGCCAATAGCAATACCGTTTTTAATCGCCAGCCAAACGTTGGCTTTTACCAACAGTATTTCTCCAACCCAATAGCGTATCTCTTTTTCGCTATAACGCATTGGAGCATAGGGTAAGTGCTCATTGCGAGATTCAGTGAGAATATCTTTTATGGTGCTGATATCTCGTCTATTGGCCTTTTTTATACTAATGTCCATAGAATTACAAAGTATATACAATGTCTATAGAAAATAAGTGTTATTTACAGTTCTGTCAAATAGCAATAAGTTCTCTGTTATACAGCTATTTTCTATATAAGAACCCGCTGCATACAAAAAGACTCTTGGGTTATAGCAAGAGTCTTTACTGTATCAAGCAATCAGCGGTGGCTATTTCGCAAATACGTCTTTAAAGTCTTTCTTAAGGATGGCGTCTCTACGAGCTTTCTTGACTTGTTTAACCATGTCTTTAACACAGTTATGCAACACTTGATCGAGTAGTTGTGCGCGGTACTCTTCTTGATCGCTTTCAGACATATCTTTAGGAAGATCCAATGTTGGGAATTCTTCCATAAAATTCACACCTGCAAATGCTTGGCTTACAGAAATTAACGCGTGAAACTGTTCAAAATTGTCTAACACGTTTTGCGCGCTTGCTGGCATTGCATCCCATGATTCTCGAACAGCTTGCTCGGAAACTTCGTGAATAGAAACCACCATATCGAACATCTGTTCAGGAACTTGATCAAACTCTATTACCTTTTTTAGTTCAGGTGAAATTTGATCCAAATCTACAGCTTCTGGTGTTGGTTCATTTACATCGGTAGTCATAATTTTATCTTAGTCGTTATTTGAATAATCAATGCTAAAAAGAACCTAAAAAAAGTCAATAATTATCGATTAAAAACGGTACTTAAACTCGGATAAAAGAGACGTTGTAACGCAAAAAGAGCGAGGACAGTGATGATTTGTAGATAAAATCATCAATTACTGAATCACGGTATTGATAGAATTGACCTTGAGTGCAAGCAGATAACGTTGCGATAGAAATAAAAAACCACCGAACTCAGAGTCGGTGGCTTGAAAGTAATATATGAAATTGCGTTGTAACCGTTGCATTAATAATAAGCTAATGTGTTGGCTTATCAAACGGCATCAACATCTTCTGCTTGAGGGCCTTTTTGGCCATTGGTAACCACAAACGAAACTTGCTGACCGTCTTGTAAATTTCGACGCCCAGAACCGTTAATCGCAGAGAAGTGAACAAACACATCTTTTCCACCATTCTCAGGGGTAATGAAGCCGAATCCTTTGTCTTGATTAAACCACTTTACAGTGCCATTGATTTTTTCACTCATAATAAAACTCTATTCACCTAAGTAACTGATGCAAAAGCGCATCACATAATTTACGTTACAATAACAAAATAGGCGAAAAAATCACCAATTCACTAAGATGTGATCTCGACAACGATTAATGTAGCAATTTCGCGAAGTGGCTCCAAAGTGAATCGGTTTACTAAGACTATTGTCAATATTTACCAGAGGTTATCGTTATTCAGATAGCGCTTGATAGTGTTTAGTAAAACGTTGATAACGCTTTAAATTTGCGCCGCCATCACTGTAACCAACCCGAGATTGCGAGCGATAATGAAGTTGCTGATTTTGTACATCAAAAAACAGCTCTACATCGTCGTTGTAACGCATTTTATCTGTGGTGAAAACAATGTGGATGTAATTGTCGCTCTCGCTCTCTATGCTGTTGTTGCCCATCGCTTGCAATACCTTAGTAACGGTAAGCTTAGCTTGTTCAACACTGTCAAAAGGCAATGAAGCGACCTTTTTCTCTGCAATGTCGGTCTGAGAAGAAACGGCATTTGGTGTGCTGGGCATTGGCGCAAACTTGCCCTGTTGAACGCCCAAATAATCCGGAGTGGTGCTGTTTTTATAAAACATAAAAGCAACGACCAGTAAAACTAGAGCTGAGACTATCTTTAAAATCATTAACATTTCCTTGTTTTCATTGTTGTTATGATGAGACTGTGTTGGTACTGAGCGTTATCAATTTAGTCGTTTATTAGATAATTTTCTATGATGAAAAGGCGATTATGAAAGACCTGCTTATGACGAAACACAGTTACGGCCCGCATTTTTCGCTTTGTAGAGAGCAGTATCTGCATTTTTCAGTACATGGTGTGGTTTTTTAGTTTCATAACTGTCGGCGACACCTATGCTGATAGTGACAGAAACGGATTTATCTCTGGTGCCTTTACCCCGGTTAACTAGGCCCAGTTTACTTTTTGGCCTCATGTCTTGGTTTCGTATCATCATTTGATAATTGGCGATGTTCTCGCGCAACTCTTCCAAGTACTCTAATGCTTCATCTACATATTTACCTTTAAACAGTACTGTAAACTCTTCACCACCGTAGCGATAAACTCTTGCTTTACCGCCAATTTTTGTCATTTGAGATGCGACTAATTTTAGAACATCGTCTCCGGTATCGTGTCCGTATGTATCATTAAATTTTTTAAAGTGGTCTACATCTAACATGGCGATTGTGTATTTTTTTCCAAGATGTTTGATCTCGGTTTCTAACGCTCGTCGTCCGGGGATATTGGTCAGCAGATCGACATAAGCAAGGCTATGATTGGTGATCATTATATATAGAATAAGTAATACACCACCGAGTGAGAACAAAATGGTTGAGATATAAGAGTATTGAAAAAATACAAATGTTAGGGTTGAAATGATCAATGCAGTATAAATGGCCACATCAATAATGACGTTCTTTTTAAGAATAAAAATACCAAATAAGCCAACCACTAAAGCGTTGTATAAGATAATGATAAAGGGCAAACGTGAGACTTGTGGGATTTCAAACAAGATGGTTTGCCATGTTTCACTGATGCCATTGATGGCAATGTGATCAACAAACAAGTTACTCCACGCTAACAACGCCGCGATTAATGCGCAATACGCGAATCCGGAAAAGGATAAAGAGAAGAAACGTTTTTCGGGAAACAGATAAACAACGACACAGGCAGTAGGGAATGTGAAGGCGAGAAGCACATACTCTATTTTTGTGGTGCCAAAGCTAAGCGGGTGCTGTAGACGGCTTTGAATAACCCAGTAAGCAATCGCCATGGCTACAGCGATCATTCCCATTCGGCCTTGATTAAAGCTCTGGCAAAGGATTATGCACAGCGCAAATAGAAAGTAGGGCAGTTGAGCTGCTAGATTAAAGTTTACTTCAACTAATATCGCTACTTCTTCCATAAAGTAAAACAGTATGGAAATAAGGACAATAGGCAATGATAGTCGAAAGAAACTGCTATGAATTATTGACATTTTTTATAGAATCACACGCTTTGTATTTAGCGTTTTAATAACGTTGAGCTCATTAGCATAGGATAACGACTATCGTCTTAATAAAAAACCTCTAACCGCCGCAAAATGTGGTTAAATCGGCATAATTGGTAGAAAAATGATAATAGATGTCGCTGAATAGTTTTCTACTCTCTCTCATAGTGCTAGTTTTACTATGTGTCATTTATGGAGTTTGAATATGCAAATAAATGTTGATGTACACAATTATATGGAAACTTTGGTAGGGACCAAGTTGGCCGAAGACGTGTATACAGAAAACTACGATAACGAACAGCTTGCGGATCTTGCCTGCCTAGCTTTGAATCAGTTACGACCTGTTTATATTCGCTATGATATTGACTTTCTGTCCCGCTTAGCGGAAGAAAGAAGAGTGCAGTTCCAACATCAGGTAACTATGGCAATAGAAGCCGCTGAGACGATGATTAAAGACGACAGACGATTGGAACGCACAGAAGAAGAAGTTATCTCGGTTGATAAAGAAGAGTTAGAAGATCGTGAACTTGAATGGTTTGAAGAGCCAATTTTAGGTAATAAAAAGAAATAACCTCGGTTTTAAGGAGTAGTTGGTGGGATTTTTTTCAAGTTTATTCTCAGGCAAAGAGAAACAAGCAAAGCATGTTGAGCCTGTAGAGTACAAAGATTTTTTAATTTATCAGCAAGCGATCGCTGAATCCGGTCAGTATAGAATTGCTGGTAGAATTACCAAAGAAATTGACGGCGAGATAAAGGAACATAGATTTATTCGTTCTGACGTTGTTTCTTCAGAACAAGATGCTAATGATCTAATGTTGAATAAAGCAAAGATGTTTATTGATCAGATGAATGGCAAAATATTCGATTAAAGATAACTACTGATATTCCAACTGTTTAAATTATACAGTTTGATATTTATCATGTTTGAAGGAGTCATTAGCGTATATGCTGATGACTCTTTTTGTAATTAGATAAGATCAGACACGTACTATCGACTAGTTAGCCTATATTTTCTGTATCTGGTTTGACCTCAGCTCAGTGCTTAATGTGTTGTCTTTTCACTGGCGAAGAGAGAAAATTCACGGCTATTTTAGGTGTATTGTATTAAATATTAGTATATTGACTATATTTTATCCTATTACTCCATCTTTTGATAAAAACCAACAATTCATTGTGCCAATAGTAGGGAATAACTATGCAAATTGGTGTGCCTAGAGAGATACTCGCAGGTGAAACTCGAGTTGCTGCAACACCGAAATCGGTGGAACAGCTTAAAAAACTGGGATTCGACGTCATTGTTGAATCTGATGCTGGTGCTTTAGCCAGTTTTGATAATGCTGCGTACGTCGCAGCGGGTGCTTCAGTAGCCTCTACTGAAGAAATATGGAATGCAGACATTGTCTTTAAAGTGAATGCACCTTCTGACAACGAAATTGAATCGATGAAAGAGGGCGCAAGCTTAGTCAGCTTTATTTGGCCTGCACAAAACCCTGATTTGATGGAAAAGCTTTCAAGCAAAAACATCAATGTAATGGCAATGGACTCAGTGCCACGTATTTCTCGAGCTCAAGCGTTGGATGCGTTGAGTTCTATGGCAAATATTGCAGGCTATCGTGCAGTTGTTGAAGCGGCGCATGAGTTTGGACGTTTCTTCACAGGTCAAATTACGGCTGCGGGCAAAGTTCCACCAGCGAAAGTACTTGTGGCTGGGGCTGGTGTTGCTGGACTCGCGGCAATTGGTGCTGCTGGTAGCTTAGGTGCGGTTGTTCGTGCATTTGACGTTCGTCCTGAAGTAAAAGAGCAAGTACAGTCAATGGGCGCTGAGTTCCTCGAAGTTGATTTCGAAGAAAACAGTGGTGCCGGCGATGGTTACGCTAAAGAAATGTCAGATGAGTTCAACAAAAAAGCAGCTGAGCTTTATGCTGAACAAGCAAAAGACGTTGATATTATTGTTACCACTGCGCTTATTCCAGGTCGCCCTGCGCCTAAGCTGATTACCAAGGAAATGGTTGACAGCATGAAAGCAGGAAGCGTGATTGTTGATCTCGCCGCTGCAAATGGCGGTAACTGTGATTATACGATCGCGGATAAAGTTATCACCACTGACAACGGTGTAAAAATTATTGGTTACACCGATATGGTTGGCCGTCTTCCGACTCAGTCATCTCAGCTATACGCTACAAACCTTGTCAACTTGATGAAGCTGCTGTGTAAAGAGAAAGATGGCAACATCAACATCGATTTTGAAGATGTTGTTTTACGCGGTGTGACAGTCGTTAAAGAGGGTGAAGTTACTTGGCCTGCTCCTCCTATTCAGGTATCGGCGCAACCAAAACCTCAAGCTGAGCCAGCTAAACCTGCGGTAGAAGTTGTAGAAGAGCCTGCATCTCCGTTGAAAAAAGTGGTTGGTATTGCCGCTGCTATTGGGGCATTTGCGTGGGTTGCTAGCGTTGCCCCTGCTGAGTTCTTATCGCACTTTACCGTATTTGTATTGGCCTGTGTTGTTGGATATTACGTGGTTTGGAACGTGACTCATGCGTTGCATACTCCACTCATGTCAGTAACTAATGCTATCTCTGGCATTATTGTGGTTGGTGCATTGTTGCAGATTGGGCAGGGCAATACTGCTGTCTCCATTCTGTCGTTCATTGCCGTGTTAATTGCAAGCATAAACATATTTGGTGGTTTTACCGTCACCAAGCGTATGCTTGAAATGTTCCGTAAAGACTAAGGAGATTTACATGTCTGCAGGATTAGTACAAGCCGCATACATTGTTGCTGCGGTTCTCTTTATAATGAGTCTAGCGGGGCTGTCTAAGCAAGAATCAGCAAGATCAGGTAACTACTACGGTATTGCTGGTATGGCGATTGCGTTGGTGGCGACAATTCTATCACCAAGTTCATCTGCTGTTGGCTGGATATTAGTCGCAATGGTTATTGGTGGTGGCATCGGTATCCATTACGCTAGAAAAGTTGAAATGACAGAGATGCCTGAGCTGGTCGCAATACTGCACAGCTTTGTGGGTCTAGCTGCGGTTTTAGTTGGTTACAATAGCTACCTAGATCACGGTATGATTACTGACCCAGCGCTTCTGAACATTCACTTAGTTGAAGTGTTCCTTGGTGTATTTATTGGTGCGGTTACCTTTACCGGTTCTATTGTCGCATTTTGTAAATTACGAGGTGTGATCTCTTCTTCTCCACTTAGCATTCCACATAAGCATAAATGGAACCTAGCAGCGGTGGTTGCTTCGCTCTTGTTAATGTTCATGTTTGTTAGTGCCCAAGGTAGCATGTTTGCGTTAATTATAATGACGCTAATTGCTTTCGTATTTGGTTACCATCTGGTTGCATCTATTGGTGGCGCGGACATGCCTGTTGTTGTCTCAATGCTTAACTCCTATTCAGGTTGGGCAGCGGCGGCGGCTGGCTTTATGTTAGCTAACGATCTATTGATTGTAACGGGTGCCTTGGTTGGTTCGTCCGGTGCGATACTTTCTTACATCATGTGTAAGGCAATGAACCGTTCATTTATCTCTGTTATTGCAGGTGGTTTTGGACAGGAAGTTGTGATCAGTAACGACACTGAGTACGGTGAACACCGCGAAACCAGTGCAGAAGAAGTGGCTGAAATGCTGAAGAACTCTAAGTCAGTTGTAATAACTCCGGGGTACGGCATGGCAGTAGCTCAAGCTCAGTATCCGGTTCATGAAATTACGGAAAAACTGAGAGCTCAAGGTGTTAATGTTCGTTTCGGTATCCACCCAGTAGCGGGAAGGTTACCGGGTCACATGAACGTATTGTTAGCGGAAGCAAAAGTACCATATGACATCGTTTTAGAAATGGACGAAATTAATGATGATCTTCCTGAAACGGATACCATCTTAGTTATCGGTGCAAATGATACGGTTAACCCAGCAGCACTAGACGATCCAAATAGCCCAATCGCAGGTATGCCTGTATTGGAAGTTTGGAATGCGCAAAATGTTATTGTCTTTAAACGCTCAATGAACCCAGGTTATGCCGGGGTGCAAAATCCATTGTTCTTCAAAGAGAATACTCAAATGCTGTTTGGTGATGCAAAAGAGTCGTGCGTACAAATTTCTTCTCATCTATAGCGGCATGTTTGCTATAAATTAAGAGAAACAGTAAGCAATTTAGAAGTGCTGTTCACATAAAGTGAGCAGCATTTATTTATGGTTAGGAGATTGGGTTAATTGCTCTCCTGATACCTTGTTCAAACTGTTTCTAGATTGAATAAAATCTGTACTGAAAAAAACAATAAACTCTCACGCTACGTGGTAAAACCAATCCGTTGCGTACAAGGATCTAACTTTTTTGCTATAAATGTCGCTATCTTCTTGAGAGTTATGTGATTTCCACTAGTTATACGCTATATTGTTTAGCAATAACGATAATATTTTACCGTTGAATAGAATATTTACTTTTGAATAAAACAGTTGGCAAAATCGTTTGTTAATACGTAAATTAATTTATAGCGCTTTATTGATAGCACCGTTGAATGTATGGGGCTCTTCGCTGCCTGAAAGAATTGATGAGTTTGTTAATCTGTTTGATTACTCGCAGGCCAACGAACACTACGACGTTCGAAATCTACAAAGTGACTTTCCCAACAAGTTGATTGCGCCGGAGTTCATGCTACCGCAAACCGCTAATTATCCCCTTAAAGATCTTCAACAACTCTACATTCTGGAACAAAACTGCACAGGACAATTGCCTTTAAGCCCATTGGTAACCGAGCCATTAGTCTTTGTAAGGACAATATGTAAAGGAACGCCATTACCGGTGAAGTGGTTTGCTCGTACTGGACTTATTCATCCGGGGGGCGGAAGTTATGCCTATCGCTACGGCAAACTAAATCCAGAAAGCTTTGATGACTTGCAGCCTTACATGCACATTTTAGAGAGACCACTTTCAACAGATAATACCTTACTTGGCCGTTTGCAAAGAATGCCTTTCAGTGCGATCAACGCGCTTATTGCTAGTGAAAGAATGTTCGTTGAAAATGACAACTTGTGGTTGAGGCGAGGGGATAAGTACTATATTTTCCCGCAGCGTGTTTGGCAGGACAATGCGAGTGAATCACAACTAAAATATACACTGACTGACAGTGACAAGTCGTGTTTTGTGCGACGGGGCAATCTCTGTTTTGAGTTAGAAGATAAATCGGATCTTCTACTCAATAGTATGATCGCCTTGGTAATCATCAATATCGCCTTGGTATTTGGTTGGGCGGGTTACCGTTGGAACACTAAACGACAAGAGCTAAAGAGCAGGATGCTGGTTCTACAGATTTTGACGCACGAGTTAAGAACACCAATCGCGAGTTTATCAATGACCGTAGAAGGGTTTAGACGTGAGTTCGAAAGCCTTCCTGAATCGGTTTATGATGAGTTTAGACGATTATGTGAAGACACACGCCGGCTAAGACAACTGGCGGAAGCGAGTAAAGATTATCTACAATCTGGCAACCAAAGTATGGCGACAGAATGGATACCATCTATCGAAGAGTGGATGATGTATCGATACGAAGAATCTAAAGTAAAGATTCATGTAGAAATAAACCGAGATACCGCCGCTAAAGTGAATATTTATTGGCTAGGTACTTGCTTAGATAATTTAATAAATAACGCAATTAAGTATGGCGTTCAGCCGATTACATTGAAAATTGAAGTAAAAGAGAAACAGATTACCTTCTTTGTCATGGACAAAGGAAATCTGAGTAAAAAAGATTGGCGTACGCTAAAGAAACCTTTTGTTAGCAAAGCCGGATTAGGGCTAGGGTTAACTATTGTTGAATCTATGGTAGGAAGAATGGGCGGCGAACTGACTCTTGGCGGCCCGCCCACTACATTTAAATTGGAGATACCTTGTGAAACAGACATTGCTACTCGTTGAAGATGATAAAAATTTAGCAGATGGACTACTAGTTAGCCTAGAACAAGCAGGTTATGAGTGTTTCCATGCAGAGACTCTCGCTGAGGTTGATCCGTTATGGGAAAAAGCAGATCTCGTTATACTAGATCGTCAATTACCCGATGGTGACTCTGTCACTCGTCTAGCAAAGTGGAAAGAAATTAAGAATGTTCCGGTGATTTTACTGACTGCACTGGTGACGATTAAAGATAAAGTGTCCGGGTTAGATGCCGGCGCAAATGATTATCTAACTAAACCTTTTGCTGAGGCTGAGTTGTTTGCAAGAATCCGCGCTCAACTTCGCTCTCCAGACGAGGAAAATGAAGAACAGAGTAATCAAGTTACTACGGATTGTTTGGTAATAGATAAAGCAACGCGTGAAGTTTTTTACCAACAAGAAGCGATAACACTAACCCGTACCGAGTTTGACCTGCTTCTATTCTTGGCAAGTAACCTTGGTAGAGTGTTTACTAGAGACGAGTTGTTAGACCATGTTTGGGGCTATAACCATTTCCCAACGACCAGAACGGTAGATACGCATATTTTGCAGCTACGACAAAAACTTCCAGGTGTAGAGATAGAAACTCTACGTGGCGTTGGTTATAAGATGAAGTCATAATGATTAAGTACGTCTCATTACTGATATTACTGCTATCAAGCATGTTAACCAGCACGGCTAATGCGTGGTTTGATAACCAAACTCCGCTTAGTCAGGCTCATAAAATGTTGCTTGAAAATGACTTGCAAGCAAGCTTTTCTGCTCTGATTCAGGTGTGGCAAACCAACAGAGATGATTATGTTGATAATCACTTAAACGAACTGCTCCTTAAATCTTTAGAGCCCGATTGCGGGAAGAGTTTAACCTCAGAGCCGTTAGCAAGCTGGATTAGTAATATCGTAATTAGACGTCAATCTTTACAAAGTCCTGGCCGAATTACGTCTAAGCTTATTATTGAAAGCCAAGCATCGGTTGAAATTAAATCTATACGTTTTAGTCAGTGGTCCGACACGGATATTTCTCCAGAAACAGATTTTGAACAAGTATCGTCTAATGGAGAGTTTATCTACCATGCTCGTTATGCATTGAGCCAAAGACTTGGTCCGGGGCTATATCGAATAGAAATTGAGAACGTCAATGGAGAGCAGTGGAATAGCTGGGTCGTAATGGGAGAATCAAAGTCGAAAGAGATTGTTCGTTGGGATACCAAGGATAGTTGGGCTGTCGATAAGTTTGGTTTGCTCAATCCGTATTGCGCGCTTCCAGTTCTTACCGTTGCGTTATACGACTATTTGGATGGCGAATACAAGAGAGTTTGGTATCAGGAGTATGAAACAGATTATCCTACGTCACTGCCTTTAGGCAAACTCACGCCAGATCGATACGTATTGGCCGTTTCTATTACCCAAAAAAGATGGCAAGGGGCGATAGTAATCGAAGATCAGCAAGTAATAAGCAAAACATACGACATATCTGCAGAATAACTGATAAAGATAATATCAAACTTGCCGATAAAGCATTAAAGGAATATATCTAGGCTATTTATTATGAACAAACTTCGCTATTCGATAGCAACTGCACTCGCTTTGTCTTCATCCCTTTCAGTTGCAGCTAACTATTCTGTTGATGCTCGTGGTGAAGCTATGGGTGGTGTTGGTGTTGTTGCTGGAACCTATTTAACCTCGCCCTTCTATAACCCTGCTCTTGCAGCGATTTATCGACGTAATGATGATGTGGGTATGCTACTACCAGCTGTCGGCTTGATGTATAGCGATCAAGATCAGTTACAGGATAACGCCAAAGACTTAGCAGATATTATTGACGGTATAGATTACGGTAACCCCGGAGCGATAACGCCTGCAACAGAAGCAGAGATTAATAATTTATTGACGGAAATGAAAGGAGACCACGCTAAGGTGGAAGCGGGATTGTCTGCGGCCTTTGGTATCCCAAACTCTTTTTTATCTATGACTGGGTTTGCAAAAGCCTATACTGAGGCTTTTGTTTCTCCTGAAATCTATGATTCAAGTGTGCTAGCAAGTCCAATTAACGCTGCACAAAATGCTGAACTCAGTGCAATGAACGTCGTTTCCATTGGCGTACTGGAAGCGGGTTTAACGCTCGCCAAATATCAAACGGTGTTTGGCCAACACATGTCTTTTGGTATCTCTCCAAAAATCCAACGAATCAATACTTACGTTTATACAGCATCGGTCCAAAAATACGACATCAAAGATATTCTGAAAAACAGTACATCTGAAGCGATGTTTAATATTGATGTTGGGGCGCTATGGTTTTATGGTCCTTTCCGCATCGGTATTAGCGGTACCAATTTGATCTCTCGTGACGTAGCTACTGATAAAATCACCACGGTATTAACTAGCCAGCTCAGTAGTGCAGAAAACACTATTACTACTGACTTTGCTTATCAGATTCGTCCTCAATATACCGTTGGTGCAGGATTTGTTGCAGACTACTTTTCGTTTAGTGTCGATTACGATATAAACGAAGATGAGAAGTTTGATAAGTTTGCTGACAATACCCAATGGATTCGAGTTGGTATGGAAATCGATGTAATGCGTCAGCTACAGTTACGAGGTGGTTACAGAAAGAATCTCGCATATAGCGACAGTGAAGGGACAGTTACCGGAGGGGTAGGCATCTCACCTTTAGGATTATTTGAACTCGACGTAGCTGTTGCCTACACCAACGCGGATGCGATGGGAGGCTATGTGAACTTCCTTGCCACTTATTGATAAACACTTTATAGTCGCCCCTCAATTATGAGGGGCTTTTTATGTTTGACGATATTCCACCACTATCACACCAAGAACAACAAGCGGCTGTAGAGCAAATTCAAGAATTGATGAAGCAGGGGATAAGCACTGCAGAAGCCATCAAAATAGTCGCTCAGAAAATCAGAGAAGAAAAATCTAACCAAGAATAATTTAAGAGCTTGTTTGGTCTGCAATCAAGCTTTATCTTTTTGACATTAGCGCACTATAACTAAATTAAATAACACCGAACAATTTACCTTTCAGAGATACTCTCCTAAATTCCCCAAAAACAACCTGAGCTTTATACGAAATCTTATGGCGTTATCCCCTTAATATTAACAACTTAGAATGAGTATGACTCTTATTTTTAAGCTTAAGAATAGATCAATACAAGGTGTTTTGTAACTAAATTACAGGAAACTGTCATGCTGATTTTGCAACCAGTGGATCGTGCTGATTGGAATTTTAAAAGAAAAATAAGCGAGCGCTTACTATTCCTTTCGGGAATACCATGCTTGGGCGGTCTGATAGTGACTGATTACGATTAATCCTTGCTATGGGAATGACGACAAACTAATTGCTAAGGCTTATAACAGAGTCATGTAGTTGCTAACTTTTCGATCTGTAAGCTCCTCGTTATTAGTTGTATGAGCAAAAAAGAGAGGAGTCTGAATAGTGTGTTCATTGGTAGTTCATCACTCATTCTTATGATGGGTGAAAAACTAATGTTGGAAGAAACAAATGAAAATTAAACTTTATACTATTTCAATCACGCTTATTGCACTCTTGTTCTTCAGCCTGTTTGCGGCTTCTCAAAGTACAATTAACGGAGATACAGCAAACGGTAAACAGAAGTACCAGCAGTTCTGTCTTGCTTGTCATGGTACTAAAGGGCAAGGCGATGGGGTTGCTGCAGCGTCGTTAGCAAAAAGACCGGCAAACTTACCTAACAAGATAAATAATCCATTTAAGTCTACCGATCAGCTCGCAGGTAAGGTTTTAGCGGGTAAAGTTGAAAAGGGCATGCCAGCATTCAATAATGTACTGACGAAGCAAGATGCTATCGATATTTTTGCCTATATCGAATCGATTCAATAGTCTTACGATCCCGACATCGATACTTTGATATCAACACTACGTGACAAGGTCACAAATATTAATTAAACAAAAAAAAGTCGATGTGTAGCTTTACGTACTTCGCATTTTTAGATGTTGCCATACAATAATTTATAGAAAATGAACTATATTAAATTGATTTTAATACTAATTTTCGGTGATGCATGAAAATTCTAAAAGTCATTAATATTGCTAGTGCATCTCTATTTTTATGCCTTCTGTCTAATAGAATTGGCGCTACATCTGTGCCTAACATAATTAGAGCCTCTACATTAGAATATGCGCCTTATGTATATACCGTAGATGGTGAAGCTAAAGGTATTGCTATCGATATAATTAAGGAAGCTTTTAGAAGATCGAGCAATGCTACCGAAGTAGAGTTCAAGTTCTATCCATGGAAGAGAGCTCTCCACTCAGTTAAATGCGGTAAGCGAGATTTGCTGTTCAATGCAGCCAAAAGTAAAGCTCGTGAAGAGTGGGGAACCTATACTAAGACTGAACTTATCAGCCAACGATATGTGCTATTTAAGAAAAAAGATTCTGATGTTTCTGTAAACCCAGATTTTAGTAACACTGTAACGTATTCCATAGGAGTTAGAGCTGGATACTTCTATGGAACTGGTACATTTAGTGACGCTCTAGAGAGTAATAAATTTTTTGGTATTGAATATACGAACTCTACAAAACAAAGTGTTGATATGTTGCTAGGAGGCCGAATAGACATGTTTGTAGGTGATTATTTGCCAGTTATGCGTTATTTAAAAGAAAATGATTTAATCAACCTAATCGACATTGTGCAATCTCCAACCCAAATCGACCAGGACATGATCATTTTAACTATGCCTAATTACTTACTTTTCAACAAGAAGAATATAACACGCGAATTTGTTGAGAGTATTGATAAGATAATGCTCGAAATGAAGCGTGACGAGACATATCGAAAAATATACCTTTCTTATATGTAACTTCATAGTAATAAGTTTAGAAAGACCATATACAGGAAAAGTTTCTCAATTATACAACCTCCAAGCTTGAAGTACGCATTATGTCGCCTTATGTTAAATATTGCATATAAATTAGTATCTTATGAATCTTTCATATTTGAGAGATTTATAAATGAAGTACAACGAAATGACTAAAAATTTCATTTTTCGTTTTTATAAGTGCAATTTAACGTTAGAAGAGACCGCAGAGCTTTGTTTTAAAAGTGTGACGACCGTCAAGAATTGGGACAAGGGAAAAACAATACCGCCAGAATGCAAAAGGCTAATGAAGCTATCAAAAAGCAGAAAATTGCATCATTCCAAAGAATGGGATCAATTCAAAATGGTAGGGGAGAAATTAGAAATACCAACTGGAAGAAAAATCACACCTAACGAACTTTTGATAGGAATAGCCCTATTAGAAATCAGTTCAGATTTAGAAATCAAAACATCAACTAAGTTATTAAAACTAGCTAGAGCCTTATCAAGAATAGATAAAGGTTAATACGACTTTCTGCGGAAAGGTTAAGTTTAGGTGGAATTTACCCCCGTAATACAGGACGGGGGTTTTCGATGTCTCGCGCTCCTTCTGCTTATTTTCTCCTCCTCAGTCTCGTCGTCGAAAAACACAGAAGGGCGGATATAGCGATATAAGGGGAGAGGAGAGGTTTAGAAAAGTAGTTAGGTTATGACTCGCTTTCGCTCAAACACTGGCGCGCTACGCTTGCGAATACTCTCAGAAGAGAAGGGGAAACCGTCACTGGTGACGGCTATTAATTTCTATGCATTGAAACGGCTTGCCCCGTCTCGATATCTTTCAGGACTCCGATAGTATACGTTTCATTCTCGCACATCACAGAAGCCGCCTGTTTGATATCCGATTCTCTATCAACAGGCACCCATAGCGTGATTTTCTTTAAACCTTTGTCCTTCATTGCTTTTTCGTATCTGGCGTTTCTGGTCATGGTACACACTCCTTACTGACGCCTTTCAGTTGTCGGATTCAAACAAGGTGAAATATGTTCGCGTTGCTCCTTATATTTCGCCTTGCTCAAATCGATTCTTTAAATACCCAGTGTATTCGCTGCGCTTATCTCGATATCGTTGTTGACCTGAACAGAAGAAGTGGACCCGCCAGAATTAGGACAACCGATAAGCGCATTCTGATCACCTTTAGTTAGTAGCAACATGCAATCATCGATAAACTGATAAGTAACATTAAGATAATCCAAATAACGCTCAGAGAGATAGAATTGACCACCATTGATTGTCGAAACTTCTAGCGAAAGATTAACCTCTATAGGATACTCGCCAACACCACCATATTTAACAACTCTAGACGTTACGTAAACAGTGCTTAAATCAGCTATATCTAAAAAAGTGGGCACATCATTTAGATAAAAAGCATTATCGCTGCTTTGCTCACAATCTTGATCACTATTCCGGCCATCACATAGAATCCGACCATCTTGAGAACTTTCGCTACTCTCGTTTTCGCTTGAAACATTAGATTGTTCAACCTGTTCGACTTCTTGCGATTGCGTATCCGTCTCAGTATTACGATTATAAATATCGGTAACCGCATAAATAAAATACCCCACTGATAATATGATGGCTGTTACAGCAAATAGAAATTTAGGTGATTTTAATAGTAAGTTCGTACCACCTGATTTAGTGGTTAAACCCGTCCCCGTCGACTTATAAAGCAAGTGAGCATCAAGCGGGACTTTAACCGAGGTCAGGTTTACATCTCGCTTTTCAGGAATGGCCGGAGTAGCAACGGTCTTAGAGTGTTTAAAAATATATGGTTTACGCGCAAAGAGTTTAAGACCATCCCTATTCTTATGAAAAAAACACTCCTCAGCACATGCCTTAACGTTACTATCAATTTGCTTCCAATCGGGACTTAAAAGCTCAATATCCCAGTTAAACTTTCTATGACGCATAAATCCTTCATTGAAAGTAGTAGGATAAATTATCCTGCCCTGGTCATCGTATTCAGCAGCACCCGTGTCATCAATATCGCAAGGCTGTAAATTGTCCATATCTACCGGAACATGACGAGAATTGAAAAAGTTTTCATATCCATCAGGCAAGCTATCTTTAAACTCTGAAACTGGCTTATAGTTAAATTTCTCCATCTTAAAGCCAGTGTTTTTACTAAATATGTCCTGACATTCATCTATGACAATTAAAGCATTAAGCGGACACCAACAATACCAATACCGCCATAAATCCAGCCCTTTAACATTACGGCTAGATATACGAATGAGCTTGGTTGTTTCTGGAAATTTCTCATCAAACAACTCTTCAATCTTTTCTAGAGGTTGCATACCTTCAAAATTAGTAACAACACAACGACCAGAGCGCAAAGCCGGAAGAATAACAAAATAGGCAACATAAGCACTTTTATAGCTACCGTTTGCCCCTGTTCTTATAGTAATAGCCATTGTTTAAACCCTCGATATACGCATAACTAACGCTGTACCCACACAATTACCAACAAGAGTTAAAGCCTTTGGTATTCCAAACAAATGAGCGTAATAACGAAGTTCAGAAGGTAGGGCGTTGAAAGCTGTTTCAACCAACAAGTTAAAACCAATATCTTCTAACAACAGTTGCGCCACTCGAAATGACATTTCAATAGACTTGATAAGAAAATAGATTTTCACCTTGATGAATAGGTAATTTATGTAGGTTAACAACTGCGTAAACATATCAGGGATAGATTGAAAAAAATCAAATACGGTATTTCCAACATCTGATATATAACCAACTAAATTATATAGCTCTTGCATTCTATAACCTCGCTATTATTAACACGCCAAGAATGGCAGCAATCAAGTAAATAGCAGCCGCAATAATTCCAGCATTAGCTTGAAGTGCTCCAAATACAGCACTTTTTTGACTAACTTGACGACCAGCGACAGTTAAATCAATTGTATGCTCCTCAGAGCTACCACCATTTAAATTAGAAGCGATATCAAAAAAGCCCTTCTTATCTGTAATAAGCTTATTATATTGCTCCTCTAAATCAGCTATTTCAGTCTTGATACCTTGCATCATTTCAGACGATATAAAGTAACCCGAACCATTAGCATCAGTGTCACCAAACGCGATTAAACCATTTGGAGTATGTTTTCCTTTAACGGTTAACGCATCAATAACGCCACTCATATCACCGCCACCATTGCCATTGCCTAACTTTTTAATATCATTTCGAATGGCTTTTAAGTTACCCGTTACAGTTTTCTTTAAACCATCAACTGATTTTTTAAGGTTATTTGTAACAGCAATTCCAGCATCAATATTTTCTTTATTCAATCTAATGCTTGTATCTAATCGGTTTTTCATTGAGTTAATACTGCGTTCATTAGCTACTTGAGCATTTTTAACGTTAGTATCCATTCTCCCAATACGTAATACGGTATCATCAACCTTAGCTTTAATAGACTCTAGTAATGTGGGAGTTTTTGACATTTCAGTGAGTAAAAGCGTACCAGTAGAAGACAAAGCCAAATTGTTAGCTTTTTGCTCAGCTTCCAAACCCTTTAATATCTGATTATTCTTTTCAAACATGGCATCAATACGAGCGTAATCAATTGGCTCACTAGGCTTATTAGGGTCGGGATTGTTAGGGTCTGGATTATTAGGATCAGGATTATTAGGATCAGGATTATTAGGGTCAGGGTTATTAGGGTCAGGATTATTAGGGTCAGGATTGTTAGGGTCTACAGGATTAGTAGGGTCAGGATTTTGACCGCCATAATAATTACCAATTTCAGACACTTTACATGATTTTGTAGAATATTCGAAATACCCCTCAGCGTAAGGGTTTACATCGGGATTAGGTTGAATATAAATACCATCACTGATTAACTCGCAACCTACTTCACCTGTACCCCTACAGAATTTCTTAGGACGGTGACCAAACACCCTAGTATCAAATTTTAGCCATTTCTTTGCACGTCTACCGTCTGAACGAGTAGAGACAATTTCACAAATTGGAGTGCAAGTTACACCGTCTGCATTGATTATTTCCCCAACAGGACACTTATCTATTTTTAATTTACATTGACCATTGCTATCAACGTAATGAGTTTTTTGACAAACTGTTTTAAAGGCAACAACTTTAGTAAAAATATTTCTATATCGTTCACCACCATCAGAAGAAGTAATGCTGTAATGAAAGGTTAGTGTCTTATTGCCATTCGCTTTTAATACATCATCTAAAGATAATGAGTTACCTTTCCAGCGTAATATATCACCATTAAACCCAGTCCATTTGCCAACGAAACAATCAGCAGCCTGATTAACATCTATCCATTTATCAAATTCAATTCCGTTACAAGTAGCAAAAATAGCATCTGAACGAGCATCACCACTTCTAGAAATACGCCAATAATTACCAGAAATAGAATCAAATGAAATTAGTAACAGAAATAAGAAAGTAAGTTTTTTCATCATTCAGCCCAAAAAAATGCGCCACTTAGGACGCATTAACACCAGTATAAAAACCAGTAGTAAAGGTGACTGCACCAGATATTGCTAAGGCAATAGTAACGAGCTCACCGAGTGTTTGAGCGTCCACTACTTAGAAAGTGAGCGAACAATTAGGCTTAAACCAAAACCAAGTGCCGCAACAGAGATAACGCCAGCGACAACAGCACCATAGTTAGTCGAACCTGTTGAGATTGCATCAGTAATAGCCGTTGCAGTGTCAGCAGATGCCGCGCCAGCAACCCCCATTAGTGAAGCGCCAAGACCAAATTTTTTAACAGTTTTAAAATGTTTCATAAAAGTACCTATGCTTTATTTAAGGTTTTAACAATACGGCCAGTGATATGGCCAGTGACAAAAGACAGCAGCAAAAAACTTGTGATCGTGGTGTATAAACCAGAGTCTATTTGAATTCCGCTGTTGTCAGTATTTGGGTTAGGGTCAACGGGTTGTTCTGTCGACGTTTCACCAGTACCACCGTTTAAAATGTTATCTCTTTGTTCTTTGGTATAAATATGAGCAGTGCAAACGGTCTTTGTATACCAATAATAATCACCATCAGCTTTCCAACATTCGCCAATAATCGGCTTATCTGTTAAACGGTCATAAATCGAATAATGTAATGCATAGGCCTCACAACTTTTGTTCGTAACGTAATAAACACCATTGGTATTTAATCGTACGCATTTAAAATCACGAGAACGTATAGTCGCCATTACTCATCGCCAAAAAACAAAAGATTTAAAAAGGTAAAAACAGTCCAAAAGAAAGCTACGATTAACGCCACATCGATACACAGGACGAAGGACAAAAAATAATGGTAGCTATCCATGAAACACTCCGTAATTACTTCATGCAGTTTTTAAAGTGTGCTTTGATATCATCGTCTACAGGAATTAGCTCCTTAACGATTGCACCGCCTAATGGATTATCTAAATCGATATCAAACACCATTTCATATTCACGGCGTGGAACTAATGCAGCGCAACGCTCAAGTTTTAAGGCGTATTGATGATCAACTCGAATAACTTGGTCATACTTCGGGTTTACGTCACCAGATTCGCCTATAGTTCGACGCTTATAGTTATCCGTTGACACTTCACGCATTGGGCGAGCAATGTTTAAGTTCGCTTGTTCTCCTGAAAATTGATTCCAAGTAATATCGATACCAAGAACGAATAAAGAAGCCATAATTTAAGTCTCCAAAATATGATTAATTAGTGCCCCGTGAGTATCGGGGAGAGTGAAAGAAGTACCGTCACGAATGACCATACCTAGTGCTTTTTCAACGTCGCCATTTACGGACGCAAGTAAAGAGTTCAGGATTTTTCCATATTGACGCTTCAGCCAGTAAGTCTGATTTAGAAGGTCTAAAGCTGCATGTTTAGTGGGCTGACGCTTAGTATTAAAGGGTTTTGCGGTTGAGATAGACGCAGAGAAATCATTAATGGCCGCGAACGCCCCGCAAGGGTCTAGCAGTACATCAACATCCCATTTTTTAAGTTCAGCTTCTGAGCGATACCAAATCAAGCCAGATTCAGCCAGATTTTGCTCAAGTGCTTTGTTGTAGATACGCCAGTAAACGCGAGAGGAACGAGAGCCAACAAGAAGTTGTTCTTTGCTAAAAATCTTGTTGCCTGTCTTAAAATCAATAGTAAACCTGTTGTCAGGTTCAACGGAAGGAGAACGACCACGAACAGCAGTTCTAAACGCATCGTCATACACGGCTTTCATGGCATAATCACAATCGAATATCCCATCAAAATCATCATAAGCCAAATCAACACGGGCTAGGGTGGTGACACCCAATACATTAGAGAGCCAATCATGAACCGACCAAGGTGGACGCCGCTCAAACAAGTGCTTACAGCCAGTGCCATTTATCTGAAAATGCACTGTATCCTCATTACCGCCTATCCCTACAAATCCGCAGAAGTCATCACCGTTTGGAGACGTAAGTTTCATTGAATCGGTGTAAAAATTAAAACTAAGACCACGAGGCGCAGACAACGACAAACCCAATATCTGATTAGCAAAGATTTTAAGGCAATCTTCTAGATAGAGCTGACACTGGTTATGATAGAAAGCAGTTAAAGCCTCAATATCTTCTGAACTCTTTGCCAGCATAGGATTGAACTCAGGCGGAGACGGAAAACGAGGCGCGGTAGCATGACGTTTTAACAGGGATTTTTCTTTCTTAAAACGAAAATTAGAGTCGTCAGCATCGCGTGATAATGCTTTGTGACAGTGTCGCAAATCTTTAAGTTTGAATGTGAAACAAAGATAATCCACATGTACCGAGTCTTTAGGCTCAAAGGTTGAAAGTAGTTTTTTAGCAGCACTCATTATTCAAATACCCCTAAAGAAATACGCTCTAAATATGTTGTGTTGGTGATATCAACCAGTTCAAAATCTAGGAACTCAGACTCGCACCAAGACACCATATTTTGATATGAGTACATCAAATCCCATTCAGCAGAGCCTTGAACCAACACTGAAACCGTGTTGTCTGGCATCAAATCAAAAAAGACTTTCACTGGTTGAATATTCATGATCACTTACCACTCACATTTGTTGGTGTAGTAAGAGACATAAAGTCTTGTTTATCATCGATAAACTCATAAAGAGACAATAAAAAATCAACGTGAGTCAATTGTTTTTGATAGAAACTAGCGCAACGAAGGAAATCAATTTTATCGACGTCAGTTTGAAAAATACGACCGATACAAATTTCCTGACAAGACAAAGAAAGGTAAGTCGACAACAAAACAACTTTAGATGCGGTAGGCTCCGATTTTCCTTTTTCCCACTTCATGATGGTTTGAACAGTGACACCCACATCATGAGCTAAAGTTTCTTGCTTCATATTTAACTCAAGACGACGATTTTTAATTACTTGACCTAGCGACACAGCAACCACCTTGAACGATTGAAAGGAATGACCACCAAGGGCAGCGGCTTCAAGGGTCGACACCCAAGGCAGTCAAATTCGATTTATCGGAACTATAAATCCGATAGATCGAACTTGTAAAGTGCGAAAAATCGAATGTGAACGGCTACAATGTAAGAAAAAGGAGCTTTAGATATGTACGCGAATGAACTGTTAGACGCCTATAAAAAGGCTAAAAACTACATACAAGATAAGCAAATAGCACATGACTTGAACCTACAGCCTAATAAAATAAGTAAAATAAGAACTGGAATACGCTATCTATCTGATGAAGAAGCAATTTTTTTAGCAGAAGGCTCAGGAATAGAGAAAGAAGTGGCTTTACTAGGTGTACATGCTGATAAAAACGATAATCCGACAGTAAAAGCACTATGGGAAGGCATAGCAAAAAAGTATAACGGGCTAGGTTTATCAAGCATTTCAATGGCTTTAGCGGTGTTTGGGATAGCTCAATACCAATCTATTGAACGATCGTTCAACTACGCATTATGTATGTTATGTTAAATAGGATATCTAAGTTAGCGTTGTCATTAATCCCCTGTTTATTAAGTTTATTGCGCTTTTCCTAACTTACAACTAGCACATGCATCAGCTAGGTTTCTTATTAACAAAATGAATACTACCTCGGATTTTGAGCATTTGCCCTAAAGTAAGCGGTCCAATGCTCAAAATCATCAAACTTTAATTTTTGATGGTTTTTTTGAGGTAGATCACATGAAAAAGCAGTTACAACGCATTCAATTTAACGAAGAACTTTACAAATGCGGTGTTTTAAACCGTCAACTAAGTGAAATATTGCTATATGAGTTCGATTCTAAGTGGTTTTAAAGTCCGTGGCGACACTTTAATTACACCTTCAGGTCGAGAGTTTAGAGCTATGGAGCTTAACATACCAAAAATGATTAACAGTAATGATAGTTATTCTTTGCTGATGAGAAATAAAAGACGATTTTTGTTTAAGAAATAACTCCTCCCCCAGTTTTATAAAAGGGGAGAGGTTATTTTAATATTCATTTATCTAATTTAACAAATGGTGTGTTTGGTATCTCTATAACTACATTACAGTTTAATAGGCATTTTTTTGAATTACTATAATTATTGATTGCGGGGGAAAAGTTAATTAATATAATTGATAATATGAAAATCATTAATATATATATTCTATAATCTAATAAAAATTTATTAGGCTTGTCATTAAATAAAGATGCTGTTGTTACAAATATTATCAATATCAGTCCTATAGAAGATAGAGTTCGCACGTCAAACTGTGCGCTTGTAGCACTAGTTGCAGCAGTAATCACGAAGGTAATTACTGCTGTAAATAATACTAACTGTTGAAAACTGCTTTTATTATGCTCTTTTTCATAGTCATCCATCTTAGCTTTAAGTTCATTCTTTAAAGAATCTGTAACTTCTCGTAAATGTTTTCTTTCATTATATATTTCCCTGATTGTAAGTGTATTATTATTATAAAATGCGGTTTTTCTATACTCTGGACATGCTCTTATAGACTCTAACAATCTAATCTGCCTCTTCAACTTTCCCTGAATTTTGTAGATGTCGAAAGAGCACTACTTCGGCATTGTAAGCTAATTTAATTGTTTCTTCTGCCAAGTGAGGCTTATTTTCTTCAATATATCTTTTATATAATTTTATTCCTTTATATTTATTTTCCAAAGTCGATTCAGCCAAACAGAGCATATGTGCATAAGTATGACTAAATTCGAGGTTTAGCGGGTATTTTTCATATTCCTTTTTGGCCATTTGTAAATATAATTCATTGTCACTGCATGTTGCGACTGAAAGTTCTAATTTTAAAAATTCTAAGGGTTATTCAGTAGAGCTTGTGGCAGTTTTTAATTTTTCTCTTAGTATTGAAATAAATGAACTAGCGTACTTTGAATTACCAATATCACTTAAATAGCCCCACCACTGGAACGTTTGATTATAACCCCATGATACCGGAGTATAACTTCCTATTTGTACGAAGATATCAACGAGACAATTAAATTTTGCAGTTATTTCTTCATCATTTTCATTTTGTTTTATTGATTGAGTCAGTTCTAGAAAAGAACTACCTATTTTGTTGTGAATATCACTAAAATCGACTGTCATAATGTTTCCCTTCAAATTATGCCTTAATGATATCTCCTAAATACCCACAGAATCAAAGGGTTCTATATCTATTTCTTCATTTGGATTGTTTTGCGTACTCTCGCACTTTTTTTACCAGCAGCACTAAGTTTCTTTCTCATAGCCGCAGCAAATTTCTTGTTGGTTTTCCATTTGCGTTTGGTTGCGTTCCCGCCTTTGCGTCCCGCTTGTTTTACAGTTAATGATTTACCTGACATTACTTAACTTTTAAGTCGTTTGATTAAAAGCGCACCGATGATAACCACAAAACCTACGGTTGCCATAGTGCGCTCACTGATATCGAGTTTTACTTCTAAGGGTTGCGGTGTTGCCACGTTTACCCCGAATTGTGTTGGTATCGCCATTACTTAACCTTTGTTTCTAAGATGGTTAGTCGTTTATCTATTTTCCAGATGATCCAGATAAAGAAGATAATCGACGGAGGCAATCCAATACTGGTTAGATATTGGAGTAACTCCGTCATAGATTATTTATGCAAGAAAGATTTTGATTCTTCTCCCTATTGTTCCAATAGCGTTAGCTTGGCGGTAACGGGTAGATGATCACTTAAGTTTTTCCAGTAAGCTTTGTTATTTTGAGGGATAGATAGCTGTTCTGTTTTCCACTTTTGAGCGTTTGACGTAAAAATATGGTCAATAGCCACAATGGGGTTATCAGTTGGCCATGTCTTGATATCAAGCCCTTGTTGATTCACTAATGTCCAATACTTGCTTAGCTCTTCTATTGGTTCTGAGCCAGGAACGGCATTGAAATCACCGGCTAAAATGACCACTCTGCTGCTTATATTTTCAAAAATACTGTTGCTATTACCTAAAATATAATCATTAACCGCATAAGCTTGTTTGATTCTTAATGCTGGATCGGCATACCAATCAAAATGCGCATTAATAAATATAATCGGTGAATCAAATGTTGGAACCTTAATTTCAGCAGCAAATAATACGACTTGTTCCGCATCGGAAGGTATATTTATTATCTCTGTTTTTCCAATCGGATATTTTGACATAATGGCCACACCATATTCACCATCATCAAAGTCAATGGTTTTAGCAAACTGACCATATAAACTGGTTTTATTTTTTAATAGCTTGAGTTGATCTACTTTACCGCTTCGGTTGGTTTTGTCGTCTATCTCAACAATAGCGGTAATATCAGAGTTCAATGCTGTAATTCCTTCAGCGATTTTTTCAAGTTTCCCTACTCTACCGGCGGCTATGTTAAAGGTTGAGACTGTGAGCTTTGGAAAGTTCTTGTTGTAAACTTTGTCTTGAACGCCCCCTTTAATTGGGGTAAGAAAGTCGAGTTTTTCATTGGCATTTACACTTAATATAACCATTGAAAAAATAAACATAACTCTGCTAAGTAAATTTTTCATTCAGTACCCTTAATTATAAGTAGTTCGAAATACATTAAATAAGTGAATATTTAATAACTTACACTTGAATTCCGAACAAATTATAATTGACTAAATAATCTGTTAAACGCTAGATATCACATTTGATTTATAATTGAATAGATTAAAAACGCCTTTCATTGAGATAAAAATGAAAGGCGTGAAAAGTAATTTATGGTTTAAAATAGTGATAATTGTATAGAAATGAAACAAGGCCATTAAAACTAATATTAATAACCTTTCACATATAGATGTGATATGACTCGCAAGGGCAACAAATAAGGAAAAGAAAAGGTTAAATTAACCTCCGGCAAGTTTTACGGTCAATCCTTTTTTTTCTAGATGAACTTTGATTTTCTCTCGATTATCACCTTGGATTTCAATCATGCCTTCTTTTACGGCACCGCCACAGCCACACACTTTCTTAAGTTCTGCTGCTAGTAGCTTTAGTGGAGCATCATCCAAATCAAGACCGGATACAATACATACCCCTTTTCCTTTACGACCTTTGGTTTGGCGCTGTATTCTAACGACACCATCCCCTTTGGCTCTCTGTTGTTTCTGTTCTTCTGGTTTAATTCTTCCGGTTTCTGTGGAATATACTAATGTCATTGAATACTTCTTTTTGGTTCATTCTGGTCAATATGTTTTTTAATGGCGTTTTTAGAGCCTTTGACTAGTTTACCATTAAAAAAGCAATACCAACTATTCTTAGCTCCACTATCGCTCTTAAGTAAATGGCCGTTGTAATCTTCTTGCTGCTCGTTCAGTTCTTCATCTTTCTGAGGAACAAGAGAAGCAAACTCTTTAGGATCTATAAGGGTGGCAGTATCACACCACCAATCTAATGATTTCTTAACCGCAGGTAATGCGCCAGAAAGAACATGATTCTTAACCCTAACGTGCCATACGTCTTTATCTGAGCCAGACTGTATGCAATAACCTCTATGAAATGTCGTCGCCATCTGATTTCTTTCTATTATTAGTTAGTTCTTTACATAATATAATTGTATTTGGCTAAGATTCAAGTGTATTATCGAATTCTAATTAATTAGTTATAGTGCATAAGAATGAAGAAACACATACCGATAATTACCGATGAACAGGAACGTACTATAAGCGTGAAACGCTTTCTGTCTCTGGTTTTGCCGGATGACATAACTAAGTTAACTCACTCAAGTTATTCAAGAAGTTCAGAGTTAGCGATGACAACGGACTGGAATAGATTTGTTTCTTTTTGTGATGCCAAACACGTATCGGCCTTGCCTACATCTATAACAGCGGTCCGGTTATTTCTAGAAAGTGAGTCTGCTAAACGTAAATTCTCCACCTTACGACGTTACAGCATCACAATTTCAAACATCCATCAATGGCATGGATTTCCCTCCCCTACAAATCACAGACAAATACGATTTACCCTGCAACAACTTCGTCTAAATAAACATGGTGATGCCACGCAAGCTTCTCCAATGAGTAGAGAACATTTAGTAGAATTAGATCGTTTGTTAAGTGGAAATACTACATTACGGAATATCCGAGATTTGTCGATTTACCACGTTATGTTTGAGTGTGCTTTAAAGCGCTCCGAACTTAAGAACCTCACCCTAGATAATGTTTGCTATAGAGAGAATCTAACTTCATTAAAAATTGATACTACCGAGTATGTTCTTTCGAAAGCAGCAGAGAAAGCTTTAACTAGATGGACTAAGTTTATGACGGGTTCTTCCGGTTATCTATTTAGACGAATTGACAGGCACGGAAATATTGGGCTAGACAAATTAGATGACTCATCCATCTATCGTATTTTAAGACGGGCAAGTGACTTACTCGATCTCCCCTATCAACACCGCTTTACAGGACAGTCGGCTCGGGTTGGTGCGGCTCAAGAATTGGAGAAGAGAGGTTACAACCTGCGTGATATTCAAGATTACGGGCGCTGGTTAAGCCCAGCGATGCCTGCTCAATACTTACAAAAGTCAAACACCGCACAAGGAGAAATGGCAAAATTTAAGTCAATTAAACCTTGGGATTAATTGATTGGCGAATAGCCGAAGCAAGAAACTCACTAAACTCAGGGCCATTGTTCTCTAACATTTTAGGAAACATTGAGATAGGCGTCATTCCCGGGAACGTATTCACCTCATTGAGATACAACTCCCCTTGCTCGGTCAGGAAGAAATCGATTCGGGATAAATCTTTTAACGCCATTCGAGTAAACACCAATTGCGAATAGTGTTGAATTTTTTGCAAAATCGCATCATCAACCCTTTTTGCTTCTATCTCAGTGTGTGAATGACTGTCTGAACTGTATTTCTCTTCATAGCTATAAAATGCACCGTCAGGGGCAATAACCTCTCCTGGAGGAGTAATATGCAGGGCACCATTATATTCGTATGCTGCGACTTCAAGCTCTCTAGGTTTGAGCGCCTTTTCAATTAACACTTGATTTGAATAGAAAAATGCCGATTTAACTGCAGCTACAACGCCTTCTCTATCAGTGACATTGTAACAGCCTACTGACGAGCCTTGACTCGCGGCCTTCACAAATAGATTTCCCCAGCGATCGAATGCCGCTAGCGCTTTATCTATAGACTCACTGCTATCATCGGTGAGGAAAAGGTACGGTGTATTTGGGATGCCTAGCGCATCGTACCAAAGCTTGGAAGTGATTTTATTAAAACTGTTCTTACTCGCTTCAGGTCCACAGCCAAGATAAGGAATACCTGACAACTCAAACATTGATTGCAAGTCTCCCGTTTCTCCCGGGTAGCCATGGATACAAGGAACAATATAATCAATGTGTAGGCTATTCTCTTTTGACACTAACGAGCGAGTATTAATATCCAGCATCACCTCAACATTATCTAGTTTCCATGCGTCTTTAGTGATCTCAACTTGAATAACATCAAAGTCATCATGTTGTTTCAATTGCTGAGAAAGATACGAGGCAGACACTAGAGATACTTCGTGTTCAGACGATCCGCCACCACATAAAAGTAGAATTGTTGATTTAGCCATTAATTGTTATTCCGTGAATCATGACGATGTTAATGCAATCAATCATAACCAATTAGCTTAATAGGTACAGCAAAAACTCATCATTTGCTTGAACATCATGGTTGGTTGCCTGTATTTTGGTCAAAAAAAAGGACCTTACGGTCCTTTTCTTATCTTATTTTTTTCAGTTTAGGATATGGTGAGTTTTTCACGTCATCCAGACTTTTTACGAAAGGTTTCAAATCTTTAAACATCTTCGGCAAAGTCTCAATAGCGGCTTTAGCTTCATAGCGCGTCTGGTAGTCACCATACAGCAAGGTATACCAATCAGTGCCATTCACTTGCTTGTAGTTTTCCCAAACAGAGTGACCTTGAGGTAACTTCTTGGCTAATTGCTCAGCTTTAACTGCACTATCAACTGCGATAACCTGAATAGTAAATCCATATCGCTTAAATGACTCTACCTGTTTTTTGGTAGGCGCGATAATCTTAACGTTTCTTGTTTTAGGTGCAGGTTTGGCCATTGGCTCTGTGCGACTAACATTAACCATATTTTTTTGAGAGCTCGCCATTGGCTGCTGCTCAACAACTTCTTCAGTCATATTAGGTGCAACTGTCGTTTCCGCAACGGCTTGCGGTTTATAGTCTTCTCTAAAACTATCAGTAGTTACATCTGTAGTGTAATTACCTGTAGAACAAGCTGCTAACAACATAGAGAGGCTAAGTATCGAGATTTTTTTCATAAACGGTTTGTATATAGTCAGTTATATTCTTATCCGCATCATGCCTTTCGAATCCCATATAATCAAGGGGCTATTTAACATTTAGAAAATATTGGTGTGAGCTAACACACGTTATAAAGCAAGATCCTTCGCTACCTTGTTCAAATCGCAAACAAAAATTTCATTATCGATTACTATTCAATAACAAGAGTATCGCTGAGGTATCTATGAATAATATCGCCAAACTGTTAAAGCCCACGTCAGTTGCAGTAATAGGTGCATCTAACCGTTCCTTTCGAGCCGGTGAAGTGGTAATGAAAAACCTATTGGCTGGTGAGTTCCAAGGGGCAATCATGCCCGTAACGCCAAAATATAAAGCCGTTTGCGGCGTATTAGCCTACAAAAATATCGACTCACTGCCAATCATTCCAGATGTAGCTATCCTCTGTACTCACGCCAGTAGAAATAAAGAGATCTTTCTGCAACTAGCAGAAAAGAGAGTCTCATGCGCGATTGTATTGTCTTCAGATATGCACCTTGCGACTGAAAATGGAAAAACCGTCGAACAAGAGTGTTTAGAAATTGCAAAAGAACATGGAATACGAGTACTTGGTGCCAACAGTCTCGGTATCATTTTGCCATGGCAAAATTTTAATGCCTCTTTCTCTCCGGTTTCCGCATCCAAAGGCAACATCGCCTTTATTTCCCAATCCGCTGCCGTTTGCACAACTATTCTTGATTGGGCTAATGACAAAAACATCGGATTCTCTTCCTTTATTTCTATTGGTAACGGCAGTGATATTGATGTAGCAGAGCTGCTGGATCACTTATGTACCGATAGCAAAACCAACGCCATACTTCTCTATATCGATTCAATTAAAGACGCTCGACGATTTATGTCTGCGGCGCGGGCCGCTTCACGTAACCGACGTATCTTAGTACTAAAGGGGGGAAAAACTCACGCCGGTAGAGAAGCGGCCATACGTCACACAGGCGGCAGCGATACTCTAGACGTGATATACGACTCGGCAATCCGACGTACGGGAATGCTAAGAGTAAACAATACTCACGAACTGTTCGCAGCAGTAGAAACTCTCACTCACTCAGTTCCTTTGCGAGGAGAACGATTAGGCATAGTAACCAATGGCGGCGGCCCTTCTATTATGGCAGTGGACACACTACTGCAATGGGGTGGAAAGCTAGCCACGTTAAGTAACGAAACTATTGAGTCATTAAATAGCAAACTGCCAGCCTCTTGGTCACAGAGTAACCCTATTGATATGGTTGGAGATGCCGACCAAAAGCGTTACGTCGATACGATAAACACGCTGTTAGACAGCGATGATGTTGATGCGCTATTAATCATGCACTCGCCTTCAGCCATCGCTCACTCAACAGAAACCGCGCAGGCCGTCATTGACTGCGTAAAAGCACACCCTCGCCATAAACGTTTTAACATTCTAACTAACTGGAGTGGAGAGAAAACGACCCGAGACGCCCGCTCGCTGTTTACACAATCCGGCATTCCGACATATCGAACACCCGAAAGCGCCGTTGTGGCTTACATGCACTTAGTTGAATACAGAAGAAATCAAAAGCAATTGATGGAAACTCCGACTACGTCTGAGCAGATCGACGAATCCAGTGTAAAACTGGCACAAGAATGGGTAACAAAAAAAACCGGTGCCAATGAAGTCACACTGGACACACACCAGATCACTCCACTATTACAGCTTTACAATTTTACCGTTTTGGATACATGGATAGCGTATGAACCAAGTGAAGCCGTGCAGATTGCAGATCAAATCGGTTACCCTGTAGCGGTCAAATTACGCTCCCCTGATATCGCCCACAAGTCTGATGTTAACGGCGTTGTATTGAACCAACGTAACCCAGCTGAAGTGCAAAGTGCAGCGCAATCCATCTTAGATGGAGTGCAACTCAATTACCCCGCGGCATCTGTTAAAGGTCTGATAATTCAAGCCATGGCCAGCAGAGTTGGTACTTATGAGTTACGAGTAAAAATCAAAACCGATGAGATTTTCGGTCCTGTCATTATGCTAGGCGAAGGTGGTTCAGAATGGGACGAAAGTATAGATGCAGCCGTTGCCATTCTTCCTCTAAATATGGCACTCGCTCGCTATCTTATTATTCGCGCCATAAAGGGACATAAAATTCGTTCTCAGCAAGCGATGAACATCGATATTGATGAACTGTGTGAGTTTTTGGTTCGATTGTCACAGATGGTTATAGATAACCCACAAATTCATGAACTGGATATCCACCCGTTACTTGCGGTTGAGAAATCGTTAACCGTATTAGACGCCGATCTCAAACTGCGTCCTTTTACCGGCGACGCCCATAAAAGACTCGCGATTCGCCCTTATCCGGTAGAGCTTGAAGAACACGTCACGCTCAAATCTGGCGAAGAGGTGTTACTAAGACCTATATTGCCGGAAGATGAACCCACCCACGCGACATTTTTAAGCCATGTGTCTAAGGAAGACCTCTATAAACGATTTTTCAGTGATGTCGGAGAGTTTAACCATGAAGCATTAGCAAACCTAACTCAAATCGATTTTGACAGAGAAATCGCCTTTGTAGCCGTCACTCAGCAAGGAGAGATTCTTGGTGAATCCAGAGCGTTGATAGATCCTGAAAATATAGACGCAGAATTTGCCATATTGATCAGGTCAGATCATAAAGGGTGTGGTTTAGGTCGAATACTGATGGAACGTATTATTCGCTACTGTAAAAATAAAGGAACAAAGCAGATGTCTGGAATGACCATGCCAACCAACAGAGGTATGATCACACTTGCTCAAAAACTGGGCTTTGAACTAGAGATAGAGTTTGCAGATGGAACCGCAGATATGTTGTTACCTTTAAACTAGCCAACTCTGTGGCTAAATAGCTTGTTTACTTCAATATACGACAAAGGCCGCTAATGCGGCCTTTATAGAATTTCTTCACTACGAAACACTGTCTTATCTAAATCAACATCTAGGCTTAAATAAATATCTCAATAAATAAATTTGCAATCAGCAGCCACTTGCTACTTTTTGCTCATCTCTTTTTTAACCATCACCGCTGCTGCAACAATAAATGTAATAATCAACACTAATTCCAAAATTAGATTCCCCCAAAAAGTATAAAATCAAAAGTCTTCTAGATCTTAACAGTGAGTGATAGAAACTAACAGTTAAATGTTGTTTTTTTGTACAAAAATAGATGTTAATCAATAACTGAGTAGATCAAATATTTAATATATGAATATTAGAAATTTCCGTTATTAGTTATTTATAACCGTCACTGCACACTTTTCCCACCAAGTTTTATCTATAACATTGATTAAAAATGAAAAATTGGCGATAGTGAAATAGAACTGCGCAATATGCCATACTGATAAACATTAGATGCTCTTTTTGATTAAATAAATAGGCGTTTTATAAATGGGTACTGAAAAACTAACGCTAAATTGTGATATGGGTGAAAGTTATGGCATTTGGACATTAGGTGCCGACAGTGACGTTATGCCATGGCTAGATATGGCCAATATAGCGTGCGGCTTTCATGCATCAGATCCATGCATAATGGCAGACACCATCAAACTAGCTTTGGCTCATAATGTTTCCATCGGTGCACACCCTAGTTATTACGATATACCCGGATTTGGTCGCCGAAGCTTAAACTATACCGAGCAGCAAATAACTCACGCTGTGTTATACCAAGTTGGTGCACTAGACTCATTATGTCGGCTACACAACAGCAAGGTAGATTACATTAAGCCTCATGGCGCTCTTTATAATGACATGATGAAAGATCCCACTATTTTCACTGCCATTGTTAAAGCGGCCTCAATATATTCTATTCCCTTAATGATTCTCGCCACAAAAAATAACGCTTTTTATATTGATATCGCAGATCAATATAACGTCCCTATTTTATTTGAGGCCTTTGCCGACCGAACGTATCAAGACACGGGCTTCTTAGCCGCAAGAAATCACCCTAAAGCGGTACTTAAAAACCCGGATGATATCTACTATCAAACCATGCAAATCGCAAAATATAGCAGCGTAACAACAATTTCGGGTCAAAAACTTGCCATTCAGGCCGATACCATATGTATACATGGTGATAACGACGCATCTATAGCGGTTGTACGTAAGCTAAAAGAAGCGTTAACAACGCGATGAGGTAAACATGCTATACGACAAAGTTTCTATTGAAGCGGTCTGCGAATCATCCATATTGATTCGATTTTCAGACCAAATACAGTCAGAACTTCCCCACTTTATTAATTTGGTGTCAGAGTTGATCTACGCTGATTATGCAAACAGCATAATGAATCTCACACCATCTTATACAACTTTGCTGATTGACTACCTACCTTATCGAACTCCTGAAGAGGAGATGTTACTTGGGCTAGCTCATATCATTCACCAAGTTGACAACTATCAAAGCAACGTCGAATCCAAACTGATCACACTGCCCGTTTACTACCACGATGATGTAGCTCCCGATCTTGCCGGTTTACTAAAAGAAAAAAACATAACCAAGCAACAACTGATTAAGCTTCATACACAAACTAGCTACAAAGTCTGTGCTATTGGCTTTAGTCCAGGTTTTGGGTTTCTGTCAGGGTTGAACGAAACACTAGCAAAACCCCGTCTCGCGACGCCTAGGCTAAAAGTAATTAAAGGCAGTGTTGGTATTGCAGATAACCAAACCGCCGTGTACCCCTCAGAAACACCAGGGGGATGGAACATCATTGGAAACTGCCCTACCTGTTTATTTGATGCCGATTCCGAAGAGCTCTCTCCGCTACGCATTGGCGATACGGTTCAGTTTGAAGCGATAGAGAGAGAACAATTTTTGCAGCTGGGAGGTCAACTATGGCACGTTTGATTGTACACAAACCCGGCCAACTCAGTTTAATCCAAGATTTTGGTCGCTATGGCATTGCCCCATTGGGGGTGACTCAAGGTGGTCCACTGGATGAATATGCGTACTGCTGGTCAAATTACTTGCTTGGTAATCGACCTAACTGTTCAACAATCGAAATTACCTTGGGTCAGGCAGAGTTTGAGTTTAGTGAAAACTGTATGTTGGCAATTTGTGGCGGAGATTTACAAGCTAAATTGGACGACAAACCTGTCACCAATTGGAGCTCTTTTTATGCTTACAAAGGACAAAGATTAACATTTGGTCTGCCAATTAATGGATTACGTGCATACTTAGCGGTATCCGGCGGATTTGAAGTACCAGATCACTTAGGAAGCAGTGCAACGGTTATAAGAGAACAACTTGGTGGCTTACATCAAGATGGTTCCGCACTCGCAGCCGGTGATGAGATTTCTTATAGTAAAACCAAACATAAACAACAAAGCCAACAACTCACCTTTCGCTTTACTCCAGACTATAATCTGCCCCTTAGATTACGGGTTTTAGAGTCATACCAAGCAAATCAGTTTGCCAAAGATCAAAAACGGGCATTCTACAACCAAATATATCGCGTGGGGCCATCTTGCGATCGTATGGGCTACCGATTAGATGGTAAACCCATCACGCCCCCTTCTAATGGCGTGATTTCGGAAGGAATCGCACTCGGCTCTATTCAGATACCACCAGATGGCCAACCCATCGTTTTATTAAACGATAGGCAAACATTGGGTGGATATCCGAAGATTGGCGTACTGGCCCGTATCGATCATCCAAGATTAGCACAGGCCAAGCCGGGGCAAGAGATCAAGTTTATCCGTGGTAACAGACGCCACTTACAAGATATATGGTGTTCATGGGCGCGTCGTTTTGGTTACTAAACCATGATTGAATAGATCTTGCGGGTGATGATTTATGCGTCACCTTGTGCTCGTATGTTTTAAAAAAGCTAACTTAGAAACGTTAGCTTTTTTTACAGCTACATAGCAGCAACAAAATTTATTGCCTTTGCCATAGATAGTTACACTTCCGCGTTGTCATTTTGTTGAGGTTAATCACTGGCATTATGTTCTGATATTTGTATAAAAAAAACATAGAAATATTGCATAAAAATACTTGACTCATTTTACTCATAAGTTTGAAAAATGGCTTTTGTGTATAACCAAAATCCCGCAGAAGAAGAGTAGCGCGGTGTACAGAATAGCACGTAAATATAGCAAGAAAGTTATCCCAAACTTTATCCACCGAAATTGTGGATAACTCGCACTCCTCACTGTATAACCTCAAAAAGTAAAAACGGTTTTCCCGCTAGTTGTTCTTACTCTCTCAACGTATAACCCCACATAAATAAAGGTATATATGTCGTTTATACCACTAAAATTCTTAACAGTTATTGATAATTGTGTTTGTTATTGAAATAGCAGAATATAGTTTCAGGGAGTTTTGTTGCTCACTTATATTAACTTTTCATTATATTGCTTAAAGTATGATCTAGCTAACACCACAAACTGGCTTCATGAGCTAATAATTGTAGTCAGGCTTATAGAACATGGACGTAGTAAGATGAATGTAGCAATTGAGATTGATTATCTGTTTCAAGGTAAACCTTTTAAGCTAACAACAGACAGTGAACAGTTAGGCGTTACCTACCTTGATCCTCTCGATCAAACCACTTACGTAAGACAAGTCATCGATCTATTGATAGAAACACATTATCAAGACAACGACAGTGTAGCCGTAAATGTAGGCACTATTCGTGCTGTGGTAAATGGAGATACCAAACCCAATGCCTACACGAACTCCGAGTACGCTCACTTGTTTAATTTAGAACAAGTTATTGTCCATATCCAAGGTTACTGCTTCCCTCTCGCGGCATAGTTTTCGCTACAGGGAGAGATTCCGCAACAATGATAGACGGTCACCACTATCTAAGTTGTACAACCAACAGTTATACAACTTAAACAGTCATTATAAGAGGCGCTATTCAGTGCCTCTTATTGGTTTAAGCAAGCGACCTAACATGGTACTTACCACCAGCGCCAACACCACAAATGCAATGACGGGTAGAGATATCCATAAATAACCATGCAGCTGACTCTGTAAATCGAAGCCCATGGTCATAATACTGTTGACGCTCAGTTCCGCTCCCATACTTGCCACTAAACCCGCCGTAGCCGCCATTAGGCCATACTCACTCCAAATAGTCGCAGTAATACGTTTACGCGACGCTCCGAGAGTTCGATATAAACGAATCTCATCTTGTCTTTGCGATAAGCTTAAACGAAGTAGCGTAAATATCAGCAACACGCCCGCGACAACGCCTAACCCAGCGAGCACTGTAATTGACCAAATTATTTGAGTAAGTAAACCACGAATCTTATCCCCCATGGCTCGAATATCCATCAAGCTCACGGTAGGAAAATCTCTTGATAGCTGATTAAGAAAATCACTTTGATTATCGTCTACACGAAAACTAACCATCCAGTTAGCAGGCAGTTTCTCTAACACGTCCGGTGTAAAAATGAAGTAGAAGTTTGGTTTCATCTCTCTCCATTCTACTTCTCTAATGCTATTAACTTCGGCGCTAAACTCTTGGCTGTTAACGACAAATCCAAGCGTATCACCAACCTTAATATTTAGCTCTTGGGCAACTTCAGATTCAACAGATACCCCATTGGTTTCGCTCCAACTTCCCGAGATAATCGGATTTCTGTCCGGAATCGTATTTGACCAAGTAAAGTTAAGCTCGCGACTTAACGAATCGCTCTCTTTGTCGATATCTGGTTGCGATTTAGCGTCTTGACCATTAATTTTCGCAAGTCGTCCACGAATAATGGGATACGCTTCCGACCGTTCAAGGTTTTTATTATCGATAACTTGTAGATACTGCTCCTGCTGATAAGGCGCAATATTAATTGCAAATACATTGGGTGCATCTTCAGGAATGGTCTGTTGCCAATCTTGAAGTAAATCAGAACGGACGAGCCATATCACCGCTAATAACATCAAAGATATCGCTAGCGAACCAAACTGAAACATACTGGCAAGAGATGATCGTCTAATTCGGCTCACCGCTAGCTTCATTGATGTGTTCAGCGGCAAGTAATTAATCAAACGTATAATTAAAATACTCACCAGCCCAAGAAGCAAAAATAAGCCAATGATTCCACCAAGAACAATCCAGACTAAGGTATTTTCCCGATAAGCGATCAACATCGGAACCAGAGGAACCAGAATAAGAAGAAATGATGTCCACTTCTTTTTCTGCTGTTGTGGCTGCATAACATTAACCGCAGAGGTATTTATCAAACTCAGCAAAGGAATGCCCAGAGCTGGAACACCAATCAATAAACAACTGGCAATAGCGGTAATCGCGGGTGTAATGCCATATCCCGGTAGAGGATCTGGTAATAAGTCGGTTAATGGGATGCGCAGTAGCACTTCTAGTGATACACCAAAGAGCAAACCAAAAGAGACACCGATAACAAACAGCAAGATAATCTGAATGGAGAGCCATCTGATCAACCAAGATTTACTGGCACCTAGGCTTTTCAACATAGCGACTGTTTTACGTCTGCCGGTAACATAGTTTTGGCAGGTTAAAACCAAGGTAGTTGCAGCCATAATGATCACTATAGCCACGGTAAGTGACAGATATTGTGTTGTTCTTTGGAACATATCATTGCTGCGAGAGCCGCTATCTTGATCACGCCACCTATCGCTAGGTGTTAACTCCACACTCTCTTTTATTTTCTGCAGAGCTTCCTGCTCGCCAGTTAAAAACAGGCTAAATCTAACTCGACTTCCTAACCTTAACGCACCGGTTTTCTCAATATCAGAGTTGTGAATCATCACCGTTGGCATTTGCTGAAACGGATTAAAACTGATGCCCGGTTCTTGTGCTATTTTGCCAGAAACAACGAAATCCGCATCGCCTATAGTGACAACGTCACCGTTAGTTATATCCAAAAGTGCAAAAACCCTTTCGTCCAACCACAATTCACCGGGCTTTATACTACGACTGGTTGAATCGGTACTCTCTAACAGCAATTCACCTCGTAATGGAAAGCTACTTTGTACCGCTTTTACGGTCACTAACTGCATTTGCTGATCACTAAACGCCATCGTAGCGAAACGAGTCATTGTGGATTGTTCTAATGAGTTCTCCGAAGAGACCGTATCGAGCAGCACAGGAGGAACAGGATTAGAAGAGACATAAACCAAATCGGCAGTCAGCGCGTCTTTACCCTGCTTTAGCACTACCTGTTCCATTCTTTCTGCAAGCGCTGTTAAGGCAAATACACAGGCAATAATCAAGGTTAAAGCAATAGAGATAGGCCAAAGCTGCCCGTGTCTAATCTCTTCAATACTCCACTTAAACAGTCGCTGGTTAACGGTTGAACCAGACGCATTTATCGCACCCATTATTTAACCTCCAAATGACCAGCTTGCATATGTATGGTTCTATGGCAGCGAGAAGCTAACTCCGTATCATGAGTAACCAAAACTAATGTCGTTCCATGGACACTATTTAGCTCAAACAGCAGTTCAATAATTTTCGACGCGGTTTGCTGATCAAGATTACCCGTTGGCTCATCAGCAAACAGTATCTTAGGTTTTATCATAAAGGCCCGAGCAAGTGCGACCCTCTGTTGTTCCCCACCTGATAATTGCGAAGGTAAATGATCTATGCGGTGAGAAAGCCCAACTGATTCCAGCAGCTCTTTCGCTCTCTCAACATCTTCTTTATCGCCCTTTAACAGGCAAGGTAGAGTGACGTTCTCTATCGCGGTTAAGCTGGGAATCAATAAAAAACTTTGGAATACAAAACCAACCGAATCACTTCTAATGGCCGCTCTCTGCTCGTCGTTGAGTGACGAAATTGATTTACCAAGCAGATATACTTCGCCTGATGTCGGAGTGTCCAACCCGGCTAACAGTGTCATTAATGTAGACTTGCCTGCACCTGATGAGCCGACAATCGCCACCGTCTCACCTTGGTTAATTTCTAAATTTACATCATCAAGGATTGTTAAATGCTCTTGATTAGTAGAGACTACTTTTGCTAATGAACTCGCTTTGATAATAGGACTAGGCATGACTCGATTTATTTCCTTTATAATCATTTTATTTTCTTATACTGCAAGTAGTAACACATTATTGGTGTTAGGTGATAGTTTAAGTGCCGGCTACCAAATGCCAGCAACGAGTGCTTGGCCAAATTTGTTAGCGAAAGATCTTGAGCAAAAAGGTTTCGACTACACAGTCATTAACGCCAGTATTTCTGGGGATACCACTGGAAATGGACTAGATAGATTACCCGATCTACTTAAACAACATGAACCTACATGGGTACTGATTGAACTTGGAGCCAATGATGGCTTAAGAGGTTTTCACCCCAACCTTATCAACAAAAACCTGCAACATATCATAACTATTAGTCAACAAGCCGAGGCAAAAGTTGCGTTAATGCAGATTCAGGTGCCACCAAATTACGGTAAACGTTACAGCCAAGCTTTTAGTAACATCTACCCTAAACTGGCTAATGAATATCAACTGCCACTACTTCCTTTCTTTTTAGAACAGATAATACTCAAAGACGAATGGATGAAACAAGATGGGCTCCATCCTGAAGAAGTCGCTCAACCATGGATTGCTTCCTATGTTGCGGACAATTTGTCTCTTTATTTGGATTAACAGAGAAATAACGGTTTAGTCGTAAAAAAATGCCCTAGCGCAAAGAGTTAGCTCACTATTACTTATATATTGAGCTAACTTATTGTAATAGAAGGATCATTAACGTAATGATTATAGAGCCGATAATTCAGGGCGTTATAGCCAAAAGCGCGCATCCACAGGGATGTAAAGCTGCCGTTCAAAGCCAAATTGATTACGTAAAATCAGCCAAACCTATTACTAATGGTCCTAAACGAATACTCATACTTGGCGCATCATCCGGTTTCGGCCTTGCTGCTCGTATCGCCGCGACGTTTGGTGGAAGCGAAGCAGATACCATCGGTGTCTCTTTTGAACGCGGCCCATCCGATAAAGGTGTAGGAAGCGCGGGTTGGTACAACAATATTTACTTTAAAGAGAAAGCTGAAGCCGCCGGAAGAACCGCAATTAACATTGTTGGCGACGCGTTTTCAAAACAAGTTAGAGAAAGTGTTGTTGAAGCGATCGAGACCTACTTTGAAGGTGAAGTCGACCTTATCATTTATAGCTTAGCAACAGGCATAAGACCAAAGCCAAATGGTGAAGGCGTATGGCGTTCGGCAATTAAAACCATTGGTGAGCCAGTATCCGGCGCGACCATTTTGCTAGAAGATGATAGCTGGCAAGATACTCAAGTGACCCCCGCTACAGCACAAGAGATCGATGACACAATAAAAGTGATGGGAGGTGGAGACTGGGAAGAGTGGATAGACACATTAATCAACTCAGACTCTGTCGCACAAGGCTGTCAAACTATTGCATTTTCTTACATTGGTCCACAAGCTACCTATCCTATATATCACGAGGGCACATTGGGTAGAGCAAAGGTTGACTTGCACCAAACCAGTCACTCTCTCAACTTAAAGCTAGCAAAGTTTGGCGGTGGCGCTTATGCGACGGTATGTAAAGCGTTAGTGACCAAAGCCAGCGTTTATATTCCCGCCTTTACCCCATATATTCTCGCGTTATACAAAGTGATGAAGAAAAAGGGAACCCATGAAAACTGCATTCAACAGATGCAGCGACTGTTTGCCGACAAGTTATGCCAAGACGTCGTTCCAGTTGACGGTCAACGGCTGCTGAGGATGGACGAATACGAATTGGATGCCAATACTCAGCGAGAAGTAAAAACCATTATGGCCCATATGGATAGCAACAACTTTAAGCAAGTTGGTGATTATCAAGGTTATAAAAATGAGTTTTTGCAACTTAATGGTTTTGGTTTAGACGGCGTAAATTACGATGAACCTGTTGATATCGAGGCGTTAAAGAAACTTCAGCCATAGTTTTTCACTTACATAAAAAAGCGCCACTTAGTTTTTCTAAGTGGCGCTTTTTATTATGTTTTACTATTAATCCGATGCTAAGCTAGCCACCAATAAACGATAAAAACTGTCCACACTACTAACGTGAACTTTTTCATCTGGAGAGTGTGGATGTTCGATAATCGGACCAATGGATACCATATCCGCTCCACCTAATGCCGAACCAATAATCCCGCATTCCAATGCCGCATGAATCACTTCAACTTTTGGAGCTTTACCGTTTATGGCACGATACTTCTCAATCATAGAATCAAGCAGTTTTGACTTAGGCTCAGGTTTCCAGCCCGGAAACAGACCTCTTCGAGTTACTTTTGCACCAGACAACTCAAAGTGCCCAGCAATCCTTTCACCAGCATTAACGGTTGCAGAGTCAACCAAACTACGGATAAAACAATCCGCTGTCATTTTGCCTTTCTCTAGTCGGTAAACACCCAAGTTACTGGATGTTTCAACGACAGATTCAAAATCATCACTATTACGATGCACGCCATTAATACATCCGTGCAAGGCTTTAATGATCTGTTCTTGTTGTTGCTTATCCATCACAGGATCCGTTGACTCTGTTGCTACTAAGTCAAACTTCACGTCGGGTTCTACACTTCTAAATTCACTTTGAATGTCACTAACCACAGATAAAAACTGATTGCTAAAAGGTTGTAACTGATCACTAGCAATAGCAAATACTGCTTCTGCGCTACGTGGAATGGCATTATCCACCGTCCCGCCGTTTAAACTGATAAGGCGTAGCTTAAATTGCTGCAGCAATCGAATAACGCGTGCCATTAGCAATATTGCATTACCTCTTTGCAGATGAATATCACAGCCTGAATGCCCACCTTTTAGTCCGGAGATAGTAATTATTTGTATCTGGTGTCCGTCCGGTACAGCATCCGTTTTATACTCGTGTTCAATATCTAGGTTAATCCCTCCAGCGCACCCTACTGTTAAGGTTTCACTATCTTCAGAGTCAATATTGATCAGGCGTCTGCCTTTTAGTAAAGCCGCATCGACTTCCATAGCGCCAGCCATAGTTGTCTCTTCTTCTACGGTAAATAAAGCCTCTAACGCCCCATGACTCAGCGAATTATCTTCAAGTATGGCAAGTGTTGCCGCGACACCAATGCCATCATCAGCCCCCAAAGTTGTGCCATCCGCTCTTATCCAATCACCATCTCGAACAAAACTGATCGCATCTTTAGTAAAGTCGTGCTGACTCAAATCGTTTTTCTCATTGACCATATCAACATGGCTTTGCAGTATAGTCACTGGGCTCTCTTCGCGACCTTGAGACGCAGCTTTGTATATCACAATGTTGCCAATGGTATCGGTTTTCCATTCAAGGCTATTGTCATTGGCAAAATCAATCAGCAATTGACGAATACCCGCTTCATTGCCAGATCCACGAGGGACTTGGCTTATGGCGTGAAAATGCTTCCATACGGAATAGGCATAGGATTGATTTAATGTGTCGATGACTGCACTCATTACATGTCCTTTATATTGTTACTATTTATTGCTGAGATTACATTGCTGAAAATAAATAGTTGATTCGATGATAAGGCAGCACCTTACCACATCACCAATTAGCATAATGTTATATTAGTAGTATTTATGACGATAGTTATAACCACAAAATCAGTATATTAAAGAGATAAGCAAAGATAACACTATAGATTAAGACAATAATATTCTTCAACCAACTACGTAGTGATGTACAACTAGACTCTATTAGCAGTAAATTACAATGATATCAATAGCAGAGGAGATTATTTGCAGATAAGGCCAACCAACTCCCAATCTTGGCTACAACTCCCTTCTATACACTGACATTACGAAATTTAAGCATATACTAATGTTAATAGCAGTATAACGTTATGTCATTATCTGCTGCCATTCCCATATGCACATGGATAGGTGCTTTATGACGATTGTGAATACCACATTAATAGAAATACCAAACGAGGCTGTCGACCACTGGCAGCGCTTTGTTAACACCTTAGTTGGAATTGCTCAGGCCGACTGTGCGCTTATTGTCCGTTATATCAAGGATACGGAAAATAGACTTATCTGCATTAGCGCCAACCACCCAGATCAATATAGGGTCGGCATGGCCAACGCCACCGACTTTTGCAATACAGCGTGTCGCAAACAAGAGCGAGTCACCTTTACTAGCCCTGCTCTTTCGCCTTCTAATGGCATTAGTGCCTATTTAGGAGAACCTGTTTATTGGCCTGATGGTTCATTATTTGGTGTACTCAGTCTACTCCGCACCAACGGTGACAAAAATACAGCCAATGGGGCTAACACTTTTGATCCATTAACCGTCGAAAGCTTACATTGTTTTAAGAACTCCATAGAGAGCTATCTAACAACCATCTTTCAAAACAATAAATGGACCAGACTGAACGATCAGCTCAAACAGAGAATCAACAAACGCACAACGGATCTGGCAACGCTTAATTACTCATTGACGTCTGAGATCGAAAAACGCAAAGCCATTGAACAGCGGCTCAACTATCAAACCAACCATGATCTTTCCACTGGTTTCTTAAATCACCTTTCTCTTACCAAAGGCACAGAACAGCTATTAGTAGACACCAAGGTATCGTCAACCCATCTTATTGTGTTCCATATCATTTTTACTAATGGTAAGAAGATTCAGGAACGATTTGGCGAACAGTCTCTTAGCCACTTACTCAAAGAGTTTCGTCAGCGAATAGGTGACATTGATAGTATTGTGTCAATGACAGCGAGAACCAGCATAGCCAATATGGTTATCGCGGTTCAAACAACCGAGTTAAATACGTTTATCGATGAGCTCAGTCATCACATTATGGACACAACACACACAGAATTCGTCATTGGAGAAGAGAAGATCCATCTGCACGCTTTTGTAGGGGTAGCAACCAGTCACAATAGCGACGATGCTAACCAGCTGTTATTTTATGCAAATGAAGCGGCTTTCTCTTGTAAAGAGACAGGACAATGCTACAGCTATTACTCTCATGAAGACAACCAAGAACAGCAACACAAAAACGAAATAGAAAGCTACTTGCTTCAAGCCGTTCGTAACGACGATCTCACTCTCTATTTTCAACCAAAAGTTGAACTAAAATCAGGCAACTGGATTGGTGCCGAAGCCTTGATTCGCTGGAACCACCCTATTCTTGGCAATGTATCCAACGAGAACCTCATTCAAATGGCAGAGCAAAATGGCTTAATTTTCGAAGTGGGTAATTTTGTGCTTCGCTCCGCAATTGAACACGCATCGCAATGGGCATCTCAGCTTAAGAACTTCAAAATTGCCGTCAACGTATCGTCGATACAATTGAAGAACCAACACTTTTTCGATCATCTTCAGCACCTTTTGCAGAGCTACCACTTTCCACCAAGTTGCCTAGAAATAGAGATCACAGAAAGCTGTTTAATTTCCAATGAACATCTTGCCAAACAGACCTTAACCAAACTGCATCAACTAGGCGTTACTTTATCTCTGGACGATTTTGGTACAGGGTATGCTTCTTTCAGTTACTTAAAATCTTATCCGTTTAACTGCATTAAAATTGATAAAAGCTTTATCCAAAACATCAATAACAATCAAGATGACAAAGAAATCGTTCACTCCATCGTTCAAATCGCCAAACGGCTCGACCTTAACGTCACGATTGAAGGCATAGAAGATCTCGACCAAGAGCGTTTTGTCATTAATGAAGGGTGTGATTACGCGCAGGGGTACTTATACGGTAAACCAATGACAGGTAAAGAGTTTGAAAACTGCATTCAAGGAGGCTAAAGCCAATAGTGCTTAGCCTTAGAAGTAATTTTGCTATATTGAACAAGGTTTTTTATAATCGCCGCCTTAATATCGAATAACATTGGACCCGCCAATGTTACCAAAGAGAAGTACGATTATTTATGGATCACCTAGTCTCAAAACTAAAGAAACTCGAAAAGCAAAACTACCGCGCTTATCAAACCATTAAAGGTCAATATGATTTTGAAGACTACCAACTGTACATAGACCATGTTCAAGGTGACCCCTACGCGAGTGCATCACGCTTACGCGCCACTCGTGCTTGGTCTTTAACAGGCTTAGATTGGCTACAACAACGTTCTGAAACTTACCAGATTGCCGCTCGCGACTTTATTGCTCGTACATTTTCTGATTTCGCCAAACAAGACAATAACCTGACCATAGCTACAACCGGTCAAACGGTTTTAGATAACAGCGCCGTACTGTTTACCGAACACGGCATTGAGTTAAGGTTTCGTGTCAATCTGCCTGCCGAAGGGCGTAATATTTTGGCTAAGAAAGCGCTGAATATTCTTACCTTTCACTTGCCTAAAATGATCCGCAAATCAACCATTGAACGCGAGCTAAATAAAGAGGCGTTGATTCGCCACTGCGAAACTATCGAAGATCAACACGCACTTCGCGAGCAACTAAACCAACAGAACCTCACGGCATTTGTGAGCAATGGCAGCATACTACCAAGATCCGCCGGTAACTGTGACCTTCCAATGAAAGACGCTGTCGCGTTTCAATCCCCTAAAGAGTTGGAAGTAGAGTTAGAGACACCCAATAATGGCAAGGTCAAAGGAATGGGCATCGCCAAAGGCATCACGGTTATCGTTGGTGGTGGCTTTCACGGTAAATCAACGCTACTGAACGCGATTGAACGCTCCATATACAACCATATTCCGGGAGATGGCCGAGAAGGCATCGTCACCAACCACGATGCAATGAAAATACGAGCAGAAGATGGCCGTTGTGTTCATGCATTAAACCTCTCCAACTATATTAATCATCTGCCACAAAATAAGAGTACTGAGTCTTTTTCTACTCAAGATGCTTCTGGTTCGACATCGCAAGCTGCATGGTTACAAGAGTCAGTGGAATCAGGGGTGAGCACTATTCTTATTGATGAAGATACCTCTGCCACCAACTTTATGATCCGTGATGAGCGCATGCAAGCGCTTGTTAATAAAGGCGATGAGCCAATCACCCCTTTAGTTGATCGCATTGATCAGCTAAGAGATCAGCAAGGGATCTCAACGATCATTGTTATGGGTGGCTCTGGTGATTACCTAGATGTGGCTGATACTGTTATCCAGATGCATGACTATCAAGCGGTTGATGTATCAGAAAAAGCTCAAGAAATTATCAAGCTTCACCCTAGCCAAAGGGTGCACGAAAATCGCGACGCTTTTCAAACAATTCAATCTCGCTCACTTAATGCCGCAGCATTGCAGAAGATTCTGGCTGATGGCAAGTTTCGAGTTTCAGCAAAAGGCCTCTCCTCTCTTCGCTTCGGCAAAGAATTTGTTGACCTCACAGCGTTGGAACAGCTTGAATCCTCCAATCAGGTTAACGCCATTGGCTGGCTGTGGTTTCAACTGGCTCAGCAACCGGGATGGTGTAACGATCCAGCAGAAGCAATTCAGTCACTTTTACAAGGCGATTGGAAAGCGACAATGCCAGCGTACGGTGATTTAGCTAAACCACGAACCATTGATGTGATGGCGACATTAAACCGGATGAGAAAAGCGCAGTTCCGCTAGTCGCTTATCTAAGTTAACGAAAGCTCTCTACTATTTAGAATTGCATCTATAGCTTTGTTTTATATACAGAATTGTTTTGTATATTGATAACATTTGCTTATGGATTGCAATTTTTCGCCCTTAATTGTACAGTGTTCATAATTATACCGTATAAAATATGTTTATGAGAGTATCCCTATGTCAGCATCAATAAAACCCTTAACTGGCACCGTTAAACTTTTAACCGCTCTCTATGGGTTAGTGTTACTGTTTTCCGCTGTTGACCCTTTGTCCAGAGCCGTTTGGTTTGCTGAGATTATTCCTGCGGTTTTAATACTGGCAGGCATACTTCTACTGTCAGCTAAATTTAGTTTTAGCCGCACTGCATACGTTATGATGTTTATTTGGCTGGTGTTGCACACCATAGGATCTAAGTACACTTTTGCAGAAGTTCCCTTTGATTGGTTTAACCAACTGATTGGCTCAGAGAGAAACAATTTTGACCGCGTAGCCCACTTCTCTATCGGACTTTACGCTTTCCCAATTGCTGAGTATCTCTATAAGAACGGTCACAGCAGCAAGTTGCTCTCTGCTCTGTTTGGACTGTTTGCAATGATGAGTGTTGCCGCGGGTTACGAGATCATCGAATGGTGGTATGCGGCTGTTGCCGGAGGAGATGAAGGCATCGCTTTTCTTGGTTCTCAGGGAGATATATGGGATGCACAAAAAGACATGCTTTGTGACACATTAGGCGCGATAGTTTCATTGATAGTGTTCGCCATCAAATACAAACAGCCCCAATAGATAAAATAATCCCCGCTAAGTCATACGCTTAACGGGGATATCATTATTTCTTTTTCGGTTGTACAAATTTACGGCCAATATCCACCAGCGCCACATCACGGAAGAAACTTCTTCCTAAAAGAACAGGAAATTCTAAGTGATTTCTATCCGATAGAGTGAAATCCGCTTTATCTTTAAGATCGCCAATTTCTATCCAGGCGGTTACCACTGGACGCTTCTGTATCTCTTCCGATCCGGACTGTTTTACTTTAGCCCAACGCAAAATTGGCAAACTGATTTCATTCGATGAAATATTGTCATGCTCAATTTTAAATTTCACCCAGTCTTTACCATCACGTTCAAAGCGAACAATATCTACTGCGCTAATAGAAGATGTGGTTGCGCCTGTGTCCACTCTGGCTTTAAAACTTTTATCCAAACCAGGGATAAAAACCCACTCTTGTTCACCTAAAATCAACTTACCATCTGCTGTTTTAGTCGGAAGTGGCTGCGGCTTTTGTTCAGATTTCTCTTCAACCACTTCAACTGGCTTTTCTACAACAACGTCAGGTTCAGGATTTACTACTGGTTGCTCTGTTTTAACTTCAGTCGCAGGCTTTGGATCTACAGTTGAGTCAGTTTGAACACTGGTTGTAGAACACGCCACCAAAGAAAAACAAAACAGTACCGATATTGTCGATTTATAACTGATCATAAATACTCCTAAGCCATTTTTATTGTTTTTATAAGACGTTAATAATTGCATCTGCTACGTAAGGGATGTCTTTTTCCGTCAGGCCTGCAATATTAATTCGACCGTCACCTACACCATAAATACCGTAGCTTTCTCTTAACTTACTCATTTGTGCTTCAGTAAAACCTAGCACAGTAAACATACCTTTGTGACTTTCTATAAAATCAAACTGTTGCGATTTGTGAACTGAGCGGAATTCGTTGCAAAGTGCTGCTCGTAAATTAACCAATCTGGACTGCATTGTTTCTAACTCATTTTTCCATGTTTGAGTTAATGCATCGCTTGAAAGTATGGTTCTTACTATCGCGGCACCATGATCTGGCGGCATGGTGTAAGTAGCTCGGGCAAGCTGCATTAGTTTGCCTTTAGCATTATCCGCTTGCGATTTATCATTACCTATCACAATCGCCGCGCCGGTTCTTTCACGATACAGACCGAAGTTTTTCGAACAAGAAGTGGTAATTAAGCACTCAGGCAAGTTATCGGCCATATATCTAAGACCTTTGGCGTCTTCTTGCAAACCGTCACCAAAGCCTTGATAAGCGATATCAATAAAGGGTAAGAAACCATTTTTATGGCTTAGCTCAGTAATCGCCTTCCAGCAATCAAAGTCAATATCGGCTCCGGTCGGGTTATGACAACAACCGTGCAGTAGTACCACGTCTTTGGGGCCAGCTTGTGCAATATCCTCTAACATCGCCGCGGTATCAACTTGTTTAGTTTCAGCACTAAAGTAACGATAGTGACGAACATTTAAGCCCGCAGCCTGCATAACAGGTTTATGGTTAACATAGCTTGGATTACTTAGCCAAACGGTCGTACCCGGTTGCGCTACGGAAATTAAATCTCCAAGCATGCGTAATGCCCCACTCGCACCGGGGGTTTGAATGGCCGAGACTCTGTCCATTGCTGATGTCCCTGACAGCAATAGATCAACCATAGATTGATTAAACTGCTCGCAACCCGCCAAGCCGACATACGCTTTACTGGTTTGAGTTTCAGATAGTATGATTTGTGCTTCTTTAACCGCCTGCATAATTGGCGTTTGGCCTTGGCTGTTTTTATATACGCCGATGCCAAGATCTACTTTTTCTGAGCGGGGATCGTTACGATACGCAACGGATAAAGAAAGGATAGGATCCTGAAGTGGTACTGGTAGATTTGAGAACATGAAAGTAACATTCCTTTACAATTCAAGTATTGAAGCCAAGTTATCATTAGTTGCGCAAGATCAAAAGAGATTTATAGCGGCAAGTGAACTTAACTCGCTGATTTAAGGCATCAACGCTGTTGATAAGATAAGTAGCTAACATGTCAGTAGAGGCGACTATTCGCCTCTTTATACCTTGAAATATCCAATGTTACGTTATTCTCTTAGCTTTCAAATGAACGCTTGTCACCAAATGCTTCTTTCCAGTCTTTATCAAATTGAGCGACAGCTGGCTCAACAGCGGGGTGGGCAAACATTGCCGCGGCGACATCTACAGGCAGCGTAATCGCTTCAATGCCTAGTTTCATCACTTCCATTGCTTGTTGCGTGTTTTTAAAACTCGCCGCTAAGATTTTTGCCGCAAGCTGATTTTGGTCGAGCAGAAGTTGCAGATCTGCAACAACCTCTACCCCATTACCGTTCATTGCATCAATTCGGTTAACGTATGGCGCTAGATAGTCGGCGCCACACAGTGCTGCGAGAAATCCTTGTTGGGCAGAATATATCGCAGTTGCTAATACTTGAATGCCTTGTGCTTTAATGCGTTTAATCGCCGCTAATCCATTCTCTGTAGCAGGCACTTTAACCACAATATCATAGGGCAACTCATTGAGCTGTTGAGCTTCTTCTACCATACCTTCAATGGTGTTACTCACTACTTGAGCATGAAAGCGCGGAGTGCCACCCAAAACACTTTGCATCTCTTTTAGTGTCTCTGTAAGGCCTTGTTGAGACTTAGCGAGAATAGTCGGATTCGTGGTAATGCCCTTAAGGGGTAAACATTGATTAAAACGCTGGGTTTGTTCTACATCTGCGGTGTCTAAGTAAAGTTCAATCATTTCTAATATCTCTCATATTCAATAAGACCATTTGTTGTTTCGATCACTATAGATCTGACAATCGAATCAGATCTTGATATAAATCAATTGAAATTTCATTTGAAAGCATACAAACTTCATATAATAAAAGCAAATCAGAAATGAACGATAAGCTAACTTGGCGATCGTTAGTATTTAACCATTGAGACAAAGGTAATAGGCATGCATTTCAACATTCAACGATTTTCAACTCACGATGGTGACGGTATTCGTTCAATCTTATTTCTTAAGGGATGTAGCCTCGCTTGCCCATGGTGCCAAAATCCTGAAAGTCGCAGTGAAAAGTACTCTCTTTTGTTTGATGAGCGCAGTTGCCTTAACGACTGCTCTTTATGCTGCAATCAAGGCAGTGCTATTGAGCGCTTAAACGGAAAAGTTACTATTAACCGACAAATGCTTAATCAAGAGCAACTCATTGCGTTGCAAGATCTCTGCCCTACTCAAGCCCTTACTGTCGTTGGTCAACAGTCGAAATCTGAAGAGTTGTTCGATACCTTAATGAAAGACAAACCTTTCTACGATCAAAGCGGCGGCGGTGTCACTTTTTCTGGTGGCGAACCTTTAATGCAAGCAAGTTTGGTCTCCGTATTAGCAGAAAAACTTAAACAACATGGTGTCTCGACCGCCATTGAAACCTGCCTGCACGTGCCGTGGAAAAACATACAACAAACCGCACCTCATATAGACAGCTGGCTTGCGGACTTAAAACATACCGATGATGAAAAATTTTTCAGCTGGGCAAAAGGCTCAGCCAAACGCATTAAAAACAACTTAAAACAGTTAGATTCCATCGCTAAACGCATCGTTATTCGCGTTCCTGTCGTTGCTGAGTTCAATGACACCGATGACGAACTGAAAGAGATCATTAACTTTGCCGCTTCACTTGAAAGCTGCAACGAACTTCACTTACTTCCCTACCACACACTAGGGATCAACAAATATCGTCTCCTCGATATGCCTTATCTTTGTTCTGACAAACCACTCAACAATCCTGAGTTACTAGAAAGAGCACAGCTATACGCAAGAGAGAACACTCAACTTAACGTAACTGTAAGAGGTTAATTATGGAGTTACATTTTCTACCTGAGCGCATCAAATCTCACAAATCAGAACTGGTTAATATCGTTACCCCTCCTATCTGTACCGAGCGAGCACAGGCTTATACCAATGCTTATAAAGCGAATGAAGATAAGCCTATAATCATCCAAAGAGCGTTAGCTTTAAAAGAGCACCTTGAAACACGGACGATTTGGATAAAGAACGATGAACTGATAGTTGGAAACCAAGCCAGCAAACTGCGTGCAGCACCAATTTTCCCTGAATACACAGTGCGTTGGATTGAAAGCGAAATTGATGAACTTGCTGACAGACCGGGAGCCGGTTTTGCGGTGAGTAACCAAGATAAAGAAACAATACACGCCCTAACACCTTATTGGCGAGGTAAAACGGTTCAAGATCGCTGTTACGGGCTATTTAGCGAAGAACAGCAAGCGATTCTTGCCACCACCATCATCAAAGCTGAAGGCAATATGACCTCAGGTGATGCACACCTAGCGGTAGATAACGAAAAGATCTTATCCCTTGGCATGAACGGACTCATCAACGAAGTACGTCAATACCGCAGCAACAATGACACCGCAACGTTCGATGGCTTAAAGAAAGAGCAGTTCTATAAAGCCACTGAAATCGTTCTATCCGCCATCCAGCAACATATCGCCAGCTACGCAACCTTAGCTGCAGAAATGGCGTTAAAAGAGACACGAGCAAAACGCAAAGAAGAACTTGAAACCATCGCGAATAACTGCCGCCATGTCGCCTATCACGCACCTGATAACTTTTGGCAAGCGCTACAGCTGTGCTATTTCGTACAGCTAATACTGCAGCTTGAATCTAATGGTCACTCGCTTTCATTCGGAAGAATGGATCAGTATTTAAATGACTACTATCTCAGTGACACTAGCCGCGGAGAAATAAACAAAGGTTTCGCGATAGAGCTTCTGCAAAGCTGTTGGCTAAAACTGCTAGAGGTAAACAAGATCCGCTCAGGTGCGCACTCTAAAGCGTCTGCAGGCTCGCCTCTTTATCAAAATGTCTGTATTGGCGGTCAAAAACTCAATAACAAGGGAGAAGCAGAAGATGCGGTTAATCCACTCTCTTGGGTGATTTTAGAATCCTGTGGTCAATTACGTTCTACCCAGCCTAATCTAAGTGTTCGATATCACCAAAACTTGAATCAACAGTTTTTGATGGCCTGTATCGACGTCATTAAATGTGGCTTTGGTATGCCAGCATTCAATAACGATGAGATTGTGATTCCAGAGTTCATTAACTTAGGAGTCGAACGGCAAGATGCATACAACTATGCCTCTATTGGATGCATTGAGACTGCCGTACCCGGCAAGTGGGGGTATCGCTGTACCGGCATGAGCTTTATTAACTTTGCTCGTATTTTGTTGGCTGCCCTTAATAAAGGTGAAGACGCCACCTCTGGTAAAACATTCTTAGCGCATGATAAGTCACTGGCAGACGGCAACTTCAATAGCTTTGATGAAGTTATGGCGTCTTGGGCGGATCAAGTGCGTTACTACACTCGTAAGTCCATAGAGATAGATACCGTAGTCGACACAGTTCTTGAACAGCAAGCGCACGATATTTTTTGCTCATCGATAGTAGACAACTGCCTAGAACGCGGTAAAACCGTCAAAGAAGGCGGCGCAAAATATGACTGGGTCTCTGGCCTTCAGGTCGGCATTGCCAACCTCGGTAATAGCCTCGCCGCAATCAAACATATGGTCTTCGACGACGCGCAGATAACCCAGCCTGAACTTGCAAATGCACTAGCTGAAAACTTCCAGTCATCTCAACAGGAGCAACTTCGTCAGCGAATTTTAAACTTTGCCCCTAAGTACGGTAACGACAATGACGCGGTTGACTCTCTACTTGCAGAAGCCTACCAAATCTATATTGATGAGGTAGAGAATTTTGTAAATACTCGTCATGGTCGTGGCCCAATAGGCGGAGGCTACTATGCGGGAACCTCCTCCATCTCTGCTAATGTGCCTTTTGGCTCATCTACCATGGCGACACCGGACGGCCGTAAAGCCAACACGCCACTTGCTGAAGGTGCGAGCCCTGCATCAGGCTCTGATCGCTTAGGTCCTACAGCTGTCTATAACTCGGTTGGCAAAATTCCGGCCAACAAAATCCTTGGTGGAGTGTTACTAAACCAAAAATTGAGCCCTGCGGCAGTCGAGTCTGAGGAAGATAAACTTAAGCTTTCGATGCTTATTCGAACTTTCTTTAATCACCATAAAGGGTGGCATGTTCAATACAACATTATTTCACGGGATACTCTGCTCGCAGCAAAGAAAAATCCTGAGCAATACCGTGATTTAGTGGTTCGTGTGGCAGGCTACTCTGCTTTCTTCACTGCCCTCTCTCCCGATGCTCAGGACGATATTATTGCTCGAACAGAGCATGAAATTTAACCTGTAAGTGCAGAGGACTTGTTATATAAAGTTTGTTTTATGTTTCAAGTCCTTTTCATATGAAAGAAAGAGGCGTTACAATAGTCTCATCTTTTACTTGGAGTAATGTTGTGAACTCAAGACAAAATGAAATTCTGCAAATTGTAAACCAACGCAAACGCGTGCAAGTCACAGACTTGGTCGAGACAATAGGTGTATCAGGTGTCACCATAAGACAGGATCTCAATTTTCTTGAGCAACAGGGATACTTAAAACGCGTTCACGGCGCGGCTGTCGCGCTACAGAGTGATGACATAGATTCACGTCTTGAAGTGCGATTTGATATTAAACAGGCCCTTGCTTCCAAAGCGGCTGACCTTGTAGCGCCTAATGAAACCGTATTAATCGAAGGCGGAAGCGCGAACGCATTGTTAGCAAGAACGCTAGCAGAGCGCGGGGACGTAACCATTATTACCCCGTCAGCTTACATCGCCCATCTTATTCGCAACTCTTCTGCCAATATTATTCTGCTTGGTGGCGTGTACCAGCATCAAGGAGAGAGCTTAGTTGGCCCTTTAACCAAGCTTTGCATTGCCAACATCCATTTTAGTACCGCGTTTTTAGGGATAGACGGCTATCATCAAGATACTGGCTTTACCAGCAGAGATATGATGCGCGTTGAAATAGCGGATACCATCATCAGTAAAAAACGCCGTAATATTGTGTTAACTGACTCAAGTAAGTTTGGCCAAATCTACCCTTCTAGCATTAATGATCCTAGCGAGATTTCCATTCTACTAACCGATAATGCCGCACCAGCAGAGGATATTGCTTACCTTAAAGCACAAGGCATTGAAGTGATATTGGGGTAACACATCTGACAGGCAACGGCTCCGAGAAAAACTTTCAAGTATCCAGCTGTTCTACAAAAAGCCCTCCACTTATACTCTCTTTAACGGTCGTTATCTCCGTTTAATTCTCCCTTTCCGGGGATAATTTGGCCAACATAATCTATTTAGCTTTACTCATTCCAAGAAAATCTCAAACAGACCATACGCCTCAAGTTTCTTCGACAATCGCATAAAACCTAACCAATTGAATATATTGATATATTTAAAAATAACCAGTTTATAAATCAGTCATTATGGATAGCATTTGTGTAAAAATATCAACCCAAATAGTGTGACGTAAAGCGCTAATTTTTTAAAAATATTGCATAAAAAATCAGAATGAGATTCAGATCTATTTCCTCTAATTTTATTTGTCATACAATAATACGCTAATACAGTCACACTAATAAGCGGACTCGTTATTATCCCCATAATACAAAAGTGAAAACAAGGAAAAACAACATGAAGAAAACTCTGATAACATTAGTCGCCACCTCTGTTCTATCTACATTTGCCGTGAATGCTAAAACCCTTACCTTAGGCCACGCTATGAATTTAGACAGTGCTGCACACGCTGGAATGGTTATCTTTGCAGATAAAGTAAAAGAAAAATCAGCTGGAGATATTAACGTTAAGATCTTCCCTAATGGCATGTTAGGATCCGAACGAGACCAAGCAGAACAAGTCGTAACAGGCGCTCTGCATATGGCAAAAATTAACGGCTCATTAGCAGAATCATTCGAACCCACTTATAAAGCAATTTCGATCCCTTATCTATTCCGTGATTCTAACCATATGCACACTTTCATGCGTAGTGAAGCTGCTGAGAAACTCCTCAAATCAAGTGAAGGCAAGGGGTTTATTGGACTAACACTCTACGATTCTGGGTCCCGTAGCTTTTACAGCGCAAAACCAATCAATACTCCTGAAGATCTGGCTGGGTTGAAAATTCGTGTACCAGAATCTCCAACTATGATGGAAATGGTTCGCCTACTTGGCGCACGCGCTACGCCAGTACCGTTTACTGAAGTATATACAGCACTGCAGCAAGGGGTTATTGACGCAGCAGAAAACAACATTTCTAGTCTTGTGGAGATGAAGCACTCTGAAGTAGCTAAATTTTACGCAATGGATCAACACATGATGACACCTGACCTTATCATGATCTCTGAAAATGCGTGGAATGAACTAACTGCAGAACAACAAAAAATCGTCAAAGAAGCCGCGCTTGAATCTATGGAAGAAGAGATCAAGATCTGGGCTGCAACAGATGACAAGAACATGAAGATTGCAAAAGAATCTGGCGTTACTTTCATCGAGGTGGATACAAGCAAGTTCCGCGAAAAGGTTCTACCTATGATTGAAACCGCTAAGAAAGATCCTGTCTTAAAAGAGTACATCAACTCAATCGAAGCTATGTAACTCGCCATTTAATCCCTTTATTTCTGCCCTCCTTTCCGGAGGGCGATATGACCACTTTTGACGTGGAGGAAAGATGCATTCAATTTTGCGTCGGCTAAAAGCCATATTAGATAAATCGATTCTCACATTTTGTGGGTTCGCGATTGTCACTCTTGTGATTACCGTTACTTGGCAAGTATTTAGCCGCTATGTGCTGAATGATCCCAGTTCATTTACCGACGAGTTAGCTCGATACACCATGATTTGGTTTGGTTTGAGTGGAGCGAGCTACCTGTTTGGTAAAAACGGTCACTTAGCAATAACGCTCTTTATTGGTTCTGTTAACCACAAATACCGTAAACACTTTCATGCACTTATCAACTTAATTTCTATTGTATTCATCAGTTTAGCCATGATTAAAGGCGGAGTGTTGCTTATGGGGAGAACCATGATGCAGTACTCGCCAGCGTTACAGATTCCTATGGCGTACGTTTATTTAGTCTTACCACTAACAGGGCTGCTTATGGTTATCTATTTAACCCTAAGCACCATCGATGTGTATAAGCCCGTTCAATCAGCAAGAGAGGAACAGTGATATGGATATCTCCATCGGCTTTTGGTTGCTGTGTTTATTCTTAGTTCTAATCGCATTTAGTGTGCCTATTGCAATTGCCATTGCAATGTCTTCATTGGTGATCATGTGCACCATCCTACCTATGGATGTTGCTTTTATGACGGCTGGCCAAAAGATCGTAACGGGTATAGACAGTTTTAGTTTACTTGCCATCCCATTCTTCATATTGGCGGGTAATATTATGAACCGAGGCGGTATCGCAACTCGACTGGTTCAGTTTGCCAAGTTATTAGTTGGTCGTCTGCCCGGTGCGCTTTCCCATGTCAACGTGCTTGCCAACATGTTATTTGGTTCGGTATCCGGCTCTGCTGTTGCTGCCGCAGCCGCAGTTGGTAAAACCTTAGAACCAGAATTAGAAAAAGAAGGCTACAACAAGTCATATTCTACCGCGGTTAATGTTGCTTCCTGCCCCGCAGGTTTACTCATACCACCAAGTAATTCACTGATTGTTTTCTCTGTTGTAAGTGGTGGCACTTCAATTGCCGCGCTATTTATCGCAGGGTACGTACCAGGAATACTGATGGGTATAAGTTGTATGGTTGTCGCTTACATGATCGCCCGCAAGAAAGGGTATAAAAGTGCGGCAATTACGCTAACTGTACGCGAAAAACTGACCATTACTTGGCGTGCGATACCAAGTTTAGGCTTAGTTGTTGTGGTTATTGGTGGCATCATTGGCGGCATTTTTACCGCAACAGAGGGAGCCTGTATAGCAGTACTCTATTCATTTGGTCTATCACTCTGCTATCGAAGTTTAGGCATAAAAGAGTTAAGAACCATTTGTGTGGAAACCGCAGAGATCACTGGCATTATGCTGTTCTTGATCGGTGCATCCACCATTATGTCGTGGGCAATGGCATTTACCGGCTTGCCTAGCATGATCAGCGAATGGATGCTCTCTATCTCTGATAATCCTGTTATCATTTTCATCCTTATGAACATCATCTTACTTGTGGTCGGTATGTTTATGGATCTCACCCCTGCGGTTTTGATCTTTACGCCTATCTTTATGCCTATTGCAACACAACTTGGCATGCACCCGATTCATTTTGCGATGATGATTATATTTAACCTTTGCATTGGTATCGCCACCCCTCCAGTAGGCACCGCACTCTTTGTAGGCTGTAGTGTTAGTGGGGCTAAAATAGAAAGTGTGATTAAATCAATATTACCGTTCTGCGCGGTGTTGATTGTTACCTTATTACTAATCACCTTTATTCCATCCATCAGTTTGGCATTACCAAGAGCATTTGGTTTAATCAACTGATCCCTTAGGCTGGACATCCGTTTTCACGCGAAGACGGATGTTTTTTCTAAGCTTATACATTTCTTTGAGCATTAGTTCTGCATATGTTTAAACTGAAGCTCTACCAATCGCTGATAGAGTTGGCACTCCTCCATCAAGGTTTGATGATTACCCGTTGCCACCAGTTGTCCTTGATCCAGCACGGCTATCTTGTCAGCATGTTGAATGGTCGACAATCTATGAGCGATGATGAGGGTGGTGCGACCTTTCATCAGTTGTTCAAGCGCTTTTTGTACATGGTGTTCGCTCTCACTATCCAAGGCACTGGTGGCTTCATCCAGCAGAAGAATATGAGGATCTTTCAAGATCGCTCTAGCGATGGCGATACGTTGTTTCTGACCACCGGATAACCTAACCCCACGCTCACCAAGAAAGCTGCGGTACCCTTCAGGCAACTGCATAATAAAATCGTGCGCCATGGCTTGTTTGGCTGCTGCAACAACCTCTTCATCCGTTGCATCAGGGTTGCCATAGCGGATATTGTGCATAACATCGCTACTAAACAGTGCCGGTTGTTGGGGAACCAGCGCCATCTGCCGGCGTAGTTCCGTTGGCTCCAGCTGACGAATATCCGTGCCACCAAACTCAATAGAACCCGATTGAGGATCATAAAATCGTTGCAACAACTCAAACAGCGTTGTTTTTCCTGCCCCTGAAGGGCCGACCAGCGCAAGGACTTTACCTTGTTCAGCGTTGAGGGAAAGACTGGCAAGCGCAGGCTGTGCAGGACGAGATGGATAGCAGAAGTTAACCTGATTAAAACTGAGTTCCGCACTCAGAGCAGAAGCATCGGCGGCATTCTCTACCGGCGGAACAATATGGCTCTCAACCTGAAGCACCTCAATTAAGCGCTCGGTTGCCCCCGCTGCACGCTGTAACTCTCCCAGCACTTCAGAAATCGTTGCCAAAGAAGAAGCGACAAGAATGGAATAAAACACGAATGCGCCAAGGTCACCACCACTCATCTGTCCAGAAATAACATCACTGCCACCAACCCAAAGCATTCCAGTTATGGCTCCGAACACAATAATGATGACACCTGCAATCAAAGTTGCCCTTTGTTGGATGCGATTTCTGCCCACCTGAAAGGCCGACTCAACTTCACGAGCAAAAGAGGCCTTCTCCTGTGACTCCCTGACGTAGCTTTGAACCGTTTTAATATGCTCTATCGCTTCTCCGGCATAACTGCCGACATCAGACATTGAATCCTGACTCTTTCTCGACAAAGCTCTTACCCTTCGGCCATAAATTAGAATAGGCAACAAGATAAAAGGAACTGAGGCCAGCACGATCAAGGTCAGCTTGATATTGGTAGCAAACAGCATCACCAATGCGCCAATAAACATCAACACACTTCGCATCGCCATAGAAAAAGAAGAGCCGATTATACTTTGAAGTAGCGTGGTGTCTGTTGTCAGCCGCGACATAATGTCACCGCTGCCGCTGGTTTCGAAATAACTAGGGTGAAGGGTAATTACATGATTAAACACCGCTTTACGGATATCTGCACTCACCCTTTCACCTAGCCACGACACCAGATAAAAGCGGGCAAAGGTACCACCAGCAATCAGTACGGTAACAATAAAGATAAACAGCACCGCATTTTTTAGCTGCTCTAAAGATTGCTGGGCAAATCCATCATCGATCAATACTCTTACGCCCTGCCCGACAGAAAGCATCACCGATGCGGTAAAAACCAGTGCGATAAGGGCTGCCGCTATTTTTAATTTATACGGACGGACAAATTGTAAAAGCTCCAGTAGAATGGAGAGCCGTTTATTATCTTTGTTGCCGATAACTTCCGATGCGTCGAAACTGTTTTCAGACATAGATTTCCCTTTTTTGCTCTCTGAGCGTTTGATGTCACTCTCTTGATCTGCCCTCTCAAGAGACCGATTTCAATCCCTTACTCGAAAATATTATCCATTCCCACTCATCTGGCGATATTTCAGGCAACATCAGTTCCTAAATGGCTATAAGCAAAGCGCATCCATAATTCGCTGCACGTTTATTCTCGCGACCGTTTTGTTGGTCACTGACCGAGTGGTTAATAAATATTTGATAAAAAACACCAAACCTATCGCAAACCACCAGCCAGTTATTGACATAGAAACCCGATAAAACATATGCTTACCCGGCACTGGCAAAATCCAGTGCCGGGATTGGAACACCGCAATGACTAACACTGGGCGCATTGTCGCCAGCTTTTTATGCTGGCCTTTTAATGTGCGGCTTCAGCACACCTGAAGAAAGTGAGTTTGTCTAGTATTCAGGCAGACACTTAATTATGGTGAGCTGGACAGGGGCGCTTCGGCGCGCCGTTTTCCTAGTGTGGCGGTAGTTCCAACCTTGTTCAGTTCATCACCCTAAGATTGGAACCTTTGTGTGGTGTTAGACATAATTCATCACTAGGAGTCACCATGACCCATCAAAACAAACCTGATTTCTACCTTCAAGTCGAAGACTTTATCCTCAACGCAAACTGCGAGAACACCCCAATAGATAACGAAATACGTGTTTTTCTGATGACGTTGTTAAACCAGTTTAAGCATCAGGATGAAGAGTAACGGATAAAAGATAGGCACCTTTTCTAGGTGCCTTTCTTCATAATTATCTTAATAAATTCAATTAGCTATTAAAGATAGAAAACTCTACAAAAAACTTATATTAGTTTTTTCATAAGATGCATGTCCCTGTTGGATCTTTAATGACTTGTAACTTTTGGGGGGGCAGAAATAACTGTCTCATAAAGATGTTTATTAAGATGGATGGTCCCAGTTAACTAGTTAAGTGGTTCATGAAAGGACGCCACTCGGATAAGTGGCGTCTGAGTTCTCGTATTTCAGTATTTGAAGCTTGTTTTCACTTCTTCACCAATTTGATAAGAGATCTGAAAAGACTTCCAGTTTTCACCTCTACTCAATGCACTACTTTTTAATTGCTTAACGAAATCATACAAAACAGCGCTGTTATAGTTTGTGTCAGCGCTTGTTGATTGTTCACCATTGAATTCTACTTCCAACTCGCTCTCCATGTAGCCTTCATATACTTCAACCTTGTATCGGAAAGAATCGTATCCATTAACAATACCTTCATCCAATAGCGAAAAAATATTTTTAACAATTTCTATATCTTTAGTGATCACTCAATAATCTCCGGGATTTTATTGGATTCATTTTCAAAACTAACAGTTTTCTGCTTGCCGTCAATCGTATACGTAACATCTAAGACATCAGGACGAATAGAACTAGGGTTACTACGAACAAATTTTATCGTCGTGCATAACGAGTGCATAACGAGGACATGCATCTTAAAAAAGATTCAAACCAACCCATTCTCATCTGCTCAGTTATAAGTAGGTTAATATATTTTTGCTATCATTTAGTTGAAACATATTGAAAAACAACAATTTTATGCGAATTTATTGTATAGACGTGCTCAGCTAATGCTGTTATTAAGATGGCTGTCCTCGTTAGGTCGTTAAGATGGCTGTCCTCGTTAGATCCCCATCATTATGTGCAGGTTCGCCCCTCGTGCTGACAACGGACAGAATTCAACTTGATTAACTTTATATTCTCATCTTGGATACTGTTGGTGTGCGCTGTTTCTGTGCGGGAGAGAGGTGTCTGTGCATGGGATTGGTGGGTAGTTCTAAGAGAATATTTACCATTTTTCAATTTATCATGGGAGTAAGCAGTACCACAACGCAACAATACAAATCAAAAACTTAATAAATCGCTGAAGCTGAACTCCTTGGCTATCTTTTTCATACTCAACCAAAATGGCGCCAATAGGCATTGTTCTATTATTTAAAAAACACCACATTAAAAAAATTAGATACAGTGCTACTAGATGCAAAGCAGAAACCGTGTTTAGATAACTAAAATGGTAATAAATTGAGCCAACCCATAAGACAACGACTAGACCCATGATCATGTTTCTCATAATCAGTCCTATGTACTTGTGTGGCCATATTAGGTTATTTAGTTTCATCATTTTTAAAATACTCTATAAAACACAACGAGGACATGCATCTTAAAAAAGTTAGTATTAAGATGGCTGTCCTCGTTAGATCCTAAGAAGGCTGTCCTCGTTAGGTCGAGTACGATTTTAGCCCTTAATCGACAATTCTATATTCCACATTATCAACTACTAATGTGGTGCTTTCAGGAACCGATAGCTCTTTCAGAACAGATTTTATTAGCGATATGACTTTTGTAACGTCCTCACTATCTTCCACCTCTACATCTATATTTGATCCCTTTTCCCCGGTCCCACTGCCTGTTACTTCGCCAATACCATCTAGAGCTTCCTCTAAGGTATCCTCTATTACATCGATACCTACACTTAATCTTTCGGAAAAATAAATAAAAACATCCACTACTGTTTCCTATTGCTCAATTTGACTGCGTATTCTTTTTGTCTAACTGTTCGATAACCATTAATATCCACTCTTCTACTGATTGCCCTTCAGATACGGGTCTAAAATTCCCTCCGAGATTATTAATAAAACCCTGAGGAGGTACGCTAGTCGAGCTTAATGTCATTAGTTCATTTTTTACCTCAGTAACCGTGTCTAATTCTTCAGACATAGCAAAGCTCTCGATTAATTCCTTCGATGAATTATATTCATATCGCCAATCTTGATAAAAATATGATTCGACTAGATACTTAAAAACACTACTCATCTCTTAATCCTAATTATTTGGTTTGGGGAAAGAAGTATGAACTCGATATCCTTTAGGTGCTAACGAAAGCACAGCGAGGACATGCATCTTAAAAAAGATTCAAGCCAGCCCGTTCTCATCTGCTCAGTTATAAGTAGGTTAATATACTTTTTCTATCATTTAGTTGAAACATATTGAAAAACAACAATTTTATGCGAATTCATTGTATAGACGTGCTCAGCAGATACTGTGATTGGCGTTTCTATGGAAATAACAAGGCGTCGTTTAGATCAGCTTAACTGATTGTTTATTAAGATGGCAGTCCCCGTTAGATCAGTTACCGTTAGATCATAAAGTTGTTTATTAAGGTGGCTGTCCTCGTTAGATCCTCACTGTTGGATTGAGTTTTAATTGGTACGAAAAGATTCCCTTCATTAGTTACACTAACCTTTTCGGATTTGCTTTTGTCCTTCCTTACAACCGTATAACCACCATCGTTTTTTTGACGAACATAGTAGTTAGCACCCTGCCCATTGGGCAAATTATCCAACTTAGCTTGTATCAACTCACGAGTAACTTTAAGTTTAACACTGTTGTTATGAGGTACCAGTCCCCCATCCGGAAGCGAAACCACCTTAGTCCCCTTAACCAATACGGTACCGACACCAACATCAAGCCCTAACTGCACCGTTCCAGCAGTTCCAGATTTCGCAGTGTTTATTAAGGTGGCTGTCCCCGTTAGATCCCTTTAGGTGCCTATCTTCATAATTATCTTAATAAATTCAATTAGCTATTAAAGATTGAAAATCTCTACGAAAAACTTATATTAGTTTTTTCATAAGATGCATGTCCCTGTTAGATCTCACTATGTCTTCCACCTCTACATCTATATTTGATCCCTTTTCCCCGGTTCCAGTACCTGTTACTTCGCCAATACCATCTAGAGCTTCATCTAAGGTATCCTCAATTACATCGATACCTACACTTAATCTTTCGGAAAAATAAATAAAAACATCCACTACTGTTTCCTATTGCTCAATTTGACTGCGTATTCTTTTTGTCTAACTGCTCGATAACCATTAATATCCACTCTTCTACTGATTGCCCTTCAGATTCGGGTCTAAAATTCCCTCCGAGATTATTAATAAAATCCTGAGGAGGTACGCTAGTCGAGCTTAATGTCATTAGTTCATTTTTTAGCTTAGTAACCGTGTCTAATTCTTCAGACATAGCAAAGCTCTCGATTAATTCCTTCGATGAATTATATTCATATCGCCAATCTTGATAAAAATATGATTCGACTAGATACTTAAAAACACTACTCATCTCTTAATCCTAATTATTTGGTTTGGGGAAAGAAGTATGAACTCGATATCCTTTAGGTGCTAACGGATCCTTAACAAGCAGCACGAAAGCTTTATTCGTAGGTACGGAACTATCAGCGCCTTTCGATATTACTCTTCCGATTTCATAATCAAAACTTTCATTCAGTGTGAGCCTCGACTTAGAGCTATTCTGTAGCCAATCTTGGATAGAGTCACTATTTCTAGAAAGAACATTCCCAACTACTTTTTGTGCCGTATTAAGATCACTATATGTAGAAGAACCAAGAATATCCGGTTCACTTTGTAACCTCGCTAACAGCTCATCATCTGTCCTACCTACATGCCTTCTAATTGTATGCCCATCTAAATTCTCATGAAAAATTAAAGTTCCTCCACTTTCAGTCTTTATTTCTGGAACTGTATCGGCTACATCTAACTTTGTATTAGAAGTTAGTGCTTTGTTTCCAGCTATTGATGTATTAGTACTGCTCGACTTTGGCTTAAACACCTTAACTGCTTTATTGTATTCATTATACAAACTATCTAAGCCAGCCTTAGTCGCTTCAGTAACATCGACTTTCCAGCTTTTCAGTGCCGCAACCAGCTCATCCTTACTCTTGAGCACTACACCTTTCGTAAGTAAAACTTGTGCTATATCTGGACCAAGTTGAGATATACCTACAACACCTGCCGCTGCAGAAGGAACACCCGCTGCTGTATAAGCGGTATCCCAGTTATCTTTAATTGCATTAACACGTTCACTAGTAGAAGGTTCCAAGACCATATCAGCAATACCGAACGACAATACATTGGCAGTCGCTCGCTTATAGGCTTCTCTTTGTTCTGCATCAGGGCCAATCATGAAGTTATTAATCTTAGCCTTATTGTTTACTAAGAACTTAGTGATTTCCGGACTGACACCTTGTTTATCTAGCTGCATAACGAGGACATGCATCTTAAAAAAGATTCAAACCAGCTCATAACGAGGACATGCATCTTAAAAAAGATTCAAACCAGCCCGTTCTCATCTACTCAGTTATAAGTAGGTTAATATACTTTTTCTATTATTTAGTTGAAACATATTGAAAAACAACAATTTTATGCGAATTAATTGTATAGAAGTGCTCAGCAGATACTGTGACTGGAGTTTCTATGGAAATAACAAGGGAGAGCACAACGAAGCACAACGAGGACATGCATCTTAAAAAGTTAGTATTAAGATGGCTGTCCTCGTTAGATCTAATAACAAAGAAACCTTGCATCAAGCGAGGTGACCATATATGTCCCCGTTAGATCTCTTTCTGGTGGCGAGAGCAGGTTCTGTGGGTGGATGGGTGAACAACGCTAAAAAGTAAGCCTGGACCATAATAAGTTCAGGCTATTGGTTTGGGATTTAACGAATACTTAAGGCATTCTCATCAATAATGCCCTCAGGACTTCTTCCCCACTCTCATAATTACTTAAAACATCTAAGGGTTTGTAACCTTCCAACGCTGGTATATTTGTATTTAGCCACTTCTTCGAATGCTCTAAGGGACCGACTTTACATATTAATACGAACGCAATGTCTTCTGGTATTTCTGAGTCAGACCAACTGAAATCCTTGGGAGGGTTGAAAGATAAGCTATTAACATATCTTCTCCATGACTCATCACCTAAATAGCTATTATGTAAAAATATAAGTTCTTCAGGAAGTTTATTCATTTTTTATTATCACCAAATTTGACCCTTCAGGGTTTCGTGCTGAAGGTGCTAGAATACCATCATAGCCATTTTGTTTAGCCCATTTTCCAATTTCTTGAGTCTTTGAATAATCCCCACTTTTAGTAATATCTTCTAGAGACACATATAGCTGATTTCTTACCTTAATGTCAGTTAAATCCAGCACATTTTCAAGATTAACTTCTTTAGTTAAGGCTACCCTAAGATCCTGGGCATTGGGATCATAGTGGCTGATCTCATCCAATGCTGTTTTCTGAGAAGTACCTGCATAAACGCCCCCTTGACCTTGACTTGTATATCGATGATCAGCATTTATATTTCCTGGATGCAGGTCCCATAATGTTTCTATGTATTCAGGCTTTTCATAACGATACACATCGCCTTTAAAAGCTTTTCCTTTTGGTGGCTTCACATCATGCAAACTTGATTAAGGTGGATGTCCCCGTTGTTTCCTTTAGTTCTATAGAAGCTAGCTGCTTACTATGTTAACGATTGTTCCTGCCCATTTTTTGTCTTAAAAGTTTCAGCGCTAATGGCTCACCTCCTGTCAGCTCTATCTTGAACTCTGAATATGCTTTCTCCAGATCGGGGAGTTTTCGAATATCCCCTTCCAAGACATATCGACAGCTAGGAACATCTTCCCACTGAACAGGTTGCAGTATATTTTTATTTTTAGCTCATAACGAGGACATGCATCTTAAAAAAGAATCAAACCAACCAGTTCTCATCTGCTCAGCTATAAGTAGGTTAATATACTTGTTCTATCATTTAGTTGAAACATATTGAAAAACAACAATTTTATGCGAATTTATTGTATAGACGTGCTCAGCAGATGCTGTGACCGGAGTTTCTATGAGAGTAAGAAGGTGTCGTTTAGATTAATTTAACTGATAACCGCACATTCGTCGTCGATGTAGCCTTGATAAATTACACTGAATGCTCTCTTTCATTCCTATACAGAGCGCTCTTTGCTTCTCTAGTTGAGTACACGCCTTTAGCCACGCCTTTTGGTTGATATTTAAACGTTTTAATAAAGGAGGCTGGCGGCTTGAAATGCTCGCTTTTCCTTCTCTAAATTCACGCCCCGTCCAATCAACCAGTTCTATATAATCCATTAATCTAAACGGAATGCCTGACAGCATTTCATTACTTGCGTTTCCAATAAAGGGATGCAAACAAGGAGCTGTTGTTTGTTGATGAGCGAGTGCACTTAAACGCTCTTTGACGGAGGTATAGTCTGAGTGTTCTGGTGTATCAGCCATTCCGGCTCTAATAGGATTTAGGTCAGTGTAAGCCATAGCCGCTAACAGCGCTTTTTCGTCTAATAATGCCTGACTTTTATAGCGACTTTCCCAAAAATGGCCTTTACAGTTTTCTTCTTGGTTGGCTTTCAGAGCAATATCAAAGTTAAGCTCACGCATAAACCAACTGAGGCTATACAAACGCTCTCGCCAAGTTTGGATAATCTCTTGAACTACGATGTGCTCTGCCTCTCCTTTAAGCTCTTGCTTTAACCATCGTTGAATCAACACAGGTAGCGAGTGCATCTTACTCCATAGCTCGACAACCTCTAACTCGTTTAGTTTTAGGGCTTGCGATTTATTGATATGCACCACCAAATGATAATGATTGCTCATCACAGCATACGCACAAATATCAATGCAATAGATTTGGCTAAGCATCTTGATACGCGACTCTATCCAGCCACGACGATGCTCAAAATCTTGCTTCGAATAGTCATCATAGCCGCATAAAAATGTTCGACGAACACAGCGAGATACACAATGATAATAAGGTGTTGCGTCTAAACAAACTTGTTGGTTTCTAGCTCTAGTCATTTCCACCTCCTACCTGAAATGAGTTTTTGCCAACATAGTCGATTTAGCTTTGTTGTTACCCAAGAAAATTATGCAGTTACGGGACATTTCTGATTTTTATGAAACTGACGTAGTAACGGTCTCATAAAGTTGTTTACTAAGGTGGCTGTCCCCGTTGCTCTTACCGTCAAACAGAATCTGGAGTTTATCCAATGGCAGTTCTGGTAGTGTTATCTCACCAACAAAATCTTCTGTTGTTTTATCAAAATATCTAATGACTCTAGGCATTAACTTAATTGTCTTCTCACTCATCGACATCAAACATGTCTTCGTCAATGGCTTCATGATGTTCTCTAAGAGAAGTATTCTCCTCTAGACTACCAACCAGACAAAGACAAAGCCCTTCTTCCATCACATCCACTAACTCAAAAAACCTAAAGTCATAGCTTTCATCTTCATGCTCGAAAATGGCGGATAAATAAAGAGTACCGTCCCTATGCTCACGACTTCTTTCTTCTTTCCATATCTTTAGCTCATTGAGTAAAACACCGCACTTCTTTTCCCTCGGTATTGGTTTCTCTTCTGAGACAAAGATAGTAGGATTTCCATTTGAGTTACCAAATATATCTGCATAGAATTTTGTTTCACTTAGATTAAGAACTCTTGCCCTCATTGATAAATCAAAGTTCTGAGTGTCTAATATTTCTATTAAATTACTTAAAATCAATTTTTAATCTCCGATTTGGTTTAGATCAGCGTCGAATGTCCCAAGTCGCGTCTGTTTACTGCCTAATTCTTTTGTTGATTTGGCCAGTTTCCAAACCCCACCATTATGAGCCCCATTTCCATCTCCGCAGTATTAAGATGGCTGTCCCCGTTGCTCTTCCATGGGTGATACCGTTGGAGTTTGCTGTTTCTGGTGGCGAGAGAGGGTTCTGTGGATGAATTGGGTGGTTCTGGGAAAGGACGCCACTCGGGTGAGTGGCTTTTGTCATTTTATCGGTTTTTAGCATTATTTACATACTTTTAACTAACCGCATCTAGCCATTCGGAAAATACATCTTCTATATTTTCAAATTCATCAGATAACATCTCAAGTTCATCATCCCATTCATAGATCTTTCCGCTTGTCTCCCCTATCGCATATACACCTATACCTGATTGATACATAAAAGGAGTAACCTTTTCTGGAAAGCTTACCTTTAGTTCATCAACCCATTGTTGAAACTGCTCAAGGTTATCAACTAGCCGAACTTTACCGATATATTTGGGTTCACTATCTGCCGCTATTTTAAATGTACTTGAAAACAAGTCAGCCCCATCAAAACTTGTGTATATATCATCTAAGCCGCTTAAAGAAGTCCTTTCTTTTCTTAATTGTTGTGACTTAAACAAGGTTGAATGCTCTCCTGAGTGATGCTGGATTTCAAACCGATCATCTAACTCTGTTGCTACTCCCGGTCTATGTTCAAGCAGCCATTCCATTAGTTTCATTGTTCATCCTCGTTTATATTTTCTGTTGATTCTACTTGATTCACAATTGTGCCAGATGAATTAACATAGTTACCATTCATATGCTCTTTCTCTAGACCAGATCTATCTATCATTTCACCTGAAGAGCCAGCTCTAGTCCCACTAGGGTGATACTTCTTAACATGACCTGCATTTCCTTCTCGCGAGGGTATCACATTATCAGGAACATCCGCTAAATCTGGATTTCTGTTCACATCATTCACGTGGTGCCATCTTGTATCACTTGGGTATTGTCCCGTTTCAGCTATGCGTTTTCTTTCTTCTAATGACCAACCTCCATTATCTGCTGTACCTGGGTGTCCTGACTGTACAAGCTTTCTCTCTTCACTCTTTGCTCTATTTACTCCACGTTGACGTGCATTTTTAATAGCTTTTGCAGAACTTGAAACACAACGAGGACATGCATCTTAAAAAAGATTCAAGCCAGCCCGTTCTCATCTGCTCAGTTATAAGTAGGTTAATATACTTTTTCTATCATTTAGTTTAAACATATTGAAAAACAACAATTTTATGCGAATTTATTGTATAGAGGTGCTCAGCTAATGCTGTGATTGGAGTTGCTTTGGAAATAACAAGGTGTCGTTTAGATCAACTTAACTGATAACCGAACTCTTATAAGATGCAACTCTTATAAGATGCATGTCCCTGTTAGATTTACTGTTAGATTTGTTAGATTCAAGATTGTTCTGTGGGCGGATTGGATGGTTCTGGGAATAGGGACGCCACTCGGGTGAGTGGCGCTTGCTTAAGCTTACACAAAAAAGTAGAACGTTCTCGATAATAAAGATGGGCTAGACCTGTAGATTTCTTTTGTGCTGCTTTAACTGATTCTTGGTTATTCTTGTCAGCTTTACCAAAGCTCTATCCCATTCCTGAATAGACTTATAGGAATTGCATTTCCCTGCTACCGATAGATCGCCCCAAGCTTTGGGATGGCAATATCCTATTATACTTTGGGCTGCCTCAATTTTGTTTCCTAATTCACCTGAATTTAGTTCTTGCCAAAAGCATTTAAGCCTCAGACTTTCACGTTCAAAACCTGCTTCATTAAAGGCCATTAAGATATCATCTACAATCTTTTCGTTCTGTTTATTTACATTCATTTCCCTTCACCATCTCTTTTTATATCACCATTTATAACGACCTGATTGCCCCCACCTATTGCATTATCATGTGCCCACTGCTGGCCTTGCTGCCCTTTGACCTTTGCCTTCTAGTAAAACTTGGTCGCTACCTAACGACACATTATGTTCAACCTCTGCTGTATTAGATTTTGGTAAAGCTCATAACGAGGACATGCATCTTAAAAAAGAATCAAACCAACCAGTTCTCATCTGCTCAGCTATAAGTAGGTTAATATACTTGTTCTATCATTTAGTTGAAAAATATTGAAAAACAACAATTTTATGCGAATTTATTGTATAGAGGTGCTCAGCTAATGCTGTTTATTAAGATGGCTGTCCCCGTTGTTCCTTTTCATAAGATGCATGTCCCTGTTGGATTCTGATACAATGTATATAGGCTCCTACCCCATCAAATGTAAAATCATTTTGATCTGGCTCTATGCCCCAACAACTCATATAAGTAGCCTATCTTTCTTGCGTTTTAGATCATTGACGGTCTACGGAAATCACTTAAATCAGGATCCATGTCTTCCAGTAATTCCTCTAGCTTTAACACACCCTTATCACAGGCATACTCGACCTCCTTTTCATGTAATAAAACTAACCAAAGAAACTTCAATCCATCAGTTTCAAGCAATGCATCATCAGGGAAATATGAGGGAGACGTAATGTAAACTCCAGAAAAATCGTAACCATTCAAGACAGATTGGCTTCTAATAAACAAGTCTCCATACGTGGCTTTCGAGTTTAGAAAGTAATGCTGAAGATAAGTCATAGTAAAACCGCTAAGGTCAGTATCTTTATTGAGAGATTCTGGGTCATAAACAACCACTAGCTCAGCCTGTCTATCATCAAGTTTGCTAACTCCAACTGTAACCAGTGAATTTGCACCTTTAAAGGGCCTATCTTCAAAAATAAGAACATCAACTGCGAAGGATTCTAGATAAAACCTTTCTGCTCTCTCAGGAACTTTACCCAGCCCTTTTATCAAATTAGCTGCTATATCAGTCATTCTCATTACTCTCGATTTTTTTCTGTTTCTTTCTCTCTTGGCCTATTCTAGCACCATCACTAGCATTACAATTTACACATTCAACTTCTACTCTTTCCTGATATTTATCCAATACATCTTTCCTCGTAAAATCTTCATTATTTTCTGCTTTCTCCTTCCAGGTATCCTGTTGTTTCACCCATGGATCTTCTTCAGGGTGTCCTAACTGATAATCCCTTTTTCCATTAGATTGTTTTTCGCCAGTTAATGGTAGGCACAACGAGGACATGCATCTTAAAAAAGATTCAAACCAACCCATTCTCATCTGCTCAGTTATAAGTAGGTTAATATATTTTTGCTATCATTTAGTTGAAACATATTGAAAAACAACAATTTTATGCGAATTCATTGTATAGACGTGCTCAGCAGATACTGTGATTGGCGTTTCTATGGAAATAACAAGGCGTCGTTTAGATCAGCTTAACTGATTGTTTATTAAGATGGCTGTCCCCGTTAGATCTCTCATTGTGGATATCGTCGGTGTGAGCAGTTTCTACGTGCGAGAGAGGGTTCTGTGGGAGGAATTGGTAGGTGATTCTAGGGGGTGGGACGCCACTCGGATGAGTGGCACACCTTTAAAACGGAAGTATAGGTGCTGAAAGTTGACGTAATATTTGTAGATGGATGTTTAGATCCAATTTCGCAACACACTCGACTCTTGGTCCCCCTCCAAGAGCCAATGAAGGTTCGAATCCGTACACTTCATTTTCTTTCAATGGACCAAGTTTAATCAGCGCCTGATCGAATAATGAGCTATCATTGATATCTTCGATATCAAACTCATTCTTATCAGCCATTGCAAAAAAACTTTGTATTGTTAAATCTGGATCTTTCTGAACTCTTTTAATGCTATTTTTCTGAGCTACAATGAAATGTGAAGGGCAATGAATAGTAAAACTACGACCAGTTTTTTCACCGATAACGTACAAAGTGCCATAAGCTGTACGAGCAAACACGTGATATCTATCAATCTTCTCGAATGCTGTATCAACAATCCACTGTTCTAATAAGTCATCATATAACGCTGGATTTACCAACCAAACCAAACCATTCGCAAAGCTACTCCAACCAACTTCTTGCCAATACTCTAGTAACTTATTAGGTAGAACTCCTCTATAAGCCTCTAGTTCTTCATATGACACTTTTTTTATTGAAGTGGGCTCTCCCATCTCTTCAATAAACAGCTCTAACTCTTCATCACGCACCTTATTAGCCCCCTCTTGATACTTCTAGTTTTACATTCATTTTGGAACTTCCCTGTCCATTTTCTATTGCTTTTTTAGCCGCATCTTCCATTGCGTTAATTCTAGCGCTACTCCAACTACCACCTATCGACTTATTTACAGTTGCATCACCCATTGCACTTGGTGTTTCTTTATGCCAGCCCCCGGCCACCATATCAGGTTCATGCAACGCTGCTAAGTTTTCTGAAATCTTATTAGCTCTTTCTTTTGCAACTGCTTTTAGCTCTTTAGCAGAAACTCGCTGTTCAGAAGGTAGTTGTTTGTTTTTAAACTGTAATGATTGAAGAAACACAACGAGGACATGCATCTTAAAAAAGATTCAAACCAGCCAGTTCTCATCTGCTCAGTTATAAGTAGGTTAATAAATTTTTGCTAGTATTTAGTTGAAACATAGTAAACGCCCCATGAACCCACGGGGCGATATTGTTAGTGTTTGAAGTTCCAAGGCAGGAGCGCATCGATATCTGGCTCTGCTTTCGCCAGCTCTTTCATGCACTTGACCATGTAGTCATAGAGGATAAGTCCATTCGCTTTCGCTGTCTCGACGATACTGTAAAGCATCGCGCTCGCGTTAGCACCATTTGGTGTGTTCGAGAACAACCAGTTCTTCCTGCCAATGACCAACGGTTTTATTGCGCGTTCAGCACGGTTATTGTCTATCGATAAGTGACCGTCATCGATATAGCGGATGAGCTTCGGCCATTGGCCGAGCGTGTATTTTATCGCTTTACCCAGTGGGCTAGACTCTATGACTTGTTGGTGAGTCATCCATTCGTAAAGCTCATCCAGTATCGGCTTGGCATACGTTTGACGCTCTGCTTTTCGTTTCTCGGCCGAGGCTCCTTTTAAACGTGATTCTATTCCGTAGAGTTTTTGGATTTTAGCCAGTGCCTTGTCAGCTTTACCTGATTTCCCTTTACCTTGCAGCTTTTTAGCGTCCATGAACTTGCGCCGGGCATGAGCGAGACAGCCTACATTCGTCACTTGATGAAGACCATCATAAGCCGCATAACCATCCGTTTGCAGATAACCATTATAGTCATCTAAGAAGGTCAGCGGGCACGCCCTCGCGCGGCTGTTTTGGTAGTCGTACAAGGCGATGTTTTTCACATTCGGCAACGCCGCTTCTGGCGAGTCAGCACCCGAGCAGTAGAGCCACATGTAACACTGCTTATCTTCTTTGAGGACATTGAGCGGCGTTTCATCCGCCTGAACCACCACTTGTTGAAGTAAGTGCTCTTTTAGGGCGGCATAGAGTGGTTTGAACTTCTCACTCACTTGGATAACCCACCTTGCCATAGTGGTGCGTGACAGTTCGATACCCGACTGGGTAAACAGCGACTCTTGGCGATACAGTGGCATCGCGTATTGGTATTTGCCAAGGATGATATTGGCCAGCAAGCTTTCTGTCGCGAAGCTTTTAGGGATAATGCTTTGCGGCGCTGGCTTTTGAACGATGCGGCTGTTGTCTTCAGTTTGCTCGCACTGACGACAAGCATACTTAGGACGAACATATTCCAGCACTTTGAGTACGGCGGGTGTGAACTCTAGCTTTTCACTGCGGTCTTCACCGATTTTATGCAGACTATGCTTGCAGCAAGCGCACTGTTTTTCATGGTCGTCTAAATCGAGTTCGATAACCTCACAAGGCAAGGTCTTTGGAAGAGGCTTACGCTTACCGCGTTTCTTCGTTGTGGTGGTCGTCACCTCAACCTCTTCTTCCTTAGCGGCTTCACATTCCACTTCGTTGAAGAAGTCACCTTGAGATTCATCGTAAGGTTTTAACGCCTCCGAGCGTTTGGCGAACTGGCGGTCGAAGGCAAGCTTGAGCTGTTCAAGTAGCGATTGTCGCTCTTGTTTCAATCGGCTTTCTGACGCCATCAGCGCTTTCACCATCGCTTGTAGCTCGGCAACATCTTGACTTTCTGGGTTGATATTTGGCGTCTTTTTCATGGCATTTATTATACTAAAATCATGCCGTTAACGCTTGGTGGATAAGGCTTTATTATCGTTTAAGTCATTGTAAAATCGTTTATTCGAACGGGTTTGTGGCCGATAATCGTGAAGCCAGAAAGCAGTCTATCAAGCTCAAATTGACTCAGGATAAACACCTCATTTTTCTCTTTTGTAGGCCACTTATACTTGGCTTTTTCGAGGCGCTTGTACCAAAGCGCAAAGCCTGTTTTATCCCAGTACAACACTTTGATTTTATCGCGCTGTTTATTGGTGAACAGGAACAGTGCGCCGCTTCCCAAGGGCAAGTCGGTGTTACTTTCGATAATTGCCGCAAGGCCATTGATGGACTTTCTAAAATCGACACTTTCACGATAGAGATAAATCTCTGGGGCGCTGAGCATGCGTTTCATGATAGCGCCCCGATGAGCTCTGCGAGATAGGCCGCTGGCGTACCTTGTGGAATACGCAGCTCAACATCATTGACGAGCAGTGTCATATTAGCCGTTGCTATTTGAGATTGATACTTGGTTGTCTTCTCGATGATTTCAGCTTTAACGAAGTGTTGAGAAACCTCAATTTTGTTGAGTTGCTGTCGCTTGGCATAAAACGTCGAAGGGTTGATCTCCTTGAGCTTGCAAAAGGCTAGTATTGACAACGAACTTGATTCAGATTGCTCGATAAGCGTTTGCCATTCTTGGTTAGTGCGTCGCTTTCCCATTTCAAATCTCCTCATAGTTGGAGGCTTGATCTTATTATTCGTGATGAGCGATTAGAATGCGGGGTTTATGACGCGCTTACGAAACATATTGAAAAACAACAATTTTATGCGATTTTATTGTATATATAGAGGTGCTCAGCTAATGCTGTGATTGGAGTTTCTATGGAAATAACAAGGCGTCGTTTAGATCAACTTAACTGATTGTTTATTAAGATGGCTGTCGCCGTAAGATCTCCCGTAAGATCTTTGCTTTTCTAGTTGAGTACACGCTTTTGAATTAACAGGACAGGCACAATAAACTTTTAGTCGAAAGACATGTAATTTATCCTTTGTCATTAAAGGAGCTTTTAGTTCAGGAGCGTCTGAAACTGACTGATAAAGCCTTCGTTGCTCAAATTAGTCGTAAGCATCTCCGATATGATCAAAACCGTCTTTTAGCCAATACCAGTATCTACCTTGATTTTCGATGAGCTTCTTTAACAGCTCAGTAAATGAACCTGCGACTATCGCGCACGAGCCTGCGACAGCGTGTGTGTCATAAAAGCTATCGTAGCATCTACCTACCCTAGTTGGGTCTAGATCAATACTAATTATTTCGTCAGAACCGCCTTTAGCAACGATATACCAACTCGAAGATATATCCTCTTCATAAAGCTCACCGACTATAACTGGATTAGCAAGAACAAATTCTCTTGGGGCAACAATTTGTATACCGTAATCCTTGTTACTAAATAATTTTAACCCGCCACATAGTTTGTAGAACTCTTCCATATCTGAAGGTATCGGGCGGCCAATTAAAGGCATACCTACAGGAGGCAGTACCTCGCAATTATCTAGTTTTTTTATCTTGTTCAGTAAGTTTTCCATTTAATTCTACTTTTTATAGTTATATTGATTTAATACCTTATAGTATTCATTTCGCGTATCTTCTGGAACATTAACTGCGTCGAACATTCGCTCTGTCAATTTGAACTAACAAGACAGGCACAATAAACTTGTTTATTGTGTCTGTCTTATTAATTTTTTAATTTCTAATTTCGCTATTAATTTCAGCTACCTTAGAGTTTCGAACATGGCTGGACTGCTTTGTCTTTGTGACCGCACATGATAGGGAACATTTTTGCATGCTCTTGGGTTGGCTCTACATTTAAAACCATGTCTTTGAAAGTATCCCAGCTATACTCAGCCATTAATACACAATAACCTGGGTTTGAATCTTTTTGACATTCACGCTTTGCTTTTGAATAAACTGTATACTCAACAGAACAAGACTTAATCTTCTCTGGCTTGGTGAACGCAGTAGAACAGTAATTTGAACCCGTGTTATTCTCTTCAAGAGAGTCCCAAGAAACGGAGTTGCTCGCACACCCAGTCAATACAACCGACACGAATAAAAAGATAGTTTTATTTTTAAACACTATAATCTCCATATTTATATTTTGTTAATACTAATTATCATTAAATGAGTTAGTTCATATAAATTAACACCTAGGTTAATCACTACACTAAAAGGGACAGACACCATTTACACCATTAACAAAACTACTTCTTAAAGTACCTGCATAAGTGCCTGTCCTAGAACTTACTACCTACTATCAAATCATTTGTTTAATTTTAATTTTTCTATATAACGCAGCTCAGCCAATGCTATTTTATCTTTAGAGTTTATCTCTAGTGCCTCATGATATTTGGCTGATGCATCATCTAATTTTCCTTGCTCAATCAGTACAAATCCTATTCCTCTTAGTGCACGAGAATACTCCATATCTGCTCTATTAGTTGGTGAGTATAATTTAGCTGAAACCTGAGCTTTTTTATAAGTTGTTAGTGTTTTATCCCATAATTTTTTATTTTGATAAATATTACCCAATTCGCTTAATATTCTAGAGTTTTGAGGCGATATATTTAGGCCATTTATCAGATAATATTCAGCAGTATCAACGTTATTTAATTCGACATTTACATATCCCGCAAAAAAGTGAGCATCAGCACAAGTCCCATCAATTACCCTGATCGTTCTTCCGTTGGTATCTGTCTTGCTTTTATAGAAATCTTCCTCTTTTTTACTTCTTGCACTATACACTTTTTCAGTTTCAGATTTAACTTCACTATTACAATGCTTTATCAATGGATTAAGATACTTCTCCATAGCTATTCGTGATTTATTATTTTGAATAGAAAAAATAGCCTTAGATAGCAGAGCGCTAGGAGTCGTATCTTCTATTTTTTGCGATTCTGTACTAGAACAACCGACAATAACTAAACTTAATATTATGGCTGAATATCTCAATTTTATTATTCCTTTTATAAATGGTTACGTAATATTTAAGTATAAAATTGAACCTAAATGCATTTTATTTTATTGAAGAATTCATATAATTAACTACTACCACGCCAAAATTTAAATATAAATCCGCCAAGAATACATAAATTACATTTATAGCTCATATGCAACATAGAGAATTTTATTATACATATCGAAAATTAAATTGATCCAGATCTAACCATAATCTTATGATAGATCAGTCAGTTAGCCATACACTATGGTTTAGTGGTTGATATACTGAAAACTCATGATTTAGCTCTTTTACAAAAAAAAACGCCAACTTAAAAAGTCAGCGTTTCAATTTCAATCATTAATTTGAAGCTGCGAAACTTCTACAAGAAAGTAAAGCTTAATCCAACCTAAACCGATGAATTATCTGGTTAGAACTGCCTCGCCATAAGAGCGCAGGGTCGTAGTTATCTTGCTCGAACTTACCATCAATTAACACATCAACCAGTTCTACAATGGACTTCTGCTTATCCGACAGTTCGTCGATTACATAGCCTGTCCATAGCCAGATATCTTTATCTGGGCATTCTGTCTTTACTCGCGTTACCAATTTGTAGATAGCGTCAAGATTACTCGGATAGAGCGGATCACCACCAGATAATGACAGTCCACGACGTTTGATACGTGTATCTTGCAAATCAACGATGATCTGATCTTCAAGCTCTTGAGTAAACAGATGACCAGAATTAGGATTTTGAGTCGATTTGTTGTAGCAACCACGGCAGTTATGTTCGCAGCCTGAAACAAAGAGAGTACAGCGAGTACCCTCTCCGTTCACAACATCTACTTGATGATATTTTTGATAGTTCATTACAGTTACATATGCTTAACGCGACGTTTAACTTCTTCTTGCTTACCAAAGTTAAAGGGTCTTGCGTCTGGGCTGCCTAAGTAGCCACATACACGACGAGTCACCGATACTTTTGTTGCGTCATGGTTGCCACATTTAGGACAGGTGAATCCACGGCTTGTGCATTCAAACTCACCTTCGTAACCGCATTCGTAGCATTCATCAATTGGTGTATTGGTGCCGTAATAAGGTACTCGGCTATAGCTGTAATCCCAGACATTTTCTAACGCTTCAATATTGCGCTGCATGTTAGGGAACTCTCCATAACAGATAAAACCGCCTGTTGAGATCTGTGGATATGGCATCTCAAAATCAATTTTGTCGTATGGGTTAACGGATTTTTCTACATCCAAGTGGAAACTGTTGGTGTAGTAACCTTTGTCCGTTACACCTTCGATAACACCAAACTCTTTGGCATCAACGCGACAGAAGCGGCTGCACAAGTTCTCACTTGGCGTACCGTAAAGACTAAAGGCATAGCCTGTCTCTTCTTTCCACTCATCCACTTTTTGCTTAAGGTGACGAATAATATCTAACGCTTTCTCAGACAATTGAGGGTTATCGTAAACGTGCTCACTATTACCATATAGAGCGTTAATCGTTTCATGAACACCGATATAACCAAGAGAGATAGACGCACGACCATTCTTGAAGATCTCAGCAATAGAGTCATCCGGATTTAGACGAACACCACATGCGCCTTCCATATAAAGAATAGGAGCCACTCGTGCTTTTACCGTTTCTAGTCGGCTTATGCGAGTTTCTAATGCTTTTCTTGCTAGCGTTAGTTTCTCATCCAGCAGTGCATAAAATGCCTTCTCGTCGCCTTTGGCTTTGATAGCAATGCGCGGCAAGTTAAGGCTAACCACACCAAGGTTATTACGACCGTCGTGTACCAGTTTACCTTCTTCCTCATAAGGATTAAGGAAACTACGGCAGCCCATTGGCGTTTTAAACGAACCCGTAACTTCAACTACTTTGTCGTAGTTAAGAATGTCTGGGTACATACGTTTCGATGCACACTCTAATGCTAAGCGTTTAATATCGTAGTTCGGATCGCTTGGCTGGTGGTTTAAGCCATCTTTAATAGCAAACACAAGTTTCGGGAATACGGCTGTTTTGCCTTTTTTACCCAAGCCTGCAATTCTATTTTTGAGGATAGAAGCTTGAATCAGTTTCGACGCCCAGCTAGTGCCCAGACCAAAACCAAATGTAACAAACGGGGTTTGCCCGTTGGCAGTATGTAGTGTGTTAACTTCGTACTCAAGCGATTGGAATGCGTCATAACACTCTTTTTCCGTGCGCGAGGTAGCAAACTCTTTCGGATTAGGAATATCCCACTCCTGCGCGATTTTTAAGTGTTTTTCATAGCTTGCAATTACGTACGGCTCTAGTATCTCATCAATGGCATTGATGGTCGTTCCGCCATAAATATGCGAAGCAACTTGAGCAATAATCTGTGCGGTAACCGCTGTGGCAGTAGAGATAGATTTTGGAGTGTCTATCTCAGCGTTACCCATTTTAAAACCGTGCGTGAGCATGCCGCGTAGATCAATCAGCATGCAGTTAAACATTGGGAAGAATGGTGCGTAGTCTAGATCATGGTAGTGAATGTCACCATTGTCGTGCGCTTGTACGATATCTCGTGGCAAAATGTGTGTTTTTGCATAATGTTTAGCCACAATACCCGCAAGCAAGTCACGTTGAGTAGGAATCACTTTGCCATCTTTATTGGCGTTCTCGTTGAGTAAATCTGCGTTGCTTTGCTCAATCAGACCTTGAATTTCTTTACTTAACGCACTTTTCTTCTCACGAGAAATGTCACGATCGTGTCGGTATTCAATGTAAGAACGAGCCATACCCTTATATGGGCCTTGCATCATTTCGTTCTCAACTAATGTCTGGATTTCTTGAATATCAACTTCATTGCGATCTAGAAGTTTTAACTCAACGGCTTCAGCGACTTTATTAGCATAAATGGTCACTTCATTATCTATGTGAGTCGAGGCGCTCTCCACTGCTGCAACTATGCGATCCCTTGTAAATGGGGCCCGAGAACCATCTCGTTTAATTACGACTACTTTCACTACTTCTCCTTACCCTAGATATATCCACAGATTACCCACAAATACACCATATAGGGTACAAACCGAACTGACTAACACTATATATTGTGGACGTATTTAACGAGAAGCACTACTTAAAAGTATTGATTTGGATCAATAAAAGTAGAGGCAAGGGTAAGATCAAATCGATCTTAGTGCTTAAGATCCCATTAGCAAAATAAAGAAAATTAAACATAAAAAATAGAGGAATTGGGGTTGAAATTTTTGATAGCCTGTTGGCAAAAGCGCTCACGCTAACTCAGCTTTTTTAATGATAAATATCGCAGTAAAAAGTAGGTGTTTTATCTCACAATTTATGCTTGGGGATTATTGATTCATAAAAACCTATAGTTGACCGTTTTATACACAAGCATGATCAAACTCGACCACTAGTGCCAAAATCAGCCTGTGGATAGTCTAAATTTTGAGACAGAAAAGTAGCCAAAAACCATGCAATCAAAACCGTAACGCTCGTTATGTTTGTAAGGGAATAAGATAGAGATGAGTAAAAAGAGAAGAGGTATAAAACGAAGCGAGAGGAAAGTCTCCTTTCCTCTCTTATTCACCACTATATAGGGGGAAGGTGAATAAATGTTATTTATATTTTTCCTTCACTGCCGCACACGCGGATTTTATCCATAACCACTTTCTTCATCGCTTCTTTACCCGGTACGATGTACTTACGTGGATCGTTGGCGTCTGGATGTTCGGCAAAGTGCTGTTTAACGGCGTTAGAGAAGGCTATTTTCAGCTCGGTAGCCACATTAACTTTACAGATGCCTAGCTCTATGCAGCGTCTTACCGCTTGGTCTGGCACCCCTGATGCGCCATGAAGCACAAGTGGAATATCAACAACGTTTCGGATTTGAGCTAAGCGATCAAAGTCCAGCTTTGGTTCTGCTTTATACATGCCATGAGCGGTACCAATCGCCACAGCTAACGAGTCGATACCCGTAGAGCGAATAAATTCAGCAGCGGATGAAGGGTCTGTCATCAGCGCATCAGCGCTATCCACGATCAGATCGTCTTCCTGACCACCGAGGCGTCCTAACTCAGCCTCTACGCTAGCGTCAAAACGGTTACAGTATTGCACTACTTCCCTCACAGTTTTGATATTTTCATCAAACGCAAAGTGAGAACCGTCAATCATTACTGAGCGAATGCCTTGGTCTACTTTGCTCTTTATGTCAGCAAACTCTTCGTGATGATCAAGGTGTAAAACCAATGGCATTGAGTGTTTGTGTGCGGCTTCTTTACAGATGCTCACTAAGTAATCGGTGCCAGCATAACTATAGGTTCCCGGCGTACCCGCTAATATCACCGGAGATCCCATTTCCGATGCCGTTTCAACAATGACTTGCACAGTTTCAAGGTTATGAATATTAAAAGCAGGAACAGCATAACCGCCAGCTTGCGCTCGTTTTAGCATTTCACGAGAAGAAATCAGATACATATTGCCTCCGAAGCAATGTGCGAGTTATTGGAAAATACGTTTTGACCATTAACCCAAGTGTGTAAAATTTGATAAGAATCTGAAACCGCGACCATTGAGGCCATTTTGCCAACCGACAAGGTGCCATACTGATGGTGCAGATTGAGAGAACGAGCCGGGGTTAATGAAGCCAATAACCACGCCTCTTCAAAAGGTATTTTTAGCCATTCGGCTATGTTTTTAACGCTATCGATAAGTAATAAGCTGCTGCCCGCAAGGCTACCAGAGTCCGTTCTCACCACACCTTGTGACATCGTAACGTTGTACTCACCCAACTGGTACTGGCCGTCAGGCATGCCCGCAGCCTGCATTGCGTCAGTAATTAACGTCAGCCTATCTCCGCAACAACGATGAGCAACATCAATAGCCACAGGGTGAACATGATGACCGTCAGCAATCATCTCCACATAACAGTTATCGTGACATAACCCTGCTCCAACTACGCCCGGATCTCTGTGGTGAAGCCCTCTCATGCCGTTGTAGCAATGAACTATTCCATCCGCACCGTTATCCAGAGCGCCCGTCACTTGTTGATAACTTGCATCTGTATGGGCAAGCATCACCTTGATACCTTGGCGCTTTAAGTGCTTAATCGCTTTTAGTGCATTGTTTTTTTCTGGTGCCAATGCAATCGCGATCAAACTGCTATCTGAGTACCCTATCCACTTATCGAGTTCGTCATTGTCCAACTCTCTAAATAGTTGTTCCGGATGAGCACCTTTATGTGTTGCAGTAAAATACGGTCCTTCTAAAAATCCACCGAGCAGTTCTGCCCCCGATAAACCCTTAGCTTTACTTTTGCCTATCTGTATTAATGCTCGTTTGATCTTTTCTACAGGGGCCGTCACGGTTGTTGCCACAAAGCCGGTAACACCCTGTTGAGCAAAAAACTGCGACATTGTAACAAAACTGCTATGAGTCGCGTCCATGACATCGCATCCCATCGCTCCGTGTACATGGGAGTCGATCAAACCCGGCATCAATGAGCAATCACCTAAGTCTGTATAATAGTTAGCAAATCCTTTGGCATCATCTATTGAGGCAATAGCGCCTAGTGAATCAATGCCAATAATGGCGTTATCTCGCCACTCTCTCTCTTGTAAGATTCTGGCGGCTCGATAATAACGAATATCAGATGCCATCAGCCTCAATTTCCTGTTGTTGTTTGTTACTCATCTGCTCTGCAAGTGACGTCATTCCACGATGACCCGCTTCTAACGCCTGATCTCTAAATTCAACCAGATTTAGCTCGTCACGTTCCAGCAGCATCTCTGCTACCATTTGCAAATTAGTACCAGTAATTACCTCAATATCGTCTCGCTGTTGGCTCAATAGAGAAGCTGTTCTAAACGGTGTTCCACCTAGTAAGTCGGTTAGAAAAACAATACCTTCAGCGGAATCAATTTCTGACATGGCCTCTTTCATCGCTTGTTCTAGCTGAGGTGTTGTCATCTCTACCGGAAAATCGATAGCACGAAACTGCGGTTGTTCACCCACAATCTGTGCAATGGCTTTGGCCAAACCTGAGGCAAACCCACCGTGGCCTGAAAGAATTACTGCGATCATTTTATTTCCTTAGTTGGGGCTGATATAAACCAGCCCCGATAGTCTCGATTAAAGAATGCCCATAAAGCGGCCTGCAACACCTAGAACCATAGTGATAGTGATGAGACGTAGAGGACTCCAGCCACGTTTCACTAAGGCGTACATCGCTAAGGTGTATATCAGTGGTAAAAATGCTGGCATAAGCTTGTCAATGACGTCTGCTTGCAATTTCACCACAGCGTCACCAGCCGTGATTTCTGCGGTGGTTGCCAGCCTTACATAGGTTGCAACCAAGGCACCGATGACTGTCATACCGACCATAGAAGCGGCATGACCCACTTTCTTGGTGTTGGCTTTGATCATTGGTATTGCTGCTACACCCATTTTGTATGCGTAGTGTGCAAGACCAAAACGTAAACCAAAGTGAACAACGTTAAACAGAACCATAAAGAACACTGCGCCCATAATGGAGCCTTGCAAGGCAAGGTCTGCGCCAATACCGCCACAAATAGGCAGCAAAGTTAGCCAGAACATCGCATCACCGATACCACCCATTGGCGCACCAACGGCGATTTTAGTACTTTGGATACTGTTGATGTTCTGTTTAGAACGTTCCATTGCCAACACGATGCCCATAACAAATGTGACCAAGAATGGGTGTGTATTAAAGAAGCCCATATGACCTTTCATTGATTTAGCAAGGTCAGCCTGATTTGGGTGAATCTTTTTCAGTGCTGGCAAAATACCGTACAACCAACCTGAAGCCTGCATACGTTCATAGTTAAACGATGCTTGCAGTAGCAACGAGCGCCAAGCCATTTTGTTGATATCAGATTTAGTCAGTTCTGTACCGACTTCCTTGTTTTCATATTCGTCATCACTTACGCCAGGAGCAGGTTGAACATTTGCGTTGGTTTGGCGTAGTTCTATTTCATTACTTACATTAGATTCCATCGTTAAAGTCCTCTGCTTGTGCCGCTGCTGGAGTAGGTTCTGATTTGCGCATAAAATCGATAATTGCCATCGCGGTAACCGCTGCCGCAATTGCTAGAATAGGAAGTTGTAACCAAGCTGCTGCTACAAATCCAAGAATGAAATATGGGATATATACATTCTTCATCATGATTTTCATCAATACTGCGAAACCAATTGCTGGCATGATTCCACCCGCAACCCCTAGGCCGTCAATAAGGTCTTTTGGTAATTTCTCAACAATCGCCCCTGCATGTTCTGCTCCAAGATAGATTGGAAGAAAAGCACACAAAAAGTAGAAGGTTCCCAAAACAGCCAAAGCAAAATAGTTCACTCGCTCAATACCATCACCGTCAGCATTGGCGGCGTAGTCATCACAACGTGACATCACAGCAGACATGGCAGAGAAGAGTAAGGTGATACCCATTTGTACAGCGACCGCAAACGGTACAGCTACACCTACCGCCACATTCGGCTCTACTTTAGTGGTGATCGCAAATGTCGTCCCTACGATCGTGCCGATAATAACGTTTGGTGGCTGAGCTCCGGCAAGTGGTGCTAGACCCATCCAGATCAGTTCTAACGTACCACCAACCAAGATACCGGTATTAAGATCACCCAGTATCAGGCCGACCAAAGGTCCAAGTACAACTGGACGGTGAAAGTGGGTTAGACCATTAAATAAATCCAGCCCCGCAAAGAAAGCAAGGATGCCAAGCATCGCTGCCTGAAGTAATCCTATCTCCATAATTTTGCTCCTTAAGATTAAAGTAGAGTAAAGATGTCAGTAGCACTTTCTGTGGGAACGCCTTGTACAGTACAAGCCACCCCAAGCGCTTTTAATTTGTTGAATTCTTCAATGTCGTTAGCATCTACAGATACTGTCTTGGCAATTTGGTTTTTGCCGTCTGCATAATGCATGTTGCCGACATTAATGTTGCTAATAGGCACTCCGCCTTCTACCAACATTCTGAAGTCTTTAGGTGTACGGCAAACCAGTAAGATCTTTTGACGATCCGCCGCTTTATGTATGGTGTCTATGGTTTTTTGTACGCTCCAAAAACGGATAGCGATACCTTCAACCAATACCATTTCCATTAAGTTTTGTTGAATTTCATCATTCGCCACTTCGTCGTTAACGACGACAACGATATTGGCACCAGCAAACCCTACCCACTGCACGCCAACTTGCCCGTGCACTAGGCGTTCATCAATTCGACTCAATACAATATTTGGCATTGTTCTATTCCTTATAAATTGGATTCTACTGTGGCTTGTAAGGGTGAATAATGACCCCTTGAACCACACGGTTTACTTCGCCTGTTGGGCATGGATTATCCGGACCAAGTCCAAGCTGTATGGACTTTTCGAACGCCAGCATCTGGGCAAAAATAATGAATGGGAAATTTAACCAAACCTCATCTAGGCCAGTGCGACCAATTTCTATGGTGGCGTCGCCGTCAAAGGCTTGTTCGGTAAGGGCAACTAAGCTAAGCACTTGACCGTCTTTGCTGATTTCGTTGTACAGATCCATGTCGTACTGTCGTGTGTATGGATCCGACGATAAAAGTTGAATAACTAATGTTTGCTCATTAATGGTGAATTTTGGACCGTGACGGAAACCTAGCGAGGATTCAAAAGACGCCATCACTTTACCTGCGCTCAGCTCAAGTGATTTAAGGGATGCTTCTCGGGCGAGTCCTGCAAATCCACCGCTGCCCAGAACCACTAACCGTTGATAGTTCTTCTTTGCCAACTCAGCGGTAATCGAAGTCCACTGTGAAATACGCGACTGACATAGCTCGGCGATGGTTGCTACTTTTTGTTGCAGTTCCTCATTAGTGTGAGGAGAAAGCAGTGCAATCGCAGACATGGTCATGCAGGTGAAACTAGAGGTCATTGCAAAACTTTGATCATTTGATCCTTCTGGCATCAACACGCACAGCGAGTTTGAACTATTGTCTGCGTGATTAGATAACTGACCATCTGGATTACAGGTCAAGAACAGGTGATAACAATCATCAATAACCTGATCCGCCAGTTTTACCGCGGCAACACTTTCAGGGCTGTTGCCAGAACGAGCAAAGGAAACAACCAGAGTAGGACGCGATGCATCCAAATATTGCGCTGGATTTGAAACAATGTCAGTACTGGCAATAGCATCAACGCTAAACTGATTAAATTTTTGTAAATACGGTGCAATGGCATCACCTGCAAATGCAGAGGTTCCCGCTCCCGTTAAAATGATACGAAGATTCTGTTTAGCAAATAGTGGCTGCAAAAATGCATCTATCGACTCTCTACTCTCCGTTATTATCTCGGCTAACTCGCGCCACAACCTAGGTTGCTGCTCGATCTCCTTAGCCGTGTGTATTGCTCTTTTTTCTAGCAACCATGATTCGGCATGGTCTAAATAACTGCTCATAACGTGTACTCCTGATGCTCATTCTCTGCTTGATTGCAGGCCTGTGCATAAACGCTGGTAACTTCCATTACCTTATTGATTATTAAATTAACTGGGTTGTTTTCTATCTCTCCCGCTGCCACTGCTTTTGCCTGATTAGGCATGTACTGACTCAATAACGTAATTGGTGCAGGGTTAGCGGCTAAGTTGGCAACAAGCTTGTTGTAAGCTTTTTGTACATCCGCTTGCGGCCAGTAATATCGAATGCGATCACTTAAGCTGTATGCACAATCCAAATATTGTTGATGCCCTACTTGCTTGTAGTAAGAATGCCAATAGTCAGGGGTCTCACGCATCACTTGATCTAGCGTGGTTCGTAAATGGGATGCATCGGCACTGCCAATCCACTCTTGCTCTATTTTGTCTAGGGCAAACAGCGCTTCACGAAGTGCAAAAGTAAGTGCAGGGCCCACTTTTAAAATAGCGAAATGGTCACGCACTAGTGCTTGGTATGAACTGTCGAGCTGATAGTCCGTAGAGTGCGCTTCAAATACCATTGTTGGATAAGCGTCAATCAACTTAGAAAGCGCCACTGCTTTTTCTGGTTGATAATGAATAACATTGTGATGATCAAACTCGACACCCGGCTGTACCACTAAACCGATGACTCGAGGCCACGTCTGTTGCAAGCCAAACTCTTCAAACGCAGCACGGTGAACATCAATAGTATGTTTAGCCGCCTCTGGTGTTGTAATTGCAAGTTCGTCCTCTAACGATTCTTGTGCCCCACCTGGAACCGGAACTTCTGTGCCAATAATGTAGACCGGAGCTTCACCACCAGCTGTTTTCCAACTGCACTCGGCTATGTCACAAAGTCTGGCGGCGCGCTGAGCCACAATCTCATCCGTTAACGGAACAGGGTCATCGCTACACGACATAGAGCAGTCAAGGTGGATTTTTCTAAATCCAGCAGCAATGTAGTCTTTGATAAGTTGTTCAGAGTTTGCCATCGCCTCTTCGGCAGTAAGGTTCTGCCAACAGTTTGGCCCAAGGTGATCGCCACCCAGTAACACCAACTCTTTTGCTACCCCTACTTGTTCAGCCAACTGGTAGACAAAAGCCACAAAATCAGCTGGTTTCATGCCGGTATAACCGCCAAACTGGTTAACTTGGTTCGATGTCGCTTCAATCAACACATAGCTACTGTCCTGCTTGGCTTGCTGTAATGCAGCTTGCAAGACGACTGGATGCGCTGAGCAGACCGAATAGATACCTATAGAACGGCCTTCTTTATGTTGACTAACAACATCTAATAACGTTTTCATTTGTTTCCCTTAAGCGTTACTTGGTCAGCGAGAATCACCTCAACACCCATATCTGTTAGTGTTTGCAGATAATGTTCAGGGATCTCGCTATCGGTAATTAATACATCTATCTCTTTTGCAGCTTTAATCATGCAAAAACTTTTGCGGCCAAATTTACTAGAGTCCGTTACCGCAATAACCTGACGAGAGACTTCACACATCGCCCGGTTAACTTGTGCTTCATTTTGGTTTGGCGTGGTTACCCCTGCATCTAAGTCAAACCCATCTACACCTAGAAACAACTTGTCAAAACGGTAGTCCTTAACTTGTTGAACACCATGGCTACCAATAAGAGAACATGAAGAGCGACGCAGGTTTCCGCCCACAACAAACAGGTCTACATTTTCATACGCGGTAAGTTGATAAGCGGTATTAATCGCGTTGGTCATAACCACCAGATCTTTCTTTCGATCCAAATACTCGGTCATATAACCAATGGTTGATCCAGAGTCTAAAATGATGGCCTCGCCATCTTGAATCATTGATGCGGCAACAATTGCGATCTTCTCTTTGGTGCTTTTATTGAGTAGACCTTTGCGATGAAGAGGTTGATCAAAAGCGAAATTAGGATTGATAGTAGCGCCGCCATAACAGCGATAAACGCAGCCTTGTTGCTCCAGCAGATTTAAATCGTGGCGAATAGTGACGGTAGAAACAGCAAAACGCGCAGAAAAATCATCGACTTTTCCTTCTCCGTTTTTGCGAATCAACTCGACAATCTTTTGTCTTCGCTCAGTGCTGGTCATATTGCCCCCAAATATCTTTTGTTTTATTTCACTGTAAGAAACTAGCCTTTCGTTTTCTTACGGTATCTATTTAAACATCGGCAAAGAGCAAAAGATGCAATGGGGATCACAGTGCAACAGGGTGCAAAATGAAAGGTAAAAACCTTTCATTTGATCAACAACGAAAGGTTTTAAGCTTGTTTTTGTAAAAAATAAGCGGCGAGAGGCCAATAAAAAGGAAATAACGCGACTAATAAGTGAAAGGTCAATACCGTACGAAAGAAGCCTATATATTTCAGCTTTCGAAATGATCAATGTCACACTTTTGTATTTATGGGTGATTATTATCGGTTAAAAGAGCTGGCGTAATTGCGAAGCAAAGAGTTAGAGAGCGGCTAGCCGATATCGCAGCAAGTCTGTGGAGAAGAAACTTAGGGATTGATGAAAAATAGAGTGGTTTGCTGTATCAAGTTTGTTGGCTAACAAAGCTCTGTATTGTTTGTCGCTAACACTGTGGTTAATGTCGAAGTAAATGTTGCGAAGTAAGTGTTACTAACAGTAAGGAACTTAAGTGAGTCGCTGAGCGCCTTGCCCTTCTTTATGAAGTTGATCATCAGGGTTCAATAGTTGGCATTTATCCATACTTAAGCAACCACAACCAATACAGCCCGTTAGATTGTTTTTTAACGACTCAATTCGAGATATTTTGCTGTCTAAATCTTTTTGCCATTTTTTAGCCACCCTATCCCAATCACTTTTGCTGGCGGATCGATTCATGGGTAACTCACTGAGCTCTTCTGTGATCTCTTCCAGAGTAAACCCAACAGATTGAGCGACTTGAATTAATGCTATTCGACGTAACATAGACGGCAGGTAACGTCGCTGATTCCCATTAGTTCGTATAGAGGCAATTAAGCCTTTAGACTCATAAAACCGCAATGCTGAAGCGGCTACTCCGCTGCGTTCAGATAACTTTCCTATTGTTAAAAAATCACTTCTTATCATTTGATTACCATTAATCCATATAAATAAAGAGCATTCCTTTGCTTTATCTAAAGGGCGACCGTCAATGTGATGTTCATGCCAGTACCTTTACGTCATTTAACTATAACCGTGCTGTCATCATCATTGGCTTTAAATTCGAGAATATCACCGGGCTGGCACTCTAGTACTTCACATAATTTATCGAGAGTAGATAACCTAACCGCTTTTGCTTTGCCATTCTTTAATACTGATAAATTAGCTTCTGTGATCCCAACTTCTTGTGCCAATGTTTTTAAACGTATCTTTCTTTTCGCCATCATTATGTCTAAGTTAATACAGATCGTCATTGTGACCCCTTAAATCGTATGACTATTTTCATCGGCAAGAATGTAACCCTCTTTCATTACCCAAGAAATGATCAAAACTATGAAGCCGAAAACAAGTGTCAAAAAGTCCATCCCTACAAAGCTAATTGATAACACCCTTTCACCAGGTGGATTATTAAAAGATAGAATAACCGACATTACCGCCCCATACGCTATTGAAGCCGCTACCCAGTAAAACAAACAATAACCTAACTTTTGATAATAGTTGGCGTTACTAGCCGAGAAAACCTCGTTACGTTCATAATTTCGAAATAGAGCAATGAGTACATTCAAAGCATACATAATAATACTGCACAGCGACAAACTTGCAGTAACCGCAAGGAGTCGAGTCGTTAAAGAAAGAGGTTGCTGTGTGAGCGAATCTATTTCATAGCTCATTTGTATAATACCTAATGTACTAAGAAAGTCGTATGGTGTTTGAACGAACAGCCAGAAATAGCACACCATAATAGGAGTAAGCACAAAAAGACTTTGAAACAGTATACGTACCCGTCGACTTTGCTTTTGAATCTTAGACATAATCTTTCACCTTATTGAATTGACAAAGAGATTCTAAGATCAAAACACACGTATAACAACATATATTTATCGTTTTACGATAATTTATTTCCGTTTATCAAAATATCCTTTGCGATTGCTCTTTCTGGTTTATGACGAATATAGAAAACAGAAGCAACCAAAAACGTCAGGCATTCACCAATGGGTAACGCGGTAACAAAACGATTATCATCAAACATCATAAACAAAATTATTAGCAATGAAGCAGGAAAAATAAGGCTACGACAGAGAGAAACCACTCCTGACTGGAACGGTAAATGAATCGCCGTAAGATAACCTGAAATGGTCATATTGGCCCCCGCAAAAATAAACATAGGCCAGACGTAATAAACGAATTCTATCGCCATTTCCACCGTCACTTCTGCACCTTCTTTATCTAGGAACATATAAATGAGGGACTCATTGAAAAACAGCAAAATCAAGATGGTAACTAAACTCACCACACTGGTGATAAAAAATGTGATCGCTAGAAACTGCTTTAGCCTATGTTCGTTTCTTGCGCCAAAGTTCTGACTGAGCATGACCTGCGCCGTATCAGCGATAGAAAAATAGACCATGAAACCGATCATCAATAGATAATTTAGAACCGTAATTGCCGCAACACCGTCAACACCAGCTCGGGATATAAGCATCCAGTTAAAAATAAACGCGATTATTCCCCCTGAGATTTCATTAATGAACTCAGATAAACCGTTATAAGCCGCTTGAAAGACTTCTGACCAATTCTTCTGCTGCATCGAGAAGTGAAGCTTCCGCTTGCGACTGAAAAAGTAAGTCATTAACGTTAGCAACGGAAATAACTGAGAGATACCTGTCGCCCACGCTGCGCCACTTAATCCCCAATTAAACACCGCAATAAATAAGTAATCTAGGGCTATATTAAGTACCGAACCGATAACCAGAGCGGCAGACGCGAGCGAGGGAAAGCCATCTAACTTAATAAAAAAATACAGCACTATCATCATCAATTGCGCCAGAAGAAACGGCATGATAACGCGATAATAGTCGCTCATTAATGGAAATAATGGCTCACTCGCCCCAAGAAGTCGAAACAGTGAAGATTCAAACAGAAGGCCTAGGACTATAATGACAAAAGCATAAATGGTTACAGCAATAAGTGTTTTACTAAATATTGCTGAAGCGGCAAGGCTATTTTTTTCCCCTAGGTATTTCCCTGCTCTTACCGATCCACCAATGGACAGCATTAAACCAACACCAAATAGCACCGAGAGTATTGGAATGATCAGATTTACAGCAGCAAGCGCTGAGACACCTACATAGTTTCCGATGAAAATCCCATCAATGATTGAGGCAGAGCTCATCGCCAGCATACCAACAATAGAAGGCAGCAAGTATTTTAGAAATGTCGAAATAATCGGCCCATTTAATGCGCCGTTTTGTTGTTCCAGTGTTGCTTCCATAATGACTTCAATAGATTAAAATGCTCACGCAAGGTAACAGTTATTGGTCGCTAAGACCAATCCTTGCGTTGAACGAACATTACATTGCTCTTTAGTAACAACATTATTTGTGCATTCTAGCTCGAACTATTTCTGATTTTGAACGGAAAAGTTTCAGTGAAAAGCTATTTGTCAGAAATATCCAACTAATCGCTATCACAGAGTTCGCGGGGTATGAGTTTCGTTTCGACTTACCAGTTTAATGATGTTCGGCATTTCCGCCAGAGTCGCTTGGTATCCTGCTTCTATCGCCATTTCTTTAGAGCTAAACAGACTATTTTTTTCAGGTTCAAAATCTGGACTAATGATAATATCAGCACTGGCGATTTCACTTTGTGCAAGCGTGCAACTGAGCAATCGGAACGTGCTTAACAACATCCTTGTTGAACTTAATTCTGGTTCTGGTTGATTACCACAGTAGATATCGACAGCAATGACAAAATCAGCCCCCATCTTTCTTGCATAGTTAACTGGAACAACAGTTAAAATACCGCCATCCACCAATATATGTCCATTATGTTCGACAGGAATAAACGCGCCAGGGATGGTCGACGACGTCTGCACGGCCTGACCAATATCACCTTCACGTATTAGCACTGATTTACGCAAATTCATATCCGTTGCTGTTATGCCTATTTCAACGGGCATAGACTGCAAATCGGTTTGTGGAACAGAGTCATTTATCCATTCAGCGATATTTTTACCATTGATGACCCCTTGGGAAGAGATCACGATATCTGCCAGATCTAACTCACTGACATTATTGGTAATGCTTTCTAATTGCTGGAAAGGCAAACCACTGGCATACAAGGCTGCTGCAATCGAACCGGCAGAAGAGCCTGTCACGATATCGGCGCTGATACCATTCTCTTCCAGCGCTTTCATAACCCCAAGATGCATAAATCCACGTATGCCACCACCACCAAAGGCAATACCCAACGAGTTGGATTGCTGTACTGTTTTTTGCAGTTCTTCTTCGCTATAAACGCCTAACTCGCCATACTTATTGCTTTTCGCACAACTTGATAAAAGAACGACCATAACCAAGGAAAAGAATAATTTCTGCATTGCAACCAACCTAATATGTAAAATTAAAAGAGCGCCTATTCAGCAAACTCCAAACGCAATACTCTAAGATAAAGCTCTATATCAGGGCTCTTTAAAAAACCTCAACTAATTTAATACTCTAAATTTAGATGGACTGTATCCGGTGTTCTTTTTAAACAATTTGGTAAAGTGCGCCGGATAGTCAAAACCAAGATCAAATGCGATCTTACTTATAGAGTCGCTCGAACCTAACAGCTTATTTTTAGCAAGCTCTATCACAAACAGATGAATGTGCTCTCTGGCGGTTTTACCAGTTTCTTTTTTAAGTAAGTCACTGAGATAACTTGGCGTAATACCGAGAGCTTTTCCGCAATAAGCCACACTGGGGATACCATTCTCTAAGCTCTCATCTCTTTGAAAATAATCTCTTAACAGGCTTTCGAACGCCACAACTGTGTCGGTATTTCGATTGGTACGAGTATAAAACTGACGGTCATAAAAACGCGTACAATAATCCAGTAGCAACTCTATGTTTGCGGAAATCAAGTTTTCTGTATGTTTATCTATATTTTGATCTAGTTCCCGACTGACTTTATTCACTAATTCTGTCAGTGTCTGAATTTCGCCGTCAGAGATATGCAGAGCTTCATTTACATCGTATGAGAAAAATGAGTATTGATTAATCTTTTTCCCCAGAGAAGTCCGCCTAATCAGATCGGGATGAAACAACAGCGTCCAGCCAGTTGTTTGTTTATCAATCACTGAGTCAACCGGTGTAATAACCTGACCGGGGGCCAGAAAGAGCATCACTCCGTCGTCGAAGTCGTAGGTACTTCGTCCGTACTTCATGACTCCGGACATACCATCCTTCATGGCAACCGTGTACATTTCTGTGCTGTAGCTAGCGACGGCAATATCCATATCAATACAATGGTTGGCGATAACCATAACAAGAGGATGCTTAGGTCGCCCTATCCCTAACATTCGATGTACGTCCGAAATGGAACGCAAATTGACAATTTCGTTCATAGATCTTCCTAGCGTTTTGCTGCTTATCTCGACATATTATTCAGTATGAATCAATACAAATAGTGCCGAATTACTAAAGTCATAATACACGAGCTAGCGTTAGCCCAGTTTCTTTTTTGGTCTCCTCACGACCACTCAAGTCCATCGTTCAAAAACGAACGCCTGTTAACGCTTCGCATTGCTGCCATAACTTTGTCGCAATCACCTTATCAAGCGATCGTTTACTAGATTTAACCTTCACTGGTGCACCGTGCATTTCAAAATACTTACTGGGGCCATAAAAGTCTCCTGAACGAACGTTACGGTCAAACGCTGCTCTCAATGTTGGCAAAGCACCTTGCTCTACGCTTTGAGCAAACAAGTGATTAAGAAGCCCCAACGCTTTCACATGGCGCTGCAACTCAGTTTTCGTCCAACCCGGATGGGCAGCAGAAACAATAGGAGCATTTTCATCATCTTTAAGGCGATTTGTTAACTCATACAAGAAATAGAGGTTAGCTAACTTACTATCAGCATACGCTTTGTTGGTGCTGTATTGGCGTTTTTCCCAGTTCAGATCCGACAAATCGATATTTCCAAAGTGATGGGCATAACTAGAAAGAATCACTATGCGGGAATCTTGAGCCTGCTTCAGTAGAGGCATTAAACGACCAGTTAATACAAAATGACTCAGGTGATTGGTGCCCATTTGAATCTCATAACCATCCTCTGTTGTTGAAAAAGGACATGACATAATTCCAGCATTATTAATGAGAAGATCCAACTGATCGATATCCTCAATAACCGAGTCGGCGAATGCATTTACCGATGTTAAGCTGGTTAAATCCAGCTCTTTTAACTGAATATTGGCCTCTGGATATAATTGACAAATTTCTTCTATTACACGTTCTGCCTTAATACGGTTCCTCGCTCCAATTATGACTTTTGCCTTTTTACTCACCAGTAATTTCGCTGTTTCTTTACCAATACCACTGGTAGCACCTGTGATAACCACAGTTCGACCTGTTTGGTCAGCAATCATGTCTGTATTCCAGTTCTGCTTTGCCATATTCAACTCTTATCAATGGATTCCTTGGGGATATTAGAATTGTATGAGCAGCAGCTAAGCAATGTTTATACATTTCACAGAAATACTTATCGATTTTGCAGGTAACTGCTTATATCTAGGTAAAAAATTAACGTAATGCAATTGAAAATTCCTGCAACAATGCCATGCTCTGATATAGATAATAATGCGCTATTCAAGAATACTGAGAAACTAATGACCCTCAAGGAAATTGTTAAAGTTGATAATGTCCGCTACTTCTTAATGTTTCGAAGCAGTTATTTTGCACGCTTTTACTACCCGGTTTTTACCTTACTCTATTTAGATTACGGCTTAACCCTCTCCCAATTCGCCATGCTTAATGTGGTTTGGGCGACAACCATTGTTCTTGCTGAAGTCCCATCTGGAGCATTTGCCGACACCTTAGGACGCAAAAAGCTGGTGATATTGTCGTCGGTAGTGATGTTTATTGAAATAGCGATGATCGCCGTTGTACCAACCGGTAACCCCTCTCTGGTATTCGTGGTATTTTTGATCAACCGCATATTAAGTGGTTTGGCCATGGCGTTAGCAAGCGGCGCCGACGAAGCATTGGCTTATGACACACTCAAAGAGCAAGGAAAAGAAGATGTGTGGCCACGGGTGCTACAGATTCAGCTTCGCGTCGCATCCAGTGTTGGTATCTTTGTCACCCTATTAGGTGCTGCCATGTATGATGTTAATTTTATGGCTAACATTTATCAATTATTCGGATTGGCCGCGCCCGAAAGCACAAAAGAGGTCATGCGCATTCCCGTTTATGCCACCTTAATAGTAGCCATGATCGCCATTTATGCAGCAATAAATATGAAGGAAGAGAAACGACCTTTACCAAGTGACCGCAGTAAGTTAGCAACCACCATAGCCAGCCTCAAATTGACGGCAAGTACTGGCAAATGGGTACTATCTACCCCTTATGTGCTGTTCATATTGCTCTACTACAGTCTATTCGAGCATACCTCCCGGATGTTTCTAACCATGAATAGCCAATATTATCGCGCCATTGATATTCCCATACTCTATTTTGGTTTTATTGGCGCAGGAGTCAGTATCGTCAAAATCATTCTAGCGGGACAAAGCCGGCGGTTAGCGGAAAGTATGGCGCCAAAAAGCTTCATTATTGTCATGGGCTTAGCCACTATCGCGACCTATTACTGCATTAGCTTAGGTTGGTCGATTTACGGAGTCATACCCGCTCTGGTGCTGATCTTTATCATCATGACAATGAATATATTTATCAGTTATCACCTAAACAAAAAAACCGAGTCGCACAACAGAGCCACCGTTTTAAGCTTTAAAGGCCTGATGTTTAATCTCGGCTATGGTTTAATCGGCATTTTGTATGCCTACTACTATAAATTACTCTCTCAAAACTACACCACACAAGAGATAGAACAGAACATCGACTTCTTAGCGTCTCTCTCTTCGTTTTTCTATTATTTTACTTTTTTGTTCTTGCTACTCAGTGCGATATTTTATTTCCGCGACCGAAAGAAAGCGATTATTTGACGATTTAACCGAGCGTATATACACATCCTGAAAGGGAATGCCATTGCTTCAATTATCTTTCTTTAACTGAACTTGTTGATGTTGCTCTGAATCCTGAGGTCACTTGAATATATGGCGATACAAAGAGAAACAGAGCAATGCTTTTTCCGCTGTGTTAAGGTGCGCACCACAATTAGACAGCCCTATGTCTAAGCCATACAGTTGATACTATAATTTAGGAACTATTTTGACTAATAACGATATTTTACGCCGCATCCGCTATACGTTCGATTTTAAAGATACAGAGATGGTTGAGATCTTTGCAGCAGCAGACCACACAGTAAACAAGACTCAAGTGACCAACTGGTTGAAAAAGGACACAGAAGCCGACTATTGCGACGCGACAGATACTGATTTAGCCATATTCTTGAATGGGTTGATCAACACTAAACGTGGCAAGCGTGATGGGGAGCAGCCACAACCAGAAAGTCGTCTAACTAACAACATGATCTTTATGAAACTTAGAATCGCTTTAAATATGAAAGCAGAAGATGTACTTGAGACGCTAAAGGTTGTTGATTTTAGACTAAGCAAGCATGAACTCAGCGCATTTTTCCGTAAACCAGATAATAAACACTACCGCGAATGTGGCGCGCAGGTTTTACGTAACTTTTTGATGGGTGTTCAGCGTCAACTTCGTCCTGAAGACAAGCACGAAGCGTAACACTGACCTTATAATAAGAGATGAAGATATAAGCTATGCCGTTTTCCAAGCTATCCCTAAGCCAGCAACTTATTGATGCCCTGCCCGATCCAATTCGCACACCAACTGAGATTCAGGCCGCTGCCATTCCTGCGATACTCGATGAACAGGATGTGCTGGCAATAGCAAAGACTGGTAGCGGCAAAACATACGCTTACGGTTTGCCTCTGTTAGAACAGATAAAGCAGAGCACCTCTTCCTTTCTGTCACTTATTTTGGTTCCGACTCGCGAACTCGCCACACAAGTAAACGATGCACTCTGTTTAATCTCTAAAAACACCGATATCACGTCTGTTTGCATTTGTGGTGGGGTCGATAAAGAGCAGCAAATAGCTCAACTCGCTTCTGCGCCTGAAATCCTTGTGGCCACCCCTGGCCGCTTGATTGAACTATTCAACGCCAATGTCATTGATGCGAACAAGATAAGCAAATTGATTCTCGATGAAGCAGACCGAATGTTGGATATGGGGTTTTGGACAGACGTTCAAAAAATTATTGAACAACTTCCAAGCAAACGTCAAACCATCATGTTTTCTGCTACCTTCCCTGAACCGCTGGAAAACAAGGCTAAGACATTACTCAATGATCCGGTCTTAATTCAAGCGCAGACAACCACCAGCTCTGTAGAAGCCATTGAAGAGACTCTTTATTTAGTCAACAAAGGCAGTAAAACTAAAGCCCTTATAGCGTTAATTAAACAGCACAACTGGCAACAGGTATTGCTATTTATTGGCTCTAAAGATAACGCAGATGGACTTTGTAAGAAGTTGAATAAAGCGGGCCTATCTGCTGCTGCATTGCATGGAAACAAAGATCAAAGCGAAAGAGAAGCGACGCTCAATCTGTTCAAACAGCAAAAAGTGAATGTTCTTATCGCTACCGATCTGCTGGCTCGCGGTATCCATGTAGAAAGTTTACCGGTCGTCATCAACGTTGAGCTGCCATCAAATGCCGACGTATATGTGCACCGAATAGGCCGAACTGCAAGGGCGGGTAACAAAGGAACCGCAATTTCTCTCGTTTGTCATGGTGAAGCGGACTATTTAGCCGCAATAAGAAACACAACTCAGCGCGAGCTTCCGTTAAGTGAACTCAATGGTTTTCCTGTCACGGATAAGCCGTCTACTGGCGAAAATAAACGTGCTGCCAGAGATAAACAGGCCAATCGAAGAACCAATAATAAAAAAAGTATCAAACAGTTTCAGGGCAAAGCTAAGCGAAAATAAGTTGTCAAACGCAACGCTATAACGGCACAACGACAACGTCGATACCGAGTTCTTGCAACGAGTGGAGGTAGTTATCAGGAATACCGCTGTCAGTAATAAGCATGTCGATATCATCAAGAGTCGCGATAATACAAAAGCTTTTACGGTTAAACTTACTCGAATCACAAACGGCAATAACGGTTTTTGCCACCTGACACATGGTCCTATTCACTTGCGCTTCGCCTTTATGAGGCGTGGTAATGCCCATAGAAAGATCAAAACCGTCAACGCCCAAAAACAACTTATCAAATCGGTATTTGTTTAGTTGCTCTTCGGCATTTTCGCCGTGCAGAGAAAAGGCATTTTTACGTATAGTTCCACCTGTGACCATAACATCGATACTTTCGCTGCTTGCCAGATGGTAGGCGATATTAATGGCATTGGTCATAACAACCAGCGGCATATCTAAAGAGAGTTGATGGGCAATCTTTTCCGTAGTGGAACCAGAATCTAGGATAATGGTATCCCCTTGTTCAATATACTCCGCTGCTTTTTGTGCCAATTTTGTTTTAATATCCGCCTTTATTTTACCCTTCTCTTGCAACGAACGATCAAAAGCAAAGCTGTTATTTAAGGTTGCGCCACCATAGCAGCGCACCACACACCCTTGCTTTTCTAGCTGATTGAGATCATGACGAATAGTGACACTAGATACGCCGTAGCGTTTAACAAACTCTTCCACATCGCCGGAGCCATTTTGTTGTATTGAATCTAGTATCTCGCTGCGACGTTGCGCTGTTTTCATCATGGTGACAAGTCCGTAAATAACAGGTGGTTAATTGCATGGCTATTAGAGCCTGTTATTGCCCATATTTCAATGGGTCAACCACTAAAACATCGCCAGCGACTACACCTTTCCTTACCACATTCTGGTCACTTAACTGCACCAGTCTTGTCTGTAATAGCCCTTGATTCACCACTTTCACGTAATCGAGTTGCCCAACCTGATAGAGGGTATTGTTAGGCAGTGTTAACAGCTCTTGCTCGCCAATCATCACCGAGACTTTACCAAAACTGCCGGGATAGATAAGAGCATCACTATTGAGTGACAGTTTAATAATAAACGTTCTAGAGGTATTGTCCGCCGCCGGCGCAATTTCCACCACGTCTCCAACACCATGGATACCGTATGTAGGCAATTGATATTGCAACGAAGAACCTAAGGTGATCTCTTTAATTTGCGACTCAGAAATATCGGCTTGTAGTTGCAAAGTATCAGGGTTGTACATGCTAACTAGCTGCATACCCGGAGTAGCGGTATCACCTCGGTTGACGTTCTTTTGCGTGATCAAACCATCGAATGGTGCAGTGATCATACTAAAGCCAAAGGTGGTTTCTGCTTCAGAGACAGCAGCTTGTGATTGCTTAAAATTGGCTTGTGCGGTTTTTAACTCACTCTCCACTCGATCAAACTCTGCTTGAGAGAGCAGCTTCTTGTTTACCAGCTCAGATACTCTTTTGTACTCTTTTCGGGCGGCATTTAACCTTGCTTGTGCGGAGGAGAGAGCTTGTTCCGTTTGTTTCACTCGTGCGTCAAGATCATCACTGTCTAAACGCATAATGACATCACCTTGTTTAACCACATTGCCCACATCCACCAGCACTTCCGCGACTCGAGCGGTGATACGGGCTGACAGAATGGCCTTTTGATCCGCCACAATCGTTCCGGTAAATTCACGCTGTATCGGTTGTGCTTTCGCCTGCAGTTTTACCGTTTCCATCTCAGGATAATCAGATTGAGAGATCACTCTTTGCTGGGGCAGCTTCTCGGTAAAATAACCCGCCATGTACAGAAACAAACCACCTAATATTGCAAAAAGAACCGTACCTAATAGGGTTTTTGACGTATTCATTATTCTTCCTCCTTAAGCACGGGTAATCCGTGTCCTTGAGTATTTTGATAAGCAAGGTTGTATACCACTGGGATGACCAGCAAAGTAAAGACGGTGGATGCAGTGATACCAAAGATGATAGCCCACGCCAAACCGTTAAATATCGGGTCTAAAGTAATAACAATGTTCCCCAATAACGTAGTACCTGCGGTTAATAGAATTGGCCTCATCCGCACCGCGCCAGACTCAATTAATGCCTCACGCAGCGGTTTGCCTTCAGCAAGCGATTGATGAATAAACTCTATCAATACCAGTGAATTTCGCACCACAATCCCCGCCAACGCGATCATGCCTATCATAGCTGTCGCAGTAAACAGCGCAGGGTTCGGGTAACCGTTAATCTCATCCCCTAGCCCGTTAAGAATCCAAAATCCGGGCATGATACCTATAACGGTAAGAGGAATCGCCAGCATGATGATACCTGATACCGCAGGCAGACCTGTTTGTACTAGCATGACAATAAACACACCAAGTAGCGCAGCACCATACGCAATGCCTAGGTCAATAAACACGTCGACTGTGATCTTCCACTCGCCTTCGCCACTCCAAACGATATTAATATCGTTCGCCACGCTCCAGCTGTCTCCCGCACCGTTGTTTAGGTAACTTCTCTGTGCAACAGGCACTCTAGAGTCACTCTGCTCACCATTAAAATCGGCAATCACATCGGCCACAATCTCACCGGGAACACGCCCTACCGACTCGGCATAAACGTACACCACTGGTTTTAAGTTTTTGTGATAAATAGGTTGTTCAACAGGCTGTTTTACAAACTCACCAAGTTCCGACAATTGCACCAACGGTTGTGGCGCATCTATCAGAGCTCCGTGTACTTCCTGTTTAACAATACCCTGCTGACCACGAACATAGAGAGAAAGTAATTTATTGAGGTCATCTCTACTGGTTGCAGGCAGACGCACTTTTACTGGTAAGGGTTCAATCTCTCTTTCCGCTTGCAGATTAGCAAGCACAAAGCCTTGGTTCGCGGCTGAAATGGTCTGGTTAATATCGTATACAGAGACACCAGACAACGCGGCCTTCTCTCTATCAACAATAAATTGCCATGTTTGATAATCGCCCTGAATGGAGGTATCGACCTCAGAGACAAACTCCTCTCGACGTAACCTATCCGCCAGCTTCTCCGCCTCACTTTGCAGCGTTTGATACGGCGTGGTTTCCGCCCCGTAAACTTCCGCGGTTAATGTTGCGATAACTGGCGGCCCGGGTGGCACTTCAACTAACTGGATATCCGCTGAATGTTTAGCGGCAATCTGCTCTAGATCCGCCCGCAACCGAGTAACAATTTCATGAGATTGCTGATGGCGACGATCTTTTTCCGCCAATACAATCCTCAATTCCCCTTGATTCGGCAAACTTCGCATAAAGTAGTGACGTACCATTCCATTAAAGTCCATAGGCGAAGCCACAGCGGAGAACGCCGAGACAGAAACCACCTCAGGTACCGTCACCAAGTAGTCAGAGAAGTCTCTTAATACGTTAGAGGTTTCAACAAAACTGGTCTGCTCGGGCATATTTAGTACCAGTTGAAACTCATTTTTGTTGTCGTAAGGTAGCAGTTTTAGTGGCACTAGACGCATGGCAGGCAGCATGGCCGCTGCGACAAATAACACAGCAACAAGGCCTAGAAACAACCAACTATTTCTGCGGCTTTTTAAGATGGGTTGCAATAGCTTCTCATACCATCGATATAGCAGCGTCGTCTTGACGTCGTAATGTCCACTATTATTGGCTGCGCGTAGTATCTTCCTTGCTAACCAAGGCGTGATCATAAAGGCTACGATAGTACTAAATACCACACTGATAGGAACGTTAAACGCTAAGGGTGCCATATAAGGGCCCATCATTCCGGTAATAAAGAACATAGGCGTAAATACAATGACGATAGCAACGGTAGACATCAACAACGCACTTCGTATCTCCGCCATTGCTAACACTATCGCTTTGGTGCGGGTTAACTCTTTACGTTTTAGATAACGTTCAATATTGTCGATACTGGCAATGGGGTCATCAACGATCAAACCTAATGCCAGAATAAGCGCAAACAGAGTGACACGGTTAATGGAATAACCAAAGGCCAGATCCATACCAAGTGCAGCGCCGTAACTAATTGGAATGGCGATGCCCACAACCAAGGCACTGCGCCAGTTCAAAAACAGGCCAACAAATACCACCACAGTCAGGATAGAGATCCCCAAACTTGACACCAAGTTGGATACTTTATCGTCTGCTGTTTGGCCATAGTTACGAATAATACTTACACCAACCTCGTCTGGAAACTGGGTAAGTTGTAATTCATTGAGCTCTTGCAGCACATTGTCTGCTACTGCTACCGCATTCGATCCTTTCTGTTTCGCTACCGAGATAAACACTGCGGGATAAACATCGCTACTCTGTTCAGCGGCCGGGCCATACTGAAACCAGGTATCGTTTGAGGCTTCTTCCGGCCCATCGATAATTGACGCAACATCTTGCAGGTAAACTGGTTTGCCGTTAACAACATTAACCACCAAAGAGCCGAGCTCTTCTGCTTTGGTAAAAAATTGTCCCGACTCCAGCGCGTAAACATTTCCAGACTGATGGATTAAGCCCGAGTCCTGTTTGTGATGGCTAAGCTTAAAGGCGTTTTGTAAATCGTCTATGGTGGTTTTTCGGCTTGCCATCGCAGCACTATTTAGCGCTACTTCAACATTTCGAGACTGCCCGCCAATGACTTCTACCATATTGGTACTGTCCAGCGATTTAAGACGCTGAGTGGCTTGTGTGGCAATTCTTCTTAGTTCGTATCGATCGATTTGCTCAGGATTTTTTGAATAAAGCGCTGCGACGACAATCGGCACGTCATCAATTTCTATTGGCTTAACCGCCCAGCTTGTTACCGATGAAGGAATTCGATCCTGATTGGAATAGAGCTTGTTATAGAGTTTAACCAGCGCGTCTTCACGACCTTCGCCCACGTAATAACGAACAATCACTTGAGCTGCGCCTTTCATCGACGAGGAATAGACATATTCCACACCATCGATTTGGCTAACCAACTTTTCCAATGGCTCCGTTACTTGTTTTTCCACCTGTTTGGCACTGAGCCCCGGCGCATTAATTAATACATCCGCCATGGGAACCACGATTTGTGGATCTTCCTCTTTTGGCGTAAGCCATAGAGAGACTCCACCAACAACCAGCGCCATAATGATCAGGATTGGCGGGAAAAAACTGTTCATAACGCTATGAACGAATCCACCCTTAAACTCCTTGGTCATCTTGTTCTCCTTTTACTACTCGTCACATCGCGATAATCAGACATGGGTAATATTGTAAAATTACACAACTTAATGTTAGTTGTTGTTTAATAACTTTCGACTGGCAAAACGATGCCACTTGATGCACGTCAATTACTGATGCATCACAAGCCTTAATTGCTAGAAAAATATCTTGAATGCCGAGAGTATCGCAGCAAACTTAGCCGGCAATGACCTTAATAAAGCGGTCGCAGAATCATTGTTACTGTTTCACTCAGAAGCTGTTTCATGTAGAGAATTAGTTACATCGTAACCTTGCTCTCCACTGCCACTAAGTTGTCACAGAGCAGCGCAGTTAAATACAGTAAATTGAATGTAAGTTCTTAATTAATGCCGCAACACGTTCATCGGATAAGGAATAGAAAACCTGCTGAGACTCTTTTCTTATTTTGACCAACCCTTGCTTTCGCAGTACGGTTAAATGCTGAGAAAAAGCCGACTGGCTGAGTGATGAGTTCTCTTGAAGCTTGCCTGCCCCAACCTCTTCTTGCATCAACTGGCACAACACCATCAGTCTCTCAGGGTGCGCCATGGTTTTTAGTAGTTCAGAAACATAGGTCGCATTACTTTGCATTTTTTCAATGTTCATAACTGCATCGTCCATAACTGCCTCAACTTTTAAATTTATCTTAATTAGATTTTACTAATACATGTAATTTAGTCAACTCTTTATTAGTAAATTTTAATTATTTATCAAATTAATTAGACTTTGCTAAATTAGACATATATAGTTTACATGTTTTCTAGTTAAGGAGAAGAAAGATGACAGTTGAAAATGGTGTAAGAGTTTTGGCAGGAAGCATGATACTACTCTCAGTAATTTTAACCGCAACGGTACATGCTAACTTTGTTTGGCTAACGGTGTTTGTTGGGTTAAACCTATTACAAAGTGCATTTACCGGGTTTTGTCCCGCGGTATCGATACTGAAAAAAATGGGCATGAGTTCGTAAGTCATTATCGATACAGATAGACAATATAGACACTAAAAAAGCACGACAAGTATCAGGTTAACTGCCCCTGATCACTTGTCGGCTTTTTTAGGTTTTATAACGGAGTCCAGTATGACTAAGATTGTTATTGTAGGTGGAGTTGCCGGTGGCGCTTCCGCTGCTGCGCGTGCGCGTCGTTTAAGTGAAGACGCTGAGATCATCATGTTTGAAAGAGGCCCCTTCGTCTCATTTGCCAACTGTGGATTGCCTTACCATATTGGTGGAGATATCACAGAGCGAAGCAATTTATTACTGCAAACACCAGAAAGCTTCCTCAGCAGATTTAATGTTGATGTTCGCGTTATGAGCGAAGTGACTTGTATCGATAGAGAACAGAAACAGATCCGAATTAAAAACCAGCTGGACAATAGCGAGTACAGTGAAAGCTATGACTTTTTGCTGCTTAGCCCCGGTGCCGGTCCAATTGTTCCGCCAATCGCTGGAATTGATAACCCGCTTACCCACTCGCTGCGCAATATCCCTGACATGGATAAAATCATTAAAACCTTGCAGATGAACCGCCCAGAACACGCAACCGTGGTTGGTGGTGGCTTTATCGGTTTGGAAATGATGGAAGCCTTTCATCAATTGGGTATTAAAACAACGCTGTTAGAGTTGGCAGATCAAGTTATGACGCCGGTTGATCGCGAAATGGCAGGATTCGCACACGCCGAAATCAGAGAGAAAGGTGTTGACCTTAAACTCGGTGTCGCTTTGCAATCTGTGGAGTATATTCCCAGCGATCATGTCCCTGTACTCGAAAGCGGAGAAACAGACACCAAACAGCATATCGAAGGGCATTTAAGCCTGCAACTCAGCAATGGTGAATCACTGGATACAGAGATTCTTATTATGGCTATTGGCGTTCGTCCAGAGACCAAACTTGCCGCTGAGGCCGGATTACAAATTGGCGCATTGGGCGGCATTTATACCAATGAAAATTTACAAACCAGTGATCCTTCTATCTACGCGGTAGGCGATGCCATCGAAGAGGCAGATTTTGTCACTGGCCAGCCGACTTTAGTTCCACTGGCCGGTCCTGCAAACCGACAAGGCCGAATGGCTGCGGATAACATGCTTGGTAAAAACGACAGCTACCAAGGCACCCAAGGAACAGCGATCTGTAAAATATTCGATTTGGCGATTGCCTCCACAGGAAAGAATGAGAAATCGTTAAAAGCAGAAGGAACCGCATACGAAAAAGTGTATGTTCATACTGCCAGCCACGCCAGCTACTATCCGGGAGCAGAGTTGGTTTCGTTTAAGATGCTCTATTGTCCATACACCGGAAAAATACTTGGAGCGCAAGCAGCAGGTAAAGATGGCGTCGATAAACGTATCGATATTATGGCAGTAGCACAACGTGCCGGAATGACGGTAGATCAACTTCGTCACTTAGAGCTGACTTACGCACCACCTTTCGGCAGCGCAAAGGATGTCATAAACCAAGCGGCATTTGTGGCACAAAATATAAGAGTGGGCGATGCGAAAGCGATTCATTATGACCAAATGGATAGCCTGACCGACCAGCAGTTTTTGCTTGATGTACGTACACCGGGAGAACTTAAAGCGACTGGATTTATTGAAGGTGCGGTAAACATCCCTGTCGATGCCCTACGCCATCGTATGGATGAACTACCAAAAGATAAAGAGATCATTATCTACTGTGCGGTGGGTTTACGTGGCCACGTTGCCTACAGACAGTTGGTAAATAACGGCTTTCAAGCAAGAAACCTTATTGGTGGATACCGAACTTATATTTTGGCTAAAGCATAACAAGCGATCTGCACAATAACGCAAAAAAAGGAGCATTTAGGTGCTCCTTTTCTATGTTGGCATTAGTGCTTAGAACTCATGATGTGCGCATAACCGACAAGGAAAGCAGGTTCTTGGTACTGTTTTAAACCTGTCTCTTTAAAAGGTACCGCGAGTGGGTTCTTTTTCAAACCTTCTTTGGTTTCAGTTGCAGGAATGACTTCCACTGATAGATCGTCTATTAATTGGATAGCCGCTTCCAACTTAAAACCAACCGCACCACCAGCAAATTTCCCTTTTGTCTGACGTTGACGAATCACCACTTTGTTGATCTGGTAATCTTGCATCAATTTAGCAAAAGAAAACTGAAAGTCTCTCATATTTTGAGTGTCGTTTGCGTTGCCTATAGAAACCTTAGCTACTCGGCAGTCAAGAATGGTAAATACCCCATCAGACAGTTGGAGCAAACTTACAATTGCATCATTACCACTTATTTCAACACCACAAATTTTCATAACATTACCTTATCTTTGAGTAACCGAGGATTATACGATCCGTTACAGCGTAGTACCAGCATAAGAAATGGCTAAGTCCATTTTAGTTTAATGCCAGATATTCAAATATTTTTCGATATTTGTTCGTCTTTTTTTCCCTTGATTCGTCTTACTAGTGTAAACAAAGCCACCCTTAAAAAGAGAGAGAAAGATGTTAAAAGTAATAAGCTTTAAAATATGCCCATTTGTTCAACGTGTCACGGCTGCTCTTGAAGCCAAAAATCTTCCTTATCAAATTGAATACATAAACCTAAAAGACAAGCCACAATGGTTTCTCGAGATATCACCTAATGGCCAAGTACCTATTGTAACGACGGAAAATGGTACTGTTTTGTTTGAGTCTGATGCGATTATTGAATATATCGAAGATGAATATGGCCCATTAGAGCAAAGGGTTTCCAACGAACAACGCGCCATAGATAGAGCGTGGAGCTATTTTGGGTCAAAAAATTATCTGCCGCAGTGTGGAACAATGAGTAGCAAGGATAAAGACACTTTCCAACAGCGAGAAACGAAACTTAGAACAGTGTTTGAAAAAGTAGAGAAACAACTTACCAATGACTCAATGTTCTTTAAATCTGACGTAATAAGCAATGTTGATATTGCTTGGTTACCATTATTGCACCGTGCCGCTATCGTAAAACAACACACTGGTTTTGACTTTTTGTGTGGTTTGCCTAATGCTCAAACTTGGCAGCAAAATCTTCTAGATACAGGGCTAGCAGATAGGTCGGTTTCCTCAGATTTTATAGAAAAGTTTTCAGACTTTTATTTGACCAATACTTATCTTAAACAAGGGAAAGATGTTCAACCTTCCGCATGTGGTTCGAGCAACTGTTGCAACTAATTTTTTGACAAGCGCTCTAACGAGCGCTTTACCTATCTATCACCAATTTAAATTGAATATTGACGAGTAAGCGATTGTGAATGTAGAAAAAGTTTGGTCAGAATATCAGAACAGCCTTAAAGGCTTCCTGCACAACAACGTGTCTGATCCTGATGATATAGATGACCTTCTACAAGACATTCTGATTAAAACCTACCAGAATTTATCTAAAGTACATGACAGTAAAAAGGTCAAATCTTGGTTATTTCAAATCGCCAAAAACACCATTATTGACTTCAACCGTAAAAAGAACAAACAACCGGATATAACGGACAAGGAGCTTTGGTACCACGACAGCGAGCCTAAAGTTAATCAACAACTATCAATGTGCATTGTTCCATTTATTAATGAGTTAGCTAAAGAGGATGCGGAGTTATTAACCGCGATTGAAATAGAAGGCTTAAGTCAAAAACAGTACGCACAGAAATTAGGGATAAACTATTCAACACTGAAGTCTAGAGTACAAAAAAGTCGTGCCAAACTGTATGATTTATATAATGAATGTTGCACCTTCTCTATTGATAAACAAGGCAGTATCATCGATTACCAAAGCAAAAAAGACCGTTGTTCCGGTTGTTAATGGCTATTTATACATCCCGAAACTTCTCTCTTACTTCGATAAAATCGGATAAGTGTTGAAAGAATATATCGATAAGCTGTGGATCAAAATGTTTGCCTTTTTGAGCCGTCAATAATGCAAAAATATCTGAGTCTCCCCACGCTTTTTTATACACTCGATCACTACCTAAAGCGTCAAACACATCTGCCAACGCAATAATCCGGCCATATATATGAATTTGTTCGCCCTTTAATCCTGCTGGATAACCACTACCATCATATTTTTCATGATGTTGATGGGCAATCAATGCAGCCGCTTTTAATATCGGTCTATTTGATGATTTAAGCATTTGATAACCAATCTCAGCGTGAGTTTTCATTATTTCAAACTCTTCTTCATTAAGCTTTCCGGGTTTATTGAGTATGCTATCGGGAATCGCTACTTTACCAATATCATGCATTGGGCTTGCCTGCTTAACTATCTCTGCATCTTGCTCACTCAGGCCATAATGCACAGCCAGTAACTTAGAGTACTCTGCCACACGCTTAACATGATTACCGGTTTCTTTAGAACGCGTTTCGCCGATCGCTCCCATGGTAAATACCACTTCCCGCTGAGTCTCTTCTATTTCATGGCTTAAGCTCTCAACCTCTTTGTGGGCGGTGATGTCCTGTTCAATCGAATTGAAGCCGGTAATGTTATTATTAATGTCAAACTCTGGATGAATAACTTCGTAAACCCAATAATCTGTGCCGTTCTTTCTACGTTTTTTTATCTCCCCTGCCCACGCTTTACCACTATTAATGGTATTCCATATTTTCTCATAAAAGGAATTACTCGTATCGGGATGACGAGCTAGGTTATATTTTACCTTTAATAGCTCACTCTCTTTATAACCGGAGATCTCACACAAAGCGTTGCTAACATAGCGAATTTTACCTTTTTTATCTGATTCAGAGGCAATAACATTATTAGAATAGAGTTTTAATAGCTTATTTAATTTCTTTGTTCTTTCTCTTACCAGATATTTAAGTCGCCAACTAAATATAAATATCGTAATAATAACCGCCGCACTAATGGCGACAATAATGTAAACGATGCGATAATCCACTTCGGTTTTTACTTCTACCTTTACCCATGCATCATATATTTCACGTTTTTTATTTTCAGTAATATTGTTGAGCGCTTTATTCACTATCGAGACTAATGGGCGCATATCATTTTGTATCAACATATGATGTTGAAATTCAAACTCTGCAAAACCTGATATTTTAAGATTTGTAAACCGGCTATTGATGTTATAAATCGCCACAGAAATATGAGAAAGAAAAATATCGGCTTTTCCCGAACTCACTAACGCCATCGACTCTTCAATAGTATCCGTTAAAATCACCTGCAAATGCGGGTAATTTTGTTTCAAAAATTGGTGACTGGTAAAAGCCTTGGGTACTGTGACGACCTCTTCAGATAATGTTGCTAAGCTATCAACGTAGTCTGCATCGTCTCGGGTGACAATGGCGAGAGGAAACCGCAAAAATGATTGACTCATCATGCCTAAACTTTGTTCATAAATGGAGTTACCCGCTCCTGGAATGATGTAAACATCATTGTCTCTAAACTTTTTTAGTGTTTCAGGCCACGACATCGCTGGTACAAATTGAAAATTTATACCTGTGCTTAAACTGATTTCAGTTAGATAATCTGCCAGTATGCCAGAAAACTTGTCTCCTTTAACAATCGACAATGGTGCCCAAGGGCTTTCACTGAAATAAACAACGGGATGCTTTTCAATCCACTCTTTTTCACTTTCAGAGAGTAAAACTGTATTTTCCGCATAAGATAAAGGTATAAAAAACAGCCATATAAACAGAGTTAATGAAAAGAATTTATTTAAATATCGCTGTTTATGATCAAGCATAAAATATAATCGCCTCTTATACCAAATGAAACAATTGGCGTATCGCTTTAATGATTAAAACTCAACCACATTATTAACAATGAATATCAACTTCACTCGTAATGCACCACGACGAACGGCTGTTAAGCCTATGTCCGTCGATAAAATTATAGTCAAGCAAATTTAGTTAAACCAATTTGACTATATTATTTACGTAAATGCTATTAATATTTTTGTTAATTAAGGCGTTCGCCAACGACACGGCATAAAACGAGTCGATTAACTTGCAGGCCACTAAGAGTGGCTAAACTGTGTGACCAGTCGTTGCAAGCTTTCCAAACTACCCACAAGCTCTTTGGTTCTCCCTAAAGAACTATTAGATAAGTTTCTATTGGTGTCGTTTGCTTCCTTCATTCTAGAAACATGTTCTGTCATGGTTTGTGTTACTTGTACCTGCTCGACAATAGCCGTGGAGGTGTTGCCGCTTTGTGTACCAATACTCACTAACGCATCAACGATCGTTTGAAATGCTTCTTTACTCTGTTGCGATTTATCTACGCTATACACTGACGCTTCTATGCCTTTTTCCATAGTGGAACCCGCTTTGTTTACCGTCAGTTGTAGTGTTTCAATATTTGAGCGGATCTCTTCTATAGAAGACGTTGTCTTAGCAGATAAGGCTCTTACTTCATCCGCTACCACTGCAAACCCTCTACCGTGCTCTCCTGCTCTTGCTGCTTCAATTGCCGCATTCAGCGCCAACAAATTAGTTTGCTCAGCAATGCCCTGTATCATAGAAAGAATTGATTCAATACCATCCACGTCAGCATAAAGTTGGTTAATCGCCGTTTTAGAGTGCTCCAACTGCTCACTTAACGATTGAACATTAAGCACTGCATCATCAATGGTGTTCACCGCGACATCGGCCTGTTTTTGAGCATTTAACGCAAATTCAGAACTCTGCTTAGCCTGCTCCGCGACTTCATTAATGGATCCTAGCATTTGCTCCGCAGATGCCGCCATCGCATCAATTGCCACGTCCTGTTCGTTTAACTCTGAGTCTATTGCTTGGCTATTTGCAAACTCTTCCTTCGCAGCCACTAGTAAGCCATCTGAAGTCTCATTCGCTCTAGCGGTAACCGCTCTAAGCTCAGCTTTTTTCATCATCATCGCCAACTCAACTTTGGACACATCATCACAGTGTCCGGTGTATGGCTGTTCCATTAACGGATTATCATAGTGGCTCTCAGCTAATCGATTCACTGATGAAACACGGCTATTAAGCTTTAATATTGAGATGAATTGCGCGATACCAGTGACAAACAGTGCACCTGTAACTAAGTAATTGGATAAGAAACCTGAGGCTAACAAGGCAATAAACACTATCTGAGCAACCGATAAAGATAGGATAATTTTAAGCCACGGAATACGACGAATCGTAACATCGCCTTTTTTGAGACGCTGATAAAGTGCAGCTGCACGAGAGATCTGCTCATCACTTGGTTGAGTTCTGACAGACTGATATTCAAAGATTTTGCCATCTTTACCCATAATAGGAGTAACAAACGCCGAAACCCAATAGTGCCCACTGTTTTTGCACTTGTTTTTAACTATGCCCATCCAGCTATTGCCAGACTGGATATACTGCCAAAGCTGACCAAATGCCGCCTTGGGCATATCATCATGGCGAATAACGTTATGTGGTTTATCTAATAGTTCTTCTTGCTGATAACCTGCAATCTGGCAAAAATCTTCATTGCAATAGGTGATATGGCTATCGGCAGTAGTGGTTGAAATAAGGCTATCATTTTCAGAAAACTTGACTCTTTCATCCGTCATCGACATCTAACTCCTGTAAAAAAAGTTCGGCTTACACATGCGAGAAAACGACAATATAGATAACAAAATCAGGGTCGTTTCAATTTGTAGAATCGCATTAAAATAAGCAACTAGTATTACAATAGAACTAATTGATATCCTTATATATATACAAGTAACTTCTTTGTGACACTAGTCTCTAAGATTATGAGAACGCGCTCTTTATCCAGATATTTCATCCAACAATCAAAGCATTTTAACTCGCATAAGCTTTAAGTTGTCTCAGCACAGCATCGGCATCCTGATAATCTATACTCAGCTCGACTGTCTTCTGCTCTGTACGCAAAAATAGTGATGGAAAACTGTTGCCACCAATTGAGCGTGCAAAAGCAATCTCATCCAATAAAGATGCCTGAGTACTTTCGGCAAAAAAATCAGCGGCAAATTGGTCGCCATCTAACCCAATCTCCTCAGCGATAGCTAACAACACATCATCATCACTTGGGTTTCTTGCTTGTAAATAATAAGCCCGCTGAATGGCATTTTTCATTGCCTGCTCGGCTCCTTGAGAGCGAGCGCTGAGTATGGCTCGACATGCTGGATAGGTTGAACGACGAGGAGAGTTTGATGACCAAAAGTCGTAATTGAATTCGGTTCCAAGCAAGGTCTCTATTTTTTTCCAATACCCCGCTATTTGTTGCTGCATAGCAACAGGCATAACTTCATCGCTATCTGCCGCTAACCCGCCAACCACATACACAACATTATGGCTATCAGCGATGGCTTGCTGAATTTTCTGCCACACTGGCTTAAATCCCCAACACCATGAACACATAGGATCATAGACATAGTATAAAGTCTGTTTATTTGTCATTGCGTGGTCTCTCTCCATTCGATTCTCGTTAACCAAAACTTTACCTTAGTCCCCGTACTCTAGCGACAAGATCTTACATAACCATAGCTTAGATTGACTGATCATCCTATTACTGCTTTTACTATGTTGCTTATATTATGAACCGATTGCCAATCTCCATTTTAGTCCTAACTGCCAGCTTGATTATTGTGGTTAATATGGTTTTTTCTACATGGTCTGAACGCCACCCTTTTAGCCTAGCGAAACAGCGAATAGAAAGCCGTTTTTTTCCCGATCAGGCAGAGACCTCAAAAAACAATCAACAACTCAGCTCAGAAACAGAGCCTAAGGCTAAAGACGGTGCCAAAAACCTTACCAGAGACGTAAGAGAAGCATCGGAAATAACGAAAACATCAAGCTCTTCAACTGTGCCATCGAAAGAAGAGTTGGCGAATGAAGATCAAACAGACAAGCGCGAGATACAGGCTAAAAGTACATTGGCAGCACAAGCCGAACAGACAAAAAACCGGCGGCTCAGTACGTCATCAAAAAAGCTAAACGCCAACTGTTTGTTGGTCACTTTGCTACCATCGCCATAAACAGTGAATCCGAAACCCAACTGTCTTTAGCTAAAGCATGGAAAACATTTACAGCAAATAAACACCGCTTTGCCATCAACAATAAGATATCTGATGATATTTATCTTATCTACAGCGACTATTCGCAACACGCTAAGGGAACCATATCTCTATTTATTGGCCACAAAGTTAGCGAGTTTAATGATTTGGCTTCAGATTTTAAGCCACTGACCGTCCCTTCGCAGAGCTATGCATCATTCCAATTAAATGGCGATTTTTCTCATATTGCCCACGATGCTTGGCAGCAGTTGCCAAGCCTAAATCTCAATCGGTCCTACAATTATGATATGGAGATTTACCCTAGCAGTAGCACCATTGACCGTATCGGTAGCGCACAACTGCTCATCTCTATTCAACATAAGGAATTATAACTATGTTCCCAGCTGGCTGGACACATTTTGTCATCTCAGAAATATTTTTAGTCGCTTCCATTGTGCTTCTACAAATGAGCACCAAAGCGCCACCTAGTAGCTACTTAGGATTAGCTATGTGGCTCTGTTCTGTCATCGCTATTTGGATGCTCGGTCGCGCAATGGCTAACTTCGACTTAAGTAGCTTGTTCGCCCTCTGGCTCGGAATCGCCATTCCAGCGGTTGCCATCATCGCTATGGTGCTATTTAAGGAGCAAGTGACCATCTGGAGAACGCTCTCCATCGCAGTCACGACAGTGGGAATAGTAGGCATCTGTATAACCAGTACCAATCAATAAAGTACTTAGCAGCAATAGTACTTAACAACAATAGCAACTAGCAACAAAAGCAGTTAGCAACGACAACAGGCTCAGATTTCCTAAACTAAATACTGACGTCAGCGAATATTAACCAGTAATACCAACAATCCACATAAAACCGGGAGCAACAGAGAACTATGCAACGTCATCATGCAAACATAAGCCGATTTCTCGCCCAGTCGACCTTAGGGGCAGATCAGAAGTTAATCGAATCTGTATCCAAGTCGGGCATTGTTCAATGGTTGAATAATGAGCTCGACCGTCCACTATCTGAATTAGCCACTTATCAACGTGCTACCGAAGAGATTTGGACGCAGTTTAAAGCAGACTTAATTAAAAAACATGGCGAGTCAGCAATCAACGGTGATGGAAACAACCCTGCGCTTCCCTATAAGTGGTATTTTCACATGGCGTGGTGGCAAACTACACTGACAAGTGATCACAACTTACTGCGTCAACGTGTCGCGCTAGCACTTAGCGAAATTTTGGTCATTTCCGATAACTCGTCGTTAGAATTAGACGCGGTAGGAATGGCCAGTTACTACGACCTATTATATAAACACGCTTTCGGTAACTATACCGATCTCCTCTATGATGTCTCTCTGCATCCTTGCATGGGTGTTTACCTGTCGCATATGAACAATCAAAAAGCGCGGCCAGCAGCAGCGATTCATCCCGATGAGAACTACGCCCGAGAGATCATGCAGTTATTTTCTATCGGTTTGTACCAGTTAAATCAAGACGGCAGCCGTAAGCTAGACAGCAATAATCAACCCATCGCGACATACGATAATCAAGACATTAAACAACTGGCACGAGTTTTCACCGGTATTACAGCGGATAGCTATCAGTTTGAATGGAATAACTCATTTTGGAGCGACGAATTTAACGGCTATCAGGTAGGCTTCGACGATGGCATAGATAAAACCTATAAAACGGTTCCTTTTGTCGAGATGACAAAACCTATGGTAGTAGACGAAAACTATCATGACCAAGGTGCAAAAACATTGTTACAAGGGCACATTAAGATCAAAGCTAACCAGTTGGGAAAACAAGAGATTCGTCAGGTTGTTAACAAGCTGGTTTCTCATCCTAGCGCAGCACCATTTATAGCGCGAAAGTTAATTAATCAACTGGTTACCTCAAATCCTAGCGCCGAATATGTTGCCTCCGTAGCAAGTAAGTTTGGTGAAAAGGGCGATTTAAAAGCCGTTATCAAAGAGATCTTACTTTTTCCGTTAAACAACCCAGTGGGCAAAACACGTTTTCTCTCTGCTCGAAGAGAGAAACAGACTCAAGTGCAATCACAGAAACTGAAATCTCCGGTGCTGCGTATTACTCAGTTGCTTAGAGCATTAAATGTCGACAATCCCTCAAAACGTTTATGGTTAACTGGCGATGATATTCAGCACCAACTAAACCAGCACCCGTTGTCATCCCCTACGGTCTTTAACTTCTATAATGCTCATTTTACTCCACATGGCCCTATCGAAGAACTGGGCTTAGTTGCTCCAGAATTTGAGCTGCATAACTCTGCCACATCCATCGCCTATGTAAATTTAATGTATTACTGGTTTTTTGCCGACTACCTTCCGGTAGTCACTACAGAAATTAGTCAGCAACAAGGCATACTCAACGTTCCAGAGCTCGATATCGAAACCCTGCAGAAAAACAGCGAAAACCGACTAAAACTCGACTTGAGTAGCTATATAGAAATGGCAAAAGAGCAAGAGAAGCATGACCAATTAATTGAGACACTGAGTGTACTGTTGGTTGGCCAATCAAACATTGCTACAAAAGGCAAAATTAAGCAGGCCTTTGCCGCTTATGCCGACAAACCGGAATGGGTGGTACAAACCATTTTGTTTATGTTGTCAATTTCCGCTGAATTTACCGTGTTGGAGGCATAGTCATGGATAAAAACTCACTCTCTCGCCGCCGTTTTATCAAAGCAACATCGGCCGGTACGGCTCTGATGTTATCCGGTATCGCACCTAGCTATTCGGCTCCCAATAGCAGCGTAACAAACGAGACGAAAACGCCAAAACTGAAGCCGATAGCTAAACATAACAAAGCGTTGGTGTTCATCATGCTTGACGGGGGTAACGACAGTTTCAATATGCTGGTCCCACATAGCGCTAACGACTATGCCGATTACAAACAGACGCGCAGTAACCTAGCCTTAACCAAGCAACAACTTTTGCCACTTGATGGTTATAAAGACGCACAAGGTCGACAGTTTGCCGTACACCACGCTATGCCAGAAGTTAAAGCGTTGTTTGAAAATGGTACTTTAGCGTTTGTTGCCAATACCGGTCCATTAGTCGAACCGACAACCAAAGCCACCTTTAAAGCGAATCAAGTAGCATTGCCATTGGGACTAATGTCCCATGCGGATCAGTTTAAACATTGGCAATCTGGCATTGCAGATGCGAGAACCAACCGAGGATGGTTTGGTTACATAGCAGATACCATACAGAAAAATAAGGCTCTAAAGCAGGTGCCTATGGGAATATCGTTAGCAGGAAACAACATCATGCAAAACGGTATTGATGCTTCTTGCTACACAATTAACGACCAAGGTAGCGTTGGTTTAGTTGTCAACGAAACTCCTTCACCTTTAAACCAAGTATTGCTAGACAGTTTTGAATCCTCCCTCAACTGGGATTACAAAAATGATCCTTTTAAACAGAGCTACCTATCAATCACTAAACAGGCTCAAGCGCAGCATCAGCGATATAAAGATGCCACAAAAGAAGTTGAGATCACCACTTCGTTTTCCCAGCACATGCTTTCTCAGCAACTGCGCCAAGTCGCGACATCCATAAAAGCGGCGGATAAACTGGGCCACCAGCAACAGACATTTTTCTTACGCTATATCGGCTGGGATCACCACGATGAGCTGTTAAAAAACCATCACACAATGTTGCAAGTAGTCAGCCGTGCGTTAGGGGAGTTTCAGCAATCTCTCAAGGAGTTAGAGGTCGACCAAAACGTCATTACCTTTACGGGTTCAGATTTCGGACGAACTCTAACATCTAACGGTAATGGCACCGATCATGGTTGGGGTGGAAATACGTTAATCATGGGTGAAAAAGTGAATGGCGGCAAAATATACGGCGACTACCCATCACTCGTTCTTGGCGACAGAAACCCTCTAGATGTTGGAGATGGCGTTTTAATTCCAACCACGCCAATAGAGCAGATCTACGCCCAGCTGGCAACTTGGTTTGGAGTTAATAACTCGGACTTAAACTCACTGTTTCCAAACTTAAGCAACTTCTCATCCAGCTCAAAACAGCACAACCTTAATCAATTGATTAAACAGAGTTAAGATATTAACGATATGTTTTTGCATAGAAAGTGATTCAGAGAGTCAGTAAATATCAAAAAAGCCGCTTTTAAAAGCGGCTTTTCTTTGCGACAACACATTATGTGATGAAACCAAACGGATTCAACCAGTTTAACTGGTCTTTTCTGGTTTATTTAAGCATTGGTTTTTATGCTCTTCAATGAGCTCTAGTGCTGTTTTATCACAAGGCGGTAATTGAGCATCGCTAGTGTTAATTGGCGTAACTCGCTCACCCCACTTCAGTAATCCCGCACCCCAGGTTAATCCGGCACCAAATGCAGCAAGAAGTACATTATCGCCAGGTTTCACTCTGCCCTGCTCTAACGCTTCACAAATTGCGATTGGAACCGTTGCTGCAGACGTATTGCCATAGTGTTGAATATTTACAAACGCTTTAGATTGATCAATGCCAGCCAGATCTGCCAATGTCTGGATAATACGTAAGTTAGCTTGATGAGGAATCAGTATATCGATATCTTCTGTGGTGAGTTCTGCTCTCTTTAGAACACTTCTCGCAGCGGTTCCCATTCCTTTAACCGCGCGTTTAAATATGTCTCGGCCTTCAAAGTTAAAATCAAAATGACCATTATCCGCTGCAAAACGTTCCATACAGGTACCAAACTTAGGCACAGAAAGGATGTCGCGACCATCAGAGTCACAGCCAAGTTGCGCCTGTTGCAGACCGACTTTCTGCTCTGTTCTGCTTAATACTGCCGCTCCCGCACCGTCACCAAACAGTACCGCAGTATCGCGAGCTGACCAATCAATAAAGAAAGATAAATGCTCAGCACCAACCACCAGCGCATGTTTGTAACTTCCAGCTTGAATAAGCCTTGTTGCCGTTTCCAAACCATACACAAAGCCAGTACAAGCGGCATTCAAATCAAATGCAGCGGCTTTACTTGCTTGCAAATTCTGTTGCACTTTTGAAGCAATGTTCGGAATTAACGAGTCAGCAGAACAGGTCGCAATAATGATAATATCAAGGTCTTTAGCTTCAATACCGGCACATGCTATGGCATGTTTTGCGGCTATTGTCGCGAGATCGGATGTATCAACATGGCTAATACGACGATTTTCAATACCAGTACGAGTACGAATCCATTCATCGGACGTTTCCATAAAGGTACTCAAGTCATCGTTAGACAACGTCGCAGGAGGCAAACATTTGCCCCAGCCTGTTATCTCTGCAAAATAGTTACTCATCCCATTCCTCAACTGTAAAATTTATATTTATAAACATATTCTGTTCATGATTATATACTCAAATGACCTCAAGATGCAGGACTCAGAGCAACATCAACACGTTCAGTTCAAAAAAGATAATGGAAGGAATGGCATTCCCTTTCAAGATTATCTGACGCAGAAATGGGCATGTTGATGTAGCACCTTGAGGTCACTTGAGTATACGCTGATATAAGCATTCAGGTAAGAGCAGAAACGATTTTGCTCAGCCAGTTAGGTTCACCAGTATAAAAAACAAGCAACGTAGGGTCGATGTAACCAGCGGACTTGTTTTTGGCTACATTCGTTATTATATATGGGTATATGTAAACAGATTAACTACGCTTAGTCTCTCTCAGCGTCATTCACGCTACAAAAATAGGAACCAATAATGAGCCAATTTAACTCACGCTGTACTACTTGCAAAGGAATGAATCGCGTTCCTCTGCAACGAGTCTCTAGCCATGCGACTTGTGGTAAATGTAAAGCGGCACTGTTTGATGGAGTAGCGATTGAAGGAACGACTGATAATTTACCGTCATTACTTAAAAGTGAACTTCCCATCGTCATCGATTTTTGGGCGCCGTGGTGTAACCCTTGTGTGGGATTTGCACCAGTATTTAGCCAAGTGGCCGAAGAACGAAAAGGCGAAATGCGTTTTGTGAAAATTGATACCGAAGCTCAACAGCAACTGGCGGCACAATACCAAATTCGCAGCATTCCTACCGTGATGGTGTTTGTAAATGGCCAGCGTGTAGACTCAATTAATGGTGCACTACCTAAAAGTCAGTTTGATCAGTGGTTAAACCAATCATTAAATAAGTAGTTCCTGTCATTGAAAATGATGATATCAACTGGTGGTCGTTATCGGATTAATTGTCGGGGTGAGCCATTGGCTTAAATGTCATGTCTCGTTGAGCAACGCTTACCCCTTTAATCTGCGCGTACACTTTTTGCCCTTCTTGCAACGCCAGTTCGTCTAATGCCCAAGGCGTAATATTGGCCCACAAATAACTGTTTGTCTGTAACTCTAATTGCACAGAAACATTTTGCTTGCCATGACTATCATGTTGTTCAATTTTTTTAATGATCGCAGGAAGAATATTCCGAATCGACGTCGTTGTGGAATGCTGCAAGTTTATCGACACATCATTCGCTCGAATTTGTAGACGAATTTCGCTACCTATCTCCCCGTCGATTTTCTGCACCCACAAACCAATATGGTCATTCAGTGACACTTCAGATAAGGCATACTGTTTATGATGTCTGGTGACTCTCGCTTCAAACAGAGAACTCTGTTCAGAAAAAGCCTGCCATGGCCTTAATACACTTGATCCCCACAATTTCTCTAAACGATCACAGGCTAAAACCCGCCCTTCATCTAGCACTATCATTTGGTCAGCTAATCTTAATATCTCACTCAGGCTATGAGTGACATACAGTATTGGGATATTGACTTCCGTTGATAGCTTTTCCAGAAACGGCATCACCTCTTTTTTACGTGGCAAGTCTAAAGAGGCCAATGGCTCATCCATCAGCAGTATATCCGGAGTAGAAAGCAGAGCCCTTGCAATGGCAACCCGTTGCTTCTCACCGCCAGAGAGATCAACCGGATATCGTGACAACAGATGAGAAAGGTTCAGCAACTCAATAATGTGTCTAAAGTTGCTTTTATCTAACTCACCTTTCACACCATAGAGTAGATTCCCTTCCACGCTGTAGTGAGGAAACAGACGAGAGTCTTGAAAGACATAACCTAAATTGCGCTTTTCAATCGCTCTGTTAAGTCCTTTATCGCTATCAAATAACACCGTCTCATTTAGAACAATTTTTCCTGAATCGGGCGTAATCAGTCCGGAGATAGCATTAATGAAAGAGGTCTTGCCCGATCCAGAGCGACCAAAGATCGCAGTAATTCCAGAAGAAGGAATGGTCACATCCACGTTCAGTTTGATATCACCAAGTTGATGTTTAAGGCGAATTTCGATCATCTTGACTTACCATATCCTAATCTTTTTTGTGTTCTGCGAGTTAGCCACTCTGACGCAAATAGAGAGAGTAGAGCAACAATGATAGAGATAACACAGAGTCTCGCGGCACTCTCTTCTGCGCCAGGGGTTTCAATAAAAGTATACATAGCTAGAGGTAAAGTTTGGGTCTCTCCCGGGATATTGGACACAAAGCTAATTGTTGCACCAAACTCTCCTAAACTTCTGGCAAAAGACAACATCGTCCCCGTCACGATACCGGGCAATGTCAGTGGTAAGGTAATGGTATAAAACACCTTAAACGAAGAAGCGCCTAAAGTTCTTGCCGCTTGCTCTAACTTAACATCGACGCTTTCCAAACTGAGCCTAATTGCCCTTACCATTAAGGGTAACGCAACAACAGCGGAGGCTAGCGCCGCCCCTTTCCAGCTAAAACTAAACGAAATACCTAAGTAGTGAGACAAAAACCCGCCAATCACCCCCTGTTTTCCCATAACAACAAGCAGCAGATAGCCGATAACAACGGGAGGTAATACTAACGGTAAATGGATAAGGCTATCGAGCAGTTGCTTAGCAAAAAATTGCTTCTTAGCGAGCAACCAAGCAAAGAATATTCCGATAGGTAACAACCCGATCACTGCGGTAGTTGCTACTTTTAAACTTAAATAAAGTGCTTGTAGTTCAAACTCAGACACGGTGAACTCCAGCTCGATGAAAATATCTACTTCTAGTTAAAACCATAGTGATTAAAAATCTCTTTTGCTTCATCAGTTGTTATAAAGCTGGCAAACTCTGCCGCTTGAGAAGAATCGGATAATATTACCATTGGATACTCTATTGGAGTATGGCTGTCAGAAGGAAAGGTAGAGAGAATATCGACTTTTTTACTTATCAATGCATCCGTTTTATAGACGATACCAACCACGGCTTCCGCTCGCTCAACTAACGCAAGAGCAACCCGAACCGAATTAGTAGGCGCTGTTCTATCCTTAACGTCATCCCAAACGTCAAGATGGCTTAACGCCTGTTTAGCATAAATACCGGCAGGAACTGACTCTACTTGTCCAACCGCTAATCGGTCATTAGCAAGAAGTTCACGCCACGCCGCACCATCAGCTAATGAAAATGGCGACTGCGCCATGCTGGTTGGTGTGACCAATACCAGTTGATTATGCGCAATTACTTCGCTGCGATTATTTATCACCAAGTTTTTGCTTATTAAATAGTCGACCCATTTGCTGTTGGCCGAAATATAGATATCTGCGGGTGCCCCTTTTTCTATCTGTCTGGCCAGAGAAGACGAACCCGCATAGATAGCAACAACCTCGTTGCCTGTACTCTGTTTGTATCGCTGAATGACTTCACTCACCACATTAGTCATTGACGCAGCAGCATATACGCGAATTTTTTCTGCTGCAAAAAGTGAACAAGAGAGAGTTATCGCAAATGTAATGGTAAAGAAACGAATAATATAAGACATGATTTCAGTGCTACAACAATGGCTAATCCCGCAATATAACATGTATATCTGTTCAATAACTTAGGCAAGTTTCACGATTTTTATTGCGTTTGTTAAAGTTTACTCTCCGTTTGCTGAAGCTTTAACCACAAATTGTTATAACCACCTTTTATAAGCTTCCTATCTGGTCGCGACAAAATTCCGTCATTAAACAAATTTTAGTGCTATCTTTTGCTCCAATCTCACCTCGGTTCAAACTGAACATAGTGAGGTGAACACCTTTCACGAAGAGATTACTGTGCAGTTAACCTCCCTATCTTCGTTATCTATTAAAAAAGAAAGCATTAGAGCCGATCTTATGCTTGTTTAACTCATTCGAATTTATAATACTTGGCCTATATATTGCATTAATAAATCAGTTTACTTTTTTAATGGAGTTTCCATGTTTCGCAAAGCTCGTCATATCGCTTTATTATCCGCACTGGCAATGACTGCCGGTAATGCTTACGCCAATAACTTTAGCTACAACTCTATAGACATTAATATTGGCGGCGGGCCAACGTCTTTTGGTGGCGCGTTTAACATGCAATTTATGGAAAATGCTCACTTTGTTGCCAAAGCTGAAAGTAAGTTTGATGGGGACTACGATATCGCTGCCGGTGTTGGTTTTAACGGCCCAATGGGTCAATTTGCCGACATGACAGGTCAAATGCTACTTCATAATGTCAAAGAAGATTCCGGTAATATTCTAGGAGAAGATATCCTTCCAGAAATCAACATCGGTACTCGAATTTGGTTTATTGAAGGTATCGAAATGCATGGCAAAATTGGTCAATTACTTGACGGTGATGAGAGTCACACCGTTTGGGAACTCGGTGGCCGTTTTCATTCAACTCAACAATTGGTATTGGGCGCTTCAATATTAAATGGTGGCGTATACGGCAACCAAATTAGAATGCAAGCCCGATTCCAGTACTAAACCGTTTCATAATACTGCTTTTAGCAGCGCCATTTTGGTCGCTGCTTTTTTTTGTTCTTTAACGCCATTAGAGTAATAACTCCAGCCATTAAAGATCATAACCCACAATCGCTATTTCACTACCATGGCCGCAATGCTTATAGTTATTTAGATAGAATGCTTATCGAGATAGAAAGGTGATTGAGATACAAGGCTTATTGAGACTAAAGGCGCAATAAGAGATCAATACCTTTTCAACAGGACGACCGAAGGGATGGCCTGATATTTCAGTCTTGCTTAATGGTGGATTGGGCGGGTTTTAGCACAAAAATGACATCGCCTACACTGATAGTACATTCATTTGCTATCAGTGTAGGCGCATTTTATGTTGCTAAGTCCAGCGAATTGAACTTAGCGTCAACATTTCGTCACTTACAGTTTAAAGCGACCAACAATATCAATTAGCTGGTGGTTTACAGTGGCAATATTTTCAGATTCCGACAGAGCCTCTTTACCATTGGTATCCAGCTCTCCAACAATCTCACTGATGGCCGACATATTACGGCTGACTTCTTGCGTTACGCTACTCTGCTCTTCTGCCGCCGTCGCAATTTGAGTACTTAAGTCGTTTATATCGCCAACAAACTGAGTCATAGTTTCTAAACTTTCTGTTACTTGACCCATTCCATCAGCGGTTTTTTGACAGCGCTCCTTGGTGCTATCCATTGCTTCCACAACCGAGTGGTTTCCTTTTAACAAACTGCCCAGAGCCGCTTCAATTTCTTCCGTGCTATCTTTGGTTCTACTGGCTAAGTTACGCACTTCATCGGCAACAACGGCAAAACCTCGCCCCTGTTCTCCGGCACGCGCCGCTTCTATCGCAGCATTTAGTGCCAGCAAGTTAGTTTGTTCTGCAATATCACCAATCACACTCAATATTTCATTAATGCCATCGGTTTCATCACTCATGTTTTGTACATTACTTGCCGTAGAGTCTACATCCTCAACAAGCGCGGTTACCGTATCTTGTGCCTGATGCACCGTCGTTTGAGAAATACCACTTGCGTCATTGGCTTTTTGCGTCAACTGAGCGGTATTCGCCGCGTCTGTTGCCATTGCATCTGCGGTGGCATTCATCTCTTCGATTGCGGCAACAATCTGTTCCGTTTCTGAAACATGACTTTCTAGGATAGACGCATTGCGCATCGATTTATCTTTCAGCCCTTCAACATTACTCTGTAACTGCATTGATGCGCTTTGAATTTCCAGCAACATTTTCTGCAAACTGGCGATAAACTCGTTAACACCTCCCGCAATTTGGCCAAGATCATCTTTAGTTCGTACTTCTAGTCGTTGCGTTAAATCGCCATCTCCTTGAGACAAACCAATGATGGTTTTCTTCAGCTCAAGTATTGGGCGATATAGGAACTGAATAACAAAGAAGGCCAAAATAATACTGACTACTGACGCAATAGTAGAGGTGAGAATAGCGCCGACCTTCGCGTCTTCAAGCTCGGTAAACGCCACGGATTTATCTAAACCAATAACAAAATACCAGTTTTTATCACCAACCTTAATCCGCTCAGAGAACATCATTTTCTCTACGTCATTTAACACATACTCTTGTATAGAACTCTCTTGCTTAGTTGTATTGGTGAGCACATCTTTTAGTGACGCAATAGCATTGCCTTTTTGCCCCCCTTTTAATGCAGGAGAAGAGGAAGCAAGAATAGTGGTATCTGCATTCATGATGATTGCCGTTGAACCCGGTATATCCGTGGCTTTTTCAACCATGCCACTGAGAAAATCCAGCTTCATATCTACCGAAATCATGCCACCAAAAGTTTTCTCTACAATACTGATCCAGTAATCACCGCCATCTGAACCGCCATAAGGCTCTGTTACTGAGGTTCCGTTTGATTTAAATGCTGCTTGATACCAGCCTCTTTCTGTTGCATCACCATCTAATTTATTATTGGGCCATGTCGGCGTAGCTTGGTTCCAATACGCATCACCGTTTTCAAATGCGATAACGGCACTGTTAAGGTTGGCAGCATTTGCCACCATTTTCGTTAATTCAATAATTTGCTCTGGAGAACCTTCAATCTTTTTATTTTTAAACTGACCAGCAAGCTTACCAATTGCCCCAACTTTTTCACCAAGTTGTATCTCCACTAACTTTGCCTGATTTTGTACATAGCCCGCCGTAGACTGCGTAATCATTTTAGTGATTAGTTCCGATTCCTTAGAATAAGAAAGATAGTTCGAAATGGAGACCGACAATGCTACTAAAGCAAGAATAGACATTAAAAGTAAGTTCTTAAATCCAATGTTCTTCATAAAAAATCCCTATTGATAACAACATTTATTAAGTATGGACGTAGGTTTCTACTTTACAAATTCACGGGGTAAATGTGTTGATATTTTTTGAGTAAATCGACTTGAAGCACATTAGCTGAAAGTTCAATAGAAAAAAGGCTAAAATCATCACAATTTTAGCCTTTAGTTATTTATATATTACTAATTCAGTTGTTATTCACTTAATCTCATAATGGCAAAGCGCATTTTTTGCCAATCAATATCTAAGTTTAAGGCATCTTGTTCTGTAAGGGGTCGAGAGAACCAATAACCTTGCAAGTTATCCATTCCCGCCTCAACTAATCGCACTATCATCTCTTCCGTTTCTATACCTTCAACAACCACACTGACACTGTTATCGCTGCACATTTTTAATAGAAATTTAAGATAATCTAATGGCTCATTCGCATCCATCGCGCTTAATGTCATAGTGCGGTCGATTTTGATCTGATCAAGCGGAAGGTTAAAGAAGCTGTTCAACGAACTATAACCCGCGCCAAAATCATCCAGCGCAATGTTATAGCCTAGCTGTCGCAATTCTTGCAGTTGAGATTTGGCTCTCACGACACCATCAAGCAAAACCGTCTCGGTTAACTCTAATACGACCCAACTCTTTGGCACATTGAACTTGGCGATAATCGATTCTACAGACTGAATAAAATTACTATTGAGCAACTGCAAAACGGATACATTCACATTGACTCGGATCGGTTCACTATGGCTTTGGTTGTATGCGTTAATAAACTGACAAGCTTTCTCTAACACTACGCAACCAAGATCAAATATCAGCCCTTTTTTCTCCGCGATAGGAATAAATTCATCAGGATAGATTTCACCTAACTCGTCACTATTCCAGCGTACCAAAGCCTCAAAACTCAACACCTTTTGCTGAGATACCGAAACAATCGGTTGATACTTCACCGACAGAGCTTTCGCTGCGATTGCCTGCTTAAGTTCACGTTCAATATAGAAATAACGTTCAACCTTAGATTCAACACTGTCATCACAGATAATCCAACGTTGATCTAGGCGAGCTTTTGCATACTCACACGTTCTTGACGCCCAACGTAATACACGCTGAGCTGGCATTTCACTTGGTACAAAACGATAGACACCCAAACTCATTTCATCGCCGTACAGTAAACCATCTTCTTCCGACAATTGATGATATTTTTCGATGCAGTTTGAACAGAGCAAAGCGATTTCTTGATCGGTTAACTCTTCATTTAGCAAAACGGCAAACTCATCCGTGCCCACTCGATAGAAATGACAATCATAATTAGAAAACGCATTAAAACTGCCAATAACATGATTGGCGACATCATCTAGGATACTGTCGCCATATTGGTTTATATAAGATTTGATGTCGGCAATACTGATGTACAAGATGGTTTTATTGGCGCAATTCGTTTCATCTATATCTACGATTAACTTTTTGCGGTTATATAAGCCGGTAAAATTATCAAAATAAGCCGCTTGATAGAGGTACTCTTCCATCAGCTTTTGATCAGAAATGTCTTTATGGCTGCCTACCATATATTCCCGACCATTGTCCGATTTAACAACACCTGTCCCTTGTATCCAGATATAACGTCCTGTTTCAGTTTTAATTCTATACTGAGACGTTACTCGCTCTTCATACTCAAAGTGTTGTTTTACAGCACTGTCCATTTTTTTACGATCAAGAGGGTGAACGAGCTGCAACCAATCATCTAATGTAGCGTTTTCTATATCCAGATCAAACTGCTTATAAAAGGTAGGGTTATAGAAAGTCACTTCACCATCGACACTCATAAACCAGAGGCCTTCATTAGATGCATCAAATACGCCGAAAAGACGTTGAACTAGTGCTTCTGATGGACTGTGTTTTGTCATACTACTCCGTCACCACATGATGTTTTTAACTCTATCAATATCACGCGTTACTATATTACTGAATACTTAAAAACTCTTTACAGTTTAATACTATTAGTAATAAAACTCATTATATTTATAGAATCAATACCACATTGCATTGCGCCAGAGGTCATATTTAGGTTCGGATTAGTTGATGGAATTAGCCGACAGCGTACTAACGGTTAGGTCTCCACTTGATACAGTGTTTGAAAAGAAGAAACAGAATGATAGTAGCGAGAACAAGGGAAAAAGGCTTATCAAATAGGGAGAAATGCCCCGAAAGTAAACTGGCTTGAACATCTTCTATGCCTTTAACGAACTGCTTACCTAAAAACAGTCCTAACACTAAGCTTATTACCGGAAACTTATATTTGTTCATCACAAAACCAACCACACCAAAAAGACATAAGATGATAACGTCCCCCATATAGCCGCGATAAAAATAAGCACTAAAACAGACTAGGGATATCAATATAGGTAGAAGCAGTCGATTGTTTAAATTCACCAATCTTGCGATATACGGTGCAACAGAAAACGAAACCGCAGCCAGAATGATGGTACTCAATATGCCACCAAAGATAACCGCATATATTACCGCAGACTGAGCCTCATATAATTGATTACCGATTGGTACTCCCTTCTCGATTAGATAACCAAAAATAACCGCAGAAGAGTTGCTTCCCGGAATACCAAGCAGCAACAAAACCAACATGGAACCGGCAACTGAAGCGTTGTTAGCACTCTCCGGAGCGATAACCCCAGCCACCTCTCCGTGACCAAAGTTAGCTTGATTTTTGTTGGCTTTTTTCTCAATAAAGTAAGCCGTCATCGACGATAATGCGGCACCAGCAGAAGGTAATAAACCGACAATTAAACCCGTAATAGATGCTCTTGTAACTGTCATTTTGTTGGTGAATAAAATTTTGCTGGTATTAAAAAGTTGTCGATAGCTTGTCTCTTCAAAGTTCTGTTCAGACTGAAGGAGCGTTTTTTTCCTCGACAGTTTGTACAGCTCTGGAGCAGAAAACAGTCCAACCAAGATAATCACTAACGGCAAGGTATCACCATAAGTGATAAACAGAATATCAACCGGTTCCCCTTGATTAAACGGAACATTATTGACCGAAATCATTAGCCCTAGCAGCCCAGAAAAGAATGATTTGATCAGTTGACCTTGTCCCATAATACCGACTAACACAATCACTAAAAGCGTAATAAACAGTACATCTGTACTGCCTAATTTGCTGGCAAAATAACTTAAAGGAACAAAAAACGCCAAGATCAGTAACCAACTAATGAGGCTACCTGCAGTAGAAGAAAATAAGTGAATCCCTAATGCTAAATAGCTTTTACCACTACATGACATGGGATAACCATCAAATGTGGAGGCTATCGCTCCCGGGTTACCTGGAATATTGAACAGTATCGCCATTGCACCGGCACCTACAATGGTGCTTGAGTACAAGGTGAGTAGCAGCATAAAGCCGGATGATGTTGATAGACTTAACGCGATAGGAAAAAAGAGTGTTAAACATAGAGAAGTAGTAATTCCGGGCATGGCTCCAAATACTAACCCTACGCATACCGCAACTATCACGGTCATAATCAGCTCAATGTCTAGTACCAATAATAATCCCGACAACATTGCCGTATAATCAAACGATATTAAATCCATGCTCAATTACTGTCTCATCTCTAGATCGCTTTGTCCTGATTTGAACATTGTTATCAATACACTGTCGTTTTTATTAACAACAGAGCGGATACAAAACTCGTATCCGCTTTAGTTAGTATTAATTAAAACTTATTTTCACTATTAACGTTTATAGTTGTTTTGAACAAATTCAACACTTCGTTCAACAATTTTTGCGGAAGATCCTAAATAGTTTTCAGGTTTTAATACTGCTTTAATCTCTTCGCTGGTTAAGTGCTTATTTATTTCTACACTATTATTCGCCACGTCACTTAATGTATCTTCAGGTTTCGCGGCTTTAATCGCTTTTTTAACTATAGAGTATGCATCCGAACGGCCGACTTTTTCAGTGAGTTTATTCATCAATGCTTCAGACATAGAATAGAAGCTGGCTGATGCAAAGTTGTCTAGCATCTGTTGCTCATTAACCAGTAACTTGGCAAACATACGCTGTGCTCTTTCAAGTGAGGCCGATGTCACCATGAATGACTCAGGAATAATGCTCCACTCCAATATCCAAGGCGATCCTTGACGAGTATCGGTATGGCTCATAATGTCTAAAGATGCCGCATTGTACATCTTACCCATGCGGTTAAATCCACCCATGAATTCCGATGCTCTAGGGTTACGCTTCTGAGGCATAGTACTACTTGCCCCGCTCTCACCCTCTTTAACTTCATTAATCTGAGTGCGTCCAAGATTATTAATATCTACCGCGACTCGACCTAACGTAGCATCAACCATTGCTAACGTTTGAACCATCTCAGCAAAAACATCCCTGCTTGGGTTCCATGGCGCAATTGGAGCAGCTAACCCTAACTCATCAGCAAACACTTTTTGTAATGCCAGACCTTTATCGCCATATGGGGCCAAAGTTCCAACCGTACTACCAATTTGAGCGGTCAAACGAGATGAGGCTTCATCTAGTCGATCAATATTTCGAACCAGCTCCATCAAATAGGTTGTTAAGTGCAAACCAAAGGTCGTTGGAACCGCATCTTGTCCATTGGAGCGTGCAATCATAACCGTATTCTTGTGCTGATCTGCTAGAACGGCAATTTGATTGGCCAGTTCTACCATTTCTACGCGAATGAGTTCACTACCATTTTTCACTTGTAGTGCCGTTGCGGTATCCATGATGTCTTGAGTCGTACTACCAAAATGTAAGTAGCCAGATACATTTTTGTCACCCGCTTTCTTTAACTGTTTGAGTAGCGGCTTGATACCACGACCAACTTTATTAGTGCCCTTTTTAAGGGTTGCGTAGTCTATAGTGACTTTCTCACCAGCCGCTTTGATCGATTGATACGCAGATAAAGGAATAATGCCCACTTTGGACTGAGATTTCGCTAACGCCATCTCAACGTTAATCCATTGGTTAACCATAGCCTTGTCACTAAATACTGAGCGCATTTCTGCAGTACCAAACAAATCACCATATACAGCGGATTCAAATACGCTGACAGATTCATGAGAAGTTGTTGCTTCTGTGGATTTAGCAAATGAAGCAGGAGCGGTGGATATAGCACATAGCACAACAAGTGCTACTTTGGTCATTGTCGTTTTCATAGTTGTCTCACATTACTATTTAATGATTGCCATGTGATTGAAACTGAATTGCTCATATTAATCTGGGTTAACTTTGTAGCGAGTTTCAATCACTCAAATTATGAATTGAAACTAAACCAAGCTGTCTGTTAGAACAATTTGAATTAACGGAAGGACCATTGCAAAAATTGGAAGAGTTAACTTTACAGCATTGCGTCACGTTACTTATTTCACAAGTAACACTCTAATGTACTGATAAATAATAAGTTTATTTGCCTGACTTGGAAGAGAATGAGAACTGAGTAAGCAGTGGGTTTATGAGTCCCATTCGACAAATAATCAACAATGGGATGTTGATCTTTTTTCATTGATTATACCGCTCTTTGTGTTCGCTATTTTTGACCATATTCTTCTGCTCATGTTGTAGAGAGCACTTAATGAACAAAAGTCACTAACAAAACAGGCTAGGAACCGAGCCCTAGCCTGTTTTGCATCATTGAGTCTACTTTTTCAGTCGATCAAGCTGTACTGCTAGATCATGTAGATCAAAATAATCGATAACGCACTGAAAATTCCAGCGGTCGTATAGCAAACGACTTTACCCGCTAACCCGGCATGGATTTTTAAGTCATGCATACCGTGGTGCAATCTGTGCATTGAGTGCCACATAGGTAAGGAGATCGTTGCAATCAAGAACAGCACACCGAAAAAGCTTTTTACAAAGCTTGCCACGCGCTCGTAACTCATCGCTTCAGCATCAATCACCCCTAATGGAACAAGAATGCCCAGTACCAATACGGTTACTGGCGTTATCATTGCAAACCAGCTGCCGCCAGCACCAAACAGACCCCACCATACCGGCTCGTCTGAACGTTTTGGATGTTTATCTACCACAATAAGCTCCTTATACGATGATGAGTACAATCAGTGAAATGGCTGCAACAGCCGCCCACTGGCTCAATACAATGACTTTCTTATCCAGCAACTTACCTTTAATGCGAATCGGCATTACCTGAGGCATCATGCCAAAGAAGGTGTGTGCATGGAAAAGACTGCCCGCCAGTGCCACGATATTGATGGCCACAACAACAGGGTTGCTCATAAAGCTTAACCACGCCTGCCATGATTCCGGCCCTTTCACCAAGCTGCCTAAGCCAAACGTTAAGAACAGGGTAAATAAAATCAGCGGCAATACCGTTGCTTCGCGTAACATATAGAAACGATAGAAGCTGCTTTTTTGCCACCATGTGGCATTCATTGTGCGAACATAAGGTTTACGGTTACTCATTCCTTAGTCCTCCTGTGGGGTTAACATGGCAATGACAAAGTCTTTGGACGACTCTATCTTCCCTTGGTTGACCGCAGCGGCTGGGTCGACGTTCTTCGGACACACTTCGGAGCAGAAGCCCACAAAAGTACAGCCCCATACGCCGTTTTCACCATTAAGCAGCTCCATTCGCTCAGCTTTGCCGTTGTCACGGCTGTCGAGGTTATAACGGTGCGCTAAGGAGATAGCCGCAGGCCCCAAAAACTCAGGGTTCAAACCAAATTGCGGACAAGCGGCGTAGCATAAGCCACAGTTAATACAGGCGGCGAACTGCTTGTATTTTGCCATCTGCTCTGGGGTTTGGTTGTTTGGCCCATCTTCCGGAGTTCGGTCGTTGCCAATGATGTAAGGTTTGAGCGCTTCAAGACGTTCGATAAACGGCGTCATATCTACAATCAAATCTTTCTCTATTGGGAAGTTTGCCAGTGGCTCAATGAGCAGGCCATCTGGGTAATCTCGCAAGAAAGTCTTACACGCCAATTTCGGGTAGTTATTGACCATCATGCCGCATGAGCCACAGATGGCCATACGACAAGACCAGCGATAGCTTAAGTCTTTGTCTAGGTGGTCTTTGATGTACCCCAGTGCATCCAGCAGTGACATGGTGTCATCAAACGGTACTTCAAATGTCTGCGTGTATGGCTGAGCATCTTTCTCAGGGTCATAACGCAGAATGTCGATTTTTTGAATACGAGTTGTGGACATTATTTCTGCTCCTGTGCTTCGTTAGCGGCCTTCTCTGTCTTTTCTTTTTCGACAAGAGCTTCTTGCGCTTCTTGCGCAGCGGCTTTCTCCGCAGCCTCACCATACAAACGGGCTTTCGGTTGAGATTTGGTGATGATAACGTCACTGTAATCGATGCTTGGTGGAGCATCTTCATTGAAATGCGCCAGTGAGTGTTTTAGGTAGTTCACATCATCACGCTCGGTACAGCCTTCATCTAAACGTTGGTGCGCACCACGTGACTCACGACGAAGAATGGCAGAGTGTGCCATGGCTTCGGCCACTTCCAGTCCATAACCAATTTCAATGGCGTACAGAAGGTCGGTATTGAATACCTTGCCTTTGTCTTTGATGCTGATGTTTTTATAACGTGCTTTTAGCTCGGTCAGTTTGGCAATGGTCTCTTGCAGTAAATCTTCACGGCGGTAGATACCACAGCCCGATTCCATGCTGGCGCCCATTTCTGTGCGAATGGTGGCCCAGTTTTCATCCCCTTGCTGATTAAGCAATGCCTGAATACGCGCTTCAACGGCGTCAACTTGCTTAGCGATGGAGACATCATTCCACCCTTTAAAAGCTTCCGCGCGTTTCACCGCATGCTCACCGGCAACACGACCAAACACCACAAACTCAGCCAGTGAGTTGGAGCCAAGACGGTTAGCACCATGTAAACCTGAAGAGGCACATTCACCCACGGCAAACAGACCTTTAATCTTGGTTTCACACGTTGGGTCAGTTTCAATGCCGCCCATGGTGTAGTGAACCGTTGGACGAATTGGAATCGGCTCTTTAGCCGGGTCAACGTTAACGTACGCTTTAGCTAATTCACAGATGAAAGGCAGACGCTCTTGCAGATACTCTTCGCCAAGATGAGTCAAGTCTAGGTGCACCACATCACCCAGAGGGTGGTCGATGGTGTTGCCTTTTTGCTGCTCATGCCAGAACGCTTGTGACACTTTGTCTCGCGGTCCCAGCTCCATGTATTTGTTCTTTGGCTCGCCCACAGGGGTTTCAGGCCCCATGCCGTAGTCTTGTAGGTAACGGTAACCGTCTTTATTGACGATGATGCCCCCTTCGCCACGACACCCTTCGGTCATCAAAATGCCGGTGCCCGGTAACCCCGTTGGGTGATACTGGACAAACTCCATGTCACGAAGTGGCACGCCATGGCGATAAGCCAATGCCATACCATCACCGGTCACAATGCCACCATTGGTGTTGGTGTTATAAACACGACCCGCACCGCCTGTCGCCAGAACCACAGATTTGGCTTTAATGGTGACTAACTCACCCTCTGACATGTGAATGGCGATAAGACCTTGTACTTCGTCCTCTTCCACCAATAAATCCACCACGAAATACTCGTCAAAGCGGTTGATTTGCTGGTATTTGATGGACGTCTGGAACAAGGTGTGCAGCATATGGAAGCCGGTTTTATCCGCGGCAAACCAAGTACGCTCTACCTTCATGCCGCCGAATCGACGAACATTGACGTCGCCATTCTCTTTACGGCTCCATGGGCAACCCCATTGTTCCATTTGAATCATTTCGCGAGTGGCATTTTCGACGAAATACTCAACAACATTTTGTTCGCAAAGCCAGTCACCCCCGCCAACGGTGTCGTTAAAGTGGTTGTCTAAGCTATCTTCATCTTTGATGACGGCAGCAGAGCCCCCTTCGGCTGCAACCGTGTGCGAGCGCATAGGGTATACTTTAGAGATAAGAGCAATCTCTAAATCGGGGTTGGCTTCAGCCGCTGCGATAGCAGTACGAAGACCGGCGCCGCCAGCGCCGATGACCGCGATATCTGTGGTTATGGTTTTCACAGTTATCCTCCAGTGTATTTAATTGTTTTTGGTTCTTATGAATATAAAACGGCAAAATGAGCGTATGTATATTTATTCAACGAATATTGTGTTCTCAAAAAAGCCGACAAAGTCGTTGGGGCAATGTCGGCAAAAGTATGAGTCTGTATTTTATTATTATAAGAATTTGTAAAATCGGTTACATAATACCCAGTACATTCCACCAGATAAGGCCAACAATCATAAAGAGAATGGCACCACTAATGGAAATAACTAAGCCTGTCTTCATCCATTCGCTATCGGTATGGTAACCGTAGCCAATAAGTAACGGGTTACGTGCGTGGCTATAAGTACTCAAGTTACAACCTAGGTTTGTAATACCCGCGACGGCCAATACAGAAATAAGTGGTGATACACCCAATCCCATCAACGCGCCAATAATTACAGGACCAAGTGCCACAACCTTAGCGGTTCCAGATGCAAAGAAGTAAGCTGTAAATAGGTAGAAACCCATCATAGCGACTAAGAACATAGTGGCACTCGCATCACCCATGCCACTAGCTAGTGCATCAGAGACAAGGTTACCCACCCAGCCCGTAAAGCCTAATGTTTTTAGCTTACTCGCCATTCCCATCAGTACAGCAAACCAGATCAATGTATCCCAAGCGCCTTTTTCCGACTTGATATCATTCCAGCTTAATACGCCCATTAGCAGCAATGCTGATAGCCCTACAAATGCCGACGTAGTTGAGTGTAGTCCTAAAGTTTTTCCGCCAACCCACATAACAATGAGTCCAACAAATACACTGACTAACTTCCACTCACTTAAAGTCATCGCACCCATTTTCTTCAACTCACCCTTGGCGAATTCCGGCGCTTCTGGTGTCTCTTTTGTTTCTGGTGAAATAACGCGATACAGCACATAAGGTGTAACTAGCAGCAAACATAACGCAGGAAGTAGCAAATAAAGCGCCCAGTCCGCGAAGGTTAATGTAATACCGGCAACAGTAGAAGCGATGCCTACTAGCGCAAGGTTTCCTGCAAAGCCAGTTTGAAAACCGATAGCAGACGCATCATTCATCGCACTGGCGCTCGAGATTAAGTACTTACCCAGTTTTTTATCTGACTTATTGATGGTCTTAGCTAGCGAGTCAGCAATAGGCGATACAATGGCAGATCGAGCTGTATTACTTGGTGTTGCTGGTGCAATAAGAAAATCAGCAATACCTAGACAGTACGCGACTCTTAATGAAGATTTACCAAATTTACTTAGCAATAACAGAGCAATACGACGCCCTAGTCCTGTTTTAGTAAATGCTCGCGCTATCATAAAGGCAATAATAATCAACCAGATAAGGGCGTTATCAAAATGGCTTAGTGAGCTGATTATTGCTTGTTTCGCGCCGGCTTCACCGCCAGGTCTGGTTACTGCGTATACCGCTAGGCTAATTACTGCTACTGCACCTGTCGGCAGTACATTCGCCACAATCGCGGCTATGGTTGCAATAAAGATGATGGCTGTGTGGTATGCGGGCAACTCTAATCCAGCAGGAGGAGTAAATTGCCACATGACAATGCTAATTATAATAATTAGCGCGAGAGGAATAGTTTTCGCGACAATAAATGGTTCGCTATCTTGACTATTGCGAAGTATATTTCCCGGTGTTGGTTTTGCTACAGTCTGATTCATAGTTCTAGCATCCAGGTTAAATAAATTAAACCGCCAGAAAAGAGCTACTGGCTTCTATTTTGTTTTTGTTAGTGACATATGCATATCATCTAACGCAAACATAAACCCGAGTGATACTTTCAACAATTTCAATTAAACCAAGTACAGTTGCGCTATTTGCATCTATACTTTTTCACAGCATTTCGTTAACATAACCACACAAAATAAATGGAATGTAAAGCAAACAAAAACAACAGGTTACATAACAACTTACCTTGTGTCATTTTGTATATTACAAAGATGAAAACTTTATATTTACATTGTGACTTACAACATAGATTTATAATTTTGCGATTCAGCGCATATTTCATATATTAAGAACCGCATAAATTTTTGCTATTTAAGTAGCTATAAATGGATTGCAATTGCTATGATATATAATTTAATAAATAGAACGATGTGATCGTTGGCAGGCTTTTTTAGATAAGAGATATCGAGGTCGTCATAATATAAAAAATGCCCTTAAGAAAGAGCATTTTTTATTCATTAGTTAGAGGTTAATAACCGTATTTAGTGCAGTACTCTTTAGAAACCACCTCTATTTGTTGTTTAAATATTTTTGTTGCTTCACTCAATTCGAAATCCTTCGGCTCAAAGAAAGCAAAATCAAATCGAAAATCAGTTTTCAAAGGAACAATTGATACGCTATTTTCTCCCATACTATGAGCAGCTAAAGGATCACCTAATGTAAAACCATAACCTGAAGCTACAATGCTGCATGCGTGAAATGAGCTGGCGACCTCTACCACAGGTTTGATGGGTCGACCTTCTGCATGGAATAGATTGGCTATGTTCTGTGCTAAAAATGTGTCATTGATTAAAGTAATGAGAGGCAAGTCATCAAGCTCAGCCAACGTGAGTTCTGAGCGCTTTGATAGTGGATGGTTATACGGAAGAATGACCACCGTCGGCAATGAACAAAAAGTCTTTGTCACTATAGCTGGGTGTTCAGCCGGTACTCTGCCTAATCCAATATTAAATTGAAAACCGGCCACCCACTTTTCTAGCGTGCGCATAGCTTGAATATCAACATGGATCTTAGCATCTTGATGTTGCTGGCAGATCTGCGCCACCGCAGGAGAGATAATATGGCGTACTAATCTCGGGATACCAATAACTCTAAGCTGAGTTTTATCAGTACGTTTTATATCTTCGACGATATCGGGGATTTCATCGAGTCCGTATAAGATACGGCGAATTTCTTTATAGAACTCATCACCTTTAGCAGTAGGTTTTAAATTTCTTTTTTCCCTTGAAAACAGTTTAAAACCAATTTGACCTTCCAGTTGGCTAATTTGGCGACTTGCTGCAGACTCACTAAGACAGTGATGATCTGCCGCTTTTGCAAGGGAACCTTGCTTCATTATGGTAGCGAATATTTGTAAAGACTTTAAGTTCATCGCGGATTACTCAATATTATGTCTGGATAGTAGAGGTAGAGATACCTATTAAGTTAATCATAAACAGGATCAATACGTCGTATACAATTACTAACAGCATGACCACCATCATCTATTTTGCTAGTTTTTCTATATAAAGCGTAAAGCACAACGGCAACACTACAATTCTGTGTTGCCGTTGTGTGACACTAGCTCAATGGCAATCGGCAATTTATGACTCTGTTACCACAATAAATAGGAAAGAATACTAATAGCGATAATACAGACGATGTTAAGAATAAAACCTGTTCTCATCATGTCAGACTGAGTAATGTACCCAGAACCAAATACGATTGCATTGGGCGGTGTGGCGACAGGTAGCATAAATGCGCAAGAAGCCGACACAGCAATTAACGCGGATAAAATTACAGGAGATACACCCATAGCTTCAGCAATAGAAGCAAACACAGGAACCAATAACGCTGCACTAGCAGTGTTACTAGCGAATTCAGTAAGGAATACAACAAAAGCCACCACCGAGATTATCGTTATCATTAGTCCAGCAGAGCTTAAAAAATCACTCAAACTATGAGCCAGAAATAGACTGGTACCAGAGGTTTTTAATACGTTGCTTAAACATATACCGCCGCCAAACAACATCAGAACGCCCCAGTCTGTGGATCTCTCAATGTCCTTCCACTCAACCACTCTAGATACGCCAAGCATTATCATTGCTGACACCGCAACTAAAGTATCTAACTTGCTTACACCGCCTAACATGGCATTGATCGGTTTACTGAACATCCATAGCAAAACAGTAATCACAAAGATAACTAAGGTGATTTTTTTCTGATTGTTCCACACTAACTCATCGCTCTTTATCTCGAAGGTGTGGTTTAGGTTAGGTTTTAGTTTGATATAGAGAATAAACACCGACAATGGCAACAGCACAATTGTCATCGGCACGCCATAGCTCATCCACTCAGTAAAGCTCAGTCCAACTTCAGCGGCTGCAATTGCGTTTGGTGGACTGCCTACAATGGTAGCAATACCGCCAATACTGGCACAATACGCTATTCCCAATAAAACAAAAACATAGGTATTCCTCTCTTTCTCTGCATTTACCTTTTGCAGTATGCCAAGCACCATAGGTAGCATCATTGCCGTGGTTGCGGTGTTGCTGATCCACATAGATAGGACAGCTGTCACGCCAAACAACATTAACGTTGCCACCGACATACGCCCCTTCGCTATGACTAAGACCTTATTTGCAATCGCTTGGTCTAATCCTTGGCGGTGAAGCGCCGCAGCCAAAGCAAATCCGGCGAGGAACAGAAATATAATTGGATCAGAAAAACTGCTTAGGGCTTTTGCTGTATCAAAAACCCCAAGAACAACCGCTAGAATAGGAACCAATATTGCTGACATACTCACATCAATCGCTTCAGTAAGCCAAAGTATCGCAATAAAAATTAACAGACTTAAACCTGTTACTATATTTTCTTCAAATGGTAAAAAATTTAGTAGTAAAATAAAGAGCAATACATCTAAAAAAAATATTATGGTTTTTTTATTTATTCCCGTTCGTTCTTGGTTATTTATAGTAAGGCTGTGCGCAGACATAGGCATTCCTTTTGAATATAGTGTAGATAAGATCTATTCATTAATATGTAGGGTATATAAATAGATCCCTGTATGTATTTTCGGCGACATGATTAATCAACCAGCACAGTTATAACAATCACAATAAAACGGATAACCATTTCAATTTTTGCAATAGTCATGGTTTTCAGTCATCACTATCAGCTATTACTTCATACCAAACATCACCCTATCTTATTGCTACAGTTCACTTTTCACTCTGGCGACGCCGTTTTTGTCACTTCACTAATCACAATGAAAAGCAATCAGTATTGATGAATTAAATAGTTACTTATGAGACATAGATCTATTCATCACATTATCGGCTCGCCAGTTTTACTTTTTTATACTTCAATATTTTTGCTATTTTAGGTGGATTTTTGGAGAACATTTAAATATAGCTTGCATTAATAGCAAGAAGAATTGCAGTTATTTGAATTGTTAAAGATTGAGTTTTAATTTATCTTTCGTGAAAGTTACCAATAATAAAAACCTTACCTTTTTACATCACATTTTTCAGAGTTTAATATGAACGAGAATCGTAAACCCTTATATATTCCTTATGCTGGTCCAGCGTTATTAGAATCTCCGCTGTTAAATAAGGGCGGTGCGTTTTCCAAGAACGAACGCTCAGTCTTCAATTTGGAAGGTCTTCTGCCCGATGCGATTGAAACCATTGAAGAACAGGCAGAACGCGCATACCAACAATTTAGTAGCTTTGAAAATGATATTGATCGCCATGTCTACTTGCGAAATATCCAAGACACCAATGAAACACTTTTTTATCGATTAGTTCAAAACCATATCTCAGAAATGATGCCGATCATTTATACCCCTACGGTTGGCACCGCCTGTGAGCGTTTTTCTAGCATCTACAGACGTGCACGAGGGTTGATTATCTCCTACCCTAACCGGGATAGAATTGAAGAAATCCTCAACAATGCTACTCGACATAACGTGAAAATTATTGTGGTTACTGACGGAGAAAGGATTTTAGGGCTCGGAGATCAAGGCATTGGTGGAATGGGGATCCCGATTGGTAAACTCTCTTTATATACAGCATGTGGTGGCATCAGCCCTGCTTACACCTTGCCCATTGTTTTAGACGCAGGAACCAACAATCCTCAACGACTCTCTGACCCTATGTATATGGGATGGCGACACCCTAGGATTTCGGGACAAGAGTATGACAAGTTTGTCGATAAGTTCATTCAAGCAGTCAAAAATCGCTGGCCTGACGCCTTGGTGCAGTTTGAAGATTTTGCTCAGAAAAACGCGATGCCTTTATTAAACCGGTATAAAGACCAGTTGTGCTGTTTTAATGATGATATTCAAGGTACTGCGGCGGTTACCGTTGGCTCTCTTATCGCTGCATGTAAAGCGGCTAAGACGCTACTTAGCCAACAAACTATCGCCTTTTTAGGTGCGGGCTCCGCAGGCTGTGGCATTGCAGAAGCGATTATTGCTCAGATGGTGTCTGAGGGGATTTCTGATAAACAAGCTCGTAGCCAGATTTATATGGTCGATCGATGGGGTTTATTAACCGACGATATGCCAAATCTACTCGACTTTCAGAAAAAACTGCTCGTCAAACGCCAACGACTGACTAAATGGCAAACGGACTCAAACGAGCACTCGTTGCTAGATGTAATGAAAAATGCAAAAGCTACGGTTCTTATAGGAGTATCTGGTGCGCCAGGACTCTTTAGTGAAGAAGTGGTTAAAGAGATGCACAAGCATTGTGCACGTCCGATCATATTTCCATTGTCTAACCCTACTAGCCGAGTAGAAGCGACACCTGAAGACATTTTAAAATGGACCAATGGAAAAGCGTTAGTTGCAACAGGTAGCCCATTTGATCCGGTTCAACTTGATAATAGAAGTATTACCATTGCTCAATGCAATAACAGCTACATATTCCCTGGTATTGGTTTAGGTGTTCTGGCATCTGGGGCCAAACGGATTACGAATGAAATGTTAATGGAATCTAGCCGCGCATTAGCGGACTGCTCTCCGCTCGCCATCAATGGCTTTGGCGCTCTTTTACCATCATTAGAAAAAATAAGAGAAGTCTCTATTCAAATCGCATTTGCTGTTGCTAAAAAAGCCATGGAACAAAATTACGCGGCGGTACTCAGCGACGAGAAGTTGATGGATAAAATTGTCGCTAATTTCTGGACCGCCAACTATCGTGATTACAAGCGCACTTCTTATTAAGCTACATACTCAAAAGACCTTAAGATGAAGCGCTTGATCTAAAGGTCACTTGATAAATAAAAATAATTCCCTTCCTTGGGTTCTCCTAAAAAAAGAACCCTTTTTTTAGCAATGACCACGCATATCGGTTCATTTTCACACAACCATATCTTTTATCTTAATCAGCTCGACCAGTGATTTAACTTTGTACTTATCAAAAATTCTGACTTTGTAAGTGCTGACCGTTTTTGAGCTGAGCGAGAGGTTTTGTGCGATCTCTTTATTGGACAACCCACGTATTAGATAGTTAAACACTACGGCTTCACGCTTAGATAGTTTGGTCTCTTTATCCGACATAGTATTGAATTCATTAGATTTAAACACACTATAACCCTTTAAGATGGCCTCTACAGCTTCTCTAATATCATTCATCCCCTCGGTTTTGGTCACATAACCGTTGGCCCCTAACTTATATGCAGTTTCGGCGTACAGAGTGGTATTATGCACGGAAACAAACAACACTTTCCCAGCATAACCATACGCTTTTGCTCTACGTAAAAATTCAAAACCATCTGAATCGACCAAATCAACATCAAGAACAATAAAATCGATATTATTCTCTTTCACCAGTTTCATCGCATCCAAGGCATTATTCGCCTCCGAGATAGAATGTGTATACTCTTTCTCATTCAGCATATGAGAAATTGCAGCGCAGACTAACGGGTGATCATCAACGATTAAAAAGTTGACGCCATTGTTTTTAATATACATGGTTTTTCCTCATCAAATATTCAATAAATTATACGGTTAGCGATTAAGCGCTTTTATTTCCTTACTTATTGCATCCATAAGGACGCTGACTTGTTTAATTACTTTCTCTCTATTCACATCTTGATCTATAAGTGACTCTATTTCTGTCGCTTCATCGGAAATGCTTGTTAAGCCCACTGAGATAGCGCCACCTTTGATTCTATGAACAACCTTTTTAACAAAGGCATCGTCATAGTCGTCAATACTCGCTGCCAACACTTCCATATCGGCACTCATTGTCTGGCAAAAAATGTCACTGAACAGTGATAAGAAATCCACTTCCTTTTTAGCTTTACTCGGTACATTTTCTAGCAGTACCTCAGCAAGATCTTGCAGGGTGTACGGCTTATATAAGATCTGTTCAAACCCTCCCTCTTCTGTTTCCAAGTTGATTCGGTTTGAAACTTCTGCCGTCATAGCAATTATTTTCTTATCATTAAATTCAGGAAGTTGTTCACGAACTTTATGGGCAAGAGAAAGGCCATCTAACTTGGGCATGTGATAATCAGTTAATAGCACATGATAATGTGACGCCGACCTTTCCAGCTCTTGATATGCTTGCTCCCCATCAGCCACTATTTTGTACTGAACACCGAGTCTTTCTAGCTGTTGTTCAATCAATACACGGTTAATCGCGTGGTCTTCAGCCACCAATACTCGAATAGAGCGATTTTCATCAAACGTGAGGGTATTTTCTGCTGCTGATACTTCTTTTTGTCTTAGCGTATTTAGCAGTAAATCCGGATAAAAACAGGACTCAGACATCTGCAGAAGCTGTTTATGCTCATCATCCTCACTATGAGTCACATTAATTATCTCTTCATCGCAGTGAGAAATGGTTACCTTGCTGCTAACTGCATCGGCTGTTTCTTGCTGAATGGCGTTCTCGGCAACACTTGGGTCGCACCCCCACGTATTGAGCCAGTAATTGAGCGTCTTGTTATCCCCGAGGTAGCGCACAGAACATTTTAAAGGCAGTTTTTTGAACGGAATAGCCGCAACAACAGGAAAGCGCAGATAAACTGTCGTCCCCTTGTTAACCGTACTTTTTATCTCTAGATCGCCTTGCAATAAACTGACTAAACTATTGACGATAGACAGGCCTAATCCTGTTCCTCCATAACTTCGTGCTATAGAGCCATCAGCCTGTTCAAACGGTTTAAAAATACTCGATAGCTTATCGGCTTCTATGCCAATGCCACTGTCTTTTATCTCTATATGCAGATAGTCGTTTTCAACGGCAATGGAAACTCGAATAGATCCCTTATCTGTAAACTTAATGGCATTCGACATTAGGTTATTGATTACCTGACTAAATCTAAGGGTATCAATATCCATAAATTCAATATTAAACGGCGTCCACTCTACTTCAAACGCCAGTTTTTTCTCTTTAGCAGCAGCCTGATGACAGCGCAATAAACTGCCGATGACTGTGTATATTTCGGTTGATGAAACATCTAAACTGAACTGATTGGCTTCAATCTTTGAAAAATCAAGCACATCATTTACCAGTAATTGCAGATTGCTGCTTGATGCATGAATATTATCGACTAAATACAGTGCCTCTTTCGAGCTGATCTTTTGTTTTAACAGCTCCAACAACCCCAACATTCCGGCTATTGGCGTGCGAAGTTCATGACTCATATTGGCAAGAAACTGACTGCGAGCATTCATCGCTGTCTCTGCTTTTTTGTTGGCTTCTATGAGATCTATCTCTTGCTGTTTCAATACCGTTACATCTTGAAAACTCGATAATATAAAGTTCTCTTTAGTTACAGGGTTAACAATACTTTTATGCATCAAGTTAAGGTACTGAATGCGATTATGAGGTTGTTCAAACTTAATAGTGTCACGTATTACTAAACTATCGATCATTATTGAATAAACATCCTGCTCATCAGTTAATAGCGCTTTTGTTTCTGACTTTGAACCATAAGCTAACGAGGAAAATAACGAGCTGTTTCTTTTGTACTCTTCATTTGTTAAGACGATATTCATATTTCTATCTCGAATAACGATCATATCAGGAAGTTCATTAATTACTTCTTGTAACCAAAGAAGTTGTTGCTTGACCCTACCCTCAGACAGTTTTCTTAGATTAACTTGTAACTTCAAGTTCCTCAGAACTAAGACCGTGATGATAGCCACGGATAGAACTAACACGATAATAACCAGTGCAATTGAGTTAATGAAACTTTTCTCATACCCATATACAAGATCAAATTTTTTGTATGAGTTAAATAAGGATAATATTTCATTATTATCTATTACATCTATAACGCTATTTAATGCATTTAATAACAAAGGGTTATTAGCAGATACTCCTAGTGCAACCTGGCCAATTTTATTCAAATAATCTACATTACTATCTATTTTATACTTATCATCTTCATTGCGAATAAGAAAACTCTTTGCTATTTGACTTGTCATAACGACCGTATTTATCACACCTTGGTCTAAATCACTTAGCATCTCTTTAGCATCTGAATATATACGTACATCATTACCAAATTTTTCTTTCCCTCTTCTGAATGAAAAAATATTGTTCCTTACCAATACGCCCATCTTTTCATTATTCGCTCTGTTTCCTTTTTTTTCCCTTAATTCCACTTTAACGTAGCTAACGTTTATATATGGTTTAGAGCTCACTATATTTTCATTTAGATCATCAAATGGTTTAACAATAGGGACAAAGTCGATATCACCTTTTTCTATCATTTCAGATATTGATTTTCCTTCATCTGAAACATATTCAAATATTAAGCCAGACCGAGCTTGAAGAAGATTAATAAAATCATAGATATAACCCGCTAGATTACCTTGTCCGTCGCGATAAAACAGCGGATAAAGATTGTCATCTATCGAATAGCGAAACACCTTTCGGTGATTCATTGAACTTATCAAGCGAGATATTTTTTGATCATGCTGATGATACAGATTCTTTGTGCCGGTTAAGTCGCTTCCATCTTGTTTAAATCGTTGAATTCCCTCATTAACTAACGATATCAGATTGCGATTTTCCTGCTCGGTCACTAGATAAGTCGATAATGTTGCATCTTTGTCTAAAATGGTTAATTCGCCCTGTTTAATATCATAGTTATCAAGGTATTCAGCAATAAACGCATAACTATCTATAAAACCGTCGATCTCTCCTTCTAACACCATACGCATTCCCTTGATTGTGTTATCTACATAGACCACCTGACTATTATTTTTTATACGATTACAAAAAGGGCTTGTTATTATACAACCCACTTTATTTCTACCTTGATCCGACTGATTACTTTCTGGATTAAGAAACCAACTAGCCAGATTACTTTTATAGATTGAATCAGATTTTACTAAATTAGTATCTTCACTGAACAAGGAACTTGAAGTGACAACTGCATCTATATTATCTGCAAGCAACGCTTTGTAGGCTGAACTTTCACTCTCGAAAGAAAAATATCTAAATTCAACATTAATATACCGACTCAACAACGACATATAATCGACATCTATTCCATATAAATCGCCTAGCACATTAATTGCGTTTTGAGAGTAGCCATTATCCAAAATCAAACCAACTCGCATGTAACTGCTGTTAATTTGAATTTTAGAAAGTGTTCTCTCTCCCTCCAACTCCTTAACATTACTAGCAAAAGATAAGGTAACTGGAAGTAGAAAAATTAATATAAGGCTTATTATTATCGATTTCATTAGTCAATCAGTGATAAAAATTTCGACACATTTTATTACAAAATACTTGTTGCGCAAATAATAATTTTTCATAGAACAATCTCTATTCTAAACAGCATGTTATACCGGATTGACTATATCATTTAATTAAACACACACAAAATTAACACGGCAGGGAATTGTCAGAACAACATTTTTTTCATGTAAAAATGCCATTTAATTTATAGCATTAGACAGATAGTATCCGGCAACGAAATGTAACATTTGTAATTTTTATTAGATTAAAACATGCAAATTATTTTTTTATTGCAAACATATATGAATACGATCATATAGTTTTAATTAACATGCTAGTTGAAGTAGACAAGTTGATTATTTTATGAGCTTGAATTAAAAAAATGTAAGAATTTATTAACTAGTTTGAAGGTAAATTCTTACTCAAATGTCACCTTTTACTTAAACAAGTTAGATTCATCAAACAAGCAAAGACCTTAGTTATCTCTCGTTATATATTATTTTCCCCAAGATTTGTTAACGTGGTAATCATGAAATTTTATAGACGCTTATACGTTTTATTGTTGGCATTTACTGTACTACCTACCAACGGAGAGCCATTACCTTCACCAACAAAAGACGTTCTATTTGAAGCTAAATCGAGCATATTGAATGTTGCATTAAATGGAAAAGCGAGCTCTTTTTTTATTGGTAAATTCGTCACTCAACTTGATCGAAGCCTGCAATCATTTTTCTCAGATCTTGATCGCTTTTTAGCACAACTTTTTAATAAGGTTGTTTATATAAGCAATCCATCGTTTTTTTACTCTAAAGAAATGAGTTTTTTCAGCATAACATCCATTGTACTGCTGATTATTTCTCTCGTGCTATTGTGGTTTGGCATACAGCAAAAAAAGTCAAGAAAACGCCAGCAGCAACTGGATCAGAGCATTATCGACTCACAAAAAGAGCTCATCTATTTTTTGGGTGAGGTTATTGAGTATCGAAGCGGAGAAACAGGACAGCATGTAAAAAGAGTGGCAAAAATATCCACAAAACTAGCGCAATTAAGGGGCTTATCAGAACATCAAACACATGTAGTAAAAATTGTCAGCCCCCTTCATGACGTTGGTAAAATTGCCATACCAGAAATGATTCTGAATAAACCGGCTAAACTGACTGTCGAAGAGTTTGCCATTATCCAGAGTCACACCACCATTGGCTACAAAATGCTAAAATCCAGTCACTCCCCTTATATGAAACTTGCAGCAAAAATTGCCTATGAACATCATGAACACTGGGATGGAAATGGCTATCCCTGTGGTAAGAAGGGAGAGGAGATAGATATTTTGTCACGTATTACTGCCGTCGCCGATGTGCTTGATGCTTTACTAAGTAAACGTTGTTACAAAGAAGCGTGGCCTGTGAGTAAAGTTATTAAACTTTTTAAAACAGAATCGGGTAAACAATTCGACCCTGAACTTGCCACTCTTGTCGTGGACAATATTGATGAATTTGTAGAAATCATTCGATTACATTCTGATGTTGAGGATAAACAAGTACAGCATATTAATTAATAGCGAATTTAACTGCGTCGTTTCTGACTCGAAGGGAACATTGAAGTACTCAATTTAAATGTGACTTAACTACCAAAACCATCGTGACACCCGCAATAAAGAGAATAATTTTCTCTTTATTGTTCAATTCAAAGTAAACAAAGCAAAAATCATCTCCCTATTTCTTTGTATATTATCGTTATTGAATAAATGAAGTAGAAAGATGTTGGCGATCACTTAACTACACGCCGACTCATCATCTCTTCAACGTAATTATGTCAGGACCGATAATATGAAAACTGAACTATGGAATGACTTTACTAACCTTGTGAAAAAAGAAGTCGCACCTGCTTTAGGATGTACTGAGCCTGTTTCTGTTGCGCTGGCTGCTGCCATTGCAATGGAGCATCTAGATGGCGAACCTAAAAGTATCTCTGCCTTAATTTCTCCAAACTTAATGAAAAATGGCATGGGCGTAGGTGTTCCGGGTACAGGCATGGTCGGTTTACCTATTGCAGCAGCAGTCGGGGCGATTGCCGGTAACTCTAAAGCAGAACTTGAAGTACTAAAAGATATCACCGACGGCGATGTCGCAAAAGCGAAGCAACTGATTGATAGCGATAAGGTAACCGTAGGCGTTGCCGATGTAAGCAATATCATTTACGCCAAAGTAACCATTCATGACGAACAACATTATGCGTCAGTTACCATCGCAGATAGCCATACGCATATCATGTCTATTGAAAAAGACGGAATGACTCTATTTATTGCTGACTCTCCAATAAACGCTAGCAATGAAGATGACCAAGAGAACGCTCATCCCCTAGCCAACGCATTAGCTGAAGACATTTACGACTACGCATTAAATGCACCGCTTGAACAGATTGAATTTATCGAACAATCATACCGTTTAAACGATGCTCTCTCAGTAGAAGGGTTAACCGGTAACTACGGATTACAGATTGGAGCCACTTTCCAGCGCAATATCGAAAGAGGCTTACTGTCTGAAGGGCTGTTAACTAACGTTCTTTCTCGTACTTCAGCGGCTTCCGATGCCCGCATGGATGGCGCAATGAAGCCAGCCATGAGCAACTCTGGCTCTGGTAACCAAGGAATTGCCGCGACAATGCCTGTCGTAGTGGTGGCTGAACATCTTAAAGTTAGCCGAGAAAAAATGATCCGCGCTTTGATGCTGTCTCACCTAATGGCGATTTACATTAAGAGTCATCAAAACAAGCTCTCAGCTCTTTGTGGCGCAACGACCGCTTCTATGGGTTCTGTTGCCGCTATGACATGGCTATTGGGGGGTGACTTTGAAAAAGTCAGTCATTCTATATGCAGTATGATCGGAGACATCGCTGGCATTATTTGTGACGGAGCAAAAACAAGCTGCTCTATGAAAGTATCCTCTTCGGCGGGAGCCGCTGTAAAATCGGCATTAATGGCGTTGGATAATATTCGTGTGACAGGTAACGAAGGTATCGTCGACAATGATGTAGACAAAACCATTAAGAACTTGTCCGCTCTTGCCAACGGTTCAATGACTCAAACCGATGTACAGATCCTCGACATCATGGTCAATAAATAACGCTCCATAGTAAACCCATTATCCATTGGCCTAGCGATAGAGCTGGGCCTTTTTATTCAAAATAAATAAGAACATAGCATATGAACGAAACTATTTTTAGCAACGACGCACCAGCAGCAGTTGGCCCTTATGTGCAAGCCAAATTAACAGCAAATACTTTATATACCTCAGGTCAATTGCCAATTAACCCAGCAACGGGTCAAATGCCTGAAGATGTTGCCGAGCAAACCAAACAATCTCTTGCCAATGTAGAAGCTATCGTAAAGCAAGCGGGATTAAGCAAAACTGACATCGTTAAAACAACGGTATTTGTTAAAGACCTAAATGATTTTGCAACGGTAAACCAAGTTTACGGTGAGTTTTTTGGTGACAACTGCCCGGCAAGAAGTTGTGTAGAGGTGGCTAGGTTACCTCTTGATGCGAAAGTTGAAATAGAAGTTATTGCTTCTAAATCATAGCTGCCGAGTAAATGTGTATTGATAATTAGGCAGCGACTATCGTTTGATTACGCTCATTTCTCGTATCAGACTCAAGCCTAACAATCATCGTCAAAGTCAGCCATTATGCTGACTTTTTTACTACTCGCTCATAAAGTTATTTATTACTGTTAACTTGTTTACTCTGTTATCTCTAGCTCTCTTCCTCTTCTCTCTTTCCCGAATTTTCTACTGTTTTACTTTATTCTTTTTACTGAAAGCAACATATCACAAACAGATTATCGTCATTTCACGCAGACCGTACGCATCGCCGTGGCTCTATATTTCTGAATAACAGTTGAATTCAGCCATCAAATTATATTTTTAATTAGCAAAACTTTAGATATGAATAAAATCAATGAGATAATATAAAACCAGTAATTAATAGGAATATTTATTCGTTATTAACTCACAGTTTATTCAGAATAATGATTAATATTTCTATGTCAGATCACATTTATAATGCAATCCAATATATTTCACTGTTAAATAATAAATTCATTCCAATTCAAATTGATTGAGATCACAAAATACCGAGCCAAACTCTGTTTTATTTGTTTATCGCAGCAATTAGCAACTATATAGCAGGTTTTTGCTAGTTATCTTTTTGCCATTAATTAATGATGAATAAAACAACAAGTAGCTTACGCATACCGCGTAGTCTATCAATTTAATCATTAAAGGATCACTGATGCTAACAGGTTACTGGTCAATCGATGCGTTTATCATTGCTAATGTCCTATTGTGGTTATTAGTCGCTGCTGTTTACTTTCATTACGAAACGACAGATGGCGGGATGCTCGAAGACTCTGCTAAGTATCACGCTCCTAAGGAGTAACAGATGAATACAAAAACGTTGGGCTATACGACTATGATCGTATCAGCAGCCCTAATGGGATGTGTTGGCTTATTTGCACGAAATATTAATACCAGTGGTGACGTTATTGCTTTTACTAGAATGACGGTTGGTGCACTCTGTATTTTGGCTATTATGCTTTACCAAGGGAAATGGGCATTAATTAAACAAACAAAACTATCTCCCGCAGTTATTGCAAGTGGTGCTTGTTTAGGGTTATGTCTAGCGGCTTATGTTTCTTCTACCAAATATACAACGTTAGCAAATGCGGTATTTTTAATTTATACCGGACCAGTATTTTCAACCATATTAGCGGCTATTTTCCTTAAAGAAAAAATAGCCAAATTAACCGCGGGTCTATTAACCGCTGTATTTATTGGTTGTTTGTTTATTATTGGTATCATTAATTATGATCCACAATCTGGCTTAACTGTTTCTTTATCATTTTCTAAAGAGAACTTTATTGGTGATATGTTAGGTTTAGCATCAGGGTTAGGTTATGGTTTATACCTATTCTTTAGCCGTTACCGCACTGATGTTGGCTCTGATTCGCGTTCTTTCTTTAACTTCTTATTTGGTGCTCTTGCTATCGCAGTCTTCTTCTTAATGAACCCTCCTTCACTAAGCGAGATGGATACTAGTTCATGGGTTTGGCTAATTTCAATGGGCTTCTTCATCGGATTCGGTGCCCTTTCATTGCTAACGATTGCCGCAAAACACTTGAAAGCTGCTGAACTTGCTTGCGTATCCTATTTGGAAACAGTCGTTGGTGCTGGTATCGGTATTATGATGTTTGGAGAGAGCTTAACAGCATTGCAAACCTTAGGTGGTATATTGGTTATCGGTGGTGGTATGGGTGAAATCGTCTTTACTATGAGTAAAAAAAGAAAGGCAGCACAAAATACTGATGCCCAGTTAGACCATTAATTGAGGACGCTAACATGGATACTGCTCTGAATTGGGGATTACTGATTTTAACTGTTGTCATTATGGTTGGACTGGCGTTATACAGTAACAAGATCATGAAGTCTGACGAAAGTGAGAGTGGGTTCCTTTTGGCTGCCAATTGTTTAGGCCCGTTTACCGGCGCCGCTACTATCGTAGCAACAGGCTTTTCTGGCTGGGGATTTATGGGGTCCCCAGGTGTTGCTTACAAATATGGTGCTATTGAACTGCTGGGGAATTTCTTCTTCGCCCCAGCAATGGTTCTCGCGGTACTATTTTGCGCTCGGTTTTTACATCAAAAAGCGCAAAGTATGGGCAGCTTAACCATTCCCGAATACATCGCAAAAAGTCATAGTGGCCCTGAACATATACAGCGATTAACGCAAGCTTTTGCCGCCATTATTACTGTTCTATTATTGTTGGTATTTTTGGTTGGGCAGGTAAAAGCGTTGGGGCTACTCGCAGGCCAATGGCTCGGCATTGATAACACCACTGCATCTTTAATAATGATCGGCATTATCATTCTTTATACGTCTATTGGTGGTCTTGCAGCAGTGGCATTTACTGATACGTTTATGGTACTTGGTATGTGTGTGTCAGCCTTTATTATTGTATTTACCATTTTCAGTGATATGTCCCCCATTGAGCTGTTTGATTCACTGCATGCCATTGACCCACAATTAGTTATGCCAAGTGATTCAGGTCCGTATGGTTCAACAGGTTGGCACGTATTTCTGGTTTTACCGTATGCCTTTATCTATTCCACCACTTTACCTTATATGTCGGTAAGATTTATGGCGCTGGATAAGTCGACCAAACTTCATCATATGGCGGCATACATGACTCCTATCGCATGTTTACTCAGTTTAGTACCTTTAGCTGGGCTTTACATGAGAGTGAAAGTGCCCGGACTAGAACACGCTGACAATGCAATGCCCGTTTTTCTAACGACATTCTTAACTCCAACTGTATCGGCTGTGATTACTCTGTTCATTCTGTTTGCAATGAAGTCGACCGCAAACTCCGTTCTGCACTCGATTGCCGGATCAGTTTCTCACGATTTGAGACAAGCGATCTGGCCAAAGTGTCAATTAGCGGATACTCACTTGCTGCTGCTAAATAGATCGGCAGTTTGGGGGCTAGGCTTTATGGGGTTTGTCGGTATGCTCTACGCACCACCTTTTATGTTATCGATGCTGGCGATACTTGGCTCAGGAACATTAATGGCAACATTGGTCGCACCGACGTTACTCTCTCGTTATATTAAAGGAAACATCTACGCAGCTTTATTCTCAATGATTGCTGGCTTTGCTAGCGGTGCAATACTCTTCTTATGGTTTGATCTCGGCTGGGTTGAAGCGCCCATTTACTCAACCATAATTTCATCTATTACTTATCTATTGATAGCAAAAGGATTCCAGAGCCAGAATGTAACTCATTATCTCCGGTTACGTTAATCTGGATATAAAAAAGGGAGCAGTGAAAAGAGGCGCTGCTCCCTTTATCTATATTGAGTATACTCTGATTCTTGCCGTAGAATAACTATGCCTTCAAATCAGTGCCTTGATCAGCAGCCAATAAATTCTCGCTGAACAAGCACCTTGAGGTCACTTGAGTATATAATCTATCGCTATTTATAAAGACAAAATATCGGTCAATCAGAAAACTTTTCTATATATTGCCGTTGAACCTGCCCTTCTACTACTAATGAATTATCAATATTTTTTCGCATATCTATATGGTCAGCTCTATATTGTCTTGGCGTAACTCTTAATAGCCCTTTAAATTTAGAGTTAAAATTAGACAGCGACGAAAAACCAACTTCCGCCCCTATTTGCGCAATGCTCCAATCCGTAGTCACTAAATAACGTGCTGCTTGCCTGACTCGCTGTTCAATTAAATATTGACGAAAGGTGGTTCCCATATTTGAATGGAAGAAACGTGAGAAGGTACTTTCGGCCATATGCAGTTGATTAGAAACCATAGAAACCGATAATGGCTCAGCTAAGTTTTCTTCAATAAAGTCTAGTGCAATGTGCAGTCTATCTTCTGCTCTTTTGGTACTATTTATCTCAACACACTCATCAAGCAACTTCTGTTTTGGCTCATTAGTGGCGAGAATATTCAGTAAGTTAAGCAGGTGCAATACTTGAGTGAACTCAAAGGTATTTTCCATCACATTGAGCAACTCACGTACCTGAAAAATCACCTCCCCATCAAACAGCAAACCACTTTTGGATTTTTCCAGCATATCGCGAATTTGATGAAACTGAACACTATCGACAAACGTCTGACCAAGCGCATTCAAACGGAAATGCAACACATTATTGCCTTCACTAAGCTCCTGTTTACTCTCTTTATTTACAGACAAACGAAATGGATTAAAAGGCGCAAGCAGTACCGCTTGATTATCTTTAAGTTGGTACTCTTTACTGGCGAGATGTAAGGTACAACCAACAGTATTAGGTTGGATCAAAATGTAATCCGCACCAAAAATCATATGTTTTGATTCTTCTACTTTCTGTAAGTCAAACATATGAAATTCGGGAGTATTCGCAATGATTCGTTGATTCAAATTTACCGCTCCCAAACACAACAACAGCAGACAGTTTTACTCTTCTCCCCTGTGACAACAAGCTTCCTTTTTTGAAACGTGACTAAAATCCGCATTGTCCACAATCTAAAGTACATTATTTTGAACTATGGCATATCTTGGTTAACCGGCTCTTAGCCAGTAAAGCTAACAACCAATGATAATTACATTATCAATGCAGATATCCAGTATTTTTAAACTAAGCAGAAATTCGCTATTCCTAAGCATTAATTAACTATTATAAAAATTTAAAAAGCGCAATATTGATTCCATTGAGCAAACAATAACATCAGCTCATTTATTAAATAAATGAACAATAAATTTAATTTGGTTATTCCAAGTTTATTTATATCGAATTTATATGTAAGTGATTTATATATAACTCAGTTCTTATTTTCCATAACGTTTATACTCTTAGGGAGTTTGTCATGAGTATTTCAAATGATCTATATCCAAATGCATCTCTGCCTCTAGAACGTAAAGATTCTGGCGTTCCAATTGTTCGTCCCGGTTTACATGTTGAATCGTATAACGACTTTGATCCACTAAAGCACGTTATTGTCGGAATTGCTGATAACCAACACATACCAGAAGCATGTCCAGCAAGTAACGAGAAAATTCCTGCGGACTCTCCTATGCGTGGCAGTAAAGCAGGCCGAAGAACTCAAGAGAGTATCGACCGTGCAAACGAATGCTTAAACGGCTTTGCAAAACAGTTAGAAGATCGCGGTATTGTTGTTGACCGCCCGGGAGCGGTAGATTGGCACGATAGAATCACAACACCAGATTTTACTATTAGTTCTGGTTTTGGTGTTATGCCTCCTCGCGACTGCTTGCTAACCATGGGTAAAAGCATCTTAATGGCACCAATGAGTTTCAGAAGCCGTTATTTTGAATATTTGGCTTATGTCGATCTACTACGTGAATACTTCGAGTCAGATCCAAACTGCCTGATTGAGCAAGCACCTCGTCCTCGTCTAGCGGATGAAAGTTTCCGTATGGATTATGTTGCTGCTTATGAAACATTATCTGATGAAGAGACAATGGCTCGTTCATTACGTAAAGAGTACTCGACTAAAGAGACTGATATTCTTTTCGATGCAGCTGATGTAATGCGTCTAGGTAAAGATATCTTCGTTCAACACGGCTTAACCACTAACTTGGCAGGTATTCGCTGGATCAAGCGTAAATATGAGCCTCAAGGTTTCCGTATCCATACGCTAAGCTTTGAAGACAACCATCCGATTCACATCGATGCGACCTTCTGCCCACTTCGCCCAGGCTTGATGCTGCTTAACCCTCACCGTCCTCTATTTAAAGGACAACGTGAAATATTTGAGAAGAATGGTTGGGAAATTGTTGAAGCTGTTAGCCCTGCATGGGACAACCCACCACCACTATGTTACTCAAGTACTTGGTTATCAATGAATACCTTGATTCTTGACCATAAAACTGTGTGTGTTGAAGCATCTGAAACTGGCCAAATGGAACAGTTTGACCAACTTGGCTTTAACGTTATCCCTGTTGATTTACGTGACGCTTATGCCTTCGGTGGCGGCTTGCACTGTGCAACAGCGGATGTATGGCGTGAAGGTAAGTGTGAAGATTACTTCGCAAACCAATTTACTGGTGCTCATAGTATTGAGCATTGGGAATACTAATCAAACTCGTTATCTGATTCTATCCAAAGGGACAGCATAAAAGCTGTCCCTTTTTTCATGCCTGCAAGGTTAAACAAGATGAACTTGCCAATCACGTCCCGACGTTTAACAAGCAACTAGCCGTTATCTGCATGGAATTTAAACGCTTTGATTAAATTACCGCCAAACAGTTGAGTTTTATCGCTTTTGCTAAAATTAGCGCTTCCATTTCACAAATAGTATGGCATTATACCTTCCGTCAACACGATGTGCGTGCATCGTATAATGGCTATTACCTCAGCCTTCCAAGCTGATGATGCGGGTTCGATTCCCGCTGCACGCTCCAAGTTGCCTTTCTTGCTTTAACCTTCCGAACGTTTAGAAACCAAGCGCTTTATTGCGTGATTTTGTGTATCTGTCACTTTCAAAACACTCAGTCTAAAGATGCTCAAATGGATACCGTGGCCAAATGATGGCTATGACGATATCAATATTAGACTTTGTTATATTTTGTTGTTCTCAAGTAAAGCCGGACACTTCTCTTAAGGAATTGTGTTCATATTCTATTAGTGATAGATCACCATTAGCAGTATGAAGTCTCTCTAAGTTGTGATAGCGCATATACGCTACCACTTCATTTCTCATATACTCACGAGTAGGCTGAAGTACTTTCAGCAGCCAATCATGCTTAAACTACCAAAGAATCATTCAACCACCTCTATATACCAACTGTTGCCTCTCAGATTCACACTTTGCTTTATATCTAAGGCACTTAGAGGATCTTTATAGGCATGGTAGCTATAATGGCATCTTTGATGTGAGCGGATAAAACTCACATCAGTGACCCAATAGGCATTATAAGCATCTGCACTAAATTGACGATTCATTTTGACAACAACCAATTAGAGTAAATGAACTATTTGATTACATGAAGAGTAATAGCTGCGCATTAGACCGCTTTTGTTTTTAAATATATAAAAATACGCAGCAACATAGCACCTAATATAATCAGTACCGAGCCAACGAAACCAAGAAAATACCATCCCGCCAGACCTTCATTTTCACCAAGCAGAGTAAATGCCCCTGCAATAGTTAACAGTAGAGAAAACCACCAACCACCTGCGATGAGCCACTTCCACCAGTTCATGCCGAGATTAAACTGCTCGGCCCATTTATTAGCACCAGCAAAAACCAGTACTTGTAGTGCTCCTAGTAACATCCAGAACAGAGGATCGAGTAGTGTCGATTGAGGAAACATTAAATGCCCTCCCAGTTGCCATCATATTCCCATGTTTTATTTACTTTCAGGTAATTCTCACTGCGTAACCATTCTGGTGGCTGATGATAGCTGGCGAACCGGCCGCCGTTCCAATCGCCATGGTAGGCTTGTGCTTCTGGGTAGTAGAAGAAGTTATGCTGCATTGCCAAAAGCGACTTTCTTGTAAGCCCGGTGGGATCTCGCGGATCCGCTTCTTTAACAATGGCATGAATCCAGTTGTTCTTTCTTGTGTACGGGCAGACAGCGATACAAACACGGCACCCCATGGCAATCTCACTCGGCCCCTGACGCCACATTTTCCAGCAGCGATCCTGATTAAACTCATACTTTTTAAATCCACGAACAACAGCGTCCGGTTTTTCAGCCTTACTTATAGCGCCGCTCGGACAAGCATCAGCACAGATCTTACACGCCTCACAAAAGTGACTTACTTTAATGTCGATAGGTTTATCCGGCTCCAGATCCAAATCAGTGATAACCGCCGCTGGTCGAATGTTAGGCCCGAGCTCAGGTGTCAGCAAAATACCATTTCTGGCAGCCTCTCCCATACCAGCCTGAATGGCCAGTGGCGGAACGATAATTTCATAATCTGAACCGGGGTACTGGGGCCTTGCCGCATAACCGAGCTCACCCAAAAAGGCGGCCATCAGACCAGAAGCATTTTTGGCATGAAAGTATGCATCATATGAGGTCGAATATCCGATAGCGGCATACATGGGATCCCAGTTCATCGGTGCACCAAATATAATTACGTTCTTCCAATGCTTAGGAATGCTATCATCCCACTGTGGCATTCCCCTCATGTGGTTTTTAATCACAAAGTTAGGGTCGAGTTTGGTAATACCAACGATACTCATACCAAACTTAAACGCCATCTTCTTAATAAGATCAGAAGCATGCTTTGGCGATTTAAATTCGTGCCTCTTTTTCTTTGTCCACTGAAAATCGACTTCATTCGGGTGTCCTTTCGGCTTAGGCGGAAAATCACTCTTAACCCCCTTCAAAAAGGCACCGGAATATGCCCAGCCTAACGCAAGCCGATCACGATGCGCTTCAATGTTTTCGCTATGCTCAATTTTTTCGGAAAACGACTCGTACATATCTGCCCAACGATGAGGATACTGTTCGTAATACGTGCGTACCCGCTCATCCGGAATGTCACGCCAGTCTTCTGTTGGTTTCCATCCTTTCTTAATTGATTTCATCAGCGAGCCAAAACGGTTGAACAAATGGTCCCCCCATTCGGGGCGGGTCACCGCCCCCTCCATCCGTAAAGTCGGTGCCACATCCACCTGAAACGGTTCGCGTTCAAAAAACATGTCTTTACCAGCTTCTGTGCGTCCCCACCCTACATTTGCATCAGGGTCGCGTCCGGATACAAAACCAGTAGCGGCGGCAATCCCCACTGTTGCAGTTGCAGCCGCGGCGCCTCCGAGTTTAAGAAAATCACGGCGAGTTGAATTTGCTACGCCCTCTGTTAATTGTTTACTCACATTAGCTCCTAGTAATTAGCTTATTTCGACAACGTTTAAGCTTGTTCTTTTATTTATTGTGTTGAACTTTTCTTTATGGATGATTTGGTACTGTGGTGATAATTTCTTTAACTCCAGCATGATTTGTTGCGCATCCAGCCACTGCTCGCGTTGGAAGTAGCACAAAAAAAGCTGTTCCAGACACCACTCATCATGAGGCTCAAAAACCAATAATTGTTTAATATCCGTTTCCAGTGACTCATACAGATCAAGCTCTGCTTTAACTCGTGCCCGAATATAAAAAGCATCAAAGTTGTTCTCTTTAACAGACAAGTAATGATCTAACGCTTCTAAAGCTTCTTCCAGCCGGCCATTCTGATGAGCCGTAATTCCGGCAAGGCGCACCAGCTCTATGGCGGCCACATTATGATCAAAAGCCAAAGCCACCCATTTATCAGCTTGCCCATTCAGCCCCAAAGCAAGGCAACTGCTGATTGCGGTAATATAGGTGGAAGGAAGGGATGTATCCCGCTCAAAAACTAACTCGGCATACTTAAGCGCTTTTTCAAAATCACTTTCCTGATACGCTAACCCCGCGAGATTTTGGTAACCGGCAATAAATTCAGGTGCCACTTCAATGCTTTCCAAAAAGCATTCCGTAGCCATTTCTGCCTCTCCGCTATACAAATAGTTAAAGCCAAGGTACTGATAAAGTGTGGGGTTGGCTGGATCGATAGCGATAGCTTCTTCAAACATTTGTCGCCCGGTCATGTGATCGCCGAGCTGCTCATGCACCCGACCACTGCAGCATTTTAACTCTTGCGGACTAAGCAAAGACTCATGCGTGTTCGTTACCACCATCGCGGTTTGACTCAGTTCCGCCGCCATCAAGGTGTCAAACAGGAAGTAAAATTGTAGTTTTGTCAGTTTAACCTGCTGTAAAACGCGGCCTAACACCTGTGTAAATGCCTCGTGCTCGAGCCAGTCGCGCTGTTTGTAAGCAGAAGGTCCCGGCTGAGAAAACTGTCGGCTAATAAACATAAGCCGTTCGTTAAATTTTTCTGTTATCTCACTCTCACAAGGCAGGTCATCAATATGGTCGTTTATATACTGGTACAACTCATACCATTTTTCGCTAATCATGCGTTTATCTCTGAGAATTATTTCCGCCATATTCACAAACATTCGCTACGGTCAACAGGTATATATCGCCCGTTAAACGATAGAATAGAAGCCTTCCTGATAAAAAATGACCATGATCAACAAATAATATTTGAATTGATTGGCAGCAAAATATCGGGTTTAAAAGTATTACCACTTGGAAATTTAAATTAGTAAGGGATTTACAAGAATGGAAAGATCTGCTGGCTTTTAAACCAGCAAATAAGAGAAGTAATAACTACTCAGAGAAGAACTTTGACATATTTCTGAATTCTGTTGGGGATGTATTGGTATGCCTTCGGAAAAACTTGGTTAAGTTTGTCGGATCCTGAAATCCGAGTGATAACGCGATTTCTGAAATAGGCATCTTAGTGTAACCAATCAATCTTTTGGCTTCCAGTAATAGCCTGGCATCTATAATGTGTTTTGCCGATACACCTTTTACTTTTTTACATAAATTATTCAGTCGCTTGGCCGTCGTACCTAACTCTTCAATATATTCGCTAATATTATGCTGTTCTCTGAAATGTTGCTCAATATGATCACTAAACCGTTGATAATCTTTTAACTCTCTGTTCTGCTTTACCGCACTTTCAGAAAAACTGGTTCTGTAGAAAATTTTGAACATAATGTTCTGAAGAATATTTCTTTGGATAGTCCCGGAGACCATATCAACCGGATTTCTGCACTCTTCATAGAGCTGCCGAAAATCGGTTGCGACTAAGTCCTGGACCTCGGTGATAACATCGACACTTCGTATGGATTTCACCAGCTTTAAGTTCGCGCCCATATTATCAACAGGAAACACTTCCGAATCCTGAAAAGAGACAATATAACCTCTCCAAGAAAAATCAGAATCAAAACTATGTACCTGATGAGGACTTAGCAAAAACAGCGTGCCCTCACGACATACATACATTTTGTTATCGATATAGTGAAACCCTTTGCCCTCAGTAACAAATATTAATGCATTAAATTCAACCCGATGAGGCGTGCGAAGAAGTTCATCGCCACGCACCTCTCTCAATTGACTAAGGGTGCCAATTTGAATCCCGATAACTTGAGCATCACTGTCCAAAGGTATACTGCGTATCATTTTTTATACTCTTATTAACTATTGTTTGCTGTAACAAATGGGCTAATTACTGCTAGGTTTATGATCTTATGAGTTTAACAACAATGCTAAGTTTCTTCTCAGTATAGAATGCTTTTCCTTATGTTTAGTTTTAAACGCCGGTGCATTCTTAATTAGCGTAACGTAAGCAACTTCTGCCTCAGACCATTGCTCCATAAAAAACAGCACTACAAAACGCATTTCTAGTATTCCTGTCTCGTAGGGGTCTATCGCCAATAAGCTGTCTAAATCATCAAGTGCTTCACTATATTTACCAAGCTCTATAAGCGATCTGCCCCGAAGCAGTCTCATATCGGTAGCTTCGGGTCTTAAACTCAAGTATCGGTCGATCAACTCAATCACCCTCGGATATTTCTGTAGTTCGAAACAGGCTATCGCTTCCAGTTCATCCAGCTCTGTAATGCTATCTAAACAGACATCTCGGGCAGTTTGTATATTAGCAAGGCTCTCCCAGAAACATTGCATCGCATTATTACAAGCCGATATCGCAAGGTACGCGCCGACACATTTCTCATCAACTTCAAGTGCTTTATTGGCGTATCTGATCGCCAACTCAAACTGCTCCAACTGATAATAGAGGTAAGATATGTTTTGCAAGCTACCCAAATGACCGGCATCTTTTTCTATGCTCTGTCTATAATAACTTTTTGATAGCTCAGGTTTGCCCGTTAGTGATGCATGAAAGCCTAAGTGAAAGTAAGGCTCCGCAGACTCCGGGCTTTTCTTACTCGCATTAATAAAGCATTGATACGCTTGCTCAGCACTCCCTATTTGCATTAATGCTCTTCCGAAATTAATCAAATAGCCGGAAGAAGAATCCATATTTAATGGTTGTAAGACGGATAATGCTAACTCCGGTTGTTTATTGCGGAGTAACAATTCACTTGCTTCCACTTTAGCCTGTGACGAAACATCTTTTGCCATTCCGTTGATAAAAAAACTGGTCACCCGCTTATTCGCTTCCTGATAAAGCTGCTCTTCGTTACAGGCTAATATTGAGATCATATTCTGCATCTCGCTTTCTAAAGCCTTTAATGTTTCATCTAATTTTAATTGCCACTCATGTTGTGTGGCGTTTATTCTGAGTAATTTAAATAACGAGTCTAACCAGTCAGAATCATTAATTACGTACATATCTTTTATCACTTTCAACATATTATTCATAATAGATTAACGGAATAATAAAAGCACAAAAGGTATATTTCACCCCTACACCGATACATTTCCACCCATGCATTTTAATTTGATACATATCAAACTTAGTTTTAATTGATACAAGTCAAACAGTTTTATCCCTGGCATATTTCTACCATTCAACGGTCTTAATTTATCTTTAAGCAAGTCATTTGCCATTTATTATTCTCTTAGTCATTTAAAAAACTTTCCTTTAAACAGGTATTCCATGGTTAGAAAATCAAAAAAGAAAAAGACAAAAACCGCTGAAAAAGTTTCTGCAATCGTTTCTATATTGATTCTTATTACTGCCTGGTGGTTTGGCGGAGTAAAATTATCTGAAAACCAACTTGCTACGCTCAATTCGCTTACCGGTGAAAATCAAACATTAGTCAAAGTAGAGGAGAACCTTTATCAGGTATTAGAGAATGACGTTTCTGTCTCATGGCTGGGAATCGGACAAGGTATTGGTTACGGTGGCGAAATAGAAGTTGCAGTGCGGATAGATAATCAGGGAGAAATAAACCAAATAAGCATACTCTCCATAAAAGATACTTCGTCTTATATCACTAAAGTAATCGAACACGGTTTCGTCGATAAATTTTTCAGTTTCAGCGCCAATGAACCAGCCGACGTTGACGCCGTCAGCGGCGCAACTATCTCCTCGACCGGCATGTTAAATGCGTTCAACAGCTCGATAGAGCTTATCGGAACGAAGGTCTCGGGCCAACGGAAAAGGGAAAAATATAACCCGTTAAGCACGGTCAGCATTCTCGACGCTGTCGCCATCATTTTGTTTATTACCGCCATCTATGTCAGTCGATCTGTAAGCAAACATAAAACAAAAATGCAGTGGATTTTGATGCTGAGCGCCTTGGGAGTACTCGGCTTTTATTCTGCATCACTTATATCAACATCTACGCTTTCAATACTTATTTCTGGTTCATGGATTCACGGACTGGGTAACTACACTCCTTTAATTTTATTCATATTAACTATCGGTTACATACTGCTGTTTAACAAAAACATTTACTGCCAAATGATCTGCCCTATGGGGACAACACAACAATGTTTATCTAAGCTGACAAATGCCAAAACTGTTAGCCTAAAACATAAAGTCTTTGTATGGTTTCCAAGGTTTCTTCTCCTTATCACCCTTGCCGGGGGGCTCTATTTCCGTAACCCGACCTCTTTTAGTTATACCCCCTTTGGCATCATGTTCAGTATGGTCGGCTCTATCTACCTCTTTATTCCGACCATCTTAATTCTGCTTACGTCACTGGTCGTTCATCGCCCGTGGTGCAAAACCTTATGCCCGATCAACGCAATGACAGATTACATACTCTTCTTTAAAGATTGGTACAAACAGTTGATAAAGCCTCTAAAAAAACGCAACAAAAAAAGAAGTAAAGCGATGCCGGATAAGAAAAGTAAGACCTATACGCCTACTCCTTCCGCAGCGACAAACACCGAGGACGTCCAGTCATGAGAATGAATATTCTATATCTATTTTATATCATCGCGACCTCTTTCATCTTGTTCTCATTGGCGATGGAGCTGAGCGGTGCGCTAACGAAATCACAAAGCGCTGAACCACAATATGTTTTCACAGCAAAAACAAAACACAACACGGAAAAACAGAAGCAAAAAGACTTTGACATTATATATCAATGGGCCCAAGACCCGGATGCAGCCAACGTCGAATAAATACTTTACCCAGTGAACTCAAAATGCAGGATTCAGGTGAACCTAAATGATTAACAACACAAAAATCGTTGACGGAAATGAGGCTGCCGCCTCTGTGGCATATCGCTGCAATAACGTCATCGGCATATATCCCATCACGCCATCCTCTCCAATGGCTGAGCATTGTGAGCAATGGAGTAATAGTAAGGTACTGAATGTGTTTGGCGGCGTACCGCACGTGCATCAAATGCAATCGGAGGGCGGTGCTGCTGGGCTGCTTCATGGGGCATTAATGTCAGGCTCTCTTGCGACCTCTTTTACCTCGTCTCAAGGGCTGCTGTTGATGCTGCCCAACATGTATAAAATTGCAGGCGAACTAAACCCGTTTGCACTTCATGTCGCTGCCAGAACAGTCGCGACACACGCGCTTTCCATCTTTTGCGATCATTCAGATGTGATGGCAGCGCGCCAGACAGGATTCGCAATACTGGCAGGAAATAACAATCAGCAAGCTCATGACTTCGCATTAATAGCTCAGGCAGCGACGCTTAAGAGTCGAGTTCCTTTCCTGCATTTCTTTGATGGTTTCAGAACTTCTCATGAACTAAATCACATCGAGTATATTCACGACGATATCATCAAGGCCATGCTTGACCGCCTTATAATTGATGAAAACTATCAACGCAGGCTCACACCCGACGCCCCTACTATCAAAGGGACGTCCCAGAACCCCGACACCTATTTTCAGGCCAGAGAAGCCATAAACTCTTATTATGATAATTGCCCTAAAATCGTTATTGAGATGATGGAAAAGTTTGCATCACTCACTGGACGATCTTATCAGCCATTTGAATACTCCGGAGCAAATGACGCGACCGATCTTCTCGTCATTATGGGTTCGGCCTCAGTCAGCGCAGTTCAGGCCGCACAAGAGCTAAACATGCAAGGTAACAAAACCGGCGTACTGTGTGTCCATTTATTCAGGCCTTTTTCCGTTGAACACTGCCTTGACATGATTCCGAAGACCATACAAAAGATCGCCGTACTTGACCGGACAAAAGAGCCGGGCGCCATTGGTGAGCCCTTGTATATGGATATTGTAACCGCTCTATATCAACGCTGGCACGCTTTGAAAGGGAAACCATTACCCGCCATTTACGGTGGCCGTTACGGATTATCATCAAAAGAATTTACTCCTGTGCATGCTGCATCCGTCTTTAACGCCCTGCACAACAACCAAATTCACCACAACTTTACCGTCGGTATTAAAGACGACGTAACGCACCTTTCGCTGCCGTTGGCAACTGCATCCGACTTTAAAGAAAAGTATAAACTTTCAGCCATGTTTTACGGTCTCGGCTCTGACGGCACCGTCGGAGCGAACAAGAACACCATAAAAATCATCGGTAACAACACGGATTGGTTTAGCCAGGGATATTTTGAATATGATTCCAAGAAATCAGGCGGTACGACGATTTCACATTTACGCTTTGACAGTACTCCTATTGACGCGCCCTACCTCATTACACAAGCTGGTTTTATTGGTTGTCATCAGTTTAATTTACTAAAAAACAACCGCATTCTCCTGAATGCAAAAACAGGTGCAACCATATTATTTAACGCACCCTATACTGCCGACAAATTGTGGGACAAACTGAGCCATCATGAGCAGTCAGCAATAGAGCAGAAAAACCTTACCATATTTGTAATTGACGCCACTAAGCTGGCGAATGAGTGTGGTATCAAGGGGCGTATCAACAACATCATGCAGCGCGCTTTCTTTCTGCTTACCGATCTAATAGACAATAAACAAGCGCTTACGCTGCAAAATAAAGCAATTGAAAACACCTATCGCACCAAAGGAGAGAAAGTCGTAAACGCAAATATTACAGCCGTCAAGAAAACAGAATCCCTGCTTTTGAAGTTATCTTCTCCTAACAGATCAATGGGTGAGCCGACTCCAATCACCGATCCATTCAGTTCCGCACCAGAATTTGTCAGAAATACAACGGCTGAACTGCTAAGTAATCGCGGAAACCTTCTACCCGTTAGTGTATTTCCCGCCGATGGTGCATGGCCCACTGGCACAAGTCAGTGGGAAAAACGCAATATATCGCGAATGATACCTGACTGGGAGGAAGATGCCTGCACCCAATGCAATATTTGTAGTCTTGTCTGCCCTCATTCGGCCATACGGACGAAAGTCGTGAACCGCCAATATCCGCTTAAAGATACCCCTAAATCCTTCAAGCTAACCGACTATAAACTAAGAGATTTTTCGGGACATAAATTCTCTCTTCAGGTCTCACCGCAAGATTGCACAGGATGTCAGCTTTGTGTCGAAATGTGTCCAGCTGCGTCTGGCCTTACTCCTGACACAAAAGCACTTAAAATGGTTGAGAAAAAACACATCGCTGCCCAACAAGCGGAGAACTTCAGATACTTCTGTTCCCTGCCAGAGCTCAAAACGATAGATATAAAACGGATTGACGCCAGAAGCAGCCAATTACTACAACCGCTTTTTGAGTTCTCCGGGGCTTGTTCTGGCTGCGGAGAAACACCTTATATTAAGTTACTAACCCAGCTATACGGCGAGCAAATGATGATTGCGAATGCAACCGGATGCTCCTCTATCTATGGCGGAAATCTGCCCACAACGCCTTTTACAAAAAACAAACAAGGTAAAGGGCCTGCATGGGCCAATTCCTTATTTGAGGATAACGCCGAGTTCGGCCTGGGCATGAAAGCATCGATTGATGCGCAGCGAGAAACGGCGCTCAGACAGCTTAGTAAACTCGCAGATAATCTGCCTGATGATCTGTATACCAGCATTGTTAATCTGGGCTCAGATACTTCAGTTAAGGGCATAGCAAAACAGCAAGAAAATATTGATATGTTAAAGAGGGTATCTCAGGACAATCAATGTATAAAAACCAAATTAGAAGCGATACATCTGGACGCTCTTATCGGTAAAAGTGTCTGGGTTATAGGAGGTGACGGCTGGGCTTTCGACATTGGTTACGGTGGTTTAAACCATGTTCTTTCCGGAAGACAAAACATCAATATCATTGTACTGAATAACCAGGTTTACGCGAACACCGGAGGCCAGCAATCGAAAGCGACACCAACCGGTGCCGTTGCCAAATTTGCCAGTGAGGGCAAAGTGGTTGCAGGGAAAGATCTGGGTATCACGACCATGGTGTCAGGGAATGCCTATGTGGCAACGATTGCTATCGGCGCAAACATGAATCAAGCGGTCAAAGCCATTCAGGAGGCAGAAGCCTTCCCAGGACCATCTTTAATCATCGCATATGCATCTTGCATTACTCACGGCATAGACATGTCAAAAGGTATTGAGCGCCAAAAACAACTCGTGGATACGGGGTTGTGGCCGCTTTATCGGTACAACCCACTTCGAAAGCATAGAAATAAACCAGCTCTGCAGCTGGAATCCGGTCAAAGCATCGAAAGCATCGAAAGCATCGAAGCCTTCATCTTAGAGGAAAACCGATTTGCTCAGCTCGCGAAAATGCATCCACAAAACTATCAAGAAGGGGTTAACTCATTGCAGGAACAAGTGATCTATAAGCACTCCCTGCTTAATCAATTAGCCGACTGGAAATAACATTAAAGTAAAAAAAGAGTAGAAGTAATGAAAAAAATAGGTGTGTTTTTTGGCAGCAATTCAGGTGCGACAAAAACCGTTGCAGAACTTATTGCTACCAAGTTTGAAATTCAAGCTCAGGATATCGCAGATACCGATGTAGAAGACTTTGAACAGTATGACCTTATCATTCTGGGTACGCCAACGGTCAACCAAGGCGAGCTTCAGTCGGACTGGGATTACGTGCTTGATGAAATAGAAGATATCGATTTAAGCAGTACCAGAGTCGCTCTGTTCGGTTTAGGCGACCAATCTGAATATGCTGATACCTTTGTCGATGCATTGGCCGATCTGGCAGAGGTGTGTACCGATGCCGGTGCAACCATTATTGGTCATTGGCCCAGCAACGGATATCAGCATACCGAATCACGCTCTGAAAACGATGGCGAGTTTATAGGACTTGCCCTAGATATGGACAGGCAACCATCATTAACTAAAGAACGGGTTGATCTCTGGACAAGTCTTCTAAAAACCAAACTAGCCTAATTAGCGCAGCGAGTCTAACCTTAATAAACAGATGCGATACAAGCTAACTATTATTGTCTGTATCGCATAAATTCGACCCGTCTTCTCTCATTTTACGACTTTCTCTTTTGCTTACCCTCTACATCAGGCACCTCTCCCGGAAACAAGTAACCAGTTGATTTACATCAAATTGAGTAAAGTAGGCATGAAATACACCCGTATTGAGAAGAAATCGACCTTTTGACCTTCTCAAACATCGTCAATCATATCCACGAATAAAAAATAGCATCCATTCTACTCATTCACTAATAAGGAAAATGCTATCCGGTAGAACGAACATAAATGACAGGAAATTCATTTATTAATGCATAGAGATATCTTGAGCGGTTTTTGCAACCGGATTCATTTTGAAAACAAAATTACTGAAATGGATATAAGCACTATAAACAATAACAAAATCAAGAAGGAGTAATTTGATGTCCAAGAAACAAAATTCGCCCGGCTTAGGAAGGCGGGATTTTTTAAAAATGGGTGGTGCCTCGGCCGCAGCTGCGACAGCAGCGGTTGCTGCCCCTACCGGTTTTATTCTGGGAAGTGAACCGGATCAAGATACTGGCTGGGGGAGAACCCAAGAAGGCAAAGACATGTTTTTTGACCGCGAACCATTTCGCGTGGATATCGCGCCTACCCTGATTAAAACAGGGCCTACTGAACGCCCTGAACGGGAGGATTTTTTATTCAAACGTATAGCAATGGTTTACGATGCTATCCATCAGGGCTGGGATCCGACCACTGGATATAATACCTGCCCTGACCAACGGGTAGTAAACTACTATGCGAAGCACCCGAAACGCTATCCTGAAATGCTAGAAGCGCTAAAACAGAAAGCAAAATCAAAAGAATTACACCACAAATACGTCGACAGATTTGCTATTGCCCATGCCTACGATAGCGCCTGTATGACTTCCATGTATGGAGATAACGGTGTCCATATTAACTGGCCATTGCCACCAGAAGGAAATCCGGAAGTATCCGATTATAAGTGTGTCTATGACTATACCTATGGCGGCGATCCAAACGGACAACCACGTAAGCTTGATAAAGACGGTAAACCTGTTCCGGTGATGAAGAAACGGGAGTTTAAATCGCCCAAGCATGCTTCAAAACTGATCAAAAAAGTAGCTCATCAGCTCGGTTGCAGTTTCGTCGGCCTAGCAAAACTTGACCCCGATTTCGTTTATAAGAACGTAATGCGCGGAACAGAGAATGATGGTGCGCAGTGGGGTGATAAAATTCCCGAACACTGGAAATCCGTGATTGTTCTGGGCATCCCAATGAGCTGGGACGGTATGTATGCCGCACCTGTTTATGGCACCTCTATGGAAGCTTACAGCAATGTGCGATTCGCAACCGGAAAGCTTGAAGTGTTCTTAAACCGCATAGGCTGGAGTGCAAGGGCAAATGTTCCGGGAGCCGATTATGAACTGATGCTTCCTCCGATTGCCGTACAGGCCGGTTTGGGTGAGTCGTCCAGAAACGGATGCCTGATCACTCCTGAAGTGGGGCCAAATATTCGTTTAGCCTGTGTTGTAACAGATCTGGAATTTGAATACGACAAGCCCATTGACATCGGCGTGCGTGATTTTTGTATCGAATGTAAAATCTGTGCAACAACATGTCCGAGCGGTTCCATAAGTAAATCGGATGAGCCGGATGCCATTGTACGGGGCTATAAAGTCTACGAATTTAACCAAGACAGCTGTTTCCGCATGTGGAACTCCCTTCCGTCTAACCACAACCTGGGTTGCCGGATTTGTATCTCCGTCTGCCCGTACACCAGACGAAACAACTGGATTCATGCCTTGGTTAAAGAAGCCGACCCACGCGATCCAACAGGCTTAACCAGAAAAACATTGCTCGCGATGCAGCACAACTTTTTCTATTACCCGGATGCAGAAGCGTATGCTGCGCCACACAACGGCGGGCGACTGGCTAACTATCACCAGCCACCAGAATGGCTACGTTCGGAAGAGTTCTTTAAAGATATCAACAAAAACTGGGATTATGACGGCAACTGGGAGGGCTTTTAATGTTTCCGCAATCTACAATTTTAGACCCAATTTTCTGGATGGTACTTGGAGCCGTTCAAGTTTTTGTATTTCAAAGTGCAAAACTATGGGCAGAAGATTTCAATATACATATGAACTGGTGGAAATGGCTGCTCGCTGGTAGCTGGTGGTTTTCTTTTATTTTAACCATTGCCGGCGCATTTACCCTGCTGGGTGAGAATGAGGGTAATGCAGGATGGTATTTCCTTGGTTTTGTCGGTACTGCCATGGTCATTGGCGGCGCAATTTTATTAAAGCTGTTTATGATATTAGGTAACCGGCAAACGGCAAAATAAACACCGGGAGGGCTCCGCCCTCCTTATACTCTGGCCGCACAGGAGGGTCAATACACCCGAATTTCGTTGGTACCGATCAAAAGTTCAAATTAAAGACAATACTTACCTGCCAATGGCTCGTATGTATCTTTCTATTTATTAAAAAATCAATATTATTATTACTAGTCAATACTCATTATTAATTCAGTTAGAAGATATCAAAAATCATTACTTTAACCTATGAAGCAACTTCTTATTATAAACAATCTAATATTTGACATTCTAGATAATAAAATACATTACTAACTGTTATAAGGTTACGCATGAATAATCTATCGCATAACAAAGACACTCTGAGAGGTGAGCTATTAACTCTCTTAAAGAAAGATAATTTTTTCGACTTTACATATATAGTAACCCCAAAGAACTTTGAAGATAAAAGACTCAATCGTAAGGATATTTCCAACTACCCGGTTTACAGTACCGACCCCAGCCAAGAGCCCATGATGTTAGCTCTTTTGCAACTCTATCTTCGCTGGACATCCGGAAGAAATGAAAAAATTTCCTTAGCTGAAATGCTGAAATGGACAGTTGCTGATCCAGCTTCTGTTTATGTCGACTTAAATACCCGAGCACACGCTCAAAGGATACTAAATCAGTTCGATATCATATCGTTAGATAGCTATTGTGTCTGTGAAAAAAGTGATGCATTTCAAGGGCTATTTCTTGTGAGTTCAAAATCAATAAAACAACAAAAACTATATTCTATAACAAGTAAATTATATACCTCATCGAATTATAAAGTCGTTCATTATTTTCTAACCAGACAATACCCCAGACTAACTAACCCTATATTTTATAACGGGCAGCTAAAAGACCGAACGGCAAGAATTCTTGATTTGACGGCATCAGGAAAAAGCAGTGAAGAAATTACTCAGGAAATCCATATATCGAAAAATGGCGTCAACTACCATCTTGATAAAGCTAAGTCACTATTAAATGCCAAAAACAAAGTAGAACTCATATTTAATGCCAAGACACTTTGTATTATATAATTAAACCACGCAGTAAATCGTAAATATAAGTGTTGACTGCAATAATACTATCTATCTCTTTGTGGCTAGAACAGGTACTTTTTCACAAGACTTGTTCTATGTATTTGGCAGATTTCGGCTGTTTTAACCATGTATAAAAACCAATGCGTTAATTACTAAGAATATGGCACACTAAACGTACCGGATACTTATAAGATAGATGTGCTTACATAATAGTTATTGTGTTTACACCAATTACCACCACTGTATTTCACTTACTAAAGATGTTCAGTAGCATCCTAACCAGAATGGCTGCCAGCGATAGCAATAAGCCTAGAAATCAATTGCTCCGGTTGCTTTGTTGGATCATTAAAAAACTGATACAACTCATTAATAATGGCATTCTGTACTACAGGAGCCACCGCCATGGAATCTGTCATGCTTGGGAGCAACCGATTGTTCTCTTCTGCATTATCAAAATCTCGCCTTGATTGCTGAGAACATCTATTAAAACTGGAAAGAGAAACATCGGCCCGGGCAGGAATTGAACCTTTCTTCTTACTAAACTCTTCCTGAAATGTTTTAGCGGACAACAATTTAGCCATTCTGTCTGAATCTGCTTTAAGCGAACCCGCGTTGTGATTAAAAATAACAAAGCTATCCATATTGTAGATATATGTCCCCGAAGTCTGTGGTGAGACATAACAAGCGATATGATCTGGAATAGAAATTTTTTCAGTGTTCAACTCACCAATAACCCAGTCCCCTAATACCTGAAAAACAGCTTGGTCATTTAAAAGTTCGTGAGTCGCTTCATCCCACGTTTGCTTTTTTAAACTGTTTTTACTGATATCACCAATCTGGCGAAAAACTGATAAAACTTCGGTTGTCGTTGAACTATTCAATGCGTCTGGGGAAAGATCTACTAGCGCTTTTTGATAGTAGTCTGGGCCACCTAAACCTAGCGCTATATTCTCAAAAAGCATGGAAATCTGCCAAGGAGCATTGCCCAAAGCAAGCGGTTTAATACCTTTGGTATTAAGCACTTTAGACACACTTATGAATTCATTCCAAGTGGTGGGCACGTCTAGTCCTGCTTCTTTCAACAATTTCATATTTACCCAAAGCCAGTTTACTCGGTGTACAGTAACTGGAATCGCTACGTAACCACCATTGTACTTATTAATTCGCTGAATTGCTGGCAGCATAAGTTCATCCCACTTCTCCTTCTGAGCTATTTCATCAAGTGACGTGAGAAAGCCAATTTTTGCCCAAGATTTAATTGCTGGCCCCTCAATTTGAGCCATGGTCGGTGGGTTACCTGCAATAGCACGCGCCTGCAATACCGCCATTGCGGTGTCTCCGCCTCCACCTCTAATGGCGGTACTTTTCCAATCATCACCTAGTACCTTGACCGCGTCCTTCATAACATCCAACGCAGCCATCTCACCATCTGATGTCCACCAGTGAAGAAATTCAACTTCTTTAGCGTGAACTTGATTACTTAACAACATTATGAAAAATAATATTTTTTTCATTTTAATCTCTACTTAGAACAAGTCTTACTGCGAACGGCTGCTCTTCAGTGCGGGAGTGAAGAGTGACCTCTCCTCCATGTGCTCGAGCAATACTTCGTGCAATAGTTAAACCGAGGCCACTGCCTTCCTGATTGTTAGACGATACTCTGTAATATGGCTCAAATACCTTTGCCAATAATTTTTTATCAATTCCGGGTCCTTGGTCGATAAACGTCATAATGACCTGACTCGGAGAGTCCTCTACTTCTATTGCGACTTCTTTACCGTACTTTACTCCGTTATCAACAAGATTCTGGATACAACGTTTTATAGCCAGAGGTTTACCGTAATAGGGTTTAATTTGATATCCATTTATGGTGACGTTTTTTGCATAACGGTTATAAAGCTCGGTACTCATATTAAGAATATCATTGAGATCTATCGACTCTATATCCTCATGAATATCGGTTTCTCGTATACATTGCAGAGCCCCCTTAACCATTAGATCTACTTCGTTAAGCAGCTTCTCGAATCTGGCTCGGGTTACATCGTCTTCCAACATTTCTGTCCTTAATTTCAGACAGGCAAGTGGGGTTTTAAGATCATGGGATATCGCCCCAAACAGCATTTCACGTTCACGAAGGTGAGACTTCACTCTCCGATTCATTTTGTTAAAAGCGTGAACAGCGGCTTTAAGCTCTGAGCTACCCTCCTCTTTCACTTCAGGGACACTCAATTTACTTCCCATTAAAGTAGCCGCCTTAGCCAAGTTCCTGATGGGCCTGATTTCCGAGCGAATGACTAGCCAAGTAAACACCAACAACATCAATGCAGACAAGATCATAAAAAAGATCTGTTTGCTGTCCATAAATGAACTTTCCAAACTCACATAAGGCGCAGGGAGTACAGCCGCTAAGTAAAACCACTCCTGAGGAGATACCTCTATCTGAATCACCAGTATTGGAGGGTTTATATCGCCAAAAGATAGACTGTAATGCGCCCACAACAGGGGTAAATCATCAATATTTATGCCCGAACTAAAAACCTTAAGCTCTTCTCGGGTAGTAAACTCAACAGTAATATTATTTTCGTTACCAAGCTCTTGTTCTAATACTTTTCTCACTTCATTTAGAACAAGTTGTTTTCGAGCAGAATCAGGAATCGGAGTGACATTAAGTTCACGACTGTTAAGAGAAACAAAGAAACGTGTTCCTCCCATATTCCTCAGTTGATTTAACACAAGGTGACGATACTCAAGTGGAAGAGAACTGAAAAATGAGATAGTTGAAGAGGCACTGAGAACGAGACTGCTCACTGTGCTCTTTAAACCCTGTTGCTCTTTTTGTGCGCTTTGCTGAAACCAAATTAAACCCGCTAGTAACTGAGCAACCAATATCACCATAAGCAACATTAAACTCGTACGAGCAACAAGGGATTGGGGGAATATTCTTTTAAGACTCATACAGGGCTTCTACCGCTAACATATAACCTTTATTACGAATGGTAATTATAAGTTCACGGTATCTGTCATCTAGATGGTTACGTAACCGACTGATCTGTACATCAATTCCTCTCTCAAGAGGTTCTGCATCTCTACCCCAGATCGCCTGAGCTATTTCGTCTCGAGAAAGAATAGCATTCGGTTGGCGTAAAAAAAGGGTAAGTAATGAAAAGTCTGCCCCCGATAATTGCCTAGGCGATTTTTCTTCATGTAGTAACTGACGCGTAATGGTATCTAGTGTCCAGCCAGCAAAAGTAATCTTACGGGCAAACGGTACATCAGTATTGTGACTTGCCCTTCGTAGTATTGCTTTTACTCGTGCAAGGAGCTCTCTTGGGCTAAATGATTTTGTTATATAGTCATCAGCCCCCATCTCTAAGCCAGCCACTCTATCAGACTCTTCAGTTACCGCTGTTAGCATGATAACAGGCACATTAGAACGACGGCGAATCTGTGCACATAAGGTAAAACCATCATCTCCGGGCATCATTATATCAAGTATAATTAAATTCGGTTCGTTGGTTTCTAATTGCTTCCACATCTCTTCGCCATCAGCAGCAGTTATGACCTTAAACCCAGCGCGACCAAAGTAATCACTAAGAGCATCTCTAAGCTCCTCATTGTCATCAACAACTAAAATGGTTTTTGGAACCATTCGCGAATATCCTTTTATATCTGAAGTTTTAGCCATAGCGGGTTTATACAGTTATCTTCCCGCATTGTTACTATGCCGACATTCAACTCGAACTACTATGACCTACCTCTTTATTCATCACACTTTACTCTAATTTTTGTAAGCATCTGCTTACAATTTTCTAAAATAGTTAAAAAGAACGTAATAAGTTTTGTTGATTTTTTTAATTAGTAAAGCAGAGAAAGCCACGCGAATTGCGTAGCTTTATTGAAATCAATTTTTATAATGAATAATAATTTGTGGATTTACTATCCACGATTAATACACGCTTCTATAAACTGAGCCTTGTCACCAAATACAATTTGTATACCATTTGACCCGACCTTAATAACACCCATAGCACCAATATCTTCAAGTCCTTTTTCGTTAATTAAAGATGTATCTTTAACTTCTAAGCGAAGACGCGTAATGCATGATGCAACAGAAGTCAGGTTTTCTCGACCTCCGACAAAGTCCAAAGTCAACTTAGTCATCTGTTCTGTACTCAGTAAAATCTCTTCTTTTAATTCTTCTGTTCGTCCCGGTGTTTGTACATCGAACTTGCGAATAACGAAACGAAATACAAAGTAGTATAAAACCGCCATCGGTACGCCAACAAATACAGCTGCAAGATAGTTTGTATCGAATCCGTTCAATGAAGGAATAATACCTAAAGTAATATAGTCAATAAAACCTGCCGAGAATGATTTCGCTAAGTGAGCATCCAATAGATACATCAACATATATGAAAAGCCAGTACTTACAGCATTAAAGATATAAAGTAACGGAGACACAAAAATAAATGTAAATTCTACTGGCTCAGTAATACCGGTAATAAAGCAGGTTAGGGCTGCAGAAAACAGAATACCGGCAGCGTATTTTCGGTTGTTAGTTTTAGCTTCGTGATACATAGCGAGACAGGCAGCAGGAAGAGCAAAAAGCATTAAAGGAAATTCGCCCTGCATGAATTTACCAGCACCCTGATAAGTAGCAGAATCAAAACTCTTAACACCTTCAGCTAACATCTTAAACCAAATAGTCTGGTCACCATTTACCACGGTTCCTGCCTGACTGGTGTATTCACCAAATGAGAACCAGAAAGACGGATACCAGATATGGTGAAGCCCTAAAGGAATCAACGCTCTCTCAGTAAAACCAAAAATGAAGGTAGAAAGTGCCTGATTATCACCATTTACCACTGCAGATAAACCATCAATACCAGCTTGAACGTACATCCAGATACTTGGCAAAATTAAACCGAGAAGGAATGCAGCGACAGCTGTCACAATCGGCACAAATCGTTTGCCGGAGAAGAACCCCAGAAACGCTGGGAGCTGAATATCATGGAAGCGGTTGTACATCGAAGCGGCAAGAATACCAGCGATTAAGCCGCCAAATACGCCCATTTGCAAACTGGGTATGCCCAGTACCATAGCGTAGGCTCCTCCACCAAGGGCCATTTCTTGAGTCACTCCTGCGTGTACTCCTATGGTCATATTCATAACCAACATGGCCACAACGGCAGCAAGCCCTGCAATACCAGACTCTTTAGTTAAACCTACCGCGGCACCAACAGCGAACAATAGGGGTAGATTTCCGAAAATAACGTCACCGGCCCCAACCATAAGGGGAATACCAAACTTGTCACCAAAGGCCAGTAAAAGACCTGCCGCAGGCAGTATAGAGATAGGGAGCATCAAGGCCCGACCGACAGTAGATAACTTGGTAATGCTTTGTTTCAGCAGGGCAAATATTGACCTATTCTGAGTGGGTAATGTCTTAGCGTCTGTAGACATGCGAACACCTCGTAGCTTAATAGTTAGAATTTCTATACCCGATGGATCAGGTATTTCCTTAGTAAAGCTACAGAGATTTATGTTGTTAAAGGTTAATTATTGTAGGCGTTTTGTAAGTAAAATTTTACATTATGACCTGAGACTCTGGGACATTGATTTTGTATTTCTCGTCGCATTTTCCGCTAGGAACATTTTGCCCCGTTCCCTAGGATGGTTGCTTCTAAAAGAGCAGTCCAACCATTGTTATTTTTCCGGTCAGGAGAGGCTCCGGCACTGACAAGCCTATCAACAACTTTACCCGCACCCTGATAGCTAGCGTAAACGACACATAGGCTTCATTCATCTTCTTTTTTATTACAGGCTTGCCGGTAACACACTTGATTTCGTCCCTGCTCTTTAGCCTGATAGAGGGCTCTATCGGCTTCTTTCAATAGATCGCCAAAACAATTGTTCCCTCGGCTGCATACTGATACCCCAATACTAATGGTGCAGTGGATGCTATTTCCTTCATCCTCAAAACTATATTCGTCCACTGCGCGTCTTATTCGCTCTGCGAGCAACAGTGCCTCCTGCCGCTCCGTCTCAGGTAGTAGCACTGCAAATTCTTCGCCTCCGAGACGAGCTACCGTATCAACTTCTCTTAACTCCTTAGTCAGCAAAACCGCGATCTGTTTTAAAACGACATCTCCTGAAAAATGACCGTAGGTGTCATTAATTTTCTTGAAAAAATCGATGTCTAACATTAGTAAACTCAAATTATTTTGATAGCGCGTACAACGCGCAACTTCATTTTTCATTACTTCCATAAAGTGACGACGGTTACTTAAGCCGGTAAGTGAATCCTTCATTGCCACTTCATTTAATGCGGCCTCTCTCTTGATAACCTCTTTCTCGTAATAAATAAAACTCTTGGTCATATCTGTTAGTTCATCATTACGCGTCTCAGTGATATTCGCTTCTCGGCCAGCTATACGTTCCAAAATCGCTGAATTCAGGTTTACTAGACGCAATACAAGGTTATGGTGAAAATAATAGATGACCCAAGCGATCGAACAGAGCAGTATAAAATAGAGAATAACTAGTACCGAGGTCATCTTTTCAACATTGCTGTTCAAATGACTTGTCGTGTTTGCCGCATCGTCAATGAGTTCATTGAAGAGTGTCGTTTGTGTCGCCTTGAAATCACTCACCACTTTTTTGGCAAAGTTGGCTCTGCTGGCGCTCTCGATTGCTACCTTTACTCTTGAATGCATTAAGGCAATCAATCCATCTCTACCTAATAGCTCATCGTTAACTCTTTTCTCCAGCAATAAAATCTCGTCTTTGTAAAACAACGGCACCTTGCCGGACGACTCCTTTAGTTTTTCAGCGTCATTTTTAAGTGTCGATTCAATGCGCTTTAATTTATACAGTGTGGTTAAAGTACTAGACTCACCTGCCAAACTCAGCATATGAACCGAAGTGTTCACCCACTCAGTAATTGCGTTTCTATCTGCTTCAGTAATTTGATGTGAGTTTGAGTCATTCTTAAAAGTAACCACATCTTTCATCAGTTCAAATAAACTCAGTACCTTAATTTTACTTTGTTCATTTATTTTTATTTTTCTGGCAATGAGCTGGTTTAAGTCTGCTAATACACGTTCTAATATGATCAATTCATTATTCAGCTCTTCAAATACAGTAACCTCATTTGAAAACTTAGTCCGTATATCAATACTATTCTGCTGAATGCGCTTATAAGCTATACGTCGGGAAGATTCTGAACTCGCTGCTGCTAAGCGCTCAGTCTCGATCAGTAAATTATCAAACTTACTTGCGTTGGATGCATCGAGTACGATCTGTGGAATGGTCTCTTTAACCAGAAGATTAAGCGCTCCGTTAAAACTGTACAAACCCGCTAAAGTCAAACCAGAAATAATAATTAGAGACAGAGTAATGACAGACAAGCTAATTCTAACTGTACGAGAAACACTCGTTCGGGCTATTTTGCCTTCAACCCCCGAGTATTTCAGCCTTAACTTATTCTTTTTCTTGTTTAGAAACATCTATCGCCTCATTAGGTACTGCAAATTTGACTGATTCTACCTTCAACTTTCGGGCTCACTTCGCCTCTTTCACTAATATAAGCCCTGACAAGTTCCCACATAATCAAGCTTACTTTTTTACTGTTTAACGGCTGCTTGCCTTTAAACATAACAAAACCATCTCCGCCTCTGGCTAAATATTCTGAAGTCGCGATAGTGTATTGTTTATCAAGTGCTATTGGCTGGCCGCCGATAGTCACCGAGCCGACACGCTGCCCTACCGGAGAATCCGGACACCAGCTGAACTTCATGCCGGATACTTGCAAAAACCTCCCCTTAACCTGTTCAACTAAACTTAATCCATTTTCTAAAGCAGCAAGGATATCCTGTCCGCTAGCCTGAAACAGAACACTAGGAGGATCAAAAGGCAGCTCACTTTGAATATCTTTGCGGGTTAACTCTGCCCCTGCTGCATACTCTTTGTTCCCTCTTATCGAACCACCGTTAACAAGCGCTATATCGGCGTTATAATATTCACGAAGCGCATCTGCTACCAAATTACCAAAGGCGACTTCTTCTGATCGTACTTTTTCTCGTCTGGACGTAATCTTAGAGGTCACTTTACCTACTGGCGTGTTCATTATTCCGTCCAAAGCAGACAAGTAATAGTTAATCTTATTTGAAAACTCTGGGTCGGGTTCGAAGTTGTTGAGAGAGATAAGTTCTGCACCAAATTCAGCTCTCTTGCGGTTATCGAACTTTACTTTTATCAAGGCCGCTTTCCCATCTTCTGTCCCCTGACTGACAAGCAAGCCATTACCTACAGGCAAAACACTATCTTGATGAGAATTTGAGTAAAGCAGCATATCAACCAACTCTTTCTCAATAAGATTTTTAAGTTGATCTTCTTCGTTACTGGCCATCAAAATCACCAAATCTGCCCCTTGTTCACGTAAAGAACGCGCTTTGTCCTCTATAAGGTCAAGACTAGGGTCAACCGAGATTCGGTCAGGTGGGTAGTTCTCTATAACCAAAGGGTCTAAGATACTAAAAACACAGGCTTTTATATCTTTCAGCTCAAAGCACATACTCTCCTCTGTGCTTTCAAATCGCCCTCCGGTTAGCGGATCGGTGATATTAATATTAATATAGGGAAATGCGGATTCCTGAATACGTAGTGACAGCTCATCCTCTTTAAATGCAAACTCTCTTTCATTGATAGCGACCGCATCAGGTTCCATCATGTTAAGCAGATCGATCATATGAGTTCCTCTGTCAAAAGAGGACATAAGGCTACCTGCCAAAAAGTCTCCGCCATGCAGAAAGAGCGTATTTTTGTTTGCCTGACGAGTTGCTTTAACTAATGATTGTAAATTTGCCAGCCCGCCAACTTTGCTTTCTCTGGAATCAACTTCAACGGTTTTCGAAACATAGATAATATTCAATTCAGTTTCTGCAATCGTCTTAAAAGAGAACATGAACCCAATGAAAATACCCACTATAATATGCAACAAAGTTTTATTCATGACTCACCTAATTTGTAAACTATCGACACAGACAATCAATAAGATAATTAACATATTTTAAAGTTATAATATTAATCATTAGGCTAGAAATCGAAAAGTTTCAATTTTGTTCACGATTGTTATTGCCAAATGAATTTCATTTAAAGCTCAAAGTCTCACCTGACACTCGTCCACTCACAAATATTTAAATTAAGTTACTTAGTTAAATTACTTAGCTAAATAAGATATGAATAACTTCATTTCTATACTCTTCAGATAAAAATATAGCGGCCAATTGGCCGCTAATTACTTGGGTATACTGAGTGTTAAATCAGACTGGAAGTTTAGTTACGCTTTGTTCACCTGAAACTCCGCGACCGCGCTATCCATCTCTATGGCCTGACTGGATACAGAATCTACTTCAGCTAAACAGTGCTGAGCCGACAAGGTATTGCTATCTGAAATTTTGTTCAGGTCGCCAATGGATGAACTGACCTGATTCATCACCGCGCCCTGCTCTAACGGGAAGCTTATATACAGTATCAACAACAAAAATCACACTGGGTATGTTCAAACCACTACCTGAGTAAACGACAGCATATGGCTATCATTAACCAGTTCCCCCTGAAGCAACCGTTTTTCAACTTCACTGGGGCTGTATTTATCCGTTTTAAATGCCGATATATGGACCTTATCCCCGGTCTCGATAAAGTTCTCTTCTCCCCAACCGGAGTAATTTGGCGCACCGGTATAGAGAATTAATTCTTCAGGGAAATTGTTCGCTGAAAACTCAGGATGAATCTCTTCATACATGCCCTCATCTTGCTGATGATTTACCCGCTCGATAATCCACTCGATAAGTTCTCCATGAAAGAGTTTGGTATCCAAACAATCAACTAACTCTGTCGCACAATGAAACTTACCATCCCGCTCAATATAGGAGATAAGATTCAAATTTTTGCCGTAGTTCGCTTTGGTGAACTCCTGCATCTGCCACCAAGTTGAATTAATTCCTTTAGATTTCTCTCCCCACGCCTTTCTCTGTGAGATTTTTGATGAACCGTCCAGCGAACGAATCGTGAAATCATTTCCAATTGTCATATGTGTTGCGGTTAATTCAGATAACCTGCCGTTTTGATAGCGAGTCGCAAATCGAATAACAAATTCTGGTTCGATATCTAGGTCAGTTCCGCTCTGCGGATACTTGGCTTCAACACCCGATGTAACCGTTTCCGGGTGATCACAATGAATCACAAATATGCCATTGGGTAATGGGTGCTCTTTTACATTCTCTGCGCCACTTAAATGGCCGAAGTAATTGCCAATGATTCCTATCGATATACTATTTAACATTTAAAACCTTATAAAAAACTCTCACTGTTTACCAATGAGAGAGTGGAGTGATGTAATGAACTAGAGCTCATTCCATTAATTTGAACAGATATTCAGCTGTGCTAATAACCAAGTGGCAGCTAACAAATCGGCACTTCCGCCTGGACTTAAATTTTTCGCTATTAATTGCTGGTCGAAATTAGAAATAGAAGCATCATAGTTGAACTCCGAACATGCAAAGCTATCAAGCAATTTCTGAGCTTCTTTTTTTACAAAATTCAACCCTTCTATGCCGCCTCTATTTATCAAATTGGTGTCATTGTTATTCGCCATCAAAGAGAGCAAGGTTTTAGATAGAGCTTGCTCCTCAGAATAGGCTTTATTTATATGCTCTTCATAAACCGGCAAAGCACAATCAAAAATAGTGGGGTATCCTAACGCAGCTTCTCCCCGAATGCCTGTAAAACCATAGTCATGAAAAATGCGTTCTCCCGCGGTTTTCAAATTAGCGGTCTGTTTTTCGAGGTCATCTCGCACAATAGTTGCGCAGCAAGATTGAATCACTTCACGCACCTGAGACGCATTAAACGGAACATTGCGTTGGTGCAACCAACCGACTGCACCGCATATAAGACCAAGGGTAAATATCATTCCTTTGTGTGTGTTCACATTGTTTGTAGCGGTAAACATCGCATGTTCGGCTTGTATGCCGACTTCTCTAAGGGGTAACAAAAGATCCGCCGGAGAAGAGTGATGAAACTCCATCCCGACGCTGACAAACTTTTTCATATAAGGCCGAAGCGCATCAGAACTGGCAATAAAGGTACCAATATCCATATCCCGGTGAGCGCCCGATGATGCGCAGTCCACCAACCCCGCCTTGGGCGTTAAATGCGCTTCTAGCATCATAGCGTGATAAGCCAGATTACCCACAAGCTCTGTAATATTAAGTTTTAACTTTCCACTCGATGACGTTCTATATAGACAGCAATCATTGAGTAACCAGCGGATCGAGTTGCTCGCAATCATTTATCATCTCACTCATTTTTTGTTTAAGTTCTGACAACGCATGGTTTCTGCTTCGAGCGCAAACCTTCGCATCTCTATCACATAACAGGCATGGTCGTCGCGCCAGTCTTAGGTTGTCTCTGGAAAGTGCAGCACCCTTATTATCAACAACATCGATATCGAATAACCGACCTAAAGGGTGTTCATCTTCTATGTTCACCATCCGTCGCTTCAGCACTTCTACGCTGCTCGATTCCACCGCAATTAAAAGCTCTACTCCGGTGACCGAGCTAAACTTTTCGATACTGATGATAGATAAGTTCTCTGTGCGGCAAGCTTCTAAAATCGCAATATAGCCACGCTCAAATGCAATTTGTGAAAGCTTGTTTCGCTTGATCTCACCCATCATATTGATGGTGAAACTTATAAGGGGAAGCGAGTAGTCCTTTACCCACTTCTGTTGCCGGCTCACTCGCCGTTCCCTATTATCCAGTACCTGTTGGAGCGTTACTTTTGGCCCAGCAAACAATATTTAGTCCTTAACTTGTTTGATGACATCAATAACAGAACCATCACGGTAACGAACATAGCCTACAACATTATCCAAATACTCTATCGCTTTGGGTTTTCCAGTTAACTTCTCTGCACGTTGCTGAAGGGCGTTAATATCAAAGGTTTCGATACCTGCCTCTTCAAGACGGCGTTTAACCTCTTCGCGTTTAGGATTAACGGCAACACCATGATCCGTGACTAACACATCGATTTGCGAGCCCGGTGTAACCACATTTAACACTGAATTGACTACCGTTGGTATGCGCCCTCTTACAAGAGGCGCGACGATAATGGTCAGATTTGCCGAGGCAGCAGTATCACTATGACCACCAGACGCACCACGAATTACCCCATCAGAACCGGTAATCACGTTCACATTAAAATCAACATCAATTTCCAAAGCACTAAGAATCACCACATCAAGTCTTTCTACTGTCGCCCCTAATGATGAAGGGTTCGCGTATTGATTAGCGGAGATCTCAATATGTTTTGGATTACGAGCTAACGAATCAGCGGCATCTGAGTCGAAGGACTGCACATCTAATAGAGTCGAGATTAACCCTTTTTCGTGCATCGCCACCATGGTAGAAGTGATGCCACCTAAACCAAAACTTGCCGTGACATTGTGTTTGGTCATTTTATCTTCTAAGAAACGCGTTACGGCTAATGAGGCACCGCCAGATCCTGTCTGCAAAGTAAATCCATCGTAGAAATAACCTGAGTGCTCAATCACATCAGCGGCCTTTCTTGCAATCAGGAGCTCTCTAGGGTTCTTGGTCATTCGCGTCGCGTCGCCACCAATTTTTGATGCGTCGCCAACTTCTTCTACTTTCACGATCGCATCAACCTGATCTTGCGAAATTGACGCAGGAGAGTTCGGATAAGCAACCAACTCTTCCGTCAGAACAATAACCTTATCGGCATACTGCGCATCTACTTTGGCGTAACCTAGAGAGCCGCATCGAGATCGACCAACAATCGCATTGGCATTACCAAACTCATCACTGCTTGATACCCCAATAAACGCCACATCTATGTTTAGCTCCCCCGTTTCAACTAAATGCACCCGGCCGCCATGGGAGTGAATTTGAATTGGCTGTTTCATTAACCCGCGAGATATCTCCTCAGCAAGCTGTCCCCGAACGCCAGATGTATAGATTTTTCCTACAACACCATTTTTTATATGCTCAACAATAGGCACATGAATGGTTGATAGAGAGCTAGACGCCAATGTCAGGTCTTTAAAGCCCATCTCTGCTATAACTTCCATCACCTTGTTAATGATTTTATCTCCACCACGAAATGAGTGATGAAATGAAATCGTCATGCCATCTTTTAAGCCGCAATTTTCTATCGCACTTTCGATAGATGCATGCATTTTTCGGTCAAGCCTATTGGTTTTATCTACCATTCGTGCAGTGATCTCATGAGCATCGCTAAACGGTCGCATATTGCGGTGTCCATTGGCAGGAATTTCAATCTCTCTGTTTAATACATTCTTAATCGTTGTCATAGCAATGCCCTACTCTTTAATTCCTGTTTTTGCTCGTTCAAGTGTCCAGCGAGCTCTTTCAATGATTGGGCCATCAACCATTTTCCCGTTCAAAGATGCAACACCAGAGCCTTGGGCTTCTGCTTCTTCTGCAACTTCTATAACGGCGATAGCGTGGTCGACTTCAGCCTGAGAAGGAGCAAAAACGTTGTGCAACAATTCTATTTGACGCGGATTGATGAGTGACTTGCCGTCAAAACCAAGAGACTTAATATGCTCCGCTTCATTGAGAAAACCTTGTTCATTGTTCGCATCGGAATACACGGTATCGAAGGCCATAATTCCCGCCGCTCGTGCTGCTTGTAAGATAGAACAGCGAGCAAACAATAGTTCGGTGCCTTCAGGGGTACGCTGCGTTCTTAAGTCTCGTACATAATCTTCTGCGCCAAGCGCGATACCAATAAGACGATCTGACGCGGTAGCAATTTCAACAGCATTATTGATCCCCATAGCAGACTCAATAGCGGCAAGCATACGAGTGCTGCGCGGCGCGCGGCCAAACTGCTCTTCTGCTTCTGAAATTAGTTTATCCATATCAATAACATCTTGAGCACTGTCCGTTTTAGCTAAACGGACTGCGGTGACTCCTGCTTTTACCACCGCTCTAACATCTTCACGGCCAAATTTGGTATCCAGTCCATTCACCCTGACAATGGTTTCAATTCCTTGATAAAAAGGGTGTTGCAAAGCGTTATAAACCAACATGCGTGCCGTATCTTTCTCCCGAAGTGATACCGAATCTTCCAGATCAAACATGATGGCATCTGGCGTATAAATAAATGAGTTGCTTAACATCGCTGCGTTAGAGCCGGGCACAAACAGCATGCTTCTACGTAACTTAGCCATTACAAGTTTCCCCAAGCCATTTGTTCTGTTTTCGCTGCGCGCATAACCGCAGCCTGTACTCGAGCTCTGATAACACAGTCAAGAGCGCCTTTGTCATTGACAGTAACGCACGCGGCTTCAACGCCCATTTTGCAGAGTGTCTCTTCTACAACTTGTGTAATCTGTTCACTAAACTGTTTCTCTACAGAGCTTGTGATTTCTATCTCTAACGTTTTGCTTTCAGAAGGCCAGACCTCAACTAACAGGTCACTGGACTCCAGCGTTCCGGCATAAGATCGCTGAGCGATTATCATTTTATTTCCTCGTAAATCGTGTGTTGGAGTAGGTCAAAATTTTGATTCGAGGCGGAAAGGCAAGCTATTTACCAATTCGTCTATATCCCCAGCACTGCTTCACCGTTGCAATGCCGAAGTCAGGTCTATTTTCCGTATTAAGCGCGACGAATTAGCGACAACAATCAAGCTTCTCAGCAAGTTAAAAATCATTAATGGATTTTATGAATTTAATCTTTACTTTAAGGTGGCTTTATTCAAAGGGCAGAAAAGAGTGTGCTAAGAGAGGTTGTTCAGTCTGAAAGGGGTTGGGGCAAGATATTGTTAGTGCTTCAGAAATAGTCGCGAAGGATCAACCGACCCTAATAATAGAGCATCCTTACAGGACGCTCTATTTTATATGAGGGTTAACTTCATTCGGTAAACGGTATAAAAGAATGGCAAGCCCGAAATGGAGAAACTAACTGGACTTTAAATACACTCGTTCAGGTCGGCCAACCCTGCCGTGTTCATTTTCTGCTTGCAAAAATCCACTAGAAGCACAGTATTCAAGATAACGTCGAGCGGTGGTTTTACTGATACCGACCTGTTCTCCTAAGCTTTCGGCAGTAAATCTAGTACCAACGTTTCTGATAAAGACCTCTTTGATTTTATCTAAAGTTAACTCACCAATCCCTTTTGGTAACGTCTTTGCCGTTTTATCTCTCACTTGGATATTAAATAAGTCGTCCACATGTCGCTGGCTTATGTTGTCGTAGGCATTGAGTGCGCTGTAGTATTTTAAATACCGATTTAAGGTGTCTTTTAACCGATCGTAAGCGATGGGTTTTAAAATATAATCAAAGCATCCGCAGTGCATGGCATCTTTTACCGTATCCATTTCGCTAGCTGCGGTAACCAGAATAACATCTGGTTTTTTTTCATTCTTTTCCGAGACAATCTCACGCAATAGATCGACACCCAGCCCATCAGGTAAGTAGTTATCCAAAATGACAAGTTGAGGTTTATGAACCTTAATCATGGTTCTCGCCATGTTCAGATTAGAAGCTATTCCCACAGGATTGAAGCGAAACATCTGTCTTAAAAACTGGGCATGTAACTCAGCGATTCCTACTTCGTCTTCTACTATTACTACGTCTATCAATTCCATCATCTATGTCCGTCTTTTTGGAATAAAAATTGAAAAAATGGTTCCTTTGGGTTCCGCATCATCAACCAAAATCATACCACCTGCATTTGTTACATAGCGATGAACAAGATAAAGTCCGATGCCATGCCCCTCACTCTTTTTTTTACTTGTCACCCCACGCCGATACAGGGAATCTGCCACGTCCGGATCAATACCCGTACCATTATCTGCCACTTCCATAACCAACTCTTTTCCTGCATCTGTGATCAAAAATGTGACGACTTTATTGCTATTCGGGTTGTTAAGAGACGCTTCAAAAGCATTGTCTAACAAGTTACCTATTACTGCCGACAACTCATTTACATCAATCATCTCTGTTGAGGCCGATAGCTCACATGTTGGGTCAAATTGTAGCTCTAAGCCTAACTCTTTTGAGCGAGTATATTTGCCTAACAACAAGCCTGCAATTTGGTTGTTTTTAATGTTTTTCCTAATATAGTCAATTAATCTTTGATTATTATTGTTCTCTTGATTAATTAATAACAGCGCCGCGTCACTGTCACCAATTTCAATAAGACCAGAGATCATAGACAATTTATTTGCGTATTCATGTCTTAATACCCTTAAATTATCGGTGTATTGTTTTATTTGCGTCAGCTCTGCGGTTAATGAGTTAATATCATCTTTGCGTCTAAAACTAACCACCCAGCCAATAAGAAGATCCGCTTCTATCATAGCAACACGATTCGCGATAAAGGTACTTCCATTAAAATAGACAATCTCATCTTTTATATTTTTATCAAAAGGCTCCTGAAAAAATATTTTCGTTTGAGACAAATACTCTAGAATACTGCTATTTTTCAGTTCACTAGCTTGTTTATTAATACCCAACATCGCAAGCGCTGTTTTGTTAATCGCCAAAATCTTGCCTTGCTTATCAATGGCAATCACTCCCTCGTAGACAGATTTCAGTATCGAATTTTGTAGATATAAGGCCAGCGCTATCTGCGAAGGCTCCATGCCATTCATTTTCCGCTTAATATGACGAGAAAAAAACCACGCACCGATGATTGTCAAAATGAATACCGTAAGCACGTCGTAAGCAAAAGGTTTTGCATAAAACAATAGCCATTGATCAAAACGGTTGAGTAAGTAACCCACCGATACAACACCGATGATTGAGCCGTCAAAATCAATAATAGGCGTTTTGCCTCGAACACCGTAACCTAAGCTTCCCTCTCTAATAGAAACGTAAGATTCACCTCTTTCTAGTGCCCCCGCGTTATCGCCGCCCTGCATAGGGAAACCAATTTTATCCTCAACTGGGTGAGCCAGACGAATGCCTTCTGTATCTCCAACAACAATAAAACTGGCATCTGAGATCTTGGTTAAACGCTCGATCAGTTTTTTAATCTCTGGCTGATTTCTCACTCTGACGTCATTAATTAACTCAGGATCACTGGCAATTTCCTGCGCCTGAATCAGTGCTCGAGTTCCGACCTGATCCTCAAGTGTATCAAGCAAGGCTGAATGGAAATTACTGCTCATGAATACAAGCTGCAGAGTTAGCAAAGCAAAAATGAGAAGAAAAACTTTTTTCCTGAATGAAAAACCAAACTTCACTTTACTTATCAATTGATGAGAGATTTCATTCATAACCCGATGCCCAGCTAGCTGTTCTTGATATATTCCACTTAATTATAGTTTTAATAATAATATAATTCACCACTAAATCTAAACAGTGTGATAACGGATATAAAAACCGAATATATTATATCTATCATCATTAACATATTCTTTAAGTAAAACAGTACGCCACAATCAAGACTCATATTTTTACTAGTATTTAATGCACCTAATGGTTTTAATGAATTTAATTATTGTCCATCCCATTCACTCAACGGTTAGATAATATCCATCATCAAATATATCGAGTTATACCAATCACATTCATTATCTAGAAAAAGTGAACTCAATTTCTCAGAATAACTAAGAGCACCATAGCAAGTTATAATTAAATATCGCGTCCATTCATGTCTTTTTTTGTCCGTTTCTGTCAATTTAATCAAATTTTATACTACCGAACAGATACTAAGCTGGATGAATATAAATGAAAGAAGCAGAGGTTCTGAGGACGTACGTCATTAGAAAGTAATCAAATATTGATTCTTGTGCTGATCGGATTTAATTCCGCCCAAAAAAAAGACCTCTCGAAAAAGGTCTTTGGTGGCTTAAGTTTTACGTTTTACGTTTTACGTTTTACCCAAAATAATACGGTTAGATACTTTTTACAGTGATACTTTTTTTCCAGATTTCAATGATTCTAATGCCGCTTCTGCAAGAACCAATGCATACTCACCGTCATCACCGTTACAGCTTGGTTGGCAACGTTTAGCTATCACATCAACAAAGTGGCTCCATTCTGAAATATAAGCCGCTTCATAACGCTCAAGGAAGAATGGGTGTGGTTTTTCTGCATTACAACCCGTTTCACCCCAGTGCTCAACAAGGCTTTCCAGCATATTATTCGCCTGAAGAAGACCTTTCTCGCCGTGAAGTTCCATGCGTTGATCATAACCATAGCCAGAACGGCGACTATTCATGATGGTTGCTGTGGCACCATTTTTAAATTCGATAATAATTGTCGCAGTATCAATATCACCCGCGTGACCAATAGCAGGATCGACGACACAACTGCCGCTTGCATAAATAGATACTGGCTCGTCACCAATAATAAAACGTGCCATATCCAAATCATGCACCGTCATATCGCGGAACATACCGCCAGACACTTCACTGTATTCCGCTGGCGGTGGCGAAGGATCTCTAGATGTGATGAGCAATGATTCTGCTTTACCAATTACACCAGCGCCAAACTGCTCTTTTACTTTACGGAACTGAGGGTCAAAACGACGATTAAAACCCACTAGCATTGGTACTTCGTATCGCTTAACAACAGAAAGACATTCGCGCACACGTTCAAGGGAAAGGTCGATCGGCTTCTCACAGAAAATCGCCTTTCCATTTTTCGCCGCCATCATTGTTAGGTCTGCATGCGTATCTGTTGCAGAGCCAATACAAACAGCATCTATTTCTGGGTCTGTCATTGCTTGTTCAATTGTTTGAACTTTAGCACCATAGGCCGCACAAATTTGTTGCGCACCTTCGAGGTATGGGTCAATAACAGAATAAAGATTTGTTTCAGGGTGATTATTAATATTTAGTGCATGAACCTTTCCGATGCGGCCCGCACCAAACAAAGCAATATTAAACATAATTACATTCTCTAAGTTGTTGTTAATAATTGTGGAGTCTATTTTTTTAAATGCTTTTTGGCATATTCGTCTGAGTTCACCCAATTATGATCGGCTTCCCAAGTAAATAACCATTTACGCGTTGGTCCAGCCATTACATTTAGATAATAACTATCGTAACCGGCGATGGTCGCGACTGGATGATAGCCTTTAGGTGCTTTTACAACGTCTTTGTTATATACAGCCATAGATTCGTCGAGTGTGCGATCATCGGTATAAACTCGTTGTAAACAAAATCCCTGAGAAGGGTTCAGACGGTGATAATACGTTTCTTCTAAATAGGTTTCTGTTTCTGTCGCTTCATCATGTTTATGGCTTGGATAAGAGCTAGTACAGCCTTCATCCGTATAAACTTCTACCACAAGCAGACTATCTGCTTCTTTATAATCCGGAAGAATATTATGAACATAGCGTTGGTTTGCGCCTGCCCCGCGATGTTCTGCATCGATGTCGTCTGGCGCAATAAGACGAGTCTCATGGCTGCCTTTTCCGGGGGCGGTACAGATCGCTATTTCTAGATCGGTATGAGATTTGATTGTGTATGCTTCATTGTTCGCAATATAAACCGCATAAGGCTTTTTGCGTTCAAAAGGACTCATTCTGTCGCCAATTTCTTCAAATAATTTTGAATCCGTTTGAACTGTCGCTTTACCAGAAATAATAACGACACAAGTTTCTTTATCTGATGCTTCAAACTTTAAAGATTGGCTAGGATTTAGTTCATAAGCTTTAAATCCTACATAGTCCCATCCTGCCGATTCTGGTGTGATGTCTTGTGTCGGCGTGGAACCGTTCACATACTCGTATTTTGATAATAATTTAGACATAAAGATCCCAAACTTACTGTTATATAAGGTAAATATTCGTTGGAATTAACTATTGATACAAACTACCACTGCGAAATATAAATTTCAAAATAAATTAAATGCGAATCAATTATTTTATTTGATGTGTGATAGCGATCATATCAACCCCCTACCTTAGAGGGTTGATATACCTTGTTAGTATTGACGTGCCTTAGTAGCTAAAACCTCTTTAATGCTTGCGGCAGCATCAACAACTTCTTGTTTTTTAGCCACTTGTGCCGTTCCGCAACGCCACCACGCTTCATAACCGTTGGTCATGGTTTTAGGCAGAGTTTTAATATCAATTAGGGTTGATACCGTCTGTTTTTTGGCATCTTCAACAGCAGCTATCAATTCAGCCTCCGTGCGCACGGTATAACTCTTACAACCATAACTTTCGGCATTCTTGGCAAAATCAACAGGTACAAGCTTGCCTGTCATTCTCCCTGTTTCTGGATCTCGGAAGCGATTTTCAGTCCCATAACTCCCCATGCCTTGACTCATTTGTAGGTTGTTAATACAACCAAACGCCGCATTATCAAACAGTATTACGTTGATTTTAATGCCTTCTTGGATTGCGGTTTGTAACTCCGAATGAAGCATCATGTAGGAACCATCTCCAACCATTGTATAAACAGGTTGCTCTGGGCTCGCTATCTTCGCACCAATCGATGCCGCAATTTCATACCCCATGCATGAGTAACCATATTCCATATGATATGTATCAGGATGTTTTGGTCGCCATACACGCTGAAGATCTCCCGGTAGCGAACCAGCAGCCCCAACAACAATCGCGTTATCTTCCAACGTTTGGTCGAGTAATCCTAAAATACGAGTCTGAGTTAGCTCAGTGTCTAATGAATCACGATACTCAATAAGCTGGCTATCAAAGTGACCATCCACTTCAGGCGTAAACTCATCGCTAAATTTGATATTAAATAAACGATCTAACTCTTGCTCCCATGCAGATTTAGCATCAACAATTTCATTTTTGTATTGAGTTAAATAGTTTTCTAAAACAAGTAAATTTTCGATCTCTTTTAACGCCGATTTTGCGTCAGCAACCACTGAAATTGCATCCAGTTTGCACGCATCAAATTCAGCGGTATTAATCGTTAAAAATTCCACTTCAGGATTTTGGAATAATGATTTTGAAGCAGTAGTAAAATCGGTAAAACGTGTACCGACACCGATAACTAAATCTGCGTCTTTTGCGACTAAGTTTGCAGCTAAACAGCCTGTTGTTCCTATCCCGCCAAGATTTAATTCATGACTGGCAACAATGGCACTTTTCCCAGCTTGTGTTTCTCCAAATGGAATATTGAATTTCTCAGAAAATTCTTGAAAAACACCATGTGCTTCTGAATATCGAACACCACCACCGCAAACTAGAATTGGTTTCTTCTTTCTCTTAATTAGATTTACAGCGTCACGAATCATTTCTGATGTTGCTGGACGGCGTTCTATTCTATGAACTCGTTTCTTGAAAAAGTAATCAGGGAAATCATAAGCTTCACCCTGTACATCTTGAGGTAAGCAGATAGTCACCGCGCCCGTATCAGCAGGGTCCGTAAGAACACGCATCGCATTGATCATTGCGGTCATCAGTTGTTCAGGACGATTCACCCTATCCCAATAACGTGACACAGGCTTAAAGCAGTCATTAGTGCTAATAGAACAGTCATGGAATTGCTCTACTTGCTGTAACACGGGATCTGGCTGACGGCTTGCGAATATATCTCCCGGAAGAAATAAAACCGGTATACGATTGGCTGTTGCCGTTGCTGCCGACGTGACCATATTTGCAGCGCCCGGACCAACAGATGACGTTACCGCGTAGATTTTTTTGCGTTTGTGCTGCTTAGCAAATCCCATTGCAATATGAGCCATGCCTTGCTCATTACAACCTTGATGTACAATAAGGCTTCCGGCATCTTCTTCTAATGCTTGGCCTAAACCGACTACGTTTCCATGTCCAAAAATCGTGAATACACCATGTATAAACTTATCTTGCTTACCATCGAACTCAACGTATTGTTGATTCATAAATTTTACTAGCGCTTGCGCAGTTGTCATTCGTATGGTGTTCATAACTACATCACTCCAAAAACTGGAAGTTATTAGAAAGCGCCAGCATAGGGCCTGGCGCTTATACTACTTAGTGCGTATTAGATTAATTCCGCATCTTTAGCTAGTTTCTCTAGGTTGTTATACCCGAGTGTTGCATAGGTTAATGGATTCGCAATCGCAGGATCTTGTTCCGCTTCAACCACTAACCAACCTTGATAGTTTTCCTGTTTTAGAATTTTGAAAATCTCAGGGTAGTTAACGCAACCATCTCCCGGCACGGTATAAACACCATCAAGAACAGAGTTTAAGAAACTCATCTTCTTATTTTTAACATCAGCAAGTACATCTTTTCGGATATCTTTACAGTGAACATGATTAATTCGTTTAGCCCAACGTTCAGCTACAGCAATAGGGTCCGCGCCTGCAAAAGTTAGATGTCCTGTATCAAGTAATAAACCGACTTCAGAACCGGTGTTAGACATCAAATTATCAACATCTTCCGCAGTTTCTATCACCGTACCCATGTGGTGATGGTAGGCAATTTGCACACCTTGGCTTTGAGTATATTTAGCAAACTCTGTGATTTTTTTACCGTACTCTTCCCAACGATCTTTTGGAAACTCTGGACGTAGATGAACAGGTGTATCTTGCTTACCATGAATACAATCCGTTACTTCACAAACCACCATGACTTTCGCACCTAGCTCACGAAGTAAAGTTAAATGCGGTTGCACTGCTTCAATCTCTTCTTCAACAGAACGAGTAAGAAGCTCTAACGAATACCAGCCAGATACAAGCTCCACATCATGAGCGTTTAAAATTGGGCCTAAAATGCTGGCTTCTCTTGGAAACTTATTGCCAAGTTCGAAACCTACAAATCCAGCTTGACGACCCTCTGTTAAACAAGTTTCCAAAGATGTTTCAGCGCCTAAAGAAGGTAAATCATCATTAGTCCAAGTTAGCGGATTGATACCAAGTTTAATTGTCATTATATTTTTTCCTTATTCACTATAGTGCGCGGTTGCGCCATAGAGTGATGAGATTGTGATAGTTAGATTTAATATCTTCGATTAATGTTTTATCGTCTGTTTTGTTAGCTAACCAATGACGAGAAGGCTCACCAAATAGTGTTCTTCCTACAGCAAAGCCTTTAACAACATCGTGTCCTGCTGTGGCAGAAAATCCGGATTTTAACTCTGCTTGAGAGGCGTCTAAACCTAGAATAACAACACCGCGACAGTAGCAATCACGCTCTTGGATTAGATCAGATACCTGACTCCACGACTCACTGGCTAGAGGAGGTAATTTCCACCAATCCGGTTTCACACCTAGGTTATAAAAACGCTTCATTGCACGAATATAGAGATCATCTTCTTTTTCAACACCAGCGGGTAAAATGATTTCCAACAACAACTCATGACCTGACTTGCAGCATGCTTGATACACTTCTTTAATTTGACGCTCTTGTTCTAGGCGAACTTGGCAGTCACTTTCAGGATTAAAGAACACAAGACATTTAACGATATGCTCTAGAGGCCAATCGATAAGCTGTGAACCGATATTGCCATGTTCTAGTTCTAATGGATTAGAGCCAGGAAGCTCAATAGGACGGCCAATCCACCACCCACTCCCAGTAACCTCGTTCAATACATCTTGACCATATGTACTATCACAAAGAAGTCCTGATTTACCTTGAATTCCTGCTTCTTGTTCTACTTCACGGCTTGCTTGCAGTATCAGTTTCTTGAGCGGCTTAATTCGACTCAAGTCCGCACCAGCTTCACGCGCCATTTCTACAAACTGAATTCTATGGTCAAATGCCATAACGCATAACTCTTGCCACTCAGTTTTTCGAGTTGTTACACGGTGTAAATGATTTAATTCTTCATCGAGATCAGGGCGTGGCACATCTTCAGCACGAGTCAAATAATTGTCTAGCTCTTCCTTGGTTGGCATAGCCGGAGCACAACCATGACGGGAAACCACTAACGCGCCACAAGCGTTAGCATAGGCACAAGATTTCTGCCAACTTTCACCATTCAAGTAACCACGCAATAGCCCAGACATAAACGCATCACCAGCACCCAATACGTTAAGCACTTCTACTCGAACACCTGTTACCGTGATCCCATCATCTAAATCTTCTGGGATATCTCCTGTAAACACGGAACAACCTAGTGGTCCACGCTTACAGACAAACTCAGCGTCTGAGATTTTTCTTACGTTCTTTAGTGCTTCAATTGTATCGGTTGAACCACCAGAAATATGGAACTCTTCTTCTGTTCCAACAATAACATCAAACAAGCCAAGAACTTCTTGGAGCTCTTCTGTTACCTTGCTTGACTCTACAAAACGTGTTTCACCATCTCCCAAGGAAGTTAATCCCCAAAGAACAGGACGGTAATCAATATCTAGCGCGGTTTTTACACCGTTTCTACGTGCGTATTTCAACGCCGTTAACACTGCTTCTCGCGTTTTTGGATTAGAGAGGTGGCTACCAGTGATAGCTAAACAACGAGCAGACGCAATATATTCTTCTGTAAAATCGTCTTTTGTAATCGCCATATCAGCACAATTATCGCGATAGAAAATCAATGGGAATGTATCTTCGTCTTTAATGCCGAGAATAACTAAAGCAGTAAGACGCTCACTGTCCTTAATTAGATTACTTGTATCACAGCCAACACTTTCGAGTTCTTCCTTTAGAAAGCGTCCCATATGCTCGTCGCCTATGCGCGCTAGCATAGATGACTTTAGTCCTTGAACTGCTGTGCCATACGCGACGTTACCTGAGGAGCCTCCAAGATACTTACTAAAAGATCCCATATCCTCAAGACGCGAACCAATTTGTTGACCATAGAGATCAACAGCAATGCGGCCCATGCAGATTAAATCTAAAGATTTTTTACTGTCCACTTTAAAACCTCTTACAATTATTTATTTCATAACAAACATTATACGAAACGTTTATTTTATTTCAATGCAATTAAGTATATTTATTCCAAATCGTGATCAAGTTGGAACTTTTATTTGATGAGCGTCTTTACCTTCAATTTAACCCTGTTTGAAATTGATTCATTCTAGTTAAACGACCCCCATTACAGCGAAAACTAAGGTCACTCCGGTGGCTATAATTGGGATAAATAACGTACAGACAAAAATATCCTTGTACGATTCTCTATGAGTCATTCCACAAATAGCGAGTAAAGTAATAACCGCTCCATTGTGCGGTAAAGAATCTAAGCCTCCACATGCTATGGATGCGATACGGTGCAATACTTCTAAGCTAATACCTAACTCAGATGCTTGTTGAATATAAGTTTGCCCCAAGGCATCAAGCGCAATACTCAAACCTCCAGATGCGGAGCCAGTGATCCCAGCGAGTAAACTTGTTGATAGTGCAAATGATAAGAGTGGTGTACCTGGAATAGCCAAGATCAATTGCTTTATAACCACAAACGCAGCCAATGACTTAATAACATTACCGAACCCAACAGCCGCAGCTGTATTCATAATTGGCATGACCGAATCAAGGCTCCCCTCATTGATAATCTGTTTTACGTTAGGCATATATTTGTGAAATAGTGCAATCGCGACCACTATCGCTGTGGTTAGCGCAATGATGAGACTCCACATGCCGTTTACTTTAGATAACGTAACTCCGTAATCAGAAAGGTAGCTTGTATCAATATTGGGGTAGTAAAATGTTACGATTATAAAATTTAGAGCTAATACTATTACAATAGGTATAAAGGCTAATGTTGCAGAAGGAAGATCTGCGCCATCTGCCTCATTTCTTTTTTCTATATGAACCCCATACCCTTCACCGTTTTCTTTTGCTATTGATTCGCGACGTTTCAACCACAACATCCCTAAACCAAACATCACTACAGATGCGATAATCCCCAGCATGGGAGCGGCGTAAGCTGTTGTACCGAAAAAGGGCATTGCGATTGTATTTTGAATTTGAGGAGAGCCAGGTAACGCGGTCATTGTGTAAGTAAACGAACCTAGTGCAATGGATCCCGGTATTAATCTTTTTGGCACATCGTTTCGTCGGAAAATGTCTGCAGCAATAGGATATACAGCGAACACAACGACAAACATGGATACGCCACCATAGGTCAATACTGACACTGCGAGTACAACCGCTAATATAGAGTTAGTGGCACCAATCTTTTTCGTTATCACTTCAGCAATACTTTTTGCAGCGCCTGAAGCATCCATGACTTTGCCAAAAATTGCACCAAGCAAGAACGCCGGAAAATATAACTTTACATAATTTGCCGCGCTCGACATAAATACTTCTGTAAAGCTTGCCATTAAAGGCGTGCCAACTGAGAACATTGCCGCCACTAACGCCAATATGGGCGCAAGCCAAATGACTGACATGCCTTTATATGCCAAATACATCAACATTACTAATGACAGCAATATTCCAAAAATTCCTAAATACACAACTAACTCCAAATTTTAAAATGTTTAAATTTTAAGAATGCTAGCCTTAACCAATAAGCTTCCATTCAACACCCTGCACGCATTGAAACATTTGTTTCATCAAATTGGAAGAAAATTTCTATTTTTTTTGAACACAGAAAAGTTGTATAGAAAACAGACAAATGAATAAACGTAAGATCTAAAACACTGATTAGCAATCACTTATAAACCATTAACAAGTGAAATACACTCGAATAACTGTCGTAAAATTTAACGGCAAGGTGAAAAATCCGATTTAGAGTTGGATTTATAACGACAACATTGTAATATGTCGAAATATTCATTTCATTAGTTTGAACGTAAAACATCATCAGGAGTACAGTAATGAGCACTAAAGTAGTGTTGCCTAGAACCATGCATGTCGGCAAAGATTCCATTGAGAAAGTTGCCGAAGCAATGAAAGCGCTTAACGCTTCTAAACCATTAATTATTACTGACAAAATAATGGTTAGTTTGGGGTATATCGATAAAATTGACGCGATTCTGTCAAAGAACAATTATCACGCTGCTGTTTTTTCAGACACCGTTCCAGAACCGACAGCAAGTTCAATTACGGCTGGCGTTACCATTGTTCAGGAAGGGGATTTCGACTGTATTATCGCCGTTGGTGGCGGTAGTCCAATTGATAGTGCTAAAGCTATCGGTATTGTTGGAAAATTTGGCGGTAAAGCTCGCGACTATAAGTTCCCACGCGATGTGACAGAGCAGGGTTTGCCAATTATTGCCATTCCAACAACCGCCGGAACAGGTTCTGAAGCCACTCGCTTTACTATTATTACTGATGATGCAAGTGATGAAAAAATGCTATTGTCCGGCGATGGTTTTATGCCTCATACGGCAATCATTGATTACAACCTAACACTATCTTTGCCAACAAGAACAACTGCCGATTGCGGTTTGGATGCACTTACTCATGCTATCGAATCCTACGTAAGTAAAAAAGCCAACCCCTTTAGCGATCATCAAGCATTAGCCGCAATAAGATTGATCGCACCAAACTTACGAAATGTGTACAGAAACCCTAAAGATGAAGATGGCCGAGAAGCTTTGATGCTGGGATCCACATTGGCTGGGATTGCATTTTCAAATGCATCAGTGGCATTAATCCATGGAATGAGCCGTCCAATTGGTGCGTTTTTTCATGTTCCACATGGTTTATCCAATGCCATGCTTTTACCGGTAATTACTGAGTTTTCTATCGAAAATGCGCAAGCTCGCTATGCGGACTGTGCAAGAGCGATGGGTGTATCCAATATCCAAGATAGTAATAGCGTTGCTTGTAATAAACTAGTTACAGAACTGAGATCCTTAAATAAGGATTTAGAGGTTCCGAGCATGGAGAAATATGGCATTGACTCAGACAGATTTCACGACTTGTTACCAATAATGGCAGAACAAGCACTTGCTTCCGGCTCTCCTAGCAATAATCCACGCGTACCAAGTGTTGATGAAATGATTAAACTCTATAAAAAAGTTTGGTTAGATAAGTAGTCATTAATGTATAGCGACTAAATAAGTTAAAAGCATAAAAATCTGATTATTCAATTGGATTTTTATGCTTTTAATCGTCAATAAAATTAACTATTTTTGTTTGAACGCAAGAGAAACAACCAGAGTTTGCAATAAACAATGCAATGCAGCCTGTGAACGGAACCCAGCCAACTCGGCCTCTTTTACCACAAACAATGTATCATTGAATTTTGCTAATGGGCTGATTTGGCTATCTGTAATAACAATATGATTCGCGCCAGCTTTTGCCACTAACTCACTCAGCATAATGGTATCTTTTGAGTACGGCGAAAAGCTAATAGTAAGTACCACATCTTTGGGGCCAACAACATTCATTTGTTCTCGGTGCATCCCCCCCAACCCATCAATTAATGAAGCTCGTCTATTTAGATGCAATAACGCGTAATTTAAGTATGAAGCGGCGCTAAAAGATTTCTGCATACCAATTATGTATATGTTTTCCGCATCACTTAATAAATTAACGGCTTTCTCAAGCTCTTCCGTTGACGTTTGGGCAGCCAGGCAGGCTAATGCTTTGGTATTTGCATGAGCAAATTCTTGAAGGATATCGGCTGGTCGTTCTAATGACGGAGCTTCTCCTTCCAGCTCTTCGAACAGACGAACCCTATCCGAGTAATTCGTTGTTTCTTCTACCATGTTTTTTCGGAAAATCTGCTTCATATCATTAAAGCCAGTGAAGCCGAAAGCATTAGCAAAACGTATCAAAGTAGATGGAGGAACATCGGCTTTTTCTGCAATAATCGCAACAGTATCAAATGCAACACTGTTTGGGTTCTCTATAATGTAACCCGCCACTTCTTGTAATCTTTTACTTAACTCGTCATACCTAGAGCGAATTTGATCTTGCAATTCAATTAAATTAGTTGCAACCAACATATAGTCCTCTTATTTAATAACCTTTAATGAGCAATCACGTATTTTTTAGACGGTATTAGTGTAGTTATTAGTCTGTAAATTTCAAGTTAAAAGCAATTTTAGTTCATTTATTTCGTAAAATATTAAAAGTTCTCCTCCTATTCGGGCTATTTTGGCGAACTTTCATTGCATATACGTATGTTTTTGAAATCGATCACAGAATGTTTATTCTTAAATCTGTATCTTATGAAACATAGATTTTACCGCAGGAATAAAAATGGACAGCTTAACGAATAGATACGTTTTCATCAAAGAGGTGGCAAAGCAAGCAGGTAAACTTGCATTTGATTACTTTCAGAATAGAGAACAACTCAAGATTGAAAGAAAAAATGATGATGGACAAGATCTGGTCACTGTCGCAGATCGAACTACAGAGGACTTCATCCGAAATCAAATCAATACCCATTATCCTCAAGACAGTATTTTTGGTGAAGAGTCAGGATTATCTGGAGACAACTCTAGCTATACCTGGGTTGTAGACCCAATTGATGGCACTAGCGCATTTCTATTCGGCTTGCCTTCATGGTGCGTGTCTATTGCACTTCTTGATGAACAAAAGATTACTCAAATTGGCTTAGTTTACGATCCTGTACATGATGAGTTATTTCACTCGATGTCAGGTTGTGGAGCCTATTTGAACGAAACAAGAATTACCGTAAATGAGGTGGAGTCTCTTAATGAAGGACTGTTTGGTGTAGGCGTTTCAACTAGAATACCATCAGAAAAAATTATTCCATTTCTAGACAATCTACTACGAATGGGAGGAATGTTTTATCGGAATGGTTCTGCGGCGCTCATGCTTGCCCATGTAGCGGCAGGAAAACTCATTGGTTATTACGAACCTCATCTAAATTCATGGGACTGCCTATCTGGCTTATTGCTTATTAAAGAAGCAGGAGGAGTAACTAACGATTATAAATCAAATCCTAATTGGATGACGAAAGGAAATTATGTACTCGCATCCAGTCCAGGCATTTATGATAAGTTAAGTAACACTTACTAATATCTCTTTGTCATGGTTTTTATTTATTTAAATAGTCACATCTAATCATTTAATAAACACCATGATAATTTATTTTTCAATTTAGCAAATAATATTACACATTGCTTTATTATTAATTTTATAGTTAAAGGATATACTATGACTAAATTACTGAATAAGTTTGGATTCTCACTCCATACTTTTATTCCATTACTGTTTGTTACCATAAATGCTCAGTTATTATATGCGTTTTGGGACCTTCGAAACTCATTACCATTAGGTTTCCCAGTATCAATGGGTATTACCGATGCAGAAGCGGGTCAATTATACTCAATGCAAGGGTTAGTTATCTTGCTAGGTACCGTCGGATTAGGTTGGATTGGTGATCGTTTCAAAGTACGTAACATTATGCTACTTACTACAACGGGCGTTGGCTGTATCTCTTTGTTTATTGCGATGAACTCGCCAGGTTTAAGTATGCCTGTTTTATTGGCTTGCTTCTTCTTTATGTTGTTATTAAGTGAAGTACTGTTTAAACCAGCAAACTTTAAAGCGGTAAGTATCTCTACATCAGAAGAGCACCAAGGTGTTGCATTCGGTATGTTTGAGTTTGGTCGTGGTGTACTAGCATTTCTTTTGAGCTTAGTTTGGGCAGCATTAGTTCACTACGAAGTAAGCAGCCAGAATATGATGTATGTATCATCAGCTATCATTTTTAGTACAGTAATTCTAATTTTCTTTGCCGTTTCCAAAACTGACACAGTAAAAGACGACGACGACACAGCTAGCACAGCTAAAGAAGCCTTTGCTGGTATAGCGAAAGTAGCGAAGTTCCCTGTTGTTTGGATCACGGGTTTAAATGTATTCTGTATCTATGGCACCTTTATCGCTGCAGGTACGTACTTCGCTAGATTCCTACAAGCTAGTTACGGAACGTCTGCATCTGTTGCGGCTATATTCGCATCACTTGTTATTGCATTGCGTATGCTACCTTTGCTATCAGGTGTATTAGTGACACTGGTCTTTAAGTCTACTTCTCACTTCATGCGATTCATGTCATTTGTTTTATCAATGATTCTACTGGCCATCGCATTCATATTTTATTCAAACCCAGCATCTATTACTGAATTTGTTCCAGGCAATGTGCCAGAAGACATTGTAGCGCCATTCGCACAAAACGCGATTATGGTTCTAATGCTATGTGCTTCAGCGTGCTGCTTCATGATTCGTGGTGTTTACTACGCGCCAATCGGTGAATCTGGTATCAAGAAGAAAAACAGAAGTGCTGCAATGTCATTAGCTATCACGATTGGTTACCTACCAGCTTTGCTAGCTCCACTCATCCTAGGTAGCATTATTCTTAGTCCTGAAGTAAATGCTCAAGGTGAAGTTATTCGTGAAATACTAACACCAACGAATGTGATTGGTCAGGTGTTTATCGGTCTATCCATACTTACCGCAATTTCTTCTATGCTTTCTTGGTACTTGGTTTCTCAAAACAAGAAAAAAGAAGCAGCAGAGGAAGAAGAAACTCCAGTATTAGCTGAAGAAGCATAATACCCCCAAATAGTAGGCTACCCGCAACTTAGTAGCCTACTATTCTCTCGTAGTAACGTATATACAGTTATATTTAGAGCAAATTCAATATGAACAATACAATACCTAACTGGTTAAAAAATATTCGCGATGACAAATACATCACTGAACTATGCATTCCCGGTAGCCACGATACCATGACCTCAATGTGTGAAGATGTATACTATAAAACACAAAGTCTATCTCTAAGCGAACAGCTAAATATCGGGCTTCGCTTTTTTGATTTTAGGATAACTAGAAATTTAGTCGCAGCGCATCGTGAATGGATTAGTGATATCACTGCTACTTCTATGTTTGACGAGCTAGTGACGTTTTTAGATAAAAACCCTTCTGAATTTATTATCATTCGTCTTCAAAATGCTAATGAAAACAAAGACGACTTTGACCAGTACAAGGTAATTATTCAAGAGTTTATTGCCAACTATCTCGATTCAATATTCACACCAAAACCAAATGAAAGAAACACATATGATTGGCCAAGCGTAGGCGAAGCTAGAGGTAAAATCATTGTTATTGATAGCAGTGACCCCTCACTCAATATTTCTACAATTAACAATGTTCGCTGGGCATATAATTGGCATGATAATGATGACATCATACTTCAAGATAATTGGGACGGGCCAAAATTAAAAAATAAAATAAGAGACATAGAAGAAGTACTACCTCCATCCAATCACAATAATAAAGATCTAATATTAAATCATATTAGCGCTACCAATGGTTATTTAGGCAATCCCGTTGCTTATGCCGAATTAGTTAATCCAATTATAGAAGATAGAATAGAAAAAATTAAAGATAGCTCAGGCGTAGGCATTCTTATTTACGATTTTGTCTATGATAGTGTCGCCGCTAAAACAATCGATGCAAATGAGTTTATATAAACTTTAATTTATCTAAGATGCTCACAAAAAATTGTGAGCATCTTATTAGTAGTTTTTATTCGATCATAAAGAATTTACCAATAACAAAGGAAATCTTATGAAACTCATTAGAATAATGCTCTATGCCCTGATGGCATCCACATTAAGCGCCACCGTTCAGGCTGCAACTTGTACTGGCGGAGGAGAATATAGCCGCTGGATGGAGCGGATATATAACGCAGATAGCAATGTACGTCTACGTGACATCGCGATACCGGGAAGCCACGACGCAGGGACTTTCTCCATCAAATCTATTGCCGCAGTGGAAGCAATATCAGTAACACAAAGCCGAGATTTATGTCAGCAAGCTAAAGACGGTATCCGTTACTTCGACCTACGAGTATCCAATGATGACGATGCCAATAAGTTTATTATTGTCCACGGTATTGTTCGAGGTGAAGATCTGCCGTTAGTATTAGACCCTCTCTATGAATTTGCTAAAAATAACCCCAAAGAAATTCTAATATTAGACTTCCAAGAGTTGAATGACTTTGCGGATAACGGAGATGTTCAACGCTTTAACGACTACTTCCTAAATAAATTTTCCAGCCGTTTAATCCCCAAAGTTAAAAATGGTACTCATTATAACTCGGCAAACATCAAAATTTCTGATGCTTGGAATATGAATAGGAATGTTATTGCTTTAGCTGATCAAAGCCAGGTATTAGCCTCTTCAGATTATTATTGGCCACGAGAAAGCAGCATTGACTCTCCATGGGCAAACGCGGCATCAGTTGACGATTTAAAAGCCCATCAAGACTCACAAATCATTAACCACCAAAATACCAACAAGTTTTATGTCAGTCAGATGCAGCTTACCGTTTTAGGTTCTGGTGGTATTTTCGATAAACTGACTACTCTTAAAAGTCTGGCTGATGAATCGAACCCCTATCTTGCACAATGGATGATGTCCTATGAGATTGATCAGGGTTTAGAACCAAATATCATTATGGTTGATTACTATGAACGTCAATCAAAAGTAACAGAAGTCAGTTTGGCTATTGATTTGTACCGTAAAAATAGTTCGTATTCCGACATTAAAACATTATTTCCAAATAACTATGGTGCGATCTATCCACTCACTACAGATATAAAATTTTCTCGGCTTAAAAATGGCAAAGATAAGTGTCTAGATATTGAAGATCGCAATCTTGAAAACGGCAATAACCTACACCAATGGAGCTGCCACGATGCAGACTCTCAGCTCTGGTATTTAGATCCCGACGGTTACTTACGTAACAAACTCAATTTCAACAAGTGTGCAACGGTATCTGGTTCAGGTAACAAGGGGTCATCGGTTAAAATTTGGGACTGTAACGACCAACTTAATCAACGTTGGACTGAGTACAAAAATAACACTTTGCGTAGCCTGTATGGCGATAAAGGGGTGCTTGACATTAAAAATGGTAGCTGGTCAATAGAAGGGTCAAATGCGCATATTTGGAGTTACCACGGAGGCAAAACTCAAACATGGCGTTGGAAGTAATCGCGCTTCAATTACTTAGCCGAATATCTATAACGTGAAATGAAAAGTGCCTGACGTTTCCTTCAGGCACTTTTTCATTGATGACTCATATTACTTAGGGATAAAAATAGAAAAGATAGTCCCCTGAGGTCGCGCTTCATCCACTAAAATAACCCCACCAGCATTCGCGACATACCGATTAATAAGGTACAAGCCTACGCCTTTGTTGCCATCACCCTCTTCTTTATTGCTCACTCCGCGGCTAAACATGGTCATTGCTAGTTCTGGCTTTATTCCAACACCGTTGTCCTGAACTTCTATCACCAGCTCTTTCCCTTCGTCAGATATCAGTAAAGTGATGACTTTTGTGCTGTCTGGGTTCTTTAAGGTCGCTTCAAATGCATTATCCAGCAAATTACCAATGACCGCAGATAACTCGTTGGCATCGATAGACTCGCCAAGTTTCTCTAACCTACATTGTGGCGAAAACTGCAAATCTAGCTCCAGAACACGAGCGCGAGCAGCTTTACCAATCAAGATTCCCGCAAGTTGTTTACAGTGAATACGTTCAGTAACAAAATCGATGGTCTCTTGTTTACGATGCTTTTCGTTATAAATAAGTTCTAGAGCCGCTTGGCTGTCACCCATTTCAATCAGGCCAGAAATGGTTGAGATCTTGTTCTCATACTCATCACGCGTTGCACGCAGATTCTCTGTGTACTGTTTGATCTGACTTAATTCATCATTTAGTAGACTAATGTCTTCTTTGTTCCGGAAACTAATCACCCAGCCTGTTAATGTTTCTTCATCATAAATGGCCACTCGATTCGCGATAAATACCTGATCATTAACTTTGATAAGCTCATCTTTAAGGTTTTCATCATAAGGCGTATGGAACAAAAACTGACTTTGATTAATATAGTCGGTGACATTCTCACCTCTTAGCTGCGCCGGCGTCTTTTCTGTGCCGAGCATTTTTAAAGCGGTGATATTAGCAGTAAGAATATTTCCTTGTTTATCAAAACCGATAATTCCCTCATAAACCGATCGCAAGATAGATTTTCGCATATTGTAAGCGAAGGCAATTTCAGCGGGCTCTTTGCCATTCATATTACGTTTAATATGGTTCGAGAATAACCAGCCCCCCACCAGCGTAATCACGAGAATAATAATAAAATCAGATAGCAACGGTTGTGCGTAATCAATGATCCAACCATCAAGCTGATCCAGCAGGTATCCAACAGAGACAACACCAATCACGTCTCCATTGACATCTTTCAGCGCCGCTTTGCCCCGAATTGAAACACCAAGGCTACCTTCGCTATGAGAAATGTAAGACTCGCCCCTTATCAAAGCGGACTCGTTATCCGCCCCTTTCATTGGTAAGCCAATTCTTTCTTTAATTGGATGCGATAAACGGATGCCGTCTTTATCCCCGATAACAATAAAACTTGCGTCCGATGTTAGTCGGCGTCTTTCTATCAACTGCACGATCGCAGCGAGGTTATTGGCCTTAACTTGTTTTATAACAGCGGGATCGCTTGCAATCTCTTTCGCTTGAATCAGAGCTCTCATTCCAATCTGATGCTCTAGCGTTTCTACTGCGGCGCTACGAAAATTTACCCCAATAAAAATCAACTGAAGACCCATAGAGAACAAAATGAAGATAAATATTTTGTTCCTGAACGAAACGCTATTCTGAATCTTCTCAAGTAATCGAAGTGAACTGTCTATCATACCTACGCCTTTCTCGTTATTTTTGTATCTGACCCAGCAAGAATGTATAACCAACCTACGGCAACTCTCAGTAACAGATGGAAACAAACATAAAACGGGCCTACTGGCCGCTCATCAACATCACCATTTCAGCATCAGATAACCTTGCCAAAGCATACCACTCCTTGAGTTATCTTTCTTGAACAGAACGCATTGATATCACTCTGAATCTTACATTTTGAGATCACTGTGGTACATAAATACAACAAAAGGGAGAAACATGTTCTCCCGATAAAATAGAGCGAAATGGCAATTAACTACCCAGTACGTACTTAATCATCACCCCAGCCGCAACCGCCGAGCCGATAACGCCTGCCACATTTGGCCCCATTGCGTGCATCAACAGGAAGTTCTGCGGATTCGCTTCCAAACCAATTTTGTTAGAGACTCGAGCAGCCATTGGTACAGCAGAAACACCAGCCGAACCAAGCAGTGGATTCACCTTATCCTCGAAAACCTTATTCATTAGTTTAGCCATCAACAACCCAGCAGCAGTACCAACACAGAAGGCGGCGATACCAAGCGCTAAAATACCCAAGGTTTGTGGTTGAAGAAACTTATCAGCCATTAACTTTGAACCAACAGATAAGCCAAGGAATATAGTAACAATGTTAATTAACGCATTCTGAGCAGTATCTGATAGACGTTCAACGACACCACATTCTCGCATCAAGTTACCAAAACAGAACATACCCAACAGAGGTGTGGCCGACGGTAACAGCATCGCAATAAGAAGAAGCAACATCAATGGAAAGCAGACCTTCTCGATCTTGCTTACCTGACGCAGTTGTTTCATCTCAATCTTACGCTCTGCTTCTGTAGTTAACGCTCTCATAATCGGCGGCTGGATCATAGGAACCAACGCCATATAAGAGTATGCCGCGACAGCAATCGCACCCAATAACTCCGGTGCCAGCATGCTAGACACATAGATTGCAGTCGGCCCATCCGCCCCACCGATAATACCGATGGCAGCGGCCTGAGCGACACTGAAGTCCATCACGCCAAACTGACTCAGTGCCAACGCACCTAACACGGTTGCGAAGATACCAAACTGCGCAGCGGCCCCGAGCAGTAACGTTTTAGGGTTAGCTAAAAGTGGACCAAAGTCCGTCATAGCGCCGACACCCATAAAGATAACGAGTGGCCCCACGCCTGATGCAATCGCGACACTATAGAAGGTATACAACATACCATCACTGTATTTAAACTGCTCAGCCAGAAGATGTAAGGTCATCTTCTGCTCAGGGGTTGCCATTTCAGCCGCCTGTTTAATCGCTTTTGGCGCGGTATCCGCAATCTCCAGAACCGATGCAAAGGCTTGCATTACATCGGCTTTTCCCGCCAGAATCGCCGCTTCAATAGCGTTCACCGCTAAGTTAGCGTCGGGCAAGTTAGACAGAATACCGCCCAAACCAATGGGAACCAGCAGTAAGGGTTCAAACTGTTTGACTATCGCCAAATAGAGCAGCACCATTCCCACCAATATCATGATGGCTTGGCCCCACTGCAAATGTAAGAAACCAAAGTCGTTAATAAGAGCTAATGCACTTTCCATGATCGTCCCTTACACCAAAGCCAGCAGTTCGTCGCCCACTTGCACAGCATCGCCTTCCGATACGGCTAAGTGTTCAACCTTTCCGTCACGGGCGGCTTTGATTTCGGTTTCCATCTTCATCGCTTCTAAAATCAGTAACGTGTCCCCTTCTTTAACTTGCTGACCGGCTTTAGCGTGTATCTTCCAGATATTTCCAGCTAAAGGAGCCGATACTGATTCCGCACTGCCTGATGGTGCAGATGGTGCAGCCACCGGTGCTGAGTCCGCAACCGCCAGTACTTGTGCATCTGCTCCCTCATTGATTTGAACGACATACGCTTTGTTGTTCACATTCACTGTATAAACCGCATGATCAGTCGATACTTTTGATTGCGCTTCTTTAGGCTCCGCCTCTTTTGCGGTTGGCACAGGTTCAAACGCATCAGGGTTGTTTCTGTTTTCAAGGAACTTCCAAGCAACTTGATCAAATAGAGCAACGGTAAGAACATCATCAATGAGGTTTTCACTTAGCGTAATTCCACGCTCTTTCGCCTGCTGTTCCACCGACTCAATTAAGCAATTCACTTCAGGTTCAATAAGATCCGCAGGGCGGCAAGTGATCGGCTGATTGCCCTCTAATACTCGCTCTTGCAGCTCGCGCTCAACTGGCGCTGGCGTTTGGCCATACTCTCCACGAAGCACACCCGCCGTCTCTTTAGTGATGGTTTTGTAACGCTCACCCATCATGATATTAATCACCGCCTGTGTGCCTACTATCTGAGAAGTTGGTGTGACCAAAGGAATAAAGCCAAGATCTTCTCGTACGCGAGGGATCTCTTCTAGCACTTCATCAATGCGGTGCAACGCATTTTGCTGCTTCAGTTGACTCTCCATATTGGTCAGCATTCCGCCGGGAACTTGTGCCACCAAGATTCGAGAATCAGACCCTCTCTGCTGGCCTTCAAAAGCGTGATATTTTTTACGAACTTCGCGGAAATACGCCGAAATAGCTTCAATCTTCTCGATATCTAGCCCTGTATCTCTCTCCGTTCCTTTAAGTGCTGCAACAATGGATTCTGTGGCTGGATGGCCGTAGGTGCCACTCATGGAGGAAACCGCTGTATCAACACGATCAACCCCTGCTTCAATGGCTTTGAGCAGCGTCATATCCGCAATACCCGCCGTAGAGTGACAATGTAAATGAAGCTCTACATCTAACTGTTTCTTTAAGGTGGATACCAGTTCATACGCTTCATAGGGCGACATCACGCCAGACATGTCTTTTAACGCGATTGAATTAACACCACATTCAACCAACTGTTCAGCCACATCAACCCATGATTGCATCGTATGCACTGGGCTAGTGGTGTAACAAATGGTTCCCTGTGCATGAGCCCCTTGACGGTTTACCGCTTGAATGGCTTGCTTCATATTGCGTACATCATTAAGCGCATCAAACACACGGAAAACGTCCATGCCGTTGACCACTGCACGCTCTACAAATTTGTCGACAACATCGTCAGCGTAGTGGCGATAGCCTAAAATATTTTGCCCTCTGAACAGCATTTGCTGCTTAGTATTTGGCATCGCTTTTTTCAGTTCGCGAAGGCGTTGCCAAGGATCTTCTCCAATAAAACGAATGCAGGAATCGAAGGTAGCGCCGCCCCACGACTCTAGAGACCAATAACCGATTTCATCGAGTTTAGACGCGATAGGAAGCATGTCATCTAAGCGCATGCGTGTAGCAAATAGTGACTGGTGTGCGTCCCTAAGTACCACGTCTGTGATACCTAACGGTTTAACTAATTTGGACATTTAAAATCCCCTGTAATCTTATGCCTGTTGACTGATTTTTTGTTTATGGTGATGAAGCGCTGCAGAAATCGCGGCGACAACCGTATCCTCTGATGCGTTTTCGACCACATTAGATGGTGTGGTTTTGGCATCCATGTTGGACTGAATTTTGTTTGCAACAGTAGAAAGTAAGCGTGTTGCACCGACTAGTAACACGAGAAAAAAGAAAACGAACCCCATGCCTAGCAGCATTAGAGTTACCCCTTCTAAAATTATCGGACTTTCACTCATGATTTTTGAACTCGCTAGTGATTAGTGTCCGGCGAGTATAACCAACAGCAGAAGCGTCACTTCGTGAAGTCCATCATTCAAAACATACGGCGAAACAACTTAAATGGCGTTTATGATTTAAAACTTTACCGTCAAGGGGTTAACGCCATAAACGCCATTTAATACACAAGCTCCACAACAAAATGTCCCACTCTCCTCATTAATATTTGCCCACTGCCAATACAATTTTTCTCTTATCGTTATAAGGAGACCACGATGTCAACGTTAATGACTATCTACGACAAACACCAAGATGCTCAGCTTAGAGCAGAGTTACAACAGCGCTGGATTGCTAAGCATCAGTTGCCGTTAATCACCCTTAACACCTACTTGCCCCAAGGCATGCTTAAAAACCCAACCGGTGATCAGATATTCGCTTTAGCCGCGAAGCTGGCTCTTGCTGAAATTAACAAGCTGGGTGGAACCATCGTTAAGGAAAAAGTGTTTCAACCAAAATGTGCCACAGAGGCCATATATGTCGTTGCCGGGCTCTCTGCAAGTGAGATTAAAAAAAGCATGATTAAACTGGAAACTGAACATGTTCTTGGTGCATTTTTTAACTTTGATGTAATGAATGGTGAAGGTAAGACTATCTCAAGGAAATCCTGCCAACTTGCCGCTAGAAAGTGCATTATTTGTGACCGAGCCGCCTCATACTGCGCTACCTACAACAAGCATTCTCAGGCACAACGAGATCAAAAAGCGCACGATATGCTGAGCAACTATTTTAATACCCAGTGCGAAGCGATTTAACCGTTGAGTTTGATAACACTTCCCTGCTTTACAGCTGCATCACTAAACTCGATGCTAACCGCTTTCAGATTGACCAAAATCTGTTCTCGAAAGATCAACAAACCCTAGGCATTTACCGAGAGTGAAGAAGCTTGTTTGGCTTTTGCATGAGCACGCTTCTCCTGATAGGGAGAGATGTCTTCACTAAACAGGTTCTTCAAATAAACGTAAGTTGTCTCTGGCACTATCTGTGCTATCTCTTGCCAGCGGTTCTGAAACAGTAAATGACGAACCAAAGAAGCAGAGATAGGCAACTCTCCCTCTTCACACCTAGGTATCTCAACTAAACAGATCGCAGGGGACTGCAACGTCGACGTCGATAGCCACTGATGCATCTGTTGATTGTAAAACCGTGTCACTTTGCAGATAGGCTCTGTGCCCACGTAACGATGTGTTATCGCCAATGCAGGGGCGAGATAGTCGCGGAACAGCTGTATATCAATGGCGGTATGAGCAAAGCTAACCACCCCTTCGTCTTTCAAAAAATAGCTAGGAAACGTCGCTCGAGAGATCATGTAATCCGAACCGGGATGAACAATGACATTACTAAACTCTTCTACACCCGCTTTGATCATCGCTAACCTGTCGGCATAGGAAAAAATGAGCTGTCTTCCTTCACCACAAACAGATGTAACCAATCACACTCATTGGATGCTTTTTCTACCAGATAGCGATGCCCGAGAGTAAACGGATTGGCATTCATGACAATACTGCCAATTCGCCCGCCTTTTCGCCGCTGTTTGGCCAACGTTTCACAATACTTTTGCAGCCGGTTTTTGCTGTTTTCCATCAAAATCACCCTACCTTTCACTGAGGCAAGATGATAAAAACCAGCCGCATGAAACAGCTGATAGTTCTCAGGTTTGGTGTAAATAAAAAGGTTGTATCTGCCCAAGTCGTACGCATGGGTGACCAGTTCGGTAAGCAGTGTGGTAGAAAGGCCGTGGCCTTGATGACTCTCGTCTACGGCAATCGATTTTAAGGTATTTCCCGCCAGCCCCCCGCAAGCAGCAATCTCACGTCCCTGATAGGCGACCACAAACAATTCGACATCAACATCCACCCCCAGATCCATTCTGCTGAGAAAAGCAGTAATCTTCTCCATTTTGTTGCTGTTGCCGTTAATCACTTTCTCGAAACTGTATGTACCAAACACCGGATATTCCCACTATTGTTCAACAAACGAATTATCCGTATGTTAAGAGTTAAAAGCATGACTGGCGTCATGATAGTTAGAAGGTTTCAATTTATTCAATGGCGTTTATGAACTTATCCTATAGCGATAGAAACCATAAGAGCCAACCCTATCAGGCTGACTCTTATAAAAAGGACAGTTAACCTATAACGCTTTAACCTATCACGTTATGCTGCTTGTGCTTTCGCGTTACGCTTACGCATCATACTTAACATTGGAAGTCCGATAGATAGCAAGGTCACGGCAATAAGTGCCAACGCCACATTAGAACTCATAAACACGGTTAAGTCTTGGTTCGAAATACGATACGCCTGACGGAATGACTGCTCCATCGTACCGCCAACAATCACCGCCAGAATCATCGGAGCGGTAGGTATGTTGGCACGCTTCATAACCACACCCGCAACACCGAGGATGACAAGGATGTAGAAATCAACCACAGAGTTACTGATTGCGTAGCAACCAATAAACGCTAGACCAAGAACAATGGGATAAAGTACTTTTGGTGGAATAGCCAGAACTCTCACCAATGCACCCGCTAACGGAATATTCACAATAGCCAAAATAAAGTTCGCAACAAACATACTTGCAATCAGTCCCCACGCCGTTTCCGGATACTGAGTAAACAATAGCGGACCCGGCTGAATACCCAACATTAACAAGGCACCCATCATTACCGCAGTAGTACCAGAACCCGGAACACCAAGTGACAGCATTGGAATCATTGCACCGATAGACGCAGCATTATTAGCCGACTCTGGCGCAGCAAGACCTTCAATGGCACCTTTACCGAACTCTTCACTGTTTTTCGACAGTTGCTTCTCGTTGTTGTAACACATAAGAGAAGCCATCGTACCGCCAGCACCGGGTAACGAACCAATGATGAAACCAACAGGCGCACTACGCAATATTGGCCATTTTGAGCGAGACCAATCATCGTCGCTAATCCAGATGCGTTTAAACTTAGTTTGTGCTTTTTTGGTTCCTTGACTCAATGAACGGAAGCTCTTGAATACTTCACCAAGCGCATAAATACCGATAATTACAACCAAGAAGTCCACCCCAGTCTGAAGCTCTAAATTGCCAAATGTAAAGCGTTCAACACCAGATTGCGCATCGATCCCTATCGTTGCAATAGATAAGCCGACCACCATAGACAAAAAGCCTTTGAGCATATTGCCTTTAGACATAGACGCCGTCATAGAGAGCGCAGCAACCATAAGCAAGAAATACTCAGCAGGACCAAATTTTAAGGCAAAGCTTGCCACAGGCTCCGCAAGTAACGTCATCAGTACGGCGGCAATAGTACCGCCAATCAATGAGGCGATGGCAGACATCGCGAGTGCAGATTCCGCTCGTCCTTTCATTGCCATCGGGTAGCCGTCAAATGTCGCCGCCAGAGCCGCACCATCTCCCGGAGTATTGATTAAGATAGAACTACGAGAACCACCAAACATGGCTCCAATATATACGCCGGTCATTGTAATTAGCGCCGCCGTTGGTCCCATTGCAAATGTCATCGGCAGCAATACCGCCACACCAGTTGCAGGGCCAAGACCCGGAAGCATACCAACAATGGTACCCAAAACCCCGCCAACGGTGACGAGTAGTAAGTGATAAGGCTGTAGCGCAACGCCAAAGCCATTTAATAAGTTAGCAAAAATATCAGTCATGACAGCCTCTCTTATTCAGTAAATGGTAGTGGTGGAAGACTGATACTCAACATGGTTGAGAAGATGAAGAAAACACCCACAGAGAAGACAAGCGCAATAATGGCGTTCTTGAGCAATTTATCTCTGCCACTGGTTATGCCCAGCATAATGAACATAAATAGGAAGGTGCTAATCACATAACCTAAGTGCTCAAAAAGTACCGCATAACCGATTGAAATTATGCAGGTGTAGAAAATTCTTCGACGATCGTTTTTCTTTACATCATCTTCGTTAATCAATTCTTTGTACGCCATAACAGACGCTTTGAAATTACTTTTAATCAGCAAAAGAGCGCCAATTAATATCGATATGACTGCAATGCCAAGTGGAAAATAGATAGGGTCCAAAGGGTTACCGAACGCAGCGCGGGGCATGGAGTACGCCATAAAGCCGTAGACCAAACCAAAGCCTACACCAAATAAACCTGTGAATGCATCCCAATCCGGACGAACAGTTTTGTTTTCCATAGGAATTATCCTTAAGCTGAAACAGAGTTATAAAACATATGATTTAATAGAAAGATAAGAGGTTGCCCTCTCATCTTTTTAGAGTTAACAATTAACAATGGCGATTACTTATTAGAAAAAACTTCTCGTAAGATCTCTTTATACTGCTCATTTGTTTGAGCGAGGAACTTGGTGAACTCTTCACTGTTCTGATAGGCATCATCCCAACCGTTACGGGTACGCGCTTCAGACCACTCCTGAGTTTCAGTCATCTCTTTCAGAGTCTTGTTCCAGAACGTTACCGCGTATTCAGGCATATCTTTAGGACCAAACAGACCACGCCAGTTTTCAAATGTCGCATCAATTCCTTGCTCTTTCACCGTTGGAATATCAGCAATTACGCCAGAGCCAATACGCTTGTCCGCCGTTTGAGCGAGAGCGCGTAAGTTGCCACTTTTAACAAGAGAGGTTACATCGCCTAGGCCAGTAGAGATGAGATCGATATGACCTCCCAATACTTGAGCAACCGCTCCGCCATCTTGAAAAGAGATGTAATCAATTTTATTAAGATTCGGTACACCTGCTGCTTTAGCAATCATCAAGAATTGGATATGGTCCATGGAACCTGCCGATGAGGTACCACCAATTTTAACGCTCTTAGGATCTTTTTTGAGAGCTTCCATCACTTCATTAATAGAGGTGTACTTAGAGTCTTTTGAAACAACAAAAGCGGCATAATCGGTGATCAAACGGCCTAGTGGCGTTGTATCTTTGTAGCCAAACTTACTTGAGCCATTTAAATTGGTTAGCAAGATTGGTGGAGAGTAAACCGAGATAAGATTATCTTTGCCTACCTTGGTCTGCATATAAGCTAGGTTAACCGCACCACCACCACCAGGACGGTTAGTGACAGGCATGTTGGAATCAACCAACTTGGTATCTTTTAGGGTTTTTGCCACCGTGCGGATAGTTAAGTCCCAACCGCCACCAGCACCAGACGGCGCAACCATAGATAAAGTTTTTGGCGGGTAGTCTTTTGCGATTGCATTGCTTAAAGGCATTGCAGCAATAGAAGCCATTGCAGCTCCAACCATCACACTTTTTAGTTTCATGTTCATTTAATAAATCCCATCTAATTATAAGTTTAATATCAACGCGATGATGAATACTTTCGCGAATTGATGGAATTATTATCAAAGGAATACGCTTTAGGTTATGTGATTTAAAACTCTAAAAGATTGGTCTTTAATGCGGAAAATGACGTAAATGATTTAAATGGGAAAGGTGTCTTTGGGGTAACGGCTGAGCACACTATTGCGCGGGAAATGCAGCGACTAGCATTGAGGGATTTGTCTTAAATACCTTTCACTTTTTTAACAGCGTTCGCATAATGCCAGTCAATTAACCTAACTGGCATTACCTTTTATGTCGCGAATGACTTATTCCATTTCTTGCTTTTTATGCTGATAAAGCAAGCTAAGTAAGAACATACCAATTTCGTTGTTTAAGGCGGGATCGCCATTAATATCAACAGAAGCAGCGCTAATTATAAAGTCTTCAACTTGAAGGTAAAAATCGGGGTCGGGTTGGGATTGAGATAGTTTGGTCATAGTGACCTCCTTTTGGTAAGGTTTAAATCACCACTTAGAGGGTCCAATCACTGGGTGGCGAACTGAACAAGGTTGGACCTACCGCACCAAAAGAAGCGGCCAGCATAACGCTGCCTCGCCCAGCTCACCATTATTCAGGTGTGCTTAAGCGTACACATAAAAAAACCAGCAAAGCTGGCCATTATGCGCTTTTGGTTACAACTACGAGGGTCCAATCCCGACACTGGATTTTGCCAGTGCGGGGTAAGAGTATGATTAGTTGGGGTTGGGTGTCAAATTTTGATTTTGTGACTATGTAACACTGCGTTAAGTTGTGAGCAATACCAACCAGCTTACCTAATCCACTGTAATATAAATACTTTTCCCAGCGTAAGCTGAAAGCGCCAAGCGTTGTGAGCCCGTTTTACACGTTTTATTAAGCAGTTTTAGGTATAGGCATATATATTTTTTCGATGCCACGATAAGTATTTTTCGTGTTCAGGAACTAACGAAACACTCAAGCTATCATTTAGTCCTAAAGCCTCAAAGTCGTGCTTAGAAACCGACTTAGAAATCATAATATTGCCAGCTTTATCGAACGAGATAAAACCTTTGTCAAACAACAAATCTAAATTTGGAGTTAACAAAAAACCGTTATATCTATCTATACGTTCTTTGTTGTCACAATCCCTCCAAGGTTTAATATGAGACGCTCTCAGTAAACTGAGTTGAGAACACTTAGTTACACAGCATGTTGACCAGAATTTAATTAATAAGTCTCTAAATTTTCCTTGTCCAACTCTCGATTTAATCAACTGTTCTCTTTCTGTACTATCTAAACTCGGGTCGTCGCCGATCTCAGCCTCTTGAGTTTGTATGCAAAACTCCTCTATGTCAGTAGTGAGCCAATATTTCCGGCGTACTCCAAAATTGCCGCTAGCATTAGCTTCAAAACCTAAAGCTCCACAAGATGAAATGTAAGCTTTTTCAAGATAACTATAGCTTAAAGCCCGAGTACCTAAGATATTGTTAATTTCTCTATTAGTTAAGCGCCCATCTTTTTTGTTGTTTGCATTATGCTTTTTTAGCGTATTACCCACGTACCCAACAAAACGAGATGGAGCAAAATATAAACAGTCATCTGAAACATAAGGTATGAAGCAAGTCCCTCGTCTAATCAGAGAATTGACTTCCGACTTTTCCTCGTTAGTTCCAAATTTTCTAAGTTTATCAAACTCTCTAATATTGCTTTCCAACTGTTCATGACTTTCGATTAATTTCACATTCTCTCCAACTAAATAATACTGCGTTAAGGGAGAGCAATACTATTCCCTAACCTAACCCATTGTATCATAAATACAAAACCTAACGTTGAACTGAAGATGGCAGCATTGGGAGTCACCCTAAAATTCTTGTTATAACGCACTACAGACACAATTTATCAATACATCTCACAAACATCTGCTTTTATATTCTCTAAGTTCTCCGTTAATTTTTCATCTATCATTTCCAGAACAGTAGGTTTGATGAACACGCGAATGAAGTACCTAATGGACTGATACATATCCAGCTTTTCATCACATTCAGATATTTTCTTAGATTCATAAGAACCATCTGGAGATTTAACTAATAGCTTTATTTTTGTTTTATCAATATCTTTAAATGTATTATCACTCATAATATCAATGATAAATTCATCTCTAGAAATAACTTTCTCTAGTTCTAAGCTTAAACTTTGCCTAATATCAGAAATCATCGTTTTATCAACTTTTGATGATATACCTTGGTCTGAAATGTAAAGCCTCGATTCATAGAGCTTCTTCCATGGTTTTCGATCCACAACATCATTAATCAGATTTTCAGCAACAGGACTTCCCTCGATAAGCTTCGGAACTGTAACATTGATAAATTCATCATCAGAATTATCCAAATAAAACTCTTGTAATTGCTCCAAGTTATGATGTCCCATACCTTCTTCTAGCTGATACATCTCCGAAAGAATATGTTCTGTACCTTTGCTTAAAGCAATTTCACACACTTTTCCGAGCATTGAAGAAAATGCTCGGTTTGTTTTATGGAAATATACCTGACTAAATAGATTAGAACGTGAAAATACAAATTCAGAAATTGAGTCCAAACAACTTTCTTTATATGCTAAACATATTTGATTACCATCAAGAACTGGTACTATAGACTTCAGCAAACGCTCAATATTATAAATACCACACTTAACACCTGAAAAGTAACTATCTCTTAATAAGTAATCCATTCGGTCTGCATCAATTGGACATGAAGAAATAAGTGAAGTAAACAATGGCTGAATATCAAATTTACTTCCATTTATCTCAACTAATACTTCCCCACCTTTATATTTATTTTCAATAAGCTTTAGTATATTGTCAGTGTCAACATACTCGCCCAAGGATAGATCTTTTATAATTTTTCTAATAAATATTAAAGAAATGTGTTCATGTTCTACATCATTTTCAGCATGAATTAGATCATAAACGTCACTATATTCATTGCCTAGCACTCCCTCAAGCTGACTTTTAGACATCAGAAATGAATCAAATTGATGAGACATTGGCCCATGACCTATATCGTGAAGTAAAGCGGCTATTCTTAGTTCTTGAATGTTTACAAGTGAAAGTTGATCTAAATAGCGAAAGAGGATCTCATCGCAATATTTGACATCATATCGATATGAATTTAGCTGTAGATTATTCAACATCTCGTAAGCAACATGCATTACTCCTAAAGAATGCTCAAATCGGCTATGCATTGCTGATGGAAACACTTTATACAGAAACGTATTTTGCTTGACGTTTCTTAGCCTTTGAAAAAGGCGATGACCAATGACCTGACGTTCAATATCAGTGATCATAATTGTTCCATGAATTGGATCTAGAATTTTTCCTAACAAATTTCTATCAAAGTTCATCTTTTCCCCTAGATTATATTTGTTCACGTTATACAACTCTTGTTTCTTTTAATATTTTAGGGCTAAACCTAATTAGAAAAGACACTTTTGACACCCTAAGTTCTGTTCTGGGATTGATATACGTGTCAGATATCTAAGACCAACAATGCCCAACCCTAACACCTAATCAAATCTACAACTAAGGAAGTCGAATACTCAAGTGATTAAGTACTTCGGTCGTCATAGTACCCGTCTTTTTCAACCCCCAATAGCTTTGATATTTTTTGATTGCATTTGATGTTTTTGGCCCCATTATTCCGTCGATAGCACCAACATCATAGCCCTTTCTAAACAGAGCTAATTGAACACGCATTACAAGCTGTTTCAATACATCTGAGCTATCTTTCTTGCTCTTACTTTGGGTATTAACCGATTGTGAAGCTACACCTGATAAATCAGTATCAACCGAGGGGGCAACTGAACTTCTTACTGGAGGAGTATATGTTGGTGCAGCCGCTTTATACCCTCCTGTTCGAGAGGAGTAATGAGAGCGATGGCTAGAGTGAGAACGATGACTCGAATGAGAGCGGTGTGAGCGATGTGCTGCATACAAGTTATCTAGACCTGAGTTAAGTGAAATATCAAAGGTGACAACATCATTTAACTGAGCCCCATAAATCTCAGGAGGCAACGCTCCCGATTCAGATGCATTAGCTGTTTGTAGAAGTAGCGAAGCAGCCCCAACCCCATTAAACACTGAGGATAAAAACTTAAATAATCCCTTTTTCATCATACACCTTCTCAGTTTTTTGTATAAATGGTACCACTGTGTTTTTTACGAACTTTGCGTTAATAGATTGAAAAAAACCACTGCATTTATCTTTTTTCGAACAAGGAAAACAGTCATCCACGAACACATTTTTCCAATCAGATATGCTTTGCACTGCGATATCATGTAACTCTTCTGGTAGCTTGCACAGAGGTAAATTATAAAGCAGCACATTGACCGAACATGCCCTCATATGATTTACGGCATCCTTTAGTTGTTCTGAATAGCTATCAATGTCACACCAAACAACTTGATGATTTAAGCGGGTATAGCCTGTTGGTTCAACACCCATTAAAGCGATAGAGTCAACAAAAGGAAGATTTCTTTGAACAAACTCAGCTATATCCTGAATGTTTTGTAACACCATTTTTGTGAGAACAACTCTAAGCTCAATAACTTGATTGAACAACGCTAGGTTATAAAGTCCATGAATAGTTCGATCAAAGGAACCTTCAACTTGAGTATGAAAGTCATGCAGTTGGGGGGTACTCCCAAAAATTGGAACTCCCCATATAATCTTTTCATGCTTGAGTGAAGATAGCCGTTCCACTTCTTTCTTTTCAGAGAATGATGTGCCGTTAGTCAATATATGCAGATAAGTATTAGGAATGAAATCTTTACAATGCTTGATGAGCTCAACAAAGCTTCCACCTAATATGGATGGTTCACCACCACTGATCCCCAGAACTTGAGAGTCATTATCGTCCATTAAATTGACTATCGCTTTGCTCTCTTCAATTCTCCAACTATCATCAACATCTTTTGGCGGTTGGGAGCACATTATACAGTTATGGTTGCAGCGCTCTGTAACAAAAAGCATGTTGGAGCTACTTGCTTTTCTGTAGAGGATATCTATCCGTGATTCAGAAACTGAAATAATATCGCCAGACGCTACAGCATCTGGTAAGTCCAAATTACAAATAACTGGAAGCTCATGAGCAGCAGAAACAAGTTGATCATTTGGGCAGATGATCCCCCCCCAATCCATAGATAAAATTGCGTCCATATTGATGTCATTTTGCTCATAAATCAGGCAATAGTCAGAGCCAAAGTAACCACGCTCGATAACATCTTGATAGTTAACAACTCTTAGTAAGTTTGGATAACGAATGTTTCGACACGTGGCTGATAATTTTAAAGGCAAGGCTCTCATTCCTGCCCCTCCAGAATTTCACTGCCTTGGTTTGTCAACCAACTCATTAATACCTTCTTATTACTTTCATCCTTCATCAATTCGAAAACATGTTTATAGAGATATTTTTGCTTATCACAAAATGAGCTAAAACTACGATGACCTATCATATCTCCAGATCTTGATAAGTTTTGAACTGGATTAACACCACAGTACGGGAGGTAAGCACAATCAGAGCAACCAGGTAGGGCTTCTGCAACACCAGCATCTAGTATTCTTCTAATTGGCTCAGAACTCATTAATGATTGATATGAATCACTTGCTTTGCCCAAACAAAGTGAATCATCTCCCATCTCAACCAACATCCTCGATTCATCTGATGGGTAAACTTTGCCATTATAGTTATATACAAGAACACCAGTACCATCTCCACATGGAGATCTCATATCAACATAACCCATAGGGCGAGGGGTCAAAATGTTATTCAATGCGAGCGCCGCATTAACTTCATCCAAATGGTAACCTTGTTTATTAGCGTCAATGATATGGGCAAGAGCTTCAAAGTAAAATCGATTAAACTCCTCAGAAGTGTAAGAGACTTTATTCTCCTTCTTTACAGCAAAGCCATACATGTTCAAGGGACGTAAAAAAATAGAATGAAAGCCGTGTTTTACATATTCATCAACAATAGCCTTTGATGCACCAAGACTTGCTTTTGTAATAGTTGTCATAGCAGCAACTTTGTCATCACCAAGCCATGTTCTAGTCTTATCAATTCCCTTAATGGTAAGCTCGTAACTGTTTCTGCATGAATTTGGCCTGTTGATATTGTGTAACCATTCAGGGCCATCTAAAGAAGTAGAAACATGAACATCATGCTCTTTGCAAAAAGCGAGTTTCTCGTTATCTATCGACTGCAAGTTGGTTGTTATGACGAACTGAAGATTTTTGTTTTCATTCAGATTAACTTTTTCACAAAGCTCTACAATGAACTTGAACTGTTCGAATGCCAATAACGATTCCCCCCCCTGAAATTCAACCGTAAGATCATTTGAAGGGGACTCGAACATACGATAAACGAACTGTTCTGCGTCACTAATACTCATATCATATTGGTGTTTATTTTCGCCTTTACGGCTAACCTGACAATATTCACATGAGTTGTCACATCTCAATGTCGTAACAAATATATGTAGAGCAGGACCACCTTTAATAAAAGATTTCCGTGCTCTATATTTCGAAGCATAGGTTCTAAATATTGACGAATATCCATCAGTAAAAACGAACGACTTCGACAACAATTCATGAAACAAAGCGCCATTTGTAGGTAATTTTCCCTCTATCAGCTCTACAAGCTCCTTTGAGGTAAGATAACAAAACTCACCTACTTCATTAACGGCAAGCACGGATGATGAACTCAAGCGTTCAAAACGGAAAGGTAATAGTCTGTAGCCTGTTGGCTTAAACTCTTCATATGCTTTGAACCTTTTCAATTTTTCTTCACTCAACGCCAGCCTCGCTCAAAGCTGCACTAATAATTGTTTCTTTGATTGGTCTGGTTTGTTGATCAATTTTGAGCCTAAGTTCATGATCATTAACGACTGTCCTGAACTCATTACAAAGTTGATGATAGTTGATTGAAAGGCAGGAAGGCTCAATTGACACTATAAAATCAGAACCTTTCATACTTATAGAAAATACTGCTTGCTTTGCTAAATCATAGCTAGCTTTAAGAAGAGCATCTTTTGAATATATCTTTGCATCAAAGGAAAGCGGGGAAGAATTAACATCCATGCTGCGACATTATCCTTAAAAATTCTTGAATTAACAAAATCTTACACTTTTTTTCATGCCTAGCCAGTGTCTAGATCAATTTAAAGTTAGTTAAAAAGTAAGTAAAACGATAAGTCTCAAAGTAGTAATGTATAAATTCTCCAGCGTAGAATGAAGCATTTTCGCATTAGAAAACGCCAACTGTTGTGGTTCAACACCTAATTAAGTTTGGGGCGTCAGCTACAATCTATCCTTCGGATTATTTTAAGTACCCCAAAACACCATCAAGCACTATGATAAGCAGTACCTAAATACAAGAAAATGGACAATGTTTGTAAAGATATGGACTACTCTTGTCTAGAATTAACGCAAACTAAAAGAATAAGTAACCATTAGATATGACTTCTTTGTCTATGATAACAAGAAATGTAATGATACATTTCTAACTATCTGAATAGTAATGAAAAATATTGTAACACTACTGGTCATGTCTTTATTTTGGATTAGTCATGTAAATGCCGATGAACTTTTTGATCAATCTAGAAACAGACACATTCCAATAAAGATAACTCAACCAATAAAACATGACTCTTGTGCTGAAGGCAGCAAATGCCCAGTTGCATTTCTCAGCGCTGGATACGGTGTCCCCCATACGAAATACGAATTTTTGTCTCAACAGCTTGTTGAGCTTGGATATTTGGTTGTCGCTATTGGTCATGAGCTACCAACAGATCCTCCGTTATCTGTAGAGGGAAACCTTTATGAGACGCGAAGTGAAAATTGGAAAAGAGGTGCTAAAACTTTAGAGTTTGTCAGGACTAAACTTCAGCCATTGTACAACAAATACGATTTTAACTCTTTGCTACTAATAGGCCACTCTAACGGTGGAGATATCTCATCATGGTTAGGAAATGAATCAAAAACATACGTAAAATCAATAATTACTCTTGATCACAGGAGAGTACCGCTACCCCGAAGCAATGAAATAAACATACTATCAATACGAGGTAGTGATTATCCCGCAGACAAAGGTGTTCTGCCTACTAAAGCTGAAAGTATTACCTTCGGTAGTTGTATTGTTACTATTCCCAATTCGAGACATAACGATATGTCAGACTATGGCCCAACATGGCTCAAACAACAAATTGCACTAATACTCAAGAAATACCTAACAGAGAAGTCATGCAATCCGTAATTGGTTGATTAGAAATACAAAGGTGAAAAAGGCATGAGTTGCTCCAAAGAACTTTAAAGAGACAACCGCATTATGTTGCGTTCAGTTTTTTCTGCGTACTTGAATACAGCCTTACACCTTTCATCTAACGCTGATTCATGACGATATTTTCCGCATTGGACCCTTCAGGGACAAGCACCTTAAGCAGAAGATTTGTGGTCACAGCCTTTGATGACTAGAAACTCACTTCACTCGGGTGCAAAGTCCATTTTCCATCAGCCGGTGAGCTTTAAAGAAACCTAGAAATGCTGTGTACGTGAGTAGTGCTTGCATAAAATAAGACGCCTGTCCGCGCAATCCAAAAAAAATTATACCTTCCTCACGCATAAACATACTGTTCTATAATTTTTCCTCTATCATCAATAGTTATAGCTTTTACATAGATCTGATGATTTCTAGCCATATAAACTTCTGTATAAAATTCAACTAAGTGTTCCAGTTCAATATTGTGGCTGGCAGCATGACGAGGTAGCCAATCACGATAATAACTCAGTGATTTTCTAACTCTTGGTGTAAGCCGAAAAAGTTCTTCCGTTCGTTGCGGTAGCCATGAAATTCTTAGTTTTTTCTCTGGTTGAAGCCGCGCTAAAGTATATAAATCTTCGAACACAAATGCGCCGTCTACGTAGTTACACCCACCAATAAACGAGTGAGTGAAATTGTGAGCCATTGCTTTTATTAATTTATATTTCATTTTGAGTTTTGAATTGCCACTAACTTGATAGAAACATCTTAACGTAGGTTTCTGGTAGAGTCGCGAGCATGGATATGCAATTGTGAATCCGAAGCTTTTTAAAGGGACAGTCGCTTTATGTTACTAATATCACGCCCTACCGTTACGGAGAGCTCCACAGACTGGGTAGGAACTTGAGCGCAACCAGAGGAGAACAAGGAATATGACTACTAATATACGCATTTATTTACTCCATTTTATTAAGTGTTTTATTTGCTTCATTAATTGCAAGAATGCTTAATGACTGGTTAAATATCACTCTAATATGAAATCATTTGCAAAACAGGTTATTGAATATGAGTGTGTTAAATAAAATCAATACAGAAATAGATACAAAAGCAAGTTTGTTGAATCTAGATTTGCCTAGTTATCGCCAAGCGTATAGCGACCGGACAGCATGGTTAATGGCAACCTTTTCTGAGCTAGCTTATCTGCGGTTCAATCCGGCACTACCAAGCAAGCTACAAAAAATAGGTCTGGAGGAAGCTTTAAAGAAAATTGTAGATGAGTCTACAAACACAAACTTTATAAAAGCAATTTCTGCCATAGAAGGGCTTCTTTGGGATCATGAAGAAGAGAAGAACAAATTAATCAGTGAGTTGAGCACACTAAATGAATCTAAGCTATTAAACACTTTTGATACCCAGCTCGGAACTCAGGCAATTTTGATAGAGACTCCTATTTCTTATGTATTGGCATTCAGGGGGACTGAGGCTACAAGCCTTAATGATATCAAAGCTGATGCTAAAGCTACGATCACAAAATGTAAGACTCCCGGTCGGGTTCATGAAGGTTTTCATGACGCTTTTGGCTCTGTGGAAAATGAGCTTAGAACGGCTCTGCTTGAACTTACTGAAAAAAAACCTCTGTTTATCACCGGCCACAGTCTCGGAGGGGCATTAGCAACAATCGCAGCAAAAAGATTAACATTCGAGCATGGTATTGCTGCTTGCTATACATTTGGAGCTCCAAGAGTTGGAGACAAAGAGTGGATCTCTACAATAAAAACACCAATTTACCGGGTTGTTAATGCAGCAGACTCAGTAACAATGTTACCGCCGAATGCGGTAGCAATCGGGGCTCTAAGCACTGGTGTAGGCTTTATTCCATGGATTGGTACTAAGGCAAAAGAGTTCTTATTAGAGAAGTTTAACGGCTATATCCACGGTGGAAATATGCGTTATCTGACAAACTGCAAAAAAGGAGAATATGAAGATGTACAATTACTTTATTCAGTTTCCTTCCTTTTCAGACTTAAAGCAGTCTTAATTGGTAAGCTTCCATATAAAAAATTCCTTTCAGATCATTCAATTAGTATATATAGAAAAAAACTCGAAATCGTTGCAATAAAACGTAACTAAGCTTTGAGGTACATCAGTGTTGACATAAAACACATTGATATACCTCTTTGTTCTCCTTAGATGGGCTGATCCACGCCTGAATTATCAGCACCTCATTACAACATACAAGGACAGGCATCTGAAATAGTAAATACAAACTTATATCGATGCGAACAGACACCAAAAGATACTAGTACCTTTGAGATAGAACCTTCTATCACTCATATGTTCATACTCTATATTCTCTCCTCTGAGCTTCTTTTAAAATGCGAGCATACAACGCTCCGCTCAGTTGGTTGAACTGGTTTGTGAGATGTTTCAGCCGCCATTGAGAATGTAAAAGTAGGACTTTCTAACCCGCTCATCACCATTAATAATTTTTATGTCTACGTAAATAACACTTTCAGGCCTATCAATAAATTTACCAATCGCAAATTTGACAAACGTCAAGTTCGTATTAGACACAAACGATTCTATTTTCCATTGCTCGCCTTTCCAGCGCCCAGTCGCTGAATCTTTCTTAGTTTGATTTATTTGAGAACGCTCGATTAAAGGTAAGTCCATTACGACTACCGTATCTTGCTTGACGTTATATACTACAAGGTCACTATTAGACGGGCCAAAAAGACCTGCAAGCACTACGGTGTCATCTTTGATAGAGAAATTTAGTTTTGTTTCGCCGACTTTAATCAATTGTGTTGTCTTTACACCATCGACGAATTTCTTGTACTCCGACTCGCTAACACCTAAGTTCGGATGATATGGCATCGGCCTACCCGGCTTTAAATTGGACATAAACTCGTTAGCCCAATCTGAATTTTTTTGTAGAGACTGTTGGATTCTAACTCCAATTTCCTGTATCTCAGGTGGAGCTCCTAAAGTCATAATATCAGCGTTTACGACATCGGACTTCGGAACGAAGCTGTCCCAGAGACCAAGTTCGCCCGCCCGCACTGAGAAAGTAACAACAAACACAAGAAGTGCATAAATAATACGGCTATACATTCAATTTTCCTTATCTACATCTATCAGTTTAATATACAACTACACTCACACTCTACATCTCATAGCTTGCAATGACAGGCACCTAAAGTACAGTGTCATATATTAGAGCCTCTCTAGAGGAGCTCTCTCTAATTCGTAATATCAATTCGGAACAGCTTCGCGTATCAAAGTGCCAACTGTTATGGTTCAATAAAAATCGATAATCAGCACCGTTCTGACTCATTTCTGGACATAAATCATTTAGGCGTTTTGACTTGTTGTAGCTTTAAGATCATCTAGGATTAGTTTGTAAGCAATTGAAATTGCGGTTGTAGTTAGTAGTGTTGTCACCATGCCTATAATACTTTTAACAAAGAAAGGGGTATCAAAAAGAAGTAAAAGTACAATCAATGGTATTGTCAGCAGTAACGGAAACAAAATTACGGTCATTGCAATATACATTTTGTATTTACTTGTTAAATGCCAAGAGTACTTGAAAGATACCCCTTTACCCAATGCTATTGCAGGGAATACCAGTGCTAGACGAGTCCCTAAAATCACCGCTGGTATCATCAGAGCTAATACAGCTAGTCCCATGAAATAGGCCAAACCTCCGATAGCCAAAAAAGCAATAGTCAGAGCCAAATAGTGGCCTAAGAACCATATAGCCGTCTTATCAAACGTAATGCCAGCCCATATTGATGTAGGTTTGCTTTCTATTAATATCGTTCTATGTATGTTTAGAGATATCATTGAAGCTATTACCAAAGATATGAATTGAGTACCAATGATAGCCATAGTATCTTGCACATCAGAACATAGAACATCCCATCCAATAGAAAGACATACAGGTACTAGTAAAGCTGTTACCAAGTTTGATCTATAGCTATGTACATACAAAAATACGCCTAGTATGGTTTTTTTAAACATGTTCACTCCTAGTGAATTATGCACTTTGTGTCCTAAATTAATTAGGAATGGCACCATACTATTATTAGCATCATACATCCACTGATATGGATGTATTTATATGTTTAATATAAGAAAACTGTCTATTTAAACTCCTTTAGACATCGTTTTTTAATCTACCTAAAGCTATTCAACCTTAAATACAAAACCATTTTTATCAAAAATACCAAGTGTAACCAGCCCAAAAAGGTTGCATAAACGCATTCTGAGTATTGCTCTCAAGCAACCATATCGGATTAGAAAAATAATTTTGTTACCTTATAACGCTTGTATGAGAAATTAGACCAACATTGCTTCTTTAGTTTCAATTAGTAATCTAGCTACTTCCAGAGTTTTTTTACTATTGGTAGACAAGCCCATGGAACCTAATTCTACTTTAATTAGGTATGCCGAAATTTCATGATCTTTAGAATCATTAAGTAAGAGCTTGAACACTTGTGGCAGATATGAGTGATATTCATCACGAGCCATTGGTATGTCACAAACACCAATAGGATCCCAAAGGTAAAATAGGATTTCATCAACTCGTCGATAAAGTCCTTTTTCCGAAATACTGAGTTTATTATTCATATATCCCTAACACCCAACTAATACTACCAAAAACAGATAAATGCCATTTCTGTATATCACCTTAAACACCAAACTCATCGCAGACTTAAAGTGCCACACGTGTTTGGTCGGTTTGAATTGTTAATTATGAGTATACAGGCTCAGAAACAAAAGCCACAAATGTAGTAATCCACGAACAACGTCATGGCATCATAGCAATCTTGTTTCGTCCAGTTCTCCAATCCAACTCCTTATCCATTGAAAATCCCTACCATACTCATAACATCTAATTGTCGTGCAAGTACGAACCTGAATCTACCAAGTTTTCTTACACTGTATTAGCATAAGAAAATGTAAGTCAAATCATACTTAAATGAACTGAGTTATTAATAGACAGTAACACCGATAGGAGTATTTCCACCTTAACAAACGCCAACTGTTATGGCCCTATCTAGCACTGCCCTACATAATGTTAAACAGGAACTGGATAGAGTTAGAATTTAAATTGATGTTATGTTTTTAAAATAAGGCGAGAGAAAACACCACTACATCTAAAAACTTATCCTTCTATTTTTCGATAAGTTTAATAAAATTATCTCTGGCAGGGTTATCCATATCTTCATTCCAAATTAAGCCTACATCCCATTTGGCACTCACACCACGTAATGAAATAAACGCCACACTATCATTAGCGATCTGTTCAACACTGGCGGGGACAATGGTAAAACCTAGGTTCGCAGAAACTAAAGCTAAAAGCGTCAAAATATCATCCGCTTCTTGGACTGGCTGCAAAACTTGTTTGTGCTCCACAAGTAGTTCTTTTATCTGCTGGTTCAGCCCCTGTCCACGCGATGGATTTAGTCTTAAATAATCTAAATGACGCAACGAGTCCCACAACTTGCTTTCATCTATGATTCGACTTCGATGGACAGCGACAACCAAATGGTCAGAAGACAGTTTCATACCTTTTAATGGCGCCACAACTGGAAGCCGATTAAATCCGAGCTGAAGTTCACCACGAAGTATTGCTTTCGCTTGACGTTGTGACGGCATGTCGTTGAGTGTGATATGAATATTCGGAGCCATGAGCTTGAACTGAGCGATGTACTGCGGAGCTAAATGATAGGAGGATATTCCAAAGCCAATGTTCAAATAACCTGTTGTTCCCTCGGCCACTAAGTCCGTTAAAGCTTGGAAGGATTCAAAGCTTGCAATCATGCGCTTGGCTTCAGGTAATAGAGTCATTCCTGCCTGAGTCAAACAAGCCCCTTTTCTCCCTCTATCAAACAGAGAAACTCCTGAATGCGCCTCAAGACGCTGAATTTTTTTAGTTAAGGCCGACTGTGTAATGCACAGATGTTCAGAGGCGACACGATAATTACCATCTTCGGCTAACTGACAAAACGTACGCAATTGATCAATATTCATTCCAATATCTCATTGATTTGGGAATATTCTTCATTATACGGAATGTAACGGGATTTTTATACTGACACCATCAAATCGAAACAGCAGAGGAAAACCCTTATGAAAGATGTGCGTGTTGCGTCAGTACAATTTAATCACCGAGCCAATGACAAGGCGTACAACTTGTCTGTTATTGAGCACTACGTAGAAAAAGCAGCAATGCAAAATGTGAAGATTATTGTCTTCCCTGAAATGTGCGTTGCTGGGTACTGGCACGTTTCACGATTAAGTAGAGCAAGCATTCAATCTTTGGCGGAGTTTGTACCTCAAGGAGAAACTAGCCAAGTTTTGACGGATATGTCTATAAAATACGACATAAGTATTGGTGTAGGCTTAATCGAAAAGGATGAAGCGGGAAACCTCTACAACAGTTACATTATGGCGATGCCTGATGGGAAAGTTGCTAAACATCGTAAGCTTCATACCTTCGTGAGCAAATACATGGCCAGTGGCAATGAGTACACGGTATTTGACACACCACATGGCTGCCGCGTTGGTGTACTTATCTGCTGGGATAACAATTTAGTCGAGAATGTTCGGATAACCGCGTTAAAAGGTGCTGATATTCTCATTGCGCCGCATCAAACTGGTGGTTGTCATTCTCGTAGCCCAAATGCTATGGGGCTCATCGACACTCAACTATGGTTTAATCGCAAACAAAATCCCGAGGCTATTCGGGCAGAAATGCAAGGGCCAAAAGGACGTGAATGGCTAATGCGTTGGCTACCAGCACGCGCTCATGACAACGGAATGTTTCTAATATTCAGTAATGGTGTGGGTGTTGATATGGATGAAGTCAGAACTGGAAATGCAATGATACTAAATCCATACGGACAGACACTTGTTGAAACAGATAGTGTTGATAACGATATGGTCATTGCAGATTTAAAGGCAGAAGAGTTGGATATGTGTACGGGTAAACGTTGGATTCGAGGTCGCAGACCTGAGCTTTATCAACCTCTAACACTTCAAGGCAATGAACTATCACCTTTCCATGCAAGATTTTCTAATGAGAACTAACTTAGGTTTCTGGTAGAGTCGCGAGCATGGATATGCAATTGTGAATCCGAAGCTTTTTAAAGGGACCGTCGCTTTATGTAACTAAGTCCAGATGTGTTAGTTTCTTTTACTCATTTTGCGCAGTATCAAACCGCCATTGCTTCAGTATGGGTAACTCCCAAATGGATAGATGGAGTAAAGGAAAAAAGCATCATTTAAAAAAATAACGCTATTTCCTTCAAAAGGCAGGTGGATTCACTTTAGGATAACTGCAGTCACAAATAGGCCTAATCCGTAGAAACTGTGTGCTAATAAGCTTAATCCCCTAGCCTTCCACGGAGAGGGCGTTTTACTTGCTGCAATCCCAAAGCCTAGGCAAGGTTGGATGATGAAGAAAGGAAAAATCAGGGTCACAATACCGGTGTTCAGAGCGACAATCATACTTGGATCAGCAAGCCACGCTTCTCCCATCAGTAATACAAGAATCAAAGCGAAAACAATGCCTATCAAATAATGTAGGCTCCAACCAAAAAACACTTCTCCCTTGACTGGTGGCGTAGCCATGATTGGCCGATGCATTAGTTTTCCCCTTGGAATTAAAACTACCCATCGTGCTACAAGTGCGTAGTTAAGAGATGGAATACCTAATAGTCGTTTTTGTAACAAAGCCCATGCATCCATAATTACAGTGGCGCCAATACCCACCAGAATTGTTTGTAACCAAATTGATATATCCAAGCGATATTCCTTATTGTATTTCTTCAAGAATTTGATAGATTGCAAGCATGATACAACTTGAAGTCGACTTTAAGTCAAGGGTGAATTTTATGGATATTGCAGAGGTGTCTCGTGAGTCTGGGTTAAAACCTTCAACACTGAGATATTATGAAAAGCTTGGGCTTATTCAGCCTATAGGTAGAAAAGGGCTTCGGCGGCAGTACGCACAAAATGTATTGAACAAATTGAGCATTATCTCTTTGGGACGAATGGCGGGATTGTCGCTAAGTGAAATCTCAGCGATGTTCGATAAAAACGATGAATTGGCGATCGATCGAGCATTACTCACGCAAAAAACGATAGAAATTGATGCGCAGATTAAACGGTTACAAGCTATACGAGATAGTCTTAATCATGTCGCAAATTGCCCAGAACCATCTCACTTAGAGTGCCCATCATTCCAGAAAATGATGAAATCAGTTTAAAGTAGACGACTGTCCCCACTGTTAGTTTCCGTAGTCTCGCAATCCGGAAATCCGCAACGCCAACCAGTTCACTTTGTAGATTCATGTTTTCCCGATTTGATGGGGTTTTATTCGGGGAAAATGGGGGAAAGCTCCCCCAAGTTAATTTAAGCGGTCGTTTGCGAAGGTTTTATCGCAACGGAAATAGGGTCTGGCTCAATCAGTTTTTTCACGACCAGAATGAACCCACCTGTCATGATCAAGTTTAGCGCCAATGCTAACATTGAGATGGTGATAATCGGTCCACCAAAACCGTAGCTTAAGCTGATCATGATAACACCTGCTCCCACTTCTCCTCGCGGACACATTGCTAATGAAAGGGCTAAACGCTCCTTTAGGCTAGCCTCTTTTCTATAACAAAATAGCGGAAACATTTTTCCTATGTTAGCGATAAGAGTGATCCAGAGAACATGTTTCGCAATTTCACGAATTCCCATAGAGTCGACGGTTGTTATTAAGCTTGTTGATTCCACAACGGGCTCTACCGAACCAAACACCTGCGGAAGAGAAAGCCCTACAAGAACCATAAAGCTACCAGCCACCGCCGTTGATACGCTTTCGTCACGCTTGGACTGATGTTGAGATTTCATCAAACAACCTAGAACGAATGCGGGTAGCAACACTTCGAAATGCACACTCGACTTGATATAGAAAAGCTCACACGCTAACGCAATGACAATCGAATAGATCAAAAGCATTGGAGCACTAGACGGAATCTTCCATTGGTGCAAATAGTAATAACCTAACGCCAACATAGCGAACATCAGCACCACTGTAATTCCCATCATCGGATTCCAACCAATCACGAGAATAGAGAGAGGGATCATCAATAACACGGTATCGAGATCATCAAATATTGCCAGCACTCTTGCCTTAGCAAAAACCCAAGTGGCTCCTAAGCCCGCAGCCGCCAACATAGCAAACAGCACGCCAGCAGAGGTAGGGGCAGCAAAACGGCCTATGATAAATAACTCTTTCCATACATCTGCGTTGCTCCACATACTTTGTGGAAAAAGAACAAACAGAAAGTAGAGTGTCACACCAAGCCAAGGAAAGGTGGCGGTTGTCATTGCAACCACATAATCCCAGCCATATTGTTTCAGGTTATTCTTATTGATTTCGAACTCACGCCCAACGTTTATCATGATATAGCTCAGCGCTATCATCGTCAGGACTAGGATAGCGGGCTTAAAGCTAGCGTAGCTATCAATAAGAGCGGGCAATAACTGTGACATTACCAGCCCACTCAGTAGTAAAATAGAATAGATAAGTACTTTATACATCAAGCTACTCCGAAAAATAACAGCCACTGAATTCAATGGCTGTAGTTTGGTTTAAACGGGACGGATTAACTTGAGCAGCTTGCTATTAAAGTCAAACTACCAAAATAACCCAAGAAGAACTTCGCAAAGGTTTTGTTCGCCTTATCTTCATCTCTCATGTTTACCCCTTATTTTGCTTGTGATACTTATGTTTAGGGGTGAGATAGATTTCTCACCCCTAAAATTTAAACAAACTTCGTTTTGGTTAGCTCTTTCAGTCCTGACAGGACAATTGTTGGTAGAGCTGAAACCAGAATAACGACAATAAGATGCGTTCCACTTAATGCTTCAGTACCAAAAATCACTTGACCGATACCAGAGTAGATAACACTCAGTGATAACGTTGCAGATAGAGCAACCGCACCTAACAGCTTGGTGTTAGTGAATGGATTTTTACGGAACAGCGACGTGAATGTTCTTGAATCAAACAGGTGCCACAGTTGAGCAAAAATCAACATCATAAATGCCATTGTTTGCGCATACGCCGAGCCATAGCCAGCTTGCAGAGCCCAACTAAATGCTAGGTAACTCATTCCGCCTAATGCTAAACCACGTACCACAATTCGCGTACCTAGGTGATCACTGAAGAAGCCTTCGTTACGTTTACGAGGTTTACGCTCCATCAAATCTTTCTCTTCAGGCTCAACACCTAAAGCAAGTGCAGGAAGACCATCAGAAACCAGGTTAATCCAGAGAATCATTAATGGAGTCAGTGGCAAAATCGCCTCTGGTCCCATTGCCAGAAATGCAAACAGAATAACCGAGACTTCACCTACGTTAGCGGTTAACGCTTGACGGATAAACTTACGCAGGTTATCGAATATCTGACGCCCTTGGCGAACCGCTTTCACAATGGTGCTAAAGTTGTCATCCAGTAAAATAAGATCACCCGAATCTTTAGCCACCGATGTTCCTGTGATGCCCATTGCAACACCGATATCCGCTCGACGAAGTGCTGGAGCGTCATTAACGCCATCCCCTGTCATTGCGGCAACTTCGTTGTTGTATTGCTGCGCCTGTACGATGCGCAGTTTATGCTCTGGTGTTACACGAGCAAACACGGCAACCTGTGGACAGATTTCACGAAGATCGTCATCGCTCATATCATCCAGTTCACTACCAGTTACGACCTTATCTTCCTCACTACGGATGATGCCGATATCGCGAGCAATCGCTGCCGCTGTCACCGCATGGTCACCGGTGATCATTACTGTTCTTACACCTGCGTCATAACAGCTATCAATAGCTTCACGAACTTCAGGACGTGGTGGATCCATGATGCCAAACAGGCCTAGAATGGTAACGTCTTTCTCTAGCTCTTCTGGATCCTTCTTCAGGTCTTCTTCGGACAGTTCACGGTAACCAACCGCAAGAGTACGTAACGCTTGGTCAGCAAAATCATGTATTGCTGCTTCGTAGTTGATCACTAACTCTTCTGCAGGATTAGTTGCAAGGGCTAGGTTTCCGTCTGTTGATGTCGCACAATGGTCAATGATCGCGCCATCAGACATGAACGCAGAAGCTTTACCAAGTACAACATCTGGTGCTCCCTTAATGGCGAGGAAAAGCTGTCCCGTTTGTGAGCGGACAATGACAGACGCCATTTTACGAGCAGAATCAAATGGGTATCTTTCCACAATGGTAAACATACCGCTGTCTTTAATTTCTTGCTGGTTTAGACCGGCTTTACTTGCAGCAACAATGAGCGCACCCTCAGTTGGATTACCACGAACGCGTGAGTTATCTCCATCTTGAATGTATTCCGCTTCATTACATAAAGTTGCTACCGTCAACCCATGTAGCATTTCAGGGCTGTCGTTCACTTTTGTAGCGTGTGACACAGGTTTAAACTCACCTTCCGGAGAGAACCCCTTGCCACTGACTTCCCACTGACGACCGCTTGCGTCATAGGCTTTCATAACTTGCATTTGGTTTTGGGTTAAGGTGCCGGTTTTATCGGAACAAATAACCGTTGTTGAGCCAAGAGTTTCTATTGCTGATAGGCTTTTTGCTAGCGCATTGTTCTTGACCATGCGGGCAGAACCCATCGTTAATACGATAGAGATAACCGTTGGTAATCCTTCAGGTATTGCTGCAACTGAAAGTGAAATACCAGTATTAAGAATTTCCAGCCAAGGCATTCCATAAGTAAGCCCGATAGCACAAATTACCGCAACAACGCCCAATGCAGCCACCATCAAAATCTTAGCAATGGTATCCATACGCTCTTGCATTGGCGTTTTTGTTTCTTCTGTGTTGCTCATCATATCGGCAATATGACCAACTTCGGTCTGCATACCAATTGTGGTAACAACACCGACACCACTACCTGACGTCACCATAGTGGTCATAAAGCCCATGTTCACTTGATCGCCAAGACCAATATGATCATCCTCTAGCGCAGCTGATGACTTATCAACAGGCTCGGACTCTCCGGTCAATGCCGCTTCATCGATAGACAGTCTATTCGATTCAATAATGCGAATGTCGGCGGCAAGAATGTCACCCGTATTAACTTTTAATATGTCACCGGGAACCAGTTCCTTAGCCTGTACATCAACCCATTCACCATTACGTCTCACTTGCGCGGTGGGTGCTGCCATTTCACGCAGTGCTTCCATTCCTTTTTGAGCTTTAAACTCCTGCCAAAAAGCAATAATGGCGTTAATAAATATAATTACTGTGATTGCAACAGCATCAATTATATGGCCAGTAAAAAAAGAGACGATTGCGCCTATTCCCAAAATAAAAATCAGCGGGTTTTTGAACTGATGTAAAAAAAGTTCAAGCGCGGATTTTTTATCTTGCTCATCTAATTCGTTCGCACCATATTGAGCCTGACGTTCTTTCACTTCGTCTGTTGATAAACCTTGCTCAACTGTTGTACCCATCATAGATAAGGTATTATCAACCTCTTCAATAAACCATTTTTTTGTCATTGTTTTCTCCAATAGAAAATAAGTCAGCCGCTTACCTGCCAATACAGCAAATAATAACAAGCAACTAACAAAGATATTCCTCTCTCACTCAATATAAATACTTGCACACTAGTACAAAATAAATTGAACTCCAATCCATAAAGAGAGAGAAATATAATTTAAGAATATTTGGGACAGCCATTAAATTAACTAAAAAAATTATTCGTGTAATTATTATTTGGATAGCACAAGCGCAGTTCAGGAGCATTCATTGATTAAAATCAAGCATTTCACCTAAATTGCCAAATTGATCCGATACAATTGAAACAAAATGTAAATAACATTACGTCCTAACAGAATTATAAACTCAGTATTTCCGAGGCTTTCCAGCCATTAAAGGCCAAATCATTCATGCGGTTAGTTAGACATAAGGAATCATTCATCCAGATAATTGAAATATTACTAAGTTCTTAAACAATAATCCTAGAAATAGTCTGAATAATAAAAAAGGCAGCCATAAGGCTGCCTTTTTTATTTATAAATATAGGTTTGTTTAATCGTTACCTTCAAATACCAGCATTAAAGCCGGATCTGCCGCACTAACACCTGTCGTTATCGTTAAACCTGCTAAAAGCGCAAAAACCATGTATTTACCAATTATTATTGCCATTCCTATTGCATTAATCACCTTATTCATATATTCACCTCAACTATGCGATACATATTTATCAATATTTAATTACTAAAATTAATCTAACAAAGGAATGTGATTATTTTGTCAATTTATTGTCAGCAATAGAACTAAGTTGAAATTTCATGACATAGAACTAACAGTTAAAATAAAAAGCATAATAAAAATCGATAACATCTTAATCGAGACATCTTTGATTAAATATTAAAACTCAAACTAAAGAATAAAGTTAAAACAAACCAATCTGTTAATATATTAATTTATTTTTCTTATCTATACTCAAGTGACCTCAAGATGCAGGATTCAGAACAACATCAACAAGTTCAGTTCAAGAAAGATAATTGAAGGAATGGCATTCCCTTTCAAGATTATCTGCCGCAAAAATGGGCGTGTTGATGTGCTCCCAAAGGGCGAGTTTTATTGATTGCTGCATAGGCTAACCTACCCAATGAGTCACCGTCTGCTTCAGTTCATTTGCGGTATAGGGTTTGATTAGTATGTCGTTCATACCGACGTCGATACACCTTTGCCGTTCTTCGAGGGTAGAACTGGCGGTTAATGCCACAATAGGTGTGGCCACGCCCTGTTTTCTTAGCTGCTGTGTTGCTTGAAAGCCATCCATTTCCGGCATACGGCAGTCCATAAAGATGAGATCATAGTCAACGGAGCTAACGGCATTTATTGCTTCTAACCCGTTCCAACATGTATGCGGCTCAATCCCCATTTTTCCTAACATCTCTTTCACTATTATTTGGTTAAGGCTGGCGTCATCCACAACGAGTATCTTCAGTTTTTTCCAATCTATATCCACACTCTCAATGGCCATTGAACCATCAGCACACTGACTCTCATCACCTTCGGGAATCGCTATCTGTACTTTAAATGTCGTGCCTTTTCCTAACTCACTCTCACACTCTATTCCACCTTCCATCAATTCGGTCAAAATTTTACATATGGCTAAACCAAGCCCTGAGCCTTCATGTGCTCGACGACTCGACCTGTCCACCTGCACAAACGCGTCAAACAGCGCACCTAATGCGGATTCCGGAACCCCTATTCCAGTATCGACAACATCGAAGCTTAAACAGCCCATTGACCAGCTGGCATTTAGCCTCACCTCACCTTCTGTTGTAAATTTAAATGAATTACCTATCAAATTAACCAGTATCTGCTTAATTCTGTCCAAGTCACCAAATAGCACAGGAGGGATATTATTGGTACTGATGATGAAACATACATTTGTTTCGGCAGATTTGGCTGCAAAAATTCCATTAATAGACTCTTCTAAGCGGCTCCAGAGAAAATGCTTGGGTACAATCTCCATCATCCCTGCATTCATTTTACTAAAGTCGAGCAAGTCATTTATGATCACTCGCAGCAACTCTCCCCCCTGAACTAAGTTGCCTAAATACTGTTGTTGTTGTTCTGAAAGCGCAGTGCGTTGAAGTAAATCCACACTTCCCAATACTCCATTTAACGGTGTTCTTAACTCATGGTTTATCATGGCGACAAACTCTTTTGTCGCCTTATCAGACTCTTCGGCACGTAATCGCAATTCCACTTCTTGTTGCCACACCAAACTCCGAATTAACGCAACTCTGATTAACTCTCCAACTAAGGTGAGTTTGTTCAGGATAGTATCTTGGTCTACCTCGCTAGAGTCGACAACAAACACAAAACCTGCTGCTTGTTTACCTTCAAACATTATAGGTAGGAATAATCGTTCTCCATTCCAGCAACTCATTTTACATAACTGATTCTCACACCCTTGAAGTTCCAAATTGCCATATTCACTTAATGACAAGCTATCAAAGACCTCTACATTGATATGCAATAGAACATCCGTCACGACAGGGTTATAGGCAATCCTTCTAACCAATGAATGCAGTTGCACCTCGTTGAGTTTTTTCTCAAGAAAAGAGCGGCCAAAACTGATGAGAACTTTATCGATGTACTCTTCAAATTCAAGCTTACGCAGATGTTGCGCGGAACGCTTCTCTAATTGGCTCATGGCTAACTGAAGCTGTTGATTGAGCTGATATAACTCTAAGCTCTTATCTTCTAGCAGCTTTTCTGCTGCTTTTCTGGCCGCTGATTCACGCTTGAGTTTGCGCTCAAGGTGCACTAACTCATTCATATGCCCCTAACTCCTAACCAGCGAAAAACGAACCTGCTTACCAGCCTCATCGACCGGATTCATGGTGATGACTATCTGCTCATTGAAATGACTCGCGCACCCTTTAACCAAACCAAAACAGACATGGCTCATGCAGCGAACACTTCGATAGTCAAACATCATTTCAGTTTCAGTTTCACTAATAAAATCAAAACTTGGCGGGTTAGAGTCTGGGTAGAGTTTCTTTACTTCTACGTGTATATAATCCTCTACATGACGAATAAACTGGAAAGCAGTTTGACACTCCTTAAGTCCCGCTTGATTTGGAATGGTGCTATACAAATTATCAAACACACTCTCTCCAAATACCTCTTGGAGATCTGTTGCGGGTATACCCGTTTTGTTGCTTAAAGCGATAATCAACTTAACCAAGCTACGGTGATCATAGGACCCCGCAGTGGTATATACGCCTTCATCCGTCGCAGCATCTAAAACGTTATCTAACGTCTCTAGGCCGAATTTTTCTTCTACCAACTGCATGAACTCTGTAAAAATGATTCCCTTCACTCATCAATCCCTTTGGAAAAAACGTATTTAGAGTAAGCATGAGCAATAGCTGACTATTTTTCAAACCTAAATGTCAACAAACCGCTAATCATCTCTTTGCATAATCGCTCTGCTCAACGTTACTGTAATAATAAAGCCCTAGTTCACTACCCCGTTGTCTATTGTCAATTCGATTCTCAAATTGAGAATCACCATGACCAACTTACCAAACCGAAGCCAACAACAACCTAACTGATTGAATAGATTGAATTTATATTTTGGCATGCATGCTGCTTACTCTTATATCGACGACTTAATTTAAAGTCACAACCGTAAAGAGGACTTACCATGGAACTAAGAAAAATTGAAACTAGCCAAACCGTCCTAACCCTATTACTTAGCGGGGATCTCGATGCAAATGGCAGTAAAACCGCCCTACCACATATAGATAAAGTTTTGTCCGAAGACCTGCATCCAGAAATCGAAGTTGATATGAAGCATGTGGCCTTTCTTGATTCGTCTGGTGTTGGTGCCATTGTCTATTTCTACAAACGTTTAATCGAAAAAGAACGTCACTTACGTATTACCAATGCATCCGGTCAACCTCTGGAAATTTTCAGCCTACTTAGAATTGGTAACGCGATTCCTATCAACTCTAAACACTAGCCTGAAAGATAACGAGGAGAATGGCATGAGATTACTTTCATTATTACCAATACTACTTATGGCTGGATTGTCTGGGTGCAGTAGCTACCCAGAACATGGTCAAGGTGGAATGGCAGAAAACTACACCTCCTCGGGGTTTTCTCCTGTCATGCCAGATCAACCATTAGGTCCGGAGCATGGACTGAGGTTTGACTGGCAATTGGCAAAACTTCACCTTGATATCCTTATCCAAGACGGCGCCGACATGTGTTTTCCAGCCGCGGTTGTTCAAAGCCGAATGAGACAAGATCGAATCGCTCGTGAACTGGAAGCTGGCCTACATAGAGACGCGGCTAATGATTTAATCATCCAGAGAAAGAGATTGAGCGAGCTTGAACAAGATCTCAGCTACGTTACCACTCAGGCCAAATGCGTCCCACCAAGCAACATAGAGCAGCTCGCCTCTTCGACAGAAAGCATTGAGAACATCTATAACCTACTCAACGCTGATAACCAATTCGCCTTTGACTCAAGTGATATCAATCCTAAATACATGGGTCGACTTGCAGAGGCCGCAGCATCACTTAAACAGAGCCCTGAGCTGAGCTTAATGATTACAGGACACGCAGATGCGACTGGCGATAAAACCTATAACAATAAACTTGCCCTGCAACGTGCTCAGCAAGTTGAACGATACCTCGCCATATTCGGCTTAGAAAAACAGAGAATCAAGGTCAGTTCAGTTGGTTCTGACAACCCAATTTTTGAAGGTGAAAGCGCAGGTGTAAGGCTAACTAACCGTAGAGTCAGCATCGAAGTTTACTCAGAGACGACGAGCAAAGGAGAGCAACAATGAAAACCATTATTAAATCCATCTTATTAATGATTCTCTCTTTTCAGTGCATCGCTTCTGAACAAGCTCCGGTACAAATCGGCGACCTGCTTAGAATTAATCTCGCAGGAGAAGAAGATTTTAACCAAGAGTTTCAGGTAGACCGTAGAGGCTATATTACTCTGCCAGAAATTGGTCCCGTTCTTATCGCGGGATACAGCAGTCTACAAGCTAAAGAGCTCATCATTGAACGTCTCTCTAGTGTCTATAGAAATGTATCCAGCGCAGATGTCTATATTGAAGAGAAACAGGTGCTCATTACCGTTCAGGGCTATGTTAAAAGTCCGGGAGAGTTAAACCTTCCCCATTATGCGACGATTCAAAGTGCACTTCATGCCGCTGGCGGAATACGTGCTGGGGCTCAACTTAATAAATTGCAACTTCGCCGCAATGAAACTCTTATAGAGTTCAACTATAAAGATTATCTCGACAGTGGCGACCCATCGCTGCTGCCAACGCTGAAAACGTTAGATGTCCTGTTTGTCCCTGCCTCTCCTCTTGTTGGCAATATCGAACAAGACTTTGATCCAGCAGTACAAGCCAACTCTGGCGACAGCTCAGACCAAAAAACCGGCATAAAAGTATTCGGAGAAGTAAACTCTCCCGGTACCTTCAGTTACAAACCGGAAATCACACTGGTTGATGTTTTAATGCGCTCTGGCGGTGTCACTCGATATGCGAGTGTCGAGCAAATTCGTGTTATTGCAGGTAGCCAACCTTCTATTTTCAACCTTAAGCGCTATCTGGACACGGGAAATGACGACTTTCTACCACGGTTAACGCCCGGAACCACTATTTTTGTGCCAAAACAGGAAGAAGAGATTAAATCCGGCGCCAACGTAGTTTATGTCATGGGAGAGGTCGCAGCACCGGGGGCTTATGAGAGTAAAAAAGAAGCCACTTTCATGGATATTCTTGCCAACGCTGGTGGCCCAACCCGATTTGCGGAATCTAGACAGATTCGAATTATAAAAGCGAGTGGTCGTGTGGTTAACTTCGATCTCACCGCCTACACCGAAGGACTAACCAGCTCACTACCACAAATTTCGGCAGGTGATGCTATTTTTGTTCCTGAAAAAACAGATATGAACGAGAAGTCTTGGCTAAAAGTGTCGCCAAACCGAGCGGTAAGAGTGATTGGTGAAGTGGTTCGTCCCGGACGAATCGAATGGGCAGATGAGATGGATTTCATGGATCTTCTTGCTCACGTTGGAGGCCCAACTTTACGCGCAGATACTAGCCAGATAGAGATCATTCCCTCTTCAAGTCAATCAGAAATGCAAGTGTTCGACTTAGACGCATTTATTAGAAATGGTGCGCCATCCGCACAGCTTCCAAAGATCAGCACCGGAGCTATCATCAGAATCCATGACTTACCTCAGGATCCATCAGACAACAAATCTCAATGGGTACGTCAAAGCTCTGAACGGTCGATCTATGTATTTGGGCAAGTCAATGCTCCCGGACGTTACCGCTTTAAAAACGAAATGCATTTCCTCGATATACTTTCTGCTGCGGATGGACCCACTGGTGATGCGGACATTCATAATATCCGTGTAACTCACCGAGACAAACGCTATGCGAAAATCAGCAAGCTAAACTTATCCCTTTACTTTGAAACTGGCGACGAGAGCTTACTGCCAGACGTCAACACTGGCGACACCATTTTTATTCCAGAAAAAGACCGTAACTGGCTGGAAAGACCTAAAGAACAGACCGTCCGAGTGTTGGGCGCGATTAACAAACCCGGTCGTTACCAGTTTGATGACACCATGACCATACTCGACTTACTGGCACAAGCGGGAGGCCCCTCAAACACAGCGTATCTAGAGAAGATAACCATTGTGAATGTTTCATGTTGTCAAAATCAAGCCAGAACCTTTGACCTGATTGAATTTAGCAAAACCGCCAACATCTATCAGCTGCCACTTCTAAGAGCAGGAGACACCATTTTCATCCCAGATGAGAGTGACAGCTTTGCCGAGAAATTTCGTGCAGGCTTAACCGACGTACTGCAATTGGTGACCACCATCGTTTTAGCAGGAGCAATATGATGAGCATACCCGCGCTACATAGTGAGACTGAGCAACTGTTTATAATGGCAGAAACGGCACACTGTAAAACGCTCTGTGTTACGGCCTGCCATGCTAAAGCCGGAGTAACGTCTCTAGCGATGGCCATTGCAGAGCGTTACCTTCTTGCTGGATATAAAACGCTCCTGCTTGATCTTAACCTTCATAGGCCATCTTTTTCGCCAGTAGACCAGCACTCTCTATCTGGTGATATCACGCTGATCAGCGAGAAAAACTCAAATCGCTGTTTTCAAGGGCTGTGCTGCAATCTCGATACCGCAAGCCTACTTGAGATGCGTAAAGGTGTTTTTCTCAATCAGCAGTTAGAAATCTGGCTTAAAGAGTATCAACGTATCGTAGTGGACACATCCCCTCTGCTTCAACAGAACAGAGGCAATATTCCCGCCAATCTGGTCGCTGCCGCCTGTGACAATACCCTACTCTCGGTATCCGCCGGAAGAACAACTAAACCAGAGATTCAAAAAGCACTAAAACTACTCAATCTGGGCGACATTAATCTTCTTGGTACCGTTTTAAATCAGCGATTACAGCCAACTCTTTCACAAGAAATCCAGCGGGAAATAAATCGATTCTCTTGGCTTCCTAACCATTGGCTTAGCTGGCTCAAAAGCCACGTAAAGGATAACGGGTTTATTAATATGCAGAGTTAAATGGTCTGCAATCTTACAAAACCGAGATCATTAAACTAGTATTTATTAGACAAGCAATTGAAAAAGAACAAATAACTCAAAGGGACTGGTATGAGAACATGGCTTTATGGCGTATCTCTTCTATGGATAGTCACAACCGCTTCGGTAAAGGCAGAGCAATATCTATTTGCTGTTGTGCCCCAACAGTCAGCTACGAGGCTCGCTAAGCAGTGGACCCCCATTTTGCAGCAGTTGAGTAAAGAAGTCGGTCATCAATTCTTGTTCACCACAGCAACAGATATACCTACATTTGAGAAAAGAGTAAATGAAGGAGCATATGATTTAGCTTACATGAATCCATACCACTTCGTTGTATTCAATGATAAACCCGGCTATCAAGCCGTCGCCAAAGCAAAGGATAAAAAAATTCGAGGCATCATTGTGGTAAGAAAAGACAGTGGCATTGAGTCTGTCAATCAGCTTAATGGACAAGAGCTTGCCTTTCCATCTCCCGCCGCATTTGCCGCCAGTATTCTAACAAGAGCTTACTTGGCTCAGAGAGGCGTTCACTTCACGCCAAAATACGTCTCTTCCCACGACTCGGTATACTTGGGCGTAGAAAGAGGGTTTTATAAAGCTGGCGGGGGTATCCAAAGAACATTTAATGCCATAGATCCAAACATCAGCGATCAGTTAACCCCAATCTGGACGACGCAAGGTTATACGCCTCACGCCATCGCGGCCCATCCAAACTTTCCGCCGACGTTAAAAGCCAAAATCGATGACTTTTTTGCCCATTTAGCTGACAGCCCAGAAGGACGCATGCTCATCGAGCCTTTGAAAATAAAAGGTTTTGTAAAAGCAAATAACAGCGATTGGGATGATGTCCGTGCACTCAATATTCATTTATTGGATTAGGTGACATTGAGATGATCAGCTTTAGAACCAAAACCATCATCGGTATAGCCGCTATAGAAATCATCTTGCTGGTTATACTGATTTTCAGTGCCCTTTCATTTCTCGGCAACTCAAACGAGAAGCAGCTAATTCAACGAGCATACGCGACCACTACTATGTTTTCTCATGCGGTAAAAGATTCCGTTCTGGTTATGGATCTTGCGACTCTTGATGATCTGGTTAACGACATTATTGAACTAGAAGATGTTCGCTATGTGCGTATTATCTCCGCCGGGAGAACGCTAGCTTCCGGTGGTGACCCTGCTCTTCTCAAACAAGAAAACCGTATTGACCACAGTTTGGATATGGTTGTCGACGGTATTTATGACACCAGAGTGGATATCGTCAGTGACAACATTGTATATGGCGCGATAGAGATAGGGTTCGCAACCACTGCCATTGACTCTCTGCTTAAACAGGCGAGAAATTCCATCATAGCGCTCGCCTCTTTAGAAGTCGCCCTTGTCGCGCTGTTCTCTTTTATCCTAGGAACTTACTTAACTAGAAATTTAGTGAAGCTAAGAAAAGCCACCACAATCATTAGCAAGCATGGTCCAGGTTACCAGCTTGAGGTTCCCTATAAGGACGAGCTAGGAGAAGTTGTTGAATCTTTTAATCAAATGTCACGGAATCTAGCAGAGAGTTATAGCGAACAACAAAAGGCCAGAGAAGAAGCGGAACACGCAAATGAAGCAAAGAGTCGTTTCTTAGCTTCCATGTCTCACGAAATAAGAACACCAATGAACGGGGTAATTGGTTTGCTCTCTTCGGTAGAACAATCAAATTTAACCAAACAGCAGATCAAACTTATCAACACCGCCAAAGAGTCTGGGCAGTTGATGCTCTCTCTAATTAATAACATTTTGGATTTCTCCAAAATGGAAGCAAACAATTTTGTTATTGAACATAACACGTTTAACTTAGAAAAAAGCATCGACACCATCTATCAAACATTACATCCCATCGCCATTAATCAAGGCATAGAACTTAAAATCAATAAGAATGATCTCCCAGTTTGGGTCATTGGGGATGACACTCGTTACAAGCAGATCATCCTCAATCTGGTAGGCAATGCCTTAAAGTTTACCGTACAGGGTGAAATCGTTATTGAGGTGTCTTGTGTGGAACGCAGCGCAGAGCACGCCATTGTTCAATGTCAGGTTATCGATACGGGCATAGGAATAGAAGAGGACGCACTGCCCCACTTGTTCGATGAGTTCACCATGGCCGATCAAACCTACTCAAGAAGATACCAAGGCTCCGGATTAGGGTTAGCCATTTGTAAGCAGCTTACGGATCTAATGGACGGCAGCATAAGTGTCGACAGCATTGTGGATGAAGGTAGCCGTTTTACTTTTACCATTCCGTTTCAAGTCGCTTCTGAGGGTGAAAATACTGAACAGGTGCAACCTACATCTCTCCTTCCTCAGTGCAAAAAAAGCAAAATACTGGTGGCGGAAGACAACGTCGCCAATCAGCTGGTCGTTAAGACAATGTTCAGTCATCTTGGAATAGAGATCGATATTGCCAGCAATGGCATACAAGCGTTGGAAAAAATAAATGAAAGTAGTTACGACTTAGTCTTTATGGATATTTCCATGCCAGAGATGGATGGACTAGAAGCTTGCCGGCGAATAAGAGCCTCAGACAATCCCACTATTGCCTCTCTAAAAGTCATCGCCTTTACGGCTCACGCATTAACGGGAGATAAAGAAAAGTTTCTCGCGGTAGGAATGACCGACTATCTATCCAAGCCTGTAAAGCGCTCTAATATGATCAATATGCTAAATAAATATATTGCAGGTGTAGAACAACCATCGTCTCTTCTAGAGCACGATGAACCAGCAGCTATAAAAGCAGAATCTGACCCGTTGATGAGCCCGTCATCACAACCATTAGGAGAGCCAATGAGTGAACAACAGATTGAAATAACAACAGACACCATTGTTGATGAACAGACTCTCCAGCAAATGATTAAAGACACTAGCGCGGATGTCATGCCCATGCTGATTGAACATTATCTAATAGAAGCGGAACACCACACATCTAGTATGCTAACCTCTGCATATGAGAATGATTTTGATACATTACAATATGAAGCCCATACTCTTGGTAGTTCTGCACTGGCTTTAGGGAATAACGCACTGTCACAACTTTCCCGAGCAATAGAGTCATGTTGTAAAAACGAGGATTATGAACAAGCATTAACATTAACGGCACAATTAAAAGAACTCGCTGAACGTTCTTTCACACAACTCAATATAAGAAAAGAGAAAGGATTTGAAGCTGCTATCAAGGAATAACTATGAATACAAAAGTTCTCTTAGTAGAAGACTCAACGTCGCTAGCCATACTTTATAAGGAGTATGTAAAAAATGAACCTTATGAACTATTCCACGTAGAAACCGGCCGCGAGGCGAAACAGTTTATTGAGTGGTACCTGCCCCAGCTTGTCATTCTTGATCTTCAATTGCCGGATATATCAGGACAAGAAATTCTTGAATGGGTACAAGAAAATCAATTCCCAACAACCATTATTATTGCGACTGCTCATGGCTCAATTGATGTTGCGGTAAACCTGATTCAAAGTGGTGCTAAAGATTTTCTTGAAAAGCCGATAAAAGCCGAGCGACTAAAAGCCTCCATTGCCGTTAACCTTGAAAACGCCAAGCTCATGAACCTAGTAGACGATCTCAAATCGTCACTAGATCGTTCGACATTTCAGGGGTTCATTGGCTCCAGCCTTGTCATGCAAACCATGTATAAAACCATTGATGCTGTTGCTCCTACCACCGCCAGCGTATTTATCAGTGGCGAAAGTGGTACCGGTAAAGAGGTGTGCGCAGAAGCGATACACCAGCAAAGCGATCGTAAAAAGAAACCGTTTGTCGCGATCAACTGTGGTGCGATACCTAGAGACTTGCTAGAAAGTGAGATTTTTGGACATGTAAAAGGCGCATTCACCGGAGCCACAACAGATCGCAAAGGCGCCGCTATGATGGCTAATAACGGCACCCTTTTTCTCGATGAGCTTTGTGAAATGGAACTGGAGATGCAGAAGAAGCTACTGCGTTTTTTGCAAACAGGTACCTTTACCCCGTTAGGAAGCAACAGTGAGTGTCGTGTCAATATTCGTATCATCTGTGCAACTAATCGTGATCCAATGAAGGAAGTTGAGAAAGGAAACTTCCGAGAGGATCTCTATTATCGTGTTCACGTTATTCCTATCGAGATGCCGCCACTTAGAGAGCGTGATGGCGACATCATTGAACTGGCCAACCACTTCCTAAAACAGTACGCCAAACAAGATAAGAGAAAATTTATCGGTCTGAAACGAGAAACTGAAACCATTTTAAAGAAATATCGTTGGCCGGGTAACGTTCGGGAGTTACAAAATGTCATACGCAATATAGTGGTCCTCAACGACGAGAAATACGTTCGCCCAGAGCACCTTCCTGCACAGTTTTCTAAGCCACAAAGTCACAAACCAGTGGCAAAAGAAGAGAACACACTCAAGGAAACCATGCTACACCACGCTCACACCGGGCAAGCCACGCAAAACTCTTCAGAAGAGATTATTCTCAGTAACAGCAGCGTGAATGTACAATCGCCAGCGCCAGATGTGGCTATTCGTCCAATGTGGGAAATTGAAAAACAGACCATACAACAAGCTATCGATTATTGTGATGGCAATGTTCTCAACGCTGCTGTCATGCTGGAACTCAGTCCCTCAACCGTGTATCGAAAAAAGCAGTCTTGGGAGTCGGAATAACATGCAACCAAATAGAGCCAAAATAGCCGCCGGAGAGATCTGGTTACTGACAGATAGTCGCATATTCGGCGGCATAGACAGCCATATTATTGAGTTGGCAAAAGGGCTCCATAACCACCAGCAATCAGTGCGAGTTGTTTTACTCAAACAGTACCAACAGCACAGTCAACTTATCGAAAAACTGGTTGGAGAAGGAATACCTTACTCCTCAATCGATAACTTGCTCGACAACAAACGTACCTTTCCTGCACTTGTTAAGCTGATTAAACAACACCGACCTTCTATTCTTCACGCTCACGGTTATAAGGCGAGTATTCTGTGTAAGTTAGCCAGTTTCTTTGTTTCTTGCCCCGTTGCAGTAACCTATCATGCAGGAGAACAACCTAAAGGTATGGTTGCAGTTTATGACTTTATAGATAGGTATAGCGCTTTTATCAGCCCTTTGCGTTTCTCTGTAAGTCCTGCTATCGATAAAAAAATCCCCTCTCAAACCGTTGTTCTTAATAACTTTATCTCCATGCCTGAGCCGTTACCTAATAGAGGCAAACATATCGCTTTTGCAGGCAGACTCAGTCATGAAAAGGCGCCAGATCGGTTCATTAATCTGGCGAAAGAATTTCCTCAACACTCCTTCGTTTTATATGGAGAGGGAGTAATGAGGCAAGCCTTACAATTGGACGCGCCAGACAATACCTGCTTAGCCGGATACAAAGAGATGTCAGAAGTTTGGCCGCAAATAGAAGTTCTGGTCATTCCTTCACGGTTTGAAGGCTTACCTATGGTAGCGCTGGAAGCGATGGGTAGAATGATTCCCGTTATTGCCATGGATGTGGGCGCACTCAATAAGCTGATAATTTCAAATCAAAATGGCTGGTTATGTCAGACGGAAGTGGAATTAGTAAACGCGCTCCATTCATGGATAGCGATGAGCGCCAAACAGCGAGCAGACATGCAGGATAATTGTAGAGAAACCATTCAATGTCACTATTCCGCCGACAAAGTCATTCCTGACATACTCAATCATTACCGACATGCAATTTGACATTCAATTTGACAATTTTCTTTTCATTTCAGTATCAATCTATTTATTCCTTTAAAATCATATAATTAAAACCCACTTAGATTGGCACCCTCTTTGCTCCCTATCTATTTAATAACGACCAAGTTATTTGATCATCACCTTTGTTGGTGACCATAGACAAGGAGAGCAAGATGAACAAGGACCACTCCGAACACTCAGAGGCCACATGCTATAAACTGTTATTTGATCCTGTGCCTTATTCTGGGGGTTCCAAAATTGCAGCCCGAGAAATGCTCGATCTGTGTAAAGAAAGTAAGGTTCATATCTCCGTTTTAACCAGTGATACAACAAGTTGGAACAACAACTCCAGCAATAGAGATTTATCTGTTCTTTACTACTCTATGCCGACGTTTATTCATGCCAATACAAGCGGATTAGGTTATTGGTGTAAACAGATAATACTGCTGATGATACTGCTATTTACCCTGTTTAAACTTCGCTTAAATAAACAAAAAGTCACTACACTAATTGGCATATCTGGCCCCGGCGTTGACCTTGCGCTTTATCTCTGTCAGTTCATTGCGCACTACAAGGTGATCCAACTTATACAAGGCCCTGTAGCTGCCTCTCGTTCTATTGGTTATTGCCTGACTAAAGCGACAAAAGTATTCTATTTACGCAGTTCAAAAGCATCCATTATTGCCGCTGTTGAGCGCTATTTCAGCGCCTCTCTATCTGCGACTACAGCCAGAGATTTCGCTCTCTTCCACGCGACAGGAGCGAACCTGCTTCCTTTTGATAACGGACTGAATCAACAGCGTTGGCCGACGCCATGCGAATACATTGATACACACATATTCTGGGCAGCGTCACTACTGAAGTGGAAAGGGTTAGACACACTCCTTTCTGCAAATAAACTCATTGGTAACCAACTGAAACTTCAGTTTCATATCTGTTACATACGCCCAGAGCAGACCAGTGCAGAAATTGTCTCAGCCCCGCAACCCAATAGAGGAATACACTGGTACGAGAAACCAACCAACCTAGATGAAATCCGTTCTCGTTGCTCCATATTTATTTCCACAAGCCAAAAGGAACCCTTTGGTTTGTCGATACTGGAAAGTTTAGCCGCAGGACTTTGCGTCATCATTCCCAGTGACAATGCCTATTGGGATCAGACGCTTGAAGAGGGTGTTCACTGCTTAAAATACCAACCAAACAATCCTAGCTCACTCGCAAACACCTTGCGAAAGCTTGCCTATCAACCGCAAAAAATACAGAAGATTGGTCATGCAGGACAGCAGCTCGCACAGAACTATCATGCCTCCATCTGCTATCACCATATAGTCACCGAATTTACCGGTTCGCAAACGCCACCATCCGTGCATCAAAGCATAACCCGTACCGAGCAGAGGAATAGTGTATGAACAGTACCTTTTCCAGCATCGCCATGTACAGCACAGGCTTATTTCTTACCAAAGCAACGTCACTGTTTATGCTGCCGTTCCTCACCCACTCCTTGCATGTTGATGAGATTGGCCGTCTTGAGTTCTTAGCAAGTATTTCTGCATTTGCCGGGCTGATAACAGGGTTGGCCATGTATGAAGCCTTATATCGATTTGTCGGCGAGTCGGACGATGCAATAAAACGGAAAAGCGTCGCCGAAGAGTTCTACTCTATCGTATGGCTTAGTAGTTTGTTTTTTCTGCCATTCATCTTATTGGTGGTCAATCTGGTTACTCATTCATTTCCGGAAATTAGCGTTAGCGAAATAGCATTATTGGTGAGTGGTGTCGTACTTAGTGCTCCCCTTTCTATGACACTTGTCTGGTTACGAATTGAAGATAAAGTTAACCATTTTGTGACCATAACGATTGGTGGCTGTGTGATGCAAATCGTCGTTATTCTCTTGGTACTAAATATGAACATGGGGGTCGCGGGCGTATTATTGGCCGCAGTCATCTCTCATCTATTGCAGCTCTGCGCTTTTCACCTGTCCAGCCATTTCAAGTTACGTTTACCAAACAAAACAAGGACGCGACAAGCATTAAAATACAGTCTGCCGATCGCTTTTTCAGGGTTGATTGCTTTTGGTCTCAATGGAGCAGAAAAATGGCTGATTGCTTTAACCTCTTCCCTTGATTCTCTGGCCGCTTACGCCATTAGTGCCAAGTTAGCTTTAGCAATGTGTATACTCGTTCAGCCTTTTAATATGTGGTGGATGGGCAAACGCTTTGGCGGCCTGAAAAACCAAGGTGATCACTATGTGGTCTCTATTACTCATGTTGGCATTGTCTGGATTTTCATTTTAGCCACTTCGCTTCTTTTCGCAGGACCACTTCTGATCTCAATTGCTCTTCCTGAACCCTATTCAGATGCCTCTCTCTACTTAATATTTCCCTTATCTTGTGCGGTTATGAAAGAGACTTCTGAGTTGGTCAATATTGGTTTGCTATATCGGCAGCAGAGTCAACGATTACTCTACATTAACATCCAATCATTATGTATCGGCGCAATCCTTGTCGTCCTGCTTTGGAACTACTCTATCTGGGGCATACTTATCGCGTTATTAGTGGCACAAAGCTACAAACTTTATTCGGTCTACACCACGAGCCAAAGTCTCTACCCTCTCAACTACAAACTGTTGCCCATTATTGTAATGATGAGTGGGTATTTTTCTTTGGCGGTTTTATCGACAAAAGTCACCGCTGATTTCTACCGATTGGCAATGGCGACAGTTGCACCACTGCTGGTGGCGGTTTTCGCTTGTTACTCAGGGCTATTGCCTGAACCGTTTTCGCTTAATCAGCTAGTACTAAAAGTGAAAGAAGTTAAGGGTAGAGCGATGAAACAGAGAAAACTGAAACAACGGCAGTTAAAACTATGAACGGGCATTCTGCAGTTAATAAAAATGCCATCATCGTCTCCTTCATAATGACGCTGGGATTAACACTGCTATGGTTTAAAGTTCCAAACCCTGCCATTGTTCCTATACTCGCGTTACTGCCAATCGGCGTTCTATTGGTTATTCACCACGTATTCTGGTTTGTTCTTCTTTTTGTGGTGTTCTCCTTTTTTCGTCTTCACGAAGCGATCCCAGTTCTTTATTCGCTCAGAATACCTCTGCTTCTTTCATTAGGCGCACTTGGCGGTTTATGTTGGCACCTGTTTATCTCTCGCAAACTGAAACCTTACTGGCCCTCAACGTTAAATTGGTTAGGTATTTTTTGGCTACTGGTCATTTCAGGACTCTTTTTTGCTTCTAACAAGCCCGTTGCCATTAGCTTCTTCAACGCTATTTACTGGAAAATCATCCTAATGTCTTTGGCGATAATATGGGTTATAAACACAAAGCGCCAACTAGAATATGCTTCCATCACTATTGTCATCTCCGGTCTTATCATTGCACTTATTGCTCTGCAAAATGCTCAGGCGGGGATCGGTTTAGTTGAGGGAAACCGAGTGACTATTGGGCGTCAATTAGGCTCCATGCTCGGCGATCCTAATGATCTCGCTTTAGTCCTCATGTTTCCCTTCGCTTTTGCCATTAGCTTGTTTCTAAGCAGAGGCTACAACACTCTTATCCGCCTTATTGCCTTGTTAACTTCCGTCGCGCTGTTTGCCGCCGTTCTTGAGACTCAAAGTCGCGGAGGATTGCTGGGGATTCTTGCCGTCGGTGGAATATTTGTTCGATATTACATCCGTTCAAAACTGCTGCTGGTCGCCATTGCGGTTCCGGTCATGCTGATACTGTATGTTGTTGCCGGTATTTCCGACCGCGCTTCCGGAGGCACCGCGGAAGAAGGCATAGATGCTTCCGCAATGGGACGACTTTACGCTTGGGACGCCGCGTTCAAAATGGCACTAGACAACCCGTTAACCGGGGTTGGACTCAATAACTTCTATTACAACTATTTCTTTTATAGTGATCACTGGGATGGATTAAACCACGCGGTACACAGTACCTGGTTTGGTATTTTGGCTGAAACAGGGTTTGCCGGACTATTGGCGTTTATCGCTTTCTTACTGTCACTTATTCGCTTAGCGTCTAAAACCGTCGACACATTGCAGCATCGTCAATTCGCTTCTCAATGTAAAATATTCGCCTGTGCGAGAGCAGTACACGCCGGCCTGATCGGCACTGTCGTCTCAGGAACATTTCTTACTCAAGGGTTTAATTGGCCTATCTACATATTGGCGGCACTCACCATTGTGGTCGCTCAAGTTGCAAGTCAAAATGAGAATAAAACCAACTAGGATTTTAACTTATTGATATTTAAACATTAAAAATTGGCATGATGTGTGTATTAACTGTATGAGAGTACTTCATTACTATCACACTGTTTCTAAAGCTAGGAGTCAATATGCAAGCGACCAATGTTTCTCATTTTAAAACTTGGCTCAAAGATCATCCAAACCGCCATATAAGGCAACTTTTTTATATGGCAAAAAAGACACGTGGATTTGAGCTCCCTTCAATAGCAATCATTAATATCCCCCTTTATCACTTATACAGTGCGATTAAAAACGCCTTAAGCGAAATCACACGAGTATTCTTAAATACTCCTGCCTTTAAGGGGCGTGTTCAGCAATGTGGTCGTCGGCTATACCTCTATACTGGTGTTCCTTATATATCGGGCCCTTTGCATATTGAGATTGGTGATGATTGTCGTATTTCCGGACAGACAACATTTTCGGGTCGAAGCGCCAGTGGTTCTCCAATGCTCCGCATTGGCAATAACGTTGGTATAGGCTGGCAAACAACCATTGCTGTCGGTTCAAAGGTGATCATAGAAGATAACGTGAGAATCGCCGGTAGAAGTGGGTTCTATGGCTACCCTGGCCACCCTATTGATGCCAAACATAGAGCCGAAGGAGCAGCGGATACTGATGATCAGATAGGCGAGATTTGCCTCAAACGCGATGTCTGGCTAGCCAGCAATGTTTCTGTAATGGCGGGGGTGACAATCGGCCAAGGGACCATAGTTGCAGCCGGTAGCATCGTTACTAAAGATCTTCCCCCATTTGTTCTTGCAGGAGGAAATCCTGCTCGCGTTATCAAATCACTCATAGAAAGCCAGCCGGAGGATTTATGAAGGATCTCATCGTATTTGCAGAAGACCTTGGTGGACACCCATCCAGCACACAACATTTGGTGCGTCATTTGGCCAACGACCGAAAAGTACTTTGGGTCAACTCCATAGGGTTAAGACAACCGACTCTAAGCTTTCGTGATGGTAAACGGGTGGTCAATAAGATTGCTGGGTTTCTTAAGCAAAAGGATTTGCCTAATCAGACGCAACCCAACCACAACATTACTGAAGTGAACCTGCTCACTATTCCAGCACCATCATCCAACTTAAGCAGACGAGTGGCCAGAGATTTAATGATCCACCAGTTGATGCCTCATATAGAGAAGGAAGGACTCAGCAACCCAATACTCTGGTCTTCTCTACCGACAGCAGCGGATCTTTGTGGTCATCTCAACGAGCATGCCGTTGTTTACTACTGTGGTGACGATTTCTCTGCTCTCGAAGGCGTCAACCATAAAACCGCAGAGCAACATGAGTTAAAACTCATCGATAAAGCCGATCTGATACTGGCGGCGAGTGAAGAACTTGAACAACGTTTTCCAGCCTCAAAAACATGCCTGTTAAGGCATGGCGTTGATTTTGAACTCTTTTCTACGCCAGTAAAACGAGCATCAGATCTCCCTAACAATCAACACGCCTCTCATCACATTGCTGGGTTTTACGGCAGTTTATCCTCTTGGTTGGATTACGACTTGATTCGGCAGGTCGCAACGCAATTAACCAACTGGACATTTATCTTTATCGGTCCAGATATGATGCAACATAACCCACTGCCAAACCTTCCTAATATCATCTATCTGGGAGAGAAAAGTCATCATGAGCTCCCCTCTTACAGCCAACATTGGGATGTGAGCATGATGCCATTTAAGGTAAACGCACAAATAAATGCCTGTAACCCATTAAAGTTAATGGAGTACCTCGCGACAGGGCGTCCGGTGGTAAGTACCCATTTCCCTGCATTAGCTCCATATATGCCTCATATCTACAGTGCCACAAACAAGCAAGAATTTGTGCAGCAACTGCTGCTTGCTGTGGATAGCAAAAACCAAGACACCTCTGAGATCGTACGTAATCAAAGTTGGCAAAATAAAAGTCAGTTTACTAGCTGGCTAATGGAGCTATTGTGAGCGAATTAAAATTAAGATTGTTCAAACTACTGTGTTCAGCTTGGAGACAAAGATACGTCATTGTTATTCCCATGCTGATACTGCCTATCATCGGAGGCATTGTCAGCTATGTATCGGCAAAACAGTATCGTTCTCATACCAGTATGTTGATTCAAGAGACTGCGAAGATGAACCCATTTCTTGAAGATATTGCCGTGTCTACTGGCTTCAAGGAGCGTATAAACGGATTACGGACGCTGCTAAAAAGCCGCCATATTCTCCACTCTGTTGCACGAGAACAGAACCTGATTAATGACGATATGAGTCCTCAGCAGCAAGAACAAGTTGTTCGGCAACTTGCCAATAGTTTGTCGGTAAAGCAGATAGGAAATGATTTTGTTTCCATCACTCTGACCTCCAAAAATCGCGATGAAATAAAGCCTGTTTTAGAATCGGTTAGCAAGCATTTTATCGAGCAACTTCTTGCGCCAGAACGTTCGTCGATCAAAGATTCAAGCGAATTTCTCTCTATACACATTAACGAGCGCAGAGAAGCGTTAAACTCCGCTGAACTGGCTCTAACAAAATTCCAGACTCAACACCCTGACATCTCTCCAACTCTTCAACAAGAAAACCTCTCTAGGTTAGCGACACTAAAGCAAAATTTAGCGGAAAAACAAGCGCTGTTAGCGGGTATAGAAAAGAGCTTAGGCTCCATTGATCAGCAACTCTCTAACTCGAACCCCGTAGTAGGTAGACTCGAAGAAGAGATCATCGAAACCAAAAGCGAGTTAACCTTACTAAAAGCAAAATATACTGATAATCACAGCCTAGTTCAGAGTAAAGAGAGGCAGCTATATCGCTTAGAAACCGATCGTTCTCGCTTAATCAACTCCACAACATCGCAACTCAGTAGTGACACTTTATGGGATATCGCCAGTACCTCGGCCATATCAAGCAGTGACGAAACGCCTAATCTATTAGTTACACAGCTCCATTCTCTACAATTAGCAAGAGCAAAATATGAGTCGCTAAAAGCAGAAACTCTTAGCTTAGAGAACATGATTGAAGAGCTGCAGCAGACAACATTTCGATATAGTGAAAAAGCGAAAACCCTTTCTCACCTTCAACGAGATACAGCACATAAACAACGCCTATATGATGAACTCGTCGAGCGGTATGAAATGGCTCAGCTAACGGGGTCTTTAGGCGTATTTGAACAAAATAAGCGAGTGAAAATAATAGACCTGCCATTTAGGCCTGTTTCACCTATCAACTTGCCACTGTTGGTTTATGTGCTCGCGGGCTTAATTGCTGGTAGTGCTTTAGGTATTGGTCTTTCAATTATTATCGAGCTGTTCGACTCAAGCTTCCGTTATAAAGATGAGCTTGAAGACGCAACTCAACTGCCTGTTATCGCCACTTTCCCTAATTACCTGAATCAAGCATAAACGACCTCGTCTATTTCACCTCTCGTTATCCATTTTACCGTTGGTTGTCTAATTCACCGGCCAGCGGTAAATCTCCCCCCTAGAAAACCATCGCTTTATGTTCGTTTAGTATTTTGATTCTCATTCTGACAATTATCTCTCACCATTCACCATCACCGATTTATCTTAATAAAAAACAATAAGTTAAAGTTGGCACAGCACATGCTACATAGCTATCAAGTTCACTACAAACAAGGAACGGGTATGAACAATTACACCAATACAACACAGCAAAGAAAAGTGATTCATGTTGTCCAACACCTTGCTCCGGGTGGCATTGAAAATCTGGCATTGGATTTACTCACATTTGCCAATCCAAAGGATCACGTTCTACTGGTCAGCCTTGAAGGGACCAAAGAACAAGCGCTAATGAACTGGCCACGTTTAAAACCGTTTGCAGATAAGCTCGCTTTTCTGGATAAGCCTCCGGGAGTGCATGTTAGTCTGGCATACACCTTGGCTAAAGTGTTTAGAAATATAAAACCAGACGTGGTTCATACGCACCATATTGGCCCTCTACTTTACGCAGGCTACGCAGCTCGACTTGCCAATGTTCCCGTCCGCATTCATACCGAGCATGATGTTTGGCATCTGGATAGCAAAAAGTATCAGCAACTGCAAAAACTGCTACTTAAACTGGCGCGACCGACCCTCGTTGCTGATGCAACACAAGTCAGTAAAAAGCTGGCACAAACATTCTCTTATAAAGATTCCGTTGTGATTAAAAATGGGGTTGACTGCAAAAAATTCAAACCAGGTTCTAAGACTTTGTCCCGCGAGGAATTTAACTTACCGCAAGACAATTTTATTGTCGGTTGCGCAGGAAGATTACAAGAAGTAAAAGGGTTTGATATTGCGATTAAAGCGCTTGCCATGCTACCGACAAAGGTTCATCTGGTCATTGCCGGAGATGGCCCGGAAAGAGAAGCTTTAGAAACGCTGAGTAAAAAGCTATTCGTTGATAACCGAGTCCATTTTCTTGGCCACATTGATAATATGCCTCGTTTCTATCACTGTCTGGACCTATTCCTACTTCCTTCTCGCAAAGAGGGATTTCCTCTCTCTCCCCTTGAAGCACAAGCCAGCAACATCCCATCAATGGTATCTGACGTCGGCGCCTGTTCAGAAGTGATCTGCCCTGAAACGGGCACTTTGGTACGTAAGGAGAGCATAACGGATATCGCAGGTAGTGTAATGAAAATGCTCGGTCAGAAAAGCAAAAAGCTGCCTCGTGAGTTTGTTGTTAACGGCCACGATATTCGGCAGATGGTTCGTGCCTACGAAGAACTTGCTACAGGAGCCGTCGCATGAGTAACTACCTTGTAATGATTATGACGTTAACATGTATCATGTTGGTCGTTTATCACCACGTATTTTATCCTCTGCTATTAAAGTGGCTGGCAAAACGGATGGTTTTCCAGCCAGAGAAAGCGAACACACGCTCATTTAAAAACAGTAAAGGTGACGCTCAGCGACCTCATGTCACGATACTTGTTCCAGCCTATAACGAAGAGAATTGGATAGCCGATAAAATTCGTAATCTTGCTAGTCTCGACTACCCGAAAAAAAAGCTCAACGTGATGGTGGTTTGCGACGGATGTACAGATGCAACCGCCAACATTGCGCGAGAGACGATTCAAGAAGCGATATGCGCAGATGTACGTTTCGAGATTATCGAAAACCGTGAAAACCGTGGCAAACTCGCCATAATTAACCATGTTATTCCCACTTTAACCTGTGACATTGTTGCACTAACCGATGTTTCTGCCCTTGTCTCTTTAGACGCCCTGTTGGTTGCAACCGATCACTTCAATAACCCGAAAATAGGCGTGGTAAATTCACATTACTGTATGCCGAGTGGCTCAGATAGCGGTGAAAGTACCTACTGGGAGTATCAAAATAACATCAGCCTAGGTGAGTCTTATCTAGGAGCAACTTTAGGCGCTCACGGTGCCTTTTATCTTATTCGCCATGAGTTATTCCAACCTTTGCAACCAGATACTATTAATGATGATTTTGTCTTACCAATGGAGATTGTTAAGCAAGGTTATCAGATTGCCTATGAAACTAATTTAATGGCGGTGGAACAAGAGACAACCACCTTAAAGAATGATTTTAAAAGACGCATTCGTATATCTGCCGGGAATATGCAACAAACTCTAAGGCTACTCAGTCTGTTTAACCCTGTACGACCCGCTCTCGCCTTTGTCTTTTTTTCAGGAAAAGGATTGAGATTACTTACTCCGTACCTTGTATTGCTGGAAGTCTGTGGTTGTCTCTATCTCTGGGACTACCGGTTCTTCAGTATTGTACTGCTAGCTCAACTCGCTCTGGTTCTAATGGCAGGCACCGTCACTCTATTTCGTTCTCATTTTAATAGCCGGGTCAGCAATGCACTCCGATGTTTACTGTCGGGTCACCTCGCAAACTTTATCGGCGGTGTTCGTTATCTTTTCGGTTTTTCAAATGGAAATTGGCAAAAAGTAAACCAATAAGGAAGTTATGTTATGAATACGCAAAATAGTAGTAAGACGGTGTTTATTGCTAAGAGAGCATTCGATATTGTCGGCGCTTTAACTCTTCTAGTGATTACAGCACCTTTCTTTCCATTCATTGCCTTGTTGATTAAAGGCACGTCGATAGGTCCAGTTATCTATCGACAGCTTAGAATCGGTAAGTACAGCCAGAAAAAAGCGGTACTTTTTGAGATGTTTAAGTTTCGTACCATGTACTGCGATGCAGAAGCGAAATCAGGAGCCGTATGGGCCACCGTTAACGACCCTAGAATTACCCCCATAGGTCTGTTTCTTCGCAAAACCCGACTGGACGAACTTCCTCAGCTAATCAATGTACTGAAGGGAGAGATGTCGCTAATTGGCCCTCGACCAGAACGGCCTGTTCTCTATAAAAAACTCAATGACGCAATCCCATTTTTTGCCGAAAGAACCTATGGCGTTTTACCAGGCATCACCGGCTTAGCTCAAGTTAATCAAGGCTATGATACCTGCCTAGATGACGTGCGAAGAAAAGTGGCCTTTGATCATAGTTACTCACTCTGTATGTGCTCATTTTTACTATGGATAAAAACAGATTTTCAAATTGTTGTAAGAACCATTGTGGTGGTTATCCAAGGAAGAGGACAGTGATATGTCTTATCCATCAACTGCTGAGCCGGCCAATATCCTCTTTGTTCACTACGGTGACAACTGGATTCGTGGTAGCGAAGTTTGCCTAATTAACCTCGTTGACTCAATTGATAGGCAAGCATTTACTCCAATCATCTGGACCAATAATGCCTCACTGCATAAGCGCATTCTTGAATCAGAACAATCCATTTTGTCGTCATTTCGATTCTTGTTCAATGAGCTGACTCCTGACACCACATTTAATGGCTGGATTAAGCAGATAGCGGACGCGGTCAGGATCATCAAAGAATATAAAATCGATTTAATTCATGTCAATAGTGGTGCCCCTTGCCAGTGGATGGTCGTCGCAAGCTATCTCACACATGTTCCTATGGTCACACAACTACACAGCAGTTATAGCTGGAAAGATAAGATAACGCTGGGGCTTTACCACGCGCCATTAGTTATCACCGTTAGTCATGCGATCAGACGCAGCTTACGTCAAGAAGGCGCTAAGTTTAGCAGCCTGAAGGTGATCTCTAATGGTTGTACCCCGCCACAAAGCAGCAACTTAACCCCGATGGATGTTAAGAAGCTTCTAGGTTTATCTAAAGACCATCTTCTTTTGGTTTCAGTCGGCTCACTTATTCACCGCAAAGGCATGGATAAACTAATAAAAGTTATCCATTGCCTTAACGGCAGCAAAAACAGGTATCACCTGTTAATCATCGGCGATGGTGAAGAGAGAGCTGCGTTAGAAAAACTCTGCCAGCAGTTACAACTTGAAAGTCAGATCCATTTCATAGGCGAACAACCTGACGTGTATCGCTGGCTGCAAAATGGGCCGGATATTTTTATCAGTGGTGCTAGAAATGAAGCATTTGGTTTGGCTCTAGCCGAAGCTGCCCTTGCACCATTACCTGTTATCGCCCCTTATCGGGGAGGAATTCCTGAAGTGTTGCAAAATAGGCGTTCAGCGCTGCTATACAGGGACGATTGTGAAAACTCAATCGCGAATGTGGTCATAGAACTTGCCTCCAATCCGCAACTTCAACAACGCCTTGCTACAACGGCAAAACGGCATGTAGAACAGACATTTTCAGTTACAAACAATACTCGCTCATTCGAAAAGCTGTATCGAAATGTGATCCATCATCCTAGTAAGGGAGTGCCAAGCCTAAGCTCACTTTTTTATCCTTTCAGCTATACCTTTTTGGTTAGCGCACTTCGGCTACTAAAACAGAGAGCCCTTGCTACTTTCTCGTTAAAGGAGATAAGCTAATGTATAAGTTACTACTCATCTTTATCATTTTATTGCCAGTACGCTCGCTCGCTAACCCTTTCGATACCTGCCCTAGCAAAGCGTACTTGTTTCAGTCTTCCCCTGTTCAGGTTTACGGTGCCAATCTCGTTACAGGGAACACAACCCTTTTGCAAAGTGACACAGGGCTGGACGCCAATATCAATGGTGTGGGATTTGATTTTGAAAGCCGGTACATTTTTGGTTATGACACAACAAATAGAAGCATTGTTAGGTTAGGCAAAGACTTCCAAGCTGAAACGCTCAACACGACTGGGTTACCAACCGAGCATACTTTTTACGTTGGCGATGTATTCGATCAATATTATTACCTTTATCGTAGCGGCAAAGGGCTATTTAGAATTGATTTACGCCCTTTAACGTCTAACCCCAATGCAGTTCTACAGGTTGTTCAGATCTCTACCAAAGCATCCGTAAGCCTAACAGATTTCGCTTTTAACCCGGTTGATAACAAACTTTATGGTATCGACAACGGTTCAGGATATCTCTATCAGTTTGATACCAACAGCGGCAACAGCACCTTGATTGGAGATACAGGAGAAACGGGCACTTTCGGCGCAGGATACTTTGATGTTAATGGGTATTACTATGTCTCTAGAAATCAGGATGGACAGATTTACCGCGTAGATCTATCCGATGAATCCGCCATATTTGCCGGCGATGTTAAGGCAATTAAGTTCTCTGATGGCCCATATTCTAATCAAAATGATGGTGCTCGCTGTGCAAATGCCCCTGTCATTGACGAAGATTCTAATATTGACTTTGGTGATGCACCGGATAGTTATAACACATCCCTCGCATCTAACGGTCCAAGACACGAACTGGACGGAATTACATGGTTAGGAGAAAACCAACCTGATGGAGAGCAAGATGGGCTCATCTCTCCTCTTAGTGATGACAATATCGGCTTAGATGATGAGTCTGGAGTAACGTTTATATCCTCAGTAGTCGCAGGCTTAGATGTTGCTTTGGATGTACTAGCCTCGACTGAGGGCTATCTCTCCGCATGGATTGACTGGAACCACGATGGTGACTTTGCCGATGAGGGCGAACACGTTATCGTGGATGAATGGTTGAGCCAAGGAAACAACACCTTATTTCTTATTGCTGATGCATCAGCACAGGAAGGCATCACTTGGGCGCGCTTTCGTTTTAGCCAACAACAGAATCTATCTTACTTTGGTGGAGCCCGCTCCGGTGAGGTAGAAGATTATCAGGTGTATGTCACGGCGCCCGGATCAACAATCCGACATTTTCCATCCGAACAACAGTCCGCAACCATCGCCTACGAAGATAACTGGCCGCACAAGGCAGACTACGACATGAACGATGTGGTTATTGGCTATCACATTACTGAAATACTGCATGCTCAAGGCGTTAAAAAAATCCATATCCGAGGGTCGTTACTTGCTTACGGCGCAGATTATCACAATGGGTTTGCCATTCGTCTTTCCGGTTTACCAAGAGAAGCGATAGATACTGTCACAACTCGCCAATATCAAAATGGTCAGCTATTAAATCACAGTGGTTTAGAGTCAGACTCAAATGAAGCTATCTTCATTGTCTCTGAAGATCTCAGTTTAGTTAAGGATAAAAGCTGCCGATACTTCCGAACACGAAACAACTGCAAACAGAACCCATCATTTGTGTTTGAGCTGCATATAAACTTGCAAGATGGCGCAGACAACAGTTCATTATCAGCAATGCCTTATGACCCGTTTATTTTTGCCACACCTCACTTTTATCATGGTGAAGAGTTACCGTTCCAACCGGGCAGAACATGGGAAGTCCATTTAGCGGATCAAGCTCCTACAGAAAAATTTAACCGAGCTCAATTATGGGGATTGGGCATTGACGCCAGTGACGAGTCAACAGATACCTATTTTAAAACGGCCAACAACCTACCATGGGCAATATTAATACCCGGCAGCTGGAAATGGCCTCAAGAGAGAGTTGACCTTGTAACCAGCTACCCACAATTTGAGGCATTTGCAGAAAGCGCAGGTCAACGATCTAAAGAGTGGTATCGTGCGACAAATGCCAACCAACTCACTACATATAATCCATAGGAGCTAACAATGAAATCACTAATTGTAATGACTTTTTTATCTCTGATAGTGGCTTGTAAAGGTGGTGGTGATTCAGGCAGTTCTTCAGGTCCCGGAACAACCACAGTTACCACAACGAGTTCAGCAACAATGGACCAACTGGTTATTCCCGATGGCTTCAACTTCAGTACTTTAGAAACACTCACTCTAACCGTGGATTTGGGGCAATTTGCCAATGAACGAAGCTTTGTGTCCCTTTATTCCGATTACAAAGATATTCCACTGCAACCTATTTATAGTAGTAAGCTAATGACGACGGAGCTCACTGATGGAAAAGCGACTCTCAGCTTTACTCTGAGCAATGCGCAACTGCCTATCATTGCAGAAGTTCGTGGACTGAGCTCCAATAGTCAATCTCAAACAGTATTGGAGTTTAGCTCGAACAGTGAAGTTTGGATGGAATAACCTTGACCATTGGCTCCACCCGTTGGAGCCAATAAAAGCCGGCAAAACAAGTTCTTTGAGGCCGCTGGGGATGATTACAGCAGATAAAATACACACTACTGATGCCCCAGCTGGCCGTTTTGTGATAACGGCAAATACACATTTTTGTTAGACCAGTTACTATGCTCTATGAAACTAAACTCATTTTCAAATGCAACCTAACTGCATGGCTCACACATTAATCTGCTGTTTATTAAGGCAATAATAATGAAACTATCATTAGTTTATAAGTACATCATCCCCTCTGTATTTTCTGTTTTACTAATGGCGAACAGCAGCACCAGCTATGCTGACGACTACCAAGGGGGCAACTATCCTCGCTTCGCTTATGCGCAACTATTTTCGAATGGAGAAAGCGTCAGCGAGAAGCCCAATGTCTTATTAACTGCCATTGAGAACGGCGACGCTATCCCATTACACAACTTACAAGATGTAAAAAGCAGCAAGAGTTATCTATTTCCCAACCATTATTTTCTCTCTTCATACAATGCGGATAAGTTAGCTTCACAAACATTTGTTGATGTCATGTCTAAGGTTGTGGGTGAATTTGCCTGCGCGGAGTACCGCTTTAGGAAGGGGTTAGCCGAAAAAAGAGAGTGTAAAGGTTATGTTGCAGATGAAGATGTCAGTGAAAGCATGCCGTTTGTGTCGGGGCAATATACAACCTCACCCTTAGAGGTAAATGCCGATGATAGACGAAACAGAGTGAGCTTTTACGCCTACCTGCCAAGTGCAGAAGAGAAAAGCCTTGAATCTGCTTTCGGTAGCGTACATGAGTTAGGCACCTTCTTTGGTCGCTTCGCTCATCGTCGCAGCTTAATACTCAGCATCAGTCTACAGGCCTACTGGTTAGACTCTGACAACATGAGAAAAGATAAAATCAACCAAGATACAGTCAGTTATTTTGTGGTACTGCCTAGAGCCGTGGATATAGCGGCACAACCGGATGAATCGTCAGCGGCACAATTCGCCATAAAACAGGCAAAACTGCTGATACTTGAACAGTGAGTTTAAACTAACTGTCACCCAGATACACAAAGAGCCAGTTACTACATTAGTCATAAAAAAAAATGGGCATCACGCCCATTTTTTTAGTCACTCATCAATCCGATTGTTTCGAAGACAGCATTACTCAATAATGGCATCTTCTATGTCACCATCTGGTGATGATACAGAGTCGTCTTTGATTTCAAGTCTGTTTTCAAACGCATCCACTTCTAGAGGTTTTTCAAAGTACCAACCTTGGAACAAGTTGCACCCTTCTGCTTTCAATAACTCAAACTGCTCTTCTGTTTCCACCCCATCGGCAGAGACGGTAATACCCAACTGCTGTGCCAGCGACATAACTGAACGTACAACAGCAATGCCCGACTGATTACTACCTGCAAGGCTATTAACAATTGAACGCGCCAGTTTTAAACGATCTGGTTGGAACTCACTAAGCTGAGATATGTTGGTGTAGCCTGTACCAAAGTTATCAATATAAAGTTTCATGCCCATATTATGAAGCTGACGAATCTTATCTTTGGCTTGCGCATCATTTTTCATGATTGCGTCTTCAGTCACTTCAAAGGCGATAGAACCCGGCATTACGTTGTACTGCTTGGCTATCTTCTCTACTTCTGTAATAAAGTTCGGTGCTAACAATAATTCACTCGAAGCATTAATAGATACCGTTGACTCTTCTTGCCACATACCTTTCTGTTGCCAGATAGAAACTTGCTGGATGGTATTACGCATGACCCAGAACTCTAACTGAACAGCAACCCCTTCACCTTGAGCGATCTTAAACAGTTTATCAGTAGGTATCAGTCCTCTTACGGGTTCCACCCAACGAATGTAAGACTCAGCACCAATGACACTCTGAGCGTGATCAAATTGAGGCTGGAATACCAAACTGAAGGCGTTATCTCTTAATGCAGCCTGTAGTGACTCTTCCAATGGAATCGCAGTAGAGATACGTATGTCATGCAAGATGTCCGACACATCTTGCAGCTGAGTATTGGTACTGCTTAACGCTTGATTGAATGAACTGTTAGTATTGCTTAACGCTTCATTAAACGAGGCACTGTTGCTGCTAAGAGCTTGATTAAACGAATCATTGGTATTTTGTAAGAACTCATTAAAAGAAGCATGTACTCGTTCAAATACTTCACCATTTTGGTTAAGTGTTCGATTGGTACCTTCTGCTGTCTGCTCAATGGTATAACCCATTCGGTCAATTTCTGACGCCATGTTGGTAATCGCATTCACCATGGCATGCGTTTGCTGCTGCATATAGTGAGTGTAATCATTCAGAGAAGCTTCCAACTTCTGATGCACGTTTGCCTGCTCAGTATAAATCTGCTCAATTTGCTGCGACTGTTTCATAGCCAAACGGTTATTTTCAGCCAAGTTATCACTAAATGACTGCACCACAGTTGAGCCGGAGTTGTTCTCAAGCAGGGTAAACAGATCCGTCCACACCTTATCTTTGCTATTAATAAGCTCAATGGTGTTGTCTATGGAGTTCTGCATCTGCTTAAAGTTTTCATTGATAACCTGTTGCTGACCTTCAGACAAGCCATTAATAGCATTCTTTTCCTCTTCATCATTGCTGTTTTCACCGTGCACCAACTCTTTCTCAAAAAAGTTGTTGAGATAGTTAGATGCTAACAACACACTAACTGAACAGCTCACACCCAAAATGGAGGTTAAAAAAGCAAAAGACATAGAATCAAGAGCCACGCCGATAGAACCAAGCAGCGCTTCCATCTTCTCAGAAAAGTCTCCCTCAGCTCCCATACCAGCAGCAATACCAGAAATCATCTGCGATAAACCGATAAAGGTACCGATAAGACCAAAAGAAACCGCTAAAGATGAGGCTAGCGTTACCTGACTTCTAAAGTGAGCAAGATGCACTGCATCCTTGTACTTTTTAATGAAACTATAGGCAAAAATAGCAAGGGGATAGAAATACGTTAAAGTGATTAACACCGTTATTTCTGGTGAAAGAGCGAAACACTGCTGTACAAGAAGCCTTGCAGGCTCAACGGTGTAAGTTAATACCGGAATCGCAATATAGAGAATTAAGCCAAAGATATACATTTAGTCTATCTCCCATTGCACTTTAGATAATACATTTGTTGTTGGTTGCATAGAGGTTTCAACCTTTATATGTGGTGGTAATTGTAAATACTTTAAAAGTCTTATTAAATTTACGGTGCTCTTCTTGATGTCATCACGACTGTAAATTGTAATTTTGATTTTCTTTGCGTCGAGCAACTGGCTCTTGATCTTATCTATGAAACTCTGTTCCAGTTTAAAATTCACCAGATACTCAAATTGATGTTCATCCAGATTAGATCGCATGACGTCATGGTAAACAATGGGGTTGTACTTGTTTTCCTGAAAGTCGTTAAGTGATGTCTGTTTCGCTGCCGAATTGAGAGAAGTGGCGGTTTGCAGCATAAAAAATATACTCACCAAAACCATCATAATCAGCGCGGACGATAGCGCATCCACAAAAGGGGCTAAAGTATCGTCATTCATTATTCTCTCCCTCTTTCTCGGCAAATATATGTATATCGATATAGCAGCTGTTCATTTTATCCTGCTGAGAAACAACCTTGATGTTATCCACTGGATAACTGCCTGCAAAAAACTGATTGGTGGCGATATAGTTAAAGGTCGCGATACGTGTCATCTCATACTCATTGGTATTAAAACCATAATTACACCCAGTCTGATACGACTTAATGCGATCACTGATACTCATATCCCCAACGGTTAATACCAAATCGGTAAGCAACTCACGGGTAACATACGGCGTTTGCATGTTGTAGCGATACGTTAGCTCATCGATTTTGACCAGGCCTGTTGTCGGTATTATCGACTGAACAAAGCCGATTAGACTGGCGATAACCACCAGAATAATAACCGCTAAAGAGGCTGATATTGCCGCGACAAATCCAATCACTTACCACACCTCAAACTTTATATCGTTGGGCAACACACTCAAGATAAACTCAAGTACACTGACTTGGTCATTGACCACAAATACTTGTACGTCCATTCCCAGCTCCAATGACAGTTGCAAAAACTCTTCATCTGGCTGAATGGTGACACGATAATATCGCTCACCTGTTCTTCCCTGATCTTCATAGCTAATAGAATCAGAACTAAGGTCCGTTATGGTGCCATTAAAAATTTCATTAAAACCGGGGGTATTGATTTTTAAGCGTACCTTTCTACCAATGCTCAGAAAGTGTCGATAACGAGACTCAAACTTAGCTTCCACTTGCTGAGAGGTGCCCTTTTTCTTGAGCACAAACAGTGGCGAGGCTTCTTGAATAAAGGTATCGGTGGATAGCCCCTCAGTTAGCTCTAAAATACTGCCATCAATAGGCGAGCGAATAACCGATTTTAATTGCTTCTCTTCTAATAATTTTTTTGTATATTTTGCTTGAGTGATCAAAGGCTTTATTTTGTCTATCTGTTCTTCTAGTGATAATAAGCGCTCAGAGCGACGCATTTGGAATATCATCAATTTATCATTAAGCTTTTTCTTCGCATCAATAGACGATATTTGAAAATTGATCACTTCAGTTTTAACGTTAGAAAGTTCAGTTTCAACATCATAAAAACTGACGGTTGCCCCTTTACCTCTTCGCAATGCTGTTTTCTTTTTGGTTAAAATATTCTCTTTATTAAGTAGCTCACGCTCTTTTCTATACCGCTCTTTCTCTACATTAAGAATGTACTGCTGCTCTTGCAGATAATCCTCATAGAAACTGAGTATATATAACCCACCAGCATTGGCTAATGGCTGATGATCGACACAATCTTCAGCCAGTTTTTCCTTCGTCACAGAAGCAAATTGAGGACCGGTTAAAAAGCAGCGTTCATTGTGATAAATAGAGAGCAATTTTTCATTCAAATCGAGCTCTTCTCCGGTCTGTTTTAAACGGTATTCATCTTCTAAATTTCGATATTTTAATAAAGGGTCGCCTTTATTAACTTCATCACCCTGCGCGACCATCAGTTGTACAATATAACTGCTCGTTGGTGCTTTTACTGAAACATTACTCTGTTTAATTCCAGTTAAACCTGTTCCAGGCGCAACGACTTCAATCTGCTTTAAAAGAAGAATATAAATAACAATACAAATCGCTAGCCCTAGGACTATTAATTTATTTCTGTTCTTAGCTATATTCTTCAACATTTATACATTCACTCAACTAAATTAAACACTCAAAGTATTTTCTCTGACGTTAAAGTTCCTATTTCATATAGGGTATCAAATAAATTCAAATCAATGTCCAGCAAGGTTTGATTCGCTTTATTTAACTTTGCAATACTCTCTACAATATCTTTATAAGTAACTTGATCGGTATATATTTCTTCTTTCTGATTCTCAATCAACTCAGCTAATATCTCTACCTGCTCAGCTGTTTTTTCTCTTTTTATTTTTTGCTGATTATAATTAGTTAAGCTCGTTTTAAATGCATCCATTGACTGCTTATACTGCTTATCAAATCGTAGTCGTTCAGCTTGATAGAGTTTAAACGCAGAATCTTGATCAGATTGAATATCATTATTAAACAGGTCAATCTCAACATTTAACTGTACATAAGATTTATCGGTATCACCAAAGTCATTTCCACCCACATCACCCGTGGTTACAAAATGATTCTCTGAACTGATCTCAACCACCAAGCGTTCACGGGTAGACTGCGCAGAATATAGCGACGATTTCATGTTCTTCTGCGTACGTTGTAACTCGGCATTAGTTGCAATCAACTCTTCAGGGCTAATCTGATTGATCTCTTTTGCTAACAACGGCTTAAGACGTTCATAATCAATGCCGATTCGCTGATCTGCCCCCTCTTCATCGAGACCAAGTTCAACTCCGGTCTCTTCACTTAGCTGCTTAAAATACTGTTCAATATTTGACACAACCGAGTAGACTGAATCATCAAATTCCGCCACAGAAAGCTTTGCTTCCATCGCGTCGGTTTGAGTAGACACCCCTTCATTAGTCGAGTTGACCTGCTTTAAGTAATAGGTTTCTATCTCTTTGCGATACCCTTCCGCGACCTGTTCATACTTTCTGGTTAATTCTATTTTTGTTAAGTATTTAAGCACGGTGTAATAAACAGATATTTCTTGTGCTTTTAAACTAATATTACCGGCTTCTAAGGTTTCTTTACTGGCAGCGATTTTATCTCCTACTGCACTACCATATATTTTGGAATCTAGCTTAAATATGAAATCTTGAGTTTCATCAACACTTGGGTAAGGCGTTCCATAATATTTGGTCGTTTCAGAATTCAATGTCGCTTTCGGATAAAAGTAATTCTCTTCTTTTTCTTTCAGAATAACTTTTGAATCGACTTCTTTACTTAGTGCGAGATACTCTTTTGACGAGTCAAGAGCCAGTTCAAATACGTCATCAAACTTAAGTAAATAATCTTGCTTATTTACTGCAACATTTTGTGCAAAATCAGTATCAGAAGGAGATTGAACATCTGTACTAATTATCTGTTCAGAGCTATATCCAATCCCACTACAAAATAGACCACATAAGACAAACATCAATTTACAAATCTTGCTGTTATCTACAGCAATGCAACTGATTGTCCTGTTATTATTTTTCATCTGTTTTTACATACCTTAAACAAATAACTTCTTAATATTTATAAATATTGCAAATATGCGCGCATAGTAAATTAGCTCAATACTTAAAGCAATAAATTACTCTAAGCATGAGCTTATTCTAACCTTTAGATATCATTTTCCACTTGTGTTTCATTACCCGCTAAATCGGTGATGGTAATCACAATATCATGACTCGCATCATTGTGAGTGACACCATGACCGGACGTGTCCACCGTAGCCTGATCACCACTAAACGAAACTGGCAGATCGGTACTTCCATCTAAAAGCGCACTAATATTGCTGCTATTCATTTCAACACCACTTGCCGAATCCGTCACATCAAAACTTAAAGACGATACAGCGCCACTATCGGCATTACCATCATCGCTATAAGTAAGCGCGTTATATTCCGGCGGCGTTGTGTCTACTCTCAATGAACCTGTTGTGGCATTTTCTAATGTGTTGCCACCGTTATCCGTAATTGAGATTGAGTAACTGTGGCTACCATCACTAAGAGGGGTTCCCGGAGTAATACTCCAGCTGCCATCTGTCGTTGATGCCGTCGCTTGATACTCATCGCTACCAATGGTTAACGTCACTGTGGCACCATTTTCTGTTGTTCCTTCAAAGCTTGGCTGATTGTCATTAGTCCACGTACCATCTGACACATCAGTCTTACTTCCACCAGCCACATCATCATTCACTTCAAAGTTGGTTAACGTCGGCGCTTGAGTATCAACATTCAGCAGAATGTCTAAGTTATCTATACTATTCCCTGCGGTATCAGTCGCTTTAATGCCGATGTTTGTTTCTACGCCATCACCCGTTAGCCCTAATGCCGCAGCGTCAATGCTCCAATCAGCAGCCGAAGCAACATTTAGTGTCTTATCAACACTGCCATCATTATCAATATCAAAATGCAGAGTAATGGCTTCATTACTATGACCTGAGATGGTATTGGTTTCGGTTTCAACTGAAACCAGTGGTGCAGTCGTATCAATAACTAAGGTGTTACCCGCATTAACGCCGGCAAGTTCCGTGGTTGTTGCTCGACCAGAGCTGTCCACTTGACGAACTTCAAGCTTGGATATCGTACCGTTGGCCTCAGACAACATAAATTGAGCTGACGCGACTGTATTAGAGTTGTTGGTTCCACCCGTGATCCAACTGCCATCATTGATACGGTACGACCAAGTCGCGCCTTCCTCAATATTGCCAATATTTACCTGACCATCAGAGGTCACGCCATCTACACCGCTATTATTAAGGGCAACCGTAAGTGCATCAGGATTGGTTGCATCGTAAATAACTGTTTTACCCGCTACGCTGGTATTGCCTGCGCTATCGGTCACTGCAACCTGAATATTGTTTGCGCCTTCACTCAGCTCACCACTGATCAACTGTGAAGGACCTGTCCAAATCGCTGAGCTGCTCCATGTCGCGCCATTATCCAGTGAGTATCTCCAACTTGCTCCAACTTCCACACCAGAGATGGTGAAGGCATCCGTATCTGTTATGCCGCTAGCTCCTGACTGTGTGTAATCAATGGTAGCAAGATCAGGAGACTCCGTATCCAGAGTCACTGTCACTGATGAAGGCGTTAATGAACGGCTACCCGCTTCATTGGTTTGCGTTGCACTAATGACGTAATCCCCATCAGAGCTCGGTAAATCAATTCTGGCGATACCATTGGTAACAACCGCCGTTTGCTCAGTACCACCATTAATGGTGTAGCTCCACTCCGTCTCGGTGATACCGCTAATAGTGACCGTAGTATCATTAGTTTGGCCACTCTCTCCAGTCTGGTTGTATGAGATAAATGGAGAGTCAGGTTTACTGCTATCAACCGTCAGTTCGCCAGCAGTTACCACGGTATTGGCAATATCAGCCGTTGATTGGACCGAATTCATTTGGCGAACCTGAACGCTATCTGCCGCCGAATAGTCACCATCGGCTAAGGTAAATGTCGCCGTTCCTGCAACCGCAGTGCTACCTGTTAGCCAAGAGACACCACCATCTACTGAATACTGCCAACTTGCACCATCAGCGATGTTATTTACCGTCACTAGATTCGCTGAAGTCGTCGAGCCACTACCCGTGATTGCAGGTAGAGTCATCGATAACTGATTCAGTGCTCCTTGTACATCAATATCGCTGCCTGATGAAGTGATGCTAATGTTACCTGCCGCGTCAGTCTGCTCAACTTGAATTTGGCCAGCGCTATACTGACCAAGGGCGCTAATATCAAAGCTTGCAGTACCGGAAGCAGACGCTGTTCCTCCAGCAGTCCAACTCGCTCCACCGTCTACTGAATAGCGCCAGCTTGCACCTTGTTCCAAACCAGACAGCAGAATGGTGTTATCGGTGGTGATATTGTCACCGGTAATCCCTGTATCCGTAATGGAAATACTGGCTTGATCGGGTGCCGCAGTATCAATGGTAAATACCGTTGATTTGGCCGCGTCACTGCGATTATTCGCGTCATCAATTTGAATCACTTGAACCTGTTGTGAAGAGTAATCACCATCGGTCAGTTCAAAGGTTTTACTTGCCGAGCCCACAAACCACGTTGTGCCACCGTCTACCGAATACATCCAGTTATTGCTGCCAATACCCGAAACGGTCACGGTTGCGTCATTGCCCGTCGGCCAAGTCACTGTTGGCAGAGTTAATGGCGAGCTAATTGTAATCGCTTGCAGTGTTGAGACGGCTTCATTACCGGCTGCGTCAATCTGCTTAACATCAACGTCACCCGCAAACCCTTGCGGCAGTTCAAAGCGATCACCTGATCCCTGTGTCCAAACTTTATCTAATGCATTGCTATCTTTACCGTCATTTGACCAGTACCAAGTCGCCGCTGGTTCAATACCAGAGACAATGACAGTACCGTCTGAGGTTTCATTGTCTCCTGTTGTGCCGGTATCATTTTCTAGTGTGATAATCGCTGCGTTTGGATTTATCGTATCGACCGTGACACTACCCGTTCCGGCGGAAACGGCGCTCCCCACACCAGCGGAGTCCACTTCTCTTACCTGAATATTGGCAAGGTTGTAACTATCATCTGCCAGCGTAAATGTGTTGCCGCTGCCCTGAATCCAAGTGACGCCATCAGTGGTGTACTGCCAGTTTGCACCGCCAGTTAACCCTGTTACCGTAACGCTGTTATCATTGATAAAACCACTAGTTACATCAGCCATATCTATCGCCAGACTGTCAGATAGATCCGCTAACACCTGAATATCCGTTAACTGGGCAACGCCACTAACTTGACCATTCCAGTCTGTTTGACGAACGTGAATTGAACCATCAAATCCATCCGCCAACTGCAAGGTATTACCAGACACCGTCACTTCACTGCTGTTACTACTTAACCAGTTCGTGCCATCTAACGAGTATTGCCACGTTGCGCTAGCTTCAATGCCCACCACTTCCAGTACACCATTATGGGTAATATTGTCACCAGCTGTGCCTGTATCTTCTGTCCACTGCAAACTTGGTACTGCAGGCGCTTGAGTCTCTATCACTATCTGCTGTGACTTCACCTCACTGATATTACCCACATTATCGATTTGGCGTATTTGCAACTCATAGCGACCATCGGCAAGCGTAACTTGCTGGTTATCACCTCCGGTAATCCAGCTAGTCCCGCCATCTAATGAGTATTGCCAGCTTGAGGCATTGTCGTTGTCAGACGCATTGCCTTTGGCTATCTCTATATCAATGGTGTTGATCTTAGAGGTCATCACGCCGGCATCTGTGGTAACAACGCCTGCCGGAGCACTCTCTTCCCCGCTGAAACTAAAGTCTGGTGCTGCAAGTGCCTCAGTATCGAGATAGATGGTGTCACTCATATCAACCTTGCCAGATACGTTACCCGCATCATCTCTTGCTTGTACGGAGATAGTATTCTCAGCATTCGCGGTTAACTGACCGTTTGCGAAGGTGTACGACCACTCGCCACTATCTGCAACCACTATATTGCTGGCAACAAGCGTACTACCAACCCATAGCGATAGAGTGCTTCCTGCATCGGCACTGCCTTTCACCGTCGCGGTAGCAATATTGGTACGGTAATCACTGCTCTCATTCTCGATGCCAACCCCTGCGGTAGAATCCGAGTCAGTCGCTAAATCTACCGTAGGTTCAGAGATAAATTTGTCGTAATCGATGTTGGTGACATACTCGGTTGTCGTGTTGCCATAAGCATCTGTTACTTGTAACTCAATACGGTACTCACCAGAGGTATCCCCAAGAGAACTAAAGGTGATGGTTTGATTGCCATCGGCCTGATTCAGTATCTCAGTATGAGAGTCAATTGCCGTTGAACTGCCCGCTTTATAAAGCTTGGCAACAACAGTGATGTCACTGCTGCTCTGAGTAGAGAGCTGCAAGTCAAACTCGGCATCATTGGTGTGATACGCGCCACTTGACGAGTCCTTAGCAATAACGTCGCCGTTATCTTTCACCAGTTGATAGCTTAAATCGTCATCATTAATCGCCGTCTTGACGGTAAAGTTTTCATCCACTAGTTGAGTCTGGTTACCCGCCTGATCTTGCGTCACCAAGCTGTAGCTGTGTATGGAATCAGACAGATTATTTACGGTTAACGACCAAGCCCCCGTAGTTTCGTTGAAGCTAACCCCCGTTGAAACTGATGAGGCATCATCAGAGCGCAGCACATAGCTCTGGCCGTCTACGGTTAATATCACCTTGTTCTGGTTGGCAACATCGCTGAGGTTAACAACACCTTCGAAGGTATAGCTGTTTTCTGCGACCACACCGTCAGGGTTATTATCAGGACGAGTGGTTAACAAATTACTGCTATCAATACTATCCGGAGCCGTTTTATCCACGACAAAGGTGTTGTTCGTCGGTGTGAGCTCTGCGGTATTTCCTGCAGCATCGGTACTGATGACCTTAAACGAATAACTACCTTCCGCTAACGAGTTGTCTTTAAAGGTAAACTCTCCATCGGCTCTCACAGTAGCGTCTTTCAATACGGTTGCGCCACCTTGCAGCGTTAACTCAACCTGTACTGTTGCACCCGCTTCCACCTGCCCAGTAATGATATGATTTTGTAGCGCAGAATCATTGAAGTACTCTTCACCATCTTCAGCTTTGCCACCAATGGATAAGTTGCTAATGCTTGTCTCGGTATCTTTAACTAATTGAACCGAGTTAATACGACCACCCGCTTCGATGATAAATTGATACTCGCCACCTTCTACAAGGTTTAGTCCCTGAATATTAATGGCATCAAGATGCCATTCGCCGGTTTCTGCATCCGCTGTACCATTGTATTCCGTGCTACCCGCGATCTTGGTGCCACTCATATCCGCTAAGTAAACGGTGTAGCTCTCACCTAATAACGCTTTACCACTAAGAGAAATAGTCTTACTGGCGTCTTCCTCAATATGGTTATTAACCACCAAATGTCCTGCAAATTGACCCGTGGTAATCTCGGTTAGTCCCGACGCATCAATGGTAACTTCAACCGGACTAATGGTAACCGAACCGGCTGGATCCAGCGTAGTGACATTACCGGCAGAATCCGTTGCTCGGATTTTATACTCGTAAGGAGTATCTGATGCTTCTAACGTCTTGCCGTAGTCATAATAGAAATGGCCATCATTACCTACCGATGTCACGCTATGCCATTGACCAGCCAGATAGATCTCAACTTGTGAGTTGAGGTTAAGAGCATCGAGGTCTCCGGCAATACGAACCTGATTATGGAAGGTGCTACTATCAACCCCTTCCGTAGTCATGCCATCTGCTATCACACTGCCCTCTTCTGACAGCGCAGACACCGCAATATTAGAGATTACTGGCTTGTCCGCATCGATGCTGAACTCACCTGATGTTGAGGCAGTAAAGGAGTCTCTACCCGAACCATCTGTCGCAGAAACAGTATAATCATAACTTCCACTAGCCAATTGTGATGGTGTATATCGCCACACACCATTCGCATCAGACGTGATACCAGAGCTGGTTATCTTGCTTCCATCGGGTTGGGTGATCTCAATGGTTACCGATACGTTAGCATCTGTGACACCGGTTAGCTCTGGGGTCGTATCGTGGGTTAACGTGTCGTCCTTGCTGCCACCGTTTGATGTCGCAGCTAACTCTGCCGTCAGTTCCATCTGCTCATCAACAATCAGCGTTTTACTTAGGGTAGTTTTATTACCGTGACTGTCGGTTGCCGTTAACACTAATTGATGGGTACCAGCTTCTAAGTTAAGAGTCGAAAGATCATAGCGGTAGCTACCACTATTAATATCAACATCCATTGAGCCGCCACCATCAACCGTCAGTGTTAGGGTGGATAAGTTATTCTGCTCATCGCTTAACTGTCCAGAGATCAATAACTCACCTTGAGCACCGCGAATTAACCACTCTTCACTCTGATTAAGATCGTGCGCATCGCCGACGACTCCTGCTTCTAAAACAAGCGAGTTATCGGTAAATATAGGGTTGGTATTATCATAATCTACCTGATGACCTTCTCTCGCACTCTCGTTTCCTGCTCGATCCGTGGCGGTAAAGTTGTAGGTAAACTCACCCAGTGGGACATCGCTGGTATTCGCATCTATGCTCAATCTCCAGTTTCCATCAGAGCCAACATTTGCGGTTAGCGTTTTTGCATCATCTATGTTGCCTGTAGATGTAAAGTACAGCGTTACCGTTGAGTTGGCTTCCGCTTTACCTGTAAACGTCATCTCGTTAAGGTCTGGAGCAGCAGAGTATGAATCCAGATCAACGCCATTCACTTTAATATCCGATGGAGCAGCAGGCGCTTCTGTATCTACGTGCACATATTGGGTGATGGTTTTAGATATACCTTTTGAATCAACCGCTTTGATCGTGTACGAGTAATCACCCTGAGCTAGGTCTCTAAACTCTAGTGACCAGCTCTTCGAACCATTAGATGCAGTTCCAAGGGCAAATTCATAATCATCAGAACTGACGCCGTTTACCGTTACCGTGATGTCATCAAACTCAACATCGTCCTCTACCACACCATTAGCAGTAAAATTAGATCCTTGGGTGTAATACTGACCACTGACCATATTCCCTTGAGATATATTGTCATAATTAGAGAGCGCCAGTTGCAGTTGGTCGATAGTAAAGATATCCAGATTGTCGCTGTCGTTTTGAGTCGACTTGCGCGTTCCTTCCATATCATTACCCGCGGCATCTACCAGCCAGACGTCATAACCAAATTTCACAGGGTCATTGGAGTTGCTATTTAGATTTAACTGAGCGGTCCATGTTCCGGCGGTATCACCACTTACCGAAGCGGTAGATTCACTGCTGATGCCTCCCGCTTTAATTGAACCGTCCGCGTTTAGCTCGTAAGCCAAGACATGAACTTGAGAGCCCGCACCAATTTCAGTACTCGCTTCTCCACTGATATAAACGGTATTACCGCCTATCGTGTTGTCTCTGTTGCCTTCATCATTCTCTTCAGCCGTCACGCCGCCAATGGTATTAGCCAGCGGAACGATGTTCGTTAAGTCTCCGGAATCTGGGTTATCAGTATCGATATTGATTGCGGCAATGGTTCTTTGTGTCTGGTTACCCAACAAGTCGGTTGCGGTAATTCGTGCAGAATAGACACCGTGCGCCAATGCATCTTGCACCTGTGCTTGCCAGTTACCATCACTCGCCACAACGGTTTCAGTTGTGGTCACGACATTTTGCTCAGAATCTAGGATTGCGATATGGATTGTCGCACCAGCTTCCCCTTTACCATCAAAATATGGCGTAGTATCAAAGGTTACTTTATCGCTGTTGCTACTACCGGTATCACTTCGCGCAGATAGACGATAATCCGTCAGGGTCGTCTCGGTATCTAATGCAAAGTACTTAGTATCAACAAGTTGCCCGTCAACCGTTGGGTTCTTCACCACAATATTCGTGGTTTCAGCGCCATTACCTGCAATATCTGTTGCGGTCACTTGATATTTGTATTCTGCTTTACCCTTGTTATCCACTTGCAGCAACGGAATATTCAATGTCCAGATACCAACACCATTTTCATCATACGGTTCTGATACGCTGGCGGTGTAGTCAGTAGAGACGTTGGTTGCAAGGTTAGTGATGGTAACCGTAACAATCGCGTCTTTATCGGCTTCACCGCTAAACACTGGACTGGCGTCACCAAGAATAGGTGCGGTGTAACTGTTATCACCATCGGTGATCTGGGTTGTGGCGATTGAATCATTGTCAACCAATGACTTATCAATCCAGCTGTCATCTTCTACAGACTTGTCGACATCCAATATCGCCGTCAGCTTCGCCGGACCTTTGGTGTCTATCACCACCTCAGCATTGGCGACTGAAGCGTTTCCAGCTACATCTTCTACCTTAACTGTATAGTTGTATGTTCCATCGAGTAGGCCATCACCCACTTCATTACCCAAGTCAATTTTCCACTGACCCGAGTTATCCGCAGATGTGGTGTAACTACCAGCGCCATCAATTTCGATGGTAATGGATGAGTTAGCTTCCGCTGACCCAGTAAAGACAGGTTTAGGGTTATTGGTTATATTGTCGGTTAATTCACCGGAGTTAACCTCACCATCGATATGATCTAAGAAATCTTCGCTGACTCCTAGGTCGTTTTTGGCTGCATCTGGTGCCGTAGAATCACGCTCAAATGTCAGAGGATCACTCTCACTTACGTTTCCGGCCAGATCGGTCAATATTACTTTATAGCTATATTTTCCATCGGCTAGTGCCGGCAGTTGCACCGACCAGTCAACGCCATCTATCACACCTGTATAGCTAACATCACCGGTGAGATCGCTGTTGTCTTTTGATAACAACTGAACTTGCACACTGGCGATTAAGCCGTTATCCGTCGCGGCAATAGTGCCTTCCAATGTTGGCGTTGCCGATTTAGTAATATTGTCATTTCGTGCCGCGGTAGCTTGCTCTTCAGTTTCATACACAGTTGCAGCACTGTCGGTATCAAAGGTCAAACCATTAAACTGATCAAACTCTGGGCCAGTTTTATCAACTATGAAGCCATAGTTCGTTTCTGCCGCACTGTTACTAAGCTCTTTGGTTACATTATTAATGGTGACGGTTTCTACCGTACCATCATTGCTGATGGTTTTGGTTACGCCCAACGCATTGGTGGATGAGATGCTATAAGTGTATTCAGTACCATCGTTAAGCACACTATCGTCTGCAATGGTATAACTCCAAGTACCGCCACTAACCGTGGCTGTACCGACAACCAGTGCCGTATCACTGCCTTTCTGATAGACACTAATTGTGACCTCAGATCCGTTTTCACCGTTACCTGCGAAAGAGAGACTGGTGTTGTCTGGGTTGGTGTAGTTCGCGCTATCATCCACACCAGAGTCTGACGGAGTTGTCATAACACCCGTTAAGCTGTTGTCTGTCTCTATGGTGAATGTTTTTTCTGTCTCTGCGACTCGTTTGTTACCGGCAATATCGGTAACCGTCACTGAGTAGTCCGTCTCTCCACTTGGTAGTTGAAGTGATGCGTGGTTAGACCCCACAGTAGAGAGATCAGAATCATAGTCCGACAGATCCAGTGTCCACTCGGTATCACCTTTCGCAACCGCAACATCAATATTATGTTCTAACCCATTACTATCTGTAATGGTTACCGTGACGATTGAAGCATTTTCATCACTAATGGCACCACTGAATACCGGGCTAGTATTTGCCGTACGATCTGGGATGGCATCTGTGTCGGAAACCATATCAAAGTGAGTGATTTCCGGCTTAGTGCTATCCACGGAAAAACTGGCGCTGTTATCCAGGGTAATGCTCGTTTCAGTACCCGCTTTGTCGATCATTGAAATGGAGTATTGGTAGTTGCCATCCGACAAACCGTTATTACCAATTACCGCCGCAAAATCACTGGTATCGATGTTCCAGCTATAGTGACCATCAACCGCGGTACTTTTCACTCTAGTGGTGAACTCTTTGGCACTCTCTCCTGCAAGCGGATCGCTATTGACAATAGTCAGTACGACAAGTGCGCCAGCTTCACCGAAACCGCTAAATACCGGTTTGCTATTGCTACTGATATGATCTGAATTGCTGCTTCCGGTATCATTCTCAGCGGTATGTACATAGCCTTTGCTGCTATCACTCTCAACAGTACGATCAATGGTAAAAGACATATTCTCTTTTACTGTGTCGCCGTCAAACTCTTGGGCTTTAACAACCGATGGATTGCCAGCGGTATCGTAAGCGATAACATTATAGGTGTAGTCACCTTCCACAAGCTCTTTTGGATCGGCTACATCTCCGATAATATTCTCTTTGGCTAATGAAGCTGTCCAGCTGTTGCCAACAATGGTTCCTTGGTACTCGTTAACCACATCACCATTGCTATCAAGTACCACCACTTTGAGTGATTTCGCGTCATTGGTGCTGCCATCTGGGTTAGTAATTGAACCTTCAAGAACAGGAATGCTGCTAGTTACGTTATCGCTGTTTTCTGCCGCGATGTAATTGCCATCACCATAAGCAACACTGGTAGAGTCCGAGTCGTCAGTTAGGCCAGATGCAACGATAACATTCGCGGCAGAGTCAAGGTTAAACGTACCTTGAATGGTCTTACTGTTGCCCGCAGCATCTTGTGACGTGATGGTGTAAGTGTACTGACCTTCATCAGCGAACTCAGCGAAATCTGAACGGCTAGAGAGATCGATCGTCCAATCCTTAAGCTGTTGTGGATTAGCGTCATCAGCCACAGTGACAGTGGTTTGATACTGCTCAGCGCCACCATAACTAATGGTTAGTGTGACCACATCACCCGCTTCCGCCTGCCCTGTAAACTGTGGGGAACCGTTGTTTGTAACAGTATCCGCCATGGTTACTGTTAAACCATCAGACGATGTAACTGAGGCTGCACTGCTAGAATCTATTCGCGGTGCGTCAATGTTACCTGTGAGGTTGTTTTCTAAGTCCAAAGTAAAGGCAAGAGGATCGCCGCCAGCAGTAGTGGTAACTTGACTGGTCTCATTACCAGCCACATCCGTCATCTTCACAGAGTAGCGCCACTCACCCGCCGCCAATTGCTGATCACTCGCGACAGGGATTGTCCAGTCACCACCACCAGTAACAACATGTGTCACTGTTTTACTTTCTACTACGCTTCCGTTCTCTACTCGCTCTAGAGTCAGTTCTATACTGCCAGCTTCATTCGCTGTACCACTAATGCTAGGAGTACTGTCGTTGGTATAGTTATCAAAACTAGAGTCGCCTGTATCGCTGCCAGTCGCTAAACCTGTAACGGTCACTGTTGCTGCAACGTTGTCGACAATGAACTCTTTCACATCAATTGTATGTTCATTGTTGGCAGTATCGATCATGCTGACTTGATACTTATAAGTCCCGTTTTCGAGGTCTGTTGGGATAACGGTGCTATAACCATCGGTGGAGCTATCAATCGTCCATATACCCAGCTCATTTGCTCGGGTGACAATCGGCGCTAATGCTTGGCCATCGGTTCCATACAAGGTGAGTTGAACAACAGAGTTCGCTTCCGCTTCGCCATTAAAGATAGGCAGACCGGATTGAACAATATTGTCGCTAGCGATACCGCTATTAAAGGCGGCATCGTGGCTAATGTCTGCGCTTGCAGAGCCGGTAAACTCAGTATCAATCGTAAAGGTCAACTGATCAGAACCAGTAGCATTTCCACTGTTTAGCTCCGTCGCTTCTCCCGCTGAGTCATAGGCGATCACTTTATAGCTATATTCACCATCTAATTTACTCGCAGCCAGGCCATCTAAACGGATTGACCACTTGCCATCGTCGGCTAAGTCAGTATCTTGATAAACCGTTGTAACAGGCAGAGGCCCCCCCGTACGACTAACTAACACCACTTCAACTCGTACTGCACTAGTGGCAAACCCTTCTAAAACAGGATCAAGATTGGTGATGTTATCAGTAGACTCTGCCGCTTTTGGCGCAACGGCGGGTTCGGAGTCTGAGGCATCAGTTAAGCCAGTAGCACTTAACAAGTTTCCAGCAACATTAAGCTCAAAATCACCTTGAATGGTTTTACTATTACCAGAAACATCAATGGAAGTTAGCTCATAACGATACTCACCATCACCCAATAGAGACTTAATCTCATACTGCCATGAGCCGTCTGCTTGTATCGCATCACCATCAATGACAATTGGATCGGTAAATACTTTGCTGCCATCTTTGAACAGCACTAATTCAATAGAGCTGTCACCCGCTTCTAACTGCCCAGAGAACCGTGGTGTTGAATCGTTAGTCAATCGTTCAGGATTGGTCCACTCTTGGTCCGAGATTTTGACAACAGTTTCGTCTGCATTAAGTTGTACACCAGAGTCCATAGTGGCGGTCATGGTATTAACCGTATCCAACTCAAACTCTTTGGCGCTGGATTCTGCTGATGTTTGACCCGCTAAATCTGTAGCGATCACTGTGTATTGATATTTGCCGTTATCAGACAGGCTTACTGGTAGCGTGTAACTCCAGCTACCATCATCTGCGGTTGCTATCGCGTCGCTAGTAATCTTACTATCTGTTAGGGGCTCGCCGTTATCACCTACAGGAGTAACAATAAGGGTAACAAAGCCTTTCTCACTGATCTCCCCTTCGAATTTAGGTGAGGTATTATTCGTTAGGTTATCGTCTTGATGATCACCAGTATCATTGGCAGCATCATGAACCAGATTGAATGATTCTACTTCAGGGCCTGATAGATCTACGCTGATCGCTTGATCGCTGGCGATGACCTTTTGGTTGCCAGCAATATCTGTCATGGTGATATTGTATTTGTAATCACCACCCGCAAGAAGCTGATCATAATCGGCATCATCGATACTCCACGCGGCGCCAGTCGCTTGACTAGACACGGTAGTGCTTGCGGTGGCGAGCACTTCTCCACTGGTGGCATGATAAACTTCGACGCTGACTGTCGCCCCTGCTTCACCTGTACCACTAAAATTAAGGCTCTGATCGCCAGTAACGGTGGTGCCGTCAACCGCGGTCGCATGGGTCGAAGTGAGTGTTGGCGCTGGAATATCGGCTCCAGACTCAAGAACCACTTTGTTATCAAGAGTAAAGGTTAACGTTTCACCGGTGGTTGTCTCTGTAATGGTGGTTGGTGTCAAACCATCCGTTGCAGTTACCTGATAGCTATAAACACCATCATTACTGCCATCATCAATATCCAAACCGGTTAGGGCAACAGACCATTTGCCGTCAATAACCTCAGCAGTAAAGGTTGGTCCTACCCCGACAGGCAGATCTAAGGCGCTTCCATCTTTTGCTAGCAAGGTGATTTCAACGTCCATTCTACCCTGGCTGTTCTCTACCGTACCTTCCAGTACAGGAGACAAATTCGTCACATTATCCGTATTAGAACGACCAGAATCAGACGCTTCGGTTAACCCTTGAGAGGTCACGTTATTTGGGTTATCGGTATCTAGGCTAAGCTCACCAGTTATGGTGGCATCGTTGCCGGCGAGATCTGATGAAGCAATGGTGTAGACATAACTTCCATCCGATGGCAGTTCAAACGATGAACCACCCGCATTACTGACATCAATGCTCCAGTTTCCGGCAACATCAACGGTCGCTGTCTGTTGATAAACTTCCGCCTCAGTCCCCCCTTTAACCTGAATGGTTAAAGTGACCACATCTCCTGCTTCTCCTTTACCGGAGAATATCGGCGACGCGTCATTGGTGATCAATACACCCTCTTCTACATAGCCAGAATGGCCACTGTCTGCTTCAACGGAAGCGGTTAACGTGTTGTGAGTATCAAGAGTGAAGGTTTCTGACACTGCGTTACTTGTGTGTCCTGCCAGATCGGTTGCCACCACGCTGAATCGGTAGTTTCCTTCCGTGACTAAGGTAATATCATCAGCCGAAGAGAGGGCATGAGTCACTTGCCAGTTTCCGGCCGTACTTGAGGTGTCCCATACGCCATGACTGTCAGTTTTACCTTCAATGATATAGAAGGTGCCCGTCGGGTTATCGCTATCGTCCAGCAGTTCAACACGAACGGTAACCGTCGCTTCTTTATCAACCTTGCCTTCAAATTGTGGCGTTGTGTCTTTGGTGTAGTTATCCGCGGTAGAGTCACCTGTATCGCTGGTCGCAGATAGACGGATTGACTCTACCACTGGGTTATCCAGATTTAATTGGAATTTGTCGCTGTCTAACTGTTGAGAGTTCCCTGCAGCGTCGACAATACTCAATTTATATTGATACTCATTGTCGCCACTGTTCTCTATCAAACTTGCGTAATCCGCCGTAGAGAATGACCAGTTGGTTCCCGTTGCGATTAGAGTGGTCGTGCTACCTGAGGAGATATATTCTCCACTGGATGGGTTTAACTTAAGAATTTCTAACGTAACCGTGGCTCCGGTTTCGCCTACTCCTTCAAAAATAGGGCTTACCGAAAGAATAGGTGCGCCGCTGGCGGTTTCTTCAACACCATCAATATTGATCGGTCCACCAGAAAAATCGGGATTAGAAATGGTATTGTCGAGCACAAATTGACCAGAAACTTGAGACGAGTTATTGGTTGCACTAACCGCAGTAACGGTATAGCTGTACTCACCATCATTGGCGCCATTGTCTAAATCTAACCCTTCGAGTTCGACACTCCAGCGGCTATTGGCAACATCGATCGTCGCGGCTACATTTGAAGCAACCACAACACCATCCTTGTCCATCACGTCGACAGTCACTGACTTGGCCGTGGCATCAACCTCACCCTCTAATACCGGTTTAAGGTTGGTAATATTATCCGATTTTTCTATAAGTTCTCTGGCACCAAACGAATCCGATTCATCGGTTAACCCCTCGCTGGTTAGCGTGGTGACGACTTCTCTATTCACCTCCACGTCACCTTGGTAGGTTTTTACGTTTCCGGCTAAGTCAGTAGAGCTAATATGGTAAGTAAATTGCTGTGCATTGGTCGCGGCTACATTCGTTTCATAGTCAAATGACCACGCTTGTGTTGTTCCGTCACCGCGACTGTCAGTATCATCTGTCAGCTCAATACGTGCGACTTCGCCAATACCGTCGATGGTGATCACCACGGTATCTCCTGTTTCACCGCTACCACTAAACTGCAATAGAGAGTTGTTGGTTTGCTTATCCGCAAGGTCGATTGTTGTGGTCGAGCTGCCGTCACTATTCGATGAAATAGCAGGTGCGCTATCAGCGGTTAAGGTTTCAACGTTATCCAGATCCGCTGTGAGTTTATTATCTAAATCCAAACGAACGGATTGTTCGTTATATTCCGTTGTATGACCAGATAGATCGGTAGCCGTAACTTTGTAAAAGTAGTTACCTGACTCCGTCATCTGGTAAAGATGGCCATCACTATCCGTTAATGTGCCGAGATCTACCGTCCAATCACCCGTCACTTCACCTAACTGGTAATCGTGGGAATCAATAACATTCCCGTTACCATCTTTTTGATAAATGGTGAAAGTAACGTCAGATACTTCATTCACCGTTCCTTCAAACACCGGTTTCGTTACCGCAGTGTGATCATCTGAATTATGTTCACCACTATCGGAATTTGCCGCCAAACCAACATCTGTAAGTTCAGGAGCCTCGGTATCAATGATTAAAGATTGGTCTGCCAGTGTTTTGCTGTTCCCTGCATCATCGGTAATGGTTAAGCCATAGCTATAGTGACCAGACTCCAGCCCATCAGCACCAAATTGATCCGCGTGTGCTTCGGCATTAATCACCCATTGACCATTGCTTTTCACTACCGTGGTGATCGTTTCTGTTGCCCCAGAAGGGAAATGAAGAAGCAGCGAAACCGTGGCACCCGCTTCACCATAACCACTAAACAGAGGTTTTTGCTGTGATGTTTTACCATCGTCCTGATATGAGCCAGTGTCGTAGATAACACTTTGATCCAATCCACCGCTAAATTCACTACCCTGATTGGCGGTATCCGTTAATTCGGAATCATAAACAAAGCTTTTCTCAATGCTGGTACTAACATTACCCGCTTTATCAACACTCTGAACCGAGTAGTGGTATTCACCATCGGTTTTAAGATTACCGTCAACGTCTAACAAGCCTTTAGCATCAAGTACTGCGTTGCCTTTTAGATCCAACGTCCAACGACCATCCGCGGAAACAACAGCGTTTAACTCAACCGCAGGAGATAATAGATCGTCACCGATTTGAGTTAGGGTAATGGTCACCGCGGCATCTTGCTCGGATGTCCCATGCAGCGTTGGCGTCACTTTGGTTAATTGGTCGCTATTACGCGGGTCGCTGCCCTCTACTGCCGATGGTGCGGTATCGGTTATAGCGGTAAGATCATCGGCCGTAACATTCGCCACGTTATCAATGGTCAACTCGGTGAAACTCGCCGTACTTGCATTGCTATTGCCAGCAATATCCGTATAAACAAGCTTATATTGGTAGCTGCCATCAGCCAGATTATTGAGGAAACTGGCTGATGTCGCGTTTAGACCAGATGTATCTTTGTTGATGAGCCAGTTGCCTGAGTCATCCACTTCAACAATCACGCTACCCTGAAGCAAACCGCCTTTTTGCAATATCAGTTCTACGGTTCCACCCGCTTCACCCGTACCGTCAAACACAGGGTTATTATCCGATGTGTAGTTATCATCAGCACCATCAAAACCGACTCGGAATGTGTCTAGTGATGAGTCATAATCACCTGAGAAACCTGTTAGCGTTTTGTCGATTGTAAGAGTATTAATATTAGTCGGAATGCTTTCGGCATTGTCGACTTTAACGGCGTTGCCATCTGCATCAAGGTAGACCCAGTGACCATTTGGATCTTTCGCGTATAACGTGAAGGTATGATCTGACTCAGAAAGCGAGCTAGGTAAAGTTTTTTCCCAACTGACTAAGCTTCCTGACCCAGCAGTGCCGAATGTTCCAAGCTGTTGGCTAACACCATCCACATAAATATAGACCTCTGTTCCTGCAATAACAGTACCGTTAAAGGTTGGAGTATCTACCGATGTAATAAGATCCGTTGCTGGATTGTCTGCATTAAAAGTGTTGCTGTCATCGTCTAATTTACCGGTAAAGGTAACGTCCAGATCCACCACCAACGCACTGTCGGAAGTAAAGGTTTTACTGTCGGTATTTCCGGTGACATCACTCACTGAAACTGTGTAAGGGTACGACCCTGTATCGAGTCGATGGCCACTGTTGCTGCCACTGCCTATCTGAATCGACCAATCCCCATTGTCATCTGCTTGAGTCGTGTAGGTTTGGTTGTCGATAGAGAGTGTCACATCCGCGTTGGCTTCAGTTGAACCTGACAACGTCGGTTGATCTTGAATGGTTAAGGTGGCGTTGCCTGTTGATGCCTGAGAAACGGCATCCAACTGAGCGGCGATATCGTCAACTTTGGTATCAATAACCACCTTGTCTTCTAAGCTAGTGTATTCAACATTGGTCTTGTTTCCTGCGCTGTCTTCAACACTCACGGTAAAGCTATGAGCCCCTTCATCAAGGATTTGATCATCGGCGAGTTGCGCTGTCCAACTATACTTGCCATTGGCTTTGGCTGTTTGATCAATGGTAGCAATCACACTCATGCCTTGGATAACGAGCTCTACTACCGCATCTTTATCATCCACTTCACCGGTAAACAGTGGTGTCGTGTCATTAACAATATTGTCTGCTAGCGTCTTATCGGCGTGAATATCGCCACTGGCCACATCTTCTGGCGTATTGGCAACCTGTGTCATGGTTTTAGTTACAACCGGTGACACTCCATCAATAAAGACTTCCGCTTCTGTTGAATGACTGTTTCCAGCCACATCTTGTGCCGTGATGGTGTACTTGTAAGCACTATCTCGTGCCGCAATATCGATATTGGCAATGGTCCACTGTGCCATGCCATTTTCGTCAGCAACACCTGTTACCACAACAGACTGTGAAGCAATATCTGAGTCGGTAAACTCAATGGTCACTGTTGCTCCGACTTCCGCTTTACCAGTAAATAGCAGATCATCGGTAATCTTAGTCACACCGTCTGTGCTACTGCTGCCGGTATCGCTGCTTTCTAACAAAAAGCTGCTGCTGCCGTTAAGAGTAATAGCCGCATCGATATCATTATCGAGCACAAAAGAGCCCGACTGCTCATCCGCTTTATTACCCGCGGCATCAAATACATTGACCTGATAATCGATCTGTTTATCTACGGCTTGTCCTGCCGACAGATCATGCAGTACGGCCACGTCCCAACGCCCGCTGCTGTCACTTTGAGTTTCATAGAGATGACCATCAATGGTCACTTGCACAAAGCTATTGGCCTCAGCATTAATACCTGAGATAACGGGGTTAGTTACGTTAGTTTCACCACTATTACCAAGGCTGCTGTCACTAGCTGCATCCAAACTAAAGCTTCCTACGTCTGGCTTGGTGGTATCTATGGTAACGGTATTTGTTTGCGTCTGGTGATTGCCGGCACTGTCAATCACTTCAACCACGTAGGAGTAGGAGTTATCGCCATTACTATGAACAATCTGAGCAATTTTCTCTGCGTACTGAGTCGCATCAGTTAGGTTGCTAATGGTCCACGCACCTGAACTGTCCGTAGTAGTTTCAATGTAATCTGACGAGCTTGCATCCGCCGGGATATCACTGCGATTAAAATAGAAACGAATGGTGCTGTTCTTCTCCCCTGTGCCGCTAAAGACAAGGTTATCCACCAAGTTGGTGACGTCATTGCTCTCTAAATTTGTCGCTTTAGTTTCAATATCACTATGGGTAGTGCTATCTGGCGTTAAGTACTCATAAGCTGAGTCTGCGCTGTCGGCTAAATCCCCGTCGACAACACTCTTGTTGTCTATAGAAAGTGTCTCGGTTGTTTGCCCTTTAGCATCAGCAATAGAATCAACCTTCTCCACCTCGCCATTTGATTTCAGATAACCGATATTTCCGGATACATCTTGGCTATAAATGACATAATCATATTCGGCAACGTCACTCGCATCCGCTGTATCTGGCGCGGTGAGTTTATCACTTTGAGGGAGGGTAATTGTCCAGTTACCCGCACTGTCCATCGTGCCGTGTTCGGCATTGTTACTCGCGTAAACCTTGCCATTAATTGCCACATAGACAACGGCACCCACTTCAGCCAAACCACTAAAACTTGGCGTAGTATCATTGGTTAGCTGATCATCCGTGGAGCCACTATTACTCGCATCATCCAATTTACCTGTAAGTACCACAGCTTGATCCAGTGTCAGGCTCTTTGTTACTGGTGTGCTCTCATTGCCCGCTTTGTCGGTAACTTTTACCGTGTACTCAATATCTGTTGAGGTTTCACCTGCCGGAACAGACAGAGCCGTCGCGGTTCCGGACGTTAACTTATCGCTATCGGCGATGGTAATCGACCAGTCGCCATTGGCATCTGCTGTCGTTTGGTAACTACTTCCGGCAATAACAATCGCCACTGTAGCCCCTGGCTCAGTCGCGGTACCGTCACTCTGACTGCCACTAAAGGTAGGTGTGCTGGTGTTAATAACAGCGTCATTATTGCTGTCATCATCAATGGTGAATTTCACCGCCGTCACACTGCTGTCATAAGTGAAATTCTGAGTTACTGTAGAGCTGCTGTTTCCTGCGGCATCAACCGCGACAAAGCTATATTCATATTGGCCATCTTCAGTCAGTGCCGGAATATTTGTGTGATCCAGTATCCAGTTGCCATCCGCGTCAATCGTGGCTTCGACATTATCAACGTTGTAATCTTCACTGTCCGTTCCTGCTTTACCACGGATGCTAACAATGACTTTTTCCGTACCTTGTTCAACGCTGCCTTTGATGACCCAACTGTCATTCTGCTCGGCATTTACGTAACTCGCCACCGACCAATTATGGCTACTATCTTCAGCAATTCCCCCTTCGAGCCCCGTAGGTGCTTGGGTATCAACCTCAATGGTGCCATGAATCTCTTTGCTGATGTTGACATTGTCAGCGGCATCAACTGCCAAGGTGCTATTGCCTGCCGCATCCGTTGCAGAAATGGTGTAGTTATAGGTGCCACCAGTGTAATCGGCATCACCATCGGAAAGATCGATTGAAGAAATAGACCAATCCCCAGCGCTATTCACCACGGTTGTGTAGCTATGATCAGCATCCAGTCTAAGGGTAATGATGTCCCCTTCGGTGCCTGTCCCTTTAAAAACAGGTGTGCTGCTGTTGGTGAGTTGCTCTTCCACCGTCCAGCCTTGAGCACTGCTATCGGCAACGCCACCAAGTAGGCTAAGTTGAGTGTCTATCTTAAAGGTAGCAATTTCACCACTGCTGTTTTCATTTCCAGCAAGATCTGTCGCAACCACTTTATATTGATATGTGCCGTCATCATGGCTATCTAAGGTAATCTGCCATTGGCCATTACTGTCAGCAATAGCGGTGTAGTGCTTGCTCTCGGTGACTTGATTGTTTAAGTCAGTGATGTTGGTAAGCACTAAATCGATACTTGAACCCGGCTCTGTCTCACCAGTGATAGTAACAACTTGATGATTAGTCACACCATCTTGCTTTAACTGTTCGGTCGTTTTCCCGTCTGCTGCACCCGCAGTATCATCACTGGATGCCAGTTGAAGTTTGCTATGAACTGGCGCCTCACTGTCAAAAGTGACTGAACCGGTATAAGGCTCAACCGTCATATTGCCAGCTTTATCTATTTGACTAATGCTGTAGTTATAACTGTTGCCATGGGTAAATTGAGCCACTAACTCATTATAGTTTTTAGCGCTGCTATCAATTGTCCAGCTGTTGTCTGCTGCGACTCTTGTTTGCAAGGTTAAGCCCGGATAATCGGTAAAGGTGAGTGTAATCTGTCCACCCGCTTCACCCACACCAGAGAACTCTGGCGTTGTATCCGAAGTAATACCATCACTATTCAGTTGTAAGGTTTCGCCATCAAGCAGAGCTCGTCCAGTATCTGTCTGTTGAGTTAATGCTCCCGAAACAGGCGTAGACAAAACATTGTCTATAGTAATATCACCGCTTGTTGTCGCGGCTGTATTACCTGTTTTATCTATAATATCAATACTATAGCCGTAGTCACCATCCGCTAAATAATCTGGAACAGTAAAGGTCCATTGTCCCGAGGCATCCACCGTCAGTTGACCATTTGTTGCCGCATCCGCTTCACTATTTACGAAGGTATAGCTATGCAAGGTTGTGCCCGACGATTTAATAGTGACCGTTATTTGTGCATCTATCTCTGTTGTACCAGTAAATTGTGGGTTATGGCTTTGAGTAATTCCATCGCTTTGTGAATCTGCGTCTAGCGAGCCAGTATCAACACTAGCATCATGGCTTAAATGCGCGATGTCGGACTGCTGAACCGAGCTATCAACCGTTACCTTTCCTTGTAGATCACTGATATCGGAATTTGAGCTTGAAAGAAGATTTCCAGCCGCATCAATAACATTGAAACTATATGGGTAGTCCTGTCCATCACTTAATGCATAACCATCTGGCAGAGTTTGTCCCGCTTTTAGGTAATCAGAGGAGACTTGAATCGACCATTTACTTGGATCTGTCGAATCAAACTTAGCAAGGTAAGTGTAGCCATCGATGATCAACTCTACTGTTGAACCTGCCTCAGTAACACCTGAGAACACCAGTGGTAACTCATTGGTTATCTGATCACTGGTAAAGTCACTGCTGCGTCCAGAATCGGAGTCAAGTTTTGCACTAAAGCTGTCTACTTGGCTGTCGAGTTTGAACGTGTCACTTTCTGTGCTGCTGGTGTTACCCGCCTTATCGGTAACAGTGACCTGATAACTGTACTGCCCATCCGCTAATTCTGCGCGTTGATCCGGTGTTAATTGATAACTCCAACTTCCATCGGGATTGACGGTAATAGCGCTATAGCTATGTTCCGTCCCACTGCTATCTTTGATAACCAGTTCAACTTTAGAATTGATCTCTGCGTTATATTCCGTGCTGCCAGAGAAAACAAGATTCTCACCACTGTCTACTAGGTCTACGCCCGCCTGTTCACTGTGGCTACTGGCTAAATCGGCACTAATATTAGTGGCGCTATCCAAAGTAAAGCTGTCGGTTGCGGTGGTAATGTTACCAACCGCATCTTTGGCAGTAACCGTATAATTGTAAGATAAACCTGCCGAGTCAGTAGTGGTGGCTAAAGGTGTTAACCACTGAGCCTGCCAAGTCCAAGGCCCTGTATCACTAGCAGCACTTTCATCCGTGAGCGTGGCGGTAATGGTTTCCGATCCTATGGTCACCTGAATCACCGCTTGTTTGTCATCCGTTGTGCCGGTGAAAAGTGGCTTCAAGTTATTAGTGACACCGTCACTCTGACTAGATAGATCCGATGCGGAGCTACCAGAAAAGCCTGAATCGGTACTTTCATCCAACGTAGCGGTAATTGCTACTGGGGTGCGATCAACCGTAATCGTTTGATTTTCCGTACTGGCTAAAACACCCGCGATATTGGTCGACTCGACATGGTAGCTATAGCTGCCATTGTCCGTCAGTTCGCTACTGTCGAGATCTAATTGCCATGTGCCATTAGCAACCGTTGCTTCAAACGGTGTGCTTTTCCCGTCGATATAGACAAATACTCGGGCATTATCGTCAACGCTGCCTTGCAAATGGATCTCTGTTGTATCGGCGTTCACAACAGAGTCTGATGCCGATAGATCATCGCTAACATTGTGCTGATTATTAAGCACTATCGTTGCGGTTTCCGTTGTGCTATTGCCAGCAGTATCGGTATAGGTAACGTTGAATATGCGCTCACCTTCACCAGTAAGTTCAGCTAAATCGACACGCCACTCACCAGTGGTTGCATCGGCTGTGGTGGTGTAGGTGGTAGCGCCTACTACACCAACTTCTTGTACTGAAATCGCCACGCCATTTTCTGCTACACCCGAGATAGTCGGTGAGGTTTCTTTGGTAATACCATCAGCGGTTAAATCGATATTTGTTGGATTATTGACCAAATTAGCATCAGTTGGAGAAGAGTCATCCGCACTATCCAGTGCCGCATGCGTTGTAATAACTGGCGCACTATTATCGATGACAAGAGTGCCACTATTATCGGAACCCAATGGCGAGATATTTCCCGCTTTGTCTTCAGCAACAATCTTGTACTGGTAGGTAGCGTTATCCAGTAAGTTGTCGCTCTGTTTTAAAGTGATAACCCAAGAATTGTCAGACTCACCAAGCACAACCGTCTTAACAACATCGTTACTGGTATCAGCACCATCCGCTTGATTATGTAAGGTAAGAGTAACCGTTGAGCTACCCTCTGCGGTTCCTTTAAATATAGGCGTGGTACTTTGGCTGATTTCATCACTTGCCGACACCCCTGTGTCTGACGTTTCGCTATCTTCAACCTCACCAGTGACACTGGTTTCCGTATCCACTGTCATCAGTTCAGATAAGGTTGAGCTGTTACCCGCCTTATCTTTAGCGGTGAGTTCATAGCGGTAAGTACCTTGGCTTAGCGTTTCGCCATGCGCTTGTAGATCAATATCCCAACGGTCATTGTCATCAATGGTCGCGGTATAGGAGATGCCTATATCTTCCGTTACTTCGCTGTCTGTCCCTTCTCCTGAGATAACTCGCTTAACCACCAGCGTAACAGTATCTCCTTCATCTCCTGTTCCTGAGAATTTCGGGGTCGAATCATTGGTATAGTTATCAAAGTTAAAGTCTGAGCTGGCGCTCTGCGCTTTCGTATCAGAAGTGGTATCTAAACCGCCAGTAAAGTTCAACGAGTGGTCAATATTTAGCGTGCCATTAATCGCACTTGAGTTTCCTGCCGCGTCTTGAGCAACCAAGGAGTAGCTATACTCTTTTTCCGCGAGATCTGCTGGGAACTCCACATGCCAGTTTCCTTCACTATCAACGGTTGCCAGCTGTTCTGGTTGCCCATCAATAGCAAGTTTAACCGTGCTACCGGCTTCAACTCGTCCAGAAAAATAGGGAGTAGCATCTTGAGTGTAGAGAAGGTTACCTTCTGCTAAATCAGAGTTGTATTTATCATCATCCAATTGAGCGCTGAATTCAGGTGCATCAAGATCAACGGTAAAGTTCTCCCCGGCAATAGTTTTGCTGTTTCCAGCAGTATCCGTTGCTGTAATGGTATAGCTGTAATCCCCACTCACCAGCTTATCGGAAGCACTATTTGCAATGGTATAGGACCAAGGATAGTTTCCATTGCTATCAGCGTCGCTTGACGTTTCGATACCTTCAAATTGACGAGTAACAGGGTTACCCGATGCATCGACACCAGTAATGGTGATGGTAATGTTATCGCCAGCAGCATTACCCGTTCCGCTAAAGGTCGGAGTATCGATATTAGTTAAAATATCCGCCGAGCCCGCATCATTAGTTTTGGAGTCAAAATGAGTGGTGAGATCACCATCATCTATAGTGAAATCAAGTGTAATGCTTTTTTGCACCCCTCCTTCATCAGAAGAGCGGCTATTGCCTGCCTGGTCTGTTGCAGTGACGGTATAGGCAACCTCCCCTTCAGTGCGAAGTGGTGTAGTCACCTCGATTGACCAGTGATACTTACCTGTATCTGGGTTTTGCGTTATGGTTGCATCTGTGTACGTTTGTCCATCAATCTCAAGGCGAACGATGGCGTTAGGATCATTAATCTCACCAGTAAATATCGGCTCTCTTTGCGAGGTGATTTCGTCAGTGGTCACGCCGGTATTGCTGCTGTCATCAAGACCAACGGTAAACTCGGGAGCGGTTGTGTCCACCGTTAGATTGCCCGCAACTTGAGTAGCCTGATTTCCGGCTAAATCTTGAGAATCTATCGTATAAGTGTAATTGCCGTCGCTAAGCTTACTCTCTTCCGGTAGCTTAATTGACCAGATATCACCTTCAGCAAAGCGTGTCGTCACGCTATAAGCGAGTGTTCCGTCCTGATTCTTTATCACTAACGTGACATCTTGACCTGAGGCGTCAGCAGGACCGGTAAAAGTAGGTTGAGTCTCTGTTGTTAAAATCTCATCAGGGGAGATATCTAAACCCGCTAATGGTGCGGTATTGTCGATATCGACAGAAGTACTGGTTTGAGCAGAATTACCAGAACTGTCCGTTGCTGTCGCGGTATAAGTATATTGGCCATCCGTTAACGCAAGCTCTGTGGTGATAGACCATGGCGCAAATGACTGAGTCACACCATCGACTTCTAACTCAACCACATCAGTGTTAGCGACTGTAGTAACAATTGGCGTACCTACAGGGTTACCATCAGCGTCGGTAATCACCACACGTATGGTGTTACCTACTTGACTTAAGCCACTGATTTTTGGCAACTGATTTGAGGTGATGTTGTCATTAAAAGTGGCATCTGTTGCTTCATCTACACCTGACAGACCTGTTTCTGATTCTTTATCCAGATCCATATCAAGGATCTTAGGCAGGGCTTTCTCAACAGTGAAGTTACTGCTAATTGTCTCAGAGTTACCCGCCTTATCTGTTGCTTGGAGAGTGTAGGTGTAGTTAGTTTTATCGGTTAAACCTTGCAACAGAGCCGTCGCACTCGCGTAGTCAATGATCCAACTGCCATCATCACTCACTGTGGCATCGATAGCGTCAGTCAAGGTTACGCCATTGAACTCCGTTAACTTAACGCTGCCACCGGTTTCAATCTTGCCACCAAAACTCACTTCTGTTGAGCCTAAGTAGGTTTTGTCGTCCGCAATGGAGACGGTCATGCTGGAATCCAGCCCACCACTCCAGACCAATTGCGAATCCACCGTTACCGTTCCAGAAACCTCAGCTTGATTGCCGGCGATATCTTCACTAGTCACGGTATAGTCAAACTCTTGCGCACCGGTTTCAGCATCCACCGATGTCGCCGCTAAACCTGTAACGTCAATGGTCCATTTTCCATCAGACACCGTCGTTGAGTAGCTTTGACCATTAATATCAAAGGTAATGCTGGCACCATCTTCTCCCGTACCAGTAAAGGTAGGAGACGTCATGTTGGTGTAGTTATCCCCTTGAACCCCTGAGTCCGAACTTACAAACCCAACGGGAACATCGGTAAAATCAGCCTCAGTTTGTAGGTGGGCAGTAACTTGAGTTTCAGTATCTACCGTTAAGGTATTGGTCACACTGGCGGTATTACCTGCCACATCAATTTGTGTCAGAGTAAATGACTGATCGGATACGTCACTCGGTAAAGCATCAGTAACAGAAATCGTCCAGCTACCATCTGCTTCAGCCGTGGTTTCATATTTATGGTTGTTAATCTCCAACAGCAAAATAGAACCCGCTTCTGCGCTTGCTGCACCACCACTGAAAACAGGTGTGAGCACCTTGGTGATTAAGTCCCCTTTTACTCCTGAATCGGATGCTTCACTCAACAGTTCACCTGTTGGAGCGAGAGTTTGTTGATCGATGGTAAATGACTGTTCTGCCAGTGTGCTCTGGTTACCCGCTTTGTCTGTTGCCACCGCAGTAAACGTGTGCTCACCGCTGGTTTGAGCATCCAGTTGCAATGACCAGGCAACGACTTTATTGCCATTCACATCGGTTGTAACAACCAATTTACCATCGGCATCTCTGTCGAGCTCAGCGGTAATTGGCGTGCTGTTGCTAGGATCATCTAAGAAAACAACCACACTCTCTATATTGTCAGCGTCAACCGTGCCACTGAGCAGAGGTGTTGTATCTCTGGTTATGCCGTCCAGATCGTTATCAGTGTAATCACCTTTGATCGCCTGTATTTTGCTTAGCTGACCATCGGCATCGGAGACAAGATCACTTGTTGCATCCAGTGACCCCGTTAAAGGTGTTGGGTTCTGCGTATCTATTAATAGCGGAGTCGCCGCTGTTGTCACAGAGTTCCCGGCAACATCTGTCGCATTTAATGTGTAGCTGTAGCTCCCATCGGCAAGGGTGCCATCATATTCACCATCATCGGAACCATCTGGATTTTCACCATCATCCAAACGAATTTGCCATGTTCCATCATCATTGACGATCACCTGTTTCTGGATCGCAGCAAGATCAGGATAGTCAACATTTTGAATGGTTAAGGTAACCGTATCTCCTGCATCACCTAAACCTGAAAATAGTGGGTTATTCACATTGGTATTGCCATCACCCACAACAGCCGAATCGCTAGTACTGTCTAAGCCGCCTGCTAATGTTGGCTCGCCAAGATCAACCGTTACCTTGTATTGCTGGTTATCATTAAGCGTGGTCTCATTGCCTAATGGATCGGTCGCCTTAACAGTATAAATATGAGTCTGATTGTCACTTGGTAGAGCATCGGCATCTGGAATGGTGATTGACCATGTACCATCGCTGGTATCGGACGCAGCAAGTGTGTATGTTTTACCATTTATGGTCAGCGCGACGGTACTCTCAGGTTCTACCGTACCACTAAAGGTTGGCGTATCATCTTTGGTGATCACATCATCTAATGCGCCACTATTCGAATCATTATCCAACTGAGCAGTAAACGGGATAACCTGAGTATCTAAAACGAAGTTTTGACTGGATGTTGAGGTTTCATTTCCAGCAATATCAACCGAAGAAATACTGTAGCTATAGTTACCATCAATCGTTTCTCCCGACAGTGATAACTGTGATGGATCGAGGTTAAATTGCCATTCGCCGCTATTATCCGCATCCGCATCGGCGGCTACAGTTAGCTGTTGTGTGTATTCAATCTCTTTATTACTGTCATCCAACCCTTTGATGGTTAATGTCACTGTGGCTGACTCTTCTGCACGGCCAGTAATAACATGTATGTTGCTGTTAATCTTGTCGTCTAGCGGCGTAACTATGTCAATGCTGGTAGAGGTATCAATGGTAAACGTATCATTTATTTCTGTGCTGTTACCTGCTACATCTTTGGCTTGGATAGAGACATCGTACTCACCTGAATTCAGCAGGTTAACCAAGTTTGTGTTGCTGTCATTTTTAGTGAGATCAACAGACCACAACTCACCAACAGCCTCGGTTTGGTAGCTTTGAGTATAACTGCCATCTTTCGCTGTCACCGTCACTGTTATTTGAGAACCTGCTTCAGTGGTGCCCTGTAGTACCGGTTTTTGATTTGAAGTTATGTTGTCATTAACGAGCTGGTTATTTGTGTTACCAACAGGGGCAGAATCGGTGCTTTCCGTCAATCCTAAACTGGTGACAAAAGGGGCCAATGTATCGATAACTAGCGTCTGTTCTTGTGATGATGAAACGTTGCCGGCAACATCTTCATATTCAAAGTGATAGCTATAGCCATCACTATTATTCTCAATATCATTGTCAATAAATGCCGCAGCAAAATCACTGGAGTCTTTATCAATCGTCCAAACACGCTTCCCATCAACCATCGAATACTGACTTTCAGTTGGCGTAACTGTATAGGCAATGCCATCAATATTAATAACCAGTTTAACTGTTGCACCTTCTTCTAGAGTGCCGGTAAAGCTTAGCTGTTGGTCACTGTATCTGGTGATGCCATCATTCTGGAATTCACCTGTATCGGATGTTGCTGCAAGCGCACCTTGAGTATCCTCTACTTGAGTATCAAGGGTAAAATACGTTGACGCATCACTAACGGTTTCAGAGACATTACCCGCTTGGTCAGTCGCAACCACTGAATAGAAGTACTTCCCATCATCGACCCCATTTGATAACGCTACCGTTATCGACCAGAGGCCGTCTTCACCGACTGGTGAGGATTTATAGTCAACACCATTGATGGTTAAGGTAACAACTGAGCCTTGTTGAGAGGTTCCTGTAAAGGTAGGTGTTGTGTCTGAGGAGATTTTATCACTGTGTCCAGTTGTGCTTTCATTAAAGGTGGCAGCAGTATCCGACTCTTCCGTCAACACCACGGTTGGTGTTTCCGGTGTGGATGTCATGATCACCAGTTGCTCGGTGACGGATAAGTCTTCACCTGACTTTGATGTCGTCGTTGCTTCAATTTTGTAACTACCATCGGCGTATACATCAGCAAGCTCTACCGTATACTTTCCTGTTGAATCTGCCGTTACATATTCTTCATAGATAATGATGTCACTGCTGTCTGTAGCAACAAAATGAACCCTAGATCCCGGCTCAGACTGACCATTAAAGGTGAGGTCGGTGTTAATGTTGGTAACAAAATCACCCAGTTTACCGGAATCATCCTCTCCTTCTAACAATAGGGTTAAGTAAGCAGCTGACTCTGAATCAATGGTTTTACCACTGCCATCATCCACGGCTTTTCCTGCGCTACTAGACGAGCTAGAGCTAGATGAACTCGAAGAGCTGCTTGAGGTCGAGGAGCCGGAAGAGTTGCCTGTCTGATTGGGTAATCCTGTGGTTGGAGTCGGATTTGTGTTACTGGCATTAGCAACCGCTGCATCACTAGCATCTTGCTTTGACTCTATTAACGCTTCAATAGCATCAACCAACACAGTGTTGGTACTGGAACCACCAATACTTTCGCCACCAACCGATCCTGTTTCTACATCAACCCCATCACCTGCTAATTCGACGATATAGTCTTCAACATTGTGCTGGCCGTCAATTTCACTGTTACTAATGATCGCTTCTGCCAAGCCAAATAGGTCTTCTCGCTCAGCGTCAACCGCTGCCTTTTCCGCTTGCTGGGCTTGAGCTATTTCTGCTAGTTCTTTTCTCTCTTGCTCAATAGCCAGTTTTTGGGCATCTAGGGTCGACTGTAGCGAAGACAACTGGGCAAATTGCTCCGCTAAAGCTTGCTGGCGCTCAAGTGCTGCTTGAGTAATGGCTTTGTTTAATGCTTCTTGAAAAGCTTGATCTGTTGTTCCATCTTCTAGTTCACTGGATATACCATCACTATTTAATATTCCAAGCTCATTCTCAAGGCCTTGTAACGACTTATCACCATCACCTGTCAGTTCATCTTGACGACTTCCTTCACCAGCGAGGTCCCCTTTAACTGAGTCACCTGTTGCATAAAGTTGGTTTTCTAGAAAAACACTCGACGCTGTCTCTAAGTTGATTCCCGTCTGATTAATAAGATCGTTCATAGAGAACTCGCCTTCTCGAGTTTCTACACTCAAGTCGCCAAGCGCTACGGCTACAACACCATCTTTAATCACCTCAACATCACCATTCGCCAAGGTAATTTCGATGTCGAAACCTTTAACATTAATATCGGAAATAGATTCAACTACAACTTTTTGCATAGTAACAGACCCAACTAGCTTAATTTGCCCAAAAATTAATCAAAATAAAATAATGATAAAAAAAATGTGGTTATTTCTGAATGTTAATAATGTCACCAGAACTTAATATAAAAACCCGTTCACGTTATCTAAATTAAAACAACTCATTAACATCCACTTTATCAGAGGTGAACTTATAACATAAAAATGAGCCAATCACGAAAAGATATTGATCTATATAGATAAAAAGGACACATTATCCAGCCGAGCAATGCCAGTAAAACGATTGCCATCGACCATTAATAATTAAAACAAATAACACACTAATACGGCATTATAACACCGCGTAATATAAGACCGAACATTATATCAATAACTTTCCGCTATATGCAGAAATAGAATAAAATCTGTTAGCTATACCTATGCAACATGATGTAACGGTAACAATCAATATATTGTAACTATTTGAACATGACGATTTGAAAACAAATTGTTACGTGCAAGTAATAAAGGGTAAGGAATATTTCAGATTAGATTGTGCTATTTACGAGAGAGACTTATTATACGCCATTGACCTCAAGGTGCTTGCTCAGCGTCAGATAATCTTAAAAGGGATGCCATTGTGAATCCTGAACCTTGAGCTCACTTCGGTATTCAGGCAGTTATTTTCGATGAGACCTTTATGAAAACAGTTATCACACGGCTTGTAAAACAAGCTCAAGCCAGCTTTGATTGGAAAGCCTTTAAACACATAGAGGGAGAGACACTTGATCAACTTATCTCGCAACTTAAACCGCTGTTTATCGATCCTCTATTTAGCTATTCATTAGAAAAACGACCGGTAAACTCTGTCAATGACCTGCCTGAAGCCTTTATCATTTCCGATAATAATCCTTCGTTCGTGCAGCGTGTGGGCACCAACTTAGTCAATGACAGACATGAACAGATCGAGATGACAGATGTCATCGGTAAAGAAGTTGTATTTATTGAGGCATACCCTAAAAGCCTGAAAACCCGTGAATTTGTCGAAGTTATCTACCAACTCTTTCCTAAAATTAACTTTTTCCTTTTAGCGGCGGTTCCATTTGTTCTGATTCCTGCCTTTTACAGCAATTTATTCAACACACGACTCATTTTTAACTCCCAAGCTTCCACGCTTGTCTTTGTTACTCTGGCGTTTTTAATTTTATGGGGGTGCGAGTACGCCCTGAAACACATGATAAAGCATGTCCATTTAAGAAAAATCGACAAAAATGCCATCAAAATAGAGCGTTACTTACTCGCCCTGATGCCGGGCTTTAAACAGAAAGATAGCTTAACCAAAATGCGCATGGTGGAATCCAATAGAAAAGTTATCTGGGATAACCTGCCCAGCATAATAATGGACGCCTCCATATTTCTATTGGTGATCTCTCTTCTCTTCTTGTTTATTGGCAGCTACGCCCTTGGATTGTTTGCCTTTTATCTAGTTGTCATTGCTGCTGCAACCTACATGCGTTATCGAAATTACAAGGTGTTTATTGAACTTGAATCGGCTCAACAAGATCTACTCAATGAACGTATTTCTTACTACCGAAACAACAAGCAGTTAAGGTTTTTGAACAATCAATCTATGCTCAATAACTTTGAGAACTCATGTAAGAAATCATTTGATAGTGACCATAAGTTAGCCAGTTTTAACTTTAATTGGGAAGAGTTTGTTCGCGTTAGTTCATTTGTTGCCAGTTTCATGCTGTTTATCGTGCTGTTTTACACCTCCAAAGTCGACACCAGCGTATTTAACGTCCTATTTGCTTTGCTAATACTAAATGGCCGAGCGGCCTCAAGTGTGATCAGCTTTGTGACCAAGAGCTTCTTTGTTCTGATCTCAACCTACCACCTAAAGCTCGCTGTTGGAGAGTTGTTGGACAACCTTGAACCTAAGCTTGTTCAAAAAGGTCTGCATATTGAAAACATAACCAATGTTAGCTTAAAAAACGTCGACATCACCGCCGAACAGTCTCCGCTGCTGAATAATATTAATTTGCAGCTAACCAAAGGAAATACCTACGGATTTTATGGCCCTATCGGGTGTGGAAAATCAACATTGATGGCAGCCATTGTTCAGTCTCATACCGAACATAGCGGTACTATTCTGTACAATGATTTCTATAATAGCGCCGATATTGATCCTAACGTATTTGCCAAACAAGTCGTCTTTATCGACCCTAACTCTGAGTTTATTCGCGGCAGTGTCTATGCCAATTTTTATATGCGTGGTGTCACCGACGTGAACAAAATCACCAAGATATGCAGCTTGATTTTTACCCATGCGCCTATCGATTATGAATTTGTTTTCCAGAGAGATATTAGCCAGATCCCCATGTCGACAGGGCAAAAACGCAAACTGCTCATTTTGATGAGCGTCGATCCTAGTAAACAGATAATTATACTTGATGAAGCTCTGTCTAACCTGTCAACCGCGGATGTTAGCGCTCTGCTTCAGTATATTAAGCAAGAAGCGCCTGACGCGATATTACTGGTTGTCTCTCACGATAAAGTGACCCTAAATCAGCTGCCTAATCTCTATGAAATTAAAGAACAGCAGCTGGTACAGACTAAGAACTCTATTATTAAAATTCCATCCTAATTGGATCATGCATACTCAAGTTCCCGCCACCAGCCAAACTGGTGGCGGGCATTTCAGCAGCTAAGTCATTTCGAAACGAGGTCATTGTTAAACTAAAAAGAGTTAGCGACCGTTTTTACCCAAAGCGTTGGCTTGCGCTAACTTGATCTTAAATCCTTCCTTATCAATATCTCCCATAATACGGGCAGACTCCATCTCACCAGCTGACGAATAAAAGAAGATAGCAGGAGGGCCATAAACGTTTTTGTTGTTTAACCATGCCATCTGCTCTGAAGTACTGTCAGTGACATCGAGCTTAATCTTTTTCCATCCATTCAGTTGTTGCCGTATTTGCTCATCAGCAAACACATTCTTTTCTATCACTTTGCAAGAGACACACCAGTCAGCATACAAATCAATGAGCACCTTATCACCACTGCTTGTCGCATCATTAATGGTAGTTTCCAATTCATCAATGGAGGATAGTTTTATGAAACGGTTAGCCAATGAAGGTTTAGAGACAGAACTATTTACTGAGTTGTTCTTTTGCAGCGGGTCAAAAGGGTCGCTACCGCCATTTACTAAGCCCACCAACATGATTAACCCATAGAACAATGGCAACAGGGCAATGAGTTTTCGGGTTCTAGGCCAACCCGGATTGGCCGACTCCAATGCGCCAAAATGTATCCCGGTTCCAATGGCGAGCAGTGCCCACAGCGCCATAGTATAAGACGCATCAATAAAGCGACTTAACAGCACAATTGAGACCGCCAGTAATAGTACACCAAATATCTGTTTCACCGAGACCATCCATGCACCGCTGCGTAACAGAAGTCGACCGCCACTTGCACCAATGGCGATCAAGGGTACGCCCATGCCAAGCGCCATAACAAACAGTGTTGCGCCACCAAATAGCCAGTCTTGAGTCGTTGAAACATAGAGCAAAGTCCCCGCTAAGGGAGCGCTAACACATGGCGAAACAACAAGAGCAGAGATGGCGCCCATAGCAAAAACGCTGGCCATTTTTCCTCCGCCGAGCTTGTCTGAACCTTGATTCAGTCTCTGCTGTAGTGCCGCCGGTAGCTGAAGTTCGTAGAATCCGAACATCGCTAAGGCGAGCAAAACAAAAAGAGCAGCAAAAATACTAAGTAACCAAGGTTGCTGCATTGCGGCTTGCAAGTTAACGCCTTTTGCTAGTGTTGTAACCAAGATACCTGTTATCGCATAGCTGGTTGCCATGCCGAGAACATACGCGCTAGAAAGTGCTGCCCCCTTTCTGCCCGTCATCGCTTCTTGGCCGCCAATGATGCTAGCTAAAATAGGAATCATAGGCAGAACACAGGGTGTCAAAGATAAACCGAGACCAAGCAAGAAAAACACAAGCAGTGCTTTAGGCTTGCCCGCAGAGGATAAGAATGATGAAAGAGTAGAGGTATCTGTACTAAGTGCTGCGAAATCGAAGTAGCTTTCACTCTGTGATTCCGTTTTAGGCGCTAAACTTGGCGGTAGTTGAATGGTCTGCTTCTGAGGCAGGTAACACAATCCTTTGTCCGCACATCCTTGATACCTGACAGTCAGTGTCCCTTCCCCCGTATAAGGCAGCGTAATTTCCAACGGTTGGTGGAACACCACCACATTGCCCATATATGGATCTTGTTTTTCTTCCCCTGCTAATGAATAGCTGGGTTGAGAAATGGACAGAGCTTCATCTCCTTTAAAAGAGAAACGAGATTTATAGAGGTAATAGCCTTGTTGGGTATCAAATGTTACCAACACCGCGCCCTGTTCATTGAGCTGCCATGAAAAAGGAAAAGCCTGTTCAACAGGTAAAAAATCACTCTCTTCTGCAAAGGAAAAAGCAGAGACGAAAACAAATAATAGAGTTATGAAGTAACGCTTCATCGCAATAGAAACTCCGTGTCTTGATGAATAGTCAGCTGGTCATCGATAAAAATAGCGGCGACATTTTCTGGTATGGTTAGGGCTGGCTTTACCGTAAGTGAGGTACTTAGCGCCCCTGCTTCCAACACGGTCTTTGCCACGACCGTAACAGATAATATTTTTTTCTCGGTTTCTGTTGCTGACAAAATATGAGATGTGTTTTTATCTGCAAACTGAAAACGGCGCTGATAATGCGCAGAGGTCGTCAGCGCAGCATCTTCAACCGGAAGAGCAAAATAAGGCTTTGTACTCTGCTTCGGGTTAAGCACTGCTACATTAAATGGTGCACCATCCGGTTTTTTACCCAATGCAAAAATATCGCCGCCAAAATTGACCAACATAGACGTTATGCCATAGGACTTAGCAATCGCAACCGCTTGATCAACTGCATACTCTTTAATTACACCGCCTAAATCGAACTTTGTCTCTGGATGTTCAATGATCAGCCTGTTCTCTTCCAGCGTCCAACTCTGCTTACCCATCGCCCATTTTAAACGCTGAAATGCCTCTCGGTGAGAGAGCTTGGGCTCTCGCTGCAACAGGGCTTTTACGCTACCAACCGTCGTGTCGAATACATCATCAGACAAGGTTGCTAGAGTCTCTAGATGCTGAAATATCACCAAGGACTCATCATCTAATATCACCACGGAGCTGTTACGCTGATTCACCTTTTGACTCAACCAAGAGCTGTCTGAATAAAAGTTATATCGGCTCTCCAACCGTCGAGTATTAAAGATAATATCGTCTACGATACTCCCCACAGGCACACTCAGTTTTGTCGATGCAAACAGCTGAATCTCACATGGCACCGTCATAGCCTGAAAGCGATGAACGAAGGGCTCATTAGAACGCATAGGTCGCTCCTATTGCCCACCACTGTGCTTTAAATCCGTTACTCTGTTGATAATATGCCCCAAGAATATTCAGTCGTAGCTGTTTGATAACTTTGTAACTTGCGCCTATCTCGTAGGAATTTGCAGTAAAGTCACCTAAACGAAGGTCTGACGTTGCGTATCCCGTTGCAGCAAATGACGGGTTTGAGCTCTCAGGATCCCTATAAAAATCGGCCCCTTGTTGTTTGTACCAGAAATAACCCGGCGCTATCGTGAACTTCTCATTGAGCTGCCAAGACATTTTTCCGCCAATTTGATGAGAACTAACCCCCCAGTCATCTTGGAACCATTTGTACCTCGGCCTAACAACCACATCGTCATTAACCGAATAAAAGGCCTGAACGTTAATGCCACCTGACAAGCGAGTATCCGGTCGGGAATCTTGGCCAAGGAAGACTTCATCATTGTCAATTTGGTTATTATCATTAACATCAATTTCACGAAGAACGGTTAAATAGTGATTACTTAGATACCCTTTTCGATAGCCGGTGTAACCGGTAAAAACGGCATAGAGAGCAGGAGTAAATGTTTGTGATAGCCCAGCTTCAATGCTACCGGTAAAAATGTCTTTCCATTGCTGACTATTGGTAAAATTAGCGTATCGAGTAAAAGCTAAAGTCTGGTCGAATAGCGCGGAGCCACCCAAGCTGTAAGAGCGGTTTTTTGACCGATCAGCATAGACCAGCCCCTTGCCATTAATACCAAGACTCTCGTAGTCATCTTCTTTTGAAATATTGCCACCCAAGGTCCACTCATTTCGCTTTTTGTCACGATAAGTGGCACTTAAACCAACAGACTTACGGGTATCTTCTAAACTGTATTTTTGAACTTTGTAACCGCTTCTGTGTGGATCGTAACCTGACCGAATAACCTGATCTGTTTTGCTCTGTGCAAGTTCTGTTTTTTGTGCTCTCGCCAACGCATCAGCAGGACCAGAGATTGGTGTGGTAGGCCCCCAAGAAGGAGACGCACCAGATACGGTGTCGTAGCCTAGCTCGGCATTCAAAGTCCAGTCCAGCCCAATGCTTTTTTCAATAGAAATGACCGAATCATTTGCCGAGACTTTATCGTCATACTCTTTGTAGCTAAGAAAATGCTGCGAAATATGATCTTCTGCCATGGCACTGTTCGCCATAGCGGCTGCACCTAGCAGCGTAATTGGTAGTTTTTTCATTTTAATTCTTACTATCTATAAAAGTCTGTTGACTCTAGTTACAACCGCAACCGCCGCCGCCGACACCACTGCCACCTACGGAGCCTTGCTTATAGGCAAATACTTTTTCTGAGAACAGGTCAAACTCAGGAATAAGGCCACCGGGCTTCATCTCTTTTTTGGCCAGCGTGCCCTTTTCCCATGGTTTCACCTGTTCAATACCCAAGGCCTCATCAACAAAAGCTAAAGCGGAAGGACTCTCCTCTTCTGGCTCAATCACGGTATCTTTATCTAGCTGAAACTGCTCACTACGTGGTTTAACCAACTCAATATTTCGGCGCACACCTAAGTCAGAGCCGGCACTGCTGTACACCTTGCTAGAGATAACTTCTTCTTCAAAATTGCCGTTTTGTGAAACGACGACTTGCATCTTCTGACTCTTGTTACCCAAGCCACTTAAATCGATTTTTACTGAAGAGTGGGCAAAGCTTGAGAAAACCAGCGCACTCAAGATTAGCGTTCGATTAGCCATCACAATTGCACTCCCATTGCGGTCAAATCGCCAATGATGACGTCGCGGATATGGTTAATAGCACCAAAACGTATTTTGAGCACCTGACCTTGGTAGATGTAATACAGAGCAGGCATTCCAATGGGTTTAAACTCGGCGATAAGTTCTTGATTAGGGTCGTTAACAACAGGGAATGTTAGCCCTAGCTGTTTCTGAAACTGCAACCCAACCTCAACACTCTCATCCACATCGACACCTTTAATTGAGACGCCTGTCCCTTCTAGCTCATGAGCGAGCTGATTAACCTCGGGTAACTCCTCTTTACAGGAGACACACCATTCAGCAAAAAAGTCGACAATGGTTAATTCACTAGAGTCTATATTGAGTCTAGTGAGCACCTCTTTTGAAAGTGTGTCACCTTCTTGATAAGCCGATACCGGCAAAGAAATAGATAAGATTAAAAGAGCAAAAATCCTTTGAAACATACTGTTCTCCATTATTTATTATTAGGATTATTTATTTGCCAAGCAGTAACTTGGCGGAATAATTCACGGCCAGAATTTGCGAAAAATAGTGATCGAGTTGAGTTTTATTCTGGGCACTAAACACTTTTTTAGGATCGTTTGTACACTGTTGAAACTGGGCAATTCGAGCAGCAGTTACTCCGTAACCAATGAAGTTCATCTCGATGTCATATTGATCAATTACTTTGCTGCAAAAACCAGCATTTACTAACTCATCAAATCGGTAATCGTTGTCTGCACCATCAGTAAGTAGCACCAATTTCTTCCTTACTTCTGCTGATGTATTTACCTCTACTCCCCAAGCCTGTTGCCAACTTGGTAACAACTGACGAACCCCCCATATCAATCCTTGGTAGGACGCGGTTCCACCGCTTACCGCTAAACTATTAATTTTGTTCTGCACCGTTGAATATCGATTGGTAAGAGGCAATAAAGTAGAGGTAGGGCTGCAATCCGATAACCAGTTGTCAACCAACGCGTACCGAACCGCTCGACGAGAGTGTGTAGTGGCCAAGTTATCCACCGTCAAAGACGCCGAGAAAGTATCGTTTTGGTAAGCTAAGCCATCTATACAATAAACCCCAGAAGAGACATTGCTTAACCAAGGTGGCTTAGTCGTCGAGACTCCAGACTCAAATGGAACAATAGATATTCTTACCGAACCCAGAGCATTTGCTTGTTCACTGTCATTCTCAATGGTGCGTAATGCGTCCGTTAAAATGGACTTGAGTGAACTTATATTGCCTGCCATTGACCCTGAAATATCCAGTACCAGAACCACTTCTGTTGGAATAGGTGAATGAGACTGCTCAATTCTAGCCTGTAAGTTTCCACCTGAAGCCACGACATCTGTTGTAAAACTGTCATCTGTCATCGAAGGCAAACGCGACGCCAGCGAATAGCCAATACTAATTTTGCATTTTCTATTTGTCGGTTGTGACGGTGAAATACCAAATAAGGTTGGTTGATAATAATCTTGATACGCTTGAATCATTTTGTGTTCTGCTTTGTCAGCAAATGCACACGCCAGTGATGCAGAGTCAGCGGCTTGAGCAGCTCTGTTCGATACCATTATCTGGGTAGAAACAATCAGCGTTGAGAAAGCCATTATTAAAGCCGGTGTCAAAATCGCCAAAAATGAGATAGTAATAGAACCTGTCTGCCGACTCGCGATTCGGTTTGTTCTGGGTAGCTGAGGATAAAAGGAGGTCATAGCTGTTTACCAATTAAAACTGAGGAGCTAGAGAGCTCAGTCGGCAATGAGAATATGGATTCATCTTCAAATATATCTTTCACGCAGAGTGTCAACTGAAGCAGTTTTGAATTCTGCTTTGAAATTGCGTTGTATTTCTCGCTGCCAACCACCCATAGCTGTTTATTCAATTGAACAATCGGCGTCTCTACTTCACAACCCATCCCTGAACTCACCTGTTCACGCTTCCAGCCTGGCTGTTTTGTATCGTAAAAATAGCTTTCTAAAGTAATGCCGATACTGCTCGCTTTGATATTGTCAGGCAGATACCGATCCGCAAGGGTCAACAAAGGGGCAGATAGATTGCTAGATAAATAGCTGGTGCTATTTCCCGATGAAGATGGTTTCTCAAATTCCGTTGTAGAGACCGCATTAACTAAACTGTAGGTGACGTTATCGAGCTGAATCTGTGTATAAAACAGACGAAAAACAGCGACAAAACCCCATAAGATAATCATGAAGATCAATACGATAAGTGGAAACTCAATGGCAATTGAACCTCCTTGATTCCTTGGTGAATTATTTGAAATTTTACCAATTGGCATACTGTTATTTATTGTCATAGCTAACCAATACCCGTCGATTCAACTCTGTCATATCGTCGATTGAATCTGAAAAATAGTCAGACAAGCCTGGCAATATCACCAGCTCATAATTATAGGTAATCTGATACTCAGCCAGAGTGGCATCCCTTTTGAGGACAGGCACCACGTTGGCGATATCGTTTAGAGAAACGCCATAGCCAGTTGCTGTAATAGTTAGATTATCTACATCAAGCATGGGAAATTGATCGATTTCATCGCGAAATGTCTGCTCCGCACGAAGACCCTGTGGCAATACACGCACCTCGCGAACGCCGGCATTGACCGCTGACTCAAAAATCGCACTGACCAACAAAACACGGCTAATCTCAAAGAAACCAATAAAGAGCAGCAAAAAGGGAATAAGTACCATGGCAAACTCAATACTTTGGCTGCCTTTTTGTTGGCGTATCATTTCGCTTTCTCTCTATCTACATTATCCGCAAGGGCTTGATAGTAGAGACTATTATTAGCAAATTCTGGCTGAGACAAATCGTCTCGGGCAATCACTTTTGCTGACTCGCTATCCCCCTTTAATGCATAAGCTAATGCGAGATTAAGACGCAGCTTTTCACTGGCGTCACCACGCTGGAATATTGGGTACAAAATTCGGATAGCTTGCTGTGGATTGCCATCTAGCATCCATGCAAGGGCAAGGTTGTTTCGGTATTCGATACTTGAAGGTTTATGCTCTATAGCAAGCTGGTAAGACTCTCTCGCTTTGGCGTACTGCTTGTTGAGTGAGTAACTGACCCCCAAACTGTTTAACGCCACATCATCATTGGGAATCATCTTGGCAGCAATTTCTAGGGTATTAATCGCCTCCGCAAGCTCACCAATAGCCAATTGAGCCCGTCCTAGCTCTCTCAGCATAATGCCTGATGGACGAATCTCACGACCACGCTTTAAGTAATGCATGGCCTCGTTATAACGACCTGATTGATTGGCCGCAGAGCCCATCAGTAACAGCAACTGAGCATCGCTGGGCGATGCTTTTAGCATCTCACGATAAAGGTCCATGGCACTTTCGGGGCGGCCATTTGTTAGGGCCAGCTCTGCCACTTTTAGATTTTGCTGATATTCATTCTGCACAGTGTTTGTGGACTGACAGCCAAATAGAGCCAATAGCAATAGTAGTGAACAAACACTCTTCATAAACTTCCCAACGTTTTAAACAGACTTAACATAGTAGGAGCAACCATCATTACAACAACCGGCACCATGATGAGAACAACAAGGGGTAAAGACATTTTTGCTGGAATCTTCCCTGCCCACTCTTCCAGCTCTAATAAGTGATATTGACGACTGTCTGACGCAATCAAATTGAGCGCCTGAGCAATGGGAGTACCGAACTGCAGCGCTTGATTCATGGTGGTCACTAGATTTTTGATATCTGGCAGTTGCACTCGCTCATCTAAGTTCACCAGTGCTTGTTGAGGTGAATCGAGAACGGCAATCTCAGTTGCGGTCACCAACCATTCCCGAGATAAGGCGGCAGAAATCGGGCGCATCTCTTCTCCAACACAGCGAAATACAGCTTCAAGCGTTAATCCAGAAGCCACACACACCACCATCAGATCCACCGCATCGGGAGTGACTCTACTGATCTCAGCTCTAACCTGATTCACTCTCCAGTCCAATAACCGATCAATCAAGATGCCTGAAACCATTGCCATAACAATGCATTCTGCTAGAGAGAAAGGCGTGAAAGTGTCAATATTTGAAACGTACCAAGCAAGGCCAGCTGACATCATTAACAGATAGCGAAACACAACAAATAGCGCTTCAGCATTCGGCTGTTGCCAGCCAATCAAAGTGAGCTTTCTGCGACGGGATTTATTGCCTTTAAGCTTCCAGCTACTCAACCATGATCTGTTCCGATATGAGTAGTGAGAAATAGACATCAACCGTCGGCTAACAACGTCTCTCTTAAATGAAGAGAGATTGGCGACCACAATAAGCACCATGGCTAGTGTCAATAAAGTTACCGAAAGATAGATCATAATTTGAATCTCTTATTTCGGGTCATTGCGTTGAGAGAGAGAATCCCCAGAACAATGCTGCTGCCAACATAAGTCATGACACCTTGCCCGCTGTCGGAATCAAATAAGGGGCTGACCATGGTGGGCTCCCACCACACCATTATGCTGAGCAAAGCAATAGGCAGAATGGATAGGAACATCGCGGTCATTCTCGGTTCTGAAGTAAGGCTTTTTACTTTTTTGCGCATGGCGCGATTGTCGTGCATGGTTCGGCTTAAACTGTGAAGAATTTCTCGCAACTGACCACCGTTAGCCTGATTTAAGATCAGAGCGACGGAGAAATAACGAAAACTGCTATACGGTAGGCGAATACAAGCGTCATCAAGTGCAACGCGTAGGCTTAAACCGAGCGCTAAATTATCTCTTATCCGGCTGAATTCTCTTCCTAACACCCCCGGCTGTGTTTGCGCCACTTGATCTATCGCTTGTGGAATAGACAATCCAGCAGACACCGCACGCGACACTAGGCCGAGTACGTGAACTATGCCTGTTTCAAACTCCTCAATCTGCAAGCGCCTTCGATAAGTCGCTAGAGCAAAAACGGATAGCAGCCACAATGAAACTGAACCTGCGAGCTGAAACTCAACAGCAATGTCAGCAAATGAAAAATACCCCCCCACAGGTAGAGCGATAGCGAGTAAGGCGATGAACACTCTATCCGATGAGGTAAGTAAGCCGTCTATGCGAATAAGTAGTGCATATTTTCTATTGCCTTGAAACGGTATTATTTTCTTGATAGAAGCTTCAGCAGTGCGCGTTTTCTGCCCACATGACAGTTCAACTAGACGTTTTCTGACCTTACTGCGCTTCGAATGGATTTTTAAGATAAAAATTGAAGCCATCATCATCAATGAGAATAGGAAAAAGTAGATCATCTCTCCAGCTCCATGACTTGACGCAACTGAGAGTCCAACTGGAAATGGCGACATTTCTCAATGAACGACGGCATACATTTAGCACTCTCATGCACCCCAACGAGATCACCTTGAATGTCTTCGCCTGTGGACTTAAAAGCGAACAGATCTTGTGTTACGTACTGTTCACCTTCCAGTCCGATCACTTCAGTTATAGAGATGATTCTTCGTTTACCATCACGCATTCTGTCTACTTGAACAACCACATCAATGGTGTCAGAGATCTGGCGGCGCAAAGCAAACAGCGGCAAAGTTGCTTGGCTCATCATCAGCATGTTTTCCATACGAACCAATGCGTCAGAAGCTGAGTTGGCGTGCAGAGTACACAATGAACCATCATGTCCGGTGTTCATTGCCTGCATCATTTCAAAAGCTTCATCTCCGCGAATTTCGCCTAAAATGATTCGGTCTGGACGCATACGGAGGGCATTTTTCACTAACTCACGCTGACTTACCTGAGCTAAGCCTTCTGCATTGGCTGGGCGGGTTTCAGCACGAACAACATGAGGCTGTTGGAGTCGCAGTTCAGCGGTATCTTCAATGGTAATGATGCGTTCTTGAGGAGAAATGCTGAAAGACATTGCATTTAACAGCGTTGTTTTACCCGCACCTGTACCACCAGATATAAGTACGTTAAGCCTAGAGCGAACGATAATATCAATCAGCTTGACCATTGATTTTGACAGAGTGCCAAATTGCTCTAGCTGACTTAGGGTTAACTTGTCTTCGCTGAACTTTCGGATAGAGATATAAGTCCCGTCCAGTGCCAAAGGAGGAATCATGATATTGACACGACTACCATCTTCGAGTCTGGCGTCCACAAGCGGGGTTGACTCGTCAATTCGACGTCCTACTTTACTGACGATTCGTCGAGCAAGGTTCAGCAACTGCTCTTCGCTTCTAAATTGAACCGCTGTTTTTTGCAACTTTCCAGATCGTTCTACATAGACTTCCTTATGACCATTGACCATGATGTCGGATATCCCAACATCATCAATTAAAGGTTGCAGTGGCCCGAGACCTAAGAACTCATTCAGTAATTTATCGACAACTACCCCTACCTCTCTATGGCCAAGAGGTAACTGTTTACTGCTTACAATATCCGTCACCAAACCTGAAATGCGAGATTCCAGCTCTTTAGCACTTAAGGTAACGACAACTGACGGCTCAATAGCTTGGAGCACCTCCGTATGAATAAGGTAGTAATACTCAATCATGCTCGGATTCGCGTCTTCCGCTTGCTTTATCAAGGATTGATGCGGAATACGAGATGTTTCGATTTTTCTATTGCTTCCAAACATTACGCCCCCCTTTTCCAAAAGCGGCGACGCGTTGGATTAGCTTGTCCTGTAATTTTCTCCAGTAATAGCTGAAAGGCTGCTTTTACTTTTTTATTACCTACGTAAGCAGGCTGACCAAGTGCTGATTTTTCGATGAAATGATTGGGTGCAAACGGGATAACAACATCAATGGAGACGCCCAACGCTTTCTTTGCATCATTAACGGAGATAAGCGAGGCGGTGTTCGACTTCGTATGATTTAGCACCATTATATTTTGTAAATTAGATTCGGCTTGGAGTTGCTTCAGTATCTGGTTGGCATTGCGAAGTGAACCTAACGTTGCATCAACCACAATAATTCGTAAATCGGCGGTTCTCAAAGCTTGAAGACCAACTTGATCGCGCAGTGAGTAGGTTGGGATATCCATAACAACATACTCAGAGCTTTGTAAACAGAATCGATTGAACTGCTCTAAGGCACTTTTTTCAGGCCAGAACGGAGCACCGTCTAGCGGAAGGTAACCGGTAAACAGAGTGTGCGTTTTAGAGACTTCCACGCCACTGCGCTCAAATAAAATCGGTTCCAGTCGCTCTGGATACTGCAGTAACTCAACCAGTGCGGTATTGCTCTCAACATTTAGCAGTAAATCTAAATCTCCCATCGCGAAGTCGAGGTCAACGCTGGTAACGGTTTGGTTTTGTCTGGCAAGTAGCTGCGCCAATGTCGCTGCAATTGTTGTGCTACCAAGGCCTCCCTTCGCGCTAACAACAGAGATAATCTTGCCTTTTTGAACATCATTACTCTTTTCTGCAACAAGAGAGATTCGTTGTAGCATTTCGAGACCGACAGGATGCACAAGGTAGTCGCTCGCCCCGGCTGACAGCATATTTCTGTAAGTGGCGATCTCTTCAGACTGACCTATTGCAAACACTTTACTGCTAGTACGGGTAACAATACTTTGAATGAGTTTTTGCGCTTCAACTATTTCAACCGTCATCACATCTAAGAAAAGAGTTGTGATGTTTTTTCTCAGTACTTGGCGAATGATATCGTCTTCATTAAGAGAACAGACGGTTACATCAACGATGCCGAACTCAGCCAATGTGCGGGTGAATGAAAACGAATCAAGTTGTTCTGAGGCTGCGATTAAAACGGTTACGTCACTAACATGTTTCATTGAGCCGCTCCTGTTGTTCCATTAGTGTTGTTTTGATTGCTTTGCTGAGTTGAAACCGATGGCGATAAATAGCCATCAATAGTCGACACCGCTTTTTCACCTTCGGTGTTTCCCAAAGATTGCCCAACAATGAGATCTTTTGGATTTGCCACCATTTGTGCTAATGCGCTGGCGTTAGCACAACCAAAGTTATTCTGGCTCTTGTAACTCGACATAACACTTTTAGCGGCTTTTCCGGCATGACATTTGGGCACTTTTGCACGATAAGATTCGACAAAAACAGCGATGTCACCAGACCCTTTCACCTCGCTATTTAGCATGGTGATTTGTGATGGATAAAGGCCATTAGCTAGCAGCTGTTTTTTCACTTTATTAAGTTGCTTTTTCCCTTTAGGCGTATAACTTTCCAGCTTTACCATCAAATTTGACGGTAAGCCCTTTCGCTCAATAAATTGGGCGATATCAAGTTGCTCCGCCTTCGTTAAAGAGGAGCCAGACAGATTGATGGTTAAGGTATTCGTCACTGCAACCACATCTATCGATGGTTCACGTGTAACTGGAGTTGGCGCGCAGCCCACAACCACCAAAAATAGCGGCAGTAATAATGTAGTTTGTTTCATGCTTGCCTCAGTAATAGAATCCGTTGTCACCCAACAGACGAGGTTTTTGATTGTCTGTATAACTGGCTTTGTTTTGCGATGTAGTTACCTGTTTTCGAGGCCATGCCAATAAGCGCTCTAAGTCGCTTAACGGAACTAAACCATCGGTAGGAAGTGGCAAGGAGTCAGCTCGTGTTGGCTGAACCAGATACGCGGTAACAATAATGACAAGTTCGGTCTCTCGACGAGTAAACTCTGTAGAGCGAAAGAGTGAACCAAGAATAGGCACCTCACCAATAAACGGGACTTTCTGTAGCTGCTCAATTTCTTCTGTTTTTAGCAAACCACCAAGAGCAAAACTCTGACCACTGGCTAATTCAATGGTGGTCGACGCACGTCTGGTTACAAATGAGGGATAGGTGTTTTCACCTAAAGTGGTTTGCCCATCAATCGAGGTGTTACTTACTTCAGGAGCTACTTTTAAACTGATCTTATTTGAGCTCAGAACCGTAGGCGTGAAATCCAACTTAACGCCAAATGGCTTATATTCGATCTGTGCGGTATCGGCAAATACCAGAGGTAACGGAATTTCTCCACCGACAAGAAAGCTCGCTTCTTCCCCTGACACTGCCGTTAAGTTAGGTTCTGCGAGGACAGTCATCATACCGTTAGTGGCTAATGCATCGATCAACGCCGAAATAGTTGGTTTATTCCAACTGCTCACATTTGGCAGTTTGGAGAACGAGAACTGACCAATACCGTCTGCAATGGAGCCCCATTTGATGCCGAGTTTATTGGAGACATTTTTGGAAACTTCAGCAATCTTTACCCGGATATTAACTTGGGTTGGCATGGTAACAACCAAATGATTCACCAGCTCATCTTCCGGGGTGGTTGGTGAAGATGATGTCGATGATGATGTGTTCGATGAACTTTGTCCGTCTGACGAATTGGATTTCGATTCGCTGCTACTTACTTCGACCACTGGCGACAGATACCCTTTCGCTAACGCAACAATTTGATGCGCCATAATTGGAGAAGGAACCTGACCTTTTAACCATAACTTGCCACCAAGGGATTCAGATGTCACCGATGCTTCAGGAAACTTACTCTTCACCAGACGATTAAACTCACGGCTATTGTGAGTAACTCGAACCTGATTGGTGTAGATAACGCGCTCATTTTCGTTTAACACGGTGATGGTTGCACTGCCTGCTCTCTTACCAAATACCATTATTTTGGTGTTGGTTAATGTTTGGTAGTCAGCAATATGAGTACTAGAAATAAAAATGGACTTTGCTTTTTCAGGCAAGGAGATCATCTTTGCTTCATTGATGGTGACATTTAACACTGCCGCCGAGGAAACAAATGAAATCAATAGGCTTGAGAGTAAAATAACACTCGACAAAAAACGTGAATTAGTCATTATCATCTTCTCCCGTTTTATTGTTTACCTGTTTTTTATCTGCTCTAAACTCCACCAAACCAACGTCAGGTAGCACTTGTGCATTATCTGGAGAAATGGTGTTCACCGTTGCTGTTTTAACCAGTTGCTCAGCCATGCCTTCAACATCAGATTGGCTTTGACTACGGAGCGCTAACGTCAACTTGCCAAGCTGCTTTGCCAGTACAATCTGGTTTGCTTGCTCAGGTGTGACTTGTAAAGAGACGGTGCTGTTATCAGGAATTCCCGCTTCACTATAAGAGTCTCTGGCTTGCTGAAATGATTCTGCAGACAAGGTGTGGTTGAACGCCAACACTCTGACACCGCTAACAATAGTAGAGACGTATAAGCCCTGTGATGAGTTGCCATAACGTTGCAGCTCGCCATCTTTTGATGCCAACAAGAGAATATCGACACTATCACCAGGCTGAATAAAGCCAGAGTTAGCGGTAACTTGATCAACAGGTACTGAGATCGCTCTAAAACCTGCTTGCAACTTTAGCGACAGAGAATAGCCGCCCTTTGGCTCCACAATATCTGCTAATGAAAGCACCTGCCCCTTGGTGAATTTTGTACGAGCAATTCCCGATACCAAGCTCACTGACTTTATATCTTCAGGTGTAACATAGTCGATGTAGTCCACCAGTTCGCTGTTAGGAAGCTCCTTCCAACGAAACATATTTGGGCTGTATGACTGACCCACCTGAATAGTTTGCGTAGAGATAAGTACTTTACTATTGAGCTCAGCAGCTGGTTGGACGCTGCTGGCGGTTGCCTTATTATCTTGTGTCAGTAGCACGAATAACGCGACCACTGACATCAATAAGGACAGCAACATAAGTCGCTTTGCCGTCATGATTATTCCTTTAAATACTTTAGACTTGTTGGTAGTTCAATGAATGACGCATTAATCAGACTGCTGAGCCGATTGAAGCTTTTTAATGACAACCTCATAGGTGCCATTGATCGCTGTGGTTAACTTTCCATCTTTTCCGCCGACAAAATAGAGCAACACAACTGACATGGCAGCGGCTAATATTGCGTATTCAATGGCAGCGGCACCGCGCTGTTTCTTCTTATTAAACATGGGATAAACTCCTGGGTATAAAACAGCCCCTCCCGAGGCTGGTGTAGTAATTAGTCTGCGACGAAACGATACAAATACGCTGAACCATAACTCGCTGTAGTGACGTTCGTTTCGCTCATGGTTTCCATATCCAGCGCAATTGGGCGGTCGTAAAGCCCTTTGTCACTGGTTATGTATGAGTCGTAACTGCCACCGGTGGCGTTATTAAATTTGAATACATCATTGTTGAGTGGAATTAAGCCATAAAGCTCTGACTTAGAAGGGAATCGCCAACTGCTTTTTCCGCAAACACTGTTGCTGTTTTGGCTGCTTAGCAACGGTTGTACATCGACGTATTTTTTAAATCGACTGCTGTCTGCCACAGAGAACAGTTGCCAAGTAAGACCGCTGTTCTTATCGCGAGCACACATCGCTGTAGTTCGATCTGTCACTACGGTTCCACTTGTGTCGAGTAGCTCGTAACTGCTAGATTCCTCTCTTACCAGACGAGCCAATACAACACTATTTTCCGAGCCATCAGTCGCCATACGAGTTGTTGTTTGGCTGTTTTGCTGGCTGTCATAGCTGAGAGCATATTGCTGACTTTGATCGCTAGCATTGGTCCAGTAATAGAAGCGAACGCCGCCAGACCATGAGGATTTGTCATATTCAGGCAGTAATGCCAGATGATTGGGGAAAAAGTCTGTGTCTAAAGTGACTTTAGAGCTTGAACCTTCAACCGCCTTAGTTTTGATAGATAGCAGCTGCGCGATATGCGGCACTGTCCAATCTGCAAAACCGCAAAGCTTGTCAGTATTGGTGCTTGCTAAGTACTCACCTGATCCCAACACACTGGCTATTCCAGCCGATGAGGCATCGTAGGCAACATCATCTTTACCGTTTGGTTTACCTTCTTTAAGTAACATCCAAACTCTTCGCTTGCCCACTTCATTGATATCTTCAACACAGCGCCAACCTTGCTGAAAAGTCGCACTGCTAGGTAGGTAATGACCAAGCTCATCAAGTTTTGCGAATCGATTACCCACAAGCGAATCTGACTTAGAGACGGTGAAACCGCTGTCGCTTGCGCGTTTTAAACCATCTGTAGCAACGGTTTTAGATTGTTCTAAATCGTGAATTGCTGCTGTTATGTTCAACTCACTAATCAAGTTTTGATAGAGCGCAATTAGGGAGCTGAAGCCAGAATCCAAACTATTGGCTGACGCATTCAGTGTTTCAATAAAGCCATGTATCTGAGCATATTGAGTCTCTACATCGAAAATAGCGTTATAGAGATTGAGCGTTGCTTGATGTATTTCCGCAGCCAGTGACGCAGAACTAAGTTCCGATGTCGCGACTGTTAATGCTTGGGATTTAATCTGCACTGTCGCCATTTTCTGGGCAAACTTTGCCCCTTCAATCAGCGAGTTGAGCCCTGCTATGTTCTGCTGCAACTTGATAACTTGCTGTTTGTAGCTTGCTACGTCACTAACAAATTTTTGGCTTTGAGCATCTAGACGGTTTCCCGCCATATAGGCCTGAAAATCAAACTCTTTAAGCTTGTTCGTCACCGCTGTCTGCTCATCTAACCAAGGTTGTGACAAAGCATCTAGTTGGCTAATTTTTGCTTGAGCTTCCGCTTCAAGAACGGTGTAGCTCTTGCTTTTATTCTGGTTATCCGACAGCCATGTTGTTAGGAACGATTCTGCATTACTGATAACTGCATTTTGAGTAGATAGCTCAGCAGTGATTGCCCCATTAGCCGAGTAAATAGCAGCAACGAGATCCGCAGTCGGAGCAAGACGCCACTTGGGATAAGCGTATTTGGTTGACCACTGGCTTGGCGTCACTTCAACACCCTTTGTGACCGTAACGGCGACACCGTTTTTATCCGCCCAAATGTTTGATCTGTTATCAGACATAAGAGATGAAGCTAGCTTGGAAGGTAATGAACCGGCATCTCGTGATGATAAAGTGATCACTTCCGCTATTTTCGGCAATGTCCAACCAGTTATTCCACAAGCATCGGCAGCTGAAACTTTCGCAAATATGGTATCAGCGTCACCGGAAATGGAGCTCGCCCAGAAAGTAGGTTCGCCACGGCCCTGAGCATCATATTCAGCGATACAGTTCATGTCATAGGTGTTCCATGAATCATCATAGCTAAATCCTGCCACCGACGTTTTGCTCTTCATTGGCACATATTGCTGAGCAACAAATCGACTTGTGGACGCCGTTGCCCATAACACATTACTACTAGTATTTGGCTGACCCGAAATGGCATTCTCTTTTACACGAATACCAACTGCGGATTTGTCGTAAGCTTCGCTACCAATATATTGAGGTCTAGAGACAACCGGTAGCCAAGTCAAACCTTGATCACGAGTAAACTCATAATATTCAGGCTGATTGAATGCCACTGACTTACCATTAACTTGGGTGGTTAAATAGTCCCACTTAAATCCATTACTTTGCACCGGATTGTAACCGTCGAATGTATTAACAATGACCGCATTGGTCGGTGCAGGCAGCTTAGGGGTTTGAGTAAAGGCGGTGGTATTGCTGGCTGTAGCACCCGTTGGCATTCCGTTTACAGGATTCGACGCAACTCTTAATTGAATGTGACCAATCTCTTTATCAATATCACCAATCACAATAGGTTTATTCACAACTTGGTCCCATACAGCACCTGAGTTAAGTGATACCTCATACCGATCCGCTCGATCAAAGCCACTGACAAATGTCCAATCCAATGTGTTGGCATCGTCGTCCGTTACAAGATTTGTAGGAGCAGAAGGTGCGGACGGCCTTTTCGTTAACGCGGTTCTATTACTGGCGATTAAACCGGCAGGACGACCATTGATAGGGTTTGCTTTTACCCGAATTTGCACACTTCCAATAGGGTAAGCTTGATCACTGAGTTGGTAAGGAATGGCATTGACTGTCATCCAACCTGAGCCTAACGGATTTATTTCATAATCACTTTCATCGCTGTACTCAGCTAACAGCGTCCAGCTTAATGTGTCTAGCGCGTCATTGACGACTAAATTAGTTGCAGCTGCCGGTTGTGAAGGTGTGACAGAATAAGCTTTATCTGAACAAAGTGGTTCCCCTGCTTCATGCTGAGGGCTCGTGTTGGATTTAACTCGAACGCAGACTTTGCCAATTGGATAATCAAGATCCAAGATAGATTGCGGGTTTGCTGTAACCGAATTAAATGTTAAGCCGCTGTCTACCGAGTATTCATACAAAGTCGCATTTAAATAGCCAGGGACATAGCTCCAAGCAAAAGTATTGTTCGCATCATCAATAATGGCGGATGTTGGTGCTGCAGGCTGATTAATGGATTGGGTAAAATCCGTACTGATGGTCAATGCGCTGCCTACAGGCCTTGCATCTGAAGCGTTGCTTTTTACGCGAACTTTGATAGTACCAGCGGCAATAAATTTATTACCAACGTTATACGGAATAGCCGTGACATCTTGCCATGTTGAGCCAAGGTAAATCTCATAGTCGGTTGGTAATGTATAACCAGAGGCCCAATGCCAATTAATAAGATTAGTCGTATCATTAACAAAGTCTAAAACAGGCGCATCTGGCGTAGCAGGCGTTACTGTCATTTCATCGGTTGAACGAGCCACTAATCCGTGAGGACGTCCAGTTGAAGCCTCTTCTGCAACTCTAACCAACAACGAACCTGCCGCAATGTCGATGTCGGCAATGGTTTGAGGATTATGAGTTGCCACCAACCAAGTTTGACCATTATCTAAGGAGTACTGGTAATCCGTTGCGTCACTAAAGCTACCGACAATACTCCAATCAAATGTGTTTAAAGCGTTGTTAACATTCACCTGACTTGGTGCCGCTGGCACGCTGGTTAACGAGAAAGCTTCTGTGGACTTTAATGCCGCACCTGCGGGGGTATCATTTTGTAGTGAAGCGGCAATACGAACTTGTACTGAGCCAACGGGTATAGCTTGGCTGCCTACAGAGACGGGTTTAATCGTTACTGGATTCCAAGATAAGCCGTTATCGGTAGAGTATTGGTAAAATTTAGTATCGCTAAATCCAAGCACCCAATCCCAGTCAAAAGTATCTGCTGAGTCATTAACCTGACCATTTTTTGGTGCTAACGGGCGAGCCACAATGGTATCGCCTTTGATCTCTTCAGGAGTAATGGCTAATTGGTCTTGATATTGGTTGCCCAGTTGTTCAAGCGCTTGGTCGGTATTTTGTAAACCATGAGAAAGACGATCCGTTTCTTGCTTTAGTGCCGCAACATCAAGTTGCGCCAGTTTATATTTTGAACCTTTACGGGCATTTTCTTGGCTTACCCCTAAGTTGATCGACTCCTCTTGCGCACTTTGCAATACTCGAGTCACTCCTCGCGCAAGCATATGCACTTCCTTGCTTTCCGCCGTATCTAATGCGGCATAGTCGGCATCAAGTAAATCAGAATCGACACCAATTTCTAACGCTACCGCTTGTTTGGCTTCACTAAAACTGATGTTGCTACTGTTGGACACACTTGCAATGACAGCGGTTAACGGACTGATTACATTAGGAACTGACGCAGGAACTTCAAAGGTAAACGCAGATTGAACGGTTTGATTAGGGGTATCCATATCAATAGTTAGCCCCGGAATAGCTTCGACCAACAAACTATACCCGCTGGTATTGCCTTCAATGCTCAGTTGATATTTCCCTTGAGCATCCGTCAAGACAGTTTCACCATCCCCAGAGTCACAAATAGCATTGCCATTTTTGTCCAAACAGATCTTCGCTTTATACAAATATCCATCAAGTACTACTCCCGACAACTGGTTAGCACTTGAGCCTTTAGCAGGAGTACTTAACTTAGAATCAGACTCTGCTCCTCCACATGCAATTAGTGCTGTCGAAACGGCTAAAACACCTATCCATTTGTATTGATTTTTCGCCACTAGTTACTCCAAAAAAAAGTTAACTCATCATTGATAAGGCGCCAAATACTAATCTAAACGATAATTATTATCAATATCATTTGATCTTTTATTTGGTAAAGTGTTTTAATGGAAGAATTAAATGCTATCAATCTGGATATTGAACAATATTATTGGTTATAAAATGCAAACAAATTTTTTACTGTCTAAGTTGGCACTGTCAATTACTAGTGCTTTAGTTGTTTCCGGTTGTGGTTCTGACGAGTCAAGTTCACCCACTCATTCGACCTATGCATATCAAAACTCAACGGTATGTGCAGACACTGATTTGAGTGGTAGCTGTAGTGATTATGAGAGTCAATTATTATCAACATCGGGCTACTCAAAAATGGTCAATTATGGAGGAGCAGTACTCACCGCTTCAGAAGCGATGACTATCGTTACCCCTTTCACAACACTCATCCACAGTGAAATGTTGTTTAACCCAAGCGTTGGCAACAATGTAGAAAGCGCAAAAGCGTCGCTACAAACAAAACTGGGAGAAAAAGCGGGCATCGATTTCAGTACTTTAGATACATCGCATGGTCCAAAGGCTCAATCAGATATCGTGTTGAAATCACTTAAGAAAGCGCAAAATGACGGTAAACAATCAGTCTATGCCAATATCTCACATGCCCTCGATCTGATGATTGCAAATGAAACATTTGATCTTACTAACATTAACGTGGCCGGAACGCCTTCTCGTCATATGGATCTCGATGGTTCCGTGGTTGTTCATGGGTCACAGTCGCTGCCCGACTTAAATGGAGCCAAATCCACAGAGATTAATCCTGCTAACGGACAGCTAGTACTGATTACCAGCTCTGATGAGGTAAAACAGATTGATACCATGGCTCGCAATCAAAATATCGCGGTACAAGCACACGCTTCATTAGCGCTAAAGTATGACGATGATGACGACGACGATGATGATGATGACCACTACACAGGAGGAACCGTTGGTAACTTACCCGGCTATCAAAATGGTCAATCAAATCAAATTATTCAGCTTGTACCCGCTTTAAACAGTGTTCAAGCCTATAAGGTTTACCAGCCAACCAGCGCGGTAGCAAAACAGGCAAGTGATGTTTGTACAGTTCAAGGCAGTAACGGCATATTTTTAACCAGTATCGCCGAACCACTTAAAGCTCAAACGAGTGCAAGCCAGAGTGTTACTGCTTTTGCTATTGATACCTATGCAGGAGCAAGTGGTGTGGTTATCCCCACTCCTACTCCCGCTAAACCTACTGTGCCAACATCCAGTTCAGCCTGTTTTAACGACAATTTTGAAACCCTATATCCGCTCTACCAACAAAAATCTCTGCTCGCGGTAAAGGCCACCAGCAGCTATGGCAACAAAGAGTTAAAATTGCTAGACAGTACCGATTTGTCGATGAAAGCAGTGAGCTATTCGTTAAAAACGGCCTCATCGAGCATCATCACGTCATTTGATGAGACAGAAGTGTTGATCCTTGATACCTCGTCAGGCTCCGGCACAAAATTTATGCCTGAAATTATTGACTCCAGAACTCTATTGAACAAAACCACCCTTGATAAGCCGAATGTGGTTGCGGGCACTTTCGTGGCTGAAAATCAGCTGCTGCTAGGGTTGAATACTAATGTCATTCAATGGGTCACGAAGGCGATTGATCCAACGACTATAAGTGATTTATCGCTAGATGCCGCCATTAAACTTATGGCCACATCACCGGACGGTAAAGTGAGTGCCATTTCCACCACATCGTCGCTCTATGTGGTTGATAACGTTAAGCGAAAACTGATTAAGCAGTTTGCACTTTCTGGCTCAGCCGTGGATAAGCTATTTGTACTGGAAGACAAGGTGCTCACTCTCTCTGCCGCGAAATTGGATTACTATCAATTCAAAAATATAGAGGGCCCGACCTTAAAACTCGCCGGACAACTGGTTACCAAAGAGCTTTTAAAACAGTGGGAAACTCAAGGAAATTCAAACTGGGACTCAACAAATTTAGGCTATGTACTTGATCAGGTTGGCATTGATGCATCGATTGCTGACAGTTTCAATAACATAAGCCTGAGATTTAGACCAACGAATTCAGTAAATGCCAACGCAATACAGGGCGTTGATATTAGCGGGTTGGAACGTGGACAATGGGTTTCTTTGTATAAATCGCTGTAGTCTTTGATAAGCCGATATCAACGAAAAGATATCGGCTTAATTCTATTCGGTTATCACACTTTAAATACCGACACCGACTTAGATAGTGAGCCCGACAGTTGAGTGAGCATTTCACTCCATGACTCTGTCTGTTCACTCTCTTTTGCTATGTGAGTTGCCGTTTGACTCACATTATTGACACCTTCACTCACCTCTTTAGCAACGGCGTTCTGCTGTTGAGCCGCCGTAGCAACTTGCATATTTAACCCTGTAATCGTATCAACACTTTGGTGAATCGAATCAAGAGCAGCGGTTACTTCATCAACTTGTTCTTTATTGAGCTGCACTTTTTCCAGACTCATATGCATGGCATTAGCGGCTTTATTGGATTCTGTTTGTAACGTCTCTAAAATCGAACCAATTTGACCGGTTGATTCTTGCGTTCTTTGAGCTAACGAGCGCACTTCATCAGCAACAACCGCAAAACCTCTTCCTTGTTCACCAGCCCGCGCCGCTTCAATAGCAGCATTGAGTGCTAATAAATTGGTCTGTTCCGCAATACCTTGAATAACACTAATAACACCAAATACCTGCTTACTGTTTTCACTTAATTCACTCACAATCTGGTTTGTACTAGAGACTTCCATCGACAACTGATCAGTCACATCGTTAAGCTGTCCCATCGTGCCAATACTCGATTTGATCGCTTTAATGCTTTTTTCTGCCGATGAGGATGAATTGCTGGCGATCTCTGCTAACTCCTCAGAAGTACTTGCCATCTCTTCCGAGGCCGCAGCCAACAGTTGCAAGCTGGTTTGTTGCTCATCCAACCGTTGTCTATTTTCTATCGCTCCACTTGATATCGCATTTGAGGTTTCTAATAACTGATTAGATGACATAGCAACGTCTTTTATTACAGGTTGAGTCTTATTTAGAAACTCATTACAGGCATTAATTAACAGTCTAGTCTCATCATTGGTTTTTGGATCAGTTCTTACAGATAAGTCACCTTTCGCGACCTTGGACAACAGTTCGACGGCCTGATGAATAGGTTTAACAATTTTTCCTGCTAATAAATAGGTCAAGGTAACGCACAATAGAGTGACAATTAATGCCACAATTATCTGCTCTGTGCGAGCAGAGTCATTCTCCGCAATAATACTTGCTTCTAGCTGCTCAATATCGCGATATACCACAGCTTCTGATATTTGATACACAATCGACCAATTAATCCCAAGCTGCTCTATTTTTATCGGCGATGATGCCGTGATCACGCCATCGGCAATGGAGATATTGGTCTCACCACGGTTTAGTTGAGACAGTATGGATTGGTCATCTTCACTATCGCCTACTTCTTTCTGTTCGCTACCACCCAAAACAAAACCGGTTTCGGTTAGAATGGTAATAATACCGCTTCCATCAAACAACTCTCCAGCCACTTTTTTAGCAACCTTATCGAGAAAGCGCATGTCCATATCAATACCAACAACACCGTAAAACTTATCCTCTATCATTATCGGAGAGGAAATAGACGAGACCAATTGACCGCCATTATCATGATTTTTATACGGTTTTAAGAAGCAAGCAGTGCCTCTCTCTTGAGGGCATAAATAATACTCACCAATGCGACTGCCTGATGAAGAAGACGTTTCATCATCAAAATTGTCTAACGCGGTCACCGCCACGTCACCAGCTTGGTAATGCCAATAAGGAGCAAATCGTCCCGCTTTGTTATGACCGGGTTGATGTCTGAAAATTTTGTCTGCACCACCTAACATATTTGGTTGCCATACAGAGTAAAGCGCAATGTAACTGCTGTCTGACTTTAAGCTCTGCACTAACATATTATTTAGCAATTGTCGGATTTCCATCGGCCCAATGCCACCAACAGACTGCTCTTGTTTTATCGATTCAAAGCTCAATGTCAACGAATCTAAATAGTTTTGTGCCGATTTAAGTTCATTGCTTACCATGCCTGCAACACGCTTTGCGTCTGACTTCACGCTTGCTTCAGTAAGAGAAACAACTAGCTTCTCGGAACTCTTCGTCGTGAGCTCTAGTGTTCTCTCAGAACTAAACAATGAAGTCATCACTAAAACGATAGAAATCACCATAGAGCACAAAAAAATATATAAACCGATGCGCCCTTGAATCGTATTGAATTTCATTATTGCCTCCTATTCCAGCGCCAAATACTTTAGCAAGCATATATAAATCAAACTGTGATAAAGAGCCCAACAACCAAAACCGGTTTTGGTTGTTGGGTAACTTAAATAAATACATTTTCACCTGACAATATCAGAAGTAACTAGGCTCTATATGGGCATCTTTTGTGATAGTATTTTGCCAGTTAATCGTCAACGTAACATTTGAGGAAAATCCCATGGCATCAGATTATTATGGCACTAGCGCCGCCTATGGCCGCCAAGAACAAGGCTACCGAGAAAAAGCGTTAAAACTGTACCCTTGGGTATGCGGAAGTTGTGCTCGAGAATTTGTATACTCTAACTTACGTGAATTAACGGTTCATCATAAAGATCATGATCATACCAACAACCCAGAAGATGGCAGCAATTGGGAACTATTATGTTTGTACTGCCATGACCACGAGCACTCCAAATACACTGAACATGATCAATACGGTTCTGAAATAGTACCGGGAGAAGATAATCATCAGGGTGCTACACACAACCCATTCGCTGATTTAGCCAATATGCTAAAGAAATAGCACTGCAAAGGTTGCCTGTTGAACATCTCGCTCAAACAGTTAAATGTATTTTTTTCCATTACTCAGCACGGAAGTCTCACTTGCGCGGCAAACGCCTTGTGTTTATCAAAGTCTGCGGTGAGCATGGCCTTATCTGAGTTGGAAAAACAGCTTGGGACTGCGCTGTTTGATCGTGTCAATAATCGATTAATTCTTAATCACGAAGGTAGAACGTTATTACCCTTGGCTGATGAACTAATCGCTCGTGCAAATGAAATAAGCACACTGTTCACAGAAGGGAGCTCCTCTCTCTCGTCCCTACGGATAGGAGCCAGCGAAACCATAGGCAATCAAGTCGCCCCATACCTATTAGGAGACTTGGCCAAACAAGCTCCGGATAAACTGCATCGACTGTTTATTTCCAATAGCGCCGCAATCTGTGAAAAGCTGCTCGATTATGAACTTGATGCTGGTCTTATTGAAGGTACAACGACCCACCCAGAGTTAATATCTCAAGTATTTAGCGGCGATGAGATGGCTATTATTGCCGCCTCGTCATCTCCATTAGCAGATGGAAAGAAAGTCTCTATTTCTCAGTTAAATAATCAACCGTGGGTACTTCGAGAACCGGGGTCTGGAACACGTGAGTTCTTCTTACACTCTATTGCACCAAACCTAACCGATTGGCACGAGTCGGTGGAACTCAACACCACAGAAGCGATTATAAATTCTGTATCTGTTGGGTTAGGCTTCGCCTGTTTATCTCAACTTGCTGTTGGCTCGGCAATCGCGGACGGAAGAGTCAAAGCCATTCAACTCGATGTGGAAATGAAGCGACAATTCTACTTGGTTTACCATAAACAGAAATACTTGAACCCTCAGCTTAGTCGGCTTATTTCACACTGCCTCCCTCAAGTGACCGTATGAGACAGACTTTAATGTACGAAAAGAAGATCCGAATTTCACAATGGCGCCCTATTACTAATGATCATTGCATCACTTTTCACCCTGTTGCCAACTATTGACAAATTAACCATTAAAATTCCATATCATTTACTCTACATTCACCTCATCTAAGAGAAACTATTCACCTCGGTCAACTAACAGAGAAATTACATGAAAAATATCTATCTATTAGCCGCAGGCATTATCCTTAGCAGCTCTGCCTATGCGGAGTTAGGAGAAGAAGGTTTAAGCGGTGAAGTCAGTATGCTTACTGGATATGGCAGCGGTAAGAACAACCTAAGTACAGAAAATGAGACGGCTAAACAAAATAGCCAAGCTAAATCCAACTCTGATTTAGGTTTTTCAGCATTAGGGCAGTTACGTTACACCTTTGGTGATGACAATGATCATCAACTCTATTTTGGTAACGCTCGTAGCGATATTATCGAAGGTATATTTGCTTTAGAGCTTGGCTATTCCTTTGAACTAGCAGATGAATCGGTGCTCTCTTTTGGTTACTTGCCGACGGTTATTAAAGGTGAAGTGTGGGAAGACCCGTATAAATTTACCGGCAAACGCAAAAAAAGTGATATTTCAGGCAACACCTACCGTTTCCAATATGAGTACATGTTCGGCTCTCCTATCTCTATGGATTTTGCCTATTACAATCAAGATATTAAAAATGAAAAGTCCGCTAGCCATTTAACTGCAGCACAGCAGAAAGTGATGCAGCGTGACGGTAAAGGTTACTACCTATCTTTATCCAGTGAACTTCCTATAAGTGAAGAGTCATTTTTCTCTCCAAGCGTTTCGTACCATAATTTTGATGCCGATGGCAAAGCGATGTCCTTTGACGAATATGGCCTATCTCTAACCTATCTAAGGCAGTTCGACCAACACGCTATGTCCTTTAACATAGATTATGCGCATAAAAAGTTTGCGTCATTAAATCCTGTTTTTTCTAAAACACAAAAGGACAACAGCATCAGCGTCAATATGGGTTATGAATATCAGGAAGTATTTGGTTGGGAAGATTGGGGATTCAATGCGCTAGTTGGCTACGATAAAACAAATTCAAACATTACTTTTTACGACAAAAGTGAATACATGGTTGGTGTTGGTTTAACCTATATGTTCTAGAGCCTGCTAAGTAACTCTTTATTTAAAATACTGCATGTTTCAGAGGCTATGAACAAAAACATAGCCTCTGATGCGCTGCCTGTCCTTTTAAGTAGTAAAAACACTAAACCTATCGCAAACCATCAGTCAGTTATTGACATAGAAACTCAATAAAACATATGCTTACCCCGCACTGGCAAAATCCAGTGTCGGGATTAGTACCCTGCTTTTTAACCATCGGCATGTAAATGCCAGCTTTATGCTGGTTTTTTTATATGCGGCTTTGTCACACCTGAACACGGTGAATTTGTCTAACTAATGGACAATAAACTGAATTATGGTGGACTGAGCGAGGCAACTTCGGTTGACCGTGTCGATGGTGCGGTAGTACTAACCTTGTTCAGTTCACCACCCTTTGATTAGTACCTTTGAGTGGTGATATAAGCTAGAAATGAACCATCGGAGGTCACCATGGCCCATCAAAACGAACCTGATTTCTATCTGCAAGTCGAAGACTTTATCCTTAACGCAAACTGCGATAACACCCCGATTGATAACGAGATACGTGTTTTTCTGCTGACATTGCTTAACCAGTTTAAGCATCTGGATGAAGAATAATAGATAAAAGACAGGCACCATTGTCAGGTGCCTGTTCCTGTTGCCCGTCCTAAAGTGGGTATCCGTGTTGACTGTGACGTAACTACGCCTCTAAGGCAACTTACACAAGACTTGTAGCAGCAGGAAGGTCCAAAAGATCGCTATCACTGTATGTATTCGCAAGATGGTAGTGATCTCAAATACGATGTTAAGAAATGGCGTCATGTGGAACAAAAACATTGCGAAAAATTAATTATTAACGCCATAGTCATTGGTTAGGGAGCGATTACATTTAGTTGCTTGTACTCACGTAAGTTCAAAAATGTTTGCTTGATCTTTTGTTGCTTTAAAAACATTAAGTCTTTCTCAAGTGCTTTATTATGAAACAGAAAAGCATTTTCTTCATTGATATGAACCGCATCAGACAGCAATGCCATTACAGTCTTTGAATCGTGATTAAGTAAAGTTACAAAGTAATACTCGAAAAAACTAAAAACAGCAGACAAAGCGGACTTTGCATCACTACTAAACCAAAACATTGAAGAGCGATCAATGCCAGTGCCTTTCATTGGGTTCGCCTCAAAATGCAAACCCACCTATCTAAAGTCACCTTCCATATCATTTACAGAAAACTCTAAAGGTATTTTAACTTTTTTGGGGTGTACAAAAGAGTCTCGTACTCTTTTTAATTCAGAAACTCTCTGAAATTCTACACGTGACCTATCTATATGTTTGTTTTCGCTAATCTGCGCGAATAAATCTAACTTCGCAAATGCGGTCGTCTTTTCAAGATCGTTGATAAAATTACCTGAACTCTTAAGTGAGTACAAACAGCAATTAGCCGCTGACTCTAATGACAAAGTTGAGTACAAAATAGATGATCTGGCGAACCTCTGACTTTCATACGGGTCATCAGTTTCAATAGACATCTTATAAAAGTGAATCGCATCAGAGATTAACTGTACAAATGACTGCTCTGATAAATGAGGATATGACATATTTCTCCTAGCTCCCTAGCGCCAAATTAACTAACAGGACAGGCACAATAAACTTGTTTATTAAGGTGGCTGTCCCTGTTGTTTCGTTGTTTTTTGTTTCAGAGCGGGAATCCAATTATCTTGTTATGCAGTCATTCCTGCCAGTAACGTAATTCTTCTTTTTTGTATTGCCCTAAAACAAAATACATTTTATCCAGTGCTACGCAAACTTCAAATGATAGTACGGTAGATACTTTAAGTAACGTTGCAGTGTAATTGTGCTCGTAAGGGTATGTGCCATTTGTAGCTAACCCATTCAAACTTGGATAGATGGCCCCCCAAACATTGAAGAATTTAGGGTTCTTAATTGCAAAATCTTTAACTAGAGTTCGCACATAATTGCTCTCAAGTTCTGACTCGGATATTTGGTTGAACTGCCTGAGTGAATTAATTAAATGCTGGTCGTTTTGGCTATCAACAGTTAAGTAATAATCTAGCCTTTCAATATAAAAGTTAACTTCTTCGACAGTCTTACGAATATATTCAAGATCATGTTGAAAAGTATCCATTACAAACTGTTGCCTAACTTGTGAGAACAGTATGATAAACGCAAAAAGAGCAATCAAAGGTGAATAGATACCCGATAAAGCAGAACCCATCTCTGCCCATTTCGAGTGATCTTCCCAAATACCCAAACCAAATTGATAAGCATAAACTGCGACTGGCAGCACTAGAACCAAAATGACCAGTGTCCCGATTAAATAATGCCTAGACTTCATTTATTGAATCCTCTGAGACTGCAAACGAATGATATGAGCACCCTTTACCCGAGCCACAGCGTGCCATATTTAACTATGAGTACGCTTATAAACTGGAGGTTACTATGTCTACCATTCAAACTATTGGCGTTGATCTTGCCAAGAATGTATTCAGTTTTCATAGCGTAGATGCATATTAAACTAACAGTAAACTAAAGACAAAATGTCCAAATAACACATTTCTAAATCGTCGCATATCAATCTAATTTAATATAACCTATCACAAAATCATATATAAAACATTGTGATAGCGATTTATTGATTTGAAACACAACGAGGACATGCATCTTAAAAAAGATTCAAACCAGCCAGTTCTCATCTGCTCAGTTATAAGCAGGTTAATATACTTTTTCTATCATTTAGTTGAAACATATTGTGATTATTAAGGTAGCTGTTATGCAAAGGTGGCTGTCCTTGTTGTTCCTAGATGCGTGTCCCTGTTAATAGCAAGGACAGCGGTTATAGAAACCATGTAGCTATGCAAAGGTGGCTGTCCTTGTTGTTCCTAGATGCGTATCCCTGTTAATAGCAAGGACAGCGGTTATAGAAACCATGTAGCTGTTGAGGAGGATAAGACGTCAATTTGAATCTCATTGGGGCGCGGCATAGTACCTATGCCACATAGACGCCAGATATATGTCGCAAGACCGTGAACCACTGTTGAGCCCTGTAGTTATGGACAGAGCATATGGAAAAGCGCAACCAATTACAAAGAAACCTTGCATCAAGCGAGGTGACCATATATGTCCTTATTGTTAGAGAATAAGCGCCTCTGGTAGCAAAGGAACATCAAAGTGAATTGGCATACCTATAGATCTGGCAAAAACCACTAAACCTATTCCCCAAATACATAGTACCTCATGTTTTGTCCCTTTAAAGATTCCTTGCCCAGAACATAATTTTATATGGCCTGATATGATGCTCGATAGCTGTGTTTCTAAAGCATCAACATCCTTATTATAGATAGCCTCCAATGCTGCCGCATATCCAGAAAAGTTCTTGTTACTCGGCTTACTTACTTCTTTCTTTAGTAGTCTAATCCTATCAACAGCGTCACTTGAGCCTAAAACTGTTTCCTTAAGCGCATACCCTAGAGCTCTATCAAAAGGATGGTCAAATTCATTTTCTATATCAACTCTACCACCAACAACTTTAGCTATCGAATTAGCTAGTGCAATATCACCAGAGGCTAAGGAATTGAAAAGAGTTTGATACAACAGCATTGAAACAAATGACTTTGAAATTGGCTCTCCTGCATCAAAACGCTTTACTATATCGAATTTAACTGCTGAGGACTCTCGTAAAAGCTGCCTAAAGATTCTAGCGTCTGAATGCACACCATAATGAAAAATAGCTATTCGCTCAAGTGAACCTGCCAATGTATTAGAAAGTCGACCATTGTAGTCATTCTCTTTATTATCAGCATTTTCGCGTATTCGAGGTAGATCTTCTAATGACTCATCTAACAAAATAGATAACATACTTAATAATTTACTCATTTTCCATTTTCCGGTAATCCATCGATCCAGAGCTGAAGAAGCACAGCGAGGACATGCATCTAAAAAAAGATTCAAGCCAACCCGTTCTCATCTGCTCGGTTATAAGTAGGTTAATATACTTTTTCTATCATTTAGTTGAAACATATTGAAAAACAACAATTTTATGCGAATTCATTGTATAGAGGTGCTCAGCTAATGCTGTGATTGGAGTTTCTATTAAGATGGTTGTCCCCGTTGTTCTGTTGACCTTTTCATTTTTATAAGGAATATTATGCAACTCATAATGATAGCAAAGTGACTCGCACACACCCGGTTAACCTTTACAGACTGATACAAATCAAACTAACAGGACAGGCACAATAAACTTGTTTATAAAGTGGCTGTCCCTGTTGTTTGTTGTTGTAATACTGATTTACCCTGATATTTAGGGGCATCGAGGAGGTGATTTGGGGACGGATTTTGTATAGGTGGTGAGCCTGATCTGGTAGGGGATCAGGCTGCGTAGCAATTCAATTCAACTACCCCAAAAATACATCAAATCTTCGATCATTTCCCTCTCACCTTCAGTAAAAGTAGTGTAGTCAGCCTTAGCCTTTCTATACGACATAAGCTTTTGGTGTAAACCTCGCATCGGGAAAGTTTTTCTATCTCTCGCATCTTCAAGGAGCTCTAAAAACTCTTGCAACACTACTTTATCTTTGACGACACGACTGATAAATTTTGAAAAATCATCAATTGCTAAGTTATATGGGTAATCTTTAATCAACCTCACCCCTTAATAACATTGACGTTACAATTGTCTGCCCGTTTGGCCTAAAACATCAAGGAAAATAGATATATTTTTCTTACGCAACAAATTGCTCTTGTGCTCAATGGCATAACATTCTCCATACTCAAGTTCACCAACAACCTTCATTGCTTTATCAAATTCATTAAGCCTCAGTATTTGCAACATAAAATCAGGAGAAGCGACATTTTTATCAAAAACTGCGGATAAGCTATTACCAAGCGCAAACTTCCTAAATTGATCAACTAGAACAATAAAAAACTTCTTCTCTCGGCCACATGCATAAATAAAGTCTCCCCAAGCAGTTGTAGCAAGTAGTAATGGTTTATCTTTTATTAGCCAAGACCAACTTCTTAAAAAAGAGTCATCAAAACCTTCATCAACAACCGTGATAAGACCCGAACTATATTGCCCAGATTTCATTTTCGTCCATGGTTCAGCCTTAGTAAAAGCACTAAATTTTGGTTTCAGGAACTCATTTTGACTGGTTAACTTATATTTATCTACAAACACTAATCACCTGCGTTATTTGTTATGTTTATTAAGGTGGCTGTCCCTGTTGTTGCTTCACCACTTAATCTGGCTTTCCTTTCCGTTAAGTAGTTATGAAGAAATCGCACGAAAATACGTACCCTCTCTGTGGCAAAAACATCAGGATGACTCAATATCCAACATGGAGAGCTTTTAAGCGGTTGCTGCCCTTTCACCCTAACTAGATCCTCTTCATTATCACCGACAAAACAAAATAAGATGGAAAAACCTAATCCGTGTTTAATCGCTTGTACATGAGAAACAGGATCATAAATGCGATGCTTTACACTGCAGTTCCGAAATGGCGTCTTATTGTGCCACTTATCCATTTCCTTACCATTAGCAATCCATCCAACCCATTGAGCTGTGGGAGATTGTCCGGTAAATCTATGCTCTTTCGTGTATTTCTCTGTCGCATAAACTGCACTGGCTAAGTCTGGTAATCTGCGTCCGATTAAATGATCATCCGGTTGCTTCTGTACTCTGATAGCAACATCGGCATCATGCCGGCTTAAATTACTTAGTTGATAACTGGAATCAATTTGAAGATCAATTTCAGGGTAAAGCAGGGAGAACTCCTTCACACATGGCATCAGCAAGTGTTGAACAATCTGAGGGATAGCAGTGATACGAATGACTCCAGCCAGAGTCGAATCTTTTCCAAACACCTCTCGCTGCATACTGAGGATCTCAGTTTCCACCCGTTCTGCCCGCTCAACCATAGCCTCACCCGTTTCAGTGAGAATAAAACCGTTCTGATGGCGCAAAAACAGTTTTCTCTCCATCTGATCTTCCATCGCCTGAAGCCTGCGAGATATCGTTGAATGACTTACCTCCATTATACGGGCAGCTGAGCGAACTGAGCGCCCTCGATAAATAGCCAGAAAAACACGTAGGTCATCCCACTCAAATTGATTTGTTGCCACATCTGACTCCTATTTCTACTGGTGCATTAATGGAACAGCGGCTTTCAATTGTAGCTAGTTACATTGCAGATGTGAACCAAATATAATTTTGTCATCAGCTAAGTAATTGAAGAGATGAATAAGGAGAAAGTATGAAGATCGCGCTATTCGGAGCAACCGGCATGTTAGGAAGAAAAATTGTAGCATCAGCCCTCGAGCAAAAAATTGAAGTCAGAGTACTGGTTCGTAGCCCGGACAAACTAGGTGAACTCAGTGACAAACTAGAGATCGTCGCCGGCGATTACTTTTCTCCTCAAGATCAGGCAAAAACCCTAGAAGGGGTCGATTTAGTAATCAGCACAATCGGACCACCATCTGTACGAAAAGGGGGGCCTAAGGCAGAGCAGTTTGGTGAGGCAATGACGTCACTCATCAATGAAATGAATGCCAAAGGAATAACCCGAATTGTTAATGTAGCGGGTGCAAGTGCTTCATATACGGGAGAAAAAATTACGATTTCCCGTCATATTATGCGCTGGTTAATGAAGTTAACTGTACCGGAAATAACGCCGGCTAAAGAACTTGAGATTACTTTGTTGCGCTCTTCGGGGCTTGCTTATACCACTTTTCGACCACCAATGATTACTAATAATCTGGCGGGCAGTATTCAGTTTTCAAATACTAAAACTATGGGGATGAAAGTCGATACCGCTCAGTTAGCAGATCTTATGTTGGACGTACTGGATAAGCCTGACTGGCACAATAAATTGCCCTTCGTAGCTACCAGCAGTTAACAGGTATTCAGTGTCAAATAAAATAGAAGACGCTTATGCAAAAATGCCAGAGGCACTAACCTCTGGCATTTTCAATTAAAGCTTCAATAGAGATATCTGCTTACTTATAAGATTCCGAGCACAACGCGCACAACGAAGCTTAACGAGGACATGCATCTTAAATATTAAGATGGCTGCCCTTGTCGTTCCGCATAAATATCCTCATAAAATCAACTAGATAGCAGGAATTTTATATACTAGAAAAATTATATTAGTTTTTTCATGAGGTGCCTGTCCGCGTTGTCCTGTTAAATTGCTTGTTAGCAGTAATTTTATGGGTGATTCGATAGATCTTGAATATTGGGTTTTAGCCCAACGCTGAACCTTGTGCTTACTTCGTTAAAGTGAGCCTTACACACAGACTCAACAGATGGAGCTAGTTGCATCATCGTAACCCCCATTAGAGCCAAGTCACGTATAGCGAAAGTACGCTCACCTACTGGGATTTCATATTTCGTTAGGTAGCTCTGACCATCAAATTCATTGTTTTTTATATGGTCTTCAACATCTACGCAATTGGTATACATAAACAATCCTTGTTGTAGCATTTGCTTATGATTTCCACGGATAGTAGGTGTTAGCACGCTAACGTGCTCTTTTTCATGTTTGTAGTCATAAATTTGCGTAAACTCTGTCGTCCAATCAGCTGCATTAAACTCGTAGATTGATATAAACTCGGCACTAGGGTCAAAGTGATTCACGCCATCAAAAGCAAAGAATGCAGCGATATAAGGTGAATAAGACCAGTCTAATAATGGGGTGGGATAACCGTTGTGCTGAAGGAATGCGATAAATTGAGCCATATCAGCAGGCTTCGTTAAATCTCTTCTAGTGCCATCCCATGCTTCTACTCTTTCCTGAACATGAGGAACTACAAGCTCAAAGTATGTAATTAGATCTTGAAGCCTATTAGCAAGTCCAGTTCTGTGCAAAGAAGTGGTAAGCTTCCAATTTGAATCCGATTGCCCACGATAGATGCTCTTTCCACTAAGCAAGTTATCGCTCACTCTATTCTTATATTCATTCCAACTTAATCGCATATGTTCCTCATTGCTGCTAGCGCCATATTAAGTAGTAAGCAACGCTACCACCTAACCTAAACCATTGTGCCGTGAACACTAAAGCTGATTCAAACCAAAAGTGCCAAGCGTTGCGAATCTGCTTAAATTTATTGTTATACGAATTATGGTGCTACTGTAGGAGACATGATAGTTATGATTTCCACAGTATCATTATTTGCAGAGTGTTGAATGTGCAGGACATGATTTTCGTAATCGTATCGCTCCCAGCAACCAACCGGTTTACCCATAAATGATTTCGTCACCGTATTTTGAATATAATCTGGCTTACCAAGTATGCTAAGTACCATTTCGCGAGATGTCTGTTGTTTAATGCCAATAAACTCACTATAGCCTTTATCCATATACAGGAAAATGGTTTCCACAGAGTCTTCTGTATTGAGTAACATCTGCCAAGTTTCATCCTTGGAAGCAATATAATACTCCTGCTCATCATTATTCTCTGAGGAGTCATATACTTCTAGTCTTTCGCTACAGTCAACAAGCGCTTTGATCTGATTATATTTTTGACCTAGTAACTCTAATGGCTGCACGATTCCCTCCATTCGTATAACGCCGCATTAAGGTGTGAGCGGCGCTTGGCTATACTTGAGCGAAGCGAAACAGCCAAGCGTTGCGAATCACTCTTAAATGCTTTGTTATGTAACAACTATCACCGTGACAAATGTTTAGCAATATCCATACATTCATCTTTTGAAATGCTAGACAACAGCATTAAGTCATATAATGCAACACCAACACCTTGTACCAGCGCTCTACTTGGGACGACATCAGTGATACCTGGCGTATGTTGATCTTTAATAATCATGATACCACTTTGCTCCATGGCATATATTTCTTGCAGCAATACTACTTGTTTAAATGTTGTCTTTATGTTTCTATAATTGCCTTGTCTTAAATTATATTCTTGCTTATTCATGAATATATTTATTAGACAAAGTTGGCTATAACTTAGCTGCTCTGCTATATGTATCAAGCGATTTGATTGATGTTTATCAATATCATCTCTGAAGCAAACATTCGCAAACAAGTTTCCTAAATAGATCGATTTCTTTTCTTCATGCGTGTTTTTAGATGCAAGTAAACACCCCTCAAACACCTCTTCAGCGTCACTTCTAACATCTCCGGAAAAAAGTCGTCGTTCCTAATTTTCTTACCCATACTTTTGGATAGCTCAATTATAGTGATCGCCTGCTGTGCAGTTGCACCAACTCTAACTTCTTCTCGGTTAGAGAGCGTTCTGTTTGCCACTTCAGTTAAAGTTTGGCTTACAACCGTTCCGACAACACCAAAAGCAGCTGCACTAAGAGGACCACCGGCATAGAATCCAATAGCAGCACCTATCGCAGAGCCCGTTAGTTCTGTGCCTTTATCTACTATTTTTTTTACTTTATCGTTGATTTCCATCGCTTTCTTCTTTGTTACATAACGCCCAGTTAAGCGGCTGCTAACACCACGAAACTCAATCTGGCCACAGTAAACACTGCGGCAAACCGGAACCAAAAGCGCCACAGGTTAGCAGTCCGACTTTAATTGATTGTTATGTTTAACGGCTAACCTGTTCGATCAGTTCACCTTCTGGGCTGAATTTTTTGTAACCAGAAGAAGCTGAAAATGATTTTGGGGTCGACATGTGGTGCCAAGCTTCATATCGAGCCACTACGTTTCCCTCTTTATCTTTCTCTACAAAAGAATAGTCATCGTCATCTCGCATGTGACGAGTGTTATTTGAATAACCCGTGAGTTCTAATGTGTTATCGCTTGAAATGCCGAATACCTTTCGGTACTCATTAGCACGATCAGCGTTCCATTGCTCAGAACCAGTTACATATTTCGGATCAATTGTCATACTACACCTAATAACATCTTATTTTATAAAGGGTTATTGATTTTGCTCCTTTCCCCTTTCTTATGCAACACGTTTTCTTGCTATACATAACGCCCTGTTAAGGTGTGAGCAACGCAATACCGATGCCACCGCAGACTACCTTAAACACAAAACGCAACGCATAGCAAAAATGCCAAGCGTTGCGAATCACTCTTAAACAGATTGTTATAAGCCTTTGGTTCAATAAATAAAGAACAAGCGATAGGCTTCATTTATGTTTTAATTACTAATAATCAATCATATTTTGTAGACAGCATTAAGAATGTATCACCATCACTACCACTTATGTGGGAAAATATTAGTGACATGCCATCTGTGGTATCGACTCTGAAAGGAAATGATGTCATCTGTAAATCCGTTCCTGTGCCAACTTTAAACTTATGCCTTAGATAGCGGATAAACTCACTTCGTGAGTCTCTGTCTCTAATTCTCGATATACTTGTCTGACACTTTCTATACTCATCTTTCGCTCTAACAAAAACAGCTATGTCAGTGTCATCATCAATACCTATGAACATTTTTTCATTTTCTAAGCTATCTTCGTCAAAATCATAGTTACCAAATTCATTGGCTTTTTTAGCTGCTTTATCAAAGGTAGGAGATGTACTTAGACAAACTTCATAAAAAGCTTTAATTGCAATATGAGTATTCTCTACCTCAAGTGCTGACATAGGTTGGTTAAGTGGTGGAGAGCTTGGGGTACTCTTACATCCAAGTGTAAATATCGAAATCCCTAATGCACAAGTAAAAAACAAGCTACGCTTCATTATTTCTAGTTCCTTTTAATAATGATTAATTTCGTATTTAGATCTGGCTTATAACAATTCTTATACGACAAAATGTCCAAATAACACATTTCTAAATCGTCACATATCAAACCAATTTAATACAACCTATCACAAAATCATATATAAAACATTATGATAGCGATCTATTGATTTAAAGGTAGTAGTAAAAAAGAGACGGTCGCTTTAGAAAATGGACATTAGCTGAACTCTACTTTTCCTGTGTATATAAACAACTAGGGTTGCTTAATGAAAAGTTTGCTTTTTAAGATGGATGTCCTTGTTAGCTTTTCTGATGCGTGGCCTGTCCTTTTAAGTAGTAAAAACACTAAACCTATCGCAAACCATCAGTCAGTTATTGACATAGAAACTCAATAAAACATATGCTTACCCCGCACTGGCAAAATCCAGTGCCGGGATTAGTACACCGTCTTATTGTATAGGCGCATAACACCAGCATTTTTAGCTGGTCTTTTTATGTGCGGCTTCAGCACACCTAAAGAAAGTAGAGTTGTTGATTTTAAGACAGCTAACTGAATTATGGTGAGCTGGATAGGGGCGCTTCGGCGCGCCGGTTCCTATACGACGGTAGTACTAACCCTATTCAGTTCACCACCCTAAGATTAGTACCTCTGGGCGGTGATATAACTTATTACCGTATAGGAGGTCACGATGGCCCATCAAAACGAACCTGATTTCTATCTGCAAGTTGAAGACTTTATCCTTAACGCAAACTGCGATAACACCCCAATTGATAACGAAATACGTGTTTTTCTGCTGACATTGCTTAACCAGTTTAAGCATAAGGATGAAGAGTAACAGATAAAAGATAGGCACCATTTTCAGGTGCCTGTCTTCATGACTATTTTAATAAATTCAATTGGATACCAAAAATTTCAAATGCTAGAAAAAATTATATTATTTTTTTCATGAGATGCCTGTCCTTGTTGTCCGCAATTATCTTGTTATAACTCTATTTGTTGATGTAGTCACAATCTTCAGACTTACCAGAACCAGACATACGGAATATATAATCTAAATTCATGTTTGAAGTATTGCGGTAGTATTTCACATCAAAGCCATTTTCCTTATCACCTCTTACAAAATACCCGCTAACAAAAGAGTCTGTAATATTCGATGTTTCAAATACTCCATCGGTAACTGGCTCAAACAAGTTAAGAACCGCGACTTGGTGAGTAACTTTGTCAAAGACTAAAGCCTTGTATGACACAGACTTCTTGTATTCTCCATCTTTGCTTTTTAGATCTTCATAAGAGCAATGAAAGTAACCCGTCTCTTGCAGAATTGATTCAAATTCAGCTTTTGCAATTTCTCGCTTAGAAGTACACCCAAATAGGTTGAAGGTTACCAACAATAAAACTACCGTTTTTTTCATATTACTTTCCTAGAGCTATAACAATTCATATACGACAAAATGTCCAAATAACACATTTCCAAATCGTCACATATCAATCTAATTTAATATAACCTATCACAAAATCATATATAAAACATTGTGATAGCGATTTATTGATTTGACGGTAGTAGAGAAAAGAGACGCTAGAAAAAACGCCCAACTAATTTTTTAGTTGGGCGACACTATAAAGGATGCAAACCTATAGTAATAAAAGGTGTTGTGGAGTTTTTATCTAATTTTTTGGATACGTTTCGTAACGCACATCCATCATCTGTTCCATACAGTGAACAACCTGACAGCTGTAACCAAATTCATTGTCATACCAGATATATAAAACACAACGATTGTCTTGAGCAATCGTTGCTGCGCCATCAACCACACCCGCATAGCGAGAGCCCACTAAATCACTGGAGACAATTTCGGTTGAATCGGTGTAATCGATCTGAGCGGAAAGAGGAGAATTCAATGCCATCTCGCGTAAGTAAGCATTTAGCTCTTCTTTATCGGTTCCTTTTTGCAAGTTCAAGTTAGCCACAGCCATTGAAACATTTGGTGTAGGGACACGAATAGAGTTACCTGTTAACTTACCCGCTAACTCAGGCAGTGCTTTGGCAACCGCTTTTGCCGCTCCCGTAGAGGTAAGAACCATGTTTAGTGAGGCACTTCGGCCTCGACGCTCACCGCTATGGAAGTTATCTATCAAATTCTGATCATTGGTGAATGAATGCACGGTTTCAATATGGCCAGACAGAACACCATACTTATCATTCACGGCTTTAAGTACTGGAGTAATGGCATTTGTGGTACAGCTTGCCGCAGAAATAATCGTATCTTCTGCTTTAATGACATCTTGGTTTACGCCAAACACGACGTTCTTAATATCGCCTTTACCCGGAGCAGTAAGCAAGGCTTTAGCCGCACCATTGCAGGCGATATGTTTGCCTAAGCCTTCACTATCACGCCATACACCGGTGTTATCCACCACTAGAGCGTTATTAATACCGTATGCAGTGTAGTCCACATCTTCTGGGCTATTGGCGTATATGATTTGAATGTAATTGCCGTTGGCGATTATCGCTTTACGCTCGTTATCTATAATGATGCTGCCATTAAACTGGCCATGCACAGAGTCTCTACGCAGCAAGCTGGCTCGTTTTTCTAGATCGCCTTCTTTACCACCTCGAACGACAATAGCTCTTAAACGCAGCGGGTAACCGGGGCCACTTTTCTCTACTAATAAGCGAGTAAGCAATCGACCGATTCGGCCAAAGCCGTATAGGACAACATCTTTTGGTTGGACCACTGATGCGCCTGTTGTCGCGTCTGCTAATGCGGTTTGTAAAAAGTCTTTAATGCCACTTTCATCTTCATGCTGTTGCCAATACTGATGTGCCAGTTGACCAATATCCACTCGGCAAGCAGACAGTTCCGTCATCTCAGTTAAAGCAGCGATCAATGGTGATGTTTGATCTAAAGAGAGAGGGGTACCAGTATAGTGACGCGCTAAACGGTGAGTTTTGATCACGTCTATCACATAGGCGTTCACCAAGGTTTTACCAAATAGCAGTACTTCTACTCCATTTTGGCGGTAAAGTTGGCGAATCATAGGGGTTGTTGCTTCCGCAATCGTTTGGCTGGTTTGCCAGTCTAGAAGATGTTTCTCTGGACTCATTTTTGGACCTTTTGCAATATGGGTAGGCATTGCGACAAGTGGTTTGTAGCAGCCTTAGGGGTTAGGGTGACATTTTTGTAATTTTTATGTGGCGGGATTGTAAATGCGAAACACTTAATCTGCTAGCAAAAAAAACTCTCAGACAAAAATCCATTAACTTGTTAATTACTCGTTAATAGTGCGATTTAACCAAGGAAAAGCCTGTTTTATAGGGGTTACAGCAGTGTTGACAACTCGTGAAGTAAGCCACTTATTTTGCGACAATAACTTTCTAGCACGCACTTTCATTGTAAGGCGTTGAATAATGAGAACAGTCTAGCGTGACAGACATCAAATAAATGCTTAGAAAATAGCGTTTGACCATTCGCTGATTGGCAAAAAATGGATAAAAAAATTGCGAATAGCTAAACCGAGAAGAATTAACCTCCACAACAGCGGTATGATTTCTAAGGTTGCAGATATAGTGACTAAAGTAGTATAGAGAGGAGAACTTTGGTTCTAGCAGGCAAATCCTTGCTAGAACCAAAAATACTGCAGATTAACTTAGCCTGTTAAGCCTTGTTTTGCTAAATACTCATCGTAGCTTCCATGGAAATCCGCGACACCATCAGCAGTTAGCTCAATAATACGTGTTGCAATAGAGGAGACAAATTGACGGTCATGAGAGACAAAGAACAAGGTTCCTTTGTAGTTCTCTAACGCTAAGTTTAGCGCCTCAATGGATTCCATATCCATGTGGTTGGTTGGCTCATCCATTAGGAGAATATTAGGTCTTTGCATGATCAATTTACCAATCAGCATTCTTCCTTGTTCTCCACCAGAGATAACTTTAACGGATTTTTTTATGTCATTCTGTGAAAATAGCATACGACCAAGAATGCCACGAACCACTTGTTCGTCATCACCCTCTTTTTTCCACTGTCCCATCCAGTCGAGCAAATTCATATCTTCAGCAAAATCTGACGCGTGATCCTGAGCATAAAAGCCTAAGTTACTATTTTCAGACCACTTAACTAAGCCACTCATTGGCTCCATTTCACCAGCTAAGGTATTAAGCAGGGTGGATTTACCAATACCGTTTTCACCGATGATAGCAATACGCTCACCCACTTCGACCATCAGCTCTACGCCATTGATCAAAATGTTTTCACCGTAACCTTGCTTCAGCCCTTCCACTTCTAATGCGTTGCGGAACAACTCTTTCTCTTGATCAAAACGAATGAATGGAGACTGACGACTTGATGGTTTAACTTCGTCTAACTGAATTTTATCCAGCTGCTTTTGACGAGACGTCGCTTGCTTCGCTTTTGAGGCATTGGCAGAGAAACGGCTCACAAAGGTTTGCAGTTCTGCCATTTGGGCTTTTTTCTTGGCATTGTCAGCATGTAGACGGTCACGCGCTTGTTCTGCCGCAATCATGTATTCATCGTAGTTACCGTGGAAAAGACGTAACTCACCGTAATCTAAGTCCGCCATATGCGTACATACGGAGTTTAAGAAGTGACGGTCGTGTGAAATAATGATCATGGTGCAGTTGCGAGCAAGAAGAGTCTCTTCTAGCCAAGCGATGGTGTGCATGTCCAAGTTGTTGGTAGGTTCATCAAGTAGCATGATATCAGGTTCAGCAAATAGCACTTGAGCCAGAAGAACACGTACTTTTAAACCGGGAGCCACTTCGCTCATTAGGCCAAAATGCTGCTGTTCTGGAATGCCTAAGCCAAGCAATAGCTCTCCTGCTCTCGCTTCTGCGGAATAGCCATCCATTTCGGCAAACTCTGTTTCTAGATCGCCTACTCTCATTCCATCTTCATCAGACATCTCAGGTAGAGAGTAGATATGATCACGCTCTTCTTTGATTTTCCAAAGCTCTTTATGACCCATGATGACCGTATCAACCACGGTATACTCTTCAAATGCAAATTGATCCTGACCTAGCTTCGCCATACGTTCATTTGGATCAATCGATACGGTTCCTGCAGATTGTTCCAGCTCAGAACCCAGTATTTTCATGAAAGTGGATTTACCACAACCATTAGCACCAATTAAGCCGTAACGGTTGCCATTACCAAATTTAATAGAGATATTTTCGAATAATGGCTTGTCGCCAAATTGCATAGCAATGTTTGCAGTTGTTAGCACGATAGGTTCCAAAATGTAATCATAAACAGACAAAAAAGCTGGTCTAAAACCAGCTTTTCAAATTTCCCGCGATAGTAACAGCTTTCGTGAGCAGCATCACTATTTATTATGGTGATAACGTTACAGAAAATCTCCACATCACTGGCTATTCGCCTTAAGCGAACTACCTTGACGGTGCTCTCTCACCCTAAAATAGCCGTGTACTAACAACGATAGCTATTTACTATGATGGATCTTGGTTATCTAGGCGTTTGTGCTTAGGTACGTAATTCAGGATAGAGATAGGCACCTCTTTTTTCGGCGTAAAACCTTCAATGGTTTCTCGATCAATTAAATGACCTAATCGACTCTCGATCATGCATAGGTTTTTAAAGTTGTCTTTCGATACTAAAGATAAAGCTTCACCGGATGCTCCTGCACGGCCGGTTCGACCAATTCGATGTACATATTCATCCGCTGGGAAAGGAAGGTCGTAATTAATCACGCATGGTAAGTCATCGATATCGATACCACGCGCCGCAACACCTGTCGCAACTAGGTACTTAACCTTACCAGATTTAAACTCTTCTAGTACTCTTGCTCGAGACGCCTGATTTCGGCCACTATGAAAAGCTTCAGCTTGAATACCGCGCTTTTCTAATTGGGAAACTAACTTAGCGGCACCATGTTTAGTCTCAATAAAAATCAGCGCCTGCGCCCAACGTTCTTCCAGTAAAATATGACTTAACAGTGCAGATTTCTTATCTTTATCCACCGTGACAAGCCACTGTTTTATCGACGCTTTCGATGCGCTGTGTTTGGTTATGGCAATCTCGGTAGCGTCATCAATTGCAGTACGAGCAAGCTCACGCACAGGGTTAGATAAGGTTGCAGAGAAGAGTAAGTTCTGAATATCCTTAGGCAGTCTAGAGATGATTTTATTGATGTCTTCAATAAAGCCCATATCTAGCATTCGGTCAGCTTCATCCAGTACTAATATCTCTGCTTCTTCAAAATGGACCGCATGTTGCCCATAAAGATCAATCAGTCGCCCAGGAGTCGCGACTAAGATATCAATGCCTTCAATAAGCTTTTGTTTTTGAGGTTGGTAATCTACCCCACCATACATAGCGAGTGATTGAATATCTAAATGCTTACCATAACGCGTAATGCTGTCGTTAACCTGAATGGCCAACTCACGAGTTGGAACCAAAATTAATGCACGAAAACGCTTCTTTTTCTGTGTCTTTCCTTGGCTAAGTTTTTGCAATATAGGCAACACAAAGCTAGCGGTTTTACCCGTACCTGTTTGTGCAGCAGCAATAAGATTTTCACCACGCAACACCACTGGAATCGCTTTGTTTTGAATATTCGTTGGCGTGTCATAACCTTGGTCGGCTATCGCTTTTAGGATCGGTTCGCTAAGTCCAAATTTGCTAAATGGCATGGGGATTCTCAATTTAATGGGTCACGAAATAACGGCTAGTTATCTATGGGGTTGCTGTTGGGCGCTAGTTTAAGGAGTTTAGCAGTAAAAGCCATACATGAATTGCTGTTTTTTTCTTACCAATAACAAGCAAGCGCTATGTGAATGAACACAGAGCGCTATATAGATGAAAACAGAATTGCCTAGAGCGACTTATCAAGCTGTAACGAGAAGCAATAGGCTACCTTGTTGCGAGTGCGGTTCGACTACAAAAGCACAAATAACATCAAGTAGCAGACTATCTCACTCATCTGTTGAATCGCCCCTAACGCATCGCCAGTGTAACCACCAACTTGACGCATTAGCCATTTACTACAAATCCAACGGAATAACAGTAACGAAATAATGAGCAACACGGACGTTTTAGCACTGGTGAAAACAACCAACACCAGTAGAGCTATCATCAATAAATAGGCTAAGTCGCTGCTGCTGTTTGGGCTCTTGGCTATTTTTAACTTCGAATCTTCTGTTTGTCGAACATAACCGTGGCTAAATATAAAGCTGACTGCTAAAGATCGGCTCAGTACATGAGCAACAATAAGAGCAACAACCACATGAGAAAGAGAGCTAAGAATCGAAAACTTAAGCAGTAGCAGAAGGATCATTCCGACGGCACCGTAAGCGCCAACTCTGGAGTCCTTCATTATTTCCAGTTTACGCTCAGGCGTGAAGCCTCCGCCAAAACCATCACAGGTATCCGCGAAGCCATCTTCATGAAATGCTCCAGTGATATAAACACTGAAGATCATTGACAGAACAACGGCAACTTCCGTCGGCCAAATGACGGAAGAAACGACAAAAACTACGGATGTAAGCAGTGCGACAACAAAGCCAACAAGGCCACAGTATTTATATGATTCGTTTTTTCTCTCTTCGCTATAAGGGACAGACATAGAAATTGGGATGCGAGTGAAGATAGATAACGACAGCAAGAACACTTGCCACTCACGTAATAGAAAACGGTTCATAAATCCTCTTAATCAAGTTAGCGGCCATTGCCATTCTGGCCAGTCTTTACCATTTTCATCATGATAAACAGATAAATTGACTAATGCAGCATACGGAATGTTAACTCGCTGCAAATAATGTTCAGATTTAGGCATTTGCATGATTTGTCTAAACAACTGTTTTATCACTCCCCCGTGGGTTACCAATAACACTCTTTTGCCTTTATGATCAGCCAATAGTTTCTGCCACGCATGGTGAATACGCAGATCATAGGCCTCGAGAGTTTCGCCGTTGGGAGGTGTACAGTGCCATGGATCGCTCCAAAACTGGCTCAACGCCTGTTGATCTTGCTGCCAGATGACCTGTTTTTCTTTGCCATCCCAGTCACCAAAATTTATCTCTTTCCACTTTTCATCTTCTACTACCGAAACATCGTGCTGCTGAGCAAATTGATAAGCAAAATCAGCGCAACGTTTCAGTGGCGAGGTAACAACGCTCTCTATCTCAGTTAAGTCTCTTACTGAGTGGTGCATCTGCTCAAAGCCTTTATCCGTTAGAGCAAAGTCGGTGTGACCACGAAAACAGTGCTCACCAAGAGGAAGGCCATGCCTTAACAAAGTTACGTAAGTAGTTGACATTTCTCACCTTCATTTCTATCAGCTTCTTGCCAAGCAAGTTCAATGGGTGTGATGTTTTCAACAATTCCGCTACCTTTTATCCAGCTAGGTAGATGATAAAGCATGTTTTGAAACGCCCTTAGCCATTCGCCATGGCTAACAATTACGACATCCGTTCGGGCATCTTGGCAGCGCAATGTATCCATAAAGGACTTAACTCTCTGTTCAAAGTCTTGCTCTTTTTCTACTTGATAAACTCCAGTCATATGATGAGAGTAACGGCGTTGGTATGCGGCCCACTCACGATATAGCTCAATATCTTGATCAATAACACACCCTTCTAATATACCAAATCGCCGCTCGCGCAAGCGGCAATCGACCACTACTCGCCCTTGAAATTTGTTCGCGAGAATAGTGGCAGTACTACAAGCTCTGCCGAGATCACTGGTATAAATTATGGGGTGCTGGAGGTTGGCTATATCGATATTTTCCGTCTCTTTACGAGCTTGTGCTGTCAGGGGACTATCCATCCATCCTTGAATACGATTTTGCAGATTCCATTCAGTTTGTCCATGCCGGACTAATATCACTCTCATTTTATCGGTATTTCGCCTTTAAATAGCTGGCTGGTTAAATTAGGGTTAGAGGGAAAATACCAGTGAATATAAGAAGCTACCAGCTTTTTGTACTGCCAGACGGGATCGGTTTGTCGTCCGCGCTGTGTCACAGGGGTACAAAGCACGGATTGTGTGGACTCAGTTTTTGAATAATGAAATGTGTGTCCTCTAAACATCTCTCCTGCTGCAAACTCGGCTTCAACTAAACCTAACGCCGCTAATGATGATTGCATCTGAGAGTGAGCATCAAGTATTCCACACAGTTCTGCGGCATCTTCATTAAGGTTTTTAAGAGACTTATTGAGATAAAGCATACCACCACATTCGGCCAGTAGTGGCTTGTCACTCTCGACATGGTCGATCAACTGCTGTTTTAATATTTTATTTTCCGTTAATTCTTGGATAAACAGCTCTGGATACCCACCCGGCAAATAGATAGCATCACACGGTGGTAATTTGTCACCTTTGATTGGAGAGAAGTACTCGATCTGCGCACCTAACTTATTCAACAGATCAATATTGGCCTGATAGATAAAACTAAATGCGGTGTCTTTTGCAATGGCGATTTTCGTTCCAGCGAGCTGGCGTTCGCTCTCATCATTTTCATCGTCAAGAGTAAAGCTTATCGGCTCAGGCAGAGGTATATCACTATTTTCTGCTATCAATGCCGCAGCTAGATTGAGTTTATCGTCTAAATCTTCTATCTCTTGGGCTTGAACTAACCCCAAATGTCTTTCAGGAAGCGAAAGCTGCATTTTTTTTGGCAGATAACCACAAAACGCCAACTCTTCAGGTAAGGCTTCTTTAAGCATCTCAGCGTGGGTAGAGGAACCAACACGGTTCGCCACGACACCATGCATTTTTATGTCTGAACGAAAGTTAGCTAACCCATACGCAATGGCGCCAAAAGTTTGTGCCATTGAACCTGCATCAATGACGGCTAAAACGGGAATACCAAGAGTCGCGGCAATGTCAGCACTTGAACACTTGCCATCAAACATCCCCATCACCCCTTCAATCAGGATTAAATCCGCATCTTGCGCCGCTTCGGCGACTAACTTCTTACAATGAGACTCGCCACACATCCAGAAATCAAGCTGATAAACGTCGTGACCAGAGGCAAAAGAAAGAAAGTTGGGGTCGATAAAATCGGGGCCTGTTTTGAACACGCGAACTTTTTTACCTTGCAGAGTAAAGTGTCTAGCTAGCGCTGCGACAACGGTTGTTTTACCACTGCCTGAGCTTGGTGCAGCCACAACAAGTGCCGGGCAAGCGACCGTATTATGAGCCGTCATATTTTTGCTCTCACTGACTTTACTTATCATGCTGATCCCATTGACTAAAGTTCGGCCATAGTTTATCCAAGTCCAAATGTTGCTCTATTGCATCCGCTACTCGGTTAATACCCTCTTCACGCATCTGTTCAAAGTTACAACCTGTCGCATCAGCCAAACCAGCCCAACGCAGTATCGCTGCACAAGCAGGTTCCGACTCGAAAATACCATGCAGATAACAACCAAACACCAAGCCGTCATCGCTAACACAACCATCTAAACCAGACTCCAAAGCTAATGGAGCACTATGGCTAATGCCTTTAGTCACACCCGCATGAATCTCGTAACCAAACACGTCAACTTTCTCTTGTTCTGGAAGTTGCAATGTTCCACTGGCGCGTCGCAACTGTTTATCATCTTTTAGCTCGGTCTCTATCGGTAAGTAACCCAAGCCAACACTCTCTCCTGCGGGCCCTTCAATCGCCAATGGATCAGATAGCAATTCACCAAGCATTTGATAGCCACCGCAAATTCCCATGACTTTTCCGCCGAAGCGAAGATGCCTAGCGATCTGTTTATCCCACCCTTGCTGTCGAATAAAATCCAGATCGCTTCTGACGCTTTTTGAACCCGGTAAGATAATAAGATCAGCAGAGGGTAATGGCTGGTTCTTTCCGACAAAAATCAGGTCAACATTTGGATGCATACGCAGGGGATCAAAGTCAGTATGGTTACTGATTCTTTGCACCACAGGAACCACCACTTTTAATTGCGGCTCATCACTGCTTAATTGACTAACATTGATGGCATCTTCTGCCTCTAACATTAAACCGTGTAAATAAGGCAGCACACCGATAACAGGCTTTCCGGTCTTATTTTCTAACCATTCTAATCCGGACTCAAGCAAGGCAATATCGCCGCGGAAGCGGTTAATAACAAAACCGGCAATGCGGTTCTGCTCTGATTCACTCAATAACGCTAATGTGCCGTATAAGTGTGCAAAGACACCACCTTTATCAATATCAGCAACAATAATGACCGGTACATCGGCTTCTTCAGCAAATCCCATGTTAGCAATATCGTGCTCTCGTAAATTGATCTCTGCCGGGCTACCTGCCCCTTCTATCATTACTGCTTGGTAGTTCTCTTTTAGTCGGTCAAATGACTCAATAACATAACGCATTACTTTTGGTTTAAACTCATGGTAGGTCTGGGCGTCCATATCGGTTAACGCTTTACCATGCACAATTACCTGAGCACCAATATCGGTGTTTGGTTTTAGCAAAATAGGGTTCATATCTGTTGTCGGTTCAATACCACAAGCATAGGCCTGAACAGCTTGAGCTCGTCCAATTTCACCACCGTCAATCGTTACAGCACTATTCAGTGCCATATTCTGTGGCTTAAATGGCGCAACCTTGATGTTTTTTCGCGCTAAAACTCGACATAGACCAGCAGTAAGCACACTCTTACCCGCATCAGATGTTGTGCCCTGAATCATTAAATAATTATTTTTTTCAAACACTTAAAACCACCAAAGTTGATTGCAAATCGTGTATTTGCGAGAGTTAGAATTAAACAAGAGAGAGGTTTTCAACGCTATCTATCCAGCTCAGAAACCAAAATTTAGTACTCAGTCGGTACATAACCGTATGAGTACAATTCTACGCTATTTACTATGCAACAAACTGGGATTTTTTACACTGCGAGAAATGCTAGTTGGGGCACAGTTTTATCATAATAATGAAACACTTCTGCACTCTAGTAACGGTAAGCGGCTGGCTTTAAAGATCTATCTTAATTTTGCATAGGTGTAATCTGGATTTGTTGTAAACGTATATCCCAGCAAATAAATAGCTGCTAAGGTGGTTGATAGGTTGGAATTAATTAATAAGCCTCAACATTCTAAAGGGTTAATTTAATAATCACTTCTAGCATTTCACCAAAGCAAGGGGCAAGGGCATCTTCATCCACAGCATGGCAATAAACACCTTCAATTTGATCCGCTTGGAAATCAGCAGAGAGCGATGTGTCGTCCAGCATTATAGTGTCATTTGCCATACGCATTAACATATCTTCACCGTACTCGCTATCGGGTCCGGACTGTTGTTGTAATCGAGAACCCAATCCAAGAGTGAACACATAAATACCCTCTTTTCGAGCCAACTCAGCCATATCCTCTGATAGGTTACGAGAGATGCGACTCACTTTCCTAAACAAGTCATTACTGGAGTCTGAATGTCTATCGTACTGTGTGACAGGACGGTAACCCAAAGTCGAATTATAAGGTCCATCTGATAAGTTATTGTTTACTATTAATAGTTGATCAGAATTGGCACTAGGCGCATTAACATCTCCGGCAGGGTTTGTAACATACTGAGGAACATAGCCATCACTATCGCCGCTATAACCGCTAGCGTGAGTATTATAATAAGTTGGAAGCTCGGTGAGGTAATCGTCGATACTGCTACTTCTCCAAGAGTAGTCTGAATTGGTGTCATACACTTCATCATGTTTATACAAACCTCGTGGTGTACCACTTGTTCCGCTAGATGCTCGTAACGATCCTGTATAGACATTACCATTTGTCAGTTCGAACTTACTGGAAAAAGTATTCGGCGCACCATCGGTAAAAAACACAATCACTCTTAGATCCGCTGGATTAGGAACTTCACGCAACTGCTTTAATGCCAGATAAAAGCCTTCAGAAGGGTTAGTAAATCCGTCAAATTGAAACGCATCGATTGCCCCATTAATGCTCGTACTATTAAATCCTCGGCTGCTTGTAAATGCCTGAGGCACCTCGGCACCATGGCCATAAGCAATTAATGACACTCGATCAAAATTTTCATGAAACTTACCAATAAAATCTTTAGACCGAAGTTTAATATCGTTGGTCACATCCCCAAGCGACCCCGTTCTTAACGACGACGAATTATCAACCACAAAAGCAATATCCACAGGACGTCTCGTTGCTTGAGCTACCGCACTAACAGGGACATCATCGTAACCAAACATATTAAGTAAACTGGTCGGCATTACTGCGCTTGCACTAATATCAATGGTAATATTACCGGCACTGTCGCTCGGGTATGAGCTGGGTAGAACTAAAGTAGGCGTACTTCCGAGAAAATCTGCACTTATATTGGCATTAAAGTAGGCCTGAGCCGCTGCATTTGCCGCTGCATCCCCTTCTTCAATCGCTCTTGCTGCAGCAATAGCAGCCGCATCTACGGCAGCAAATAACTTAGCTTTAACCAGATAAGCTCTGCCCATATCAAATGCAAGCCCAGTAAGGAGGAGTAAAAAAGGCAGCGCAAGAATGGTGACCAGTTCCACCAAACCAGCTAATTTTTTTGTGTATGTGCGATTAATGGTTTTCATAGTTAATCTCGTTACTATTAATTTCGCTACAGTATGTCTAAGTACAACTTTACAAATAAGTTGCCTGTTTTATGGTCACATCTTCATTAACAACAAAGCTGAATATAGGCCGATAGGTATAAAACACTTCAACTACATAAACCGAATCATTGTCTTCCATCGTAATGGGAAAGCCTGTTAGCTCGCGTGCTGCCGTATCACTGGGCAGCTCACATTGACCAGATACCCAACTGGCACAACTGGGCCAAAGCTCACTTGCTTTGTCGATGCCCGCTTGAGTCCACTTAAACTGTTCTGTGATATAAGGGTTATCACCTGTTTGACCAACCACATGACTAATATAGATAATGCCATCTGAATTCATATCAACAAATTGAGACGTAGTGGCAACCACGTCCATTATATTTTGTTCGGTATAGTCTGATGTTCTGGATATTAAATGGGCACTTTCTCGGCTGAGATTTACTATTACACTTTGAGTATGAAGCATTTGAACTATTTCATGTAAGCCGAAGATAAATAATAAAAATATGGGTAGCATTAAAGTAAATGTTACTGTTGCGTAACCTCGAATTCTATTTTTAGTTATTAGGAATGAAGACATAATATATTCCTCTAAAAATTCTCGTTTTTTACAGTAGCACTCACTGTAAATCTATATTTACCATCATCCACAAGAGGATATAAAAATGGACTGGCTATTGGCCAAGTGCAATCGAGATGAATAGCAATCAACTCTCCCGAATCACCAAAACCAGCAACAGGGTTACCATCGATATCCAATACTCGAATATTGTCTACTGTCATTACATTACTGAACAGCCCATCGGACGATTGACTGATTTTAGCGATAACCGCCTCTTTACGGTCAGCACCATCGGTTGTGTCTGGATCGAGATCAGCTAAACCAGTAATAGCGTAACGGGCACCCTCGCTGACAGCGTGCTGCATAGTAAGTTTTACATAACCATATACACCAAAATCAATCACCGTGAACAACAAAAAAAAGAACAGCGACGCCACAATACTGAACTCGATAAGAGCACTGCCTTTTTGCTTGTCTTTGAACTGATGAGTGAGTCGCTTGCATCCCTGCATATGGTATTTACTATGCTTAATGCTTTTGGTGTACATACTCTATATCCACCTTATATACAATTAACTCTTTGAACCTAAATAATTATATTTTTATTATTTTAATAATTACCTCGATACAACTTACATTTAGTCACATACATTATAGACCAAATTATCAATAGCATCCTTTACATATCAAAAATCAATAACTCTTTTTGCTGAAATAAGACATCCCTGCCAAATTAATGCAATGAATAAAAAAACATTCAAAAGAAAAGTTCTATCATTATTTATCTTCAAGCACTATATTCAAGCAACTTCAAGGTCACTTGAATATATAATTAATAAAAATATTCAGATAAAACATACTGTTACTTTAATTACTTTTGCTCATTGCAAATTAATGCTATAAACCTTTACTCTCAATACGTGTATAATCAAGTGACCTCACGCTATATTGAGCTTAATGAGCAACATTGAGTGCAGCAGCTCTACCCCGAATAGGCGTGATGCCAATCTTTCCAAACCACTTGAAAACCACGTTGCATCACAGCTTGCGCTACATGGTCGACACTGCGTTCGTCACTTATTTCAAATTGTTCCAGCTCTTGCTGCGTATCCTCAGCGTATCCGCCCGGTTGAGTTTTTGACCCTGCAGACATCGTAGTCACACCTAATGGCAGCACATTATCCCTGAACTCTGGAGATTCCCGTGTAGATAGAGACAGCTCTACTTCAGGGTTGAGTAATCGGTAAGCGCAAATCAACTGAACGAGCTGACGATCACTCATCTCTGACTTCATCTTCACGCCACCTTCACACGGCCGCAACCGAGGAAAGGAGATGGAGTAGCGGCTTTGCCAGTAAGTACGTTCTAGATAATCCAAGTGAGCCGCAACATGGAATGCGTCAGTGCGCCACTCCTCTAGACCAATCAAGGCTCCAATACCAATTTTATCAATTCCTGCGCGGGCTAAACGATCCGGTGTTTGCAAACGGTAATCAAAATCCATTTTTTTGCCACGTAGATGATGCTCCGCGTAGGTTCTAGGGTTATAAGTTTCCTGATACACCATCACAGCATCTAGCCCTAATCCTTTCAACTCAGCATACTCTTGCTGCTGCAGAGGCTGAACTTCCATTGCTAAGTAACTAAATTGCGATTTGATCTCTGGTAGTACTTCACGAAAGTAATTCATGCCCACTTTTGTTTCGTGCTCGCCTGTCACCAGTAAAACGGAATCGAAGTTGAGTTGCTTAATCGCCTGACACTCTTGCTCTATCTCTTTTCTGTTCAGAGTGCGTCTTCGGATTCGATTTTCCATAGAGAAACCACAGTAGCTACAGGCATTGGCACATAGGTTTGATAAATACAGAGGAACATAAAAACCAATAGTGTTACCAAACCGCTGGCGAGTCAGTAACGCTGACTGTTGTGCCATTGATTCCAAGTAAGGTTCAGCCGCTGGGGAAATTAGTGCCTTAAAATCGTCTAAATCTCGCCTAGATTTATTCAATGCTCGTTCAACATCTTTAGCGGTCTTGCTATATATTGATAAGCAAATATCATCCCAATCCATTCGGGAAAAATGTTCAGAAAAACTCATCAGATTTCCCTTAATCAAGAAATGCAGTCAATGGACTAGAAGAAATGGCATGGTTTGCGGTTCCAGCTAACCCAGCCTTATACGCCATTCGGCCACTTTCAACTGCCAGTTTAAACGCCCTGCCCATGAGGATAGGATCATTAGCAACAGCAATTGCTGTATTGACTAACACCGCATCGGCTCCCATTTCCATCGCTTCCGCCGCATGAGAAGGCGCACCTATTCCGGCGTCCACCACCACGGGAACTCGCGCCTGATCAATAATAATTCTGAGAAAATCTCGCGACGCCAATCCTTTGTTAGAACCAATAGGCGAACCAAGTGGCATTACCGCAGCGCAGCCAACTTCTTCAAGTCGCTTACATAAGACCGGATCAGCATGACAGTACGGCATTACAATAAAACCCTCTTTTACTAGCTGCTCTGCAGCCGCGAGTGTTTCAATTGGGTCAGGCATTAAGTATTTTGGATCGGGGTGAATTTCCAGTTTAAGCCAATTGGTTTGCAAAGCTTCTCGGGCCAACTGCGCGGCAAATATCGCCTCTTTGGCGTTTTTCGCACCGGAGGTGTTAGGTAATAAGTTCACACCCGCATTGCGTAGCGGCTGCAAAATATCATCCTCTTTGTCATCGATATCAACTCGCTTTAATGCCATTGTCACCAACTCTGATTCAGAGGCAATTATCGAATTTTGCATATTAATGGCGTTCGAGTATTTTCCCGTTCCGGTAAATAGACGAGACTGAAACTGTTTATCGGCAATTGTTAACATGATTAACCTCCTGCAATGGCTTGAAATAAGGCGATATGGTCACCTTCGTTAACGACAGTCTCATTCCAGAGCTGGCGAGAAATGATCGCTTGATTGACCGCGACAGCAGATGCGCCATTTGGCATCTGTAACAAAGCAAGCAGCGCTTCAATCGAGGTATTTTCGGCAATCGACATAGGCTTGTCATTCACCTTTATTTCTATAGTTGACATGGTATTTCCTTATTAATCCTTGGTTCTTTATCCAAATCTTGTTCAAATGACGTGGCGCAGATCGGGCAGTTAACATCTCGAGAAATCGTCAGCCGTTGCCACTTCATTTGTAGTCCGTCAAACAGCTGTAAATGAGCAAAGTTCACCTCTCCGCAATCGGTGATGGCTTTTATTGCTTCGAGCGCCTGCATCGTACCCATAACACCCACTACGGGTCCCGAAATGGCGGACGTTCGGCAGCTGTTCTCTTGTTTATCTTGCTGTTCTTGTTGCGGAAAAAGACAGTGATAGCAAGGCCCTTGCTGTTGACGAAAATCGAAGCTCACTAGTTGTCCTTGCCAACGAATCGCGGCTGCCGATATCAAGATTTTCTTCTGTTCGAAACAGGCTCTATTAATGGCATAACGAGTGGAAAAGTTGTCACTGCAGTCAAGTACAATATCCGCCATACTCACTTCAATATTCAGTTGTTGGCCAGTCAGTGCCGTTTGAACTGGGCGTATGGCGACTAGCGGATTGAGTTGCTTCAATTGCTCTGCTGCACAGCGAGCTTTATTGTCATTTTGATGATGATCGCGATAGATGATTTGGCGCTGCAAGTTTGACCTCTCTACGCTATCGCCATCGGCAATCACAATATGACCAATCCCAGCAGCCGCTAAATACAGAGCAGCAGGAGAGCCTAACCCTCCAGCCCCAACGATCAACAAACGGCTATTTTGCAACGCAACTTGACCCGTTTCCCCCAGCTCTTCCAATGCAATTTGGCGGTTATAACGGAGAAACGCCTCATCAGTTAACATCATCAGCTCCCGACACCGATTCTCTCGTGACACTCAGCTTCTCGGCAAAGGCAGTAACCGCTTGCTCCACATCGCTGGCTTGAGTGATAGCACGCACTACCGCCACACTACTCACTCCCGACTGCCAAACTGCAGCAACGTTAGAAAGATCAATTCCGCCTATTGCCACGGTAGGAAATCGGCCGGCGACGGTATTGATATGTTCAGTGAGCGTCGCGACACCCTGAGGTGAGGTTGGCATCTGTTTGGTTGGGGTTGGAAAAATATGTCCGATAGCAATATAACTGGGCTGAATTGCTAAGCCTCGCTGCAGCTCGCGAGCAGTGCGAGTGGAGACTCCTAAACGAATATTGGCCGTTTTCAGAGCATCAAGATCTGCGCTGTCCAGATCTTCCTGTCCTAAATGAACGCCATAAGCGTGATGTTTGAGGGCCAGTGGCCAATAGTCATTAATAAAGACTTGCGCTTTATATTCTCGGCCAAGACGTATCGCCTCAATAATTTGTTTTTCTAAATCGGGTTGATGTTCATCTTTGATTCTAAGTTGAACGGTTTTTATCCCGAGCGCGAGTAATCTGGCGATCCAGTTAACATGATCAACCACAGGATAGAGATTACCAATTCCTCCTTCTAATGGAGCAAACGGGCAATGTGCAGTTGGCGCGAGTTCGCGTTCGGTATAACAATGAGATTGACGTGCATTCGACATAGCAATTTCCTAATAATTAATGATGGAAAATGCTTGGCGGATAGGTGCTTACAGAGCAAGTGTTTGATCTTAATTACGGACAGTATCAGATCAATATAGAGAGAATTTGCTCTTGTTCCTTTCGCAGGTGTTAGCCTGATCAAGTTCAACGGATCCCGCAATGCGGTCTCAGCCAGTTGGCACTCCGACAAGTATCGTTTGCGAGTATAAAAACAATATCGACTCCGCGCAAGCGCTTGTTAACCGCATTGCGCAAATAGTAATAGCTCAATAAGTCTTAGTGATATTTAACCAATAGCTATATCTGATTCTTGCCCTGAAGATGCCTCGGAAGCACCAATTACGATTATAGGGCAGCAGTAAATGTAGGCGTAGCTACTGAGTTGGGGAGAGGTTTGCTGCTGTAATGTCGCTTTCTTTCGTTGTATAGCGAGTCTTCAACGCTAAACAAGTTTTTCAAATAGTTGTAGGTGGTTGCTGGCACAAACTTGTTAATTTCATTCCAATCATTATTGAATAGAAGATGACGTACCAGTGAAGCAGATATCGGTTGGTTCTCCATCTCTTTACGTGGAATTTCTATCAAGTTAATGGCGTCATAATCCAATGACGGTGTGGTTAACCAGTTCTGCATTTGCTGATTATAAAAGCGGGTGACATTACAGATAGGTTCGGTGCCAACAAAACGGTGGGTAATTCCTAACGATGGCCCGATAAAACTTCTAAACAGTTGTAGATCAACCGCGGTATGGCAATAGTTAATAACGCCATCATCTTTCAAGAAGTAACTTGGAAATGTGGCACGAGAGATGATGTAATCGGACCCTTGATGGACAATAACATTGTCGAGGTCAGAAACCCCCTCCTCAATCATATTAACTCTGTCTTGATAGGTGAAAAAAGAGCTATCCTCTTTCACCACAAAAAGGTGCAACCAATCACATTGACTTGCTGCATGTTCAACCAAGTATCTATGTCCATTGGTAAACGGATTGGCATTCATAACAATACTGCCAATTTTACCACCCGCTCTTTTTAATGATTGAAGCTTACGACAATATTTATTTAAGCGACTTTTACTATTTTCTAAAAGAACAACTCGATCTTTTACTGAAGTAAGTAAATAAAAGCCCGCCTTATTAAACATTTTATAATTTTCGGGTTTGGTATATATAAATAAATTATAGCGACCAAGGTCATATGCATAAGTCACAAGTTGAGACAGAAGCTTAGTAGAAAGTCCTTCACCCTGATAGTCATTGTTCACTGCAATGGACTTCAGTGTATTCCCCGCAAGACCACCACATGCCACGATTTCGCTGTCGTGATAAGCGCAGACAAAAAACTCCACATCAGCATCGATACCAAGTCCCATGCTGTTCAAAAAGTTATTAACCATTACCAGTTTTCGACCTGCTTTGGTTTTTATTTTTTCGAAATGAATTGTCGCTAACACTAGCTTGTCTCTATATTCTACTTACCGATAAAGTGTCTCTCTTCATGGGTTTTAAAAATATGATTTAAATCATGGTTACGCTGGAATATAGTCAAGTAATTGTAAGGTATTTGTTTAACAAGATTTTGTTCGCGTCGAATTATATAAATGACAAGCCAATAATAAAAAGCACAAATTAGTAAGCGTCTTATATGCTCAAGTAAACTCTATGGCATAACAAGCAAAAAAGCCGCTCGAGGAACGGCTAAAACAACTCATTTTAGAGCATTTTAAAATGTACTTACATAGCAGTTAAGTACAATAGAGAAACGTCATCAGGAGAAAGCTGACGTGGGTTGCCTCCCATACAAACATCTGCAAGCGCTTTATCTATCCATGCATGGCTATCTGATTCTTTGATGCCTAAGTCAGAGAAACCGGCTGGAATGCCGACTTCTGACGACAACTTACGTATCAGTTCTATGGCTAACATCGCCGCATCCATATCGTTTAACAAACGAGTATCACCGCCCATTGCTTCTGCCACTGCGCGATAAGGTTCAGGGTTTGTCTTGGCATTAAATTCACTAATAACAGGCAACAAAATCGCGTTACACACCCCATGAGGTAAGTTATGCGTCGCACCCGGTTGGTGAGCAAGTGCATGTACTGCACCTAAACCCGCACTATTAAATGACATTCCCGCCAAAAACTGTGCATCCGCTAACTTACCACGAGCGTCAATATTCGCACCGTCTTTCACCGCAACAGGCAGCCATTTGGTAATTAAGCGCACAGACTCTAGTGCTGTTGGCAAAGTTAAGGTATGCGCTCCCGGCGTGACTATAGACTCAATAGCATGCGTCAATGCGTCCATACCCGTTGCGGCGGTAACACTTGCCGGAAGACCTACCATTAAGCTCGGATCATTCACCGCAACATCGGGAATTTGTTTGCCGTCAACGATAACCATCTTCACGGCATTTTCTTCGTCAGTAATGACCGAGTTAGAGGTCATCTCAGCCGCGGTACCCGCAGTTGTATTAATCGCAACAAAGAATACACCGGGATTTTTGACTAGACCCACACCATTGTAGTCACAGATGTCCCCTTCGTTGCTTGTCACTATTCTGATCGCTTTAGCACAATCAATTGGGCTGCCGCCGCCAACCGCGATCAAACAGTCACATTCAGCCTCTTGATAGAATGTCTTTCCGTCACGAACTAACGTGGCAGTTGGGTTTGGCGTAACCTTGTCAAAGACTACATACTCAAGGCTTTTGTCGTCTAGTGCTTGATAAAGCGAATCCAAGATACCCAGCTCAATAAGATTATTATCCGTAACAATCATCGCTTTTTTAACGGCTTGTTCAGAAAGCACGTCAACCGCGTCTGCGACTGCGCCTACACCAGACAAACTTAATTTTGGTAAATTTAATGCAAATGCCATTTTAACCACCCCTATTATTTTTCTTCTACACGTAAGCCGTATGACTTAAATTTCTCAATAACCAACGCCATTTTTTCGTCACTAAGTACATCGTACTTTTGACCTGTACTTAAGATTTTCACGTAGGTTTCCGCTAGCACTTCTACTTCATGCGCAACCCAAAGTGCTTTTGCAAGGCTATCTCCGGTGGCAATACAACCATGATTTCCTAACAGAATGGCTGAGCTCTGTTTAATACCTTTGGCAACATTCGTAGCAAGTTCCACACTGCCAAATGTAGCGTAAGGAATACATGGAACTTCTGTTGTTCCAGTGACAGCGACCATATAGTGAATAGCAGGAATCGGCTTATTTAAGATGGAGATAGTGGCACAGTTGATGGCATGGTTATGAACCACCGCATTCGCTTCTTCCCGTGCTTGATAACAAGCTAAGTGAAAAGCCCATTCACTTGATGGAAGCTTACCCTGTTCAAAATTGCCTTCCGCATCAACATAAACAATATGGTCTGGAGTAAGTTGCTCGTACTGGATGCCAGTTGGAGTGATTAGCATGCCATCATCATAACGAACACTGATGTTACCTGCTGTGCCTTGGTTAAGTCCTAGGCGTGTCATTTCAAGACAAGTATCAATTATTTCTTGAGATAGTTGTTTACGGTTCATATTTATTCCTTAATTGGCGTAACGCCTTTCTTTAAAATGATGTTGCCATACTTTGCGGTCTCTCCGGTTAGTACAACAGCAGAACAATTTTTTACACGTTGATAAAAACTAAAACGCTCTACACGCTCCAGTGCTGGCGGACTTTCTAAATGTTGACTTATCGCCGCCATGTACCTTTTTTCAACCGATGGATCGAGCTCATCACCTTCCACCGCGTCCATCATGACAAGAGGGCATTCGACATACTGATCAAGTTCAAAAAGAGGAATAATTCCATCTAACAACGTAGATACACTAATGCCATCAGCACGAATCACATTGTTATTAAATGTGTTAGCGGGAAAGTGCGCATCCGCTAACAAAATCTCATCACCATGGCCCATTTCACAAAGTGTCGACAGCAACTTTGGACTAATGGCCGGGTGTATATTTTTAAGCATATTTCTACTCCAACTCGTTGTAATATTGGAAATAATTGTTATTGGGACAATGACGTTACTCGTATCAGCCTTGACGGGGAGTGACAGTAGTAAACGACGGTTTCATCGCCTTTTGCGCTTCATCTGCACTTTTATATACGCCCGCTCCTGCCAGCGCGTACATTGCCGCCCCCATTACGGTGCATTCCGGTTCATCCACCACCAAAATCGGCACTTCAAGTACATCCGCTCGTATTTGATTCCAAAGGCTATTTCTCGATCCCCCGCCTACTACTACTAAGCTGTCAACTTGGAACTTACCCACCTCAGAAAGGGTGGCTAAACTCTCTTTTAGCTTGCTCGCCAGTCCTTCTAGCGCAGAGCGATATATCTCTCCCCGCGTGGTGTTGATGGATAGTCCAGAGATGTGCCCACCGGTGACATCGTCTTTTTTAGGTTGAAATGACGGTATAAATTTCACCCCATTGCATCCCGCCGGTACGGCACTTCCTTCTTTGATCATTTGCGAGTATTTATTAGGCTGTTGCTGTAGATCCGGAAAATACGTACTGGAAACCCACTCCATAACCGCACTGGATAACCACTGCACCGCTGGGTTATACAAGCCCCGTTTCGCATCAAGTTCCGTGGTTAGGCCATCAGCTAAATAACTAGGGTTTAGCGTCATGTTATTGGCTCTCGCCATGAGAATTTCCCATGTACCAGAGCTTAAAAATGGTTGATTCTCTTCAACACCGGAACCAAACAGAGCAAACTGAGTATCATGTCCGGCAGAGATAACCGCCGTCCTGTCTGGCACATCGAACAGTTTCGCCATTTCATGACTAACCGTTCCAATCACTTCACCCGCATCCACCATGGGAGGAAAGTGGTCTTCCGTCAGGCCAAGATAGTCAAGCGCCTCTGTATTCCATTCACCCGTTTGCAAGTTTGTCAGCATTGACGTACCCGCCATGGTGCGATCGGTAGTCAACTTGCCAGTGAGCCTGTGGTTGATCATTGAAGAGATAAAAACAAACTTGTCCATCTGTTGATAAACCTCAGGTTCATGCTCTTTGAGCCACCTAAGTTTATAAAGAGTGTTAAAGGAGTAATCTCCAACGCCGTTTTCTAAATAGAGCTTTTGACGATCCATCTCTGCTTCAACTTGTGCCATTACTGCAATGGTTCGCGAGCATTTCCAAGAGATGATGGGATAGATTTGCTGACCATCTTTATTAAATGGTGCGCCATCAACACCAAAAGTGGTGACCGCGATTGCTGAAATATCCGCCCTCTTCATGTCCGGTAGTTGAGCCGTAACATTGCCAACACATTGAACTAATTTGTTCCAGATATCGTCAAAATTCCAAACGTGCTCATTGCCTGTCTGAACGGTTTCATTGCTAATATGATGAGAAGCCACAATATGACCTGATGACTCAACAGCAATAGCCCTAACGTTTGTAGCACCACAATCTAATATAAGTGCGATAGACATATTAAAACCTCAAGAGAGCGCCCCAATAGGGCGCTAAAAGATAATTACTTATATAAAGGACCGAAGTTACTGCACGCTCGGTAATCTTGTCCCTCTGCGTCTTGGCCAAATGCCGACCATGTATGAGGACGGAAAATATCTTGGCTATCAACATTGTGCATAGAGACAGGAATTCGAAGCATAGCGGCTAACGAAATAAGATCCGCACCATGGTGTCCGGAAGTTATAACGCAGTGGTTAGCGCCCCAGTTCGCCATAACGTCATAAACATTCTTAAAGGCTCCTTCACCCGTAAGACGAGGGACAAACCAAGTGGTTGGCCATGTTGCGTTGGTACGTTCGTTAAGCGTGTTATGCACCTCTTCCGGCAGTTCTATTGAATGCCCTTCGGCAATTTGCAGCACCGGGCCTAAGCCATCAACTAGATTGATACGGTGCATGGTAAATGGCATACCACCTTCAGTTAAAAATTGAGACGAGAAACCGCCACCACGGAAGTACTCTTCAATGGCTGGGCACCATTTTGTGGCGTTTAGCGACGCTTCCACATCTTGCTGAGTTAACTGCCAGTGCGGTTTCATCACTGGTTGGCCCTGCTCATCTCGTGCTTTACCTGCACCGTCAAGGGCAGCAGAACCCGAGTTAACAAGGTGGAGGAAACCAATCTCAGGACGATACCCGGTTACACGCTCAACCGCGTCTTGAGACCAATAGGTACGGACATCATGGAATATCTGCGCCTCGCCGGTAAGTAGCTTACCGAACATCATATTGACACCATTCAAGCTGTCATTTTCCGTCGCTAGGCAGAGTGGCTCGCGAATCCCATTCCAGTCAAAAGAAGAGTTAAGAATCGCTTCGGAGAAATCTCCATTTGGTAAATGATCCGTCCAATGACGTTGACCTTGGAAACCACCTAAAATTGCGTTGTGACCAAGTGACTCTTCACCAAATCCAAGCTCTGCTAAGCGAGGATTACCATTCATCAAGTCACGCATAATCATGGTCATTTTCACCACAGTGGCCCAATCTTCCGCTTTACGCTCTTCGGTAAATGGTGTGCCGTTGTAATCTTTGCCTTCTTTACACCACTCTTTTACCCAAGACAAAGCAAGTTCCAGCTCTTCTTTGTCGTAAACTTCACGATCTAATCGACGTTTGATTTCCATCATGTCGACATATTCATTACGCATTCCAAGGTATTTTTGGAAGAACTCAGGGTTAACCACCGAACCGGCAATTCCCATAGAAACCGATCCCATGGATAGATAGGATTTACCACGCATAGTTGCTACCGCTAAACCAGCGCGACAAAAACGTAGAATTTTCTGTTGTACATCGGCAGGAATAGTTTCATCCCCTGCTTCTTGAACATCTTCACCGTAGATAGAAAAAGCAGGCAATCCCACTTGAGAATGTCCAGCCATTGCCGCCGCGAGGTAGACTGCGCCAGGACGTTCGGTGCCATTAAAACCCCAAATTGCTTTAGGTGTATGCGGGTCCATATCAATGGTTTCTGTGCCGTAACACCAGCAAGGAGTGACGGTCATGACCAGGCCAACATTTTCGCCTTTGAATTTCTCAGCACAAGCTGCCGCTTCTACAACGCCACCAATGCATGTATCTGCAATGACGCATTGAACACTCTCACCATTAGGGTGACGTAGATTGGCTTCAATAAATGCAGCCGCTCGCTCAGCCATGCCCATCGTTTGGGCTTCTAAAGACTCTCGTACACCCATACGACGACCATCAATGGTAGGACGGATGCCGACTTTTACTAGGTTTGTCATGTTTCTATTCCTGTATTAACGTTCTAATCCTGCATTAACGCGACTATTTTGCATTAACGCCATATGGCTAGTTATTTCAGTTCTACTTGACCAGAAATCTATCACTTAGTCTGCGGAATCAGACTCATTCTGGGCAGGTAGCTAATAAAATTCATATCACTGAGCAGATCCTAGAGACATCGGCTCGCGCTAATGCCTCTAAAATTAACTCGTTAACGGTTATTTTTTACCGAACGGATAAAGCAATGTTTGCATTTCAGGGCTATCAATATTGTCTGCTGTAATCACTTTTACAGGGATATCCATTACTGGTGGTACGTTTTTGCCTTTAAGTACCGCGTATAATGTTTTTAGTCCTTGATAACCGATTTGATAAGCATCTTGTACAACAAAACCTTGGATAGTACCCGCCTTCAAAAAGCTGATAATGCCTTCCGTGCTATCAAAACCCACAACCAATACTTTGCCAGCTAAGTTCATGCTATCGATCGCATTTGCAACACCCAGTGTCGCCCCTTCATTAGTCGCATAAACAGCCGCTAAATCAGGATTTGCACGGTACATATCAATGGTTTTATCCATGGATTTTTGCGGGTCACCATCACTATATTGAACTTCTAACAAATTGATTTCTGGATAGTATTTTTTCATCGCGTCGATAAAGCCATTTGAGCGTTCAATCGCACTTTGCGTACCAGCAACGTGAGCAACGATACCAACCTTGCCTTTACCTTTAAGCATTTGTCCTAACGCCATTGCCGCGTCACCACCCGCTTTAATGTTGTTCGTGGCGATGAAACTCTTTGGTATATCTGAATTAACGCCAGAGTCAAAAGTGGCAATCTCAATACCTCTCGACTTCGCCTCTTCGACTGGAAGCACCAATGCATTTGAGTCTAAAGCCGCAAGTAAAATGGCTTCTGGGTTCCTCGCCATCATGTCTTCCATCAGCTGAATTTGCTGAGAGATCTGAGTTTCATCCGCAGGACCAACAAAGCTAGTTTTGATGCCTAACTCTTCCGCAGCAGTGTCAGATCCAAGTTTCACTGTTTGCCAGAACTCATGTTGATACCCTTTACTAACAACAGGAATATAAATTTCATCTTTTGCTTGCGCTGTACCAAAGCCGATAGCAGCAAGTGTCAACATTAGTGGTAATTTAATAAACTTCATTGATGTTTCTCCGTGTATATAGGATATAAAGGATTAATATTGTTATTTCATTTTCTTTCTTAGTGTGTCTAGATAAACCGCTGCAACAACCACAATACCCATTGCAACCATTTGCCAGAATTGAGAAACCCCCATTAGGTTAAGTCCGTTTTTGAGGATGCCCATAATCAACGCACCGATAATGGTTCCGCCAATTGTTCCGATACCACCCATAAGGCTGGTTCCGCCGATAATTACTGCTGCAATAGCTTCTAACTCATACCCAACACCAACCGTTGGCTGACCAGAATTTAGTCGAGACGTTAAAATGACACCGGCAACACCTGTTAACAGCCCGCAAAATGAGTAAACAAACATTTTGACTTGGTCGACCTTGATGCCTGATAAGTGAGCAGCATCTTCACTGCTGCCTACCGCATAGATGTAACGACCAATCACTGTGCGCTTCAAAATATATGCAGAGATAAGAGCGATGATGGCAAAGTAGATAACAGGGTAAGGAATCAGATCGAACAGGCGACCTTGCGCCAGCATTCTGAATGTTGGGTAGTCTTGAAAATAAAGAGCTCTACCATCAGTTAAAACAAGGTTGATACCTCGAACTGACATCATCAAACCTAGGGTAGCGATAAAGGGTGGAATGGCTGCGCGAGTAACCAACAAACCGCTTAAGCAACCACATAGCAAGCCCGCTAGCGCTCCGGCAATAACACACATCCATAGCGGCAAACCTATTGATGCGGCTAATCCAACTGCCACACCAGAAAATGCCATGACGGAACCAAGGGATAAGTCAATTCCTGAGGTGATGATGACGTAAGTAACACCAATAGCCATGATGCCAATAACAGCGGTTTGTAATGCTACGGTCAGTAGGTTTGACACATTCAAAAAGTAAGGTGTAGCAAAACTAAAAAATACCATTAATAGCACTAGGCTAATCAGCGGAGCTAGCTTCATTAGAAGCTCTTTGTTTATCAATGTTTCTTTTGGAGCGATTGATGGTTTTACATTGGTAGACATTTTCTTATCCTTCTAAAGTGGCATATTTCATGATGTTTTCTTGAGTGGCACGTTCGGCTTCTAACTCACCTGTGATCTTGCCGTTACGCATCACCAAGATACGGTCAGACATACCTAATACTTCAGGCAGTTCGGAAGAGATAACGATGATGGATTTACCTTGCGCGGTAAGCGTATTTATGAGTTCGTAGATTTCCAGTTTTGCACCGACATCAATGCCGCGTGTTGGCTCGTCAAATATAAGAATCTCAGTATCTTTACAGATCCATTTGGCGATAATGATTTTCTGCTGATTACCGCCACTCAAATTCCCAGCAAGCTGGTCTAAATCAGGGGTTTTGATCTTCAATTTATCTTTCAAATCTTGGCTTACTTCATGACATGCAGCCTCGTCAATCACCGAAAACTTATTCGAATACTCTTTATAACTACTGAGCATGGTGTTGACATTGACGGACAAACCTAGTGCTAACCCTTCTTTCTTTCTGTCTTCAGTTAAATAACCAATACCGAGGTCGATTGCCGAGTGAACGTTCTTTATCTCAGCGCGTTTTCCAAATAGGGTGATTTCACCGCTGTCTATAGGATCGGCACCAAATAGAGCCCTAGCGACTTCCGTACGCCCTGCCCCCATAAGCCCGGCAAACCCTAAAATTTCACCACGTCTAAGGTTGAAATTAATGTTAGATAGAACCCCTTTTCGGTTTAAGTTCTTAACCTCTAATACCAGTTCATCACTCGGTTTATTGTGTCGTTTCGGAAAGATATCGCCGAGGTCGCGACCAACCATCATTGCGATCAGTTCATCAATAGTGGTTTCAGCATAATTAACGGTGCCAATATAGGTTCCGTCTCGCATCACCGTTGCTCTATCGGCGATCTGCACCAACTCTTCTAACCTATGGGATATGTAAACAATGGCGACACCTTGCGCCTTCAGCATATTCGTTACGTCAAACAGGCTTTTTATTTCACTCTCTGTTAGCGCCGCGGTTGGCTCATCCATAATTAAGATTTTTGCATTAACAGAAAGCGCTTTTGCAATCTCAATCATCTGCTGTTGCGCCACTGTTAAGTTTTCAACTAAAGTGTCGGGTTTAATATCAAGATTTAACTTGTCTAAAATCTCCTGGGCCGCCTTTTCTTGCGCAGCTTCATCAAGCATCCATTTGTTAGCGCCACGAAACTCTCGACCAATAAATATATTTTGTGCAACGGTCAGTTCAGAAAATAGATTAAATTCTTGGTGAATAATGGCGATGCCTTTATTTTGGGCGGCAATAGGAGAGCGAAGCTCCACATAGTCCCCTTCAAAGTGAATCTTACCTTCGTTAGGAACATGGACACCGGACAGCACTTTCATTAAGGTCGATTTACCTGCGCCGTTCTCTCCCAACAGTGCATGAACTTCCCCACGTCTTAAATTAAAATTGACGCGATTTAGCGCTAATACACCGGGAAATTTTTTGGTGATGTTTTCCATTTTCAAGATTGTAGTATTCATAAAATTATCCTTTATTTACCTCACCAATGGGCACATCCAAAGAGAACTTAGTTACGTTTGACATATTTATTCCTCAATATTGCTTTGTATATTTCAGGCAAGATTATCCCTCGACCGAACACTTAATATTCAGCCAAAACTAAAATTTTAGGTATATATATCTTTTATTTATATAGACATCAGTTAACTACAACATTATTTTCTTTTAACGTCATAACATCATCTTCTGCAAAGTTTAAATTAGTAATCAAATGGTCTAACGCGTTAATATCACAAACCTTCAGCAAGCTTCTCTTATTTACCTTTGATTTATCCGCAATAAGAACCACTTTATTTGAAATTTTAATTAATGACTTTTTAATCTCATGATTATATTCATTAGAATCCCAAACCCCACTATTAAAGTCGACACCAACACAGGAAATAAAACAGACATCAAGTGACATCTTATCTAATGTTTCTCTCGCAATAGACCCATAGAACGATTTATATTTCTCAGAATAATTCCCACCCAAACTTATAATATCTATATTGGTTTTCTTCTCTAGTGCATTAATAATGTTAATTGAGTTAGTTACTACCGTGCACTCTATATTGGGTAGCGACTGGGCCAATAACCAACTTGAAGAACTTGCGTCGAGCCCTATCACTGAATGCTCATTAATTTGACTTATCGCCATCTCCACAAGCTGTTGTTTGTCTCCAACATTGCTTTTTGCACGTTTTACAAATGATGTTCCAATATCGTTAGTATCTTTGCTTATTGCTCCACCATAAACACGAACCAGCAAACCTTTTTTATCAAGCAATTTTAAGTCGCGTCTAATTGTTTCAAGTGACACTCCAAACATGTTGGAAAGTTCGTCGACTTTTACTTCACCCGTTTCATTAAGTAGTTTGCAGATTCTAGTTTTTCGCATTTCGTTTCCTCTCGAAGTGGGAGAATAATAAAATCTTATTTATAGTTTTTCTTAGACTCTCGTCACGAAATGACCGTTTTTGCCTGTTTTTGCGACCTATGACCGTTATTTATCTCATTAAATGCCCGTAACGGGCACATTAATAGCAAAACGGGCACTGATTTGGCCTATTTTTGATGATTTGATTAATGTTAAGTTGCTAAAACAGAGAAACGGCTAATGCTCATTTGAAAATCGGGAGTAAAACCACGATTTCGGAGATAATAAATAGACTAAAGACTCAACAACAGTCATTTTTTGTGGCATTCGTTGACAATCGGTCATAAACGGGCACAATGTGACTCCTGTCTAGGTTTTCTATTTCAAATACGTTTAGTATCTTTTACCCACAAGAGGAGCAGTAATGCGCAAGAAAAAAATTGTTGACTACGTTAATACCAACCAAGAAGCTACCGTTGAAGAACTGGCTAATATGTTTAACGTATCAGTGGAAACCATTAGACGAGATTTAAAAGCTTTAGATGAGAAAGAGCTATTAATACGAGTTCATGGTGGTGCCACTATTAAACAAACAAATGATGTTGGTACCTCGTTTAACAATAGAGCAAAGAACAACATCGAAAGTAAGCAGCTTCTTGTTGATGAAGCGATGGGCGAAATTTCAGAAGGTGCCGTCATTGGGCTTGATGCGAGCTCTTCAAGTTGGTTATTTGCTCAAGCAATGCCAAATATCTTATGCACAGTTGTGACCAACTCTATAAACGTAATATTAGCTTTAGAAAAAAAACGTAATATCAGCATCATTAGCCTCGGCGGTAATTACTCCGAAAAATACAAAGCATTTTATGGAAAAAATGCCAATGACAATCTGCGAGAAATGAACTTAGATTTGTGCATTATTTCGTGTGTCGGTTTTAGTGAGTCTTCTGGTGTATGGGACTCTAACGAATATAACTGTGATATTAAAAAGACATTAATATCCGTTTCTGATAAATCAATATTAATTGCAGACAAATCGAAACTGAATAGAAAAAGCCTCCTTAGAATATGCAACTATTCAGATATAAACTTAGTCATTACGGACGCTATATAGTGAGTTAAGCACTATTTATTAAAGCGTCACATTACAACAGAATGCACTTTATATACTCAAGTGACCTCAAGGATTGTAAAATGTCGGATCTATTATGCAACACACATTATAAAAATAGTGCAGAAGTTATTCCTCAAAAAATTCGAATTGCCTTCTGGTTACTTTGCACCTGTTTTGCCATGTGGGGCTTAGCAAATAATATGACCGATGTGCTTATTGCACAGTTTCGTAAAGTTTTTACTTTAACAGATATGCAATCTGGTTTAGTACAAACCGCATTTTATGGTGCCTATTTTGTGCTGGCATTACCTGCGGCGCTGTTTATTCAAAAATACAGTTATAAAGCAGGCGTCCTTCTCGGCTTAGGGTTATTCGCCGCTGGTTCACTGCTCTTTTACCCGGCTGCGCAAGCGATGGAGTATATGCCGTTTTTGATAGCGCTTTTTGTTCTGGCTGGTGGTTTATCTATTCTAGAAACCAGTGCTAACCCCTATATTCTTGCCATGGGCCCAGAGGAAACCGCTACTCGCCGACTAAATATTGCTCAAGCCTGTAACCCTATCGGTTCGATCACTGGAGTACTGATAGGTAAGTTCTATATTCTCACCAAACTCAACTCTGCCACCGATCAAGAGCGCCAAGTCATGCCGGCTGAACAACTGGCTGAGATTCAAACAGCAGAACTTAGCGCCGTAATGACGCCCTATCTATTGGTTGCCGCGGTTATCGTCTGTATCTGGCTTGCTGTCATGTTTACCAAAATGCCTAAGATTTCTGACAACAACTCTACCGATAAAAAACATGACTCTATAACCGCGACTTTTGGTCGCCTAATAAAACGTAGCCACTTCACCAACGGCGTTATTGCGCAGTTTTTTTATGTAGGCGCACAAATTGGTTGTTGGTCATGGACCATTCGATATGTGATGAATGAAGTAGGCGGTACAGAAGCAGAAGCATCCAGTTATTTACTCACTTCAATCATTGTTTTCTCTATTTCGCGCTGGGTTTGTGTTGGCTTAATGAAGTATATGGAACCACAACACCTGCTATGCGCATTATCTGCATTCGCCACACTCTTTATATCCGTAATTATGTTCGTTGGTGGTGAGATGGGAGCATACGCGCTAGTTGGCGTCTCAGCGTGTATGTCGCTAATGTTCCCTACTATTTTTGGTTTATCTTTGCGTGATCTTGGCGGTGACTCTAAGTTTGGGGGCAGTCTGCTTATTATGGCGATTCTTGGTGGCGCATTACTTACCGCAATTATGGGACAAATATCTGACTCTCACGGTATTCAAGCCTCGTTTGTCGTTCCTTTGGTGAGCTTTATCTACTTAATTTATTTCGCTGCCGTTGGTCATAAAGTCAAAGTATAGCGTGGCCTATACTCAAGTGCTTTTAAAGCGCTGGATTCAGAGTAGCATCAACAGTTTCGATTAGAGAATGTCACATGAACATTCTCATTTATCTCAAAATCGGTTGTCTTAACTGATGATGCCTTTGCGGAACAGTTCTGCAATCAAATTCCCTCGGTTTTTCGCTCCAAGCATTTGTCTCATCGCTTCAATATGGTATTCCACACCCGAACGACTTATATGTAACTTCTCTGCCATTACTCTGGTAGAAAAGCCTTCAGCCATCATTTTTGCGATATGAATTGCATTGTCACAAAATGTCCCTCTCACTTTGTATAGATTAAAGCCCTTCCCCTCAAATGCCATCCACAAGGTGTAGATCTTATTGGCAAGGGCAACGAGCTTATCTTGAAAGCGATGCAGAAATAAGCTTGGGTTAAAATCCGATTCTGAAGAGAAGCTGAAGCAGACTGACGCTTTCCAACGATCTTCTATCTCATCACTCACCGGCACTAAAATCGAGTAGCTGTTTTCGTATTCAACATTAAAACGACGACTGAATTTTTTTAGCGCCACCTGCTGCTCTTTCTCAATTAACGAACTGTTATGCAGTATTGGTATCTTTGCTGTTAACGCTCGCTCAACGTTATTGTCGTTATAACTTAAAAAAGGTGGAGGGCATCGCCAAACATACTCAACGGGAACATCCTTGGTGGAATATACCAACGTCATGTATTGAAAATCTTTTTCTTTGAATTGGGTTGTCGCGCGATCGTCTGTTCGCAAGCCTCCCCAAATATCAAAGCTGGTTAGCTCTGCACCATCAAATGTTATCGTTTCATCTTTCCAGTGATTAAACAGGGGCAGGTTCATTTTGGCACCACTCCTCAGCACGTTGTTTTGCTTGCTGTTTCTCTATGTCGTTCAACGTGAAAAGCACATCACTCAATAACTCTTTCAAATTCGGCATGCCATAATAATCACAGAAAAAATACAAGCTATAAGCTTTGATTACATCCTTATTGATACCAAAACCATGCTCTAACATCGCCCCCATCACTAAATATGCAGGCAGATATTTTTGCTCCATCGCTAGCACTATATTTTTTCGGGCAAAAATATAATCTGTTGGCACCTCTTTACCTTGGTAGTAGATGACTCCAAGTCGATATTGAGCAAATCGGTCCCCCGCATTGGCGGCCTGCTGTAATAGCTCTATCCCTTTAGCGACATCTTTATCCACGCCTTTCGCTTCTAAGTAGCAATCTGCGAGATTTGTTTTTGCTTCCATCACCCCTTGTTCGGCTAATTCAATCAGAAGTTCCGTTGCTTGATGATGTTTATCTTCATGTCGATACAGAGTCGCCAAAGCAAATTTCGCCGGAACAAAACCGCTCTCCGCGGCGAGAGTAAACCAGTCAGATGCCATGCTCAGATCTTGTTGGCAATAGCGACCTTCTGCATAGAGCACACCTAACTGATATCTCGCTTCATCTAAACCTAACTCAGCGGACTTATGCAGCAATTCAATCGCGGATGCGACGTTAACTGAACGACTATTTTGTTTCATTTGGTCAGCGGCTTGTTTGTAATAATCAAGTGCTCTATCTGACATTTGTTGTGCTTCTATCTTTGACATAGGCGATCTACTTTGTTGACTTTTGACACTCAAGTAACCTCTAGATCATTGTTTCGCAAGAATTTTTCTTTCCTGAACCTGGAGATCACTTGAGTAAATCACGTTCATTAACAGCTGATTCATCTATTGATGACGCTAACCTTCGGTTTTATTTGGAGCAATCTGGGTACGCCAAGTTACAACGAATATGGCGATAGAGATTAGACCAAACATAATCAGCCCCATTGCCCCTGACTGAGGTTCACGCTCAACGAAGGATGCCCACGACCATGCAATGCAAAACCACATACCAATGGCAGAAGCAATCAGACCAAGAGTCGCAATGATATTTAACTTATATTGGCTAGCTATTTTTCTATATCCTACAAATGCCGCCACCGTTAACATTCCTAGCAGGTACCACATCAATGCCATCATAATTAGTTCTCCTTATCACACTTCTATATCTTTGCCGGTTTTCCAGAAATCATGAACCGCTTGCTCATCAAACACATTGCCGTAACCAAACAGCTCATCCATCACTTTCATAAAGGTATGAATTGGGCCACCAGTATAGGCGTTCGATGCATCGATCAATCTGTGATGCCAGAAATCAGGCTTGTTCCAAGGACAAGCAGTTAAGCAAATAGCACAATCGGTACCGCTATCTACCCAGTACTTGTAGCACTTCTTAGCGTCGTTATAGAATTTCTTCACCCCACGCTGGTGATGCCATGAATAATTGGGGTCTTCGCCATTTTCATACGTTGGTTCCCAGCCTGGCTCGTCATCCATAGTAATTGCTTGAGAAGGACACTTCTCCGCACACAATTTACAGTTTTGACAGAACTCCATGATGCCGTAGGTTTTTGGCGTATCGTATGCCTCTTCAGGCAATTCCATATCCGTATAGACTTTGGCAATTCGAACCCGAGGACCAAATCGAGGCGCCATTAAGTGACCATTTCTCGCCCCTTCACCTAAACCAGCTTCGATCGCATAAGCCACGCTGTTGCCTAGGTCGTTTCCTGAAGCAACTGCTTGATAACCCAACCCACGTACGAATGACGCCAAACTGCCGGCAACCGTCGCCATTTTTGAGTACCCCATGCCGATTGCAGCGCCCGAAACAAATGAAGGAGCTGTCGCCAACGCTTCATAGTCTTCATCCACCAAAACCACAATGACGCTTTTAGGCTTAAACGGAAACTCATCCCATGAAACTTCACGCTCCTCTTCATAGTCGTACAACGGATCCCAGTTCCACACCTTATGATTGCGGGTGATGCCACAACGTGCAGCGCCTAACAACCTTGCGGCCGATTTGATGCTTTGATTGGCGTCTTCGCCACTCTCAAATTGCCATTTGTGAGGCATCAAACCATGCTGTTCCCAACCATACACTCCTGAGTTAATGGCTAACCGAGGAGAGCCGTCGGCTAAGGTATCATTCATAGCCCAACCGGCAATTTCCAGCGCCAAATCTAACTGACGCATCCCCGGTTTACTGTTGTCCAAACCCACCATTGGGCTAAACATGTTTTCTTGAAAATTCCAGCCTCCAGCAAAGTTTTGGTTTCGCTCTGGGTATTTTTCTCCCAGCGCTTTACTGCTGACAAACGCCCAAACCGAATTTTCCTGAGCCATCGGTTTTAAGACATCAGGATCAATCGGTACAGGGAAGTTTTTATGGCTTTGGCTTTCAATTTTATTGCTCGCATAAGCGCCAGTTGCACTGACACCTGCAATTGCGGCCGCTCCTAGACCTAATTTAAAAAAATTACGACGGGAGTTGTCTTTAATTTCATTTGTACTTTCAATTTCAGTTTCTTTTGACATAATAAAATCTCGTTTGTAAAGATTTATAAATAATGTGTATTAAGCAATGGATTTATATCCCACGTTTATTTATTAACGAAATCAGTTAATGTTGGAAATGCCAACATATTGGAATACAAATGATAATCACTTTCAGAAAAGGCCTACGCTAAATGAAAGATTTTAACTACAATCAACTTATTTCTTTTGTTGAGGTCGCCTTATATTTAAATATTTCTACTGCCGCGCAACATTTAAATAAAAGTCGAGCAACAATATCAGAACATATTGAATCACTCGAATTTGAACTTGGTCACAAGCTTTTTTATAGAAGTGGTAGAAAAATCAGCCTGACCCCATTTGGTGAAAAGATACTCCGGCCATCCATTTTACTAACGCGACAGATATTTACTTGGCAAAACACGGTTGAGAAAGCGAACCCAGATACAGACCACAACTGCATTCGTCTCGCTTACGATAATGTTATGCCCAAGAAAGATATCAAAGGCTTGATGGAACACTTCCATCATCAAGGAATAGATATAGAGTGCGTTTCATTAAGCTCAAATATATCAACCGATCTGCTTACTAAGAAAGCGGTCGACATTATTATTACGCCTAACGAAGATGAAAATATAAGTGCGGAAGTAAGACGTGAAATTGAATGGAAAATAATTGGTTCAATGCCGTACCGATTTTACGCCCATCGCGACTATTTTAGTGAAAGAAAAGTTGAACTTAGCCAATTACTTAGCAAGATTCAAATATTGCCAAATGAGTATCAAAATAAAAGTAGTGATGAAAAATTTATATTTTCATCTAACAACAAGATTATTAATGATCTCGATCTACTTAGGAGTGCACTAGAAAATAAAATGGGCTGGGCATTTTTACCAAAGCATATACTTGCCGAACAGTGGAACGATATCGAAGAGTTTCAGTGCTCTCTTGGCAAAGAAGGATTTGTGACCCCAATTTTAGCAAGGTGGCGTCCCGGAGAAGAGGTCATTATCTCGTCAGTACTGACCTATTTTGAACAAAATGAGGTGTCGTTTCCATAACGACGACAACTCCATATCGGCTACAAAGGTATGTCTGCGCATAGAGTGTCATTATCATCTCATGGGCGCAGACTATATTTTGTTCCGTTTTTTACTCTATCCAATGTGCCACGGCGTTATCAAGGCTGGCTATGATCTGTTGTGAAGAGAGGCCTTGCTGTTCTGCATAGCATAATGTTGCGCCAAGACCGCAACCCTCTACCACATAACCTCTCTCATACATTCTAATCGCGTCATAACGTGAGTGATTAAAATCAACAATAGGTGTCACTAATTGACTGTTTTTAGGCAAATAACGAGCAGAAAAAGTAGCGTCTGTAGAGTCCATAATCCATCGTGTGGTCGCAATATTTATCCGCTCCACCCGTGACGTTTGCATAGCAATAACAGGCGCAAAAAACATGGTTCCCCCAGCAAGATTAATCTCTGGCAATCTATTTGCTAACAATGCACACGTTGCCCGCTGAATAGGGTCAGACAGGGACTTATCATTTAAAAATAGCGACACATCCCTTGCAAAGTCACAAGTTTTCGATAATAGCTGCCGAATCAGTTGCTCTTTTCGGGTTAACTTTATTGGGTCTTTAGTGCTACCAGCCAACAACATCTCTTTGCTCAACCAGTGCTTTAACCAGACAGTGGCGTAAGTGGTTCCACCAATACCTGACTCAGCGATGAGATGCTGCTCGTTCATGGCCGCTTCTCGCTTTAACTCGGGCACCATCACTGAATTTATCAGTTGTTGTTCTTCGCCACATTCACATTGATGAACCACCACATCATCCAGCTTGCTGTTGGTGAAATCGGGGAGATGATCTAAGCCGAGCTGGTAACAGTGTAAACGTATCTTAAAGCCTTTCTTTTGCAGAGCAGTCAATATGCCATGCACCAAAATCGCTGGAGTAACAGAACCGTTGGTTAAGCACGGTGAAGGCAAAAAACGCCCCTTCAGAGGGGTATTAGCTTGTCCACATGCTATTAACTCGGTATCACGAGTAGGGTGATACTTCATTAACCCCTCCCCTGCCCCAGCATCACTAACAAGATGCAGATCTTTAATGGGAGCAACACCGTTAAAAGTAAAGTAATTCAACCACATGCTTTTATGCCTTGTCAGTTTCATCTTTTAAATGCATATCTTTTAAGTGCAGATCTTTTAAATACATAGGTAAACCGGCTGTCACCAAGGTAACTTTAGCAACTTGAGCGGCAATTGATTGGTGCAACCATCCAGCTTCATCGACAAATTTACGGCTTGCTTCTCCCATTGGAACGATGCCACAGCCCACTTCATTGCTGACTAAGATAACTTGCCCAGGCAGCGAATCTAAGGTCGTAAGAAACTCCAACTTCCACTCACTCCACTCTTTTTCTGTGGTTGAAAATAAGCAGTTGCTCAACCACAAAGTTAAGCAGTCAACCAGAATACAGTTATCTTCGGTACTGTTGTCTTTGAGAGATTGCGCGAGTTGAAGTGGTTCTTCAATTAATTGCCATTCTGCCGGACGCTGACGCTGATGGTGCTTAACTCTTTCTGCCATCTCTTTATCACCTACTTCGGCAGTAGCAATATAGATAACCGGTTTGTTGGACAACGCAGCTTGACGTTCAGCGTAACCACTCTTACCGGAGCGAGCACCACCCAAAACTAACTCAATATGAGGCCTTATCTCCATTTATGCGCTTTCCTTTCGTTTATTCACGACTTGTTGTAAACCATTTTCTAGCTGTTGCCATTGCTGCGGGTTTGCAGGTAAACCGAAGCGAATCGCATTTTTCTCATCGCATAATCGGGTCAATATTTTTTGCTCGCACAGTAATCGGTGGCAAGTCTCTGCCTGATCAAGATAAACCGTGGTGAATAAATCTGTACCACTAAATTTTACTCTTGAAGACGATCTATCTACCGGAGCTCTATTTCCTGTAGATGACGGGTTGATAGAAAAATGATCAGCTAAAGGGTACAACTCAAGTAGCTTTCGTAACTTCTTCATCTGCTCATTCAACCGAATCCGGTTCTGCACCTGCCAAGAAGTATCTTGTAATGCCTGACGAACAACCCAGCGGCTTGGCCCAGTTACCGTCCATGGGCCTAAATACTCTTGCACAATCTCTAGTAACTTATCACCAGCAAATAGGAATCCGACTCTTGCACCTGCCAGACCAAAAAATTTGCCGACAGAGCGCAATACTACGCAGTGATCAAACGAAGAAGTAACCGGTAACAGAGAGCCATTTTCAACACTGTCACCGAACGCTTCATCAACAATTACAAAGCCGTTTTTACTCTGCATAGTTTCAGCAAGTTGCTGCATCTGTTGTTGGCTATGAAGCACACCTGTTGGGTTGTTAGGGTTAATCATCAACACAACATCCGATCTTTCTATCTGCTGTTCGCTAGGATAATCATCATAGAACTCTATTTGCCAAGCCTGATCAAAATAATGAAAAGATTGCCAAGCATGCTGATGCTCCTTATAACCCACCCGAGGAATCGCGATAACTCCGCAATAACCAAGTTGTTTAGTGATGCAAGCAGGTAAAGCCATAATGGCCGCTTGAGAGCCCGCGACAACTAAAGGTTCAATTGAGGCAGCATAATAGTGCTTCGCCGCTTGCTCTAAGCCATCATTCTGTTCAGGTAATCGATTCCAGCACTGTTCGGGCATCTCTGTCATCGGATAAGTAAAGGGGCTGACACCCGTTGATAAGTCCAACCATTCACTCACATCGCTGTTCATCTGTTTTGCTATGGCAAGCAAATTTCCACCATGAGTCATCGCCATTTAGGAGACTCCAACCAATACTGTGACTAACCAAATGTAACTCAATGTCATGCTTCCTCTCGTCACCAACTGATTAGCTTTAAAGATGGCTCGCCAGTCAGCGACCTCTCCCACTCCCATCACCTTCTTATCATGTAACACACCATGGTAGTAGGTGGGCCCACCTATTTTTATATTTAAACTGCCCGCTCCCGTGGTCATCACAACGCCACCATTAGGACTGGCACACTGTTTCGCCTGATGCTTCCAGCAATGGAAACCCTGCTTAATGTCCCCTTGAAAGGCGTACACTATGGCCGTTAGCCTTGCAGGTAACCAACCAAGCAGATCATCGATTTTGGCGCTACACCGACCAAACAGTAAATAGTGTTCTGTTTTATATCCCCACATGGCATCTAACGTGTTTGCTAGCCTTAACAGCACCGCGCCCGGAGCACCGAGCAATACCATCCATACCATCGGCGCAAAGACCGCATCGTTGCCGTTCTCTAATACTGACTCCACCGTAGAAGAGACGATCTCTTTCTCGTTCATCTGCTCGGTATTACGGCTAACAATCATAGAGAGTTGATATCTGGCACTCTCTAAATCACCGGTTTTTAACGGCTGATAAATATTATCCGCATGTTGAATCAAACTTGTACCGCCCAGTGCCAAATAGCCAATAAGTGTATTGAACACAAACCACAGCATAATGTGGATGTTCGCTAACTTAACCGATATCAGCAGAGTGATCACAACCAATGGAACCACAGCAATCACCCAAGCTAGACAGCCTTGAACTAAAGGGGACACAAAGGTTATCTTTCGACAACTATCTTCAACTTTACTCGCCCACCAGCCAAAGCCAACTAATGGATGATAGCGACTTGGCTCTCCCAGCAGTTTATCCAGCCAAAGAGCAACAGGTACGCTAATGGCAATGAGGACAATAGCCACATCACCCGTTAATGACGGATTCATTACATCAAGCAACATCAGCACAATTTGTCCGTAACTGACGAGTAGATAGCTCGTCACCCTCTTCAAAACGACTCTCATTGATAACGGCATGCTGCGAATCATCAAGCAGTAAGCCTTGATCGATTGCCCACAACCTTGCGTTTTCATTCAAAGGGACAGTTTTTGCTTGAGTTAATGCATCAGCATGATGCTCTACAATGGATTGAGCCACGGCAATATCATCCACTAACAACCAATCGATATTCGGCAGTGCATACTCTAGTGGCTGGCTATGACGGCGACCAATTTGATAGTAATTTTGCTGGCTCTCAAATACTTTATTGTGCTCTAAGGTCAATATCATTGACTGTTTGCTGATGGGCTGAGCATTTATGGCGAGATCCGCCAGAGCTTTCACCACATGTTTATCATCACTGCAAATAGGCATAGAGAACTGGCGAATATCCCAACGATTTTCTCGTAACGATTGCCACCACAATTTAAACGTTGCTAAATCTTCAAATGCCAACTCTTTTTGGATTTGAAAAAACGCTAACTCTTCAGCATCGATAAAACTGTCCGTCGGCAAATAGTCGATATCAATGACTTCTGCTCCACTGTTTTTCAATGCCCGCTTATCTTCATGCTGACCACATATCAAAAAACGTTGCCCAGCTAATGGCAAATGCTTACGCCAATCTAACTGCTCTGCTTGGGTAACAACGTCTCCGATCACCACTAAAGCTGGTCCCGATTGAGGAGAACGGTTCACTCGTTCACCAATATTTTCCAAGGTACCCGTAATACATTGATGGTCCGCACTGGTGGCGGATGAGATAAGTGCCACAGGGGTATTGGGGTTACGACCACTCTCAATCAGATTTTTAGCATGCTCTGTCAGTTTTTTTGCTCCCATATAGAGCACGACAGTGCCACCGGTATCCTGCTCCGATTTCCATGACTCCATCGCTTTCAAATGCTGATGACCACTAATAAAAGTAACGCTAGACGCTACGCCACCGCTGGTTAATGGAAAACCTGAATAAGCGGCAGCGCCCAGTGCTGCGGTTATACCGGGGACAATTTCATAGGCAATATCGTTATCAATCAGCTCTTTACACTCTTCCGTTGTACGGCCGAATATACATGGGTCACCCGCTTTTAAACGCGCAACCGTCTTCCCTGCTAAAGCGTACTCCATCACATCAGGATGCATTCCATAATTAATATGGCAGTTCTGATAACCACGATAACCAACTTGATGCAACTTAACGTGAGCAGGAACGCTGGCTAAGATTGCCGCACTAACCAGTTTGTCATAACAGACTACATCGCATTCCGATAACAGTTGCTTTGCTTTACAAGTCAGTAGCGCGGGATCCCCGGGACCTGCGCCAATAAGGTACACCTTACCGTTAGTCATGAGTGACCTCCTGCTCCTTATCTGCTGTTACCGTGGCAACGGTGGCCTTTCGACAAGCGTGAGAAAAGCTTGGGTCATACAGCTTGGAGTCGACAAAGTCATCAATAGCAAAAACCTTGCTCACGATTATCATGGCGGTAGAACGGATATTGGCTTCATGCATCTTGTCTGCGATATCTGCCAGCGTACCACGAAGTATACGCTGCTCTGGGTGAGACGCCTTCTCCACCACCGCTACCGGCCAAGTTTGCGGATACACATCACTTAACTCTCTGACCACTTTGCGGATCAAAGTCGCACTTAAAAACAGGCATAAGGTCGCTTCGTGAGCAGCCAAGGATTTTAAGTTCTCTTTGTCTGGTACAGGAGTGCGGCCTGATGCTCTTGAAAGAATGATGGTTTGGCACTCTTCTGGTAAGGTCAATTCTTGTCCCAAGGCCGCAGCGGACGCTTGAAATGAAGAGACACCAGGAATGACTTTCCAGTCAATGCCTAGATCGTTTAAGCGTCTAGTCTGCTCGGCAAGTGATGAATAGATGGACAAATCCCCTGTCTGCACTCGGGCGACATCATGTCCCTCTTTTTGAGCTGTGGTGTAAACCGCGGTAATGGCATCTAAATCCATATCGGCGGAGTTTAAAACCAACGCATCAGGTCTAGCTCTCTCTATAACCGCTTTAGGTACAAGACTGCCGGTGTAGAGTACAACAGGACAGCTCTCCACTAGTTTGGCACCTTTAACAGTAATTAGGTCCGGATCTCCGGGGCCTGCTCCAATGAAATAAACGGTCATACTGCTTCTCCAGTTTCTTGTTGTTCTATATTTTTTAGTGCTTGTCCCGCACGTTGCCCTTGCTTGGTTGCGCCATCTTCTAGTGAGTATTTTTTGTTATACCCTCTTGGAGTCACTATCCAATCATCAAATCGATAGCTGCTGCTATTACCAACAATAACCGCCGCATTCATGGCAAACTCTAACTCAACGAAATGCTCTAACGTTGATAACTGAACCGACTGTTCATCTCTATATGCTGCATTCACCACCGCTACAGGTGTCTCTTTGCTGCGATGCTGCAATAAGATATCTCTCGCTTCGACGATATGGTTTTGACGTTTCCGCGATCTAGGGTTGTAAAAAGTAATCGCGAAATCCGCTTCCGCGGCCGCTTTTATACGCTTGATAATCACAGGCCACGGCGTAAGTAAATCGGACAGGGAAATTGTGCAGCTGTCATGCCCAAGTGGAGCCCCAACCAAAGACGCGCAAGCGTTGGCTGCGGTTATACCGGGAACCGTTTCAACTGAAATATCCAATGATTGTGACGAGATAAGTTCAAATATCAGTGGAGCCATGGCGTACATACCCGCATCACCGGAGCACACGAGTGCGACATTCTTTCCTTCTTGAACCTGCTTTATTGCGCTATCCGCCCTTTGCCACTCTTTTGTCATGCCACTACGCACCAATGTCTGGTCGGTAAGCAGAGGTTGAATCAACTTAACGTATAAACCGTAACCCACCACAACATCAACACTCTTAATAACCTGCTGAGCTTTAACTGACATGTGTTCCAAACTGCCGGGCCCTAAGCCCACCAAAAATAATTTAGCCATTTGCTGATTCCTGTTGTGCTGAACGCTCTTCTAACGATGAATTATCCGATGATGTCTCTTCAATTTGGGCTGTAGTCTGTAACTCTTCTGCTGGGGCAATCACCGCAAAATGCTCATCACCAAGTCGTTGATGTAATGGCGTATTATCAGCCAGAGCATTGAAAACAACTCGCCATTTATCTTCTGATATTTCTTCAATATTTTTTAGCCAGAGTCCGTCATTAATGGCGGCTTGCCCTTGCTCATGACGTTGATATATCACCATGGTTGCTCGATTTCTGCATGCTCCTGCGCACATGGTACGGGATATTTTGATACGTTTATTTCCGGCACCAAGTCCCATCTCTTTCAATAACGTTCTCAGTTCATGAGCGAGATTTTTACTGCCCGCCTTAGCACATCGGCCGCCTTCGCAAAGTAAAATGTGGTGACTGTGATAAAGCATGGGTCGATTGAGGTCTACATGTTTGGGTTTACATTGATAACCCTCTACGACTTCGTTTCCATAGGCGTTCAGTTTTATCGGCTCTGGTTTAGCACCATGCCCATGGTGACGTTTTTTGTTTAACCAGTTTTTTCTGTTCTGCTGAACAAGAGACTCACTAAATTCGCGACGACAGCAGGCTAAGGTCATGTTGTAACCATCCTGCTTAAACACCCACTTCGCAACCACTAACGAGTTAGTTTTACTTAGCGTTAATGCGGCCGCTTCAGCAACCGACTGGCTCCCAGTGACTTTTTTGACATATTCCGACGGGTTTTCAATGCCTTCCGCACTATCAAGAACGGCAGGCGCGAAGGTATCAAATGACCATTGATTCTGTTCTGCAACCGTAATAATCCCCTGCTCATCACTTTTCAGATCGATACTCGAAAGAGCCGCTACTGAGTCGAGGCTAAGGTTAAACTGCTGGCTAAACTGCGCTAAACCCTCTTTGATCACTGAGGCTGGTGTATTTCTGTCACATCCTATGCCTAGCACCAAGGATTTTGGACGCCACAACACCCACTCTTTTTGCCAATTTGGGATAGAAACGTCTAGCTGATCGCTAATGACAATCGCCCCTTGAAAATCAGAGGGATTGATACCTTCAACAGTATTGTGACAAACAATGTGCGCAGGCATACGTTTGTCATACTTCCACCACTTTTTCTCTCCCGCTTGCTGCACAATAACAACCGGCTGATCATTGATCACCGCAGCAGAGACACCCGTAATGTGTTGTTCAGTTTTACTGTCCAGTTGCCAACCAAACGGAGCGCCTAACATATCCACAGAAACACTTTCAGACACATCTGAGGCGGTTGTGATCACTGCCGTCGCCTTCACGATATGTGCCACTCGTTCCGTTAATGCATTGGCACCACCACGGTGACCCGATAACAGCGAGATAGCAAAGTTGGCTTGCTCATCAAGAGTCACCACTGCCGGATCCGTTCGCTTATCGACAATTAATGGCGAAATGACACGGCTGACAATTCCAGTGGCGCAAATAAATATATGCGCATCAAAATGTGCAAACTGTTGCTCTACAAACGTCGAAAGAGGAAAACTAAGCAGTTGTGACTGATCTCCTTCCTGCCGCCCTACTTCTGCGACAAACAGCTGAGAATAGGGTAACTCCTGCTTTAACCGACGCGCATGCTTAGCGCCATGTTTGGTAATGGCATATATGGCAATGTTCATGCTAGTCAACCTTAGCCACTGAGCCGTCTATACCATTGCCCCGTAGAATGCCTCGACGAGAACGAATAGAGAGCTGAACCATAGAGAAATAGCGGTGCCCTTCAGGAACCTCCTTCAAATTGCTATAGATCTGCTGCTGTTCACAACTGGCATGAGAGACATAGGTAGCACAGTCTAAAATATCCAATTCTTCTAGTTTGGCAATCAGAGCAGGGATCATTCGCCCTGCTTTGATCAACATAATGGTGTCAAACTCCTTCACCAACTGAGAAAGACACTCGATACCATAAGTCGCGGGAACCACACAAAAGCGTTCTTGGCCGTCAGCTAGAGGGATTTTAGTCGCGGCAGGAACCGCAGTAATTGAAGTTACACCCGGAACAATAATCGGCTCAATATGCGGAGCCAACTGTTGTAACTCTTCTTGAATATAAGCCCAAGTGCTAAATACTGAAGGATCCCCTTCAGTAACAAACACAACGGATTTTCCGTTCTCAATATGGTCAAATATTTCCCTTGCGGCTGTTTGCCATGCTGGAACATTGATCGATGCATCTCGGGTCATTGGAAAGTGCAAAAAGCACTTCTCTCCCGTTATGTCCGACTCGTTGATCGCTCCTGACACAATCTCCCACGCAAACGAGTCAGCTTGACCTTTATTTTTTTCTGGAATAGCAATAATGTCTGCTTGCTGAATCAGTCTTGCGGCTTTTAGTGTTAAAAGCTCACTGTCCCCTGTCCCAACTCCAACTGAATATAATTGGCCTTTTGTAATAGTTTTCATCTTTTTCTCTCCAATCTATTCGGATATTAATTTTCTGTAGCTGAGGATTGCTCTAGCGACATTGGTTTTGTAAATGTAAATAGGTGAATCGGATTCTCTGCCTGATACCGCATATAATGAGCAAGCGGTTGAGTTTGTGAGATATTAACCAACTGAACGTCCATATTGAGTTTTTGCTGCTTACTCCACTGATACACTTCAGCCACGGTATCTAATGTCACCGCAGAGACCACTAAGCGCCCATTTGGTAGCAATTTATGCCATACGAAAGACAAAATATTCTCCATCTCTCCGCGGCTACCCCCGACAAAAACGGCATTGGGTGAAGGGAGTTCCAATAGAGCTTGAGGAGCTTTCTCTTTGACTAACTGGAGATTATCTGTGCCGTGAACGTGGAGATTATCCTCAATAGCATCAAAACAATCACTGTTACATTCCACAGCAAATACCTGTTTTTTCCAGCACTGCTTCGCGGCTTCAATCGCAACAGATCCCGATCCTGCCCCTATATCCCACATCACATGATGTCGATTGAGTCGCAGCTGGCAGAGTACTAAATGTCGCACTGACTGCTTGGTGATTAAGCCTTTATGCGGGACACGCTTAGCAAAGCTCTCGTCATCGGAGAACTGTCCCTGCCCTCCCCAGTACGTCTGTTCACCACGTTTTGCCACCAGAATATTTAGCTCATCAAACGGCTCGGTAGAACTCGCTAATTCCGCGACGGTTAGCGTGGTAATTTTCTCCCTACTGCCCCCTAGCTGTTCACAGACAGACAACTGCCAGTGATTCTCGTTAAACGTTTGAAGGTGTTGCGCGATTACTTGCGGTGTATTCTTACCGTCGGTCAAGATTGCGAACAGATCACCTTGCTGTAAGCGGCTGACAACACCCTGCAGTTCTCGACCATGAAACGATAAAAACTGCGCATCAGACCAAGGAAGAGCCAGTCGGGAAAAGGCCAACTGAGCGGAGCTGGAAGACGGAATAAAGGCGAGCTCCTCACTGGCTACTTTTTTAAGCAGTGTAGAACCAATTCCAAAGAACAGTGGGTCGCCGGAGGCCAGTACAACAACCCCTCCCTCTTCGCTCTCGTCGATAACTTGACTGAGCCAGGATGAGAAGCCTTGTGACATATCTAAAAATGCACCTTGGTATTGAGGAAACCAATCTAGATGCCTTGCATGCCCTGCAACGACTCTTGCCTGAGTAACCGCGCTCACCGCTCGGCTGGATAAGCTCATGCATCCATCTTCAGGTACACCGACTACGGTTATTCTGATCATACGCTTTGTGCCAATAGCGCATGAATGGTTGAGACGACAATTGGACTTCCACCTTTACGGCCAACGCTGGCAATATACGCTACGCTACTTTGTTCAATTAACGCTTGTTTTGACTCTACCGCTTTAACAAACCCAACAGGAATACCAATAATCAAAGCAGGATTGATCTCTTTGTTCGCCACCATCTCTAATACTTCAAACAGAGCGGTAGGCGCATTACCAATACCAATAATCGCGCCATCCAATAGCCCAGCATCTCTTGCTTTGCGCATAGACCAAATGGCACGCGTATCACCCCGTTCTTTCGCTGTCGCGATAACATCATCATCACCGATAAAACAGTGAGTCTTGTTGCCATACACTGACAACCTTTGGGCGCTCAATCCACTGGTGATCATGGTGACATCACTAACAATCGGGCACCCTGCCTTTATGGCTTCTATGCCTTTCTCAACCGCTCCTTCACTGAATCGAAACAGAGAAGAAAACTCAAAGTCACCAGTAGTATGAATGGCACGTCTAACCGCTTGCCATTGATTATCCTGAAAGCTATGCCCGCCATGAATCTCGTTAATTTCACGATCGATAATCGAAAATGAACCTTCTTCTATTTGTCGCCCTTGACGGGTCATCTGTTTCATTTTGTCCATCTATTTTCTACCTTAGTTATCATTATCGAGTCGTTACTCGATCGGCTCATTCCGTCAACCGATCAGCAATATCAACTCTTTCTTCTGGATAGCAAGCTAACAAGCTTCCATCAAAATCAATAAGTAGCACGTTGATTTGCAGTGCATCCGTGGTATACGCCATAGCGTGTTGATGCGTTTCCTGACATAAGCGGGTGAAGTAGTGGCCATGCTCTTTCCCCCTCAATAGGTCTAGAACATGTCGACCAGTATTGGCCTGTTCAATTTGTCTACAAAGTGACTCAGATATTCCCTCTTCACTGGCAATATCAGCTAAACGGGTAAAATCTATGGCATGCCCAGAGACGTGTGTCATCATTCGACCGGACACCAACTTGGCCATTTTTCCTATCATGGCAACCATGGTGACTCTTTGTAGCGCATAGCGCTTCGATGCTCTGAGTCCTACGCCCAGAAAATCGCCCGCCTGAATAAATGCCATAGTTGAAAGTTGTGGCAGCAATGCCATAGCAGCTTGTTCCGAACGACTGCCGGTGGTTAATACAACATGATGGTGATGATTGGCTTGCGCGATCTGAATCGATTGTCTCACTGAAGCCGAAAACGCTGAGGTGGAGTACGGTTTTACCGTTCCTCTGGTGCCCAGAATCGATATTCCACCTATCAACCCTAGCCTTTCACTGATGGTCTCTTTAGCAACCTCTTCCCCCTTGGGAACACAGATTTCCAGCTCTAATCCAAACTGTATATCGCGATTATTCTCTGTTTGCGTCCACTCCAATGCCGCCATCTCTAGAATATTGCGCTTGGGTACCGGATTAATAGCAGGTTGCCCCACTGGTAGCTCTAAACCGGGCAATGTAACGACCGCAACGCCTTTACCGCCAATCAAAGAGATGCCGCTCCCTCTAGTTTTTCTAGCAATACATTGAATTTCAATACCATGAGTACAATCAGGGTCATCGCCAGCGTCTTTAACCACTCCAGCAATAACTTCATCCGACCCTTCGAGGCGTGCTAAAGCAAAGGTAACAAACTCTCTATTTGGCAGTTGTATTTCAATATCCTTAAATGGTTGTCCATGAATAAGATATCTCACTGCCGCTCGCGCTGCCGCTGCTGCACATGCCCCCGTGGTGTATCCACCGCGTAGCTCTGTTTTACTGGCAGAACGCTTTAGTCTTCCCACGAGATGTACCGCTTTGTTAAACAAAGAAAATTGGGATGGCCGCAAATATGGCCATATGATGCTTTTGCCAAAAGACAGATTTTAGAAAGAGAAAACCAAGACAACCCATTGAATAACAAGTTAGTAAAAAATGAGCAGCAGACAGATATAGATAGTGACGAGCTGCTTAATACTGCCACTCTATTTATGTCAAAAGAGAAGGTTATTGCCTGACTGCCCATTGCATCGTTACCTTAATGTATGGCTATCTTGATATTTCGTTATCTAGATATCTGATTTTATTGCGAAATAACTTCATCAAGTTACTTTGTATCCCCAATAAATCTATGCGCGCCATGGCAATAATTTTCAATTACTGAGTGATCCCGCCCAGACTATTGGAGTGTCTTGTTGTTAGCAGGTTCTGACTTATGATGATTTTGCACTACAGACAAAACATCATTTACAGTTGCGGGTACAGTTTAGGATTTTCACCTAATTCACTTTTAACCTTATCTCTAAGGTATGCACTAACGACAAGAAAAAGTGTCGCATAGCCCAGAAATAGTTAATTTGATTAATATCAAAATTACTAACACGCAAATGACGTGGAATTAATAAATAAGCAGCATTTCACCATAGAACTAAAAACTGAATGCCATACAGTTCAACACCCTAGCGAGTTTTTATCCAATGAATAGCGACATTCTTCAAGTCTTTGAAAAGTTTCTAGTTTAGTGAACATCATCACGATTACTTACATTAGCAGTGGTTTTGATAATTAACTGTTATTTTTCCCATGGACAATGAGCAGATAAAGCCACATTTTGTGAATGTGACCTGAGTCAATTACGCTAAAGTCACATTTACATCTTTCAACACTCTTTATCCTCGTTGCTAGACTATATTGTTCTGCTTTTTCCGCAAAAAATTAGCGAATATGCCTCATTGACCAAATAATGAGCTTGTAATTAGCCACATTCAGAAGAGAATCATTACAAAATCACAATTGAAAAATGTTATTTAAATCAAAAAAATGCATCTTTTTTGTAAAATAGTCCAGTAATTACATAAAGTTCACCTAATATTCGTTGACTTCCTACGATATTGATTTAAGCTCCCAAACGGCTAGAAAGAAAAGCTTTTGTTTTAGGATTTACAAGTAAGTCGTTGGTCAGCTCAAAACTCTCCGCCGTGTTGTAACTAAATAGCAATCTATTTTTTCCGCGCTATCTAAATTTTCCCATAAGGGATCAACACAATTTTTATTAGGAATTAAGACTATGTCCAACACAGTGACTGGTACAGTAAAATGGTTTAACGAAACTAAAGGTTTCGGTTTCATTCAACAAGAAAACGGCCCAGACGTATTCGCTCATTTCAGCGCAATCCAATCTGACGGCTTCCGTACTCTTGCTGAAGGTCAAAAAGTTGAGTTCACTGTAACTCAAGGCCAAAAAGGCCCACAAGCTGAGAACATCAAACCTGTTTAATTTGGTTTTGATACATCGCTAAAAATTTTATAGCCAGTCTTCACGACTGGCTATTTTTTTGTCTCTGTTTCACTGTCTCGTCCCCAATGCGCAGAAGCAAAATTGAGTCGCATCCAAACTAACAAGCTATATCTTCCTTAAGATCAAAGCTAAGAGAAACTACCACCATGGCTTTAAAACCGACCATTTTTAAGTTCCGAATCGCCCTTACCGATTTAAATCGCGATTATTATGATTCAATCAGCTTAACCACTGCTCTGCATCCATCAGAGACTCACCAACGAATGATGACCAGAGTACTTGCGTACTGTCTCAATGCCTCTCCTGAGCTTACCTTCACTAAAGGCCTATCTACTATTGAAGAGCCGGATATCTGGTGTAAGACACTTGATGATCAGTTACAACTTTGGATAGATATTGGTGAGCCTGATCCAGAAAGGGTAAAGAAATCTACCCGATTGGCCAAAAAAGTGCTTATCTATAGCTTCAATAGCAAATCATCTGTTTGGTGGACACAAAACTCAGCTAAACTTAACATGCTTGATGCTTCAGTTTTTCAGTTCGATCATTCCGAGATATCGCAACTTGCAGAGCTGATTGAAAGAACCATGGATATTTCCGTTATGCTTACGGGTAACTCAGCTTACATTTCAGCAGCAAAAGGTGAGTGTGAAGTAACGTGGCAAACATTGAAGGAGTAAGTGTTGATGCGTGAAATCATCGTCAGTAGTTTAAAGCAGCAACTTGAAATTGCTGGAGTGGATACACTTCATCTATCAGATAAAGAAGCCAAGTTATTCGCCCAGTTTATCGAAAAACAGGCCGCCTTTTTTGATGCTGTTTGTAATAAAAAAAGCGACCAGAATCCTCAGCTATTACTTCTTGGCCTGTTAACCAAACAGCATGTAGAAGCGACCCATATTTTAGAATCTCAACTGGACGCAATTACTGCTATGCATGATGTGTTTGCTAACGCAGTCGGAAGCAAACAGTCTGATAAACTGAATGCTGATTCAGTTATAGAGCTGTCGTTAATCACTAAGCTCTGGTTGATGCTACAAGGCAATCTCGACATGGACTTTAGCTTGGCGAATGATCATGCAACCCAGACCGCAGAACTCCTGTCTAAAGCTCTACGCGCACACAGTCAAGAGATCCGCACAGAGCTTATCGCCAGTTTCTATCACGGCAAAGAAACGGTGCCATCACCGCAATGGTCCAATAAAGTACTCAATTGGGTTAAATCCATTACTAAGGCTAATTGATCTTTCGAGTAGCCGTTTTGTTCTATCTAAAAACGCCAACGTGTTAAGTAAGGAGCTCTATCAAAGGGCGACGCTAATCTCACTTCTCTTTTATTATTAGCTCACTATGTCTTCCACAACGTTTTCACTACGTGATAACCGAACTTAGTTTTAACGATAAATGGGGTTAAGACCTCATTACGAAACACCGCTTTATCAAACTGTGGAACCATTGCACCTTGACGAAACTCCCCCAAATCGCCACCTTTTTTCCCAGATGGACAAGTGGAGTATTTTTTTGCCAGTAAATGGAACTTAGCGCCTTTTTTTAGCTGTTTTAAAATGTCATTCGCCTGAGCTTCATGTTTTACCAGAATATGGAGAGCAGCAGCAGTTCTTGCCATGATTTTTTCCTGTATCTAATCAATTTAAGTAATTTTAACGGATTAGCTCAACTTCTTCAGTATATTGCCGATAAAAAGTATTCAAATAACCAATGTAAGGGAATATACTAGTATTCAGGTGATAATACGGTATGAGTTAATAAGATTCATCGTATTGACAATCAAATCACCCACTAATATTCCCCTATTCGACAGACAGATCTCGCTAACTAGTTAGGATTTTGATATGAAAAGCAAGGCTAACCAATCCCAAGGTATGCTGCTATTTAAACTCTCTTTAAATCAACAGAGTTTTGCTATAGGAACCCTAAAAGTCAGAGAGATAGTCCCGTTTACCAAGACCACTCAAATACCACACTCTCATCATCATGTTATTGGTACGGTGACTATTCGTGATTTAACTGTTCCGGTTATTGATATGGCTGCCGCTATCGGCTTTAGAGCCATTCCTGCGGAAGAGTATCAGAATAGCTATCTTATCGTGACGGACTGCTTACGGACTGTTGTTGCTTTTATGGTGAGAAGTATAGATAAAATCATTGACTGTGATTGGCACGCTATCGAACCATCACCTGAAACCGCAGGCAGAAATGTCTTCGTTACCGGAATCACTCGACACAATGACTCTATTGTTCAGATGCTTGACGTGGAACTGCTGTTGTCGAAAATCTACCCGCAAGACGCATCAGCTCGTATTCCTATCCTGACAGATGTCGAAAGAGAACGTTTAAAACCTATCAATATTTTGCTCGTGGATGACTCAGGTATTGCACGTAAGCAACTTTCTGATGCTCTGGACAGTATTAATATCTCTTACTCTGTGTGTAAAAACGGTTTAGACGCCTTAGAGCTCATGCGTAAATTTGCACAAGAGAACAATCCAGTTGAGCTGCTGGTTAGTGACATTGAAATGCCCGGGTTAGATGGCTATGAGTTGGCATTTGAAGTACAAAATGATCCACAGTTGTCTCATACATACCGTATATTGCACACGTCATTATCCAGTGAAATGAGTGCAGATAGAGCGCACCAAGTTGGTGCTCACGAAGCACTGGAAAAATTTGATGCTACAGAGTTAGTACAAGCGATGTTGCGTGGCGCAGAGAAGATAGAGAACAAAGAACTTTAATAGCAGCCTTGTTTTGATCACACTAAAGCCGCGACCTATGTCGCGGCTTTTCATTATGACTATTCTGCTTCTTCCAATTTCACAAGCTTGGTATTGCCACCATGTATTTTCTCTCTCCGCTTCTGTATCAAAGCATAGAAACCGGGAATGAGGAACGTTCCCGCCAGCAACACACATAACAACCCACCTGTTAATGATACTCCTAACGAGTTCTGACTGATATGCCCTGCCCCTGACGCAAATATCAATGGTGTAATACCCAATATAAACGACCAAGAGGTCATATTCACGGCACGAAAACGCAAGGTTCCACCTTTTACGGCTGCATCTTCAACGGCCATATTGTTCTCTTCCCGCTCATTCTTGGCAAACTCTACAATCAAAATCGCATTTTTAGCCGCCAACGCGATGAGTAGTACTAAGCCTATTTGTGCATACAGGTTAAGTGGAATGCCGGCGATATTGATTGCAATAAAGGACCCCAAAGTCGCAACGGGCACCACCAATATAATGGCGATCGGAATACTCCAACTTTCGTACTGAGCAACCATAAAGAGATAAATAAATATCAAAGCCAATGCAAACGCGTAGATAGCTTGGTTACCCGCTTTCACCTCTTGATACGCCATGCCTGTCCATTCGTATTGATAACCTTGAGGCAGTACCTCTTTTGCCGCTCTTTCCATCGCAGCGATAGCATCACCACTGGAGTAGCCATCAGCAGGCTGTCCCTGAATAACAGCAGAACGATACATGTTGTAACGCCAAGCAACATCGGGCTCAAACACTTGCTGGTAACTCACCAGAGTACTCAGCGGTACCATATCGTTAGACGCTGAACGAACGTGGAAACGGCTCAGCTCTTCCATGCTGTTTCTGTACTCGCTGTCCGCTTGCATTGTCACTCTAAAGTTCTTACCAAACATAGTGAAATCATTCACATATATGGAACCTAGATTTCCCTGTAAAGTTTGGAATATCTCGCCTAGCGACACCCCTAACTGCTTCGCTTTCTCTCGATCAATATCCAGATAATAGTGAGGCACATTGGCTCTAAAGGTACTGAACGTATACTGTATCTCCGGTTGCTTATTGGCCTCTTCAATCACTTCCGCCATAACTTGTGCCAAATCCGTACGGCTACGACCTAAAGTGTCTTCCAGTACAAATTCAAATCCGGAAGCGGCTCCCATTCCCGGTACCGCGGGAGGACCCATGGCAAATACCATCGCTTCTGGCATCTCAATAGCGGCTTTGGCATTAATACGCTGCGAGATAGCAAATGACGAATGATCACCTTGCAGATCGTTTCTCTCTTGCCAGCTCTTAAGCTTAATAAACAACGATGCTCCATTTGACGCCGCAGCTCCCGTCATAAAGGCATAGCCATTGGCAACCGTTACACCATCAATACCCGGCTCTTGCTCGACTATTGACATCAACTTGGCGCTCACTTCTTCTGTTCGCGATAGAGAAGCAGAGTCAGGTAACTGTACATTTGCTAGCAAAATGCCTTTATCTTCTTGTGGAACAAACGCCGTTGATGTGTTGCTACTTAGGAACGATACCGCTGCAACAGCTAGGGCAAAGAATGCCGCAAGTAATACGGTTTTCTTGACCAAAAAGCCCGCGACCTTGCCATACTGACTAGTGACTTTGTCCAAACCACGGTTAAAGGCTTTAAACCAGTTGGCGGTATTGCCTCCTCCTTGTTTAAGAACCAATGAACACATTGCAGGAGATAAGGTTAAGGCATTAATTGAAGAAATAACCACAGAAATACAGATAGTCAGCGCAAACTGGCGATACATGATGCCTGTGATTCCCGGTAACATGGTAACGGGTAAGAACACCGCAAGTAACACCAAGGTAGACGTTATAATTGGCCCCGTAACCTCTTTCATTGCTTTTAATGTGGCTTGAGCAGGCGTTAATTTAGGATCATTTCGCATCGTGGTATCGACATTTTCGATGACCAATATTGCGTCATCCACCACAATCCCGATAGCAAGAATCAACCCAAACAAGGTCACGGTATTAATGGTAAAACCCGTTAATAACATAAATGCGAATGTGCCGATTAACGATACAGGAATCGCAACAACCGGAATCAGTGTCGCTCTGACACTACCTAAAAACAGATAAGTTACCGCAATAACGAGCAATATCGCTTCGATCAGTGTTTTCACAACACCTTTTATCGACTCCTCAACAAAAACCGTGGTGTCATAGCTGGTTTCATACACCATTCCTTGCGGGAAATTCACGCTCATATTGTCGAGCAGCGCCATCACCGCTTTGCCACTTTCTAGCGCATTGGCATCCGATTGCAATGAGAGAGTAACAATTGAGGCTTCTTGTCCTCTAAACTGTCCATTGCCATCATAAAATTTCTTTCCAAGCTCTACGCGTGCAACATCCTTAAGATAAATTGCCGAGCCATCATTGTTTGCTCGCAGAACTACATTTTCAAATTCTTCAACAGACTCTAACCTTCCTTTTGTCACCAAGTTAAACTGTACTTCTTGTGCATTATTGTATGGTGGTGCGCCAATTTTACCCGCTGCAACTTGAACATTCTGTTCAGCCAACGAAGCATAAACATCTGACGTGGTTAAATTTAAGCTGGCCATTTTCTCTGGATCGAGCCAAACCCGCATGGCGTATTCGCCACCACCAATCACACCAACTTCACTAATGCCTTCTACTCTGGCAAGTTGATCTTTGATGTTAAGATTGACGTAGTTGACCAAAAACTGATCGTCATACTGGCCATCTTCAGAGTAAAAGTTCAGTACCATCAATAGGTCGGGAGAACGTTTCTTTACCGTAACCCCTACCATTCTCACTTCTTGAGGCAGCTTAGACTCTATTTGCGACACTCGGTTTTGCACATTAACCTGAGCCATATCAGGATCTGTACCAACATCAAAAGTCACGTTAAGGTTATATGAACCATCATTCGCACTTTTCGAAGACATATAGATCATGTCTTCGACGCCGTTTACCGATGTTTCAATAGGGTCAGCTATCGCTTGCTCTACCGTTTCTGCACTTGCTCCAGTATAGAAAGCAGTCACACTCACAGAGGGAGGACTGATTTTAGGGTACTCAGCCACAGGCAGTTGAGTTAAAGCAATGCCCCCAGCTAAGGTTAAAATAATGGAAATAACCAGAGCAAACTTTGGTCTATTTATAAAAAAGCGACTCAACATATTAAGACTCCTCTTTATTTGACAATAATTCCATTGAGGCCTTATCTAGCGATACTTCCATACCGTTTCTAATGCGTTGAAGTCCTTTAGTGATAATCACATCTTGTGGCTGTAACCCTTGTTGAACAATGGTGCCAACGTCTGTTTGAGCACCAAGAGAAACATTAACTCGTTCTACAACATTTCCCTCTCTCAGTGCCATAACAAAATCTCCTTGTAGATCCGTTTGCACTGCTCTTCTCGGAATAACAATGACCTCAATTTCATTTTTTTCAACAAGAGAGATCTTCACATGCTGCCCCGGAAGCAAGGTGTAATCTGGGTTTTCAACGATGGCGCGCATCGCCAGCGTACCTGTTTGTAAATCAATTCGGTTGCCAATAAAATCCAATCGCCCTACTTGGTCCAATTTTTGTTGGTTTTCTAAAATGATTTCCACATCAATACTGTCGGCGGCACCTGACCCATCACCTTGGCTATTTTCGATCCCCATCATCAGCCTTTCTCTTTCACTTATTGTAAAGTTGGTGTGTATTGGGTCTAAATTAACAATGCTGGTCAAGATACCGGATGAAGGTGAAATCAAATCACCGATGCTGGCGTAGCTTTCGCTAATTCTTCCTGCAAATGGCGCGACGATTTTAGTATAAGAGAGGTTAACTTCTGCTAATTTAACTTGCGCTTCACTGGCCTCAACCTGTGCTTCTGCGCCTAACTTTGCCGCCGTTAATGCATCAAACTCGGACTGGGAAATGTTCCCCTTAGGTAACAGATTTTCTGCTCGCTCAAAATCCATATTGGCTTTCTTCAAGTTAGCATTAGCCTGCGCTATAGACGCTTTTGCACTGGCAAGTTGCGCTTCAAATGACGAAGGCTCTATTTGGTACAGCAATTGGCCCTTTTCTACCATCTCACCTTCAACGAAATGACGAGATTTAAGATAGCCTGAAACTTGCGCTGTAATCGTCACATCGTCAACGGCACTGACTCGGCCAACATACTGTTTGTTGCGGTTATAGCTGCTCACTTCAACATTCTGAACAGAAACCATTGGCGCCATAGATTGATGATTACCGGTATTGCTTTCACCGCAACCCGTTAACACAATAGCTGAAGAGATTAGTGCGATAAGTGTTTTTTTTCTCATTAAACAACCATTAAATAAGTAATTGAGGATAACTTTCTAGGCCGATTCTTATATATCTCTCACTAATCAATGTCCGAGTTGTATCAAGACTTACACTGTAATTGTTTCAAAATATTAATGAGCATGTATCCATTTCATGAGTACCTCATCATTAACTAATCAACTATTTGCTAATAGTTAGAGGTAACGCCACATCCAAAAACATCAGTGTGCGTTATACTAATTTTTACATTTCCTCGTTTCATATGATCGGTTTTCCAACTATAGAGACAATAAGAGAGCATTGAGAATGGATATATTCATACCGCAAAATTTAGATGATGATTTATTTTATGACGTGGTTGATGAAGTTGATGTTCTTTGTGAAAACAGTGCTAATACATTGATAATGTTGGGGCACGAGCCAAACAGCCGCGAGTTGTTAGATAAGCTTTTTCGCTCTATACACACCATAAAAGGGGACATTAGTCTTGCTCAAATATCTCCTTTGTTACCTTTACTCACTGCCGTTGAGGATATATTGGGCATGATGAGAGAAGGGGTTATACAGCACAACAGTATCATCTCGGATTTATTGCTCACCCTATTTGAACAAGTGAATGCCTTTGTTGATGATTGCGGTAAGATCGGATACGCCGAATACGACTCGGATATGTATGCTCAAGCAACACGGGTTGTTTCCCAAGTAAAATCTGACAACATCCAAGATCACCCTGCTCTTTTAACTCAAACCTTACATATCTTAGAGCCTTCCCTTGCAGAAGATACCGAAAGCAAGCTGGTGACACATGAATTTGATGATCTTAGAGTTGACTGGGCACAAGAGGTAGAACCCGATTTGGTATTTTTTCACTCTTTAATGGGACCGGTTGAACAGAGAATTGATAACTGGCAAGGCCGCAGCGGACGTCAGTTAAAGTTGGCACTATTATTAAATCAATACGCGGGCAAACCAATTGACGAAAATCAGCTACGAGCAGCGGTATACCTCCATGATGTAGGTATGTCGTTATTGCCTATTGCGCTGTTAAGACAGTCTAGTAAATTATCAGAAACAGAAATAAATCGGTTACGAACACACATTCAACGCGGCGCAAATATATTGCTAGAAATGCCACACTGGTCAGAAGCACAGCAGTTTATACTTGAGCATCATGAAAGAGTCGACGGGAAAGGCTACCCTAAAGGACTTACGCAAGAGAACATTACTGATGGCGCCAAAATAATCGCCATCGTCGACGCATTCGAAGCGATGACCCATGACCGTGCTCAGGAAATTCATCGCAAACGCCCTATCGTCCACGCATTACAAGAAATTACTCACGCGAGCGGCAGCCAGTTTTGTCCTTACTGGGTAGGAATACTGAATAAAGTAATGTCTTCCATTGTCACCAGCTAGTCACTAAGCCATCGGTTATGCCGCGAGTCTACGCATAAACCATATACAAGCGCCCATAAAAAGGGCGCTTGATAACTCAAAAACCGATCTCTTATCTAAGTTTAAACTTCTCAACCACTTGTGTTATCTGCCCATTGATCACAGCGATATTTTCTGTCTGCAGTGAGGTTTCTTGACCGTTAGCGTTGAGCTGACTCACCATGTCGTTAATTGAAGACATGTTACGGCTCACCTCTTGCGTCACACTGCTCTGCTCTTCTGCCGCCGTTGCAATTTGAGTACTAAGGTCATGGATTTCAGTGATATGACTTGTAAGACCATTAATGCGCTGGCCTACCAATTCGGTACTCTCAAATGTTTCATTACAGGTGTTTTTAGTGGCATTCATTGACTCAGAAACAGAGTGGCTACCTTGAATCAAACTCTCCAACGCTTGTTCAATTTCACCGGTACTGATTTGAGTACGACTTGCTAAAGCACGAACCTCGTCTGCAACTACCGCAAACCCTCGACCTTGTTCACCCGCTCTTGCAGCTTCTATTGCTGCATTCAGTGCTAGCAAATTCGTCTGCTCCGCAATATCACCAATCACACTTAAGATTGAACTGATTCCCTTCGTCTCATCACTCATATTGTTAATGCTACTGGCGGTATCTTCAACTTCAGCAACCAAAGAGGAGACTTTCGCTTGCGCACCACTAACCACCTCTAACGATTCACCACTCATCGTTGAAGCTTCTGAAGTAAATTGCGCCGTTTCTGCTGCATGATGTGCTACTGACTCAGCCGTCGAGTTCATCTCTTCAATCGCGGCTACGATCTGTTCTGTCTCTACGACATGTTGCGACAGTATCTCGGAATTGTTCTGTGTTTGAGTGGTTAACGCCGCAACATCACTTTGTAATTTGACCGTCGAACCTTCTATCTCTAGCATCATTTTTTGTAGATTTTCAATAAACGCATTTACACCTTGTGCGATTTGCCCTAGATCATCATCGGAGTTCACCTCCAAACGCTGGGTGAGATCACCATCGCCACTGGATAAACTCTGTATCGTTTTTTTCAGCGCGAGTATTGGTCGATAGAGGCGATTTAAGATCAGCAGAGCCAAAACAATACTGACAAACAGATAAATAATAGTGGAAATAAATGCCGCGTGTTTCGCTTCCTCAATAGAGGCAAAAACCACGCTCTTATCTAACGATATAAGCAGATACCAGTTCTTATCCGCTAACTCTATACGCTTTGAAAACAGAACCTTGTCACTGTCGTCTAACTGATACTCTACAATTGATGATGATTGGCCTACGACTTTATTCGCCACTTCATTAAGCGATGAAAATTGGGTTAACTTGTCACCATTGTTTACCATATCTAAGGTACTTGCTAATGCAGTGGTATCCTCACTAATGATTATTGCTATTGCACCTGGCAAATTAATATCTTTAACCGCTTTGTTCAGCACGTCTAAAGAGACATCCGCCAATACAACACCAGAACCAAACGTTTCGCCAATGCTAACCATCAGCTCACCGGTCATAGCATCGTTGTAAGCTTCTGTATAAATTAATTGGCCTGTACTTTGTGCCTGCTGATACCAAGGTCTTTTTCTTGGGTCATAAGAAGAGGGATTCTTGTTATCAATCCAACCATCAAAATTGGAAGAGACATAAGCATCACCATTTTGCATGCCAACCATAACATTGCTTACGCCAGCCCCTAAGCTCGCAACTATCATTCGCTCTGCATGATTGTCACGGTATTGATAACTTCGATAATCATTTGCCAAATTATGGATAGCTGACGCCTTAGACGTCATAAAGTTCTCTACTCTCTTGGCTTCTACTTCTACTCTTTGTTGAGTGTTTTGATAAATAGTTGCTTGAAGAACATCGCGTTCATTAACAAAAGACAAATAGTTTGCGGTTCCCACTGATACAGCAACCAAAACAGAAATTGAGGCAAGCAGAGCCCCTTTAAAGCTTAGTTTTAACATAAATTACCTTAAAAATTCATCGGGATAAATTGAGACAAAGCTAGAGTGACGTTAAGAGAACTATCTATAAATCAAACGATTTTTTATTAATATGTTATTTAGTTTATTAGATTATACACATAAGTGACGAAGTATTAATGTGTTTGTTAGCAATAATAATCACTGTTTATGTCAAAAATTAACCGTCTGCTTGTTTTTCATACAATGAGCAACTTAAATACTAAACTCATTTAAATAACGCCTATAGAAATGGGGGGGCCACCAGACATAAAAATGCCCACATTAAGTGGGCAAGATAGGTTCACCAGTTAATCTAATGCAGGTTACGGCACACCGTGTCCTTTCGATGCAACCCAGATACGGAACCATTGCTCTCGAGTTAGCTCAATATCAAGCGCGTCAACTGCAGCTTTCACCCTTTCGATTTTTCCAGAACCAAGGATAACAAGAGGGTGAGAAGGCAAGCGGCGAATCCAAGCATAAATAACTTGATCAATACTGCTTGCTCCAACCTCACCTCTAATTGCCTCAAGCTCTTCTCGAATGGCAAGTTCTTGTTGAGACGTTCCTAAGATTAAGCGACCACCCGCTAAACAAGACCACGCCATTGGTCGTGTTCTCAACTGCTGCAACTGATCCAGTGTTCCATCTTCGGTAACATCAAAATTGATGGGATTTATCTCTACTTGATTGGTCACCAAAGGCTTATCCAAACGAGATTGCAGTAAATTAAACTGGCTTGGAGAGTGATTCGACACACCAAAATGATTCACTTTTCCCGCACGGCTTAATTGATTAAACGCCTCTGCGACTTCATCTGCATCCATCAGGGCATCTGGACGATGTATAAGCAAAACATCAATATTATCAACATTTAATCTTGATAAAGAGTTATCAACAGACTGAAGAATATGAGCTTTACTAGTGTCGTAATGGTTGATTTTTCGTTCCGGCGTTTTATCTCCGCATAAATGAATATCACATTTAGTCACTATCTGTATCTGCTCGCGAATGCTAGGATCTATTTTCAACGCCTCACCAAACAACTGCTCACACTGATAGTTACCATAAATATCAGCATGATCGACGGTAGAAATTCCCAGCTCAACATGCTGTTTTAAAAATGACAAACGCTGCTGAGCAGACATTCCCCACTCCGCCATTCTCCAGTATCCCTGAACTATTTCTGAGAACTCTGGGCCTTGAGGCGCAATTGATACCTTTGCAACCATTCATTTACTCCTTAATAGTAAAACCACAATTTTGCTCAACTTTAGGCTTGTTTTAACTCATGCACAATGCAAAATAGGGGATAGTTCGAACCAGAGTACGAAATTATGAGTTTTTCACAGCGTTTAAAAGAGTTGATTGGAGAAGAAAGTGTCAGCGGTTTTGCCAGAAGAGTAGACATGAGCGAAGCACTTATCCGCAAGTACCTCAAGGGAAGCGAGCCAAGCTTAAGCAAAGCCAACCAAATTGCCATGAAAGCTAACTGTTCATTAGAGTGGCTTGCTACTGGCTGCGGCTACTTATATCGTCAGGTGGAAGTTGTCGATATGCCAGCGTATATCATGGCACATGAGGCAGTCACAAGCCAAAGTATCCCCGCACAAGAAGAAGCATCATATCGACTTATTATTTCAGCTTATCAGTACCTTAGAGCACACAAAAAAGCCGATGGTTATTTAGATAAGCAGGGGATGATGGCGTTTATTCACCGCCATCAGGGCTAAAAAGTTTCAGCAACTTTACAAGTAAACAAAAAGCCGCAGCTTATTAGAAAACATAAAAGCTATTTTAATGTATCTCTCTTCACCAGCGTCGCCGGTATCATAAGCTTAACCATGCTGCTGTCACTATCTTGAATTTGCCCGACTACAATTTTTACTACTTCTTTAGCTAATCGTGCAAAATCTTGCTGGAAAGAAGATAATCGGTAACTCATCCAGTCAGCTTGAGGGGTGTTATCCATTCCGATAATTTGCAAATCCTCAGGAATGGAAAGGCCTAGCTCATATCTCGCAATATCCATCACAGAGAATGCAATGATATCGGTCGCGCAAAAAATCGCCTCTGGTCGTTTATCTGATGACAATAATTGACGAATTTCATCTTGCGCCAATTGGTAATCGTAATTGGCTTCGGCCAATACGACCTCTTTGCAACCCAAACTCTCGGCCGCATCAATAAAACCGTTAATTCGCTCTTTGTTTGTCACCGTCGGGATATGACCCGTTACGTATGCAATACTTTTGGCCCCACGACGGATAAATTCTTGAGCCGCTTGCTGACCAATACTGTAGTTATCACTGATCGCGTAACTGCATTTGGTCCCCTCTTCCACTCGAGCATACTGGACAATTGGAATATTAAAATCTTTACACTCTTCATAAAGAGCCGTATTAAATTGCGCTGAAGCGGCGATAACGCCATCGACTTTATATTGAAAAATATTGGGGATGGTATGATGTTTTTGCTTATCTAAAAACCATGGAATGAGCACCGCTGAGTAACCATTTCTTTGCAGTTCACTACTGATCAATTGCAACGTTTCCATATGGATTGGATAGTCAGTATCAGGAAAAACCAGACCAATCAACTTGGATTCATTCGTGGTTAAACTACGAGCAAATGCATTAGGGCGGTAATTTAGTGTTTTTGCAGCCTCTAGCACTTTAGTTCGTGTTTTTTCAGATGTTGAGCTACCACTAATAAACACCCTAGAAACCGTAGATTGTGAAACACCAGCCAGTTTAGCAACATCTTTAGACGTTACATTTATGTTCTTTTCCATAATAAAAGTATCAGTTCTATAATAAACCCTGAAATTATAACAGATTAAGCTTCAGTCACTCATAGAAAGTCTATTCTGTCTGCAGATTATTGATCAAACAAAAATACCCTCCTAGCGAGGGTATTTTTATAAGCTCTGCAATTTAACTCAGATTTGGGTTCACTATCGATTGAGTACGCTCAAAGACATCTAAGCCTTGTTGCTTCAACCAGTATGGCAAATCAATTAATACCCAGTTTTCAGATAGCTTATCACCATCACGATAATAAACATCGACCACTTGCATATCTGCACGAACTTCACCACCCGGCATGCCTAAGAAACCACCTATTGCCGTATTTGACAGATTAGGCCAGCCAAAGAAGCAGGCAAAATCACCTTCAGCAAAGCGACATACATGGCCATTGAATTTCTTATCTTTCAAGTTATTTCGGAAAGGTAACTGGTGCTGTTGTTGATAGCGAGGAATGGTGTATGAAGCACCAATTCCACAAGGGCCATACCAAACCATATCTTTTGACCAGCTCTTTTCAAGAACTTCTGGAGGGCAGCCCATTGCGCCACTGTCATTTAGCGCACTTAGATCATCCACCATTTTGTTTACAAGAGCTAAGGTTTTAACACCTTCTTCTTCTGCAGCATCATCAAATAGCAAGCCGTTATGATTGCGCGGACCAGGATAGACAAAATGCTTACCAGTAGAAGGAGGAAGCGGGTAACAGCCAGCTTGATCCATCATTCCTAGCAGATCTAAGAACAGGCCTGTTTTGGTAATTTTGCCATTTTCAACACAAGAAAACTCAGCGTATCGAACGTTCATCATTTTCCCTGTCGCACGAACGCCCAGCCAATCAGCATCAAACAGACCCATAAAGTGACCCATACTCATCACCCACTGCTCGCCACTTATCTCATTGGTTCCACCAATGAAGATATCTTGGCGTCTCTGCATACGAGTCATTGATCGCTTAAAAGGGGTCCAAAACTTCTCCGCTGTTGCTTCTGCTCCGTGCTGCTCACGAAAAGGGTAAACTCCTCGCCACAAATAGTCTTCGCTTGTATGCTCTTTTAATACTTGGGCCACATTATCTGCTGTGGCATTTTCCATAGCATCAAAATAATCACGGACGATGCGTTTAGTTTCTTGGTACTTGCTCATTTGTAATCCTAATAATACGTTGTTTCAATAATTGGCAGCACAGTCATCCATTACAAACGCGACTCTGTGCTGCATCTTATTTTTTAGTGACTTGTAACAGGTTGGCTATCGGTAGATTTCTTTTTATAGAACACGCCACCTTTCAGTGTTTCTGGTAACGAGAACCATAGCAATCCAGCAACAATCCAAACGATTGGAGAACCCCACATTGCGGTGGTTAAATCCGTACGGTCTTTAATGAATACCAGTACCATTGGAGCCCACATTCCGATAATACGACCACCATGGAACAGTGCCGCACCAAAGCTTCTTAAGTGAGCAGGGAATAATTCCGAGAAGTATCCGCCCCATACAGCACTAGATGAAAGACCAAAGTTGTAGACTAAGCCAAGCAGCGCCAACATATTGATGCTGCCGATCATTACATCACTAGGCGCGACGAAGAAGATTGACGCCATAATACCGGCAAGGATAAAACCAAACGCATTAACTTTACGTCCATACTTATCCGCAATTGCTCCCCAAACCCAAGCACCAAACAAACTACCAAATGCAGAGATTGAAAATATAATGCCGACTGTCGTTCCATCAAACATACGAACTTCTTTTAGGTATGTCGTAACAAAACCACCAAAGAATTGATACCCATAGAAGTTTAAGCCAGCTAATAGCAAACAGGTAAGAGTGATCTTACGGTTTCTTGAGTTTAGCATCTCGCCCCAAGAGCCTTTCTTGATCTCTTGTCCGGCGTCACCCTGATTATCTTCTTCTCCATAAGCGATCACTTTTTTATCACTTGGTAACACAAAGACCATCACTACGGCTGCAACCAATGGAGGGATACCACCAACCCACATAATGCTTTGCCAAGGGGCATCAATACCAGAGATAAACGCTGCATACGCACCCATTACCATTAATGCCAAAGAGAACATACTTGATGCAAATGCCGTCAGTTTTCCCCGAACACTTGGCTTAAATAAACCAATCATGGTTGAAACAGCAACGGTGAAATAACCGCCTAACGAAATACCAATAATGAAACGCATCAGCGCCCATGTTGTGTAATCGGTAAACATCATATTAATGATGGTCGCTCCACCATTAAGGGCCGTGATTGCAATAAGGGTTGATTTTTTACCAAGATTTGATGCAAACCACGCGCAACTGAATGCACCAATAAGTGCCCCAACTGACTGCCATGTATAGAACTGTGCGGTATCAGCTAATGTAATACCGTCATACGCTTCAACAATATAAGGTCGAACGTAATCGACGATGACAAAGTTGTAGCAGTAAAAAAAGTAACCCACAAGAATCGCCAAGTACGCAGCAATCCTTTGAGCTAATGGAACTTCGTTCATGTGTTTCTTTGCTGTCATGAGCGATAAATCCTCTGTTTAAAGTTAAATATATGAGTATCAATAATTGTACGGTCCAGTAGAAGTGAACCTTTCCCACCAGCGAACAGGGTGAATATTACACAGTCCTCAGCTGTCAGATCCGTGATCAATCTCAAATAGAGAATGAATGCGTACCCATTTTATACTTCAATGAGACAATCATCACATTTTTATATGCATGGCTAAATTCATACTCCCAAACTCTATATAGAGTGATTTATATCTCATTTATTTATTGATATTTACAATTAACAGCTTTAATAGTTACTTATTCGGAAAAATTTTGTACCATTATTCACCAGTTCATGGTGGATGAAAAATAAAATGATTACGTATTCAAGCCTTATCATAATGACCTTGTATATCGCAGCCACGCTATTGATTAGCTACCGGGTCAATGTAAGGCAGTCAGTTGGCGGAGATTTCTCTTCGGGAGGAAAACAGTTTGGTTGGTTTACTGCGGGAGTATCGATACTTGCGACGTATATCAGCACGATGACGTTTTTAGGCCAACCTGGGTGGGTTTACTCTAGTGGTATGCAAGCATTTATCATCCACCTAAATTATCCTATCGTGATCTTTTTCGCTGTGGTTTTCTTTATACCCGTTTTTTACAAACTAGGATTAACGTCCATTTACGAGTATCTAGAGTTACGCTTTGGTGTCGTCGCTAGAACCATTAATTCTATTGTATTCATACTGGTACAATGTATCTCTGCGGGTGTTATTCTTTATGCGGTATCGCTAATACTCGTCAAAATACTGCCCGTCTCTATCGCTGAAGCCATCATATACATCAGTCTGTTCACAGCTCTTTATACATACTCTGGTGGTATTTCTACGGTAATTTGGACCGACATGTTGCAGTCAATCGTTCTGTTTACGGGTTGTGTTGCCATTTTTGTCATTCTTCTGATGAACATCTCTACCCCATATTCCGCTGAAGTACTATCTGCCTTACCGGATAAGCTTAATATTGTTAACTTTGATCTCTCATTAAGTAACGACACGACGCTATGGTCAGGGATTGCGGCCGTCACTTTTTTGCACTTAAGTGTCTACGGCTCAAACCAACTTATCATTCAGAGAACATTAGCCACAAAAGATGTCGCTAATGCGCAAAAATCGATGCTTCTGTGTGGTTATGGTGCATTCTTTATCTACCTATTCTTCAGCGTCCTTGGGGTTCTGCTTTTCATTTTTTATGATGGTAAAGAGTTTGCAAACAGCAACAATATTATTCTCGACTTTGTTTTAAACCATACAAACCCAATTGTAATTGGTTTGATTATGTCGGCATTATCGGCAGCAGCAATGTCGACTCTCGACTCCACCTACAACTCTATTGCGACAGTGGCGACTTTTGATATCTATAAGCGCTTTTTTAATCCACACAAAGCGGCCGATCATTACGACAAAATCGCTCGAAAACTAAGCTTAATCGCTGCTGTTTTAGTTATTATTCCTGCGTTAGGCGCTATCAACAATGAATCAGTGTTAAAAACGATTGCAAGCTTAACCTCTATATTTGTTGGTATTCGTCTTGGATCATTTGTTCTAGGTTTAGGTTTTTCTAAAGCTAATGAGAAAGGCATTATTGCGGGCAGTATCACCAGTACAATCGCTATCGCTATCTGTCGGCTGTTCGACATTGCATGGCCATGGTACGCCCCTATTGGTACTGGCGTCTTTTTGCTCTTTGCCATCATTGCGAGTGCGCTATGGGGAAGCAATACCACACAACAGCAGCAATTTATCGAACAACAAAAAACACTATTCTCTAAACCTTCTACCAGTCAAAGTATGCTGCTAGTTTTTGCCTTAATAACTATCGGCCTTTGCTTTTTCATTCCTAGCTGGCTTAGTTCAGTTCTTATGTAACAGGCACAACACATGTTATCTATTTTTGACATTTACAAAATTGGTGTCGGCCCATCGAGTTCGCACACCAATGGCCCTATGATTGCTGGTCATCAATTTATTGAAAAAAACGCCGCTTCATTATCAAGCATTAAACGCATCCAAGTGGATCTATATGGTTCTCTTTCTCTTACCGGTAAGGGTCACCATACCGATCGTGCTTCTATATTAGGACTATCAGGAAATACACCCGAATCGATAGATATCGCTGCGGCGAACGAACAATTACAGCAATGTATTAAAAGCAAAACACTGATTCTCAATAATACTTACCAGATTGAGTTCGATATAGAAAATGATGTGGTGTTCAATAAAGAAAGCCTTCCGTTACATGAAAATGCAATGACGATATCTGCCTATGATAGTGACGGTCGGCTTATCGACAATGAGAGTTACTTCTCTATTGGCGGCGGATTTATTGCAACTGAAAAACAGTTAAAAAGCGCAGAAAACAATCAAACCATTGAGGTTGAGCTGCCATTTACTAGCGCAGATGAACTATTGCTAAGAGCACAAGAGAATGGTTTGAGCATAGGTAGCTTGGTTTTAAGAAACGAACTCGCCTTTCGTAGCGCAGCGGACACTCAAAAAAAGGCCGACAAAATTTGGACCATCATGTCTCACTGTATTGAACGCGGTTTAACCACAGAAGGCATTCTAGACGGTGGTTTACACTTAACCAGACGAGCTCCTGCTCTGCTAAAACATTTAGAAGCAAACCAATCTCTCGGAGTTGATCCCATGGAAATAATGGATTGGGTCAACCTATTTGCTTTTGCAGTAAGTGAAGAGAATGCCGCAGGCGGACAAATTATCACCTCGCCAACCAATGGCGCTTCAGGTGTTATTCCGGCTGTTCTCAACTACTACCACACATTTATTCGTCCTCTTAAAAGCAAACAGATCGAAGACTTTATTGCTGTCTCTGGTGCTATCGGCATGCTTTACAAAATGAACGCCTCTATTTCGGGTGCAGAAGTCGGCTGTCAGGGCGAGATTGGTGTCTCTTCATCGATGGCTGCCGCTGGGTTAACCGCATTACGAGGAGGCAGCAATGAACAAGTATGCATGGCCGCTGAAATAGCCATGGAACATTCATTGGGTATGACCTGTGATCCGATTGCAGGGTTAGTTCAGGTACCGTGCATAGAGCGGAATGCCATGGGAGCAATGAAGGCAATTAATGCATCACGAATGGCACTTAAAAGGACAAGCAAGTGTTTAATTTCGTTAGATAAAGTAATTGAAACCATGTTCAAAACGGGAAAAGATATGAATAAGAAGTATCGCGAAACTTCGTTAGGTGGGCTTGCACTTATTCATCTAGCACTACCTTGCGAATAAGATGGATTTAATCAACATGCCAGACCATCATTTTTACTGTCTGGCATGTTGTAACATCATTGTTTACTGCTTTTAAATGTGCCTATTAAGATAGCAATAACTGTTCAATGACTTTCATCACACCAGAGTCTTTATTACTTGGAGCAGAAAAACGAGCGTGTTTCTTTACTTCTGAATGCGCATTTTCCATCGCATAAGAGTGATAACTGGCTTGCAGCATCTCGATGTCATTAAAATAGTCACCAAAACTCATCGTCTGTTGATGAGTAAACTGTAAAGTGCTTTGCAAATGACGAATCGCCGCCCCTTTTGATGCCTCGGCATTCATGACATCCAGCCAAACCTTAGCACTAACAACCACTTGGTGATCATGAGAAAACTTCGCATTTATGCTAGGGAATAGGTTCTCTTCAGAGCCTGAGAAATGACAAATCGCGACTTTAATAAACTCATCATCAACCGATAGCAGGTCATCAACATACTCACAGCGATGATAGTACTTCTGAATCTCTTTAAGGGCTTCAGGTTGTTGCGTTTCAATGTAAGCCGATTTCTTGCCGCACAATACAATGTACGCCCCCTCTATCAAACGAGCTTCCGCAACAATCGCTTTAACCGACTCTTTGGTTATCGTGCAGCTATACAGCTCTTTACCTTTGTGCATCACCAGGGTGCCATTTTCAGCAATAAACATCATACGCTCTTGTATAGAAGAGAATGTCTGCATTAGGCTGTAATACTGACGTCCAGATGCAGCTGCAAATATGATTCCATTGTCTTCAAGCTTTTGATACATATTAAAAAAATTCGGGTCAAGCTGACCAAACTCATCCAGTAATGTGCCGTCCATATCTGCGGCAATAAAGGTGATGTTCTGTTGAGGCATTCGAGGTACTCGGTAATAAATGAAGTAAATGTGGGCTGAACCACAAAAGTAATCGAAGTATATAGCAATTAACGTTGTTTATAACGAGTTGAGGCAAAAAAAACTGCAATGACATGACTAACATAAAAGTGGACGCAAAAAGACCGTTAACTACCGCGGCAAACGTGACTTCAGCTAAGGGCTTCGCTAAGCAATGAAAAACATGGATAAAAGGCCAAAAGAATCTCGCTAATGTAACCAACTGTGGTAAAGTCTGCCCGATACCACCTTATAGAAAACAGTATGCTTAACCAATTATACAGTGCCTTCCCCGCTGGGGTTCGCTTTATGATCCTTTCCGCTCTCGGCTTTGCCTTGATGTCAGCTTGTGTAAAATACGTCGGCCAGTATGGAATCCCAGTATTTGAAATTGTTGCCGCTAGAGCGTTAGTTTCACTCATCATCAGCTACATTGATGTAAAAAGAAAAAGAATCTCTGTCTGGGGAAACAATCGACCTTTGTTATTGTTGAGAGGGGTGGTTGGAACCATCGCGCTTATTTGCGTCTACTACGCGGTAACCACGTTACCGTTAGCAGAAGCGACAATACTTCAATATATTCATCCGGTATTTACTGCACTTTTGGCCGTACTATTCTTAAAAGAACGCGTTCAGTTCTCCACCTTAGTCTGCATCGTATTATGTCTGCTAGGGGTGTTTACTATGGTAAAACCCACATTATCAGTAAGCTCCGCCTCTGCTCTTCCAATGATGAGCGTCATCATAGCCATTTGCGGCGCATTTTTGAGTGCAGTAGCGTATGTCATTGTCCGTAAACTGAGTACAACTGAAGACCCATCAGTCATCATTTTCTATTTCCCAATGGTGGCATTACCGGTTTCACTGCTGTTAATCGGTGACAATTTCATTTGGCCTAGCCTGTCCATTACTTTGATTCTGGTGTTGATTGGTATATTCACACAAGTTGGTCAAATTGGGCTAACCAAAGCCATGCAAACCCAAGCGGCTGGCAAGGCATCAGCATACTCGTACGTGCAAATTGTCTTTTCTATCATTCTGGGGGTTATCTTTTTTGGCGAAGTCCCATCCGGTTGGACTTACTTAGGAGGCAGTTTGATTGTGTTGGGAGCCCTGTTTAACGTGTTTGGTCAAAAGATAAAGTTTTTTCATCGATTAAGATAAATGAGTGAAAAATCTCTAGGTTCTACAGATGATTAGCTATTGAAGAATTCTCAATATTGACTAATTTTAAATAGGAACGAGTGTTAAGCTCTTCATACCATACTCAAGTAAACTTAAGGGGCTGGCGTTAGCTGTGACAAAAAACCAAACGACTTTGAAAAAGACAAATGCTCTAGCTTCAACGTTAAATGAGATAGAAGAGACATTATTACCTATCTTAGTCATATCTAACGGATTAGTGACGGCCTGCAACAATAGTTTTGCGGAAGAGTTTGGTCTAAAACCGTTGCAAGTGGTTGGCTGCCCTATCGAAGATAGGCTTTCTATCCCACGCGAGCAATCATCGTTAGTTCAGTTACTAAGTCAGGCAAGCCAAGAGAAAAGCAGTCTTATTTTTCATGCTACTTTTAGCAATCAATACCACTATCCCATGCCGGTAAAAGTTCACCTTCGCTCCCTTGACGAAAGTGGTATTCATTACCAACTGTGCTTTAAGATCACCGAAAACAGATCCATCGATCCAATAACAAATTTACCTAATGGTTGGGCAATTCGCTCTCAAGCGGATTACTTGATGGACCTACCTTCTTCGCCGATAAACAACTTCGTTATTGTTTTTTTTAACGTAGACAACTTCTCCACCATAAACTTTCGCTATGGCTTTGATATTGGTGATGACTATTTAATAGCGCTCGGCCAAAAACTCAAACAGACCATTGGTATATATGGCCTTGTGGTTCGTTTTAATAATGCCAAATTCGGTATTTTGGTAAAAAACCAAGACAACTTACCGGTTAACTCCTTTCAATCTTATATTGAGCATATTTGCCAAAACCTCTGTGCCATTGCGGATACACCGCTAGCTGTTTCAGACAACATACAGATCAGCAAATCTTTTAGTATCGGTGTCAGCGAACGCAATACACTTTATGAAAGTTATCATGCCATGGAGATCGCAGCAGAAACGGCAATGCTTCAATCAAGTACTCACAGTGTTTCAAAATACTGCTTCTCTACGGTTAAAACTCCCGGAGATATACTGTCTCGCAAACTGATTATAGATGAGTTTCCAACTGCGATAGAACAGAGCCTATTTCATGTTTTTTATCAGCCACAATATAATCTCAATGATGGTTCACTTATCGGTTTTGAAGCTCTATCACGATGGAATCACCCAAGTTTAGGCAATGTTGCTCCTGATATTTTTGTTGGCATTGCAGAAGATATTGGAATGCATTTTGAGTTCGATCTCTGGGTAATTACCCATGTATGCCGTCAAATTGTCACTTGGCAAACAGCCCAGTTTGACCTGCCTAAAATTGCCATAAACCTATCTTATAAAACGCTGGAAATGAGTACTTTTGTCGATAGGTTGGCAAACATCATTACTCAGGTAGGATGCCCCACTTCTCTCATAGAGCTAGAGATCACCGAAACAGCTTCCGTTAAAAACCTTAAAGCGCTAAATGACAACATTATTGCCGTTAAAAAATTGGGAATAAGTATTGCGGTTGATGATTTTGGCTGTGGTTACTCATCATTAAGCTTAATTAAAGAGTTCCATCAGTCGTTGGATAAACTGAAAGTTGATCGCTCACTGATAGAGAATATTTGTAACACAACCATCGATCGAGAGTTAACACGACAAATCATCGAGCTCAGTAAGGTATTAAATGTGCAGATACTTGCTGAAGGAGTTGAAGAAGAAGAGCAGAGCAAACTATTGCAGCAACTCGGATGTCACTACGCTCAAGGGTATCTATTTGCCAAACCCATGGACAGAGAACAAACCGAGCAACTGCTACAAGAGAACACCACTAGCAAACAGTAGCTCTGGTCTATTCATGCCGATTATCTATTTCTGTTCTTACCGCGAGCCGTTCTCGCTTTATAACTTGAAGCCGCTTTAGCTTGCGAGTCTAATATCGATTCTACCGTTAGTACCATAGGTTCACGAGGCTTAATATCTACAGGGAAAGTACGCATTCTTGGCGGAATTTCGCGCTCTTCTGCCGTTGGTTTTGGCATGCGTTTAAAGCGAGACAAATAGAAAGCTTCCAATCGCTCTCTTGCCCATTCAGTTTTACGTAGGTATTTCACACTGCTAGCAATAGATGGGTTCATATGAAAACAGTTAAATCGCATCGCTGTGTCTAGAATATCCCAACCGTAGTGATCCACTAACTCCACCAGCATCTCCTCAAGTTTGAGACCATGAAGTGGGTTATTTTGTTGTTCTTCTAGCATTGCTATTCCTCGGTAACGATTTTTGGAGGGGCATTATATACTGTGTCACCTTATATACCCAGTACTCTGTAACCAAGTGACCTCAGATGCAGAAATTAGCGTTGCATCAACAGGTTCAGTTCAAGATAGATAATCACAGAAACAGGCAGCTTGAAGCTACTTGCGTATTTTACTTAATCGTTATTACTTAATTGTTATTACTTAATCGTTATTGCTATGCCCTCAGAATGACTTTCAAATACCGCCACTTGTAGAGTCTCTTGTTGCTTATCTTCAACCTTCTTTTGCCAATGCATCACTTTATGACTCACTAATGCGCTGGCGTTGATAAACATAACAACGTCACGATTAACCTGATTCATCGTTTTATGTTTCAGTTGCTCAATAACGTCGTACTCTTTATCTTCTACCGACACTTTCACCAATACGTAACCATCTTTACGTAAATTGAGCTGAAGTTGTGTATAGGCTTGATTAGAAAAAGGGCAACTCAGTTCAATTTTATCAACCCAACCCTGCTCAACATCAAAGCGAGCAACAACATCCGTACTGTAGTAACGAATGGTATCGGAGCAAAATGATTGGTTCTCTTCTTCTAAACCACAATCATATAAATCGGCAGATTGCTGTAACTGCTGCAAAGATAACTTATCCGTTGGTTCGCTAATGACCGTGGCAAGCCATCCGGAAGTAAAAGCATTGGCATACAAAGGGGTCACGACAAACAACAGCAGTAAACAGGCAATTCTCTTCATTACACTCTCTCTGTAAACAATAACCGCTTTCGGCAGTGTACTCGGTTTTATTCTCACTTTCCTACGCCTTAACAATGAGCTAGCTAACAGTTTAGGGGCGTAGAAGAGAGAAGGATGTTCAGCTTGGCAACTCAGCATACTATCAATATTCAGTTAATCGGTAATCAGCTAATCAATAGGAACGTTGGCACTAATATGAAACTCTACTCTATCGTCATTGCACTGCTTTTATCATCACATCAACTGTTTGCTGCGACTCTGGCTATATCAACAACAACCAATAGCCGTAGTTACCCGCTTTCTGAAGAAAATGCCGTTGTAGCTAGCTTAAATAAACAACGATATACGTTATCAGTGACGGATGTAGAGGGAGAGTGCTCTGCTAACGAAAAACAAAAAGTAAAGTTCAATAAGCCGATCTCACTTGCTTGCAATACAACAACAGAGCTGGAGCTCAATATTAGATTTAAAGGCGACTACGCCTTTTATTTCAGCGACAAAGACAACACTTTATTGATTAAGCGCCAAACAAAAAAGAGCAGTAAAACAACATTTAACCGCCCTATACCTAAGGTTCAGTGCCAGCAATACGCCGGTGGCGAAGTATCTATCCGTGTTGCCAACACCTTTGCTAATGGCGATCTTGTTAGAGATGCTTATAGCCAACAAACCGCCGAGGTGATTAATGGTCACGTTTCTATTCTTCCCTCTCCAGACAGCGGTGGTTTAGTACTGTTGGAGCTTGTAACACCGCAAGCAGATAAACAGCCACTGAACTGGAACAACGCCAACATCTATTTTGTCATGGTGGATAGGTTTAAAAATGGCGATACCACTAACGACCACGCCTATGGTCGCCGCAGTGATGGAAAAGATGAAGTGGGCACCTTTCACGGCGGAGACTTAAAAGGGGTCACCGCTAAGTTAGACTACATTAAAAGCTTGGGGACAGACGCGATCTGGTTATCCCCTATTGTTGAACAGGTGCATGGCTTTGTTGGCGGCGGCTCTAATGGCTCCTTCCCGTTTTACGCCTATCATGGATACTGGACCCGAGACTTCACTAAAATTGACCAAAACTTTGGTCGCGATGATGATTTAGCAAAATTAGTCGAAGAGGCGCACAAGCGAGGCATTAAGGTGTTACTCGATGCAGTAGTCAATCATTCTGGATACTCGACTCTTGCCGATCTGCAATTTGATAGGGTTGATGTTCTCTCTTCCTCGGCAGAGCTACCTGAAAAATGGCGAGACTGGTCACCAAAAGCAGGACAAAACTGGCATAGCTACCATAACAATATCGATTACAACAGCCTCAACTGGGCCAACTGGTGGGGAAAAGATTGGGTTAGAACTAGCCTGCCAAACTATCAACAACCGGGCACGGGCGACATTACTATGTCGTTGGCCGGTCTGCCTGACTTTATTACGGAGTCAAACAAAAAAGTCACACCCCCAAATTGGTTGCTAAACAACCCGGGAACACGCGTAGTAGCAAGAGAAGATTACCGCGTGTCTGACTACCTTATTGAGTGGCAGTCAGATTGGGTTAAGCGCTTTGGTATTGACGGTTTTCGCGTTGATACCGTCAAACATGTGGAAGGAGAAGTGTGGCAGCGACTAAAACAGCAAGCTTCATCAAAACTTAAACAGTGGCAACAGCAGAACAACAAAAGAGGTGATGACTTTTGGATGATGGGAGAAGTTTGGGGTCACAGTGCTTATCGCAGCCCCTATTTTGACGATGGCTTTGATGCATTAATAAACTTTGATCTGCAAAAGAAAATGGACAAAGGTGCTGCATGTTTTAGTCAAATGGCGGACACTTACCAGAGCTACGCGAATACCATCGCAGAAGAAAAAGATTTTACTCCGGTTAGCTATATCTCTTCCCACGATACAGAGCTGTTTTTCAGTCGTTTTAATTCACTACAAATGCAACGAAACGCCGCAAATGCACTGCTGCTCACTCCCGGCGCCGTGCAAGTCTATTATGGTGACGAAGTGGCACGAAATATTGGCCCTTACGCTGATGACTTTCACCAAGGTACGCGGTCAGACATGCTGTGGGAGCTGGATAAAGAGAGGGAGAAACTGCTTCAACATTGGCAGAAACTGGGGCAATTTAGACAAGCTCACCCTGCGGTTGGAGCCGGTAGGCATAATGACATTGAACAAGAAAACGCATACGTATTCTCTCGCATACTGAATGACGATAAAGTCGTGATCGCTTTTATAGGCCAATAGCTGGTTATCGTTTACAGCAGATTATCGTGCAAAAAGACACCATATAACCAATTGATAAATAAACAGTTATAGACCTCACTGCTGAATTTTTATCTAAATATGGTGTTAATTCATTCAAATTTTGACCTATCACGCGATTCTATAGTAAATACTTCTATATAATCTGCCGCTTATTTCACCAGTATCGGAGTCATTTGAGTGATGTTTAAAAAACTGACCGTCATTGTATTATCACTATGTGCATTCTTTGCCCAAGCATCGGAACGTGCCGAACAGGCATGGCAACTGATCGATCAAGGTGCTTTATTAGTGGATGTTCGCACTCCACAAGAATTTGCCGATGGTCACTTAGATAATGCTATAAATTACCCATTGAATACGGTAACCACTGCATTTAATAATGTCGATAAAAACCGATTGATCGTAGTGTATTGCCGAAGTGGCAACCGTTCAGGCCAAGCGCTACGCTACTTAAAACAAGTTGGCTACACTCGTGTATTTAACGGTGGCGGCTTGCAAGAATTACTAAAAGCCAAACCTTAGCGTTTGGCCTTTAGCTTGGCAGTACCTATTGAGCTAAAACGTAATCCAGAGCACCAGTAATAGCAGCGACCTGTGCCTGATTACATTCATCATCGGTTACCTGAGCGCTGTCCGGATACACTTCTGTCGTGGTATGGTACTTAGCATCGGTCATTCCACCACACAAACCAAGACTCTCCATTGGATAATAAATCACACCAAACTGAGCAATAGGCGAGCCAATAAGCTCCCCTTGCGCATCGGCTTCTGCAATGTGTGTCACCTTCGATACCGACTCTATCACCGCTTTTTGAAAGTCAGCTTGAGGTTTTAAACTATCACCGACAGTATAAAAACCATCTGGTATTTCACCCGCTACATAGTCAACGCCATCTCTTGCTGCTAATGCCGGCCTAAACTCACTCTCATCCGTATCCGTTGTTTCATGCAGGTCAATGTGAATCAGTATCTCTTCATCGATGCCACTAACAAGGTTCATCAAATTCGCCGACTCTTCTGCCGGACTGTTAGAGTAAAATGAACGATTAGGATCAACCGCATTCGGGTTCCAACGGTTAATGGTTTCGTAACCCCAAGGGCTAACACAAGGTACCACTAGAAAGTTAAATACCTCTGTGTACTGGTTTGCAACAGACTGCAAAAACAGTAACGCGCCATGAACACCACTGGTTTCATAACCGTGCACACCCCCTGTTATCAATACAACGGGCTTATCTTTGTTCCACTGCTTATTTCGAATAGCAAACAACGGATAGCGCGACTCGTGGTAGCTTAACGCGCCGTATTGCTGCACATCAAATTGCTGCGCTAGCGCCTCTATTTCACTGACGACGTGTTGATGATAACTGCGGTGTATCGAATTTTGCTTAAACCAAGCGGCTATTTCTTCCTCACCCCATGGTGTGCCTTGTTCGCCTATCGGGTATTGATGTTGCATCATACTGCTGTCCCTTTACTGCCCGTTACGTCATTGCCAATCGTTGTGGCTGACTTTTTCGTTTTTATTCCCATCCAAAAATCACAAGCCACACGGTTTGCTGTGGTTGGGTTTCCCCACGCACCACATACGTCAACAGGCTTTCCTGAAGAACGAATAAACTGTCGGCAATTCCCACAACATTTTTTCATTACATTTTCTCTAGGCGTTATTACTGGCCAAAATTACTCGCCTAAACAGACAATAAATAGTGATTTAATGCCTTGATAAAATTGGAGCTTTGACGATGATAACGCTCTTTTCCTTGATAACAAGCTTCCACAATAGCCTGTTTATTATCAAACTCAACCCGTTGACACAATAATGCAAAGAAATCGATGACAAACTCAGGGTGATACTGCACGGTTAAGTTGCCTTTTTGGTCGATGGTCACTGCATTTTCGCAGTGTTCACTATAACCAATTCGTCGAAAGCCTTTCCCTAGCGATGTGACCTCTTCTTGATGCATAAACAGAAGTGATTCACCACTCAATGGCAGTGGTGAGAAATCATCAATGTAGACGGGTTTCAGCCCCACGGCAAACCCCTCTTTCCGTTGTTCTACTTTGCCACCCAGAGCTTTATGGATCATTTGATGGCCGAAGCAGATACCAAATAGTCGCTTCTCTTTCTCGTCCAACTGTTTGACTAATTGCTCTAGCTGAGCAACCCATCTATCATCATCGTTAACGCTGTATTTGCTTCCACTCACCAGCCAGATATCGGCCTCTAACTGCTGATTGGCAGTTGGAAACTCATCAAGATAACAGTTCCAACTTCCATACAGTTCAAACCCATCATCAAATAGCTTTGCTAATGTTTGACTATAGTCACCAAACTGCTCAATCGCTTCTGGATAATGATCATCACACAATAAGATGGCGACCTTCTTTTTCCCCATAACCCTTCGTCCTCTACAACGCCCTGCTCGTGTTACATAAATGTTAACCAGTTAGTTTTACGATAAATATCACATCTTTTGCATATTCTCCACCGTAACTTTGTTGTTTATCACCGCTATTCATCTGATCATCATCAAGAAATCACATTAAGTAGCCTCATTTACTCTTTGCGGATTCATTGTCATGTCACAACAATGCAACTGATTTATAACCTTTACTGTTGATAATACGTTTTCGTACGAAATATTAACTATATGAATGCGTTGTTGCTCCCAATTAATGACGCAACTGTTTCGGATTAACAGAGAAATACCCAACACTATGCAGGTTATTTTTAATGTAGTTATTTTTAATGTAATAAAAATCACCTTTCAATATGTACTGATACATGGCGAAAGGAATACGAGGTAAAAGATGGATACCCGAATGACTCTCAGCGCACTATCTTTAGCGATAGGTGCCACTCTAACTGCTCCAGCAATGGCTGACATTATCATCTCCGAATACGTAGAAGGTAGTGGTTACAATAAAGCCATTGAAATCGCAAATACCGGTGATACGGCACAATCTCTTGACGCATACACTTTAGCCAAATCAAGTAATGGTGGCGGTACATGGGGACAAACACTGTCACTTGCTGGCAAATCTATTGCGGCAAATGATGTATTGGTGATTGTGACTTCCGACAGCCGCGCCTCTGCAGAACTAAAAGCCAAAGCAGATGAAACCAATGGCGGTGTTGTGAACTTTAACGGTGATGACCCAATCGCCTTATTAAACGCCGATGGCACTGTTCACGATATTATCGGTGTTATGGGTGATGTTGATTTTGGTAAGGATAAAACCCTTGTCCGTAACCAAGACGCAATGACACCATCAAGCAGCTATGTCGAATCACAATGGACAGTGAAACCTATCAACGATTTCTCTGGCTTAGGATCACTAGAAGCAGGTGAACTACCTGAACCATTTGCCTGTACCCAAGATGGTGCAACACCAACTTTCACCTCTATCCAAGAGATCCAAGGTTCAGGTTCATCTTCACCATTTATCAACGGCTATCCTTTCGTTACGACTGAAGACTACTTCGTGAAAGGGGTTGTTAGTGCAGTAACAACAGGTTTAACCAAAGGGTTCTACCTACAAGCACTAGAAAATGACTATGATCCAAACACTTCTGAAGGTTTGTTTGTTCATACCAACTTATCTAGCTCTGAGTTCAAGCCTGGTGATGTGGTTTGTGTTAAAGGTAAAGTTCAAGAATTTTACAACCATACTCAACTTAAAACAGAAGCAAACCAATGGGTAAAACAGGGTGAGCAAGCAGCACCAATCGCTACCGACATTGAAATTCTACCTTCTGATAGCAACTTTGATGAAACCTTAGAGCGTTACGAAGGCATGTTAGTGTCAACGACTGAAGCGTTGGATATGCGTGTAACTCGTACATTCGGTTACGACTACGGCTCACGCAGAAACAATATGGTTCTTGCTCAAGGCCGCATCAGCATGCAACCAAACCAGCAGTTTGTTGCTGGCTCTGAAGAAGCGAAAGCTCAAACAGAAGAAAATGCTCAACGTCGATTGATTGTTGAATCGGATCAAAAAGCAGGCAACGGTGAGATACCTTACTACCCTGAGTTTGGTCGTACTGATATTGACCAAGATGGTTCGACAGAAGACTACATCCGTATTGATGACACCGTGGTTGGTCTAGAAGGTGTAATTAGCTACAGCTATGGTGATTACCGCATTATCGCCACCAATCAGCTTGATGCATACAATTTTGTACACAATGATGACCGTACTAGCGCACCAGATCTCGATGAAGGTGACCTACGTATTGCAACGTTTAACGTACTTAACTACTTCAACTCTCCATACGGCGGCGACAGCAACCAATTTGGTAGCAACCGTGGTGCTAAGTCGGCAGCAGAGTTCGAAATTCAGCAAGCGAAAATTGTTAATGCCATTATCCGTTTAGACGCTGATATCATCGGCTTGATGGAAATTGAAAACAACGGTTTTGGTGACGGTGCCGCGATTCGTCAATTGGTTGATCACATCAACGCCAACATCGCTGATAAGAAGAAGCAGTATACATTTGTTGCTATCGACTCAAACAATGATGGTAAAAAAGACCAACTTGACTCAGTAGGCACAGACTCAATCACAACGGGTGTTATTTACCGTAAGAAAGTAGTTAAGCTGAAGCAGAGCCGCGTAATCCCAATGCCAAGCCAACAAGCGCCTGAAGTATTGGATGCCGATGGCAAAGTCATCGAAGACGGTAAAAACTACCAGCGTGACACGTTAGCACCTACCTTTAAAGTGAAAGGCGGCAAAGAGAAAATTACTGTTGCGATTAACCACTTTAAGTCAAAAGGCTCTAAATGTTGGGAAGATGCAGCACCAATCGACCAAGGTGGTCAAGGTGGCAAAGACGCAGACAAGCAAGGTTCTTGTGAGAACTTCCGTGTAGCTGCCGCTGTTGCCCTTGGTGATGCTCTAAATAAAATCAAAGGTCATAAAGTTATCTTAGGTGATATGAACTCATACGGCATGGAAGACCCAATGCTGATATTGACGGACTACAGCCAAGAGAAATATGGCAAAGAGATCAAAGCAGCGCGTAACACATCTATCGCAGGTGTTCCTCAGTTTGGTGACGAAGGTGCCGTAATCACTCAAAACTATGGTTACATCAATGCAGTTGCCATGATTCACCCAGATAGCTGGAGTTACTCATACAACGACGAAGTTGGCGCACTGGATCACCTACTGATCAGTGATAGCCTAAAAGACAAAGTTGTTGATGCAACGGATTGGCATATCAATGGTGGCGAATCAACACTGTTTGACTACACCACTAAGTACAAAGGTGACCTACCTTCGTACCAAGATCACTTCCGTGCATCGGACCATGATCCAGCAGTTCTAGAACTGAACATTTACGGTGGTTCTCTTGGCCTTGGCGCTCTATTGTCGCTATTTGGTCTAGGTATGTGGCGTCGCCGCAAATAACCTAACTCACTTAGCTTTCAACAGTTAGTTGAAAAATAAAGCCCTGCCATCAAAAACGGCAGGGCTTTTTATCATTTCAAGTAAAAATGCGCTAAAACCGCACATATACAGCACGCAATGTTGGTATAAGGGTTAGTATATAATCTGAGGTTCGCACATCTTGCGCTTCGTGTTCTGTTTTAGTCGATAAAATCAGATGACAAAACAAATTGAACAAACGCCTTTAACTCATTGATGTTGATAGAAATAGTATAAAACTCTCACAAATTAAAAAGCGTCCAAAGACAAATATAAGCTCAACAGAGGTTTAGCCATGAAACGATTTACCACTGCTCTTCTTTTCTTGTTATGTGTAGGGCTGGCAAACGCAAAAGAAAGCATAACGGTTGATATGCAAAAACCCCAATCCCAGCAAGACATTCAGGCCGTTAAAGAGATAAAGGAAAGTAAGATAAATCAGACCATTATTGATTTATCAGACACCCTATTTCCATTCAATAAGACGCTGCATATCCAATATGGGAACTCTGATGGGCCTTACTATGATCCTAACAAGCACACCATCTATATCCCTTACTCATTCTATCTAGAGTCTCTGAATTACTTCACTAAAAATGGTTATGAAGAACAATATGGAAGGTCAGCCAAAGAGGGTGCTATCGATACGTTACTTCACACTCTGTTGCATGAAGCTGGCCATGCCTATATAGCTGACCAAAAAATCCCAGTGCTTGGAAAAGAAGAGGATGCCGTTGACAACTTTGCAACCGTTATATTACTTAACTATGTCGAGAGCGGGGATGACATAGCAATTAGTGCAGGAGATATGTTTGCATTTGAATCAGAATCTGCTGACCTGCCTGATTACTATCAGATGAGTGAGTATGCCGGTGAACACAGCTTTGATTTACAGCGTTACTTTTCAACACTTTGCTTGGTTTATGGCAGTAATCCTGAGAAGCACCAATACTTGTTAGATGAAGTCGAAAATGACAACTTAGAGGACAGAAAGGACTATTGTGTTTTCAATTTTGACTTAATTAATGACAACTGGCACCACTACCTGTCAGTAATAGATTAGTTTTAAAGAAGCCCGAAAAAGAGCAGCTTAAAGACAGACACCTTACACACAAAAATAAGCCCTACCATCAAAATTGGCAGGACTTTTTTATCACTTCAAGTAAAAGCAAACATGGGTTTGGCTGTACTACTTAGTTTTATTGCTGATCTTGCTGTTTATGGTGGTTTAACAGCGTCAGTAAAAACAGGCGTATTTCATTGCTTAGCGCATCATTGGTGGTACTTTCGATACAAGCATTTAAAACAAAGTCTTCCACTTGTAAGTAGAAATCGGTATGAGACTGAGAAGTATCTGATGTGGTCATAGTGACTCCGCGTGATGGGTTAATTATTATCACCACACAAAGGTCCTAATCATTGGGTGGTGAACTGAACAAGGTTAGGACTACCGCTCACACGAAACGGCCAACCCGAAGGTTGCCCCGCTCAGCTCACCATAATTCATTCATTGGTCGTTAAAGTAGACCATTTCATTAAATTTGGATGCGCTAAAGCCGCACATAAAGAACAACGTAATGTTGGTATTTACATGCTGTGTGATAAACGGGGTCCTAAACCCGACACTGGATTTTGCCAGTGCGGGGTAAGCATATGATTTCTAGTGTTGAAGTGTCAATACGTTGTGGTTGGTTTGAATTTTAATTTGCTTTAATTGAATGGATTTTGTAGTAGTGGAGGGACGACAGAATCGCTTGGTGATCACACTCTATCTAGCGCTTTCCTATCTTATTTTTGGTCAAAAAATGAGCTAGGGTACCCGAACAGAGACTGATAAGTCCGATTAGTTTTAACGGTGAAACAGCTATATTGCAGCCATAGTCATTTGTTATAACGCATTACCCATTTTGTACAACCAATCTGGTAGCGTATTGTTAAACCACTCTAAGTATCTGGATTTTTGAGGTTTATCCCTAGCAACCAGAATATTGATAACTTCAATAGCTATCCATGTTTTCGCGACAATTAAGTTAGTCAGAGGAGTTGAAGGTAAGTTACTAGAGCCAACTTTGCCATATTGTTCGATAATTGATTCAAATGCATCTATTGAGCCCATACCTATGACCAAAGGGGCTAAATCTATTGTTGGGCACCCTAAACCAAATCGTTCCCAATCAAACAGCACCAATTCACCGCTAAGTCTGCGTCCCCAGTTGCCGTTGTTGGTGTCGCCTGAGATATAAGACTGCATATTAAATATTGAATGCTCTGAGTTTTGAATATGATTAAGTGCATCGATTGAAACATCGGGTAACTTAAGGTGCATTAATGCCTGAGAGGTAGCTTCTTTAGACCATTGATGTTGGCAAATTTGAAAAGGCTGTTCGATCACAGAACTGTGTAGGTCTGCTAGCTGTTTGTATGTTTCTAATGATTCGAACAATTCAGAAATCGAGACTGTTTGAGGGATGTACTCTATGACTAGAGTAGAACCAGTAAGGTTAAGTACTTTAGGGCACTGAACACCAAATGGGATGATTTGCGGGGCTACTGTTTCGTAAAAATCCCTTTCAACAGATGAAATATCACTTTTTTGTATGCAGCGTTGACCGCCAAATTCAATTATTTTTACCGTCGAACAACCCATTTGAGCCAAGTCTGAATTACTCACAGATCTCTCCTGCGTTATAACGAATGATATGGACTCCCTCTACCCGAGCCACAGCGTGCCATAGTTAACTATGAAAGCGCTTAGAAGCTCTAGGTTACTATGCCTACCACTCAAACTATTGGCGTTTATCTTGCCAAGAATGTGTTCAGTATTCATGGCGTAGATGCATATGGCAAGTGCGTCTTACGCAAAACAGTTAAAAGAAACAAACTCTTAGACACATTCGCCGATGCTCCACCGTGTATTGACGAAATGGAAGCTTGCTCCGAGGCGCATCATTGGTCTCGTGAACTGAAAAAGCTCAGAACAGGGTTTTATTTATAATTTTATGTATTTGATTTATATAATTATCAAATTTAGACATACCACAATTTGTCCACATATAGATTACTTTCGTCAATTTATCATCACTAAGCTGATTCTGCGATGTGGTTTTGAATAGTACGAATATTCATATCCAGAACTTTATAGAGACAATGCTGTTAGTTTGGATTGGAGAGTCCGAAACCATGAAGTTTACATCAAAATCTGTTGATTGAAGTCATGGCAATATGAATCAGATTTACCTAGTCTCCCGAAAAATTCAATAACATCAATAACATCAATAACATCAATAACATCATCTTAGGAAATTTATGAGTATTTCAGAAATTAAAGGTATATCAGGTTGGTTAACTCTAGTTGCTATTGGCTTAGTATTATCACCTTTTAGGTTTTATTTTGAAACATTGTCAGTGTTTACAGGTTTATTCGAAGCAGGAACATGGCATCTTCTAACTGATCAAACATCTACAGCATATTCCAAAGATTTTGCTATTTTGCTTTACGTAGAGTTGGCGTTTAATATATTTTTATTCTCCGGCTTCATCTATTTAAACTTTCTTTTCTTTGCTAAAAAATCAACTTTTCCAAAAACGTATATAGTATTTGCAGTTATAGGTTTGCTATACATCCCGCTTGACGCATATCTTGTAAGCACCGTTGCTCCAAACGAGACTATGTTTGATAGTGAAACTACTAAAAACTTCTTTGTAACGTTAGTATCAGCTGCAATCTGGGTACCTTATATGCTTAGATCTCGTCGCGTAAAAAACACGTTCGTAGAAGAACACAGCTTTCGGAAGTTATCACTATCGTTTTTTAGTACTGCATGTATTTCAGTGGCGTTGTTTTCTGCATACCTAACCCATATAAAACATGTACCAGAAGTTGTAACTATCGAAGATAAGTTAGTACAAGTGGCAAATGAGGCGAATAAAAGCTTACCAAAAGTAATAGATTCAGAAACCCAACTAGACGCTATTCGAGCCGAATTTAAAAATTTCCAGTACCATTATTCGCTTGTTAACTATGATGCAACAGAGATCGATGCGAATGTTTTGAATAACAACCTACGATCAGACGTATTACAAATGGCATGTTCAAGTGATTTTCTACTTGAGTTCATGAAAGATGGAGTAACGGTATCTTACTCTTACTTTGGTAAGTTAGGTAAACATATAACTTCTATTGACATCATAAATTCAGACTGTGTTTAGTTCACGGTAATTATTAAAATGCCTGACTCCGATGGAATATCGAAATCAGGCCTTACAAGCCGCTTAACAGAAATGTCCAACTTTATGGGGTCACTTCACTGAAACAAAGGGGACACACACCTTAAGTACCCCAGATATTATTTGTGCAGTTTTAGTATTGAGCGCCAGATAACCTAAGGCTCCGAAGTACTTAATATTGTCGATTTACCTTTTGCTATGGTGTGTGTCCCTTCAAGACCACAAACCAAAATTGCCAAGAGTTGCGAATCTGCTTGAATTGATTGTTATGTGCGAAATTCCAGCAAACGCTGCTTGTAGTCATCTTCTTCAATAAAACTAAAGCGTCTCACCCACGAGGCAAAAATTACATATTCATGATCATCAACTTTTGACTTTATTTCGTTGCCCTCAAAACGGACACAATTAAACACCAAATCTTCGTACCCTTGTCTGTCGACAACAAAGTGCTCTCCAATTTCGGGAATTTTATTAACGTAGCATGTTAGTACTGAAAACTCTTCACGCACTAACTCTGAGATGTGTTTATGATTAGCCCTTGGATCAGGTTCTGCCACCTTCCCAAACTTAATTAATAGAATCTTAATTTTGCTCATTATTTCTCCTTAGCACATAACATTCTTAATAACAGGCCGACTCGTTTTTCTGCCTGCGAGACTTTCAGAAAACCTACCATAAACCTCTAAAAAATAAAGCATAAACGTCGCATTTCGCATTCTGCTATCACATAAAAACAAGACGGCGTGTTATCACTTTTTGACAAAGCGCGTTATCTTAGGGATGAATAACACAAACCTTCTTATTAACAATAGCTTATCAATTCTTCTACCGACAAAACGAGCAAATTTTCTAACTGGTTTAGGGGCAATTCCGTGTTACAAAACGCCAACTGTTGTGGTTCAACAAAAAATACTACCTAGTATCATTCTGACTCACTGTTGTCTGCGGAAACTAATGTTGGCAAATGAGAGATCATTTAGATAAATTAAAGTACGGAGTACCGCCATTTTGATGGATTCAACAATTATGATACACCCGCATTAATACCTAATATTTTTAATTTCATACGATACCAAATAGCAGCAACACATTACTGCACCACCGCCATCTAAGAACCGTACGTGCGAGTTTCCCCGCATACGACTCAAGCCTTTGTAAGCTTACACTGAAGTGCCAACCTGCAATCAATCATCACCATACATTTTTTCATGGCAATGGTAACAACAGTCAGCCGCATGATCCCCAGACTGCACTACAGCTTGGATAGAGTCCGTCATTTCACGTCTAGACTCGAATTGATCACTAACCTCTCCTGAAGTAAATAGGGTGTTGCCTAACTTGTAAGCATCCTCTATGTCTTCTTCGCCCTGAAATACCGTACTTTCACAATACTCGCATCGTTGAAGAACTCCCGCTTGTATAGCTATATTTATGGCCACATTAAACTTAGACTCTTCGTCTTCCATATGTCTTTTAGTCATACCCATTGATTTACTCCTAGACTGGAGTCTAAAGAGAACACTCCTTAAGACTCTCAATAATTATTGTGCTGTTGCGTTATTAATTATCGAATAACCCAACAGTCGAAAGAGTACACACACCTTAAGGCTCCGACTGGACAAGTAATTATTTTTAGTTTCTAATTAGCAACTTAAGCCTAACGACTTCTATGCGACTCTGCCAAATTTTACACCCATATAATGCAACCTTTCACTTATATGCTCAACTTATAATCAATAACTTAGTTACCATTTTTAGAGATTACATTACCACTGTGAAGAGTGTTAATTAGATGTGCTGAGTTCGAATATGTAAAAGCGCGCGCAAGAAATGGGGGTGTTCTGCATTACGAAACGCCAACTTAAACACTGCAAATGCTAAAAGAGAGACATACGCTTTAAAGCTTTCTATTTGGTTTAGGTATGTGGCATCATCGTAAATAATGTAACTAACTCAAGTTAAAACCGTTAGTTAAAAAATTAAGCCCTACCATCAAAATTGGCAGGGCTTTTTTATCACTGATCTTGCTGTTTATGGTGGTTTAACAGCGTCAGCAAAAACAAGCGTATTTCATTGCTTAGCGCATCATTGGTGGTGCTTTCGATACAAGCATTTAAAACAAAGTCTTCCACTTGTAAGTAGAAATCGGTTTGAGACTGAGAAGTATCTGATGTGGTCATAGTGACTCCTGTATGAGTAGTTTTACTCACCACTCGGAGCTCCTACACTTCGGGTGGTGAACTGAACAGAGGTAGGAGTACCGCTCATACAGAAACGGTCAGCCGAAGCTGCCCTGCCCAGCCCACCATAATTCTGAATACTGTCTACCGAAGTAGACTTTTCAGCTATGTGCAGATGTGCTAAAGCCGCATATAAAAGAACCAGCAAAAAGCTGGCATCTATATGCCTGTATGAACTCCAATCGGGCTCCTACCCCCGGCACTGGATTTTGCCAGTACGGGGTAAGCATATGATTTCTAGTGTTGAAGTGTCAATACGTTGTGGTCGGTTTGAAATTTAATTTGCTGTATTGAGTGTGGGGGTTGTGGTAGTGGAGGGACGACAGAATCGCTTGGTGAACACACTCTATCTAGCACTTTCCCGAGTTATTTTTAGACAAAAGCAAGCTAGATTTTTTACTCTATTTTTGGATTAGGAAACATATGGCTAACTCCCTAATGAACAAGAGCTAACTAGTATTCCTCTAAGTTCACCATTCAAACCGTTCTTCTGATTGCTTAGACTCTAACTCTTCATCACCTCTTTCTCGCTCTATTCTTTTTTGTAGGTTGTTAAGTACCTTTTCAGCACTCTCTACAACAGCAGGATTCTCAAGAGTAAGAAGCTCCTCAAATATTTCAGATCGTTGCTCAATTAAAAATGCTCGCGAACCACTCCAAGAACTTGGAATTGCAGCACTTTCGAAAGCTTCAATCACGGAACAAGGCTCATTACTTTCATCAATTAGCGCCTTTGCTAAGCTGGTTAATTTATGGTGTTCACCATTCTTTTCATATGGAGTAATCAATGACGCTAGTGCTTTAAATCTATATGTTGGCGACTCTTTACACCAAGCAATAGCCTTATCAACGGATACCCGAGAAAATGGATTGCTACCTCGAGATAAGCTACTAGTTTTGATTTCAAATGAAACACTGTCATCATCTTTTAGATATACATCTAGAGCTTGAGTCGGGTGTAATTTGATCAACGTTGACAAAAACTCACCATAGTTAAAAGCATACACATTATAAGTAGCTATACCTTCAAATAGCTTTTCGAATAATGCCTTAGCATCTTCTTTAGCCTCATCATTGGAAAAGCATACTTTAGCTACTTGTGTCAAAGAATAATCTCGACCTCCAGAGTCTCGCTGCTCTCGACTATAGTCATGTTCTAGTAAGAACTCTCTGCATTTTTTATACAAATCATCACTAGGTGTGTAAATGGCTTGTTTCTCTAATTCATGAAACCGCATGGTTAGTATTTCAATAACAATACTTTGACCGTTTGGTTGCAACCAGAGTAGATCCAAAATGATTATTAAGTCAGAGTCAGGTATTAATTCATGCCGTCTGCCACATGCCATATTGTGGAACATCCAACTTGGGGACGTGTTATATGTTAATGAAGTTATAAGCCTACTCACCGCCCCTTCTTCTAGGGGGCAATCAAATTGTACCAATGGGAATATATAGTTTAGCTTATCGTTATTGAGCAAATTCTCTAAAAGAGTCTGTGCCTTATCTGAGTTATTGTTGTAAATGTATCTAACGAAGCCACCAATAAAGTTTGAGTTTACGTTTTTTATTTCTAGCGTTTCTAGGCAGATTGTCATATCAGCCCAAACCTTTTCAATATTATTTATTCCTCTCGCGACACCATAACCAAACCTAAAGAGATGATGATTATTAGTATCCCTTATTGTCAGGAGCTTAGTTAACTGATTCATAAGATAGTCATAATGTTCTTGGGCAACATGTGTCCCTAGTTTTTCTGCTAGCTCTTGAGCTTTTTCATATCCTCGTTTTACAGTTTTACCTTCTTCATCTATTTCATCAAGACCGTAGAAACTGTGGTTTTTAGAAAACACATATAGATCCATTTTACTGTCTAAATCTGTAGCTGCAATATTAGCCTGCAACAATTCAAGTCGCTCTTTGTGTTCTTTCGTCATTGATTTAGCGTCGAACTGCAATATTTCCCCTAAAGCCAACCAACCTCGTGGCCAACCTCCAATGCTACAGAAACTTTTTGAGATGGACTCAAGTGTGTCATGCAGCTCAGATATTCGCCATAGCCCTCTGATATGATTTGCAAAAACTTCTTTTACACGCTCATCAATAACATGACCTGACGAAGAAAGATTATGAAGTAGCGTTAAGTATTCATGATACCAAGAAAGCACTTCACTTCGATTTTGAGGTTCGTAACCAAAATCTCTTGATTTGGCTCCAAAATCAAACTCATAACTTGATGAAAAGTGTGAGGTATTAAAACTGCTATCAAGCAACTCATACCCTAACTCTCTTTCGCTTTCATTATCACTATTCACGAGACTATTAATACAAGTCACTCGTCGTTTCAACGTCGCATGTGTACCAGAGAGATAAAGCTGAAATAAACTACGAAGTAAGCTTCTAACTGAGTTATTGTTTTCGCCTTTTTTTTCAGATAATGCAAAACCACAAAGCAGAGTAAAACATTGACTAAAAAGCTCATCCTCATACGCAAGAGAACGTAGAAGCCTTGTAATTGATATGTACTTCGGGTTGCTCCGAGTTAAGAAAGTAGCATCTAACTCTGCTCTTCGCTCTAGATAAGTGAGTATTTCATTCGGAATGATTGGAGCAATATTAACTAATAATGAGATCGATAAATCACCTTCACCTTTATCGAAGAGTAAGTCTAATACTCCATCAGGTTTCAACCACATTGAAGATAGTTTGACCGCTTCCTCACTATCATTTAGATACCCAATACGACGTGAAAATGATTTAAGCAATCTAGGTTGCGTATCGCTATTAATGAACTTTAATACATTTGAATGTGGGATATTTTGCAATGCTAAGCGGGCTAATCTATTTGCAATTGGGTGAGGTAATATAGCCATCCAAATACTACGTTCCTGCGCTAAATTTCGTCGCTTTAACTCTTTGGAAAACTTATACATTTCATTAGGAGGAAGCATCACTATTTCACCAAGCAACTTTAGCTCTTCACTAAAATCATCTTCCGCTTCCAACTGAAACGAATAAACTAATGAAAGGCTCTCAGCGGCTTTATCTAAGCCAGTGTCAGAATCATGACGCTGGTAAAATAGCCGTTTAAACAGCTCCTCATCTTTTAGTCTGGATATGTTTTCATCTTTTCCAACGGTAGAAGCAAGCGCATTCGCTACTCTTGCGTTACCTCCTGAAAACTCAGCAATTATCCCAGCAGTTTGTTTACTCAAATATGGAAATCTTGATGAAACCATCACCTCAATAAGCTCACTAGAACTTGGCTCTAACGTATAGACTTCTGTTTGCTCTGGCTGATCTTCCCTAACGTCGTACTCAATAGTTAAGATACTAGCTTTGCTGTTGTTATTTTTACATAAATTAGTTAGTTCTCGATGTAAATCGGGGGCGCAGTTATCCACTATAACAATGGATTTGGTGTTATCTTTAACAAGCCGCTCTACTATGACTCGAGGAATGGGTGAAGGGGATAAGCTGATATCTGAATATAAAACGGCCTCTTTATCAAGAGGACTTTCTCCGATTCGCTCATCAAACAGTGCTTGAACGAAACGTGTTTTACCTACTCCCGACAGCCCAACTAAACGTATTGATGCCCCAGCTTTAAGTAAGCGCCCACGGAGCAAATTCAATGCATCAACTGTAACTAAACCTTCAAACTCTGTAGAGGAAGAACTATGAAGGCGTACAGCTTTATCTAATATGTATTCTTCCTCAATTCCCTTTGGGCATTTTGCCCAATTGCCGTATTCCTCCCAGCCACTATACTCCCTCCCAAAATTAGCTCGTAACCAGATGGCTTGTTTGGATAAAGTATCTTCTGCTACAAACTTCAAAATATGTTTATATATATCGTCTTGTTTTGAGGTTGGCTTACTTATATTGATATGATGACTATCTATCGGAATAGCCCGTTCCTTTAAACTAGGGTCTGAGCTATCAGGCTTAACAATCCTTCCAAACATCAGATATGGCTTAGTTTCAACCAAAACTAGATGTCTAATTCCTTTATCGTTACACCACCCTCGATACCAAGTATTCAACTCCCGAAGTGTTGCATCATTTCGCTCTAATGAAGCAGTTGCCGCTGAAGGTTGATGCAAGAATAGCTTGAGGAATATTCTTCCCAAAAGAGAGTTACCTTTTTGTGCTAGATCTGCACCACTATGAGGGCAACCTAAGAACGCGACACCTGTGATTCTATTTACAAACTCAACCGTACTTTCACGCTCACTCTGATCGCTTGATAATCTAAGCATTTGTTTAATAACCAGTCCACCTAAGCTATGACCCACCAGTATTAACTCACCTTTACTTAGCTGCTGTTCAGTTAAGAGTGTCTCTAGTACATTTTGCGCTCTATCTAGGAGACCCATTCCCGAATCTCGCACAGTTAACCTCGGAGCCTCGTAACCAATCGACCAGATACATGTATCTTTTATATCTTCAAGTAACCACTTAGGCCAAAAGACTTTTTCTGAGTTATTCGATTGCCATGTGCTTTCAGCATTACCACCTAATCCATGAATAAACACAACATGTTTTCTAGCTAAAGAATCGCCAGACATCAATCGCAAGTCAGCCATGCAAACCTCTATTGGTATAAATACTATCGTTAAAATTTTATCCCAAATGTTAATCATCTAATAGTTTTTATTTCAATAGGTTACATATGATAAAACCAAGTGCTATACATTAGTGGTCAAACAAAGGGCAAACAAAGGGGACACACACCTTAAGTACCCCTGATATTGTTTGTGCAGTTTTAGTATTGAGCGCCAGATAACCTAAGGCTCCGAAGTACTTAATATTGTCGATTTACTTTTTGCTATCATGTGTATCCCTTCAAGACCTTGCAACACACGAAAATGTCTAAATATGTGCGTTCATTAACATATTTTCTTTTAAATCAAGATGATGTAAGAGAAACTAGCTAGTAAACTCTTCCCAATTTATTTCTGATAACCGAGTCGAAACAATGCTAAAGGCTATTTTACATGGGAAATCGGGTCGTATTGAGTCGCAAAATGACTCAAGGGTCAGTTGGCGCGAGTTATATAAGGCCAGAGAAGATCTTCTCACTGCAGCGGTATTTTGCCGCTTTGGTTATATATCTCAACAGCTACAAGCTGAACTATTGCGTTCTTGGTTAACAAGTGCTTCTTCTCCGTTTGATGACTTTGAAGATGTAGAGTTCTGGCCTAGCTTTACCTTTGAACACGATGACGGTACTAACAGAGTTGAGCCTGATTTGGTGTTAAGATTCGCGAGCTCAAATGTGATTGTAGAAGTAAAACCACCTGCGGGTGGTAACCAGCACTATACACAATGGCACAAGGAAATCGCCTCATTTCTCAACGATGACCAAAGCACTAATAAGCCGCTTTACTTCCTTGCTATAGGTCGAATCGAGTATGTTAATATCCCATGCTGCCGAGAGCAATTAATGCAAGAATTTACAGAACTCAAAGATCTCGTCGCACTGCCATGGCAGCAAGTTACGAATCAATTGATAGAGATAGAAAAGCGCGATTGCAACCACGTATGTCCACGGGACAGACGAGTTATACACGATATGTTGCAGGCGCTAAGCTTATATGGGCTGAACGTATCTCCTTTTAAATGGGAAGATTTAGCTAAACACTCGTTGCCCAGAATCGAGCTTGAAACGGCTAAATCACTTATATCATCGAAAAGCCTATTTGATACTCCCTCTCCACAAATGGCCTCGTTACTACAAACAAGGCAACCTTCGTTCGATTTATCGTTTTTCAAAAATTGGAATTAAGCCATTATGAGTGATGCAACTAATACTGATGAATTATTTACCCAGATAAGAACAGCTCACCGATTTTTAGCTGCTTATTATCAACGTCTACTGCCAACAATAGAGCAAATCGCAACACAACTAGAGTTGGATTTTTACTTTTGGCTTCCGCAAAAATTTGATCGCCCTAGTCAGCTTACAACCAATCCATTTAATAAATGGCAATGGGACATGCTTCCGGCACTCTCTACCTATTACACTTTTAAAAAAGTCGAGGACATAAACAAGCTAAGATTAGGCGAATACCTTATTACTTTTTGGGTGATCTCTGACACAGGAGTGAATAATAACGAGATGAATGACGTCCAGATTGATGCTCTATCATTGAAAGAACGACCAGAAGACTCTGAGTCTATTATTAAGATCGGTATATTTACCCCAAATGAGGAACAAGACACGAACTGGTACCGAAACATTTGGTCTCAGTGCCCACACCCTCAATATGTGGAAATTAATGAGGAACCGATTGTAACTAAAGATGCCGATGGATATCCCATCGTGTCAGGTGGTTTTCAGGTGCCGATTACAAAGTTAATGACCGACGATGGCATTAAACAAATTATTAATAAAACTCAAACGTTACGAGATCAAGCTTTGCTGTTCGCTAAAGAAGTTGCCGTTTAGCCTGTTGCAATAAAGATTTTCATTAGCCGGAGACAACACATTCTCTGGCTAACTGCACCTTTAAACCTCTGAGCAACGATCTTGCGAGGTTATACACCTAAAAAATCTCGATAACACAAAACCAAAGCACAAAAGTCACACATTTCCCTTTTATATTTGATGGGTGTGCTTTCTCTTTAGAGAGCGTTTATTACTGATAGACAAGTTCGTGAAGTCTTTACGCAGCAGACACTGTAGCTTACAAGGACAGACATATTAAGCATTTTCCATTCTAACTCGCCTTTCTGGAGAAAGACTCAAACACGACGAAACTTAATTAGCAACGGCATATATGCTAACTGATATGAGAGTTAATGATGACTGTCCTTTCAGGTTAAAAACGGTGAGTTATAGTTGGCTAAGATTTGAAGCGAAGCGGAACCGAACCAACTGTTACGAATCCGACTTAATGGTTTTGTTATGCTCTGTTTACAGATAACGTTAATGAACCAGCAACATCAGAAACGATATACTTGGGAGCCACTGTAAATAAAAGTAGTTCAACCAGATATGGCTCAGGTGTACCGTAGACTTTCAGTGACAGATCCTTTAGAAGCTCACAATAATCATGATATGCCACCTTATAACTTCTATAAACGATGGGTTTATCAGACAAATTGAAAATTGTATTTAACTCATACTTTGATAAATCAGCATTTCTTCCCGAAGGTTGAGGGAAAAGTTCCATCACTTCTGTATGTTTAAATAACAACCAGTTGAGAGAGTAAATAACTCTTGAGTCATAGATTGCGTACTTCTTATGATCCAAGAAAGAAGCAATTTTTGACAATGAAGATATAATGGAAAATACAGGCTTTGTTAACGTCCCACGCTCAAGTTCGGCATCTAGCTTTTGAATCAACCCGTCATTTCTTTCATTTTTCTTTAGCGAGCGAATACCTCCCCAGTCCCGAATAACCCAATACCGATTTTGCAAAGCATCTTCACCAAGCAAGCTACTGCTTAATTCATGTTTGAGGTAAATGTTTTTTTCATACTGTCCTGACATGCCCTCAGGAAACTCCAAGGGGCAATTTACCGGCAACTCCCAACTGAAGTTTTTACTCAGCTCGTAGTCTCTTGACAATTTTATTAGTTCTTTTATTAGATTCTTCAACTGATACTACCTAGTAAAAACAATAGCATAACGCCAAATTAAGTAGTGAGCAACGATGCCACTCACCTAACCTATTGTGCCGTAAACACTAAAACTAACTCAAACCAAAAGTGCCAAGCGTTGCGAATCTGCTTGAATTTTTTGTTAGCTTTCTGGGGTGGTATTTACCTCCCCTTTCATGCTGCCTTTGCTATCACTAAGCTGACTAACATCATTTAAGAAATCGTACATCACTTCATTTGGAAAGCAGCCAAAGCTTTTAGTGGTATATTCTTCTGTTTTTCCTAGCTGAACAACCCACAAAGAAAGCTCGCATTTGTATTTGTCATCTGGGCTACCTTGTGGATAGTGTTGAGGCACTCCTCCATAAGGAAAAATTTCAAGGACCTTATATTCACCTGACTTAATTAGGATTGGAGACTTTATAGGTATAGTGAAAGCCATTGATGGACCACCTTCCATTGAGTTGGATATCATGCCTCGTGTGACAACTCCGGGAACAGTCCCTTCATTGCGAATAAGTAGACTTATTGCATCACCTGTCGTGGTCAAAATATCAAACTCTATATTTGCTATTTTTTCATCAATCATGCTTTTACTTAAATTGTAAAAGGTTGTTGAGAGCGATATTACAGATAACAACAAAGAAATAATTACCGTTGTATTGGTAAGATATGATTTATAAGAACCTGTCTTTTGCTCTCGATTACAGTGATGACATATTTTCGCTGTGCGCTTAATTTTTTCAGAACACCAAATGCACTCTACGATTTTCATTGTTTTGATCACCAAAAATCTCCAATGGAAAACTAACATTCTCAATAACAGGCAGGCTCGTTTTTCTGCTTGCCTAACTTTCGAACAACCTATCATAAGTAACTAAAAAATAAAGCATATATATCCACATTTCGCATTCTGCCATCACATAAAAACGAGACGGCGCGTTACCCTAGGATAGGGTAATATCAACCCTTTCATTAACAATAACTTATTAAATATTCTATCGACAAAACGAGACTGAATTTTTGACAAAACAAGCCATTTTTCATTCTCAAACAAGCTCACAAGAACAAACACACTAAGCATCACAATGACAGCGGAAAGTTGTATGAGCCTCGATTAACGATTTGTTAAGCGAATTAGTTCACTCGTTATATTGGTACGATTGACCACATAATTAGCGCTGCTTTCTGTTTCTTTACCATCTGAAATCAGCATGGTAGAAATGCCAACTGTTTGAGCACCTACTATATCGGCAACTTCGCTATCACCTACCATAATACTATTTGACGCTAAGCTACCTGTAGTTTGTAGCGCGATCTCAAAGGCTTGACTGCTTGGTTTCCTAAAACCAATTTCTGAAGACCAAATGATGCTATTAAAATATTTAGCCAATCCTCTTTCGCTCAAATCACGTTGGAATACTTCCGTCGGCCCAGTTACGTTAGACAGCAAAATGAGTGTTGTTCCTTGTTTGTGAAGAGCCTCAAGCAGTGGAAGTGAATAATCATAGAGACACCCACTATCTACAAAATGATTCAAGTGCTTCAAGCCAATCGACTTATCAAATACGAGTTTGTACTCATTAAATGACGTTTCCCAGACTTCCATCCAGTTTGGTTGCTCAACCTGAGTGGGAACATACAGCTCTTGAATATTTCGTTCTATTGAACTGCCAACCTGTGCAGCATACTTTTCTTCAAGAACGGCTTTCAAAGAATCTGCGAGACTCCCCATCTGACACAAGGTGTTTCCATAATCAAAGATTACTGTGTCGTACATTTGAACCTCTTTAGTCGACATAAATTGAAGCTTACAAGAATAGCTTACGAGGACAGACATATTAAGCATTTGCCACTCTAATTCGCTTTTCTGAAGAAAGGCTCAAATACGACAAAACTTAGTTAGCAACGGCATATATGCTAACTGATATGGGAGCTAATGATGACTGTCCTTTCAGGTTTCTTTCAGGTTTTACTACTTGGTTACCCAAACCAGCTTTTAAACTTATTCATAAAGCCGGTGTTCTTTTTCCAGATCCAGTAGATTCCTTCTTCCAGTTCAGTTGTTGTCATATTTTTTGGCTGATAGACGGCATGGCTGCCATCATATTCTGACCAGTCTTTTGTCAGGATCCGGCCATCGTTATCCAGTTTGGTAAACACCTCAGAGCCCGGAAATGGGATCATGTAGTGAGGGATGACTTTGTCTACCTTAATATCGTCGATAAACTGCTGAGTCTGCTTAAATATCTCTGGTGTATGCTCATCAAACCCAAACAGGAAGTCGCCCCAGACTTCTATACCGTGCTCTCTGATCTTCGCTATATATTCTTTCATCTTGGCAGGCTTTACGAATCCTTTTTTCTGGGATTTAAGCGCCTCTTCTGAAGGAGTTTCTATCCCGAGTAATACCGCCTGAAAACCAGCTTTTTTGGCTGCCTTTAACAGCTCTTCATCTCTGGCGATAAGTACCGTTGTCTCACCATAAAACTTCATGTCTAAAGGAGCAATAGCCTCAAAAAGCTGCAATGCATACTCTCTGTTATGAGTCAGGTTGTCCGAATGGAGCTCAACCCATTCAACGCCTTCCTGCTTTATATGTTCAAGCTCGGCTACGATATTCTCAATAGGCCGTAATTGAAATTTATTGAAAAATTTGTGCACCAGACAGAAGTTACACTTGTACGGGCATCCCCTTGTGACGACAACTGACCATGTATAACCATACTCTGAAGGGGAAATAATATTGGTCGGGTAAGGGTTTAGTTTACTAAGGTCTACAGGCTCTGTGCTCTGGTATTTTTCTTTAAGAAGACCTTGCTCAAAATCGCTTAGCATCTGTTGCCAGTAATTTTCGACTTCACCAATGATCAGGCTGTGTGCGTACTCTTTCGCTTCATCCTGATTGAACTGAGTGTGAAGCCCTCCGAGAACGACGGTTTTACCCTTTTCATAGAAAGCGGTTGAGATCTCGTAAGCACGATAAGCATCAGGGGTAGACATGAAGATGACGACTAAGTCTGCATCCGAATCGAAATCGGTAGTCATTCCAATGGTTTCATCGGTCATATCAAGCTGATAGTGCTTCGGTGTTGCCGCCGCGGCTGCAAATATGTTCTGAGGAGGCCCGCCTGTTTCTGCTTTGTATTTTGAGTAATCACTGCCGGACGAGGCTTTAATTAGGTAAATTTTCATCGTTGTTATCTCCTTCAGGCACGGTTCATCAGGTTGAAAATAGTGTCATCTAAATAGAAGTAAAAGACTCCCATCACTAACCAGACTGCGATGATTATCCAGTACAGAACAGGGTCATCCCTTCTGGTTATCCTTTCAACAAAGTAAGCTTCTTTTGCGCGGATGTTTTCCACTCCCCAGAACAAGCAAAACATCCCCCAGACAAACAACAGATTAAATTTTAAGGCAAACGCAGCCAATATAAGAGCTAATATGGTCTTCCAGCGTTTAGGAATATATTTACTGTTCATAGTCTTTCTCCAGAGTAAAAACTAATCGCTTAGCGGCACATTTTGATGCAGCGTGAATTTCAGACATGTCTCCAAGTGGCACCAAGGATTCAGAATTGAAATAAATACCAGTGAGCCCAGTCGCCACCTCGTAGCATGCTTTTTCTGATGCGTCTTTAAAGGATAGGCGAAGCTCGTCGGAAATGGTTTTTATAAAGTTGCTGTTCCAGATTCGCATTCGGTGTTGAATGTTGGTGTCACTGGTTGCTGCGGAGGTAATCGCAAATGCTGCTAATGCCAGTTGGTTATCGGCATACTCGGCATCAAACAAAAAGTTGAGAAGAGCAGTAACCCGATTTTCTTTCGGAAGATAATCCAGCATTTGCTGTGTTTGTTCTTCGGATTTAGCAAAGAAGCGATCCAGAAAGGCTTCGATCAACTGCTCTCTGTTTCCAATATTGTGTCGCAGCAGGGTACGACGCATTCCTGCTTCCTCTGCAATTTTTTCTAGTGTCGTTCCGCTGATACCGTCACGGATAACAACTCTCTCGACAGCATCCAGAATCGCTTCTGTTCTTTCAGCTTTAAGGCTAGGACGTGGCATTGTGGTCTTACACCATAAATAATCAACATTGACAATTTATAGTAAGACGTTCAGATTGTAAATAATCAAAGTTGATTATTTATTACTTACGCCCCTGCATTTACCATTAAAGCAGTTCGCTCATTTCTGGCACACTGTCGGCTTGTGCTAGCAAGTATTCACATTCTGTTTGGATGAGTGATACACATAGTTCTATGTGTTCGCGCTCTCCTTCATCGATTCCTTGAGCTTCGGTAAGTCCAATCGTTTCCTTCAGGGCAATCTTTATGGCACCAACGGTTTCTACCATTATGGACGCCATTTTGGTGCCTGAATAGCCGAGCAGAGCGCCGAACTCAGCTAAATCATAGCTGGTGATAGGGCATTGGAAGTTACCTTTCGGTGGATTTTGAAAGTCTTCGTTTTCCCAATCGCCAATCGACATTGCAAAATATCGAGGGATACTGGCGGCACGACCCTCATGAGCAGATAGTTTACCGCTTCGTGAATTGCGTTGTACTCCCTCTTGAGCGATCGCTTCTATGTTTACTAAATCATAAAAAGGAGCCAGTTCAAGGCCATTAGGGATCACGAAAAAGCTAATATTTTTACCATGTGCATCGTAGTTTAGAGTAGCCAGATTAAAGAGCATCCATTGGGTAAGCTTTAGGTTAGTGGTTACCGTGTCTATGGTCTTGATCTTGAGTAGGCGGGGGAAAGAAACGCCATCGCGCATATATACGCCATCGCCTTCATCTCCATTCTGACGCTCGTATTTGTAACCCGGAGGTAAGTCAGTCGCCTGACAGGCATCAATCACATGTTTTCGTTGAACGACATCACGAGCTTCGATATAGGCACGATCGAACCGCTCTATTATCAGTGTCCTGGTCTTTCCAGTGCGAGTTAACTCAACATTAGCGACATCCAAACCTGCTAGCTTGGCTAATGTCATACAAAAGAACTCATTAACAGCAATACACGGTGCTTTACCGCTTTCAAACTTCAGAATGTAGTTCGAACTTAATTTGCCTTCACCAAATCCCCATTCATCACCGCGCTTAAGTAAGTTTAATTTGTTTTGAACTCCGGCAACCGAAAGGCGAACCTTGCCGTCCCAATAAACTAATGGCGCCAGATTTCGCTCCAGTCGTTCTATTAGTTCAACATCAGGTACAGGTCTAAAACTGGTTTCCTGAGGTTCTGAGTCTGGAACCCGAAAAGATAATGCGCCTGATGTTTCCGCACCAAGCTTACGAATCAACCCGAACGTATTACTTTTGGAGATAGTCGTATTTTGTATCATCTCCTCAAAGGCTTCTCCTTCAGGAAGGAGATTTCTGAGATAGTTCTCGATACTACGAGGTGAAGCCTGATCATCGAAAGGGATATGTGGCGAAATAGGGAAACCAGTGTGTTTCCATTCATCTTCATAGATGAATGAGAACTCTGTTTCTGTTCCGACAGGAAGAATCAAACGACCAATTTTGATATTCGTACCGATAAACACGTCTAATTGTTGTAACTTACTCATACCAACCGTCCTCATTACTTATCACGCTGTTTTCATCTTGGGAGGTTACTGGGCTATGTGGACGAACAAATAGGTTCAAGTCGATAAGTCGTAACGACAGCCCTAAGATATCCATGAGGACGAGTACATTGGCAAAGGTGACACTGGTATCACCTTTTTCTATCTTCATGACTGTCCTACGAGATAAATTAGCTTTTGAAGCGAGATCATCAATACGCCAGCCTCTATTGGTGCGCTTTGAGCGAATGGCGCTCCCCAGCGTTTCCATACTGAACTCAGTATTCAAATCAGGCATAGGTTGCGCTTTTACCATCTTACCTTTTTTCATAAGTGCCTTTTAATGTACTTTTATTACTATTAGGTTCGTCTTAAAATATAAGTTCACTATAACTCACTTTTGGGAAGGTGGTATAGAAATTACCTATAAGTGTAATTTAAGTCACTTATGATTGGTTTGCTAATTCAATAGGCGTTGTTTTCTCTGTTGCTTTGGCTTTCGCACAACCGTTTTATAACTCGCCTTTCTGGCGAAAGGCTCAGGCAGGACAAAACTGTTTGAATTAGGAATCGATCGCTCCCATGTTTTACGTGGGAGTGTATACCGGAGTTTAAATTTACTGACGGATGTTGGTTTTCTCAGTTAATAGAGCTGTCCTTTCACATCTGTTGAGTTTCTTCATCACGAAGAGTTAGAACTTCATAACCGGAACTTGTCACCAAAACGGTATGCTCAGATTGAGCTGACAGCTTCTTGTCTCTGGTTATAACAGTCCAACCGTCTTTTTTGGTTTTCACTTTTGCAGAGCCTTGGTTGACCATTGGTTCTATGGTAAATGTCATGCCCTCTTTTAAGGTAAGGCCTGAATTTTGTTTACCATAATGAAGAACTTGAGGTTCTTCATGCATCTCACGACCAATACCATGCCCGCAGTATTCTCTTACAATACTGTATCCATGTGATTCGGCATAACGTTGAATTGCATAGCCAATATCACCAAGCCTAGCTCCTGGCTTTACTTGCTTAATGCCTTCCCACATGGCTTCGTATGTTACTTTTACAAGCCGCTTTGCGGTAGGAGGTGCGTCAGGCATTACATACGTCTTACTTGAGTCAGTAATAAACCCGTTCTTCTCCAGTGTTATATCTAAGTTAACGATATCTTTAGCTTTTAGAAATTGGGTTCTTTTCGGTACACCGTGGCATACAACCTCGTTAATTGATGAGTTTAAGACAAACTCATAGTCATATTGACCTTTGCTTGCTGGTCGGGCGTTGAGTTCATCAACGATGTATTTTTCAACGAAGTCGTTGATATCCATCGTCGATAGACCGGGCTTAATGTAAGAGTCCAAAGCGGTAAACACCTTTGCCAGCAATCTTCCAGATTCTCTCATTAGCTCAATTTCTTCACCGCTTTTGATGGATACTGGGCTAGTCATTCGTCTTCGCCTCGTTATTTTTAACATTTTCAGCCGATACCGAAGCAGACGACATTAACTCTGAAACTAACTGGTTATATGTAAGGTTCGGGTGCAGCTCTGCCATCATTCCAATCTTGATCCAAAATTCTGCTTGAGAGTTGATAGAGCGATGCATGGCACCACTAGCTTTTCGAATCTCCTCATGAAGACTCTCTGAAATTTTTACGATACCCATAAGTACACATATATTATAAAACGTATATGTATTGTATACGTTATGTATATTTCTTCAACATTGATTTATTAAAGAGAATCACACAGCCATAGTGAATTAGTATCTTGTTAGGATGGAAAAATAAAAATCAGTCATTTTCATCAGGCATTAAATCGCAAAGGAATTTTGCAAAAGATAGGGAATTCCCATTAATGGAGGCAGATTCCAAAGCAGCCAGGTAGTTAACACGCTCCGTTACTGGTACAACTGTCCAGCGATAGCCTCCTAATAAGAAACAGAAATTCATTAAAAACCGACACGTACGACCATTTCCGTCAGGGAAAGGATGAATATACCCTAGGAAAAAATGACCTAATACTGCTTTAACGGCATAACTTGGTTCTTCAACAATTAGCTGCTTTAGAGCGTCCATGCAATCCATCAAACTTTCGCTTGGCGGTGGAACATGCATAGAGGTTCGGATCATGATTGGTCCTTTACGATAGCCAGCGAGATCCTGAGGGTTGATTATTCCTGCCGTTACGCAAGGGGAAAATAGCGCGGTGTACACTTCGGTAATGCCAACATCAAGGAGATAGGCCAAATCAAAATTATCTTTACCATCTTGATGGGCTTCCTCAATTAACCCTTTTAATTTTTCAAATGCTTCATAGTAACCTCTGGCGGCCAATGCATCCTTATGTTTTTTATCAGCCTCTATAGTTTCAGCGTTCCATTCTCCTTTTGCGACTTTTTCTATTAGATCTTCAGAAACGACATAGCCTTCTATAGATAATGAGTGATATGCGTCTGAAACGTAGAGTTTATCCATACTCTCAACGATTTGATTTAAAGGAGTTTCGAAGAAGTCACCAAACTTAACTTCATTAAAGGTACTTTCTACACTGTCGCGAAGTTTGGCCCATAACATCCTGACGCGGATAGCCGCAGGTGCTTGCTGACTATGGTTGCCAATATCAATAAGTGGGGCATCAAACGGGTTCTCGGACTGAATTGTGTCAAAACCAGCAGCCTCTATCATAGTTTTTAGCTTTCTGGAGTCTGCTTTGCGGCCGCATTCCTTGTACGCACCCACTAACCTTTTGGCAGAATTAAGATTAGTGGATTCAATCAATGCGGCTGCTACTTCATTTACATCTGACTGGCCAATAGCAATTTGCACCGGTAATGGATTTAAGCGATAAACAGAAGGGGCGAGACTGGCAAGGGCGTATTCGAGAGACAGGACTCGCACGCTACTATATTCTACTATTTTGGATGAGAGCGTTTTAGTTGGGAGAACCATCAAACTCATATCGTTTGGCAATGATACATTGCGTTGCTTGCCGTTTTGTGTAAATACAACTAACTGTTTGGGAATGGCGTTGTTTGCAGTGTGAAGGTCAAGAGATGCTTCCGGGCTAAGCCAGTAATCGTCCCCATATGAGTCATTCATATAGCAGCCGATAAAGTGCCAGATCGACTCAAACCAGAGTGCAGACTCACCGGCTTTCTCGGCAGACATGTCCGCATCAAACAGATACCACCCCCGGACAATTTGCTTAAGGTAGCCACTCTGAACTAACAATGTCCGGACTTTAGGCGCAATATCGGCACTATTAGCAATATTGCCTGAAGAGACAGTTGAAACTTGTCTTAATGCTTCAGCTAGTTTTTGATTTCCTGTCTTGGCCATAATGCCTACTCATCATTCAGTTACTTATTTATATGGGATTTTATTACTTACTTTTACGAGATGCAATAACTTACTTTTACGAGATTTAATTACTTATTTTTACGCACCCACAAAACTTATTTTTATGACCAAAGGCATTTATAGATGTCTGTATACACTCCCATGCAAGCTAACATGGGAGTGTATGTTTATAAGCTTACTCCCCCATTACCACACCCTCTCGACGGGGATCGGCACCGCCAATCAGTTTACCGTCACTAAACACCACACCGTGCAGGCCGGAGTTTAGGTCGCGGATATTGACCTTAAAGCCCATCTTCTCCAGTGCTGGTTTAAAGCTGACAGCATCGCTGTCCTGCTCAAGGTCATAAGTACCAAATCGGTTAACCAGATGCGGCATATTGATGGCGTCCTGAATATCCATTCCCCAGTCTAAATGCGCAATCAACGTCTGGGCGACATAACCGATTATCCTTGAGCCACCCGGAGAACCCACCGCCATATAAGGTTTACCCTTTTCCATTACAATGGTTGGCGCCATTGAAGAACGCGGACGTTTACCCGGCTCAACTCGATTGGCAACAGGATAACCATTTTTATGGGACGAGAAGGAGAAGTCCGTCAGCTCATTGTTGAGGATAAAGCCGTTACTCATCACCCTTGAGCCAAAACCATTTTCGACGGTACTGGTCATGGAAATAATATTGCCTGCCTTATCAACAATCACAATATGAGTGGTACTTGGCAGTTCAATGGAGTCATCATCGGCCAGCGCTATTTTGTTATCCCACGGCGGATTACCGGCAGAAACCTCTGTCAATGCTTTGCCTTTACTGATCAACGATGCCCGTTCAGCCAGATAGACTTTATCAAGCAGCCCTTGAGGCATTGGCACAAAATCACTGTCAGCCATATAGCGGCCGCGATCAGCAAAGGCCAGTCTGGATGCATCACCAATGATCTGCCACGCTTGTGGGTCGTCAGCTCCCATGCCTTTCAGATCAAAGTGACTGGCGATACCAAGTATCTGCCCGACGGTTAGCGCACCTGAACTTGGAGGACCCATACCGCAGATATCGTACTGATGATAACCAGCGCAAACCGCCTCTCTCACCTTTACTTTGTAAGTGGCAAAATCTTCCATTGCCAGAAATCCGGGGTTATCACTGATTCCGGTAACCTTAGCTACGATGTCTTTGGCTATCTGGCCGGAATAGAAAACCGATTCACCTTGTTCCGCCAACATTCTCAGGGTTTGCGCGTAAGGCTTATTCACCAGCACACTGCCTTCTGGGCGTGGTAGTCCCTGCGCGGTGAAAAAGTAAGAGCGGGTATCGTGATAACGACTAAGGCGTTTTTTATCACGGGCAATGGCGGAAGCGAGACGTTCGGAAACTGCAAAGCCTCCGTCGGCCAATGTTATGGCAGGTTGCAGCAGTTCTGCCCATGGCTTGCTGCCATACTGCTGATGCATGTCAGATATCAGTTTCACCGTCCCAGGAGTACCTACCGAGCGACCGCCAACCACGGCATCATAGAACTTCAGTGGTTTACCGTTACTGTCCTGAAACAGTTCTGGCTTAGCCGCTAAAGGAGCCGTTTCCCTGCCATCAAAAGTAGTGAGCTTGCCATTTTCTGCATTGTAATAAACCAGAAATGCACCGCCTCCCAACCCTGATGACTGAGGCTCCACCAAGCCAAGTACCGTTTGCACTGCTACCAGCGCATCGGCAGCGGTTCCGCCGTTTTTCAATACCTTATAACCGGCATCAACGGCAAAGGGATTAGCCGCTGCCACCATAAAGTCATCAGCAATGACACTCTTTTTCTGACTGATTTTACTGGTAAATTCAGGAGCAACACTGTCTGCAACATCTGCTGCAATGGAAAAAGGAGAAATTAAGGCCAGACTAGACGTCAATATTGTTTTTTTAATCATAACATTCCCTGTGATTGTACTGTGAATGACAACCAAGATAACGGGCTGTTGAGAAGCCGTTACTACCGCAGGTTTAGGGCAGGCGAAAAAAGCCTGAGGAAACTACTCTAACCTTTTGAAAAATAAAAATTCGCCTTGAATTCGTATTTTGTGATCTTGTGGTAATTATGTCAGAGGGTTAATCAATGTATCCAGAATGGCCAGTAAATGTGCTTCGTCACTCACATCATTAACTTGGTCATTGGTTCGGTTGGGATGCCCGTTAGTACTCGATCGTACATGTGGTAAGGGTAAAGGATACTTGTGATTTGACTTAAATTTGGGATTGTCGCCTCTACCTTCATATTGAACATAAATGACAAATATCTAGGTGAACTTACTTGAAACTGACACTTTCAAAATGTGGATTTTTAACGGTAACCTCAAGCAACAATACATCATCCAATACAGCAAGAATTTCCTTACCGTCTGAACTGAGCAACATACATTCCTGTCGTGACTCATTTCGAGTTGTATCGAGCGCTATACCAAACAGCGTTACACCAGACTCCATCGTCAACTTCACCGGGTAACGGTGCATACACGCAATTTCGATATAATCATATTTCTCACAACTAATCATAGAATTTCCCATAGAACTTCCTAGTTAGATCTTGAGAATTAAACTAGACCAAACTCAATTATGTTGCAAATTAGACTTCAAAAGAGTTACCGAACATTGGGTTAAGCGGTGAGCAACGCACACCACCCAACCTAAACCATTAGGCAGTCAACCCATAATGAGGGAAAGGGGTGATTGTGCAGATTCATACGCCTTGGTTATATAGCAGTTTGAGTCTTAAAAAATTAAGTTAAGCCTAATCTCACTAAGTGCTTTACATTGCCTGAAAACACTGTACTATCCGTCTCGCTCTGTTGTTCAGAGTTATTAATGTAACAATAAGTCAAAGTTCGCCAATCAGATTCATCCATGTTGTTGTTTTTGTTCTAAGTGTTCCTCTAGTCTCATCGTCTCATTGCAATAATTCGGCCAAAGCAGCTTCGCGACGTCGCGATGTTTTTAATTTTTTATAAGGGACACATTATGTCTAACACAACTGGTACAGTAAAATGGTTCAACGAAACTAAAGGTTTCGGTTTTATTTCTCAAAGCAACGGCGGTCCTGACGTATTCGTTCACTTCCGTGCTATCGCTTCAGAAGGTTTCAAAACTCTTGCTGAAGGCCAAAAAGTATCTTTCGCTGTAGAAGAAGGCCCTAAAGGCCCACAAGCTGCTAACGTGCAAGCTATCTAATACAGATAAAGTGCTGAGTGTTGGTGAAAGCCAACACTCACATTCTTTTCAATAGTTCTCATACTCCCCTCTCCTTACCTTTCAAAGCTAAACACAACTCAAAGCAACATCCACTATTCGATTACCACTCTCCTACTAAAATTCATTGCATTCACCCAAGCCATACCGATCTCAGCCATAAAAAATACTCTTAATAAGATCAATACAACTCGTCATATATGCTCAAGTGAATCAAGGTGCAAGATATTGAACGGTATCAACCGCTTCAGTTCAAGAAAGATAGTCGAAGCAATGGCATCCCCCTTTTAAGGTTATCTGACGCAGAATTGAACATAATGAGGTTACTTGAATATAGTGATGTCACTTCCACAAAGAAGCGCATTATCCATTTAATCGTTCTATCTATAAGGGAAATACTAAATTTGTAATATTTTGTAATTCACTTATCAACAATAAAAAATCAAATAAAAGGTTATCACTTTATAGATAAAGAAAAACTGCACTAAAACATCTCTTTTCTCGACGACTATAACGTCACATATTTAGATATATATAACTCCACATTTCTTATGAATGTAAAATATTTTTTACATTGCAATCAATTTTATTTTAAATCAAACAATAAATTTCATGAAGTTATGCGATTTAAATAACACAAAAAGAAAATATGAGATGCAAATCACAATCATTTTCTTATCACTTTTAAAAAATAATTTATTCGACGAGGTTCAAAATTCCCTCCTAAAAAACAGCACGAGTAACTTAGTCATTATTTACAAATTTATCATTTAAAAAATAGAACATTCGTTATTTTTCAATCAATCAACTTTGATAACAAGGCATCTTCACGCCTATTTATTTCGTTTACAACGTCAGCTTTTATTTCAGCCATTGGAGATATTAACAAAATTAGTAATTTGAATTTAAATAGAAAAAGAGAATGGGTATCAATAATTTTAAATATCCATTTATCTAGTAAATAACTTCTATATCACTAATGGAGTATTCCAAATGACAAACCAATATCCAGCTGAACCGTTCCGTATTAAATGTGTTGAAACTGTATCTATGATCGGACGTGAAGAACGTTTAGAGAAAATGAAAGAGGCGGGATACAACACCTTCCTTTTAAATTCCAAAGATGTCTATATTGATTTGCTAACTGATAGTGGTACCAGTGCGATGAGTGACAATCAATGGGCAGGCATGATGCTTGGTGATGAAGCTTACGCTGGTAGCGATAACTTCCACAACTTACAAGCTACCGTTCGTGAGTTATTTGGTTTTAAACATATAATCCCGACACACCAAGGTCGAGGCGCGGAGAATCTGCTTTCGATGATGGCCATTAAGCAAGGCCAGTATGTTGCAGGCAACATGTACTTTACTACCACTCGTTACCACCAAGAGAAAAACGGTGCAACTTTCGTTGATGTGGTTATTGACGAAGCACATGACGCGACAATAGATATTCCTTTTAAAGGAAATATTGACCTCAAAAAGCTTCAAAAATTAATTGATGATAAAGGCGCTAAGAACATTGCTTATATCTGCTTAGCGGTAACGGTTAACTTAGCAGGCGGTCAACCCGTATCTATGGCGAATATGCGTGCGGTTCGTGAATTAACCAAACGACATGGCATAGACGTATATTATGATGCGACACGCTGTGTTGAGAACGCCTTCTACATTAAAGAACAAGAAGAAGGCTATGCGGATAAGAGCATCCAAGAGATCGTACTTGAGATGTTCAGCTACGCTGACGGTTGTACCATGAGCGGCAAAAAAGACTGCCTCGTTAACATTGGTGGCTTTTTATGTATGAACAGCGACGAACTTTACTCAGAAGCACGTGAATTGGTTGTGGTTTATGAAGGCATGCCATCATACGGTGGATTAGCTGGTCGAGATATGGAAGCTATGGCTCGCGGTCTTCGTGAAGCGATGCAATATGAGTATATTGAGCACCGTATTAAGCAAGTTCGTTACCTTGGTGACAAACTACGCGCAGCTGGTGTGCCAATTGTTGAACCTACAGGTGGCCACGCGGTGTTCTTGGATGCGCACCTATTCTGCTCACACTTGAAACAAGATCAACTCCCCGCGCAAAGCTTGGCGGCAAGTATCTATGTAGAAACAGGTGTGCGGAGTATGGAGCGCGGTATTGTTTCTGCTGGACGTGATGTCGTAACAGGTAAAAATCACATTCCAAAACTTGAAACGGTCCGATTGACGATTCCTCGTCGTGTATATACGTATGCACACATGGATATTGTTGCGGATGGCATCATTAAACTATACCAAAATAGACATAATATTCGTGGTTTAGAGTTCGTCTACGAGCCTAAACAATTGCGCTTCTTCAATGCACGATTCGATTATCTGCAAAAATAAAAAAACAGCCCCGTTTATACGGGGCTATTTTTTATATCCCTAATTTAACTTTAGTTAATATTAATTCAGTAACGTGAGATCTATTATGAAAAATACCAAGTTAATCGGTGGTGGTCTTATTATTGCAGGAACATCAATCGGTGCGGGAATGCTATCTTTGCCAATAGTATCGGCTGGATTAGGTTTTAGCACAGCATCTATTATAATGCTAATATTATGGGCACTTATGACTTACACTTCTTTATTAATGTTAGAAGTGCATCAATATGCTAATCAAGATGCTACATTACATACCTTAGCTAAAAAGTTTTTAGGCGAAAACGGAAAATATTTAGCTGGATTCGCCATGTTATTTTTATTTTACTCTTTGTCTGCCGCATATATCGCTGGTGGCGGTTCGCAATTTGTCGACAGAATATCCTACGTATTCTCCATTAATATTAACCACACAGCCGGTGCCATTATTTTTGCAATAATCGTGGCGCTTATTGTCGCCGTCGGCACGCATTTAGTGGATAAAGTTAACCGAGTACTGTTTGGTTTAATGATGTTGGCAATGGCATTTGTTATTGTTTCACTCGCCCCCAATATTAGCGGTACATTTTTAGCCAGTAACCCTATGGGGATAGGATTAATCTATGTGGCATTGCCTGTGGTATTTACATCGTTTGGCTTTCACGGCAGTATTCCGGCAATTGTCAATTATTTAGATGGTGACACCAAAAAACTAAAAGTAGCCATGTACATTGGCTCTTGTGTACCGCTATTAATTTATGTGTTCTGGCTTTTATGTTCATTGGGAGTGGTTAGCCAAGCAGAACTCACCACCAATTCTAATCTTAGCAACTTGATTAGCTCTTTATCCGCAACATTAAATAGCGACCGTTTGTCATTAACTGTCGGGCTATTTGCAGATCTTGCGCTAGTAACATCCTTTCTAGGCGTCAGTTTAGGACTGTTTGAGTTCTTACTTGATACCACTAAAAAACGCTTCCAAGGTAATCGCTTCTACGTGGCTTTATTAACATATCTGCCGCCATTAGCTTTTGCTCTTTTCTATCCTGAGGGCTTTATTATGGCCTTAGGATACGCCGCCATAGCGCTTGTCATTCTTGCCATCTTTTTACCTGTTGCGATGGTCATTAAATCGCGCAGTCAATACACAGATGGTCACAACTGGTACCGAGTTAAAGGAGGAAAGATAGGGCTGCTCCTCAGCGTCGCGATAGGTGTTTTAATTATCGTTTCTCAACTTTTGGTTAGCATTGGAGTGATTTGATATGAAAGGTGTTATTTCCATTCAAAGTCATGTTGTTTATGGTCATGCAGGGAACAGCAGTGCTGTATTTCCTTTACAACGAATGGGGTTAGAAGTTTGGCCCATTAATACGGTTCAGTTTTCTAATCATACGCAATACGAAGAAGGCTGGACGGGAGAAGCGCATTCTGTTGATCACTTATCTAATCTCATCGTTGGTTTAGATAAAATAGATGTGCTGCGTGACTGTAACGCCGTGATCTCTGGTTACCAAGGCAGTGAAAAACAGTGCCACGTAGCAATAGAATTGGTCAACGCAGTAAGAGAGCGCAATCCTACGGCAATGTATATTTGCGATCCTGTAATGGGCGACCCAAGTAAAGGTTGCGTGGTAGCGAAAGGTATCGAAACGATGCTGGTAAATGGGATGATGCCTATGGCTGATGTTATCGTGCCAAACCAGTATGAACTGAGCAAATTTGTAGAGATGGAAATTTACTCGGTTACGGATGCCATAAAAGCATGCAAGGCCGCCTTAGCGAAAGGGCCGAGGATTGTGTTAGTAAAACACCTACACCGGTTAGAGGACTCAAAAAAATATTTTACTATGATGCTGGCCTACGACGACAAGTTCTATATTTCTCATGCACCCAAAATAAGTCCACAAAAGCCGTATGTTGGCGTTGGAGATCTTATAACCGCAGTGTTTACAGCAGGCCTAATGAAAGGTTGGTCTGCGGTGAAAGCATTTAAGCACTGTAACGAGGCGGTATACGGTATCGTACATGAAACCTATCTCTCACAAGAGTGGGAGTTACAGACCATAGCCGCTCAGAATCATTTGCTGGATCCGTCCGAATCTTTTCCTCTTGGAGAGTGTGTTAAAGGAAAACATAGCTGGAACTACTATTCTGCCTAAAAACCAGTTGAGCCACAAACCGAGGCAAAAAGAGCACCGCTCGCATCGGTATCATCGAAGGGAGCCTGTTATTTATGACGGCTCCCTTCTAAAATTCGACTGAAAATCTCATGGCAACTCTAATGAAAAAAATCTTAAATCCGTTCATATTGTTGTCACATCCATACGCTAAATTAACATCATACCCAGTTTGCACGGAGGTATGATGAGTATGATTGCAAAAGATATTCTTACTTTAACTTTCTTGGCTGCAGGCGTCTCCTGCCTGTTGTTGGCTCTACCAGTAGATACGGGTTCTGACGAACTAATTATCTTCATTAACCGGTTTGTTCTGCTATCTTCCGCCGCGATTTTCTTTCTTCTCAGCTACTTATCTTCCCAGAGGAAGGAATAAGCTCTAGCCGCTGATTTATTCTCTACTCATCGGCGGCTAACCATAACGTCTTCTAACGTTTATTACTGTCGTTTTTATTCAATCTTTCACCTAGCCATTTGGGTACTCTTGTTGCATCCAAAGCGAAGTACTTGTTCACAAACGGTGGTCGCTTTTACATTTATCAATGAATCAGGTAACAAGCGATGTTTAAGATTAAGCCAATCGAAACCTTACAAGAAATCAGCCACTTAAAAGAACTCTACTTTGCTCAAGCTACGGTACCATTAGATGGAATGTGGCACTTTGGATTTGCTTCTATGTCGGCACATTTTGGTTTTTATGAGCAAGAGAAATTAGTCGGATACTGCTGCATCAACAGCGATGGCTATATGCTGCAGTTCTTTGTGACGGATGAAGCAAAGTTAGATCCACGAGAATTATTTACCCTGATTGCTGAGCAAAATAGTGCGGTCATCGGCAGTGTGAATGGTGCGTTTGTTAGCACAGCAGAACCTCAGTACTTGTCGCTCTGTTTAGATAACTCCTCAACATTTAAAGTCAATGCACTGATGTACAAGCAAAAGGCGCTTAGCACAGAACCCCAGAAAGCCATGCTCGATCTAACACTTGCTGAGCAACAACAACTGGACGACTTTGTCACCTTTGCAGCGACCAATATTGGGGCTCCGGAAGAGTGGTTATCCGGATACTTTGCCAACCTTATCAGCCGTAAAGAACTGTTTGGCTACTGGAGTAATGGCGAGTTACTTGCCTCTGGTGAGTGCCGTTTGTTTGATGAATATCAGACTGAATATGCAGATCTAGGCATGATTGTCGCTCAATCTCAACGCGGTAAAGGTATTGCAACTCAAGTACTTAACCGCTTGGTGAACTCTGCCAATGAGCGGGGATTAACCCCTATCTGTTCAACTGAAAGTAGCAACTTAGGGGCACAAAAAGCGATCAAACGCGCAGGTCTAACGTCACAGAATCGTATTATTCAAATTGAATTTAACCGAGACTAAAACCGTTATCAAAGCCCTTGTCTAACCTGACTTGGGCTTAGTTTCTAATTGTTCCAAACTAACATATAGTAATAGGTAAATGCTTAACAAACTAAAGAAGCTGATATGATTCACTGGTTACAGCCATCAAAGTCTGCCGACATTGCCAAGTATGTTGATTGCTATTGGTTAATTGAAAAAACGGCCAACGCCACCAGCTATCAGTACCCAAAACTCAATCCTGATCCCTCTGCGCATTTGATTATTTCCCCCTCAAATCAACCCTATCACTATGATTTAGGGCCGGGTTCAGCAACTGGGATAGGTTGTCATTGGCTGTTCCCACACAAACAAACCTTTCAATTAGACCACTGCAAACCTTTTGCGCACTTAGGAATAAAGTTTCATATTGGTGCGTTATATTCACTGGGGCGCTTTGCCGGTAAAGAAACAACACTAGACGGAGTTGAAGAGATCAATCTGTCGAAGGAGTTTAGTCATCTAAATGTGGACGAAAACAGGCTCATTGAACTCGCTCGACATGACCCTCATCAGTGCGGCAAGCAATTGGATAATTTGCTATCTCCGTGGATAGCTAACGCCAGCGAAGATCAATATAGCAAGGTCACTAAAAAAGCGCTTCAACTGTTAGACACCAGCACTATTTCAGAATTAGGTGCGCAACTTTTCTGTTCGCAACGAACATTAGAGAGAAGTTTTCAACGAGTGACGGGCCTGACATTAAAACAGTGCCAGTCGATGAATAAACTTGAAGCGCTGCTGGAGTATCTCACCCAACGTGGTTCTGAAGATATCGACTGGGTGGCAGTCGCGTACGAATTTGGCTTCAGTGACCAACCTCATCTGATTCGCCACCTAAAAAAACAGTTAGGGTTAACACCTAAGACCTATGAAAAAGAGAGAGGACTCACTATAGACGTTTACGGTATGAGTTCCAGCTCTAGCTGAAGCGATTAGACGACACGGCCGTTAACAAAAAATTTTCACTCTCCATTAAGAATAAAAACAATCCGCTTCTACAGACAAAGAGCCTGTAGAAGCGGCCAATTAAAAGTGATTAAAGCACTCGTTTCATTTGGACATATTCACCATTAGTTTTCAATATCACCATAATGGTATTGTCATTCCGGTTTCTAAAGAACCAACCATGATTACCCGTAAACGCAGCAACTAACTCCCCTTCACCTTGAGGAACACCACGTCCCTTTTCGTAGCTAATCGAGTTACCATTCCCGTCACCATGGGTATCGTAGTTAACAACGCCTCCTTTCGCTAGCCACTGAAAAGCAGCGACCGTACCTTTCTTCATCTCCAGCTTTACCTCTGCACCTTGTCCGGGCTTTAAGGTTAACGTCATCTTGTCTCGCCACTGCGGCTTTGTCTCTACTGGTACTGTGCTTACCGGTTCTATGGACATAGATGTAGATTTAGATGCAGGTGCTGGTTCAACTTTAGCGACTTCCGTTATCTCTGTCGTCTTGGTCAGAGCCATATCTCGAGCAGCTTCATCTGCTAATTGTTCCTTAATTTCTCCCATATCCGTTAGGCCCAGTAGCCGCCCCATCCCTGTCGGGTCGATAGCATATTCTGCAGGTAAGACTAAGGTTACTAGTAACATAACTGCGGAAACCAAGGCGATCATAGTTGAACGAACAAGCTGTTTAGTTGTTGGTAGCTCTGCTCGTGTTGGCATGTCTGTGTTATACATGAGTGATTCCTATTTACGATTGAGCAACAACGTAGCCCGTTAACTGATAACCGATGAGCATAAAGCCTAAGCTCATCATAATGACATTGACCGAATAGGCCTGACGATAAAAGCTGGCATGCCTTCGCCAAAAACCCATCACAATCAAGATGGTGCCAAGGGCAATAAGTTGTTCGATTTCAACACCAATATTGAAAGCCACGAGATTAGCAAGCAAACCATCTGGCGATATATCATAGTCAATGATTTTGGAAGACAAACCAAACCCGTGGCAAAAACCAAACAGCAGTGTGGCCAATTTGGTATTTGGTTGACGGCCAAACCAGCGTTGGAATGCCCCTAGATTATCCATCGCCTTATACACAACAGATAGGCCGATAATGGCATCAATAATGTAACTGTTGATACCAATGTCAAAATAGACCCCGAGTAGCATGGTTGACGAATGTCCAACCGCAAAAAGGCTTACATAGAGAGCGATATGCTTCATCTTGTATAGAAAGAAAATCACTCCAAACAGAAACAGGATATGATCATATCCGCTAACCATATGCTTAGCACCTAAGTACATAAACGCGATGATATTGACCCCTGTGATTTCTTGTATATAACCCTTATCACCTTGTGCGACAGCGTGCGCCAATGCTTCTTTACTCATAAGGGTGAGTACTAGCAAGGTAAGACTCAGCCATCCTTTTTGTAAAAATACACTCGCACTTCGGTAAAACCTGCTCTCTTCAGCAGAAGAAAGTAAATTCATAACAACTCCATTCATTCTTAATAACTTATCCGCCGACATAGGAGGTGGCGGTGTGAATACGACTTGAATGGTGACCTCTGGGAGGGCGCTTAATTTTAAAGGGCTTACGAATAGGAAAACCGCTTGTTCGCCTACTGTTTTCGGTTTCTGTTAGGCCTAATAAAGCAATACTCACTGCTTCATCTAACGTCACATTGTCATGGGTATGATTACTCGCGTCTTGTTGATTTTTTTTCCCATCCTCCAAAAAATGATTGTGGTTTTCTGAATGAGAGTAAGCCGAGCCGATCAGTGGCATTATCACTACGCCATTAGAACGAAGCATCCTTAAACCAGATGAAGCGACACTCACCGTGACGATGACAAGCATCATTAAACCAACTGACTGTATAAACCTTTTAGACAACATAAACATTACAATATAGGGTTAGTAAGGCGCTCGACTGCATGTTGAAGACGTGCTGAAAAAATAATAGGCAACCATACCGAGAAGACAAAATGTCGCCATACACAAATAACCAGCACTTAAGCCAAATAACTTTACACTCACTCCAGCACTCAAATAGGTAATCAACCACCAAAAATGCGTTAACGAAAAGTGTGCTGCGAAATAAGGGGAGCTCTCTTCATCCATGCATGCTTCCCGAATGAGAAGCCCGGATGTTGTCTGGATACAAGACATACCCACTCCTAGAGCCAGGCACACGACAATATAACCAGCCCATCCGGGAGTGAAAAAGCCGAGCAGAAATGCACCAAAAATTGCGGCCATACCTACCCAGTGGAACGTTTGAGGAGAGGTAAACTTGAGCCATGATGGGAGTTTAAAAGCGATCACCATTGAGCCTAGTCCGACAATCATCATTGCCCACGCAATTTGCTGTTCTCCACCATCCAATACGTCATGTACATAAACGACCGTATTCACTAATACCATGGCTGATGCACTCGCGGCGGAAAGATACGCCATCCACAACGCTTTAAGTGACGGCTTACTCAGATAATTCCAAATCCCTTTAGTTACCCCAGCAACAATAAATAAGTTGGGTTGATGCTTAACTTTCGACGAGCTGGGAATAATGCAGAAAAGAATCAATATGGCAGATACAACAAATGTAGCGGCATCAAAAATAAACAGTTGTCGAAAACTAATCACACTTAACAGTAAGGCTGCCAACAAAGGGCTGACGAGCTGTTCAAGATCGTAAGCAAGACGGCTTAAGCTCAACGCTTTGGTGTAGTCATGTTTATCAGTAACAACTAAGGGCAATGTTGACTGGTACAGAGGGGTAAACCACGCCGAGCAAGCATTGATCAGAAAAGTCAGAAAGTAGACTTCCCATAAGCTTGAAACAAAAGGCATAAATGCGAAAACGCCAGCGCGAACAAGATCCAACGCAACCATAGTTTTCCCTACAGGTAGCTTTTGACTAACGGTACTAAGTACTGGCGCAAGCAAAATGTAGGTCAGCATTTTTATGGCAAAGATGGTACTTAACACCATGCTTACTTCACTTTCTGCCAGATCATAAGCGAGTAATGCCAAGCAAATCGAGCTGACACCTGTCCCTGTTAATGAGGTAATTTGAGCTAGCAGCAAGCGTAAGTAGTTTCTGTTCTTCAACATCTTGACTTGCTCATTGATGATTTCAGTATGTAATACGGCGAGTATAGACATCGCTTAATAATCGGTAAAATTGAACATATTGATTTTTTATATCAATATTATTGATTGACAGAACACCGTGTAGAACGACGTATTCTTGGTTAGCTGAGCAATGAAAGAGATAAAAAGTGAGTATAGAAAGTCGGACTATTAGTTTGACTAATTTGTAGAATTATAGCGATCGATTTGATAAATCCCGTTATTTCAATATGCTTCACTACAATTAGCAATTTGAAAGCCATAGATCAATTAATGTGCCTCTGGCTCAAAAAAATCATGCATACTTTACCTATCACTTTCTTCATCTAGGATTATCTTACTCAGTAAGGAGAGACATGAAAGAACTTAACTGGCGCGGTATCGATCTAAACTTATTGCTGACATTTGATGCAATAATGAGGTTTGAAAGTGTTTCCGATGCATCCAAGCATCTAAACTTAGGACAGCCCGCGACGAGCTATAACCTGAAGCGACTTAGGGAACTGCTTAATGATCCTCTTTTTGAACGAGTCGGTCACCGTATGGTTCCGACTCACAGAGCAAGAGAGATAGCCCCAAGAATTGAGCATATTCTTACGGTATTTTGTGAAGATGTCTTACCTCGGAAAAATTTTGATTTCGACGCTTATAACGGAACCTTCAAAATAGGCCTGACGGATTATGCCGAGCAGATATTTGGCCCGGATCTGTTTGATTTAATCCAGAGTTTGTCTCCCAAGAGCAAGATTATCTTTAAACCTGCGGATAGCCAAAATAGCGTACAACTGCTGGAGAAAGATGAGATTGATCTGTGCATTGGCGTATTCCATGACCTACCAGAAAGTATAAGCAAAACCTTTCTGTACAGAGAAAAACACTGGTGTATATTTGATAACAACAAGCTGAACACTCAGTTGCCAATTCCACTTGATACTTACTTAGCCACACCTCAGATGATAATTTTAGCTGATGACACCTTGGTCACTAAAGTCGATAAAACTCTGGAAAACATGAATGTCCAACGGAATGTGGTACTCGGCACCACCCGATTTTTTACTATTAGGCACATGCTGCATGGGCGAAACTTACTCGCTGTCACGGCAGAAATGGTAGGTCGTTCAGATCTATTTCAAGACCAGTTGACACTATGCCCACCACCTATTGATATACCTGACTTCGATGTCGATATGCTCAAGCTAAAGCGCGATGAGTCTCACCCTCGAATGGTGTGGCTGAGTGAAAAAGTAAAGACGTTGGTGCAGTCTAAAGTTTCGAAACTTAAATCCAATCATTGAATTTTCAATCTCTAGGGTTAGTTGATGCCCGATTACGAACCCAGTGAATAGAACGAAATATAGAAAAGTTACAATGCTGTCTAATTAGAGAAATCGCGTTTCAACGGCTTAACCACACTGTCTAAGCCTTCTACTTTTAGTGCCAAACACAACTGCATTAACTGCCCCAACTCTCCTTCTGGAAACTGTTCTTTACGAGCAAACCAAAGCAAATACTCTTCAGGCAAATCAATGAGCACTCGGCCTGCATACTTTCCAAACGGCATCTGCATACGCGCCAATTTTATTAAGTTCTCTTTCTCTAACACTGCACTTCCTTAACGTTTGATAAAACCTATTTATTCTACTTGGGGTAGCAGACAATATTGTGAAATATAACCGTTTCACTCACCGCCCGATAGCCATGATCTTGATCGGCAAAGAATCGAACACTTTTTCCTTCAGAAAAGCTCTGCCACTCTCCCTCAATCAATAACTCTATCTCACCACTTAAAACACAAACGTGTTCAACCACGCCAAATGCATGGGGCGAAGAGATCTGTTGGTGATGCTGCTTTAAGGTAATTTCGAACATCTCCATGGCCGTATCCGCAGCGAATGGAAACAGCGTTTTTACCTGCATATTGTGGTCGTCAGGAAAGGTATTTTCGCTTAATCGTAGCGACTGTTCCGTGGCAAAAAAAGCGGAAAAAGAGACATTTAATCCGCTGGCGATCTGCCAGAGTTTCGCAATGGTTGGGCTAGACTCCTGTCGCTCTATTTGGCCCAGCATCGCTTTAGAAACGCCGGTAAGTTTCGCTGTCGCATCTAAGCTAATCCCTTTGCTCGCTCTTATCTGCTTCAAGTGAGTGGCTATATTGGCTTTAAAATCTGAATTTTCCACGTCAAAATCCCATTGTGCGTTATTACGCACAATGATAAGCTGACCCAATGTGCGCTATTGCGCACAAGGCTACCATTAATTAATAGTGAAGAAAACACCATGAAATCACTTTTTCAATTACGTTATATCTCTGCTGGATTTACCGCCATTGTGGTGGGATACACAAGCTCCATCATTATTGTTATCCAAGCCGCGACAGCATCAGGAGCAAGCGACTCATACATCGCTAGCTGGTTGTTCACTCTTGGTGTTGCCATGGGATGTACATCGATACTCTATTCTTGGTTTTTGAAAACACCCATCTTAATGGCGTGGTCTACTTCTGGTGCTGCAATGTTGGTTACTGCTGTCTCTGGCTATCAACTTGAGCAGATAGTGGGCGCCTTTATTGTGAACGGCATACTCATTGTCATTACCGGTTTAATTAAACCACTAAACCGCCTACTCACTAATATTTCTCCTCAGATCGCCACGGCAATGCTGGCCGCCATTCTACTCCCTATCTGTATGGCCGCATTCTCCCCCGTGAATGATGATGCTGTGACCTTTTTCGTTATGTTCATCAGTTTTCTACTGGCCAAACGTTATTACCCCACATTTGCGATGCTGATTCTACTGATTGTCTCACTCGTTTTAACCATGATTAACGGCACATTTGATCAGTCTGAACTGTCGCTGACACTTCCCTACCCTATTTGGATGTCAGCGCAGTTTGATGGAGCAGCCATTCTCAATATTGCGCTCCCTTTGTATATCATCACCATGCTTTCACAGAACTTACCCGGTATTGCCATGATCAAAAGTCATGGCTATCACATTAACACGTCACCCGTATTTATTGGTTCCGGATTCATCAATGCTCTACTCGCTCCTTTTGGTGTTTTTAGTGTCAACCTTGCCGCTATTTCGGCGGCAATTTGTATGAACGATGATGTCGATAAAGATACAAAGCAAAGGTATAAAGCGGTTATATGGGCCGGTATTTTCTATCTTGCGGCCGGTGTGTTTGGGGCGACCATTGCGGATATTTTTATGATACTGCCTGACTCCATTAGCAAAATCCTCGCTGGCTTAGCGCTTTTTGGCACCTTAGTGATGTGTTTAAAAACCATGGTGCTCCATTCTGAACATCGTGAAGCCGCTGTACTGACCTTTATTATTGCATCATCAGGTGTCTCTTTATTCGGTATCAGTGCACCAATACTTGGACTGATTAGCGGAACGATCTATAGCAAACTATTTGCAGTAACAAGTAAACATTGACTTAATAAGCCCGATGCTTTTAAGTAAGGCATTAATCGCCGATAAGAGGAAGTCAGTATGGAACGCACAGTATATATAAATGGACAATATTTCCCTGAATCAGAAGCGAAGGTTTCTGTATTTGATCGCGGCTTTCTTTTTGCTGATGCGGTCTATGAAGTGACCTCTGTTATTAATGGCAAGCTGGTTGATAGTGCAGGACATATGGCCCGTCTTACCCGCTCATGTCGTGAACTTGGCATAACTCTCCCCGTTGACGAGCAAGAGTTGCAGGCCATTCATAAAAACCTTATTGAAAAAAATCAACTTAATGAAGGTGGCGTTTATCTTCAACTGACCCGTGGCAGTGATGGCGATCGTGATTTTGGCTACCACCCAGACACACCTCCAACATTGGTGATGTTTACGCAAGTGAAAGCCCTTTTGCGCTGCCCACAAGCGGACAAAGGTATTGGCGTTATTTCACTGCAAGATATTCGCTGGAAACGCCGCGATATAAAAACCACCAGTCTTTTAGCTGCATGTATGGCCAAACAAGCCGCCAAGGAAGCAGGCGTAACTGACGCATGGCTTATTGAGAACGGGTTTGTCACGGAAGGAGGGTCGAATAATGCCTACATTGTTACAGAAGACAATGTGTTAGTGACTCGCCCTCTCAGCAACGACATTCTGCATGGTATTACTCGCGCCAGCTTACTCAAGTTGGCGGACAGCCTAAACCTTACAGTAGAAGAACGTCTATTTACCATAGAAGAAGCGTACAAAGCTAAAGAAGCGTTTATTAGCTCGGCGACAACGTTCGTCTGGCCTGTGGTAGAAATTGATGGTCACACCATTGGCGATGGCAAACCGGGAACCATTACCAACAAAATGCGAGAAATCTATATAGAAACGGCAACGAGCAATATAAGTTAGCTTGTTAGAACGTTTTAATTGAATAAAAGTCGCGCTCTAAAAGTCTGTCGTTTCTAGATACGATTTATTCATTATCTCCCGCTTACTATTGCAGCAATTTACTGTATAGTGCGGGAGAAATCTCCCACAAGAACAATAATATAAAACCAATGCTTTGGCTGACAGTTGTGTCTGTATTGCGACATCGGCTTGGGCTACATGTAATGTCATTTAGTGATTAAGGTTCTCCATGCCAATATCCAGCGCTATTCAACTAATCCTTCTCGCCGCCATATGGGGAAGTTCATTTCTGTTTATGAGAATCGCAGTACCCGCGCTTGGGCCTGCAATGATGATAGAACTTCGCGTTCTTCTGGCAGCTCTGTTCCTATTTGTTGTTGCGATTGTGATGAAGCGAAGACTGGACTTTTTCCAGTATAAAATGCATTTCTTTATCATAGGATTATTTAATACTGCCCTGCCTTTCTTACTCTTTGCTTACGCGGTGCAAACCTTAAATGCTTCGACACTTTCAATATTAAATTCAACCGCTGCTATCTGGGGCACGGCTATCGGTGTATTCTGGACCAAAACACCATTAACCCGTAAAAAAACCGTCGGCTTATGTCTTGGTGTATTGGGTGTTGTGGTGTTAGTTGGCTGGGATGCAGGACAACTGGAAGAAGGCTCCGGACTTGCCATTTTTGCAGGCATTATGGCTGCGGCCTGTTACGGTATTGCCAGTAACTACACCAAAACCGCGCCACCAATGTCCTCATTTAATAATGCACACGGCAATATGTGGGCGGCTTCCCTTATCGTTCTTCCTTTATTACCCTTCTTCCCTGTGAAGGAAGCGATAGGAGTAGAAATAAGCCTCTCTGTTATCGCGCTCGGTGTTCTTTGTACTGGAATTGCTTACCTGCTCTACTTTAAATTGATCGCAGATGTCGGCGCCGCATCGGCACTTTCTGTTACCTTTCTTATTCCTGCGTTTGGTATTTTCTGGGGACACCTTATCCTAGATGAACCGATTGGCTGGAATACGGTATTTGGCACCTTGCTGGTGGTATCAGGTACGATGTTAGTGACTGGATTTTCTTTGAAAGCCTTTGTAAATAAAAAGCTTCGAAAGGCACAAAGCAGATAATAAATGAGACCGTCAAGGGCGCAAGCGCCCTTGACTCGCCACGAACTTACGCTAATTTAAACTTGTTAACCACTGACGATAATTGTGTATTGGCCCCCGCCAGATTCGTCGCTTCTTCTGCGGTATTTAAACCACTATCAGAAAGCTCTTTAGCCATATCCCTAATGGTTGCCATGTTGGCCGCCACTTCACCAGATACCTGACTTTGCTCTTCAGCAGCGGTAGCAATCTGATTATTCAAATCATTGATTTGCAGTACCGAATCCGCGATTTGATTCAGTTCAGACTCTACGGTATTAGTCTGCGAAACCGTCTCTTTACAGGTTGTTTGGGTAACATTCATCGCCTGAATTGCAGAGTATGAACCCTGTTTTAATTGAGCAAGTGTTGACTGAATATCCTCGGTACTCACTCTGGTCTTTGCTGCCAAGGCTCTAACTTCATCGGCCACCACCGCAAAGCCTCTTCCTTGTTCCCCTGCCCGGGCAGCTTCAATCGCCGCATTCAACGCCAATAGATTCGTCTGATCAGCGATATCGCTGATGATATTAAGCACATCGGTAATCGCCGACGTATCTTGCTCGATAGTCTCTATACTTTCTGACGTTGACTGCACATTTTTTACCAGCTCAGAAACGGTAACGGTTGACGATCCTACACTTCCTCTGGACGCTTCGACTTGACTGCTCATAGATTGAGTAAAACTGGACGCACTTGAAGCATTGCTTGCCACATCATCTGCGGTGGCACTCATCTCTTCCACCGCGGCAGCAACTTGCTCTGCTTCCTGATTATGTTTGATCAGCACTTCACCGTTTGCACTCACCTGCGATTCTAAGTTTGTTACGCTCGCAGCAATGGATTCAGATGCGCGAGACACATCCTTCATTAAAGACTGCAAATTGGCAATGAACTGATTTATATCCTGCGATATCTGTCCTAGGTCATCATTCGAGGTCACTGGCAGACGCCGAGTAAGGTCACCATTCCCCTGAGCAAGGTCATGAATAACGGATTTGAGCGAAAGAACCGGTTTGTAAAGAAAGTACAGCACGCCTACAACCGTAACGACTGCCGCAATGATCATTAAAACGGAAGAGATCATCGAGTCATAAAAGGCGTTTTCTATTTCTTCATAAACAACCGACTTACTGACTCCGAAAAACAGATACCACTTTTTCCCATCCGTCAGTTCAATCTCTCTGGTAAAGCCGATTTTCTCAACCCCTTCGACCTGATAATCAACCACCGAGAGTCTGCTTGCTTTCATTCGGTTATAGACTTCACCCATCTGAACATCTTGAAGTGAGGTGTTAACTTTTAGGACATTAGAATTAGACGCCAGAGACTTGCCGTTTTCATCAAGAATGGCAGTAACAGAGCCAGAAAATTCGATATTGTCGACGGTGTTACTTAATATTCCTAAGCTTATATCCGCCAGTACCGCACCATTTCTGGTTGATTTAACGATGGAAACAACCAAGTCATTAGTGCCCGCAATTTCGTAGGGGTCAGTGATGATGACATTATTCGAGGCTTTCGCCTGCTTGTACCATTGACGTGTGGTCGGGTTGTAACGACTTTTATCGCCAATACCATTTTTGAATAGATCTGAGTTATCCGAGGTGTATGAAGAGCCATCATCAAAACCAAACAGAATGGCTGATACGTCGCTGGTACTTTTTACTAATCTTGATATCGCGACATAGTTCTTATCAAATGTCTCACGCTCACTGTACCTTGCTAACTCATCAACAGCGTCAATTTTACCACCGAACCAGTTTTGCAGCTTATCCGCTTCACCATTCACGATCATCAAGGACTGCGAGTTAATATGCTCTTTAAGAGAGGATTTCAGCGTGTCATATGAAAGCATATTTGATATCAATAAAACGGTGGCGACTAACACAGTGACAAACAAAATTATTGATGCTTTAAAGCCTATTTTTTTAATCATTTCACACCTTTAGCAATTAAGAACTCACCCGAGCGGGCTACCTTCTTTAAACACAATATCCATATAGAATTGTGATGGTATCTCTCACTACATATACGATTTGTTAATGAGATCAAGCATGCATAAGGTCAGCACTTTTTAACCAGAATTGAGCAGTTTTTAGTTAGGTACTTTAGCCAGAGCTTCTGGATATCCTCGCTGATTTGCCAGTTGAACGGCTTTGCGCTCAACCTCTGCGAGTCCTAGATTTAAATGATTTGGGTGCTTCTGCTCTATTGATTGTTCTGTTGTAAGGGACTGTTCTTTAATAGGAGATTGTTCTGTTACGAAGGATTGGTCATTTCTGCCTAGCTGGCTTACCGCTTTTGCAATTTTAGTTGCAGCTTGATAGGCAGATGACGCTTTCACTATCTCTACTCGTGCATAGCGTTTGTCTGTGAAAGAGACATCGACAGCTCTTAGTGAAGGGTCGGAACCTGGGATCTGTTGTGCTCCATACAGCGGTTTGCCCGCTTCGATAGCAGAACAGAACATTGGAACAAAGCGACTAAGGTGTTCAATGGCACGAGAGGTTCTCTCTTTTTGAGCCCCCTCAGGCCAACCAACTCTCATTTTCTGCTCAAGCTCATTGGCCAACTTGGGTTGAGAGCTGTTCTCATTGGATGACGACAGTCCCTGTTTAAACAGAGTAATCTCTTCTGTCATGCCATGCAGTTGAAAGTATCCATCCGGATATGGCGTTAACTGAGCCATCCCATCAGGGGTGCCTCTTTCACCATGAAAAATCACTTCAGGCCAATGCATTTGACTCTCAGGCCAGCGAGTAACAAAGGCAGATTTAAACTCCACTAACCGTTTTTGCGGCTGTCGAGTCACATCATCTATAGTACCGCTTCGATAACCACAGGCATTGACAAGGTAATCAACCTCAAGTGAGTGATAATGGCTACTATCATCGACATAATTTAGGTTCCAACCACTTCCGTGGAACTCCGCACCTTGCAATAAACAGCCTGTGAATAGCTGGCATTTAGGGTGAGACTGCAAAGTCAGGGTGGCACTGGCGGCCAGCCTAAACACACTTAATCCAAACTCCTGTACCACCACGACCGGATACTTAATCTTGTCTAATGCGACATGTTTAGCAAACGGAATAAGCCACTCACTAATGGTCTCAGGATGCTTTAACTGAGTTTGCTGCGCTAACGCTTCCAACTCATCTCGGTCAAATAGTCGATAATAATCATCCGGATTACCAAGTACGGCATTGCTTTCATCGAGCTCCACCAGATCTCGATATGCCGCCTGAATGGCGATTAACCTCGGCAGCAAAGCTTGCGGCTCACCAACATCTGTTGTCGGTGTAGCGATGACGGTTGGACGAATATTAAGAGCATGTGGATAGAGGCGAACGGTATCTATCGATTGTTTTAGAAGATCCAGACACTGCTGTTGGGATATTTCTCGGTAGAGGTTCCCCCCAGCATGCAGATGACAGATAGGAGGCCCGCTGACCAAGCCAGCTCCACGCTCGATGAGCGTTACCTTAAATCCTTGTTCGCAAAGATGCAGTGCCGTTGTAGAACCAGCAATTCCCCCCCCTATCACACCGATATGCGGAGCAGAATTATGTTTCATTGATTTATCCACCTTAATGACATCACCTTATCGTTCTATCAAACGATTTCTCTGCAATTAAGTTGCATAAAGGTCGGTTTGATACAGTTACTTTTTGATCTAGCGCAAAGATTATAACCGCAAATCAAAGGGATTTGTTAAGTAGATCAGGAAAAATTTCATATCGTAACAATATGAAATGACTTAGATAACCTTTTCAATTCTCATTGAAAAGTAAGTAAGGGATTAGCGTTTTACTACGCTATTTCGGACAACCAGAGTAGGTTCAAGTTGAAATTGTTCTGGTTCCGAACCTGCGCCGTCAATGCGGTGCAGTAATCTATCAACCGCGGTTCTACCCAGCCTAAATTTGGGCTGATGTATGGTGGTTAATGTCGGGACCATATACTTAGAAATATGAATGTCATCATAGCCAATAATGGAGAGTTGTTGTGGAATGTTTACCTGCTTCTCATTTGCCGCGTTAATCAAACCCATGGCCATCATATCGTTGCAAACAAACACGGCGGAAGGAAGCGGGCCATTATCAAATAGCTGATTAAACGCTTGATATCCACCATCGCATTCAAAATTAGACTCAATCACCCATTTGGGATCTACAGCAATATTGGCTTCTTCCATCGCTTTGCAAAAACCTTGATAGCGAATTTTTGCCTGATGGTGGTGCATAGGGCCAGTAATACAACCAATTTGTTTATGACCATTTTCAATCAGGTACTTACCCGCTAAATAACCGCCATGCTTTGAGTTATCGTTTATTTTATCGCTGGTAAAGTGAGTCTCGCCCCAATCCATGACTACGGTTGGAATATTTGGATATAAATCAAAAACATCTAAATATTGCCCTTCTAGAGTGGAACAGAGCAATAACAAGCCATCGACTCTTTTCTCAAGCAGAGTGCTCAGCGAGGCTTTCATTCTCGCTTCATCACCTTCGGTGTTACATAGGATCAGGTTATAGTTTTGCTCATAACAGCGTCGCTCCACCCCTTTTACTACCTCACCAAAAAAAGGGTTCGTTGAGGTAGTCACCAGAAGACCAATGGTTCGGGTACGGTTCATTTTTAGGCTTCGCGCCAATGCCGATGGCGCGTAATGCAGATCTTTTGCCGCTCGCTGCACTCTCTCTGATATCTCTTCACTGACATATCGAGATTGATTAATTACATGGCTAACAGTAGAGGTTGAAACACCTGCTCGTTTTGCAATGTCTTTCATTGTTGCCATGAAAATCGTCCTTTAGTCATTCATCTGTTGTTGTAAAAAAGCGTCAGCTTCAACCCGTGTCGGAATAGAGGTTTGTGCTCCAAAACGAGTTACCGAGATTGCCGCCGCAGCATGAGAGAACTTAATCGCTTCTTCTAAGGACATGCCTTCTAGCATGCCAGTCAGTAGAGCGCCATTAAAGGTATCACCGGCGGCTGTAGTATCTATCGCGTTCACTCTAAAGCCTTTGATTACCTTACCACTCTCGTGTTGCTCATTCTCACCACTGATTTTGGCCGCACCTTTTTCTCTGACACTTAACCAAACCCCTTCCGCACCTAGCGTTATCATCACCATGCTGATGCCTTTGGCGTGAAGAATATCTGCGGCTAGCTGAGCGGAACGCTCATCGAATACCGTGACACCGGTAAGCAGTTCTGCTTCAGTCTCGTTTGGAGTAATAATATCGACGCAAGAGAGCAGTTGGTCACTAAGCGCGGTGGCGGGTGCAGGGTTAAGAACCACAGTGGTAGCCGATGCTTTAGCCATTTTGGCTGCAAGCTCAACACCACAAATAGGGGTTTCGAGTTGCATTAACAAGTAGTCTGCATTCTCAATAAGCGGTATGTGTGGTGTAAGACGCTCGGCATCCAATTTACCATTTGCTTCTGCGGAAATACAGATGCTATTTTCGCCGGTATCGGCAACCTGAATCATAGCGATACCGGTAGGGGTATCTTGCTCTTCCATCACGGCTGACGTGTCTATGCCCGTCGCCTGAAAATTCTGTTTCATCTCTTTGCCAAAAGCGTCATCACCTACAGAGGCAATAAACGCGATATCTGCGCCAAGACGAGCAGCGGCAACCGCCTGATTCGCTCCCTTGCCTCCCGGGATAACTTGATAGCCAAAACCGTGTAATGTTTCTCCCGGTCTTGGGAAAGACGGCACTTTTAGCACATGGTCAGCATTAACACTTCCCAATACAACTAGCTTACTCATATATATTAACCTCAGCTCTGGATAAGAAAGCGATCAGCTGTTACCTACCCTGACATAAAACTTATTGATTAAAGAGGACGACTTTAAATCCTCAGCAGATTACGTATCTGTCCGCCGATAACCTTAATCAATAAACTTTATAAAGGGAGGAGGAACTCCTCCCTTTTTAATACCGATTAAAGAATCAATTATTCCATTACGATTTTAAGAGGTACTGGAATGTAAGCTTCTACTTTTTCGCCTTTTAGAACTTTGTCAGCAGTCTCGATACCTAGCGCACCGATAAGTTCTGGTTGTTGTGCAACTGTAGCAGCAAGTTGACCACGTTTTACAGCTGCAATACCGTCATCTGTACCATCGAAACCAACAATAACAATATCTTTGCCTGATGCTTGAACAGCGCGTAACGCACCTAAAGCCATTTCATCATTTTGAGCAAATACAGCTTGAACATTAGGGTTAGCCGCCAATAAGTTTTCCATTACATTTAGACCTTTAGTACGGTCAAAATCTGCTGGCTGGCTCGCCAATAGCTGCATGTTGCTGCCTTTAACTGCGTTCATAAAACCTTCGCCACGCTCACGAGCTGCAGAAGTACCAGCGATGCCTTCTAATTGGATCACTTTTGCATCAGGTGCAACAACTTCAGCAATAAAGTTACCGGCGAGTTCACCACCTACAACGTTATCTGAAGCGATATGGCTGACTACTTCGCCGCGAGATGCACCACGATCCAGCGTCAATACAGGGATATTTGAACGGTTAACCATGCGGATAGCGTTAGACACAGCATCAGAGTCTGTTGGGTTGATTAAAATCGCTTTTACGCCACGAACAGTAAGATCTTCTACGTTCGAAAGCTCTTTACTTGGATCGTTTTGAGAATCCAATACGATTAGCTTATAACCCAACTCCTTCGCTTTTGCTTCTGCACCATCTTTCATTGATACAAAAAACGGGTTGTTTAAAGTGGATACCACGACTGCTAAAGTATCCTCGGCAAAAGCAGAAGTACTCATAGAAGCAGACAAAACAGCAGCAGAGATAAAAGTTGCAATCTTTTTCATTTGTATAGTCCTTTGTTACGTAGGGAGGCCAGCTTATAACTGACCTATATTTTTAATATTGTTACTTGTTTTTGTTATCAACCAGTACCGCCAGAAGAATCACAACCGCTTTGGCTATCATCTGGTAATACGAAGATACGTCTAATAAATTGAGAGCATTGTTTAGGAAGCCAATAATTAACGCCCCTATTAACGTTCCCATGATTCGTCCGCGGCCACCGGCTAAGCTGGTGCCACCAAGAACCACCGCTGCAATGGCATCTAGCTCATAAGCCATACCAGCTGTAGGTTGTGCAGAAGATAAACGAGATGTGACGATAATGCCGGCTAACGCCGCTAATAAACCACATACCGCGTACACACCAATTTTAACTTTATCGACATCAATACCCGACAGGCGAGTCGCCGATTCATTACCGCCAAGTGCATACACATAGCGTCCGAAACGAGTATGGTTAAGTACATACCACGCTGTGGCAAAAACGATAACCATGATCCAGACAGGAACAGGAATACCTAATGTGTAGCCCGTACCAAACCAGGCAAACGCATCGGCAGTGTCTGTGAATCCCGTCGAAATAGGGCGACCATCGGTATATACCATGGTGACACCGCGCAGCAAGGTCATGGTCACTAAGGTGGCAATAAACGCCTGTACCTTACCTTTGGCGATGATAATGCCACTGATCGCACCTAATGCAGCCCCTGCAACCAAAGCTGTTGGCACAGCAATCAGCACGGGAACTTCCATCGCCACTAAGCTGGCGGCAAACGCACCACATAACGCCAGCACAGAGCCAACGCTTAAGTCGATTCCCGCCGTCAATATAACGAGCGTCATACCTACTGCAATGATGGCGTTAACGGATGTCTGTCTTAGAATGTTTAATACGTTATCTACCGTAAAAAAGTTGGGATTTAAAAACGACACCACAGCGATCAAAAACAGCAGCGCTATTAGCGATTTCTGTTCAATTAACCATTCTTTACTCAGTAATTTTTTATCTTGCATGGTTTCAGTCTTATTGGTTGTTAATTGAGTACTCATGCTGCCTCCTCATCAATTGATTTTCCGACAGCGCAAGCCATTAGTTTTTCCTGATCAGCGTCTTTAACATCAAATTCTCCGCTGATGTGCCCTTCATGCATCACCAATATCCGGTCACTCATTCCAAGTACCTCAGGCATTTCTGAGGAGACCAAAATGATGCTCATCCCTTCTGTTTTAAATTTATTAATCAGTTGATAGATCTCTTTCTTTGCACCAACATCAACACCCCGAGTTGGTTCATCCAAAATCAGAACTTTAGGGCGAGTCATTAGCCCTTTTGCGATGGCCACTTTTTGCTGGTTACCACCCGACAAGTTGCCGATAATTTGGTTGCGGCTAGGGGTTTTAATGTTGAACAAGCCAATAAAGTCATCCACCGCCATCACTTCATCTTTACTCTGAATATGAATGCCATTGGTTAACTGCTCTAAACAGCTTAGCGACATGTTTTCTTTTACTGACAAGCTTAATATTAGGCCATCGCCTTTACGGTCTTCTGATATGTAGGCGATACCATTGGCTAGCCCTTCTTGTGGGCTACGTGCGTTAACACTTTTGCCGTCCAAAATAACGTCACCGCTCTCTCTCTCCAGTGCACCGTATATCACTTTCATAAGCTCTGTCCGCCCTGCACCCATCAGGCCAGAAATACCTAATATTTCGCCTCTATCTAGGCTGAAGCTGACATCGTTCACGCCTTGTGCAGACAGATTTTTTACTTCTAAGCAGGTGGTTCCATGCACAGCGTCTATGCGGGGATATTGCTCATCAAGCTTTCGCCCTACCATCATCTCAATAAGGCGGTCTTCATCAGTATCCACAACGGCACATTGACCAATGAACTTACCGTCTCGTAATACGGTAATGTCATCACACATTTGGAAAATCTCTTTGAGGCGATGAGAAATGTAAACAATGCCGCACCCTTCTTGACGCAATTCATCAATCACCTTAAACAGTGATTCTGTCTCTGTGTCGGTCAGTGCGTCTGTAGGCTCATCCATGATGATCACTTTCGATTCAAATGAGAGCGCTTTTGCAATTTCAACCATCTGCTGCTCACCGAGGCTAAGCTCTCCAAGCGGACGTTTAGAGCTGTGTTTGACATTAAGCCTAGCGAGTAGCTGGTCAGCCTCGCGGTACATATCAGCCCAGAGAATCCGCCCCATAGGCGATGTCTTTTCTCGGCCAAGAAATATATTCTCTGCAATGGTAAGTTCAGGAATAAGGTTTAGCTCTTGGTGAATAATACTGATGCCCGCTTCTTGAGAATGTTTAGGTCCCTCAAATGCAGCCGCTTCACCTTGATACTTAATAGAACCCGCATCTAATGAATAGATACCGGTTAGAACTTTCATTAGAGTTGACTTACCTGCACCGTTTTCTCCCAACAACGCCATCACTCTTCCCGGATATACGTTGAGGCAGGCATTATCCAGCGCTTTTACGCCCGGAAATGCTTTGTCGATGCCGTTAAGTTCTAAAATTGGTTGAGTCATTCTCTGTTCCTCTATACTCAGGTTGTTGGTATTCAAGGTTAATTAAAAAACCACACCTGTTTGGAAGATGACGTTTGCATAAGGGGTACATTCCCCTGTTCTTACTACGGCACGACTCTGATGCGTTCTCGCTTTAAACTCTTCATGAGAAACATATGAAATGGCGATTTTCTTACCTGTTTCGGCGCTATCCTTATCCAACACCGCAATCAACTGGCTATGAAGCTCTGGACTCACTTGACGTGTTTCCTCAGCAATCACCACACCTTCAATTTGTGACTCTTTTAGCAAAGTCTCTACTGTCTGAATAAACCCCGGAACACCATGTGTAAGCGCTAGGTCAATTCGCTCTACTTCAGCAGGAATTGGCAAGCCTGCATCGCCGATGGCTATTTCATCAGTATGGCCAAGCGTGGCAACAAGATATGAGAGCTCAGAATTTAACAACGATGTCTTTTTCATAAATAGGTTCCGTATTCATTACCAGTGTGAGTACCAATAGATAAGAGTCTTTTCCCTCTCATCGAAACGTATCGATGAACTTACAAAAAAACACATCGAAACGTTTCGACAAATAATAGCGGTTAAATTTTTTTTAGCTTGTGATGAAAAATAGATGTGTGATTTAAGTCTAAGGAATTGGTGTTTCTATGGATGGAAAAAAGATCTTTATCACTTTTAAAGTAATTATTCGTAACAAAAAACCTTCCAATTTTGGAAGGTTTTTTGTGATCAAAATCTAAATGAATCGGCGCTATTTAAGAATACGAGCTCTAAATTTACGACCTTTAAGCTTTCCGTTTTCTAGTTTAACTAAGGCTTGTTTCGCTATGGATTTATCCACCGCTACGTACGATCTCATGCTGAATAAGTTAATCTTACCGACTTTTTTACCATCGATCCCGTTCGCTCCAGTCAGTGCGCCAAGAATGTCTCCCGCCCTAACCTTCTGCTTTTTACCGCCTGCGATTTCAATGGTTACCATATTGGCTTGGAAAGGCTTAAGGGATAGCACAGAGTCATCTGGTAGTGCCACAGGCTCAATTGGCAGATCCATATACTCATCTATCATTGCTATACGGTGCATCTCTTTATCACTAAATAGACTGCATGCCATTCCTTTGCTTCCGGCTCTGCCTGTTCGACCAATTCTATGCACATGCACTTCCGGATCTCTTGATAACTGATAGTTAATCACCATGTCGAGGTTATCAACATCTAATCCTCGTGCGGCAACATCTGTGGCGATCAAAATAGAGATGCTTTTATTAGAGAACTGCACCAAAGATTGGTCACGTTCTCTTTGCTCCAAATCACCATGCAGATCAATGACATCGAAGCCCGCGTGATAAAGCTCGTCAGCGACTTCTTGTACTTCTCGTTTGGTATTACAAAAAATCACCGAAGATTCTGCCTGATATTTTAGCAATAGTTTCTGTACCGCTTGTAAGCGCTCTTCGTTATCTGTGATTTTATAAAACGTTTGTTGAATAGTGCTACTGGCGTGGGTTGATTCTACTTTCACCAACTCAGGCTTCTGCATTATACGGTTAGCAATAGATTGAATCTGTTCTGGGAATGTTGCACTAAATAGCAACGTTTGGCGCTGCTGGGGTGCTTGGTCAATAATGGCATCCAACGCATCTTGGAAACCCATATCAAGCATTCTATCCGCTTCATCCAATACCAGTGTATTAAGTTCAGCAAGATTAATGCGGCCTTTCTCCAAATGGTCAAGAATACGGCCAGGAGTACCCACCAAAATATGCGCACCGTGCTCCAATGAACCAATTTGTGGCCCCATTGGCATTCCACCGCATAAAGTCAGCACTTTAATATTATGAATAGTACGTGCCAGCTTACGAATCTCTTTTGCTACTTGATCGGCTAACTCTCTTGTTGGGCATAAAACCAAAGATTGAACTCTAAATCGCTTAACGTTCAGGTTGGTTAATAAACTTAACCCAAAAGCCGCGGTTTTTCCGGAGCCTGTTTTCCCTTGCCCAATAACGTCTTTTCCAGACAACATTAAAGGAAGGCTTTGCGCCTGAATCGGCGTCATTTCGCTATACGCCATAGACTCCAAGTTTTGTAACAGCGCTGGAGAAAGTGATAACTGGGAGAATGAAGTATTGCTCAAGGGAGTTCCTTTTTTAAGGTAGAAAAAACAGATTGTACAAATTAGCCGTGCAAGATAACCACATAATGAGAGTAGCACAACAATTATCCAATCATATTGTCAATAAATTTTACTTTGATAATCAAATAATCTATTTTATAGATAACTTGAATTACAAACTGATTGTTATATGACCAGCAAAGATCGCTTCTTATCCCCCCATTCTCACCACTTTGCTAAGCACAACCATAGCGGTGAACAAAAAACCTACTATGTATTGGCTCTCACCGTAGTCACTATGCTTGTTGAGATTATAGCGGGGTCATATTACGGCTCAATGGCACTACTTGCCGATGGGTGGCATATGGGAACTCATGCCGCAGCGTTCTGCATCACCTTGTTTACTTATCACTATTCTAAAAAACATGCTCACAGTGATGATTTCTCATTTGGTACGGGAAAAGTGAGTGTACTAGGAGGCTTTACCAGTGCCATTGCCCTTAGTTTAGTCTCACTATTAATGATCGTTGAGTCGATACACCGACTCTTCTCACCGCAACAGATACAATTTAACGAAGCCATAATTGTGGCGATTGTTGGATTAATTATAAATACGATATGCATGTGGTTATTGCATGATAATCACCATCATGATGCCAATGGACACCACCATAACCATAACCATCATGAACATGAACATGAACATGAGCATCATCACGACCACAACCTAAAAGCCGCTTACCTACATGTTTTGGCTGACGCACTAACCTCATTACTGGCGATCGCGGCACTAATCATAGGTAAGTTCTTAGGTATTATTTGGTTAGACTCGATAATGGGTATTGTTGGTGCCATCGTCATTATCAACTGGGCCGTAGCCTTGGTAAAACAGACCAGCCCAATTTTGCTCGATGCCAGTATCAGCGACCAAGAAAAGCAGCAGATAAAATCACAGTTAACGCAGTTGGGTGCAAAAGTAACCGATCTTCATATTTGGAAAATAAGTGCCGATCACTACTCTGCCGCGATCGTTTTGCAGAGTGATCAAACCGTTAATAGTGAAAACTATAAACGAAGCTTAGAAAAATTTGTTAAAATCAAACATCTAACGTTAGAAATCAATCAGGAAGAGTAAAATGCAAGCGCTAAACAAGTTGAATCACTTGTTAATTGAGTTCTATGACAAGCTATCTTCATGGGAACAATCTGTTGTAAAAGAGACAGGCTATTCATTAGCTCAGGTTCATACTATTGAAGTACTTGGCAATCATGGCTCAATGCGCATGAAAGAGCTGGCAGACAAACTAGGTATAACAACTGGCACCTTAACCGTCCAAGTTGAAAAGCTAGTACAAGCTGGCATGATTGAGCGTTGCCCTCACGAGAATGACAGACGCTCAATTGTGGTGGTGTTGACTGAAGATGGTCAGCAGTTACATCAACACCACAATGAGCTACACCTAAAGCTCACCCAAGATCTCACTAGGCATGTCAATTCAAAGCAGAGAGACATGCTGGTGACATGCCTTGAGAAAATGAATCGTGAGTTTTAAGTTTTAGCTGTTATCTATTTCTCGAATGACTCGACATGGATTTCCCGCAGCAACTACGTTGGCGGGAACATCTTTTGTAACCACAGCTCCCGCACCAATGACACTGTTGTCACCAATAGTAACGCCCGGGCACACTATCGCCCCACCACCAATCCAGACATTGTGACCAACTTTAATAGGCAGGCCAAACTCAATTCCCTGCTCTACTCTGCTCTTCACATCCAAAGGGTGACCCGCCGTTAATAGCTGAACATTAGGTGCAAGCAGAACGTTATCGCCAATTTCAATGGTATTTACATCCAAAAGAGTGCAGTTGAAGTTGGCATAAAAATTATCGCCTAACTTAATGTTTGTACCATAGTCACAACGAAACGGTGGCTCTAGGTAGACTTCACCTTTAGCGTGTGGAAACAACGACTGTATTGCTGATAACCACTCTTCACTATCGGGAATCGTCCCATTCAGTTTTTGAATTTTCTTACGGCACGCTATACGTTCAGCATAGAGTGTTTCATCCCAAGCAAGATAAGGTTCGCCTGCTAACATTTTCTGTTTTTCTGTTTTCATTTTTTTGCCTTTAGCCAAACAACATCATAACTATCAAGGGTAATTGGCTGTGATAGATCCACCCGCTGATCAGATAATATATCCACCACATGACAGCTAGATAAAATATCGCATATTGAACTAGGTACTGTTTGTGGCTGCTCACTAAAATTGGTAATTGCTAATAGCTTATCGCCACTGATATGTTTGCGGACATAGGAGAATAGACTGCTCTGGTAAGTTTCTAAAATCTCCGTCTCTGCTTCACCAAAAATCTCATCTTGCTGCCTCAGCTTAATCATTTTCGTCAGCTCAGCATGGACAATACCTTGTAGAGAGCTTTGATCATGAGCAGCATCTACCGCCTGCTGAGTGATCGCTGGTCGATTTACCCAGCGAGCATCCGCCTGTTTATGCGGATCCATTTCATAACTGTAATCATTAAGAATGGCCAACTCATCGCCTTGGTAAATTAGTGGAATGCCGCCAATGCTTAAGTTGATACTGTTTAACAAGCTTATACGTTTAATCGCTAAGTTTTGCTGGTGAACATTGTTGCTCTGTATCGCTTTCTCTAAGCCCGTCAGAGAAGCTAATGAACCACACACTCGGCAGTCGCCTGTTTGTGGGTTTTCTTGAAACGGAACTCCCTGCGCGAATGAGCCGGGGAATCGTCCGGTATAGAACTGATTAAGAAACTGGCGGTGATCATGCCCGTTTATACCGAGATTATCCGCAATATCATCATCAAAGGTCCAGCCAATATCGTCATGACAACGAATGTAATTGACCCAACTGCAACTTGGCTTAATGGTAAAACTCTTTTTTAACGATGCCGTTAAAAGCTTGGTTTCTCGAGTGGCTAAGCTCTCCCACATTAATGCCATCATCAATGGGTTATAAGAAAGCTGGCACTCATCCTTATCAATGTACTGTGCCACTTCATCAGGGTGTACAATCGCTTCTGATTTAAACTGCACAGAAGGAGCCACAATTTTAAGAGATAAATTGAATGCCTGAATAAGAGTATGAGCTTTCGGTAAACTCTCGCACTGCGTCCATTTCTCTTTCCAGATAAAGGCTAACGCATCAAGCCTCAATCCTTCGCAACCTATGTTAGCTAAAAACAGCATTTCTCTATTGATGGCATTAAAAACCGCAGGGTTAGAGAAATTCAGGTCCCACTGAAAGCTATTAAAGGTAGTCCATATCCATCGATTCACTTGGGCGTTATAGGTAAAACTGCCACGCCGTACTGAAGGAAAGATCTCTCGGCATGTTTGGTTGTACTGTTCAACTTCACGGATGTCATCGAGAAAGTAATAATAGTTTTGGTACTCAACATCCCCTGCTAATGCTTTTTGAGCCCAAATATGTTCATTTGACGTGTGGTTAAAGACGAAATCTAAGACAAGACTGATGCCTTCCTTTCTAAACGCTGCGGCTAAAGCAAGCAGGTCCGCTTCGGTTCCTAAGCGTTTATCGACTTTTCTATAATCTGAGACCGCATAGCCGCCATCACTTTCTCCTTCCGGCGACTTATACAACGGCATTAAGTGAACATAATTAATGCCTAGTGACTTAAGGTAGGGAATTTTTTTTGTCACTCCAGACAAATCACCAGCAAACAGATCCACATACAGAGCCATACCGAGCATCTTTTCATTTCGATACCAAGTTGGTTGCTTTAGTCGTTGCTCATCTTGCTGTTTTAAATCGTTATCTCTTGCAGCAAAAGAGTCAGACAACTCCACAAGTAACTGTTGCAAATGCCAAAAGAAATCATATTGATCGCCGTACAGGTGGTGCAATTTAATCACTAACTGGGGAAAATAGTGATCAAGACGCTGTAAAAAAATCTTCTCGTCTTTTTTACTTAACTTTGTTAACTGAACAGACTCTAGAGCTTGTCTTAATGCTCTTTTTCCTTGATCTAGCGACAACATAACCCACTCCGATAACCTATATGTTGCATGGAATATAGTAAACTTAAACGATTAAGTATTGTTTAAGATAAGCTTAAGAAGCAAACATGTGAAGTCATACCATTTTATTCTCAAGTGACCTCAAGGAGCAGGATTCAGAGCCACATCAACAGGTTCAGTTCAAGCAAGATAATCGAAGCAATAACATTCCCCTTTCAAGGTTATCTGACGCAGAAATGAGCTTGTTGAGGTTACTTGAATGTACAGAATGGGATTGTCATATAAGGCCTGTTGACCACCAATAATCAACAGACCCTACATGTAATCAAAAGAATTGAATTGATTTTCTTCCCTTAGAGGGCTTGTTCTCTTGTTCAGGTATATCTTGCTCTGACTGCTGTTCTTCAACAGAATCACTCTGAATGTCTTCTGAAGTGTCGTATTGCTGGTTGATCGCTTCTGCTTCTTCTGCGGATACTTGAAACTCTTCTGCCGTTAAGTCATTTTCATCTATTTCAGGCAGTTCATCCATATCATATTGTTGTTCCATACCTTCTACACAGATGACGACATAGTATTCCTGATTAAACTCTATCAAATCGCCATCGTACATTTTACGGCGTTTACGTGTCTCTATCTCACCATTTACTGCGACATAACCTTCTGCAATGATGTGTTTTGCTTCTCCACCACCATTCACTAAGTTGGCGATCTTAAACACCTTATACAGTTCAACAGGTTCATTAGAAATCTCTACTGCTATCGCTTCAATTTCAATCTCTTCTTGATCGCTGGAGTTAGATTGTTCGAAATTCATTTTCTTTCACTTATATTCGGTATAGGCCGCAAGTTTATCACATAGATAGCACGACTTTCATGCTAGTTGTTAATACCAATTCTTGTTTAAAACAGCAAATATCGACACTACTACGGTGATTTGCACCCTTTAATCATTAAAAATTAGATTAATTACTCTACAATCAATCACTACGAATTTGATCCAAGTTTGTTTTTTATCAATAAACCGAAAGCAACGTCATTAAGAATTAATTGCTATCTTTCGCTTTCCTTATAGAAATGATGACTTACATTACGGCATTTTGATGGCTAAATTTGTTGCAAAAGCCCACTATTAAAGCATTTATGCGCAGCTCACCCTCTATAATCCATAATTTTAGAATATGCTAAACTCTAAAGTAACTCGTATAATTACCGATAAATCATTATGAAAGCTCTATTTAAATAACATTTAACTTTCATAAAAGTACAAACTGACATACAAAAATTACAAGTTAGTTTTACATTAAATCATCATACAAAAGTTGGCGCTTTTTAATCCTTATGTTCCATGGAAGTACTTGAAGGAATCAGATATGAAATTTAGCCATAAAATCGTTATCGCTTCAGCAGTTTTAATGCTAGTAACGGTAAGTCTACTATCAGTAAAACAGGTCATGACTATCCAGTCTGAGCTCGAAGCCACTATCGAAGTTAGCGTTAAAGACATTATGCAAAGTGTCAAAAATAACGTAGTCGCAGAGATGGAAGGGCGTAAAGACGTTGCTCGTTACACCACCAACATCGTTGAGCGTAACTTAGCTCCCGACGCAATCATGGCCGTTATCGATCAACCTGCCCTTAAAAAACCTTTTGTACTCGTAGGTGGGGGTTTAGAAACGAACGGTCAAGCCATTAGTGGCGACCCGGGTTGGGATCCAGGTTCATCATGGGATGCTCGCGCTCGTCCTTGGTACAAAGATGCAAAAGCTCAAAACCAGTTAATTGTTACTGCCCCTTATGCCGATTCCGTTACCAAAGAGATTCTTATCTCCATTGCTACGCCATTAAGAGAAAACGGCCAGTTTAAAGGCGCACTCTTTTTTGATGTAAGCTTGGTCGGTCTGGCAGAAATCGTAAACAACGTGCAACTGTTTGATGCCGGTTACGTATTTATTGTCGATAGCAAAGGCTCAACCATTGCTCACCCTGACGCAGAGAAAAATGGTCAACCATTCTCTTCCTATCAAACTGGTGTGCAGATTAAGCAACAGATGCAACATGTTGAAGTGGAAGGACAAGAGTTCGTCTTTAACTTTGTAAAAGTACCGAATCAAGATTGGTTTATTGGTGTTGCCTTAGATCAGGATATTGCATTTGCTTCGGTTTATGAGATGCGCACATCATCCATCATTTTCACCGTTGTAGCTCTAATTATTAGTATCACACTCCTATTGCTACTTATTGCGAAATTGATGCGCCCTCTTGACTCTCTGAATGACGCTATTCAAGACGTAGCGACTGGCGATGGTGACTTAACACAACGTCTGTCTACCAAAACCGACAAAGAATTTGCCGAACTTGCCGGTGGGTTCAATACTTTTACAGAGAACCTTCAAGGTCAAATTAAACAGCTTAAAGGCATTGGTGAAGAGATTATTCGCGGGGCAGAAAGTACCGCAGAAGGTTCATCACACGCTGCAAGTGCTATGCAAGAACAGTTGCAAGAGCTTGAGCAACTGGCTACCGCAATGAACGAAATGGCCACTACCTCTACTGATATGGCAGGCAATGCACAAGGCGCCGCGGGTGCCGCTCAAGAAGCCGATGATGCCACTCAGCAAGGTTCACTGGTTGTTAGCCATACCACAGAGTCCATCAATGAGTTGTCCAACCGTATAGATCAAGCCGTTAGCGAAGTGAAAGCGCTTGAGGATGCAACGGACAGCATTGAGACGGTACTGCAAGTTATCAATGATATCGCCGACCAAACTAACCTGTTAGCACTGAACGCCGCGATTGAGGCTGCACGTGCCGGTGAGCAAGGTCGAGGTTTTGCGGTAGTTGCCGATGAAGTACGAACCCTTGCACAGAGAACGCAAGAGTCAACGACTGAAATCCGCAATATGATTGAGCAACTTCAAGCGGGTGCCGGTTCTGTTGCCAAAGCGATGGGACTAAGTAAAGAAACCGCGAGTAATACAGTTGAACAAGCACAAGAAGCAAACATCGCTCTAGAACGTATTCGTGATGCGATTCAACGCATTTCTGACATGAACATGCAGATTGCTTCTGCAGCCGAAGAGCAAAGCTTGGTGGCTGAAGAGATCAACTCTAATACAGTGAAAATTAAGGACCTATCTGTTCAGGTATCTGAAGGGGCAAACGAAGCGAACATGGCAATGCAAGTACAAACAGAGAACGTTCGCGAACAGAGCAATATCTTGAATAAGTTTATTGTTTAAACCAAACAATAATTAAAGATAAAACGCCAGTGCAGTCATGTCTCTGGCGTTTTTTTTGGGCTCTTAGCTCTTAGCTCTTAGCATCATCAAACACGATTGTGCAGGCAGTGTGAATTCAAATTCTCCGTGCTGAGATAAAAACAGGCAATCGCTAAGCAGATCGTACATATTCCATGGCCAATCTATGGATATCTGAATCGTTTTTTCCGATTTATTAATGGCGACTATGCCTTCTTCACCTCGGGAGAAGACTAAATAGTCTTCATCTCCAACGACTCTTGCCATCGTTTGACCATGCACTTTATTGTGGAAGCGAATCATAGATGCCATACGGTGCTCTTTCCATGCATCTTGCCAACGAGGTTTACCTGATTCGTCACGAATATTGCTGGTGTTTAAATCACTATATATCAGCGGAACACCACCATCCCGACCAAGTATATAGCAGTAAGCTAACCACTCGTATCGCTCCTCCATCACCAAATCGGAAAACACATCGTTATTGGGGATGTCATGAGTAATAGCAAAAGTGATCGCTCTGGATTTAGACAACGCTTGTCCAAAACAGTAAGGGTTTATCAGAGACTTCATGTCTCCCGTTTCACTGAATGCCTTAAAAATGCTATTAAAAAGGGGAAAATCATAGGCAGCTAAAGTGGTAGATTGCAGATAGGGTTGCAAAAACAACTGGTACTCTTCCTTGGTCGCTCCCCCATCAGTAATTATCTCGCCAAAAATATGAACATCTTGGGTAATATCGCGGGTCCACACTTTATTTAAATGTTGTAGGGTCATGTGCTTTGCGGCATCAATACGGAACCCTTTTACACCTAACTTTTTCAGTGCTCTCAAATAGTGTTGCTGCTGCTCAACCACATGCTCGTTGTCAATCAACGTCGGTAACCCCGGGTCTTCTGGTCCTCCTGAAATTCGACCATTTTGAACCTGCCATTTATTCTTCCAATCTTCAATGCCAAACGCTTCAACAAAATCCTTCTCGGTAAATAGTGGCTGAGTAAGATCGCCAAACAGACGCCATTTTTGATATTGGTTATGGTCTCGTTGATAACTTTCCATATCCCCGTGACTAGGGTATTGCAGATCCAGCCGTTCACTGGATTCGTTAGCCATGTGATTGAACACCACATCCACATAAACCTGCACATCAACCTTTGTTAAGGCCGTAATCATTTCAATAAACTGTTCCGTATTACCGAGTTGATTATCTATAACCCGATAGTCTTGCGGTTGATAGCGCTGCCACCACTTAGTTGCTGGGTCGCTTTTTAATGACTTCATTGGAGGTGAAACAAGTACAGAGCGATAGCCGAGCTGGCTAATTTGCTCAGCTTTTTCTGCTACATCCTGATAAGACCAATCGAACGCATGCAAAATCACATCCGTTGTAAAAATTTCGTTTTGCTTAATGTTCATTTAAACATCCTGTGTTTACTTGCGCGTTAAAGAAACCCCGTTACCTTAGGGTCTGTTAACCTTTCCCGTATATTTTTGCAACTTTTTATTGGTGCTTTATACAAGGCAGCGTCTGTGCCGTGTAGTCAACGACACAATCAGGCGATAACGCATTAACTTAAACCATTAACAGAATTATAAAGGCACTGTAACGGAATAAATCAGCCTTTAATAGATTGATTTGGGGGGAGAATAAGGGCGTAGAGAGACGGAACATGGTCAACTAACTTCATTAAGCTAAGCTATACGGCCGATTGAGTTCTGTGCAACCAAATATATCATGAATATAAATACTATCTTTAAAAAGATTAGATTATCAATTAACCTTAAGTTAATAATCACCTGTTATGAAAAATTATGTTAATCAACCCTTGGCTCTACACATTTAAAACTCTGGTCGAAGTGGGACATTTTACCAAAACCGCTGAAAAACTTTTTATGACGCAACCGGGAGTGAGCCAACATATTAAGAAACTGGAGAACGAACTGGGGGTACAACTTCTACTTAAGTTTGGTAAAAAATTCGAGCTTACCGAAGCTGGCAGCCAAGTTTATCAGTTCTCCTGCCAACAGCTAAAACAAGAAGCGGCACTAAAACAGAGCATAATACAAGACTCAGAGCACAGCGGAGACTGTCGCTTTGCTATGTCTGGTTCACTCTGTATGCAGTTTCAAGCCACATTTTTAAGCAGACAAAAACAGTATCCGCAATTACGGGTTTCGTTAGAAGCCGCACCAAATTCGCGCATTGCAAACGACTTAATAGACAATACTATTGATATTGGTTTGATGACCAAAGTACTTCCATCTGATCAGTTACACTACCAAAAGATAGGCGAAGAGAAGTTGTTCTTGATTCTGCCGGACACAGCCAAATCCATCGCAATCACTGAACAAAACCTAGCGGAACTTGGGGTCATAGACCACCCTGATGGGAAACACTATTTAAGTGAAATTTTACGCAGTTATGGATTAGACAAATCGCAAACGAATATACCGATCAACGGTTACATTAATCAGTTAAGTCAAATTCTTTACCCTGTAGCGCAAGGACTCGGATTTGCTGTATTACCGTTAAGTGCAGTATCTCTATTTCCCCAGCAGAAAGATATTCACATTACTCACCCGCCTCTACAGTGCAAAGAAAGTGTTTACTTAGTCACCAAGCAAAACAGACCTATCGCCAAGCGCTATCAATGGTTTATCGACACGCTTTCTCAATCGTTTTGAACATCTCCCTTTAGGAAGTACCTATTTGGTGCAAGTTAATATCAACCTGCGCCACTCTAGTGCAAGCATCAAGAACCGAATAACTCAACTATTTAAATATCAACAGGTTAACTGTTGGCTCGATACTTGATTAATAAATGTATCGTCACTTGATTAGCTTGGGGATTAGATTATGCACGACACGCTTACAGTAGTACTTGCCGGAGGTATGGGGTCACGCCTATCCCCTTTAACCGATAACAGAGCAAAACCCGCCGTTCCTTTTGGCGGCAAATATCGCATCATTGATTTTACCTTAACCAACTGTCTGCATTCTGGTTTGCGACGCATTTTAGTGCTGACTCAATACAAGTCTCACTCGCTACAAAAACATTTGCGGGATGGTTGGTCGGTCTTTAATCCTGAGCTAGGTGAATACATCACGGTTGTGCCTCCTCAAATGCGCCACGGTGACAAATGGTACAGCGGCACCGCAGACGCCATTTATCAAAACTTATGGTTGCTGTCTCGTAGTGAAGCTAAGTATGTTGTTGTCTTATCGGGGGATCATATTTACCGCATGGACTATGATGCCATGCTTAAAAAACACAAAAAGACCAATGCCGACTTAACCGTTGGCTGTATGGAAGTGCCCTTAAATGAAGCAAGTGCCTTTGGGGTAATGTCTATTAATGAGCAACAACAAATCGTGGCGTTTTCAGAAAAACCCGCCCGTCCAACATCTATCCCCGATAAACCAGACAAAGCGCTTGCCTCTATGGGGATCTACATCTTTTCTACTGATGCGCTAAATCAAGTGCTTCAACAAGATGCCGCTAACCCTAGATCCAGTCATGATTTCGGCAAAGATATCATTCCCAAACTCATCGATGGCGAGAAGGTCTATTCTCATCAATTTGGTGGCGAGTCAGGTCGAGTATCTGCAGATACCTATTGGCGTGACGTAGGAACCATAGACAGTTTTTATCAGGCCAATATGGATTTGCTACAGCCTGTACCACCGATGGATTTATACCAGAAGAATTGGCCTATTCGTACCTATGAACCACAACTGCCACCAGCCAGAACCGTCTCATCCGCAACCGGAAATGAAGGTATATTTATCAATTCAATTATCTCAAGTGGCGTGGTGATTAGCGGAGGCTCAGTACAAGACTCGATTTTGTCTCCAGAGGTTAAGGTGGAGAATGGAGCCACTGTATCTAGCTGCATACTATTTGACAATGTGTCCGTTGGTGAGAATTGCCAACTAAAAAATTGCATCATAGATAAACATGTCCAGATCCCAGCAGGAACCAAAATTGGTATAAACCCAGCTAAAGACAGAGAGCGCTTTACCATCTCAGAACAGGGAGTGGTCGTGGTTCCGGAATCTTATTGCTTTGATTCATGACTTTAAAGCGACCGCTAAATCTCGGAACCGAGCTGCTTTAAATATCCCAACATAAAAGCAGTTCGCCTCTCCGCTTCTGCTTTGGCAGAAGATGTGTTCATGCTCTTTTTAAGGTTAAGCAACTTCACATAGAAGTGATCGATACTATGCTGTTTATCATCTAGATCGCGAGACTGAGCAAATGGATCTGAAGGGTGGTAGAGATCGACACCTAAGCTGGTACTGACTTGTAAACACCTTGCAATACCAATGGCACCTAGAGCATCTAACCGGTCGGCATCTTGTACTATCTGCGCTTCCAATGTTTCTGGCTTGACGTTAGCGCTGAAACTGTGCGCGATGATCGCGTGGCTGATTTCAGGAAACAAGGCTGGGGGGTAACCGATTTTATCAAGGTAAGCTAGCGCTTTTTCCGATGCTATCATAGAGCTGCTAGCTCTTTCTGGATGATTCTTTGCAAATGAGAAACAGTCATGAAGATAGGCCGCTGGAAGCACGATTTCCAACTTTGCGCCTTCACTTTCGCATAAAGACTTTGCCGTTTTGACCACTCTTAAGACATGGTTTAAGTCGTGAGCAAGATCTTGCTGCATTTCCAACTCGATAAATTTACAAAACTGCTTCTCAAAAGAGTCTAACATTTGACGTTTCATAGCTATTCTATACACCCTACACCGCAAAACTCACTCAATAAGCAACAACAACGTGCCCTATCACGGCCATTAACCAGACACTTGTTCAAAGGTAGCGACTCACCCTTGCAACTTCTGCCAACGCAATATTATCAGCTTCTATAGCAAGCTGTACGGAAGCCAACTTAAACCATTGCACATCTTCAGCTTCTTGGGCTGTAATTTCCCCTTGCCACTGATCAACAATATAGTAATGAATCAACTGCAGTTCACTGGTGGGATGGTATAGCGAACATAAATACTGGTACTGAGTTGGAACAACATTGAGCTCTTCCTTCACCTCGCGGCATAAGGTTTGCCGTTGAGTTTCACCTTCATCCATGTGCCCACCAGGAATATTAATCAAACCTGGATCTGTTCTCTTATACTCGCTGCGTTTTTCAAGCAAAACGTTGTCATCCTTAAGCAAAATAAAAGAGACGCACTCATGCACTTCCATCTGATTGTTCCTTACTCTATTTTATAACCAAGTGATGCCAAAGAGCTTGTTTAGCGATAGTACCGGTTTTTATCAAAACGCTGACTTGCGTTGGCACTTCAATACAGGCCCATTATTAAGGCCTTTCATTTCCATTATTTCTGCGCTTTCAAATGAGAGTTCATACGCACTAACTAAAACCTCGGGCATATCACTATTAATTTTGTCCACAACACTTCTTGAAAACATATTGTTTGCAATCGCATCGCTCTCTGCTGCTGTTTCTATCAATACGTTGCCATCTAACTGCCATGTTCCTTTCGCCTCAATTGTAATGGACACTAAGTTACTAAAACTACCCATGCGTTCTTCCATCTTTCCTGTGGTATTAAAGGTTTTATTTTCCGTATAGTTGCTTTCTGTTTTAAACTCAGGTCCCCTACCGTTAGCAAATGCACTGGCATCGCATTTCCATACACCTATAATCTGATCAGAACTTACATTTTGAACACTAGGATTTTCTTCTACTGGTAACTCTTTACTGGCACAAGCACCAAGAAGGGTGCAAACAACTAACACTGCTATTTTTTTCATTTTATTCCTTTGTACCAACTGTTCATTTCGAGAGGTTTCTCCCTATTATGTAATCTGGTTTTACAAGCAACTAATTACAACACTTACCTTGCTCTTGAATTGGAGGGCAAGGAACACTGCCATAAGAGCAAAATACACAGCAATCGCCAGTGTTAGGTTTGAGTAACTCGCCACACCCTTTGCATTCGTAAAAATAGAGACACGAATTTGTAGGCATGACTTCTCGGCTTTTATGGCCGCACTTCGGGCAAACCAACTCTGACTCCAATACCGTTTTCATGGCTACTCTCCTTTATTCTGAACTCATTCAAAGCATAGAGCCTCAGTGGCAACATAACACTAAAGGCAAATATAAAACATAAAGATACACACGAGTCTTAACTGGCGACACTGGTCAAGACTGCATTTTTGCGTGAGCTCGTAGCTTCTTTAACGCCCAATCATAATGACTTGGCATCGCAGATACACAATAACTTCCTAGCGTTGTTGTGCCTGTCCAGTCGAAGTACTGTTTAGTGTACAGCTCTTCATTGGTGAAGTTTTTAGCGACTTCGATCGCTGCTTTATGGCTCTCTTGCAGCAGAGCCTTGGCAGTTAACAATTCGGTTTGTTGATGTTTTTGCCAAAACTCAATATTCATCTGGCCATACGTTTTCCAATTGTATGGTGGAGGAAGAAAAGCCGCATTCTGACCCGACATGTTTGAATTGACCCAATTTAGTAGCAACTGATGCCACTCGTACAGATGTATCAAAACATCCCGTAGGTTTTTGTCTCGGCTCCAATGCGATTCTTTTTTGCTTTTGTCATCGGAAAAATCAAATTCGGTATTTAATGCTTGTTCGGACATAGAATCGATATACCGAAACAGATTTATAAAATTATCATCCGCTTGAGAAATTAACTCTTCTTTTGTCTTAGCTCTCGCCATAACAGACTCCATTCTTCGTCGACAGGTCAAAACCAACACCTAACCTAAACATTATACCGATAACACTCAAGCTGCTTAGAACAAAAATGCCAAGTGTTGTGAATCACGCTTTAGAGTATTAAGCTGCCAGTCCCAATCAATGTTCAGTATTAGTCTGTTATGATCGCCGAGTAATAACCTACCGTTACAAGTGATAAAACAGATATAACAGCTATAGCATCGGCTGTTACTGCTACCGGTGTGAGTATGACTTTTCCAACAGCGGTAATACCGCCCTCAGGAGTTTCGACAGTAATGTACTGCTCCTTATCAAAAGAAGTCACTTCTAGATTACCTTCCAATTTATAAAGCTTGCCTGATAGATGAGTATTATAGATGATGCCTTTCTTGCGTTGAACGAATCCTAAATCTAATAATTTTTCCAACTTTGGTGAGTCATTTGTTAGCTCTACAAACAACTCCAATTCTCCGCTTACTATATTGTTTTTATCAATTTTGAAGTTTCTATATGTCGCTTGAAACTCTAACTCGTGGCTGACAGATAGAATTGCCTTAAAATCAGTCAAAATATCAAATATATAGCTATATTTCTCACCATCAATGATTAATAAGTCTTTATCAGGTACAACATAATAGCCTTTTACTTTTTCATTATAGGTCGGCGGTTCCCACAATGCTGACGTACATCCACTTATTAATATAAAAACTACGATGTATAATAGACAGCGCCTCACAAATACTCCTAATACCTAACAACCAATATGCAACAAGAATCAAAAAGTATCATAAAAACTCATATAAAACATTAGCATAAACACTAATTGCTACTGAAATTCGTCTCAAAATGGATAAGTGCTATATAGGTTAGTAATTTCTGATGCGGCGAGAAAAGTGAAGGAATGCTTAATGGAAAACACTAAACCTATCGCAAACCATCAACCCGTTATTGACATAGAAACTTAATAAAACATATGCTTATCCCGCACTAGCAAAATCCAGTGCCGAGATTAGTACCTCGCATGTTATTCACGACACATCAATGACAGTATTTTGCTGTTTTTTCTGATGTGTGCTTTAGCACACCTAAATATAGTGATTTTGTCTACGTTCTAGACAACAAACTCAATTATGGTGAGCTGGGCAAGGCAACCTTAAGGTTGGCCGTGTCGTGAATGCGGTAGTACTAACCTTGTTCAGCTCACCACCCTTTGATTAGTACCTTTGAGTGGTGATTTTAGTTAGTCATTATTCACGGAGGTCATCATGACCCATCAAAACGAACCTGATTTCTATCTGCAAGTCGAAGACTTTGTCTTAAACGCAAACAGCGATAACACCCCAATTGATAACGAAATACGTATTTTTCTGCTGACGTTGTTAAACCAGTTTAAACATCAAGATGAAGAGTAACGGATAAAAGATAGGCACCTCTTTTAGTTGCCTAAACTCCATATTATTTTCACAAGTAATTTATTACTTCGAAGTACTCTGGCTGGTCAAATTCTTTACCAAACTTAGCTGCCATATTTTTTCTGCTTTGGTTCCGAGATACCAAAAACTTAAAGCCAGTATCGCAAAGAAAATGGCTTTATGGGTACTGTCCCAGAAGTATTCAAAAAAACGAGTATAAAGATTTATAAAGATAAACGTGAGGCCAAAGCCCCGTGTCATTCCATCATCATACTTCAAATATTAAGGTGGCTGTCCCAATTAATTTGTGGTATGAATTGGTGGGTGGTTCTAGAGTAGGGACGCCACTCGGATGAGTGGCGTCTGTCTTACATTTTATTTATCACCACGTAGTAAAAGCGACTTACCATTCAAACTAACTTGATTGACAGTAACGAAACGACCTTTAAATGATTCATACGATACTGATATTAAGTTACCTGCTGATATCAACTCGACTGCATCCTTACAAACATACTGGCTCAAACCAAAAGAAAACCTCTTCTTTACTTTTTCATTAGAAACAATAACTTCTACTGATTCTTCTGACTTACCAGTTTCAATACAACGCGAAGATATAACCTCACCCGCAAAACTCTTTTCTTCTTTTAAAAATGAAATTAGAGAAAAAAAACACAAAACTAAAACACATATTACCGCAAATACTTTATTACTCATTTGTATCCTCTTCACTCCAAATTTCATTAGCACAACGAGGATATGCATCTTAAAAAAGATTCAAGCCAACCCGTTCTCATCTGCTCGGTTATAAGTAGGTTAATATACTTTTTCTATCATTTAGTTGAAACATATTGAAAAACAACAATTTTATGCGAATTGATTGTATAGAGGTGCTCAGCTGATGCTGTGATTGAAAACTAACACAAACTAACAGGACAGGCACAATAAACTTCAATAAACTTGTTTTTATTAATCTAGGGGTGGGACACCACTCGAATGAGTGGCGTCTATAAATATTCCGTTTCAGTATGTGATTTCCATTTTCTGCAACCTTTTATAACTATTTACGAGCTTTATCGACAAATATGAACCAATTAACAGGTTAATCACAATCGACAGTAATATATGCACAAATGCTAACAAAACTAAAACTATCGTTGCTATGCAGTACTCTTTAAGCAATTTTTTGTCGTTGCTGAAAATATATTTCACATACTCATCTTTAATAAAAATGGCAATCATAAACAATGAAAATAAGGCTAAAAACCACAATCTTTCACTAATACTCAGCATGAAAAAGATTATACTAAACGTATATACAGAACCTAATTTATACATACCAAACGTACTTCTGTTTTTTATCATCTTCTATATTTTCCTTTTGCAATTAAGGTACCGTCCCTGTTGTTCTGTTGTCCCGACTGGGTGTATGAGTTTTTACTTTTAAGCTTTGGATTTAGAACAGCGGAATCTCTTACCAAATAACCACCATATCTACCCTGTCTAATTCATACCTTCCCCATTAAACCAATTCTCACCCAGAACCAGAACACACCAAATCACAGCCCTAATACCGCAGGGTTTAACAATATATTCCCATGACTGATACCGTTGGAAATTGCTGTTTCCGGTCGCGAGAGAAGGTTCTGTAGGTGGATTGGGTGGTTCTAGGCAGGGACGCCACTCGGATGAGTGGCGTGTTGAAGCTTTTAACGCAAATATCAAACAAGTCCAACACAAAAGTACATTAGCTTCGGGCTGTCACTATCAATATTCCAACTAAACTCAACAGTATATTGATCAACAACAAATTCAAGGTTTTCCTCAACACCATCATTCCAACCATCGCTGGGTTCTCCAAAGATATTTTTAATATCTTCACACGAACTAAAAACATTAATACTGTACTGCTTAGTGCCTTTTTGGATATCACCGGTGTATGCTTGAAACCCATAACTCGGATTAGCTAAATACACTGAAATATGAATCACCTTTCCATCTTCTATATTGATTGAGTAGCCACGTTCTTTGTCAGCAATAGGCATACGGTCTGTGCTTACCGATTCACCTACAGAAAATCCACCTAGTGACATGTTTTCAAAATCAAAACTCATATCTACTTAACGCACCTACTCACTGTCAGTATTTTAGCCTATTGGCAATATCGTTCACGTCCACGAGTAACTCTGCAAACTCCCTATCGGTATCGAAAAACTCTCTAACAGCGTATACCCCCAAGGTAAGCTCATTGAGTCTACTTTTGTCTTTTTCTGAACCTTCTACAATCGCCCTTACATAGACAATTTGCCTTTCAATAGATATAAGTAGCGAAAAGTTTGGGGACTTTTTAGCTCGCTTCTGACAAGCTGATAGTGCTTCTTCAATTGTTGAAATGTCTTTACTACTCATTCCATATTATTCCTCTAGTTTTTCCAGTGAAGTTTTGTCAGAAGTAGGTAACTGAGTGCCCCCGCCAGATGTATTATATGGCTCATCTGGTACTGACCAAGTATCTTCAATTTCTTTAGCAGTTGATTGAAGCACTTTGACATCTTTGTTCACTTTGTATAGTGACTGAACTTTGTCAATCAACTCTCCAGTATCTCGATGAATAGCCTGAGGATTAAGAAGCACAGCGAGGACATGCATCTTAAAAAAGATTCAAACCAACCAGTTCTCATCTGCTCAGTTATTATAAGTAGGGTAATATACTTTTTCTATCATTTAGTTGAAACATATTGAAAAACAACAATTTTATGCGAATTTATTGTATAGACGTGCTCAGCAGATGCTATGACCGGAGTTTCTATGAGAGTAAGAAGGTGCCGTATAGGTTAATTTAACTGATAACCGCACATTCGTCGTCGATGTAACCTTGATAAATTACACTGAATGCTCTCTTTCATTCCTATACAGAGCGCTCTTTGCTTTTCTAGTTGAGTACACGCTTTTAACCACGCCTTTTGGTTGATATTTAAACGTTTTAATAAAGGAGGCTGGTGGCTTGAAATGCTCGCTTTTCCTTCTCTAAATTCACGCCCAGTCCAATCAACCAGTTCTATATAATCCACTAATCTAAACGGAATGCCTGACAGCATTTCATTACTTGCGTTTCCAATAAAGGGGTGCAAACAGGGAGCTGTTGTTTGTTGATGAGCGAGTGCACTTAAACGCTCTTTAACGGAGGTATAGTCTGAGTGTTCTGGTGTATCAGCCATTCCGGCTCTAATAGGATTTAGGTCAGTGTAAGCCATAGCCGCTAACAGCGCTTTTTCGTCTAATAATGCCTGACTTTTATAGCGACTTTCCCAAAAATGGCCTTTACAGTTTTCTTCTTGGTTGGCTTTCAGAGCTATATCAAAATTAAGCTCGCGCATAAACCAACTGAGGCTATACAAGCGCTCTCGCCAAGTTTGGATAATTTCTTGAACTACGGTGTGCTCTGCCTCTCCTTTGAGCTCTTGCTTTAACCATCGTTGTATCAATACAGGTAGCGAGTGCATCTTACTCCATAGCTCGACAACCTCTAACTCGTTTAGTTTTAGGGCTTGCGATTTATTGATATGCACCACCAAATGATAATGATTGCTCATCACAGCATACGCACAAATATCAATGCAATAGATTTGGCTAAGCATCTTGATACGCGACTCTATCCAGCCACGACGATGCTCAAAATCTCGCTTCGAGTAGTCATCATAGCCACATAAAAATGTTCGACGAACACAGCGAGATACACAATGATAATAAGGTGTTGCGTCTAAACAAACTTGTTGGTTTCTAACTCTGGTCATTTCCACCTCCTGCCTGAAATGAGTTTTTGCCAACATAGTCGATTTAGCTTTGCTGTTATCCAAGAAAATTATGCAGTTACGAGACATTTCTAATTTTTATGAAACTGACACAGTAACTATCTCATAAAGTTGTTTATTAAGATGGCTGTCCCCGTTGTTTCCCGAAATATACTTTTGATACTGCTCTTGCACCCATTTAACGTCTTCAATTTCGTAAAGGCTAAGTAATAATGTGACTAACTCATCTCGTGATATATTGGAGTTTTGTTGCAAAGCAAGTTCAGCCTCTTTTTTAGTTCTACACTCTATTGATTCATAGCTTTTCATTGTATTTTGCCCTTCTTATTTACAAGCCCTGCTTTTCTCAGTTTTGCCTGCATTTTTTGGTCAAGCTCTCCCCATGTTCTTGTATGCCCATGAAATTTATTGGGAAAATATCAAGGTGCCTATCCCTTATTAAGGTGGAATTTCTTTGTCGTTCCTGCATAATTTTATGACCGCTTTTCTTTCTTCTTCTGTGACATCCTCTCCGGTATTTTTATGCAATAATTTAAACTCTTCAATGGCAACAAGTTCATTATAAAAACTTATCATTTTCTTAGTTAGATATACTGAAAGTAATGGGAGAAATACAATAGCAAGTGGAGCGTATATCAGCACAATAAAAATCGAGGCTAACAGCACTTGAACGGACATTTTTCGATATTCAATGCACTCCTTCAATGTGTATCTTACTTCGTATGACTTAAAAAATAATAAGACTCCTAATAACACATATACTGCCAATATTGGTGATGGCATTTTAACAAATAAGCAAAAACTTAAAATACTCAAAGGACCACCAACAGAAGCAGAATAAATACCAAATTTTCGACTACGATCAGAAGACAATATTCTTTTCAGCTCTTTATTCTTTTTCATTATCTACGACCTCATCTATTACTACACCAAAACCTGCATTAATTCCTTGCTGTTTATTAAGATGGCTGTCCCCGTTGTTCCCGTGACTGAACTCAGTTAAATCTTCGGGACTTTTAATTCCTTTAGCAGTTTCTTTAGCAAAAGCTTCAAGTGCTTTCTTATCCATGTTGTCTATCCTTAGCCATTACGGCATTAAGTGTAGACAGTTACACAGAATTTAGGACAGTCTCAATGCTTTTAGAGCTTTCTTATCCATGTTGCTTATCCTTAGCCATGACTGTCTTAATTATAAGCAGATACACAAATTAAATTACAGTCTCTTGTTATTCTGTCCTACAAAAAACCTATATTAGTTTTTTCATAAGATGTATGTCCCCGTTAGATTTCACTATTATTTTCAGTATCAAACATATCTTCATCAACGGCTTCATGATGCTCTCGCAATTCAATACTTTCGCTATCAATTGTAACAAGCTTAATAAACTCACCTTCATCAAGTGCTTCACGCAATGCAAAGTATCTAAAGTCATAACTTTCATCTACGTACTCATGTATAAATTCCGCATAAACAGTAGTATTGTTAAACTCCTCATCATTTATTACTCTCAGCTCATTCAAAAGAGTACCGACTGTTTTCACATGTGGTAATGGTTCTTCCATCAAAGCTGAAATGTGTGGAGTGTAGCCTTCAATACTAAATCTACTAGCATAATTTAATTGATTTATTTGTGTTTTATTTTCAACCATTAATGGCAAATGAACTTCAAATCTTTCTAATACTTTAATTAGCTCGTGTACAAACATAATCATTTCCCAATTTCATTTAAATCTGCATCAAACGTACCTAAACGAGTTTGTTTGCTGTTAATAGTATTTATTGATTTTGCTTTCTTCCAAACACCGCCATTATGAGCCCCTCCTTTTCCACTGCCAACATCTCTCGAGATATATTCCTTTGTCTTCCTGTTGTAGTAGATTGCTTCTCCATTTTTAGCTCTCCTATTGGTTTTTTCAAATCCAAGAGCTCTTGCTGCTTCAGTTGCTTCCTTAGTAGTTTTATAGAATACCTCACCGGGTTCAGCTCGCCTAGATGGGTCAAAGTGATTATCGCTGTTGTTGTTATTAGAATTAACAACCAACAATGGATCCACACCCGAGTCAGCAGGAGTTTCTAAGATAGTAGATCCCTGCTCCTCAGGTATAGGTGTCGTGGTAGTCGGGTCTATCTTATCAACTTCTGGGTTAGGGAGAGCAACAACTTCTGGATCTTTAATCTCACTCCCACTAGGCATCGGAAGTGGATCTGGTATCTGTTGACCACCAGTATTAGCTGTTAATCCACCTTGTGCTAGTTTTTCCTGTACCCCACTTATTACTTTTGATGGTTGTTGTTCCAATATATAGGAGACTTCTCCAATTTTACCATAGAGCTCATTAACTCTATCAACATTGCCTTCAGCGTGAGCAATCTCAACCTGAGCTTGAAGTGTCGATAACTCATTGGTGAAATGGTCAACTATATCTGCATTACCATCAGCTCCAATCAAGTTATCCCACGTAAGTCCAATGCTATTACCAAGTTCCTTAACTGAATCTTTAGCATCATTGAAGCCTTTGTTTATCGCTGCGGCAGCTTCGTCCCGTGTCTTGGGATCTGATAATGCTGAACCCACCGCCAGTACACTTGATACGACAATAGGCACCACAATTAAAGGCGATGCATTACCTTTTGTTTTATCCAATCCACCAAACTCACGACCATTTTCAATAACATCCTTTGTGTTACTTCCTACATGATTATTGCTGCTCGCCATACCATCATGACCATTAATCGCTAAAGCCATTTCGGTATAGTCACCATAATCACTTTCAAAGTGATCAGCGTAAGTCTCTCTATCTTCTTTGCTATACTTGGTATTGTCTCCTTCAAGATCATCCATTCTATGGCTTAACTCGTGTCCACCTGCTTCGACTAACTCTTCAGTGTTATTCGCATGGCTATCGTTAACGTAACTATTACCAGTTTCCTCTGAGTAGAAGCCTTTGAAGTTGGAGTCATCCTTTGCAATGATCTTATTTTTATATTCACCAACCTCGTAACCCAAATTAACCAATGTTGAGTGGGTCAGTTTGTCCAAAATGGATTCTTTCTCTGCTGCTGTAGCATTCGGATCAGATAACTTGGTAGCCAATTCAGGGTCATTAGCTATCTTCTCTTTAATTCCATCGTATACAGCAACCTGTTTACCCGTTTCGCTGAAAAAGTCCTCAATGCCTACCTTGTCGGTGGTTATGATTCGTTCAACTGTTTCCCGGAACATATCTGCTTTGAGGAAGTCTTCTCCTATCTGCGTTCTTCCCTCTTCACTCAACAACCGATGATCCACAGTAACATCGAAATCCCCCTGCTTACGATCAACGGTAAACAGGTCTTTATTGCTGTTTTCAACATTTCGATTTAACGCAGTAGTGTCATCTGAGTTTTCTGTATCATTAATGGCTAAGTTACCCATACCAACTGTCGCTAAGGTTTTCGATTTGCTGTAACCCGAGGTGTTCTTGTACTGCAATCTACTGGTACTAACGCTGGCATCGATTAACGAAGTCTCTTTTTCTGGTGCAGGTTTAATGCCCTCTCCACTATTAATATTGACACCCGAGCTAACCGCAAAGCTACGGCTTTGGTCGTAGTTGGTGTTGCTTAAGTCCGCATAGGTGAGTGTGTCGGTGGTGAGGTCTAAATTGCCGAGGTCTTTGCCATGTTCATCAACCGTGGCTATAAAAGCACCTTTTACATCGGTATTTTTGCCCACATTTATAGTAGCGATATCACCCGAGGTTAAAGTGGTTAAAACGGTACTCTTTTGGCTGGAGCGGTTTGAGGAGGTATGCATTCCAGCATTCACGCCAGCGAGTATATCTACTCCCTTAAAAGTGTTGTCAGTCAGTGTTTCTGGTTGAGGGGCGCTGTTATTATTGCTACTGTCCTTGCCGCTGCTGCTATCTTCACGGTTTGAGAGACTAAAACCAACATTGGCCCCCATGCTTTTGCTGTCTGATTTTGATCGGTTGGATACAGACGCCACATTAAGGTTATTACCGACATTCACGGTAAGCATCTCATCCGCTTCTACATTAGCACCTTTTATATTGGTGTCTTGGGTGGAAGTCAGCTCTATCTCACGGCCTGATATCTGGCTATTGTTGTGGGTGGTGGCGCTGTCTCCACCTCGGCTTTTGCTAAAGCCTAAGTTCACATTGGCACCTGTTGCAGAACCAAACACGGTTACCGCTACGGTGCCATTAACGGCATCGTTGCTCTGTTTGCTCTGCCTTGTGTCGGTAGAGGCCAGTAGATTCACCTCATTAGCATCCATGGAGACCTTGTCTTGTGCTTTTACGTGGCTTCCTTGTACGGTCAAATTATCACCCTCACTATTGCCGGCATTAAGTGTGATGTTTTGCCCTGCAATGTTTGAGGCAATAGACGTGGTGGATAGGTTGTGCTGTTTGGCTTTATTGGCAGACAAGTCCAGCTCAATACCAGCATTGAAGCCCATCATAAAGCTGCTGGTACTGGTGGCCGCCGCCGCGACCTGTTGAGTGGCTAAGGTAGTTTTAGAAGTGACATCTTCAGTAGCAAGTACAATACCTGCTATATACCAGTCCTCATCACTTTTCACCTCCGACACTAAGTCTCTTAGCTCTTCAATATCTTCAAATAAAACCCCTGATTTTCTCTCTACGTACTGTTGTTCTAACTCAGATAGTGTGGACTGTAATGCGCTTAGTTGCTTTTTATATTGCTGGTAATCTTTTTTCGCCTGTTTAAGGTTTTCTGTGGATTCTTGCAGCGCTTTAAGTGCTTTGGCGGTTTCTACTGCCTGATGTTGCACCACAATATTGGCTTCCGCTTTAGCGTGTACTTCCTCTTTTTTGCTGTCGCTGCTCTCTTGCGTCTCTTTAATGATGATGTTGTTTTTAGCGGTTAAGGTCACATCACCATTGGCATCTTTGTCTTTGTCAGCGACCAGTTGGCTCCCTTCTACAGTGATATCTGCCGCGGAGTTAATATTAATGCTGCCTCCGCTGGTGACTGAGCTGACTTTTTTATTTACTTCCCTCCGTTCATTTTTGACTTTGTCGTATTGGGCTTTCTCCATGGCAATTTTTATTTTGCCATTTTCAATTTTCACCGTGTCTGAGGGATTATTGGTAAGCATATTGGTGAGGCCATCAAAGCTGATGCTGACTTTCTCTTCTTTGCTAAAGGATTGGCGGCTTTCTGTCGCGGCTAAGAATTCCACATCGCCCGTGTCCGCATGTAGGTTGGCATCATTTTGAGCGTCAAGCTCAGAGCCAACAACTTTGATGCTGCCAGCACTGATATTAATGTTGGCACCAGATGTAATGGCGCTGCTTTGGGCGGTACTACTTACTTCACCTTGGCGCTTTTTGTCCGTCTCAAACAGCTGGCCACCACTTAAGAAGCTGGTTTTTTCATCCCATTGCTGGCTCTGCTTTAACACATTGTCAGCGCTGATAAGCACCTCATCCACCGCGGTTAAGTTAACATCTCCACCGCTGACCAATTCGCTTGCTAAGGTTTTGATATTATTACCCGAAGTAAAGCTAGTACTTCCGCCAGAAATAGAAGAGGCACTTTCAAGCAAGGTGTCATCATGGACACTGCCTTTATTGTGTTGTTTTAATCCTCCAAAACTCGATTTACGAGTTTCATTAAGCTCAAACTCACGATACTTAGCCGCCGCTAAATTAATATCGCCATCGGCCGATAGCGTAACTTCACCCTCTCCTTTAATGCCAGAGCCCACTAGGTTTATATCACTTTCCCCTCCGGCAGTGAGTACACTATGCCGCTGTGCTTTGATGGTAATATCACCACCAGCACTAATTTGGCTCCCTATAACCTTCTCTTTATTGCTTTTATGTATCTTGGTTTCTTTACTGCCCAGCATGCCCTCTTTTGTGCGTTTGCTGTATTGGTAGAGACTGTCATTCACCGCAACGATATTAATGTCACCTTTGGTTTTAATATCCACGTTTTGTTCGGCATGAATATCACTGCCTGATAGCGTGACATCCTTACCGCTATTGAGCATCACATTGCTGCCTGATAACTCTGAGCCTTGATGCGTTTTACTATGGCGAGTCTGTTGGTTGCCGCTGTAGTTATTGAGGTATTTCTGCTCATTTAATGCGGTATCTATGGTGATGCTTTTCTCCGCTTGCAAGGCAATATCGCCATCACTTTTTATCTCCGTATTGGTCAGGCGCATCTCTTCTCCTGCTTCGGCTTGGACACCCCCTTTTGCACGTAGGGTAGAACCATAGTGTTGCCTTTCCAGCAACTCAGTCTGCCCACCGCCATTGTTCACTCGGTAGTCTTGGCTTTTTTCTGCCGTATTGAACACAATATCTTTACCGGCATTCAGTGTCGCATCACCACCCACATTGATAGTCGACCCTTGGTTTTCTATATTGTTGCCAGCACCCATGGTTAAGTTGCCTCTTGCTACGATTTCACCTGCATCGCCTAGTTCGCTATAGCGCGCCGTCGCATTGTTGCCATGGTTTATGATGGTCTCTTTGGATTGGCGGCGATTAATCACGCTACCATTGGTACTGGTTAACGTGACATCATCACCACTGAGCGTGCCACTTTCATTGAGTAGGTCACCTTGCGCATGCAAAGTTAGGTTGTCTTCGGCAGTTATGTCACCACCAAGGTTGTTGAGTGTGGTGTCACTCTCTATGTTTAACGCCTTACCCGATTGAATTCTTCCTTGGTTAGTCACCTCTCCCGCTCGAAGGGTCTGATTACCTATCGCCACAATCTGTGCGCCGGTGCCAACGTTCTCTTCGTTTACTGATGCTAAATAGAGATTTGGGGCAAGCACTGTTTGGCCATTTACCGTGGTTTCTTCATACCAAATTATATCTTGAGTGAGTTTGCTCACTTGCTCAGCAGTCAAAGAAATACCGGCGGAGAGGTGAAGTTCAGTTTTCTGCTTCGCCGCCGCATCAATGAGTTGCTGCATCTGAGTGAAATCATTACCAACAGACGAGTTAAGATATCGCCGTCCTGTCTGTTCAAAAATCGCTTGGTTGATGATGCGAGTATCGTAGTAAGCATCACCTAGAAACTTGATGTCTGTATTAGGGTTAAAACCGAGTTTACTTTGGAAATAGTCCGAACCTAAATAGTCCCCCAAATTGACCAACGCAGGGTTGGTTTCTATCAAGTAATGGCTCTTTGGCCCGTCACTGTAGACAAACAAACCATTTGGACTGGTCGGCTTAGGAAATGTTGGCATGGGAACCGCAAAACTGTTGCTCTCAACCATTTCGGTGACTCGGGTTGGTATGTTAGAGGGGGTGATGGCATCATGCTGTCGAACCTCGCCATTACCTAACTCTTTATCTGCCTCAATATTTATGTCACCGGATGCGGTAATACTCGAGTGATAGGTATCATTAATTTCGCGGCTATCTGCGCTATCAATCAGATTTAAATTAATGTAAACACTTCGATGCCCAGATCTGCTGCCTTTTATACTGCCACCGGGTGCAAAGTAGCGGCCTGTTGTGGTGATGGTGTCATCTACATAGGCGTTATTAGAGACTTGGTTAGCATTAATAACAATGTTGCCATGACTGGTGATTTGACTAACGGTGTTGGTTACCGTATCTGCGTTCAATACCAGATTTCCGGCCGATTCCAGTATCGCGGGTTTCCCTTCTACTATGACGCTATTGTGTATTTGTTTTACGGTTTTATACTCGTTTTGAGCACTGTAGTTGCCTTTGCAGCGTATTTTCCAACTATGTATTTTACAATTGCCCAGTTTCACACGAATGTTTTTGCCAATGCTATTACCATTGATGATATCGGTCTTACTGGCGGTAGTTACTTGTTTCACTGAATTGATAATATGCTCGGCGTTAAGCAGCATATTGCCCTGTGATTTTATATATCCAGATATATTGTCAATCGTCTGGCTTTTCTCACCATTGGTATTTTTCCCCACTGTTAAATTGCGACCTGTTATGATATCGCCACCGTCATTACGTAGGGTGTTGCTAATCTGTAACTGAGCGTCTTGGCCTGCGTATATCAACGCCTTATTGGTTAGATTATCCGCTGTCACCGTCATATCGGATTGAGCAATAAGTGTTCCTTCGTTTGTCACCTCTCCAGATTGAATATCCAACTCTTGCGTGGCCCGTACAACGCCGTTATTGACGATATTTTCTGCCACAAGGTCAATGCTATTGCCTGAATGCAATTTACCTTGCTGAGTCACCTTATTGGCTTTTATCTGAATATCCGACTGAGTGGTTACGTTGCCTTTATCCGTGACAGCTAACGTATTATCCAATTGCCAATTAAGACCACCTCCCTCTACATTCGTATCAATAGATGCAGAGTTAGCCTGCATATTATGCTGTTTAGCTTGTATTTTTCCTTTACCCGTTAATTTAATCTGCTCACCTTGTAGGGTAAGCTGCTCTGAAATAGAAACGGTGCCATGATTGTCAATCTCTTTAAGCGCCTTTAACTGGGCGGTGCGACCAATGAGCTTGCTTTCTTTATCAAGCTGCAATTGATTAACGGCAGTGGTTATCTCTTCTTTGGCAGAAAGAGTGGCGTTTTGTACATCAAGTACCTTGCTATTTAACTGCAGATCTCCCTCACTCGCCACATTAGCATCTACTGCGGTTATAGAAGCCGCACTCACCACATAATCACGGTCTGTTTGTTGATTGCCCGTTAATTTAACGTCATCGCGACTGTTCACAATCAAATCATTATGACTACTCACATCTGCCAAAACTATGTGACCATCGGAGGTTAACCGAATATCCCCTTGAGACGCGGCCAAATTACCAACATTAACACCAACGCCATCTTCAGTGGCAATAAGGGTAATACGTCCGGCATACATGCCACCTAAGCTTGATGAGTCGATAGCTAAAGTGGGCTTTTCCCCAGCGACCGCAGCATGCTTAGTCGCTTGATTCGTCAGGTAATCAACACGGTTTTTTCCGGTTACTACTGATAAATCCTGAGCATGTATCGCCGCGTTTATTTTGGCGGTGCGGCTGACAATGTCAAAATAGTTTTGCTGACTGGCATCCAGTCCTAAGCCTTCTATCGTCACTGCTCCCTGACTCACATCAAAGCCTGTGACCTCTCCCGCATGAATCACGGGAGCTCCGGTAGAAAGAGTTACTCTGGGAGTATTAATAAACCCGCAACCATCACACGTAATGCCATAAGCATTGCTTAGAATAACGTTGGCATTTTGGCCAAAAACTTCTGTATAACCTTGCAACTGGCTTGCTGTTGCTCCAGTCACTTCATTTAGAATGACGTTAGCCGCTTGCCCTCTTAAATTAGCATTCCCTTCAACTATTCCCCCTAACTGTGACCTTGCTAACGCCTCGGTGGAGTTGTTCAAAATGAGTCCTGATTTATCCACATTAAACTGCTGATACTGGTTATGAGAAAGGCCTTTGCTGTTTGGGGTGGCAATATTGACGACCTCAACACCGTTACGTGCCTGCGTTACCGTGGTATTTCCTCCACTCGCGACAACACTGGCAAGCGCAGGTTGAACATTGATAACGAAACAGACCAAATAAGCGAAAGAACGTTGCAAACATGACGTGTTAATAACTGAAGGCACATGATGTTTGCGTGTTGAAGAGAGCTTTTTCATAATTAAAACGCCATGGTGAGTTGGTAATTAACAACGTAATCATCACCTTTCAAGCGACTAGGTGTTTCAATAGGTAAACCTATAGAAAATTGACTACTTAAGAGGGTAGAACGAGTGTTGATGGCAACATATGCCCCCATTAAGGAGCCTTTTTCTAGTGCATCGCGACTGTCTTTAACGATCGAACCTGTGTCTATTGCCCACTGTGTACTAACATTGCCAATATAAGGAAGTTGACCTAGTCGGTGAGTAATCTCGTTGCGCCAGTAATAACCTTGATCTCCAGAAATGGAAGTATCTTTAAAACCTCGAACAGAATAGAGACCGCCGATACTCAACCTTTGGCTGCCATACAATGTGTCATCACTCCACTGTCCAAATAGCGTACTGTTTAAGGTGACGACTTGGGAGAGTGGGTAGGTATAGCTGGTGGCTAACGTTAGTTTCTCAAACAGAGCTTTAGGCATCATAGATGTTTTCTGGCTATCATCTTCCCCACCAAACCAGTCTGTTCCAGTGACATAACGAGGAGAAAGGGTAATGAACCCCCCAATAAACCGGCTGCTGTAATCAACAGACAATGAAGCGGAAGAAAGATTGCGCGAGCCCGTTTCAAGTAAGGTATCCATTATGTAGTTTTTCTCTCTACGGTGATGAACACCTAGCTTAAATAATGTTTTACTGTCGCTGTCTCGAGAGTAGAGCCAACTGATATCGGCATCGTGGCTGTTTGTTCTACCAGTGCTTTGAAAAGTAAAAGAGTTGTTATCTATGCTCTGCTTATAATCGCTATAACTCGTCCGATAACTTGCATTCCAATAGCCTCTTGGTATATCGATACTAAATGCAACATTTTGTGAGTCTTGACTGGTTCGAAATTCGCTGCTCTTTTTGGCAGAGAGTGTCCATTGTTCAAGCCCATTGAGTAGATTGTCTGCCTTAAGAGTCATTGATAACTGGGTTTCGCCAGTATTCTCTTGACCACCGTTATCGACACCTATGGAACCAGAAACGATGCCTGCTGATGTTGCCTGAACATTGATGATGGAGTAGCCTTGCTTAGTCCCTGGCGGCAATTGAATTTTTGCGTTGTAACGCGACAGTCGATTTATTTGGTCTAAACCTTGCTCAATATCTCGGAGGTTAAGTATTTCTCCAACAATTGACGGCAAAGCATTGTCGAGAAAACGGGCTGGCTTATTATTAAATAACAACGCTTCAACCTTACCTTCCAAAATAAAAATCTCTAAAACCCCTGACGTTAAATCTTGAGGAGTTAAAAAAGCGCGAGAAGTAACATAACCATTTTTTATATATAGATTAGAAATAACACTCAAATATTGGTTAATTTCATCAATACCGATACAACGAGCTTCAAATTTAATTTCTTGTTGCAACTGTTCAGATGTAAAAAGGGTATTACCAGAGAACAAGATACGTTTTATTTCGAAACAATTTGAACTTGATGGAAGGGTCGGTTGTTCAATCGTTGGGAGAGGTTGAAGAGATTCTACTGCCTGTTTTGCCTCTTCAAGTTGTTGCAATCGACGTTGTTGTTCTAACTCTATACTCTGTTTTGCAGAAGGAGACAACGCATAGGATTGCTTGGCAAAGCACAAAAACAAAAGCAACAATGATAGTTGCACTATATTGAGAAGCCTTTGCCAGCTTTGACCTACTAGATAATTACCCACCAAATTTGAGTTCATAACTTCGTCATCTGTTCAAATAATAGACAACTGTATGACGGTAGGGACACTATGAATATAGCATCTAATTAAATTTAGATTTATAAATATGTATATATTTCAAATAATCTAAAATTTAAAGTTACACAATAAATTTCATTAATATAATAATCACGCCGTTTTATAAAACAGCATACTGTGAATAATTAGATCCTTTCATTTATAACTATAATTTAAGATTACTGCTTCGAAATATTTTGGCTGGTCAAATTCTTTACCAAACTTAGCTGCCATATTTTTTCTGCCTTGGTTCCGAGATACCAAAAACTTAAAGCCAGTATCGCAAAGAAAATGGCTTTATGGGTACTGTCCCAGAAGTATTCAAAAAAACGAGTATAAAGATTTATAAAGATAAACGTGAGGCCAAAGCCCCGTGTCATTCCATCATCATACTTTACGCCGTGGTATATAGCGCCAATGGCCGCAGCCGCGAACAGTATTGACCAATGAAACAGCTCTATCTGTTTTGCGCTTTGCCACACTTCCGGATCGCCATAGTTACCAAAAATAGACATGATCCAGAGTGCGATAAACAGGTAAAGCAGCCCGACAGCTTTCGTTGGTTTTAAAAATGCTGTTCTCATTTGCCATTGATTAAATACGTATGAGCCAACCGTTAATAACACCAGACCAAAAAGAACGAATCTTAGCGGGTAGTTCATGCCGAGATAATACGCTCCCCAACCAGACGCGTAGCCTGTCTCTGCTCCAAACCAACTGCCCAGTGACAATAACGAAAATAGCCATACCAATGTGGAGGGAAACCACAACCCTAACACCCCATAAACGATAGCTGCCAGCAGCAATAACAGTGAAAAATGTCCAGAGCCGGTATCTATTGCCTGACCTAAAAAGGCGATAGATACGGCCGTTGATACTACCGCCAAAAAGAAGATGGCTTCGTTGCTATACACTTTGTTGGGATGACGAGATTTTCTGCTCGCACCAAAAAAATACAACCCACCTGATAGCACTGCAAAGCCGGCGCATTTCACTGAGTCAGGTGCATCAAATAGCTTTTTGAATAACTCAATAAGCCATTGATCAAATAAGGCGGTAGAGACGGAAATGGCGATACATGCGATGGCTAACCAAAAAGAGTATTTTGCTACACGCTTCCAATCAAAAAACGTTACCTCATAAGAAGCCTTAAGTGCCTGACCCTCAGATTCCGAGATAACCTCCGTTTCGGTCCAATGTTTAATCGCCTTATCAATTATTTTCCCTTCTTTTTTTGATACCTGCATTACTCTCTGATCCTTCGAAAATTAATTAACAGTGCTACCATCTCAACAGAGTTAAAAAGAAGAGTTTGGTTGTTTAAGAAATGCTATCTCTTCTTCTGTGGAACGACGCCCTAGGATGATGTTTCTATGGGGATAGCGGCCAAATTTATCGATAATTGCTTTGTGCTTATGTTCAAAATCAAGATTGCTTTCAACTCCGACAGATTCAAACAGTTTAACGGCTTCAACATGAATAAGCTTTGATTCGCTATGCATAAATGGCATATATAGAAATACACGTTGAGTATTGGACAACTGTGTATCTAAGCCATTAGCAATAGCAAACTGCGCTAAAGCGACAGCCAATGGGTCACAAGAAAATGAGTCCGGTTTGTCTCGATAAATATTACGTGAAAACTGATCTAAAATGATAACTTCAGCTAACGCGCCAAGAGCGGTGTTCCGCCAATGGAACAATTCTCCCGCTTTGGCTTGATTATGGAGTTCGCCAAAACGAGTTTGAATCATTCGGTCTAACTGTTGGTCTTTTTGCCACCACTGCTTTGGCTCTAGTTCATTAAACCAAAAATCGATAATATCCTTATACATCTAATCCACCTTGTTGACTAAAAACTGTCGTGCAATGTACCTCTTCTTATAGGACAAAATGTCTTTATGCTCAAGTGAGTTAGGCTTGCGATAAGCTTTCTTAACCGAGACGGGATAAACATTTAAGGTTTGTTGGCACTTCGCCACTGCTCAGAGGTAATTTTATACAAACAGTGCCTTTGCAGAGGGTGACCATCTTCAAGCATAGGATGGTCAAAATCCTGCTCGGTATTGGTCATGCCAATTCGCGACATAACATGACGAGACGGCGCGTTATCTAAAACGGTAAATGAGTAGACATCAGACAAACTAAGAGTCTCAAAAGCATACTTTAGCGATGCTTGCGCCGCTTCCGTAGCATAACCTTTACCCCAATGGGATTTCGCTAATCTCCAGCCTATTTCAACCAGTGGTGAATTAGGGATAGCGCTTTTTTGTTGTGCCAGCAAGCCAACAAAACCGATAAACTCTCCGGTCTGTTTTATCTCTACCGCCCAAAACCCCCAGCCTTTCTCGTCAATCATTTCAGACAATCTGGCAACAACGGCATCACTACGCGATTTTGATAATACATCAGGAAAGTAACGCATCACCTCTTCATCACTGTTTAACTGATAAAAAGGCTCTAAATCGCTCGCCTTCCACTGCCTTAGCTGCAAGCGGGAGGTATCGAGATATACGGTCATGAACTTGTTTCCTTTTTCCAGCGAGCAATCGCCTCCACGGCAGCCTCTTTACCTAAGTGGTAACCCTCAAGCAAAGGTTTGGGGTCACGAGTAAGTCGCTTAAGTTGAAATGACTCTGGAGGGCAAATCTCTACGATATTCACTCCTTCAGGAGGGTTTCTTATTAACTCTAAAGTGTGATTATAGTTATCCGAACGTTGTAACATTGGCTCGATAAGTTGAGGCGTTTTTGCCAACATTTTTTTCATCATGTAGGGCATTTTACTGGCCGATTTTTGATAGCTTAGCGGACGACTTCTTAGCACCATGATATTGGTGGCACCACGCCGAATAGCCTCAGCAACAGGTATTGCGTCTGCTACGCCTCCATCAACATAATGATGACCATTGGCCAGTTTAACTCCGTGCTTATACAGTATAGGGAGAGCACTGCTGGCTTTCATCGTTTCGATAACGGTTTCGGGTTCGGCCAATAAATACTCCGCCAAACCTGTCTGTTGATTGGTCACGGCGAGATAAAAAGGCCGACCATCTTTTTCCATAGTAGTTGTATCTAAGCCCAGCTCTTTAACTGTGATATCCCACAACCAATCTAGATTCATAATATCTTGATTAGAAAAGAGACTACTCAGCCTTATGAACTCTTTTCGACAGCTATAATCGGTATAGATTTTAAGATTTCGTCCCGGCATGTTGGCTAAAAAGGCCGCCACGTTAGATGCTCCAGCTGAGACCCCCCAAAAGCTATCAAATGGCGAAAAATCTGCCGATAAAAAGTGATCGAGAATACCGCAAGAAAAAACGGCGCGCATAGCACCGCCTTCTACAATTAACGCGTTTGTTGCAACTCTATCCATGAGTACCTCTAAAAAATGGAACTAAGCGACAATAAAATAGATCCCTACAGCGGCGATGGCCGTTCCTGCCATACGCATTAACTTAATACCATACTGATGTTTTTTAGCTGCTGTTCCTATAACTACACCCGCGATATGAATCGCTGCGGTTCCGCTAACAAAACCAAGTGCGTATAAAACAGGATTTGCTAGGTTTGGCATTTCTTCACCATGAGCATGCCCGTGGAAAACCGCAAACACTGCGACAAACAGTATCGCCCATTGAGCGGCTATACGTTTATCTGCAGCAATCACGATACCAAGCGCCAGTACCGATATAGCAATACCTAATTCAACAGAAATCAATGGGATGCTTTGCATACCCATAACACCACCCACCAGCATGACAGCAACAAAGGTTGCAGGTACTGACCAAATTGCTCTACCGCCAATTTGTGCACTGACAATGCCCACGCTCACCATAGCAAGTAGATGGTCCAACCCTAATACTGGATGGTTTAAGCCTGACCAAAATCCTCCAGAAGAACCGTCAACATGAGCAAAAGCGAGGTTTGGAAGCAGAATGTTAGTTAACAGTAAAACAAGTACAACGAATATTTTTTTCATATGGTTACTACTGTGTTGATTAAACAAATACCGCCATACCTATAACTGGTCTTATTGGCGATAAAGGAAAAGTAAATCTTACAAATTTATCATGGGCGATACACTGGGAAAAAAGCCGCTTATTAGACATTACTTAGCGGAGTACTCGTCAAACATCAATATCAGCAGGCTTCTTTAAAAGAACGAAACGTATCATCAATTAAGAAAATTTGAGCTCGGGATAATGCATCTCCATTGGCGCTTCTAAATTTATCTAACGCCGCTTCATAGGATGATTCCAACTCCGTATCTAGACCTAGCAGACCTTGTAAAGTCATATAATGATGCAAGGTTCTCAACGACATTTCGCCAACTTGTTGTCCTAGCTTCTCTATGCTAGTGACCACTTCATTAGTATAGCCTTCTAAATAGCGCTTATGGGCATGCAATAACTCTAGCTTCCATTTATCATTTTGCGACAATTTTTTGTACTTAAATAGTTTAATTTGATAATCAAACTTGTTTAAATATAAGTGTCTTCCCTCTTCATCTTTTTGTGCCATATATAAAATAGACTTTAAATAATCAAGTAGATTTAATGGCTTATCTCGGTAGCTATCTTTATTGATGAGATAACTGTCGTTATAGAGTCTCATCGCTTTTTCATACTGGCCTTGAATGAGATAGAGCGTCGACAAAATCTCTTTACGATCATAATTACACGGTATCAATGCACAAATAGACTCTGCTTTACTCTGGGCACTTTCAATACTGCCCAAACAGATATCGAGATCTATCATGGTGTCATACAACTCTGGCGACATTCTTACTTTGTTGGCAAGAATATGCTTGCGAATTGAATCTGCTTTTTTGATCTTTTTCGCCTGAATTAATGAGTTTAGATAGCGCGCATACAACCATGGGTGATTCGCTTTGTCGTCGATTCGTTTGATCATCGACTCATACAGATTTAAAGCGACTTCTTGTTCCCCCATCTCTTCAAATACTTTTCCTCGCTTCTCCATTATCGAGTAGTAGAATTTGGGATAGAAGATCTCCAATAAATTGCAGCTAGACAACATTTTGTTTTTGCAGTCGCCATTGAGATTTTCAAGAAGGGTTTTTAATTTGCTTTTTTCATCATAAATGGCGGCGATTTTGGTCTTCATCTTCGAAGCAGAGTAAGGTCGAAGAAGGTAACCGTCTGGTTCAAGATCCAAAATACCATAAATGGATTTCTTATCAGAAGTGACAAAAAGTTTAATAGAAAGATCCGACAGAAATCCTTCCGCCATTGCGGTGTGATAGAACTCTTCTCGCTGCTCTTCTATATCGTAATCCATAATATAAATATCAAAGGCAGGCTGCTTAACCCGACGAAGGGCTAATTTATAATTGTGAACCGACTGAATATTGTGTTCTGCGACTCCGACAGATTGTAAAGCGATAGAGATAGTGCTGATGTCTTTTATCGTACTACTAATGACCAACACCTGTGCTTCGTTCATTTTTTTCATATCACTAAACTTTATCTATTTCTGTGCAGTCATCAATTGACTAGATAGACTAATGGCTTTAGCGAAAAATTGTTAGCTTTATTGAACAGAAAAGTGAGGATTTTGCGTACAGTGTGAGATTGATTCACTCGTTTTAAAGTATGTATAAAAATGCTCTTGCAAGCAGAGGGGAATTTAAATGGATTAATAGTAATTATTACTATTTTTAAATGGATTACTGTTTTTTATTACCATTTCTTAATCAACCTCCCCATCAGATTAGGGTGATAAGACCAGCAGTGATCAAACATCGCCATCAACTGCGGATTGCCATATTTGGATAAACTGATTGCATGGAATCGGTTGTGTTCCGACTGCAACGCCTTAACACTCTCAACAATGACATCAGGCTGCTTGGGCGCGATAAAATCGGACAACACCACCATGTCGGCATTTCTGTATTTCCCACTGCTCATTAACTCTACCGATTTGATCAGGACAGGGTCCAAATCGGTACCACCATGAAACTGGTAAGACAAAAAGTCACTCGCTTCTCGCAAACCATCTTGTCGGGTTAGCTCATACGTTATCTGTTCAGTAGAAAATAGAATAACGTAGCAGTCACGCTCTTCTGCAAGCGCTATTTGCATCAACGCGTAAGCCATCGCTTTTGCGCTCTGCTCTGGGAATCCGCTCATCGATCCCGACGCATCGACACAAATAATAAACGGCCCTTTTTCAACATCAGCTTGCTTGTTATCTGGTTTCTGAGACTTTACCCGACGAAGCTTGCGGGATTTCCCTTGTACCTGATAGTTCATCAGGCGCTTGTCGATAAGGTGTTTGTAGAACACAACTTCCAGCTCAGGATAAGCGAGAAACATCGCCTCATTTGGCAGCATCTTATTTAGGTCATCACTTTCATGAACACCTATAATATCATCCGTTGCCTCGTCACTTTTTTCTTCGACCATTCTTACGTCATCAGCGGGGTTTAAACGTAAACTGGGATCCGACACTTCGCTGGCCATTCGGCCAAGCTGCTCAGCTATTTTTTGTAACTCACGGTTCTTTTTCAAAAACTCGGCATAACGCTTAATTGTGGTCATGTCGCCTTTTGACAACTTAGCGGCTGCCATATCCCACAATCGGCCAATGCTGCCAACTTCACCCTCTTCGGTCACTTTATCCATGGTTTTCATGGTTTCTACACGCTGGTAAAGGTCCGCCAAGAACGTCTCTTTATCTGACTCTAGCGCCACCAATTCCGCCTGTTTGATGGCGTTAGATAAACTCTGATACCACTGCTCACAAAAATAGTGAGGGAACACCGGATTGTCTCGACCTTTGTTTTTAGAAAGCAGTTTATTCGCTTTGCTATAAAACGGAGAGTGTTTGTCTAACCGCTCTATCACCTCCGATATCTGTTCAAAAAAGGTCGCTTCATCCCACTGAATAACTTCTTGATAAAGCATTAGCTCTTGCTGAAACCTATCGGTTTCACACACTTTAGTTATTCGTCTTTTTACGTTGCTTCGCCACTTGCTAATATGGGTTTTTACTGAGGCTTTAAGGGCACGGTTTTCTGGAATCATCAACACTTGCGAACGACCAATGAGATCGTTTACTGCAGAATCAATAATACCTGATTCTGCTATCATCATCGCTAAGTTGAGTCCATCTGCGCCTAACATTGCTCGCCCTTATGCAAAAAACTGATCAAGGTTTTTAATTCTTTGGATCGTTTTCTCACTGCTCTGTTTTATCTCATCGACCTCATCTGCGAGAGATTGCAAGCTGCTCTCCATTTTGGTTGGAATGGCAATATCGATGAAGCTGTGAGGCAAAGCACCATGGAAGTCGGAGCGAACTTGCCTTAAATGATAATCAGCTTGAGTGAGTAACTTAGACGCCTGTTCGGTTTTCTCTAACCATTGTTGATACTGCTCGTCACTCAGTCCTTCTCGGTCAACAATCCCAGCCAAAACTGAACGATTAGCAATGTCTTTTACTACTAGGCTATTAGTTGCGTCTAAATCAAAGCGGATACGACACATATTACTGTTTTGGTTGACGTAACCATACGCATCGCCGCCACCTTCTCGAATCACTTTTTCAAGCTCATCCTTGGCAACATATATCCAGCGGCTATCGCCTTTTTCTGATTCGTTCACCGACATATTGCTTTGTAGCAATACCATTTTAATCAGTCCTCTAGCGTTCCCTACTGAGTAGGTTTTCGCTGCAGACAAATCGTACTGATAGCCAGCGGTTTTTCGCAATAATTTATTAGACGCTTCTTCTTCTAAATGGATACTAAACTGCTCTTGCAGCTCATATTGAATCTCTTGCAGCAACTCTTTGCACTGTTCAATTTGTTGATGGATAACATGTTGGTCAAATGCATGATTAATGGCGAAGTCGCTAATCACTTCGTTAACCATCTCTCTTGACTCTGGGCTGTGCCACAAACAATCTTTTAGCAGCAATAGGTCAATAGAATTTACTTTTTCTCGACCATTAAAGTAAGCGCTCGCTTTTAATAATTTAACGGCTTTTTTCCAACGTCGGTCAGAAACATACAGCTCGTTTGAGCTTCCACTACGGTCAGCCGCATCGGCCTTCTGTTCCAGCATACTTTTCAGCTGGTATAACTTTTCAAAGCAGTCGTCGTTAAGCGGTAGCTGCTCTAACTCTTTCTTCCAAAGGTGATACTCTTCATCGGTAATCGCTAACCCTTCTGGTATTTGAGCTTCCTGTTCAGTACCTACGGTCAACATCGACTTAAAATTCTGCTTATTTTGAATGCGATCAACAAACACCCGAACCAACATACGATCGTACAAGGCCTCTAAACCGCTATCTTCATCAGGAAGTTCATTAGAAGCGGAAACCAATAACCGCATAGGGACTTGCTCTATGTCGCTGCCGTTTTTAAAGGTTTTTTCATTCACGACCGTTAGCAGTGTATTAAGAATAGCTGGGCCGGCCTTCCATATTTCATCGAGGAAAACCACTTGAGCTTTAGGCAGATAACCCTCGGTTAAACGGACATATTTACCGTTATCCTTCAACTCTTGAATGCTTAACGGACCAAAAACTTCTTCTGGTGTTGAAAAGCGAGTCATTAGATATTCAAAATAGCTGCTGTTATCGAACGCCTGGATTAACCTTTTAGCGATCATGCTCTTTGCAATACCTGGAGGCCCAAGTAAGAACACACTTTCCCCGGCTAACGCAGCCAGCAGACATAACTTAATGGTGTTCTCTCTTTCATAAACCCCATCAGAAAGTGCATGAGCCAGTTTATTAATTCGTTCAGATAAAAGTGCTTTTTGTGCGTGAGAAGCGTGGCGAGCGAGCATACAAATTCCGTCAATCTTGTCATTGGTTAGCAAACTAACGTTGCTTATGTTATGGGTTTGTTATCAATATAATAGCAGTATCAACGAATTGAATTTAATGTCCATCTTTCATTGACACATATTGTTACAATAAACCGTTTGGATGCGACATTTGAGTGGTATGTCACCCTACTATTCGCCAGATCATAACAAGTTTATTTAGCGATTAATGCGCGAATCTTTTTTTTAACTGCAATCTTATATTACCTTTTTCCATACGCATTAAATGCCATAGCCCCCCTAATCTCACAGCCAACGCACCGCCGGATCCTTCACTCTTCTTGCGAGTCCAACGTAGCAGTCACTTCATCTATGTGGGAATGGGAGGGCAAGTACAACTCGTTATACCTTGAGGTAATTCAGCGATAGTGATAAAACGTTTAGTTGACCAGTAGCATAATCTCAGAATTGATTGACTCTCTGCCTGCCAAATTTAGCTAAGATGCGTAGGCAAAAGTTGAATGTCTCAGTTCGAATAGAACAATAATCAGATTTAACAATGAAAGGACGAAAAATGGATTTCCGCTCAGATACCGTAACTAAACCTACCCAAGCTATGCGTGACGCAATGGCAAATGCCGATGTTGGCGACGACGTATATGGCGATGACCCGACAGTCAATGAACTAGAACAGTGGGCAGCGGAGAGACATGGCTTTGAGGCGGCTATTTTCACCAGTTCAGGCACACAAGCTAATTTACTTGGTTTAATGTCACACTGCGAACGAGGTGATGAGTATCTATGTGGCCAACTGGCGCACAACTATAAATATGAAGCTGGCGGCGCTGCTGTTCTCGGCTCCATTCAGCCTCAACCAGTAGAGAACAACCCCGATGGCACACTCTGTTTCGACAAGTTAGCCGCCGCCATAAAACCAGACGACATTCACTTTGCCAGAACTAAGCTACTCAGCTTAGAAAACACCATTAATGGTAAAGTACTCCCTCTCTCTTACCTACAACAAGCGCGAGAGTTTTCCAATAAGCATGGTCTACAACTGCATTTAGATGGCGCTCGTGTGTATAACGCGGCGGTTGCTTTGGATGTCGATGTTCGTGAAATCGCCCAGCATTTTGACTCGATGACTATCTGTCTATCAAAGGGGCTGGCCGCTCCCGTTGGTTCGTTGCTACTAGGCAGCAAAGCCTTTATCAGCAAAGCGAGAAGGATTCGAAAAATGTTAGGGGGAGGCATGCGTCAAGCGGGCATTCTTGCAGCAGCAGGTAAACTCGCGATGACGGAGCAAGTGTCACAATTGGCAACCGATCACGCTAATGCCAAACAACTTGCCTACGGGTTAAGCAATATCAATGGCTTTAACGTAAACCCTGATCATGTTGCTACCAACCTAGTGTTTGCCAAGTTAGATGCCTCTGTAGACATTAAAGCCATTGCGGAAGCCCTAGCAAAGCAGCAGATCATCATTTCGCCATCAAACCCAGTTCGTTTTGCAACACACAAAGATATAACTAAACAAGATATCGACACCTTCCTGGCGGCACTGAACGACCTAATGTAAAGCAAAGTTAACGTCGCTTATAAAAAAAGCCCTGCTGGCAGTGTTAGCAGGGCTTTTTGGTGGTTGTGCTTATCTAGTTAAAGAAAGCCTGTCTAGCCAAAGACGGTGTGATTTTTAACTCTATTGTTTACACAATACATCTGCTCTCTGTTCAGCTTATGCCTTCTTTGGGCTTCTTATTCTGAACATAATGGCGAACATAACTGGAACGACAATTAACGTTAATACGGTTGCAAAACCTAAACCGGCCATAATGGTTACTGCCATTGAACCAAAGAAGGCATCAAACATCAGCGGTATCATACCTAGTATGGTGGTTAATGCTGCCATACTTACCGGACGAACACGGCTTATCGCACTATGTACTACCGCATCATATGGTTCTCGTCCTTCCTTCAATTCAATATTGATCTGATCAAGCAGTACGATGCCATTTTTCAAAATCATTCCGCTCAAGCTTAATAAACCAAGGAAAGCTGTGAAGCTGAAAGGCATATTAAAGCCAAGCAAACCAACTGATACACCGATGATTGACAGCGGCACTGTAAACCAGATAACCAACGATTTTTTGACCGAGTTAAACAAGAAAACGGTGATAACGAACATAAACAGATAGCCCATTGGAAGCGACTTAAACAGCATATTCTGAGCATCCGAAGATGACTCATATTCACCGCCCCATGACAGTTCATATCCTTCAGGTAGGCTTAGCGCCTCTATTTTTGGTTGTACACGAGCAAATAGGCTTGCTGGTGTTTCGTCACCTAAAATATCGTGGTCTGCCAATACCGTTAATGTACGTTTACGGTCTCTACGCAAAATCAGTGGCTCTGACCATTGCAGATCAACCCCATCCATTACCTGTTCAATTGGTACATAAGTTTGTTGACTCGGGCTCCAAATACCTAGGTTTTGCACGGTATCAAAGTTAACGCGTTCTTCTTCAGGAAGACGTACTAAGATTGGCAACGACTGAGTACCGTCACGGAACAAGCCGATGGTTGACCCACCAAACGCTGTTTGCAAGGTGTTGGACAGATCTTCTTTTGATACACCCATTCGACGAGATTTTGACTCATTAAATAGCGGCACCAGTTCTTTAGTGCGTTCTCTCCAATCGTGACGAATATTTCTTGCACCCGGATCTTGGTGCAGAATATCTTCTATCTGAACGGCTATATCCCGTAGTACTTGCGGATCGGCACCTGATATTCTCGCTTCTATCTTAGAGGCCGGCGATGGTCCAAACTCAATCAGCTTCAACTGGAATGTAGGGGCATTAAATTCGCTGGTAAGAGAGCTATCAAGTTTATGCAGCAAGGCAAACATCTGCTCGCGGTCCTTAGCACGAACTTGAAGTTGCGCGTACGCTTCGTAACTTTTCTCTGGTGCATAAGTTAACGCAAAACGTTGTAACCCTTGACCAACAGAGGTCGTCACAAACTCCACTTCTTCTTGTGATCGAATATATTTTTCTACTCTTTCCGTCTGTTTGACGGTTTCTCTTATATCTGTCCCTTCTGGCATCCACATATCAACGTAGAACATGGGTGTGTTTGATGCTGGGAAGAACTGCTGTTTTACCCCACCAAAACCAATAATAGCGACCACTAACAGGCCAATCATCCCTGTGACGGTCAACCAACGGAAACGGATAGCAAACTTCAGTAACGAACCAAACAGAACATACATCGCCCCTTTATATGGGTCGGTATTTTCCCCTTCTTCACTCTCACCATCTTTTAATAACAGATCAGCCAGCAATGGCGTCAATGTAAGAGCTGTAATCCAGCTAAGGAATAGTGAATAACACAGTACCCAAAATAGAGAACCCATAAATTCGCCGGTGGCGTCTTGCGACAAGCCAATCGGAGCAAAAGCGGTAATAGCAATCACCGTTGCACCAAGTAGAGGCCACTGGGTCTGTTTTACGATGTCTACCGCGGATTGAAGTTTGGTTCGGCCTTTTTTCAAGCCCACTAATATGCCTTCTACCACCACAATGGCATTGTCCACCAACATACCCAATGCGATGATTAGTGCCCCTAGCGATATCCGGTGAAGCTCAATGTTATTTAGCTTCATCATAATAAATGTGCCAAGCACGGTAAGAAGAAGCACAGAGCCAATAATTAAACCACTTCTAAAACCCATGGTGAAAAGCAGCACAACGATAACAATACCCACTGCTTGACCTAGGCTAACGATAAAGTCCTTAACGGATTTATCTACCTCTTGGGACTGGTTGTAGAAATAGTTAAGGTCAAGCCCCGCTGGCTTAATGTTTTCAATCTCCGTCAGTTTTGCTTCTATCTGCTGACCTACTTCCACAACATTGACGCCAGACGCGAAAGAAATACCTAAATTAATGGCGGGTTTACCATTGTATGTAACAATATTGCTTGGCTTCTCTTTAATACCACGACTAATGGTAGCAACGTCTTTTAGTCGAATAAGTTTGCCGGTATCTCGACCATGAATGATCAGGTTTTCTAACGATTCTACCGAGTCTAAAGTACCACTTGGACGGATTGATAAACGCTGCCCGCTGATCATCATTTCCCCAGCTGAAACTACGCTGTTTTGCTGAGTCAGTAGATTGACCACTGTGGTGAAATCAAGACTTAAAGAAGCTAAGCGATCAATCGACATTTCAACAAACAATTGCTCTTGCTGATCGCCGGAAATACTGACTTTACCTACACCATCAACCAACTCTAATTCACGACTCAATAGATCGGCGTATCGCTTCAGTTCAATATAGTCGTAACCGTCTCCCGTTAACATGATCATCACGCCAAACACATCACCAAAATCATCAATGATTTGTACTGAGTTCACCGCTGAAGGGAGGGTCGGTTTTAAGTCGTTTACTTTACGACGCATCTCATCCCAAATTTGAGGAAGCTGATCAGGACCATACTCCATCTTCATACTTACCATTATCTGCGACATACCAGATGACGAAGTAGAGGTAATATTATCTACATAAGGAAGTTGACGAATTTCCTTTTCAATAGGGTAAGTGAGTTCTTCTTCCACTTCTGTGGTGGTCGCGCCGGGATACGTGGCTATAACCATCGCATCTTTGATGGTAAAGGCAGGGTCTTCCAGCCTTCCTAAACCAAAGAATGATTGAGTTCCACCAATTGCAAGGATGACTAAAAACATCCAGCTAATTACTTTATTTTTGATTGAATATTCTGCAATGCTCACTGCTAGTTACCCTCTTTCGCTATTACAACCACAGCGTTGTCACGCAGCTTTCTTAAATGAGTATTCACCACTTGATCACCAACTTTTATGCCTTTACTTACAACAGCACCTTGGCTATTAATTTGCACGATCTCTACTGGCATTTTGTTCACCATATTATTGGTGACTTTCCAAACGTAAAATTCGCCTTGATTTTTACCGGCATCAAGTGCTGTCATCGGCACTTGGTATCCTTGTAGAGTTCCTAACCCAGCTTCCAATAAATCAACATCTAGGCTGGCACTGGTTCCCGGTAAGATAGCAGGAGATACTTGTGGCATTTCTAACCAGAACTCAAAAGCATTGCTTCCTTCCGCAGGTTCGCTAGAGTGTTCGTAATAGCTCAAAATGTACTGGTTATCATCACCAGAATAGGTGGTTTTAACCTCGTAATTTCTTACTTCGCGATCAGGATTAATCATTGAAAGAACCGTGTCAGAAATAGCAATTCTTACTCGAACAACATCGCCACGGAAGATGCTTAAAATCATTTCACCCGGGCTAACACTTTCAAAGGATTTTTTTGGCACATCAGAAATATAACCATCAAATGGTGCTAATAACTTGGTGTAATTAACGTTGTTTTTTGCAGTTTGGAACGTCACTTCAGCAAGACGCAAATTAGCGGTAAGCTCATCATATTCAGATTGAGAAACCATCTTGCGTTTCAACAAATCACTACCACGGCGAAACTGTTTTAACGCTAACTCATATTGAACCCGTGCATCGGTTAACTTTTGACGCAATTTATCGTCATCTAACTGAGCCAGTACTTGGCCTTTCTTCACTTGTTGTCCAGCACGAACAGCGATCGATTGCAGCTCCCCTTCGATGCGAAAAGAGAGAGGAGTTAGATCAGCAGGCATCACTTGCCCTTTGAAGTTTCTAAACTGGTTCTCTATTGGCTTTTCTATCGCGAAAGTAGATACCGTTAAAGGTGCGTCGTCTGTTATAACAGCCTGATCTTTGCACCCTTGCAGTAATACTAAACCTACAGTTAGGATCGCCAGTTTCGACATGGCCTGTTTCATTACGGTCTGCTTAAACATTAAATACCTCCCTCACGAGTCCAAGCTCGTACAACTTGCCCTTCATGAAGGTTTTTCGCACCCGCAATCACCACCATATCTCCTGCATTCAAGCCACCAACAACGGCGCCAAACTCGTCGGTGTTCACTTTCACACGTTCTACAGAATTAGTTTGTGGTTCAAAGCGCCAGATTTCACCGCTGCTTCCTTCTCTAGAAACCCAAGCACCATTTGGCAATATCAACTGATCTCGTTGCTGTTCATTACGAATCAACACTTGCCCTGTCATTCCTGTCAGAATGTTTAGTACATCCGGTCTAACAATGGTAACTGTGGCACTGTAGCTATTGGTATCGGAATTTGGTTGAGTAGACATCTCTTTGAAACTGGCAGGAATAACAATGCTGTTATGAACGTCAAACACCACGGCATATTCACGCTTCGGTAAGGTACGAATGCCTGTTTTATCCACATATGGAACCGGCAAAGCAATGTTTATATCCAGCAAATCATTATTGATGATATTGAGAACGGGTTGCTTAGCACCAATGAACTGAAATGATTTAACAAAGCTGAGTGAAACTACGCCATCAAACGGTGCTTTAATTTGGGTGTAGCTTAAATCGGTTCGAGCTTGTTCCAGTTTAGCGTCAGCTGCCTTAAAAGCGGTTTCTGACTGGTCAAAAGCATCGGTACTGATCAGCTTTTTGCTGACTAATTGTACGTCTCTATCGTAACGGGTTTTAGCTAAGTCAAATTGAGCTTGAGCGGCGTCTACTGCTAACTGATAATCTTTTGGGTCTAATGTCGCAAGCGTCGCACCCTTAGTAACTTTTTCACCTTCGCGAAAACTTAAAGTCTCTATCATGCCTGGAACTTGAAAGGATAACTGAGAGCGCTTTCCTGCATCCACTTCAGCCAAAAATGAGTCAAATTCAGACGCCGATAAATTAGGAACCTGCAACAATTTTACTGGCTTTACAACTTCTGGCTGCACCTCAGAATTCGCTTGATTGCATCCTGCAAGGAACAAACCGCTGGCGGCCACTAACGCCAATTTATATGCAACAAAGGCTTTTTTTTTCACCTTGTTTTCTCCCATTCTTCTATAGTCATCACAAATCATTTACTACACAGTTGTGCAGTATATTAATAAATGAGATAAAATCAACGCTTATTTTACACTTGGACAATAAAATTTAATGACGACTAGAATGAAATCTGGTAAAACGTGTGGGTCGTAGATGAGAAGTTAACAATGGCAGAGAGAAAACAAGGGCGTCGTAGCGCTCAAACATCAGAAGAAACAAAAATGCATATCCTCTGTGTAGCAGGCAATATGTTCTGTAAAAGTGGATATGAAAAAGTGTCTTTGCGAAATATTAGTGAAGCGGCGGGTGTATCGCACAGTTTGATCCGACACCACTTTGGTAGCAAAGAGCAGATCTGGTATGCCATTAGTGACGCCCTCCATGATTATATGGAAGAGTACATTTCCGCGCTGATTGCTGAGTTACCTAAAAATAATCCAGCCAATTTATCTCTCTATCAATTTGCCGTTAAGCTACTCGCGCACACTTTAATTGTGCCGTACCCAATGCAATTTGCTGCCGATGCAGTAAGGCAAGAGGGTGAATTTTTTGACTATTTTATTGATCAACACGGCAATTTCGAACAAACCATGCTTGATCTGACAGACTTACACAATAGTGAAAATCCTGACTTTCCGGTCAATATGCTTGAGGTAAAGTGGCAATTAATTTTGTTCGCACACGGAGCACATAGCCTTAATCCTATGATGAAACAGATTTGGCTTGATCAAACTAATAATGCTGATGAAGCACTTTATCATCACTGGAACCTGTTTAACCGACAACTTGCACGTTACTTGAATATAGCGAAACAAGATTACCTTCAACCAGAGACATTACGAGAGTTGATGCTGCCACTTGCTTGTAAGTTTGAAGAACAGTGTCAGGAATATGATAGCGAGTAACAGATAAGCCGCAGGATACAGGTTCAAAATAAAGCACAATTATTTGCATACCCAACTCTCACAATTAAAAAAAAACGCTGACCTAGTACGTCAGCGTTTTTTTCATTTAGGGAAAAAGTAATCAAGAATCAACAATGGCGCTTAACGTCTTTTTCCTCGGTTTTTATGAATATTCAGCTTCGCTTTCATTTTTCGTTTTTCAGCAGAACGACTCAGTCTTTTAGTCGGTTGTTCTGTCTCCAGATCGGCAATTAAGCTTGGTTCAAAACCTTGCAACCACTCTTGAGGCAACCTTTGATCTAATAAAGACTCAACCGCTTTCAATAAATACTCTTCGTCACGGCTCATAAATGATACCGCCAGCCCTTGATGGCCTGCTCGTCCTGTTCGACCTATACGGTGAATATAGTCTTCCGCTTTATACGGCAAATCATAGTTAACAACCGCTTGAAGCTCTTGAATATCGATCCCTCTTGCGGCTACATCGGTAGCAATAAGGGCACGAATTTTACCCGCTTTAAAATCATCCAAGGCTTTCTGTCTTGCTCCTTGGCTCTTATCACCATTAATAGATGCCGCTTTAATACCATCCAGTTTGAGCTCTTTTACTAACGCATCAGAACCTTGCTTAGTTTTGGTAAACACCAAGGTTTGTTGCCAGTTACGCGATCCAATCAGGTACGCAAGAAGTTCACTTTTACGTCTCTTATCTACCGGATAAATAATCTGCTCAACTGTTTCTACTGTGCTGTTACTCGGTGTCACTTGCTCTTCGACTGGGTTATTAAGAATTTTGTAAGCCAGCTTTTTGATTCGATTGTCAAACGTGGCCGAGAACAACATGGTTTGACGCTGAGCAGGCAACTTACGAATGACTCGTTGAATATCCGGCAAAAAGCCCATATCAAGCATTCGATCCGCTTCGTCCAGTACTAACATTTCGGTACGATTCAACACAATCGTTTTGGTATAGGCATGATCAAGCAAGCGGCCCGGTGTCGCGACTAAAATATCGGCACCTTTGCGTAACTGATCACGCTGAACATTTAAACTGGTTCCACCATAGGCGACCACAATGTGTAACCCCATATCTTGGCTGTAATCACACAGGCTAGTATAAACTTGTTGGGCTAACTCTCGTGTCGGTACCAACACCAAAGCACGGATACTTTTGTCGTCAGGCTTAGGTTCGGCATTCAGCAATTTTTCGATGATTGGCAGACCAAATGCGGCGGTTTTTCCCGTTCCTGTTTGCGCTCCAGCTAAAATATCTTCTCCTGCTAATACATGTGGGATCGCTTTTTCTTGAATAGCGGTAGGATGCTTAAAACCAAGTTCTGTCACGCGTGAAATCAGTGCTGATTGCAATGGTAGATCAGAAAAAGTAATGCTCTCAGAAGAGAGTTCATGAGCAGCTATAGAGTTAGAAGAACGAGTATTAGATGACATTACGAGCACCAGAAAAAATGGGGTCGAGATTGTATCAGAACCGAACGTTATTTGACACCAGCGAGAAGAATGCGCGCTCTGCTGAAAGTAAAACGATAATAGAGAGATTTGAACAATAAAGAGGTGGTATTAGGTGTGTAACAGAAGTGCTATCTTTCTTTATTAAAAAATAGCACTTGTTGGCTATCAACAGTTGAGGCAGTTAAAAGCGCAGAGATCATAAAGAGCCTTCTTCGCTTGAATCTACTTCGGGTTGGTAGTCGGTAAGATCAAAGCCAATTTCAAGCGCATCAAGCAACTCTAGGCCATCTATATCAGTAAAGTTTTCCATTATTTCATCCTTAATAGAAGTAATATCCTGTTTTATCCTAAACAGTAAAACAATGTTATATGACAATTCGAAGTAAATTTATATATTTATTTATTCTGAGATATCTCTTTTTTTGTGATTTTCTGCGATAAATTCACTTAACAAATGCTTTTTTAAAAATGCATTAGTGCATTAACTCTAATAACTGTTTCTATTGGTAAATCGGTTGTCATCTCATCTTTACATTAAAAGTAACAACAAATTGCAATTAAGTGAGACGTGTTTGGCAGTTTGTCATCTAAAATGTGTAGTGTACTTGTTACAAAACATGAATACGTTGGAGCCTTCATGAAAGAGACTAACTTTAGACTGATAGACCGTCTTTTTATTAAGATGTCAATCAATGACAAATTTTGGGTATTATTTATCCTATTTATAATTGCCCTTAGCGCAACTGCCATTGGCCGTTATAGTGATTCAATTGATCGTATTGAAAACCAATCAGTAATTGCTACAGAAGCGAAGCTACAAGGACTTGTTGCCAGCTCTTCGCAATTTGGCTCCGTAGACAAACTTTCGCAGCTTGGGGTAACGCTTTCTCGTTCATCGGGAAAAACCATTCGTAATGAAAATAGTGTCACTGCCGTGGTTAAAACGCCAGATGGGCAGTACGCATCATTAACAGAGTCAGTACTAGCGTCAGAAGATAGCGCCAAAGACCAAGCATTTACCTCACTACTATTAACCTATTTGTGGGCGATTCCATTTATCCTATTTTGTTACTGGCTAACAACCTTTTTGGGTGGCGCACTTTGGGTTTTATGGCAAACCACACTTAAAATTGCCGATGGTGATTTAACGTCTCGACTCGGCTTTCATGCAGGACGAGATGAGTTTGGTACCATAGGTTGTGCCCTTGATGACTCCATGGATACCTTAACCAAGTTAGTGGTTACGGTTAAAGACAGTTCAACAACTTTAGAGACGACCGCTGACTCATTTGCACAAGAGACAAAACAGAGTGAACAGCAGATCAATTATCAGCACTCCTCTCTAGACTCTGTCGCAACCGCTATGGAAGAGATGACGGCGTCTGCGCAAGAAGTATCAAATGTTGCTAAACAAGCAGCGGAACATTCTGAAAACGATGCAAAATATGTCCATGCGAGTCAGCAACGTGTTCATAATGCGATTGCTGAAATTGAACAGTTATCTAGCTACATATCTCAAGCATCAGACTCGGTAGAAACATTGACTGAGAACACCACTCAAATCAATGACGTTATTACAACCATCAATGCCATTTCTGAACAGACTAACCTTCTGGCACTTAATGCTGCGATTGAAGCTGCTCGTGCTGGTGAGCAGGGCCGTGGCTTTGCCGTGGTTGCGGATGAAGTACGAACTCTGGCTAGCCGAACTCAAGATGCGACTGTTGAGATCCAAGCGATGATTGAGAAACTGCAAAACGAAACCAAAGTTATCGCAGCAAAAACTCAAGATACGGTGAAACAAGCGCAAACAAGTAGTGATTTAGTATCTGAAATTGGTCAGGATGTTGAGTCTATTGCTGAGTCCGCTAAATCGGTTATGGATATGAGTTTACAAATCTCCACATCCGCCGATGAACAAAGCGCAGTGGCCAACGACATTGCGACTGAGTTAAGCGATATTCGCAGCCAATCAGATGTGATTCGAAGCGTTGCTGAAAGCTCGGCAAGTGGCGTTACAGAATTAAGCCACGCATCACGAAACCTTAATGAAGTGTTAAAAGAGTATCGCACGACCTAACGCGCTCTCTCTCTCAATATTGAAGGCTTACCATAATCTGGTAAGCCTTTTTACTATCCGCCATTCGCCAAAACCGAACAGAAATAATATAATCATTCGTTATTTATATACGTTTTGAATTACTTCTATCTATGAACAATCGCCATATTATCGCTATCATTGCTGTGCTTTTCTTCTCTGGTTGTGCGACTTATGCTGGCTTTAACTACGATAGCCTTTTTGGCGATGAAGTTGTTAGAGAGCGAGAAGTCCCCTATCAATCACCCATAGCCCAACACTATATTAACCACGTTAAGCCTGTAATTGATAACCGATGTGTGGTTTGTCACGCGTGCTATGACGCACCTTGCCAATACAAAATGTCCTCCCCACAAGGTATAGATAGAGGTGGCAGCAAAAACACCGTTTACCAAGGGACTCGATTAATTGCTTCCTCCCCTACTCGACTGTTTGAAGATGCAGAAACCACACAAGAGTGGCGGGAAGCGGATTTTCATCCGGTATTAAACGAACGCAGCCAGTACAGTCAGCCAAATATTGAAGCTGGCCTTATGGCAAAAATGCTGATGCAAAAAGAGCGTTATCCACAGCCAGAGCAGAAGCAGCTAGAAGATTTTGATTTCTCCATTTATCGCGAAGAGCAGTGCCCAACGGTAGAAGAACACGCACAGTATGAATCGGATTACCCAACTTGGGGAATGCCATTTGGTATGCCTAATCTCGCCACAGAAGATCTCAATATCCTGATCGATTGGTTAAGTGCAGGTGCAAAAATGGCCGCGCACAAGCCTATGTCAGTAGATGAGCAGAAACAGATAGCAAAATGGGAAGTGTTTTTAAATAACAACGATATTAAATCTCAGCTTAGCGCCCGATATATTTATGAACACGTCTATCTATTCCATCTCTATTTTTCTGAGTTAAATGGTGAAAAACGTTTCTTTACTATGGTTCGCTCTGCTACTCCTCCGGGCAAACCAATCAAGCGTATATCCACCCGACGCCCTTATGACGACCCCGGTGTAGAAAGAGTGTATTATCGTTTAATACCTGAGTTAGCCACTATTGTCGACAAAACTCATATGCCTTACGCCTTAAACGAACAAAGGATGACAAAATGGCAACAATGGTTCCTCCAAGCCGATTATCAGGTGAGCCAGTTACCAAGCTACTCTCCGCAGGTCGCCGCCAACCCATTAACCGCATTTAAAGATATACCGGTGAAGACCCGTTTTAGCTTTTTAGTTGATGGGGCACACAACACCATTATGGCGTTTATAAAAGGTCCAGTATGCCGAGGCCAGCTAGCACTCAATGTTATTAATGATCGATTTTGGGTGTTCTTCTTAAACCCAGAACATATGGCGAATGAAGAGATCAATCAATTCTATATCGATCAAGCGAGAAACCTCGCTTTACCGGGCGAAAAAGAGAGCAATATCGAGCCTGTTATCAACTGGATTAACTACTCAAACCAACAAACTCGTTATTTACAAGCTAAATCCGATTTTACCAATAAGTGGTTTAACCAACACCAAAAACTGAACACAGACGTTCTTTGGCATGGCGATAGCTTAAACGACAATGCGGTATTAACAGTATTTCGTCATTTCGACAGTGCCTCGGTAGTAAAAGGCTTAATAGGACAAAAGCCTAAAACCGCTTGGATTATAGATTACGCCATGCTCGAACGTATCCATTACCTATTGGTTGCGGGCTTTGATGTATACGGCAACTTCGGTCACCAATTGGTAACTCGTATGTACATGGACTTTTTACGCTTGGAAGGAGAAAGCCACTTCTTAACGTTAATTCCAAATGAAGTTCGCCACAAAGAACACAGCTCTTGGTATCAAGATCAAAGTGCTTCATTGAGCCAGTTTTTCCAACGTAATATTAAACCGTTCAGCCAGCCTACGGCGATTAACTATCATTCAGACGATCCTAAGTCGGAGCTGTTTGATATGTTAAAAGAGAAGTACCAATCGGTACTTAGCGATCGCTACCAAATTGTTGATACTGGTTTAACCGCAGAGAATAATAAAATTCTGTCGAAAATAGATCACTTAATCGGCTTTCCTTCCGCCACCATTCCACAAATCTCGATGATAATGGTGACTTCACACAAAGGCGAACAACAGCTATTTACCTTATTAAGAAACAATGCGCATAAAAATATCTCTAGTCTATTTAGTGAAGACGCAAATCGTTTACCTGAAAAAGACAGCTTAACGCTGGTTCGCGGAGTGTTAGGAAGTTACCCTGCCGCCTTCTTTAAATTGCATGAGCGTGATATTAGTGAGTTCTACACATTATTAAGCGCCATTGATAGTGAAGAAGATTATATCAAGTTATTGGATCGCTTCGGAATTAGAAGAACGTCACCAGAATTTTGGCAATTTAGCGACCAACTTTCTGCTTGGTATAAACAAGATCAACCTATCGAATTTGGATTGTTGGACTACAATAGATTTGAGAACCGTTAATTTCTCGACAACGGATGGATACTGAATTGAGTGCAATATTAGCGTTGCTATAAATAGTCTCAATCTGTATCACTCTCGTTATGTCTTCAGCTTATTCGACATAAGGAGGTAGCTATGAACATGCGAGAAAAAATCAAAGATTTGGAACAACAAATCTATATAGCGTGCTCGGAAGGTGATATTGAAACCATGAATATGCTGGAATATCATTTAGAGCAGTTAAGAGGACGAATGGAACATGTTTTAGATGATGACCCGTACGCCCTTGAAGACTACTACGACGAATAATATCGATACCCAAGTTCGCTTGAGTATCAAGCCCTGATGAACATCATTGGGGCCGCTATCTTAGTCCGTGTAAAAACTCATGTCGTGTTGCAGAGTTGGACTTAAAAATGCCACCTAAGGCTGTCGTGGTGGTTTCGCTTGTTGCGTCCATCACTCCACGAGACTTAACACAATAGTGTGTTGCATCTATGGTCACCGCGACATCTTCTGACTCTAACAACGTTTGCAACGCCACTAAGATCTGTTGTGTCATTCGCTCTTGTACTTGAGGACGTTGAGCAAAAAAGCGCACAATGCGATTAATCTTAGATAAACCAATGATTTTTCCACGTGGAATATACGCCACCGCCGCTTTGCCGTCGATAGTCACTAGATGATGCTCACAGGTGCTGGTCACGGTAATATCCTTCACCCGTACCATTTCACTCACATTCATCTTGTTTTCAATGACGGTGATTTTAGGAAAATTTTTGTAATCCAATCCAGAAAACAGTTCATCAACGTACATTTTCGCAATACGATTTGGTGTCTCTTCTAAACTGTCATCGGATAAGTCCAAATCCAGAATTTGCAGGACTTCACGCATGTGATATTCAATGCGCTCTTTTTTCTCTTCACGAGTCATATCGTTAGATTGCATCGGTGTCTCTAAACCACGCATCTCTAGCGCATCTTTAACCAACTTCGCTGATTCGCTAATAGTCGACATAATCTCTCCTAAAATAGTATGCTTTACCCCTTTTGGATGGCTGACAAGCATACTCGGAATCAGCGATAATTACATCTTAAAAACGAGATTTATAATCTGTGAATCCTGCGACGTGGGAAGAAGGCAGATATATGTTATTGTTCCACCGTTAATTAAGAACAACAAAGGATACCTTATGGGCTGTTGTGATACTCCAGGTCTGATGCCAATTAGTGAAGCGTTAGAGAAAATGTTATCTAGCGTCACTGTTAATGTAGCAAAAAGCACCCTCGCGCTCGAAGAGTCAATCGGGTTTGTGTTAGCCGAAGACCTACGCTCGCCAATCTTTGTTCCTCCATTTGATAATTCAGCAATGGATGGCTACGCCGTTAGACGAGAAGATCTCATTAAATCCAATACCTTACCTCAAGCGGGTAAGTCGTTTGCAGGGCAACCATTTGATGGTGAATGGCCAAAAGGAACCTGTATTCGTATCATGACGGGAGCAAAAATTCCTCAAGAGTGTGATGCGGTAATAATGCAAGAAGAGACTCAGGTAACTGAAGAAGGCATTAAGTTCAACAATCAAGAAGTTAAGCCTCGCAATAACATTCGTGATTTAGGCAACGATATTTCCAAAGGTGATTTGGTCCTTAGCAAAGGCACCCGTTTAACACCAAGAGATATCCCAATGATCGCCTCACTCGGCTTTAGCCATGTTTCAGTATTTAATAAGCCCAAAGTTGCCTTTTTCTCTACAGGTGATGAGCTGAAACCATTAGGGGAAAGTTTACAAGAAGGGCAAATTTACGACAGCAATCGCTATGGTATTAAAGCCATGCTAGAGAAGTTTGGCTGTGAAGGTATCGATCTAGGCATTATACCGGACGAACCAAAGCTTCTTAGCGACACATTTGAGCAAGCGCAACAACTGGCCGATGTGGTTATGACGTCTGGCGGAGTGAGTGTTGGCGAAGCAGACTACACCAAAGATATCTTAGAAGAGCTGGGTGAGATTGGTTTTTGGAAACTGGCTATTAAGCCGGGTAAACCTTTTGCCTACGGTAAACTGGACAACGCCATTTTTTGTGGTTTGCCGGGTAACCCTGTCTCTGCTGCGATTACCTGTTATGTCCTTGTGCAACCGTTGCTGGCAAAACTGGCAGGAGAAACCAACTGGAAGGCACCGGAATCCATTCCTGCTACCACTAAGTCAGCATTTAAAAAGAAACCGGGAAGAACCGACTACCAGCGTGGAGTTTACACTGTAAAAGACGGGAAATTTGAAGTAGAAAGCACAGGAAACCAAAGTTCTGGAGCATTCCGCTCGATGAGCTTAAGTAACTGTTTTGTTGTTATCGAATCAGACAGAGGCAATGTCGAGGTGGGCGACACAGTACAAATCCAGATGTTTAACCACACCATGTACTAATTAGCATCAAATTAAAGTAGCAGGTCAATCATTTGCTACTTTTATTTTTGCTGTCAACTTTAATCACTTATTACTGGTTTTTTATGGACATTCTTTCAGACCAAGAGATGCTTCGCTACAACCGTCAAATCATTCTCAAAAACTTCGACTTCGATGGCCAAGAAGCTTTAAAGCAGAGCTCGATTCTTATCATAGGCGCGGGTGGTTTAGGTTGTGCAAGCAGCCAATACCTAGCGACTGCGGGTGTTGGAACGATCACAATGGTAGACTTTGACTCGGTAGAAGTCTCCAATTTACAAAGACAAGTTCTGCATACTGATGCGGATATAGGGAAGCTAAAAGTCGTATCCGCGGCAGAAAGCCTGACCACACTTAACCCATATATAAACGTAAATACCATTGCAGAAAAGCTCACGGATCAACAGTTACAAGCTGAAATCGTAAAACATACCCTAGTTATTGATGCTACGGATAACGTAGAAACCAGAAATCAGCTCAATAAACTTTGCTTTAATAATAAAACACCGTTGGTCTCAGGTGCCGCTATACGTATGGAAGGACAAGTTTCTGTCTTTACCTATCAAGATGAGCAGCCGTGTTACCAGTGTTTAAGTGCACTATTTGGAGAGAATGCCTTAACTTGTGTTGAAGCGGGTGTCATGTCTCCTGTGGTCGGTATTATTGGTGCAACTCAAGCATTGGAAGCGATTAAAGTCATCTCTGGCTATGGGACAAGCGTAACGGGAAAATTACTTATTTTAGATGCACTAACCATGAGCTGGAGGGAAATGAAATTAGCAAAGAATGCTAGCTGTCCAGTTTGTGGGTGATTTATTTTGAGCTTTTAATAAAACTTTAGAAATTTCGTTAAAATTCCTATGAAAAGTGTGATCTCTGCCATTTGATCACACTTTTTTATTGATTGATCCTTTTTAAATGGCATCATATTACAACAACTTACATGTTTATTATTTATTGAGTGCTGTAATCATGGAATCGACCATTTCTCAGTTGAGAAAAGACTTTCAGGCGAAGGTTCAAATCAAGCATACTGCTAACAACCATCTATCTAGTGCTTCGCTATTAACCGAAGAAGAGTTAAGCGAACTAGAAAATGCATGGATTCAACTGATTACTTGGAAGCAAGCCAACCCTGTTACTTAGTAAGCGTACCCTCTCATGTACGCTTACTAATTGTTTCTGTTACTTCATTTGTTCATCTAGGTTTAATACCGTTAAAGCATTGCTTACGCTAGTTGCAATAACATCTATTACCCCTGTTCTTAACGCCCCTAATAATGCCAGCGGCTTACTGTTCTCCGCAGCAATAGCGATAACCTCTGAAATAGGTCTAAACTCCTCTATCCCCAAACCGATAATTCGATCACTCATCACCGTAATTGCCGTATTGCCGTGAATATCAAAAAAGTCATAACCAGCGAAGTCCCCGACAACACCTTGTTTTAATCGCGACTGAACCACCTCATCAGGCGTAAACCAACCTAAATCGACCATGTAGCTATTTTCACTCATATCACCAATACCAACCAGAGCAACATCTGCTTTACGAGCCAGATCAAGAGTCTGTTTTACCGTTTCATTCTGCATCAGTACATTTTTCTGTTCACGATTCTCAGCATACGCTGGAGCGTATAATGTTTCTGATGTTCCACCATATTTTTTAGCTAACTGACGACAAATATGATCGGCATTGAACATCCCTCCCCTTGGGTGAATACCTCCAATGCCACAAACGAACTTACATGATCGAGGCGAGATAACCCCAACGTGATGGGCGACCGCTGACACGTTACGTCCCTGACCAACCGTCACTACCATGCCATCCTTTAACGTACTAGACAGATAATTAGATACTAATCCTGACACTTGTGTTCGCTGCGACTGCTCACTAGGCTGGTCAAGAGCAATAAGCGCCCTCTTTACTCCAAATTGATCAATCAGTCTCTGCTCAATCTTTGCACTAAACACGGGATGGTACTTAACGGTAATCTCAACGATTCCTTCATCTCGTGCCTGCTTTAACATCCGGCCAACTTTAGCACGGGAAATCGCAAATTTTTTAGAAATCTCTTCCTGAGTAGCACCATCCTGATAATAAGCGACGGACACTTCGGTTAATAAGTCGGTACTTTGAGCTGAAATATCGCTTTGTGATCGAGTCATATCTTCCTCTATAGCTCTCTTTCATGAACATTATTAGTCTGTCACGAGTATAACTAGTCTGTCTCGAGCATAACTATGGCTAGTTAATCTATGAATTCAGCAAATATAACATAAGCTATTAGCCATTGCATATGCTACGCACCATTACATATGCTCACCCAATAAAAAGCGCTAATTATAGCCATTGAGGATAGGAAAAAAGCCAGCCAAACGTTTGGTTATTATTAATCCTAGTAAAGGTTGACCAAAATCACTTTTCGCAGGCTTCAATGATTGACTTATCGTGCAGATCCGCTAATTTGAACACATCAATTCTTCAACAGTGTTCCATATGTTCACGCATTTTTGAACAGGGTTGAAAACTCTCGACCATTTGCTTTATTTGAGCGAATGGCAAGTACATAAATGACCATATTAAGCCTTAACAGGATAGGACGACGGATATGAGCAATAAACTAGAGCAACTTCGTAAAGTAACGACAGTAGTAGCAGATACAGGCGAAATCGAAGCCATTCGTAAGTATCAACCAGAAGACGCCACTACTAACCCATCTTTGATTCTTAAAGCCGCTCAAATTGCAGAATACGCACCTCTAATTGACCAAGCAATTGCTTACGCGAAAACACAAAGCGATGATAAAGCACAACAAGTTCAAGATACTTGCGACATGCTTGCGGTAAACATTGGTAAAGAAATCCTAACCACTATTCCTGGTCGTATCTCTACTGAAGTTGACGCTCGTCTTTCTTACGATACTGAAGGCAGCATCGCGAAAGCTCGTCAACTAGTTAAGATGTATAACGATGCTGGTATCAGCAACGATCGTATTCTTATCAAACTTGCTTCTACGTGGGAAGGTATCCGCGCTGCAGAAGTACTAGAAAAAGAAGGCATCAACTGTAACCTAACCTTGCTATTCTCATTTGCACAGGCTCGTGCATGTGCTGAAGCAGGTGCCTACCTTATCTCTCCTTTTGTTGGTCGTATTATGGACTGGTACAAAGCGAAAGAAGGTCGTGACTTTGCCGCTAGCGAAGATCCAGGTGTACTTTCTGTAACTGCTATTTACAACTACTACAAAGAACATGGCTACAACACAGTAGTTATGGGTGCAAGCTTCCGTAACATCGGTGAGATTCTTGAAATTGCAGGTTGTGACCGTCTAACTATCGCTCCGCAATTACTAAAAGAGCTGGAAGAAGCTGAAGGTGACGTTGTTGAGAAACTCGTTGCGGCGACTGAACTAAAAGATCGCCCAGCTCCACTGACTCACTCAGAGTTCTTGTGGGAGCATAACCAAGATCCTATGGCAGTAGAGAAACTAGCAGAAGGCATCCGTAACTTCGCCGTTGACCAAGGCAAACTTGAGACAATGATCGCTGCAAAACTTTAATTAAGTAAGCAGCTTAACACTACAGCTACCTCCAAAGCTGTAGTGTTTTCTTTCGTCGAAAAGTAGAAATTCTATAAAAGTGTCTGCGACATTTTTTAAACAAATTATCTTAAATTTGGAAATATTTATGGAACGTAAACAACTCGCTAATGCAATCCGCGCGTTAAGCATGGATGGTGTACAACAAGCCAACTCTGGTCACCCGGGTGCTCCTATGGGTATGGCGGACATCGCTGAAGTCCTTTGGCGTGGCCACATGAACCACAACCCACAAAACCCTGAGTGGGCTGACCGCGACCGCTTTATCCTGTCTAACGGTCACGGCTCAATGCTGATTTACTCTTTGCTTCACCTGACTGGTTACGGGCTGTCAATTGATGACCTAAAAAACTTCCGTCAACTTCATTCTAAAACACCGGGTCACCCAGAATATGGTTACGCTCCGGGTGTTGAAACCACAACGGGTCCTCTAGGCCAAGGCATCACAAACGCTGTGGGCATGGCATTGGCTGAGAAAACACTGTCTGAGCAGTTCAACAAAGAAGGCCACGACATTGTTGACCATAACACTTATGTGTTTATGGGAGACGGCTGTCTAATGGAAGGTATCTCTCATGAGGCATGTTCTCTGGCAGGTACTCTAGGTCTTGGCAAGCTGATTGCGTTCTGGGATGACAACGGCATCTCTATTGATGGTGAAGTGGAAGGTTGGTTCTCTGACGACACACCTAAACGTTTTGAAGCGTACGGCTGGCACGTAATTCCTGCGGTAGACGGTCACGACGCAGCAGCAATCAATGCCGCCATTGAAGCCGCAAAAGCAGAAACAGGCAAGCCAACGCTTATCTGTACTAAGACTATCATCGGTTTTGGTTCACCAAATAAATCAGGTTCACACGATTGTCACGGTGCACCTCTAGGCGCTGAAGAAATTGCAGCAACACGTAAAGAACTTGGTTGGGAGCACGGTCCTTTTGAAATTCCGTCGGAAATCTATGCAGAGTGGGATGCGAAAGAAGCAGGCGCAACTAAGGAAGCAGCGTGGGATGAGAAATTTGCAGCTTATGAAGCAGCATACCCAGAGCTTGCAGCAGAATTCAAACGCCGCGTAAACGGTGAGCTACCAGCAGAGTGGGAAGCAAAGACCTCTCAAATCATTGCTGACCTACAAGCGAACCCTGCCAACATCGCGTCTCGTAAAGCGTCACAAAACGCACTAGAAGCGTTTGGTGCTATGCTACCAGAATTTATGGGCGGCTCTGCTGACCTTGCACCATCTAACCTGACAATGTGGTCTGGCTCTAAGTCAATCACTCCGGAAGATGCGTCTGGTAACTACATCCACTACGGTGTGCGTGAGTTTGGTATGACGGCGATTATGAACGGTCTTGCGCTTCATGGTGGCTTTGTTCCTTACGGTGCAACTTTCCTAATGTTTATGGAATACGCACGTAACGCACTGCGTATGGCGGCACTGATGAAAGTGCAAAACATTCAGGTTTACACTCATGACTCCATTGGTCTGGGTGAAGATGGTCCGACTCACCAACCGGTAGAGCAGGTATCTTCTCTTCGTCTGACTCCGAACATGAGCACATGGCGTCCATGTGACCAAGTAGAATCAGCGGTAGCGTGGAAGTTTGCTATTGAGCGTAAAGATGGCCCTACATCGCTTATCTTCTCTCGTCAGAACCTAGCTCAACAACCTCGTAGCGAAGCACAAGTTGCGGACATTGCCAAAGGTGGTTATGTACTAAAAGATTGTGATGGCAAACCTGAGCTAATTCTGATTGCAACAGGCTCAGAAGTAGAACTTGCAACAGAAGCGGCAGCTCAGCTAACAGCAGAAGGCAAGAAAGTACGCGTCGTATCCATGCCTGCTACTGACGTGTTTGACAAGCAAGATGCAGCTTACCGTGAAGCGGTACTGCCTTCAGACGTAACCGCTCGTGTTGCTGTTGAAGCAGGTATTGCTGACTTCTGGTACAAGTATGTTGGTTTTGACGGCCGCATCATCGGTATGACAACCTTTGGTGAGTCAGCTCCGGCAGGCGAACTCTTTAAGATGTTCGGCTTTACCGTAGAAAACGTTGTCGATACAGCGAAAGAGCTACTGGCTTAATCCATCACCTTTCAGTGCTTCTTTGAGCACTGACGTGAATACTGTAAAAACCGGAGATCTTAGGATTTCCGGTTTTTTTATGCACCTCGTTATTTGGGTCTTTCTCCCACACTATCTAATCAAATAACTCATTTTATTGTCATATTTGATAATACCAGCTACTTTTTATATGCAACTACGTAGAGGCTATAAAAAATGCAACAAGTTCACCAATCATTATCCGAACAGATGAGAATGGGCGATCATGAGATCGAACGTCGTAAAATATTGTTAGAACTCGATCAAAGTGACTTTGACCGACTAGAATCTTGTCTGCATTGGGTAGAGCCCATTATCGACCCTATGGTGGCGCAGTTTTATACCCTACAAACTGAAATACCGGAAATTGCCCTGATAATCGGTGACAAAGATACCTTAGCGAATTTGCACAATAGTATGTGTAAATACGTTAAAGAATTGTTTATGGGAGACTACGGGCGAGACTACGTCAATAAACGACTAAGGATCGGAAAAATTCACCAACGGATAGGGGTAAGCCCTAAGCTATATCTATCTGCCGTTAGCCAGCTACAAAGAGTCATCGAAGATCATATTGAAGAGAATAGCGACGATGCAAAACAGGTGATCATCTCACTACGAAAACTGTTTTATTTCGATAATCAGTTAGTGTTTGATACCTATATCTCTGCTTTACAAGGCGTAGTAGAGTCAACAAATACGCAGCTAGAGCAATACGCATCCAACCTAGAAAAGAACATCGCCGAACGAACAGAGGCGTTGGTTCAGCTCTCCATGCGCGACCCATTGACGAAACTGTTCAATCAACGGGCCTTCTATCAAGACTTAGAAAAGGCGGTTGCCACAAGTCAACGCAGTCAAGCTCACGTCACCGTACTTTATATCGATCTCAACCACTTTAAAGCCGTCAATGACGAATTTGGTCACCTTGCAGGAGATGACGTACTGATTGCATTTGCAGAAACCTGCGACCAAGTATTGCGTAAATCAGAGTCTGCAGCCCGGTACGGTGGTGATGAATTTTGTATCATCATGCAAAATACCAAAATTGAACACGCCCGTAATCTTTGTGAGCGTCTGGGAGCAAAATTCAGCGAATTAGTAAAACATGATGTCACTCTAAGTATTGGCGGTGCATCGTGTTATCCCGGCATAGAGCGTTCCATTGACGAACTGATGCAAGCTGCTGATTCACAAATGTACCAAGCCAAAAAGCTAGCACATCAATCGAATACCCATCAATTTAGCTTTGAAGCAAGACTTGATGATGAGGATAATGTCACCAAGCTTGCATAATGTTTTCACTCACCTTTAGCTATTCGTAACCGCTAATTCTACAGCTGAGTTAGCGTGAATAGCGGTAGTATCATACAGCGGGACGCTTGTATGTTGCTGTTGAACAAGCAGTGCAATTTCCGTACAGCCGAGGATGACCGCTTCGGCACCTTGCTGTTTTAATCGGTCAATAATCTCGATATAGCGGACTCTCGATGCATCCTTGATCTCACCTCTGCACAGTTCCTGATAAATAATGGTATGAACTGTTTTCCGATCTGCTTGTTCGGGGACAACCACATCAATGCCAAATTTTTCCGTCAGCCGTCCTTTATAAAATGACTGTTCCATAGTAAAGCTAGTGCCTAACAACCCGACTTTTTTACCCCATCATCCAACAGTTTTTGTGCCGTTGCATCTGCGATATGCAGTATAGGGACCGAAATCTCCTGTTCAATCTTGGAGGCAACTTTGTGCATGGTGTTAGTGCATATGAGAATAAAGTCGGCCCCTCCTTTCTCTACTGATATCGCGGCATCGGTAAGTATCTTTGCTGTTTCATCCCAATTGCCTTGATGTTGCAACTTCTCAATTTCATCAAAGTTCACACTGTACATGCAGATTTTTGCCGAGTTCAAACCACCAAGTTGTTCCTTCACCCCTTCGTTGATCGCTTTGTAATAGCTCAGTGTCGATTCCCAAGACATTCCGCCAATTAACCCAATGGTTTTCATGATAACTACTCCTGTTTTTCCAATTACGTTATCAGTTCTCAACAAGAAATGTTTGTACGATCTTGCCAAATTTCATTAATTTTAAGCTTGATACGGTATGTCATATGTAAAAATTTCTGACTATATCTCGTTCTAATTACGCTTATTTTAGTATTATCTACCGGATAAAATAATAAAGATTAAACTACAACGTCATGAGTTTTGCTTTCAACAAGTAAGACCAATAAATATAAAACTAGGTGATTATGATTAAAGCAATACTGTTCGATATGGATGGGTTAGTGTTTGATACAGAATCAGTCAACAAAACCTGTTGGCAACAAGCCGCCCTCCAACAAGATTTACTGTTAGATGATGCCTACTATCAAACCTTTATCGGTGTTAGAGATACAGAGTGCGAGCAGAAACTGATAAATACCTTTCAGGAAAAGTTTGATTTAAACCGCTTTCGAAAAGACAAACAGAACTACTACAGCCAATACCAAGACAGCCAAGTGGAATTTAAGGATGGTTTTCATAAACTGTTCGACTGCCTTAAGCGCCACCAGCTCAAATGTGCATTAGTGACATCCTCACCTTTATCAGCAGTGGAGCATTACTTCTCAGAGAGTCCGTACTTAAAACAGTTTGATGCCGTTATTACCTCAGAAGACGTAAACCAAGGAAAGCCGAACCCTGAATGTTATAAGCTAGCTTGCAAGAAAATAGCGGTTCAGGCTAAACATTGTTTGGTGCTTGAAGATTCAAATAATGGCATGAAAGCGGGATTAGAGGCGGGTTGTTTAGCGGCTATTATTCCTGATTTGGCTCCTCCAAGTGAAGAGATCTCTAGACAGGCCAATTTTATTTTTGAATCTTTAAATGATGTTATTTCACTCATTGATGCAACGTGCATAGAAGCACCTATCACTTTACATCATGCGCATGCATAGCAATTCAGTTACGGAGTAAAGGTCTCACCAGACTCTACATTCAGGTAGACCTTATCTTCTCTATCCGTGCCGCCACAGTAGATGAAATAGACAGGCTCAAGGTTAAAAGTAACGGACCGCACCCAGCCTCCCACTAACTCAAAATCTTCAAATGTGCACTGACCCGATTTAATAAGCTTTTCAGCCCCTTGAATAAAACTCTCTTCATACTCTTTTAGGTCATCTGATCTTTTGATCAAAGCCATCATTGTTTTACGACGTTCTATTGGGGTGATCATGGGTTTGTCATGTGATAAATAATCTCTATTCACCCAATCTGCAACATCATTACCGCTTTTATGAACTTCATAATCGGAGAAACGCACCCAATCTCCTTTCACTTCTAGCGCGGTTAGCTGATCCCCTTTTCGTAACATGCCACGAACAGCGGAGCCTCTCCTTGGATAAGAGCGCACGTTTAAGCGGTCCGAGATAACATAGTAGTCGACATTTGGCTCTATGACAGGAGCAGGAACGGCAGCAGATTCCATCGGCTCAGCCTCCTCTTCCATCACTTCTTCCACCATCTCTTCCTCTTGATTCATCATAAAGAAATAGTAATACGCACCACCCCCAGCCGCAGCCAGCACGAGCAATATAACGATGATGATAACTATTTTTTTCATAGATAACCTTGCGTAGTAAAGGAAGCGTCTCTAGGACAAAAGTATAGCCAATTATTATATCGGCAGTATAGTCACTACCTTTAACACCCATACAACATCAAATATCAAGACAAAAAAAACCGCTCACGGTCAGGTGAACGGTTTGACTCACTTAGGGGGAATGAAGCGAGTTTTTAGTATTACAGTAAAATAGACACCGTTAGAACAAGGTCGGTAACTCTGCGGCTTCACACGCTTGATTCAAACGTTGCTGCGCTAGCTTTATATTCTTTTCCCAATGTTCATCTTGTGCCCACATTTCAATAACCAAAGGCACCACTATTTCATGACGTTTGAAGGTCTTAAAAATGGCATCAAAATCCACTTGCCCTTCCCCTATCACTAAGTCTCTAAACTGGCCTTTATAACCCTCTTTCACTTTATAAGTATCTTTAAGGTGAATTTGAGTAATTCTTGGCGCACTCAGCGCAAGTTCAGTACAGGTATCGTAATTCCAACCATTAATATTACCCACATCAGGATAAGCGGTAAAAAACGGCGAATTTACTTGACGGTTTAACACTTCAAACTTGCTTAACGAGTTAAGGTAATCAGTATCCATAATTTCAACCGACAACATGACACCCGCTTTTTCAGCAAGCTTAGCGCAATAGCGCATGCCTTCTATAAAGCGCTGATGAGTGGCTTCATTGGCAGGCTCATAATACACATCGTAACCGGCTAGTTGAATGTTTCGAATACCTAACTTATACGCAAGGGCGATCGCCTTCTCCATATGGATGGCTGCTTGCTCACGTATTGCAACATCAGCAGAGCCAAATGGAAATTTGCGATGAGCACTAAGGCACATAGACTGAAGCGGTAGTGCATGGGTTTCGCAGAGATGACGAAGTGCATAAATCTCTTCATCACTCCAATCTAGACGTTGACGTCTCTCATCAGACTCATCAACAGATATCTCCAAGAAGTCAAAACCAAGTTCCTTGGCTTTGACGATTTTTTCCTGCCATGACAGTTCATTCGGTAAGGCTTTTTCATATAACCCTACGCGGTGACGTTCCAGGTTTCTATACATGCCGTTTTCCTTACCAGTAACGGTTTATCTGAGCGCGAAGTGCTTCTGCTGTTTCTTTACCTTTATCACCCGCTAGTGCACGACCTGCAATAAAGGTTTTCGCTTTAATGCCTTCAAATAGGTAAATCTCTTCTGGCACAATACCGCCAGTAATAGACAGTTCAATACCCAAATCAGACAAGGCACGCATTTTAACTAGATCCGCTTCTGTCCAACCAATACCAGCTAGTTCAGCATCGCGTGAACGGTGGTAAATCGCCTGCTTAATTCCTAGGTCAACCCACGCTTGAGCATCTTCCATTGTCCAATTGCCATAAATCTCAATTTGAATCTCACCATCAAATTCGTCAGCCACTTTTTTACACACTTCAATCGTTGCAATATGAGCCGCTGCAGAAACAGTGATCCAATCGGCTCCAGCTTCGAATGCCATTTTCGCTAAAATTGCACCGCCGTCAGTAGTCTTCATATCACATACTAAAATGTGCTCTGGGTGATTTTTACGCAGAGTTTGAACTGACTTCATCCCTTCTGCGAATGCCAAGATAGTGCCTACCTCGATAACATCTACAAAGCTTTCTACGTTATTTGCTACTTCTATTGCACTGTCCAAGTTTGTTTGGTCAAGCGCGATTTGAATCATTGGTTTAGTCATTTTTAATTCCTCTGAATTTGTCACGAATAAGGTGGGCTAATCCACCTTGGTTGTTATCTGATTGACACACCATGTCAGCAGCCGCTTTTACTGTTTGATCCGCATTGTTCATTGCGACACCAAGCCCTGCCAGTTGAATCATGGAAATATCATTGTGATTGTCCCCAACCGCCACTACCTGTTCTGCTTGGTAGCCATGTTGTTGAAGATATTGTTGTAAGCGACTTCCTTTGCTATTGCCTTTGCTAGCAAAATCGACGCGGTTAGACCACGAGCGCTCTCCTGAAAAATTGTCTTGTACAAAAGGTAATTTCTGTAACTTCTCAATTGAAGAAGGCTCTCCTTCAATAACAAATTTCCAGACATACTCGGCACTTTCTATATGGTCAGAGAATGAACGGATTTGTCGAATATCCGGTCTATTTGATGGTTCAAATGTCTGTGACCATTTTTCTAGCGCCGTCATGTACTCAATAGGCTGCTCAGTTGAATAGAGCATGCTATCGGTCACATACAGCACAAGTTTCATTTGATAATGCAGCGCAAGATCCAAGAACGCTTTTGCCGTCTCTTTGCTTAATGCGTTTTCTGACAATACCTTTTGCTCTGCATAGTCATATACATAAGTGCCGTTACAGCAGATAATCGGCGTATCAAGCCCAAGCAAATCATAATAAGGCTTAGCCGCAGTATGATGTCGACCCGTCACCACAACGACATGATAATCATTGCTGACCTGCTTTATCGCATCCACCACATCAGAGTGAATACCATGCTGGTCATTAAGTACGGTTCCATCTAGATCGAGAGCCAGAACTTGATACATATTGCTTTCCTATTTCTGTCCGTAATAAGCATTAGCACCGTGTTTACGGTTATAGTGCTTATCTGACAGCTCTGGTTGAATAGTGACACCGCTGTTTAGGGCACGAGTTGCCAACGCCATGGCAGAAACTTCTTCGAGCACGACAGCATTGTGAACGGCATCTTTACCGCTTTTTCCCCAAGAGAAAGGGGCATGCCCTGACACGATAACACTCGGCACAGCTTGCGCATCCAGCTTACGACGCGCAAATTCTTGTACTATCACTAAGCCGGTATTTTTCTCGTACTCGCCTTCTATCTCTTCAGGTGTCAAATTGCGCGTGCAAGGAATGTCCCCGTAGAAATAATCAGCGTGGGTTGTCCCTAAAGCAGGCACATCCAATCCCGCTTGTGCCCAAATTGTCGCACTGCGCGAGTGAGTATGAACAACGCCCCCAACATTTGGGAACGCCTTGTATAATTCGATGTGAGTATCGGTATCACTTGAAGGGTTCATGCTTCCCTCAACACGATTGCCATCTAAATCAACAACAACAATGTCGTCTACCTTCATGTCGTCATATTCAACACCTGAAGGCTTTATCGCAATTACGCCAAGTTCACGGTCAATTTCTGACACGTTACCCCAAGTAAATGTTACCAATCCGTACTTAGGAAGCTGTAGATTTGCATCCAGTACGCGTTGTTTAAGTGCTTGATACATAACCTTTATTAAACCTTTTTACTTTATTTAGGTTGCAGCGATTCACCGGATGGCCGAGGTGGGCTCCAGATATGCTATAACCTACTTATTCACTATTTCTACAGCTAGGCTGTAGAACGAAATAAGAGAGCGTGATAACCACGCTCTCTTATAAAACTTACTCTGCTAACGCAGCATCAATAACATCGTAGACATCTTGCGCGGTGTTACATGCTAATAATTTATCAATATCAACACCCGTTTCGCTATCTTCGTCATCTAGGACTTGAGTTACTTCCATCAAGCCTTCCATATGTTCGTCAGAAGAACTACCGGCAAGAGTAACCATGACTCTCACTTGCTCACCTTCGATATCAATTGGTGTTGCCAACGTCACTAGTGCAAAAGCAGTGCGGTTCACACCATCTTCTGGACGAGCGTGTGGCATAGCGAAATCTGGGGCAATACAAATGTATGGACCGAGTTTTTCAATGCTAGCAACAATCGCTTTGTAGTAGCTTGGTTCAACGGCACCCGATTTCTCCAACATATCTGTACCAACTTTGATCGCTTCACGCCAGTCGCTCGCTTCTACGTTCAGTTGGATAGATTGATTATCGATAAGTGATTGTTTGAAACCCATGGTTTTATCTCCTGTAAACGGTTACCAGCAAACTGACTGGTAACCGAACTTTTCTTTTTAGTAATGTTATTTCTGTGTAGCGAAGTTTTGGTCAATGATGGCAAGCAGTTCATCACCGAATGAATTAGGGTTAAGCATATTCTGTACACCTAGAACGAATTTGCCTTCACCTACTTCCATCTCGCTTGATAAGTGCTTAGATGACACAATGATATCTGTTGATGCTAACTTCGACTTATAGTCAGATACCGCACAAGAGTCCATGACATGTGGAATGCCTTTCTTCTCTAGGTATTTGCCTATTTTCATCTTCATCATCATTGAAGAACCTTGACCGTTACCGCATACCGCTAAGATACTTACCGGACGTACACCGTCTGATACTTGAATCGCTTGTTGAACAGCTTCAACAACTTCTGGCTCTTCTGCATTTAGGTTCATTTCACCTTCTGCATCTTCTTCAGCACGTAGCTGCTTAGAAGCGAAGAACATGTACACGCCTGCTAGTGCAACAAGTGCCCAGAAGAACGCTTTAGAAGCAGATAGACCAGCAAAGATTGGTGGGAATACTAGAGCCCAGTCAGCCATACCCATCCAGCCACTAAACTCAACGCCTTGACCCATGAAGATATCAATTGCCCAAGCAGAACCAACAACTTCGATGATACCCATTACGAAACAGATCTTCATAACTGCTTTCCAGCCACCAAAGTGGTTAGCGAAAACACCGATTGTTGCGTTAGAGAAGAACATTGGAATAAAGCCAGGGATGATCATGATTGGTGCATCAAGAGCCAGCATTGCAAGTACTGCTGTGAACTGGCCAATTGCGCCCCACATGAAACCAAATACCATTGCGTTTGGAGAGAATGCGTAGATTGCCGCACAGTCAATCGCTAGAACCGCGTTTGGAATAACACGCTCTGAGATACCTTTAAAGGCTTCAGATAGTTCAGCAACGAACATACGTACACCGGCAACGATAACTTGAATCGCTACAGCGAACTTAAGACCCGTTTCTAGAATGTAGATAAACCAGTTCGTTTTACCCGCCATCTCTTGAAGGTTATCAAGACCAAATGAAAGCAAGATGATGCCAAAGAACACTGTCATTACGATAGCTGTTGCAGCAATGCTATCGTGGAAGATATGAAGCCACTTAGGCAGTTCAATATGGTCTACACTATCGTTTTTATCACCCAATTTTGGTGCGATTTTAGTTGCAATCCAAGAAGCAACCTGCTGTTGGTGACCGATAGAGAAACCCGCTCCGCCTGTAACAGCTTCAGTAGGTTTAAACATAATATTGGCAGAAATACCCCAATATAGCGCCATCAACACTGCAGAGTAGATGATGGTTTCCCACATTGAAGCACCAAGAATAAAGTAAAATACCGCAACTAGACCCGCTTGTTGGAACATGATGTGTCCCGTAAGCATGATAGTACGAATACCCGTGAAACGGCGGAATAGAACCAATAGAATGTTGATACCTAGAGCCAATAGAACCGCGTAACCAACCCATGAATAGTTGTCACCCATGTTCTCCATGGTTGCCATCATTGTTGTATACGGGTCAATAACTGAACCTGTTAGGCCGTGGAATTCTGAAAGTTTTTCAATAACAGGTTTGAATCCTTTAACCAAGGTACCGGCACCAACCTGTACAAGCATAAAACCAACGATGGTTTTAATTGTGCCTTTAATAATTGTTGTTGCGTCGCGTTTTAATAGCCAGTAACCAATACATGTTACTAAACCTAATAGCAACGGCGCCTTTGTCATTACCTGACTGTAAAAAATATAGAATACGTCGTATAAGAACTCCATATTTTTACCCCTTCTAATATTTGTTTTGTAGGACAAAGCTAAATTACGCATTATCTGATAAATTAGCTCAAGATTGTTTTGCTCACGTCACTAAACATAACAATCACAAATAATCATTCAATGCTCATCTATGATTATTTTGATTTAAATCAATAGTGCTCATGATCACTAGGTAGAAGTGCCAAATTGATCAATAAAATGAACCAAAAACAATCACAACTATATAAATCAATAACTTACATGGAATAAGTGACCTATTTCAAACTTTGACACCTATTTCCTTTGACATGATTAGTGGTGATAACTAGAATCATAACAAGTCAATAGTAATCACGGCGTAATCATTTGATACTTGGCTAATGATAAAATAATTGGTAACCGATATGAACGAAGTACAACGACACAGCAATATTCTTGCGTTACTTGACGAAGAACATTCCATCAAGGTCAGCACTATTATTGAGACTTTTAATGTTTCGCCGGCAACGGCAAGACGTGACATCTCTAAGCTTGATGAACTGGGTAAGTTAAGGAAAGTAAGAAACGGCGCAGAAAGATTAGAGAGTATAAAGAAAATATGGTCTCCCCTTAATGTCGACAATACTGAGCATTATCGCGAAAAAGCAAATATCGCAGCCGCTGCTGCTAATTTGTGCGATCGAGGTGACAGCATCGTAATCAACTGTGGTTCTACAGCATTTATGTTGGGGCAAGAGTTGTGTGGCGAAGACATCAAGATCATTACTAACTATTTTCCATTAGCAAGCTATCTCATTGAACGTGATCATGAGTGTGTAATCATCACTGGTGGTCAATATAACAAATCTAAAAATATCTTCTTAAGTCCCACACCTGAGCTTTCAGGAACGTATGCTGGACACTGGATGTTTACCAGTGGTAAAGGCCTAACCGAACAAGGTCTCTATAAAACAGATATGCTCACAGCGGTCGCTGAACAACAGATGTTGGAACAAGTTGGTAAATTGGTTGTAGTCGTAGACAGCTCAAAAGTTGGACAACGTTCGGGAATGCTTTTCTGTCCCTCAACCAAAATAGATTTTGTCGTCACAGGTAAAGATGCCGATCCAGACGTAGTTTCAGCACTACGCGCGAAGGGCATCGAAGTCATTCTAGTTTAATGAATCAATAGGTAATTAAAGATGAGCAAAGTAAGCGAAATCACACGTGAATCATGGATTTTAAATACGTTCCCTGAGTGGGGCACCTGGTTAAACGAAGAGATCGAAAAAACCGTTGTACAACCAAACACATTCTCTATGTGGTGGCTGGGTTGTACCGGTGTTTGGCTTAAAACTGAAGGCAACACTAACATTTCTATGGATTTTTGGTGTGGTACTGGTAAAAAAACACAGAAAAACGCACTAATGAAAAACCAGCACCAAATGATGCGTATGGGCGGTGTTAGAGAGCTTCAACCAAACCTTCGTACCGCTATTTTCCCAATGGACCCATTTGCAATCAAAGAGATTGATGCAGTTCTTGCGTCGCATGATCACGCTGATCACATTGATGTAAACGTAGCAGCAGCAGTACTTCAAAACTGTGGTGACCATGTTAAGTTCATCGGTCCTAAAGCATGTGTTGATCTTTGGATGGGCTGGGGTGTTCCTGAAGACCGTTGTATTGTTGCTAAAGTAGGTGACGAAATCCAAGTAGGTGACGCGCTCATTAAAGTTCTAGACTCGTTCGACCGTACCGCGCTGGTTACTCTACCTGAAGGCACTTCTTCTTACGATAAAGCCATCCTAGATGGCATGGATGACCGTGCAGTTAACTACCTAATTGAGACGACAGGTGGTTCAATGTATCACTCAGGTGACTCTCACTACTCTAACTACTATGCTAAGCATGGTAACGATCATAAAATCGATGTAGCACTTCTATCATTTGGTGAGAACCCACGCGGTGTAACTGACAAGATGGGTGCTTCAGATATTCTACGTGCTGGTGAAGCATTAGATTGTGAAGTGGTTATGCCTTTCCACCATGATATCTGGGCTAACTTCCAAAATGATCCTCGTGAAATCGAAGTACTTTGGAACATGAAGAAGGATAGACTGCAGTACAAATTTGCTCCTTTCTTCTGGCAAGTAGGGGGTAAATATACTTACCCAACAGATAAAGGCCGCATGTACTATCAACACTTCCGTGGTTTCCAAGATATTTACACTGACGAACCAGAGCTGCCATACAAAGCGTTCCTATAATCGGTTTGTATTGACAAAATCCATGATAAAACCTTGCTCCGGCAAGGTTTTTTTTGCTCATCAACAACCAAGCGATAAGACCACCAGAATTACCTCATATCAAACCCCAACAAACTGTTACAAAAACAACCACCCAAGATCAACCGTCCCTAGTAGTATGGAAGTAAAAAAGGACTCACCATATGAGCACAATGCTAACTTTTTTATTATCAGGGATGATTTTACTGGTCATTTTTCTCTACTCAATCACCCCCGTATCAATAGTGTTTCAATGTCTGGTTAGCGCACAGCGAAGCTGTGCTAATCTCAAGCTGAAACGAATAAAAGTCGATGGGTTAGAGATAGAGTATCTTCGTGGGGGAAGCGGTCCTGCACTAGTATTACTGCACGGTTTTGCAGCCAATAAAGACTACTGGAATCGCGTGTCAGGCCACCTCGTTAATGACTTTGATGTCATCGCAATTGATTTACCCGGCTTTGGCAATAGCACAAAAGATATAGAACTAGACTACGATATTCACTCACAAGTCGATAGGTTAAAAAGAATCACCGACGCCCTAAATTTAACAGAGTTTAATCTTGCTGGCAGCTCCATGGGCGGATACATCGCTGGCAACTATGCCGCTCAGTACCCTGATACAGTCACTCACTTATGGCTTATCAGTCCACTTGGCATTAGAAACTCAATAGCCAGTGACATGTTTGCCGCAATTAAGAAAAGTTTAAAGCCCATTCTTTTACCGCAGACAAAGGACGATTTTTTGCAACTGTTTAACTTTCTGTTCATTAAACCTCCTTTTATCCCTTCTCCCATCATTAACCATCTCGCCATTGATGCGAAGAAAAACGCTGAGTTAAATAACAAGATCTTCAAGCAAATAATTCGAGTAAAAAATGGAGAACCAGATCCCGACCAACCACTTGATAAGGTTTTAATTAACTACAGTGGTCCGGTATTAATATCGTGGGGTGACACCGACAGAGTATTGCATGTTTCTGGCGCTTCAGTTTTAAAGCAAGCCATTCCACATGCGAAACTAGAAATCAGCCAAAACGTGGGTCATTTGCCAATGGTAGAGATCCCATTGGCTACCGCTAATTCCTTTCTATCGTTTGCTAAGCAACCCTTAACTGCCCATGACGAACGGTGACGTTACCCACATCCCCCATAGCATGATACCTAAAACAGTTCCCCTTTTATCCGCGCAACGACCGTTTGTTGTGCGAATGACTTTTAACGCTTTTGTACCATTCGTAAATTGGTGTAAAGAAAGATAAATATAGGTAAAGTGACTCCTCATTGGTCAGCAGATCGTTATTATTCCATTCATAAACCTTATGAATACTATGGATAAACCAACGTCCGGTGACAACTATGCCCACTCTTTCTATACGCAATATCACTATTATTACTAGCCTGTTTTGGCTTCCCTCACTCGCTTATGCTCTGCTCACTTCTGACGGAGCAATGACAGATTTCTTCTTCTGGCGTCATCAGTTAATCATGCTGTCCGGAATGCTGGCTTTAGTGTATATGAGCTTAGCAGTTGTTCTCGCGGCTCGTTTTCAATGGCTAGAAAATATCGTTAATGGCTTGGACAAAAGCTATGCGCTGCACAAAAACCTTGGTATAGGTTCAATTATCACGCTTGTAGCCCATTGGGCGATGGTAAAAAGTGCCCACTGGCTCATTGATTCTGGTGCCATCGCAATGCCACAGAGAGGGCCTCGACCTGAGCAGATAGGTATCGACTGGCGGGGAATTGCAGAAGGTGTTGGTGATGTTTCCTTCAAGCTATTTCTACTGTTTAGTATTATTAGTCTTGTGCAAAGCATCAGCTACAAAAAATTCCGCTTTGTTCATAAAATTGGTGGCGTATTGATGCTAGCTGGCGTTTTTCACTCCATGTTGTTGATGGATTGGAACTTCGCCACACTGCCGATGAACACCATCATTACCCTATTTTGTCTAGCGGGCACATACTGCTCAGTATTGTCATTGACAGGGAAAATTGGCCGTAGCAACCAAGCTAGTGGTGAAGTCACACAAGTTGATTCATTAACGACAGATGGAAAAAGAGCCGATACCATTCGCTTCTCTATTACTTTGTCTAAACCCATTCGTTACAAAGAAGGTCAGTTTGCGTACTTAAACTTCCATGATGGCGAATCCCCTCACCCATTCTCAATTTTAAACTATAACGCGGCAGAGAATATGGTGGAGTTTGGTGTAAAAGATTTAGGTGATTACACCCATAAATTAGTTCAAACATTGCAGGCTGGACAGCGGGTAACGGTAGAAGGTGGTTATGGTTACTTCCAAATTCCCGAAGATCAGCAACAGGTCTGGGTTGGTGCAGGTATTGGCATCGTGCCGTTTATCTCTCGGCTTTACTGGTTAGCGCATAAAGCAAAACAACAGCCTAATGACGCAAAACACCAACCCGTTAACATAGAAAAAATTCACCTATTTTACTGTGTTAACTCTCGTAAAGAGGCCTATTTTGAAAAAGAGATTACAAACGTGATTGGTAACTTACTTAACAAGCTTGATATTGTTGAGTTAGAGATAGTTGACGCCGAGAAGGGGCAACTGCTTGACGCACAGCAAGTGCTGCAAAAAACTCAAGGACAAGCATACAATGTGAGCTTCTGCGGCCCTCGCCCATTTGCAACATCGCTTAAGTCTGATCTTGTGGCATCAGGGTTAAATGAAAACAACTTCCACTCTGAACTGTTTAAAATGCGTTAGTTGCTAAGCAGAAACGAAACTGTCAAAAGGCACCGTTAACTATATATGTAACGGTGCCTTTATTATTTGGCTATTACTCTCGTTTTGTCTGTCAGCTATTATTTTTTGGCCGATTTACAACCTGCACTATTAGCACAACCGACACACTTTACCCCTTTGCGCTTCTCCGAAACAATTTTAGAGATCGCAAGCACCAGAATAAGTAAAATAACAAGAGACACAATTAAATTCGCCATCACGCGCACTCCTTATGAAGAAACTAAGCCCAACAACTCTTCTTCTTTTCTTGCACCTTTCCTAACTAAATGCATTAGAATTCCAAACAGTATTAAAGTCACACCTAGGCCATAAACAAAGCCTTGACCTACAGCCCCTGTCGTCAGGTATGTCCCTACTTGATAGGTCATGAAAGCCGCGACGTAACCTACTCCAAACTGGAATGCGACTCCACCAAGTAACCATTTCTTATTCTCCAGTTCCGCATTCATAGCGCCTATTGCTGCAAAGCATGGAGGAGTGAAAAGATTAAAGACGAGATAGGCAAAGGCAGCAACTGAAGATAGCCCCATAATACTCGCGACATCGGTACTGCCAGAGACCAGTGCTAACTCTTCAGTATCAATGAAGTTGGTAATGCCATAAACAACCGCTAACGTACCAACCACATTTTCTTTGGCAATGAAGCCAGTGATAGCCGCTGCCGCCAATTGCCATGCACCAAAACCTAGTGGTATTAATGCAAATGCGAATGGAGAGGCAAGTCCTGCCAAAATACTTGTGTGTTCAGCTCCTTCTGCAACCACTTCAAACTGCCAATTAAAAGTCTGCATGATTTGGACTACCGCGTTACACAACAAGATGATCGTACCCGCTTTGATGATAAAGGCTTTTGCTCTTGATAAAGTGGTAAAGACTGCACGACGAACACTAGGGAAACGATATTCAGGTAGCTCTAGAATAAAGAATGCTCTGGTACTTTTTTCTCCGGTGATTCTTACAATTAACAGTGCACCAAGAATAATTAGACCGATACCGGCGAAATACATGGTGGTTCCAACCCATGCTGCATCTTGAAAAAAGACACCTGCAAACAGGGCAATAACCGGCAATTTAGCACCACAAGGCATAAACGGCGTTAACATCGCGGTGGTTCTACGCTGTCTTTCATTTTGAATCGTTCTTGTGGCCATGATGCCTGGAATTGCACAACCTGTACCAATAACCATTGGAATAATGGACTTTCCAGACAAACCAACTTTCTTAAAGAAGCGATCCATAATGACGGCTACTCGAGCCATATAACCACTATCTTCAAGCAGTGCAAGCAAGAAGAAAAGCACCATAATTAATGGAAGGAATCCGATTACAGCACCGACACCACCAATAATACCGTCTAACAATAAGGCACTAAGTAGGGGAGAAACGTCATCACCTAGCACGCCTTCAACTGCTGCATAAATCTCATCTATCCAGCCAACAAGTGTATCCGCTAAAATTGGGCCGATATGCGTTTGAGATAAAGAAAATACACACCACATGACGAGAGCAAATATTGGTAATCCTAGCCATTTGTCAGCCAATACTTTGTCGACTTTGTCTTGAGTTGTTTGTGATGCACTTACTACCTGTCGCTTTTCAATTTTTTGAACCAAACTTTTTACAAAATCAAAGCGTTGCTTATCGAGCTCTTGTAATGATGCCGCATCTTTCAGTTTGGTATTGTCAGCATCAAACGGGGCACTTTGTGTTTGTCCTTTTAGCCCAATAGCTTGTTCGATCAGTGTCTCTAGTCCGTTGTCACTGCTTTTAATCGAAACGGTCTCGACGACAGGACACCCTAACTGTTCACTTAATTGACAAGTGTCTAGTTCCGTTTTTCTTTTCTCAGTTAAATCACTTTTATTTAAAGCGACAATAACGGGAATACCGAGCTCTAGTAATTGAGTGGTAAAGAACAGGCTACGGTTTAAATTGCTGGCATCAACGATGTTTAAAATAACATCAGGATTTTCATTTCTAATGAAATCTCGTGTAATTGTCTCTTCAGAAGTAAACGGTGACATTGAATAAGCACCGGGGAGATCAACCGCAATAATGTCACTATCTGTATGACTAATTGTTTGTTTAATTAGCCCCTCTTTCTTACTAATAGTTACGCCAGCCCAGTTGCCAACACGTTCTATTTTTCCCGTGATAGCATTAAAGAGCGATGTTTTCCCACTATTGGGATTACCTGCCAATGCAATTCTCAAAGCCTTATCCTCACAAAAATTTTAATTCAGCTAGCTATCGCTAACTCATCTATTTCTCATTAATTAAACCAGTATGACCATTTTCGCTAAATCTACATCGATACTGTATCGGGCGTCTTTAATGCTAATTACATAAGTGTCTGATAAGACAGATATAAGTGTAATCGACTCCCCTTTAAAACAGCCTAAAGTAAAAAGAAACTTCACTATTTCTTCGTTATCTTGAATTACGTTTTTTATTTCGTATTCTTTATTAACCTCAGCATGAGATAGAGTTTTGACGTTGCGATATTCAGTTTTATCTGTTTCTTTTTCTTGAAAAAAAGTAACGAATCTCTGCGGTAATAGGTTAGCAATGATATTGTTCACAACCCTTTCTCCAAATATATCGATATAGTTATAATTTTATTGCTTCAATGCTGACTCTGCTGGGTCAATAATAGAAATCTAAATAACAATGGTTTTCATTTGCATGCGTAAAATAAGTGAAAGCAGTTTATTACACAATAGCCCTCACTAGCATTATGGCTATTTAGTTAAATAACTATGCAAGTTGATTGATTTAAATCAATTTTTCGCTAAGAGTTCTTACTGCTTAAACAGCTATATCAGGACAGGCACCTTACTTACGCATGCAAATAGAAAGCTCTGCGCCCACGACAAAAGACAACACAACGACCATATTTTGCCTTTCATCGAAACACCCCTATTTCAAATCGCTGTAATAGCTGTACTCATTAAGTTATATAGATTGAGAGCAACATGATTGCGGTAATTTTCGAAGTTCAAAGCCTGACCAATGAGGATAAGAGTCGTAGGGGTAATAAAAGATTTTGGCATGGATGATCGCGCTAAAGCACCAAAAGACAGTGCCAATATCCATGGTTAAGATAGCGCTAACAGCAGAACGCCCTTTAGCTAGCAATGTCTGGACAGATCATTGTCGCCAATGGAAATACTCGTTGTCGTAACACTCACTCGCTAGTTTGATCGGCTGCCATTACTATCTCGTCATCATTTGCGAGGTATTTATGTCACGATTTATTCTTTGTAGCTTTGCGCTCGTTCTTCTCTATCCAACCGCCATCGACCTTTATTTAGTTGGTTTACCGCAAATTTCAGCCGATCTTAACGCGACAGAATCACAACTGCATATCGCGTTTTCTATCTATCTAGCCGGAATGGCGACAACCATGTTGATAGCCGGAAACATTGCCGATTCAATTGGAAGAAAACCAGTAGCGATTTTAGGAGCGATGATTTTCATTGCTGCTTCATTACTCGCTGGTAACGCGCAACACAGTTCATGGTTCCTCTTTGCGCGGTTCATTCAAGGTGTTGGTGCAGGTTCATGTTATGTCGTGGCATTTGCCATATTACGAGATACATTAAGCGAGACTCAGCGTGCAAAAGTGCTCACTATGATTAATGGAATTACTTGTATAGTTCCCGTACTCGCGCCAGTTCTCGGTTACTTAATTATGTTGCGGTACCCTTGGCAAAGCTTGTTTACCACAATGGCTATTATGGGCTTCATGGTACTACTTTTAATGGTACTGCTATTGAAGGAGAGCAAACCTCACTTTCCAAGTTTAACAACGCAGCAAAGCAGCCATCTATCAGCCGAAACCTTTGCTGAAAGATTTTTTGTCAGTCGCTTAATCATCACTTCACTTGGTGTCACCACTATCTTAACCTACGTCAACACCTCTCCCTTAATCATCATGGGAGAAATGGGTTTCGACAGACAAGGTTATTCCATCATTATGGCACTGACTGCGCTAGTCAGCATGATAACTTCTTTTTCTGCACCTTTTGTTCTTTCTAGGTTAAAACAGAATACCTTAATGGTAACCGCACAATGTCTATTTGCTTTTGCTGCCGTCATTCTATTTCTCACCCAGCAGCTACATCTTGCTAACCCATTATATTTTTTAGGCTTTGCTTCAATATGTGCTGGGTTTTCCATTAGTTTTGGCGTCTCTATGAGCCAAGCACTCGGGCCGTTTTCTCGTCGTGCTGGTGTGGCAAGTTCCTTATTAGCTATCGCACAGATCGCTTGTTCAGCATTCTATATCTGGATAATGGGGATACTTGCGGTAAGCGCATTTAACATGCTAATTTTTATCCTAATATCCGGTAGCGTAATTAGTTTCGCTTTACTACTATTACTGCCCCAACCTTCTCACAGTGAGCAGCATGAAAAAATCATTAGCCCGTCTTGACTTAAATCTGTTGTATATTCTTAAACTGCTGTCACAAGAGCTTAGCGTGTCAAAAACAGCGCGCAAACTCAATGTCACCCCTTCCAGTGTCAGCAAGTCTCTCAGTAAATTACGAGATTGGTTTGATGACCCCTTATTTGTCAAAACACCGAAAGGGTTAATGCCCACACCGCTGACATTAAGCATGGATCAACAGCTGTCTGACTGGCTCCAAATAAGTAACCAGATTTTGGATACCCACAGTGACGATTATCCAAGTGACATTCAGTTTGATCTCGCGGTGGAGTCGCCACTATTAATTACCATGCTTAGTGAACTTATATTGCAAATACAACAGCGTTATCAGGGAGCCAAAGTAAAAACACGTAATTGGGATTACGACTCCTTGGAGGCGATTATCCGAGGAGAAGCGGATATAGGCTTTACAGGACGAGAAAGTCACCCTCGTTCAAAAGAGTCTTTAGATCTTTTACCCTATTTTATTGATTACGAAGTGATATTTACTGATTTACCCATGGTTTATCTACGAAATGACCACCCAGCATTACAAGAGGAGTGGAATCTAGAGACGTTTCTAAAATACCCTCATATCAGTATTGTGTGGGAAAAAAGTGAGCTATGGGCGTTGGACGAAGTGCTCAGTGAAATGGGAGTCACACGCAATAACACCTTAACAATGTCAAGCTTTGAGCAATCGCTATTTATGGCTAACCAACCTGGTCTGAATATGATCACAACCGCGCCACAATATTGTCAGCGTTATACCAAACAGATCCATCCTGACTTGATCTGCTTACCGATACCGGTAGATAAAGCCTCACGAGATAAACTGTTGATTCCCTTCACCATGATTTGGCATAAACGAAATGCCCACAATCCTAAAATCATGTGGCTTAAGGAAGCGATAAAATCACTCTATTCTCAACCTCATTAACTCTGCCATTGTGCCGGCATGCACCAACAACCGTAATAAAACTGATGCAAGAAGAAAAGCCACTCTATATCAACAGCTTGATATAAAAAGAAAAAGATTGACGTTAAAGCCAATCTTTTCTCAATACTTAACTGTCTGTAACATTACTCGTATTCAGACGAATAGGTCTCTTCATAAGTATGCGAATAAAGTTCAAACAAGTTACCAAACGGGTCTTCTAGATAGACCATTTTGGCTGGTTTGTTATCATCTTCTGGATGATAGCGCATAATATCCATTCTCACTTTACCGCCAAATTTCTCAGTTCTTTCTATCGCACCGGCAAAGTCATCGGTTTGAAGACAAAAATGGAAGATACCGAGTCTTGAGAAATCAACCACATGTCTCTCATCACGCTGTTTCATTTCAAATAGTTCAACACCAATTCCGTCAGTGGTCACTAGGTGTGCAATATTAAACCCCTTGAAGCCTTCTCCAAAGACAGCGACGCACATTCTACCAATTGCTGTTTCGCGTTCTTCTTCAACCTTGGTATTTCCCATCACAACTTTTAGGCCCAGCGCATTGGTATAAAACTCTACCGCTTTATCCATGTTGCCAACCATTATACCTACGTGATTCATTTTCATACTATATTCCCAAATTAGGTGACTAAATAATCTCATCTCAGAAAATTTCAGCCTGTCAGTTGGTGCCTTTGGCATCAAACTGTTTAAAATCAAAGCAATAAAATCTTTATTGAATGACGATCTTGGCTTTACTATCCCTGACTGAGGTTAACTGCTGTTTTGTTGGCATCAGTATATGAGCATCTGTACATTATGAAAAATTATCATTAATTATGATTATAATAATTTTATGCTATCAAAAAATAGTTTAAAACTGTCTCTCTGCTAATATCAAACAATAGTTTGATCATCGAGTTTGTTATAAAAACACAACTTTGCTAGACTCGCCGACTCTATAAATTAGCAGTCCATTCATGTCACGGCTTAAAGGCTCAATACTCATAATTCGCTCATCAACTCAAACTTCTCAGTAGGAACTAAATGAACATCTTCGCTTTAATCGTCCTTGCCTTTGCAATGTCTACAGACGCTTTTGCAGCCGCAATAGGTAAAGGGGTCAAAATCAAAAGTCCCCGTTTTATTGACGCGTTAAAACTAGGAGTTATTTTCGGTATTGTAGAAGCGACAACCCCCGTTATCGGCTGGCTAATAGGCAGATCCGCATCTCATCTTATTGAAGCATGGGATCACTGGATAGCTCTTATCTTATTAACAGGTTTAGGCGTTCACATGATCTACCAGAGCCTAAAGCCAAGCGAAGATGACGCTGCCCCCACGAAGAAAATGTCATTAGCGTTAGTTGTATTAACCGCTCTTGGAACCAGCACTGATGCAATGGCAGTTGGTGTTAGTTTGGCATTTATAGAGGTGAATATTGTTTTGGCAGCAGGCTTAATTGGAGCGGCGACGTTTACCATGGTCACTATCGGAATTATGTTGGGAAGTGCCCTTGGCTCACTTATTGGTAGGCGAGCAGAAACGTTTGGTGGAATAGTGCTTATTGGCGTTGGGTTATGGATCTTCTATAGCCATGTATCCTAACATCGTGCCTGTAATGTGTGGTTGAAAAAAGATCATAACGACATCACTAAAGTAACCTCTAGACACACTCCCTAAGGGCGAGCTATATCAGTTATGATCTTCTATCATCAATCTACTTTTGCAGTTGCTCTTTTGCCGCTTCAACTTTTGAAAAGTCTAGCCCAAGTTCGTTAACCGCTTCTTTAATTAATGCAGGGTTTTGCATTACTTGCCCCATTAAAAGCTGGAGTTTATCTTGAGGTAAGCCGAGTTGACCAATTGTTGCCATCGCCGCTAAAGGGTTTTGTGTCAACACTTCAAAAAGCTCGCTGATCTGCTTGTCACTAATATTATTCTCTTTCAGTATCTCAAGAATCGGATTCATTACACTACCTATTAAACATCAATCAAAATAAAACGATATTCTAACATCTTCAACAAAAGGGCACAGCCTTCTTCTACAAGGTTATCTATTACTGGTCAGACACCGTATAAGCCAAGATATCGACGATCTGCTGAGGCGTTGTCGCCCAACCTTGAGCGGATGCGTCTACTTCTTTAAGAGGGTGAATGATGCTTTCATCATGCAATGTAATATAGGGCTTACCTAATGCAGCGCAGTAACCGGCATCAAATGCAGCGTTCCATTGCTTGTACTGATTCCCAAAACGAATCACTGCCAGATCACAAGACTTAATCGCCTTTTGAATACGAATCGCGTTCACCTTCGCCGATTTATGATCTCGCCAATACTGTTGAGACTCTTCACCTAAACCATCACCTGCCGCATCACTTGACTCATGAACCGTATTTGCTGAGGTGAAGTCAATATCTAGCCCTTTCTCTTTACAGCCAGTAATAATCTGCTCACGCCAATCGGTATGAATCTCACCCGACAAGTACACATTAAATTTCATATTTATCCCTGTTATTGAATATTAAAATATATAGCCCGTTATACTGCAGCCACTCTAAATTGAGCATCTAGCTCACTCACCCCTAAGCCTGATTTTTTCTTTACTTTCAGTTGAACTGGGATGCGTTCTTTCATTGCCTCTATATGGCTAATAACACCAATCATTTTTCCTGATGCATTTAAGCTATCTAATGCATCTAAAGCAAGATCTAACGTTTCGCTATCTAGCGTGCCAAAACCTTCATCTAAAAACAGTGAATCTATACTGGTTTTATGGCTAACCAAATCAGACAAGCCTAGAGCTAGCGCTAAACTCACTAGAAAACTCTCTCCTCCGGAGAGTGTTTTGGTATCCCTAATGGCATCAGCCTGCCATGTATCCAGTACCGACAACTCTAACCCTTCTGACTCACTGCGTTTTAGCTGGTAGCGACCGTGTAGTCGATTAAGTTGTTGATTGGCTAAATAGACCAGATTGTCCAAGGTTAAGCCCTGAGCAAATTTGCGAAACTTATCGCCATTACTCGACCCTATTAACGAGTGCAGATACTGTATATCATCGTAAGCCGTTCGCTGATGCTCAATTTTATCAAACAGATTGCGCTTCTCTACTCTACGCTTCTCATCCGCTTGCACTTCGTTCGCTAGTTCACCTTCTCTACGCGTCGTCTGTTCAATGAGTAATGACAATTTTTCATTCTCATCTTGTAAACTCTCTCTATCCGCTTGCTGATACTGTTCGGCATTGCTCTCCTCCAACAACTCTTGGTACTGCTCGTTGGCTGCTTGAAGTAGTGCTTTCGCATTGGAGGCATGTTGCTCAAGAGTCTGTTTCAGCTCCCTTAATTGCTCGCGTTCTTCTTGATCAATCAAAGCAGCTTGGAAGGCCGCTTCTGATTCAAATGGACTTTGGGTTAACTGCTGCTGCCAACTCTCTTGCTGCTGGTGTCGCTTTTCTGTCGCAGCGTGCAGATTTGATGTCAGCGCCTTAATTTCTCCTTCCAAGGCGTTTTGTTGCTGTTGAACTTGCTGCAGGCTAAGCTCAGTCTGTTTATGTTGTTCTTCGCCAGTCCGTAGCAATTTCTCAATTCGTTCCCGTTCGGTACTAACCACTCGTTCACCAAACAGATCGTGCCGCTTAGAGACCAGTTCATTGAGTGTCACTTGCTGAGCAAGTAACTGCTTGTTGATCTGTTCCAGCTCTTTATTAAGTTCTGAAATACGTTGAGCTTGAATAGTAATGTTGGAGAGTAAAGCGGCATTTTCTTGCTCACACCCTTTCAACTCATTTTCCTTGTGCTGCCAAAGCACCAGATCTTCTCGTTTTTGTTGCAACCAGACGGTCAAATCGCTATGCGGCTCGATAACAAAACCACACTGTGCAATATCACCAAATAGCTGTTCGCTGCCTTGCTCTTTTTCGTTAACGGCTTTGTTTATCTGGTTAGATAACTCCGTACAACGTTTTTCATCGTGCTCAAGCTGTTGATTTAACAGTTTCACTGCCGAATCAGCTTGATGATGAGACTGAACCGCAAGGTTAACTTGATCCTTCATATTTTGCTGCTGGTCCACGAGATGCCTGACTTTTACCGTTAACTCTGATAGTTGGTTGCGGAGATTCTCTTGCTCATAAGCAAACACCTTCAACAAACTCTCATTATCTATTCCATGAGGGTAATGAATTACTTGAGTTGTCGACTGCCACTGCTCAACTAATGACTGTTGCTGCTGCTCTAGCCACACCACTCGTTTTTGCTCATCATCAATTCGGCGCAACAGAGACTCCAGTTCATGTCTAATCTCTTTGCCTTTGGTTTCAATTGACGACAGTTGCAACTCAGCCTGTTTTTTCTCTTCTTCGGTTGCCGAAGGCTCAACTCGCCCTTGTTCAACCGCGAATGGGTGCTCGATTGAACCACACAGAGGACACGGATGATTCTGTTCCAGTTGAGCACGATAGCTTGCCAGCACCTGTTCTTGTTTCAGTAACTTCTGCTCTTTTTCAATCAACTCATCGATATTGCTCAGCAGCTTTTTCTGTGTGCGATAACTTTCAGCCAGATGCAGTCGTTCTGACTCTAACGACTGCTGCTTCTGCTGAGCTTCAGATAGGAACTGCTGCTTTTGCTGTTTCTCTTGTTGGTAGCTCACCCACTGATTTTGCAGATGATGAAGATGCTGCAGTGATGCAATATTTTGGTTCTGTTCACCTAATTGATGTTCAAGTTGTGGTAATGACTGCTGACTCTTATGTTGCTCATTAAGCTGCTGAAGTTGCTGGTCAATATTAGTAAGCTGTTGCTGTTTCTCAGCCAGTTCAGCAGCACTCTGTTGTTGCTTCGCTACCGTCTGTTTAATCTGGTTGTTTTGTTCAACAATCGCCTTATTCGCCAGTTGATGACTCTGCTTTAGCTCATCCACTTGCTGCTGTTGTCGCTGCAACTGCGCTAGTTGCTCTGTCCACTTTTCAATGTTGCTCGCCAGCTGTTTATCTTGCTGATGCTGAGTTTGATACTGTTGAATGGCCGTTATACTCTGCTCAACATTTTGTTTATCAGTTATCGTTCGCTGATGTAAGTCATTAATGCCTTCCAGCTCTTGTTCAATGCCAGTGGTACTTTTCTCTAATGTTTCTAACTTACTGACTTCTAACTTTATTTGATTGTCTAATGGGATGACGTGCTGATTAATCAGCGTCTCAAACTGGCTACTCTCTTGCTTTGTGGCGTGCAGTTTTTCGTTAGCAAGCTGCATCTGTTTCTCATGCTGCTTGGTCTTTTCCGTCAAGTGCTCAATATGTTGTTTTTTATCGATAAGCTGATTATCTAGTAGCTGATGGCTGGCGACCGCTTCTTGTCGCAGCAAGTACGCCGCACGAAGTTTCTCGGCAGGTTCACTATTGGCTAACTTACTTAATGCTGGCTGGGCATTGTCAATATTAGCTTGCGCCAGCTTGCAGTCAGATTCCGCATCATGTTTGCTTTTGCTCAGTTTATCCATCGTCACCAGCCAAGTTAGGTTGGCTTTGATCGATTCAAGCTGTTGCTTATTTTTTTGCTGGCTACCCGTTAGGCTCTCAGCTTCCGCTGCGATTGCTTGGAGCTGTTGTTCTGTTAACAGCTGAACGCCATTGGCTTCTGATTCCAGTGCCGTTAATTCAAGTTTTGCTTCGCTATATTTCTCATGAACGCTTTTAGATATTTCGCTGTAGATCTCGGTGCCCGTTAACTCTTCAAGTAGTTCAGCTCTCTCGGCTTCTTTCGCATTTAAAAACGCGGCGAACTGCCCCTGAGACAGCAACATCGATTTGGTAAATCGACTAAAATCCAACCCTGTTATCTGTTTTGTTAACTCGTTCTTCTTTTTCACTTGCGTGGCAAGTACTTTACCTGATGCTACTTCTGCAAGCTCCACTGTTGCAGGTTGCAGTTTTCCATCCACTTTGCCACGAGCACGCTTCATGCTCCAGAACGCACGATATGCTTGACCTTTTACTTCAAACTCAACCTCAGATAAACACTCCGTAGTTCCACGGGTCATAAGTTCATTACTGGTGGCGGAAATAACATCCAGCCGTGGTGTCTCTTGATACAGAGCGACACAAATTGCGTCTAAAATCGTGGTTTTTCCCGCACCAGTAGGGCCAGTAATAGCAAACAAGCCATATTCTGAAAAAGGCGGTTGAGTAAAATCGATTTTCCACTCACCTTTAAGTGAATTGATGTTTTTAAAACGTAAGCTTAGAATTTTCATTCCTTTGGCTCCCTATCTTGAAGCCCACCAAGAACCTGCTTAAATTGCGTTTTAATACGATCCATTCGCTGTTGTTCCCCTTCTCCCTCAAAGCTTTCCATCTCTAGCCGCTTATTAAATACATCCAATGGGGTTAGTTCCGCTAAGGTCTCTGTCTCTTCTCGTACTAAGCTTTTGTTGTTATTTCCTCGCGCTCGGCGTAACTGCAACACATCAACATTCAGCTCTTCAGTCAATGTATGAATTCTCTGTTGCAGATCAGACAAAAAGTCCTGTATTTCAACTTCAATCGCCAACCAAACCGTCTCATCACCACTAAATTGTCCATCATTCAGCTGCTGTTCTATGGACGGCAGATCCCCTTTTAACACGGCCATTTTCTGAAACATAGGCACCTCTACAGGTTCAATAATGGCTTGGTTATCATCTGAAAACTCAACCACAACCACCTGTTTAGGGGATGACAGTTCGTCAAAACTCAGTGCTATGGGAGAGCCGCAATAACGAATATGCTGTTTCTTGGCGACGATTTGTGGACGATGAATATGCCCAAGAGCAATGTAGTCGGCATCAGGGAATCCATCGGCAGAGAAACCGTCTAGCGTTCCTATATAAATGTCTCTTTCCGAGTCAGTGGTTGTTACCCCTACCGCAGTTAAATGCCCTGTAGCAATAATTGGAACCTGCCAGTTATGCTGTTGCTTTAGCTGCTGAGCTCTTTGGTACAAGGCGTGATAATGTTCTTTAATAGCAACACCAAGCTGTTGTTGCTTCTCTACTCCGGAATCCCCTGCTTGGCTGCGCATCACATCCCTAGCACGTACAAAAGGAACTGCACACAATAACGCACCGACTTGTTTATTTTTATCTTTTATTTGGATAATTTGTTCATCCAACTGCTCGCTGGTATTGGCGATGACATGAGCATTTAAACAGTTCAGTAACGGTTTAGATTCATTCAGTGTGGCAACAGAGTCATGGTTGCCACCCAAGAGAATCAACTGACAACCAAGCTGATTGATATCTACCACAAACTGGTTATAGAGTTCACGGGCATAACTTGGCGGTGTACCGGAGTCGAAGATGTCTCCAGCAACAATTACCGCATCTATCGCCTTTTCCTCTACTTGAGCCAACAACCAATCAATGAAAGCTTGATGCTCAGATTTTCGACTCTTATTGAAAAAGTTTTGCCCTAAATGCCAGTCTGAAGTGTGTAGAATTCGCATATCTTGCTTGATTTGAAGGAACCATTTCTGAATTGTGCCAATTAACGATGCGTTACACAATCAAACTAGCTTTAACTGTTTGATTATTTGCTGATCTATGTGCAAAGTACTCCTATACTCTTATACCCAAAGCGATAACAACCGTTCTCCCACATAAGGATAAAGAAATGAGTGGAAAACAGAGAGATGTCACCCTACGTTTTTTAGCAGAGCCTGCTGATGTAAATTTTGGCGGCAAGGTGCACGGCGGCGCCGTAATGAAATGGATTGATTTAGCGGCCTATGCATGCGCTGCCGGTTGGAGTGGTAAATACTGTATTACGGCTTATGCAGGGGGAATTCGATTTGTTGCACCAATTCATGTAGGCAATTTGGTGGAAGTCAGTGCCAAGGTGATCTATACCGGAACCTCCTCTATGCACATCGCGTTAGATGTTCAGGCCAGCGATCCTAAAGAGCTGAACAACGTCTTAACAACACACTGTATTGTCATAATGGTTGCAGTGGATGCCAACGGTAAACCAACAAAAGTACCGCAATGGGATCCAGAAACCGATGAAGATATTAAGCTAAGAGACTCGGCGGTTAAACTGATGAACATGAGAAAAGAGATCGGTGAAGAGATGGAAATGCACGTTAAGATGCTAAAATAACGTCCGCAATCAAAAGAGTTTCATATAATTGTCATGATTTTTTAATACTGTTTTGCTTAAATCCTAGTCACCCGATTATGGCTAGGATCTATTTTGAGCAATACATCACTGCATATTACCTTAAGCGATAAAACCATTAGCAACCCACACGCAGTGGAGTATCAATGGGTTCGTAGTTTGCATATTGAAGGATATGATCATCGCGATATCAACCACTACATTCATACCTGTTTCGGGGGAGATTTTGTTTTTGCCGACCTATTTAGAAAAGTGGCCCTCAATGAAGAGAGTATTTATGTACTAATGCAGTATGTAGGCTGTGCTCCATCCAGTAGAGAGTTCTGAATTCCATTTGGGCTTTATGCTCTGTTCACTTTTCGCAACTATTATTTCAGTGGTTGCTTTAGCCATCAGAAGCAGTAATGGTTGTTCTAAAATGCTGCTCCATCTCTTGACTCCACTTCTGGGCTTTTAGCAGCTCATCCACTGTCTCTTGCAGCTCTATTTTCAGTTTGTCACAAAGGCTTTCAACATTTGGCCAATCTGCCATTTCAAAATACTCCCCAAGCTTTAGAAGTTCTCCAAGAACGCCCCGACGTTGGGTAATGGCATAACGAATATTCTCATCAAGCGGCAGAGCCTCTATCAAGGTTTCAATGTCATTATCCAGCAGCGCATCAAGAAGAGAAAACAACCCAACAATAAACGCTTGTTGAGAGTCTTCCTTGCAGGCGGGTCGTTTTGACATCTGCTGACAAAAATGCGCTCGCTGCATGGATAAATTAATCAGCTCGCGTGGTTTGTTACTCGATACATAAGAAGCCGTCGTAAGTGCAACGAATACTCTTAATTGATCCTCACCTAAATAGATCAATGCCTGTTTAAAAGAGGTAATAGGGTTTCGCAGTCTTGGGCTGGCAGCATTGACAAAACGGAGCAATTTGTAGGAGATCGAGACATCTTGAGAAACAAGCATCTCCACTTTTGTAAAATTTACTTCTGCACTACACACTTCCTGAAAAAGTTGTAATGCAATTGCGTGTTTCGGGCTAACGTATTTGTTCTTTTCAATAATCGGCTTACTAAAGAAATAGCCTTGGAAAAAACGAAAACCGGCTTGATTCGCTTTATCAAAATCGTCTTTACTCTCTACTCTTTCTGCCAAAAATGCGGTTTTATCTCCTTGCCTCTTTCTGTCTGCGACAATATCACACGCTCTATCTATTCCAATAGCGGTTAAGTCCAGTTTAATAATATGGGCGTATGGGATAAACCGTTCCCACTCTTCGCCTCCATTAAAATCATCCAAGGCAATGATATAACCGTTGCGATGTAAGTGTTTAATGGCGCTAAATAGTTCATCATTTGGCTGACACGTTTCTAAAATCTCCACCACTATTTTCTCTTTAGGCAGAGAGAGAGGAAGTAATCGAGTCAAACTAAGTTGAGGAAAGTTAATAAAACAGCGAGAGAGGAGATAGTTGGGGTTAGTTCCGAGGGACAGAAAGTTTTCAGTGATGAGTCGATAGGTCGCTCTATTGGCACTGGTTTGGTCAGGAAAAACATTCTCCTCGCTATTTCGAAACAACAGCTCATAGCCTACCGTTTTAAGGGCAGCATTTAATATGGGCTGTCTTGCTACATAGCTATACATCATGTTCGATATTCATCCAGTAACCATCACGACGACATTTTTCTCTACCAACGTGATGCAATGTATAGCTGCTGAGATAATTATTCAATAACCATAAAGAATAAAATGGTAATTATTCGTTAAATGCGTGCCCAATATGGACACGCATTGATATCGTAAGACTATCCTTTTACACCACCAGCGGTTAAACCACCCACCAACCAACGTTGCGCCAATAAGAATACAACCGTAATCGGAACCGCTGATAATACAGCCGCAGCAGCAAAGTCACCCCACAAGTAGTTTTGCGGATATAAGTATTGCTGCATACCCACTGCCAAGGTGTATTTATCTACATCCGACAGCAACAGTGATGCCACTGGAACTTCGCCTACCGTCGCAATGAAGGCCAAAATAAATACCACAGCAAGAATCGGTACAGATAATGGCAATAGAACTAAGCGGAACGCCTGCCATGGCGTCGCACCATCTAGCGCTGCGGCTTCTTCTAATGAGTTATCAATCGTTTCAAAATACCCTTTAATGGTCCACACATGCAGGGCAATGCCCCCTAAATATGAGAAAATCAGACCGCCATGGGTGTTTAAACCTAAGAATGGTATGTATTGCCCAAGCTTATCAAACAAGGCATACATCGCAACCAAAGCAAGTACTGCAGGAAACATCTGAAAAATCATCATCGCTTTTAGTATTGTGTTCTTGCCGGAAAATCGCATACGAGCAAACGCATAAGCAGACGTTGTCGACAAGCAAACAATAAATATTGATGAGATACCTGCGATCTTCACTGAATTCCATAACCATGTTAGAACAGGAAATGGCGGTGGTGTTACCGTTCCATCCGCATTAGTAACGGAGAAGCCTAGAGCCAACTTCCAGTGTTCCAGTGACGGGTTCTCTGGAATCAAACTCCCAGTAGCAAAGTTACCTTCACGGAATGAAATAGCGATCACCATCAGTAAAGGAAAGATAATTAACGATAAGAATATCCAAAGAGCAATATGCGTTGCCCAGACACGATATTTAAGGTTTTTGCCTTGTACCATTGCCATATTATTGCTCCTTAATCTTGAGAAAGCTTAGTGAATCTAAGGTTCAGTAGCGCTAAGCCACCCACCAGTAAGAAAATTAGTGTTGCTATCGCACTGGCTAAGCCAAAGTCCTGACCGCCATTACCTTCAAACGCGATACGGTAGGTGTAACTCACCAAAAGGTCGGTGTAACCAGCAGGTTCAGTCGTTCCAATCATGTTTGGCCCGCCCTTTGTTAATAGGTAAATCATGACAAAGTTATTAAAGTTAAAGGCAAAACTGGCAATTAGTAACGGTGTTAATGGTTTCATCATCAGCGGCAAGGTTATCCGCGTAAAATTCCTAAATGGACCGGCGCCGTCAATAGCTGATGCTTCATAGAGATCTTCTGGAATGGCTTTAAGCAGTCCCATACAGAGAATCATCATGTAGGGGAAACCTAACCATGTATTCACTATAACGACCATGGTTCTTGCCAACACTGGGTCTGAGAACCAGTTAGGGCTAATACCAAACATCGCTTCTAACACCATATTTATCTCACCAAAACTTTGGTTAAATAAGCCTTTAAAGATAAGTATTGAGATAAAAGCAGGTACCGCATAAGGCAGTATTAATAGCACTCGATATAGTGCACGACCTTTCAGCTCTTCCCACTGCACGATGCTCGCTAAAACTAAACCGATTACCAGAGTTAAACCAACCGTTAGTGCAGAAAACACCACGGTCCAGATGAATATGGCAATAAAAGGCTCTTTAATTCCGTCGTCTTTCCAAACTCGCTCAAAGTTTGCAGTACTGACATTTACAATGAAGCCAGGAGATATAGTGTTGCCGATAAAAGCACCATCTTGATCGACGGGTTGGTAATAACCCACATCCATATTGGGCTTAACTATCTCGCCATTACTGTTGTTTATAAGAGTTAAACCATCATCTTCTAGACGGTATAAAGGAACAACAGAGGCAAACTTTCGTAAACCATTCATTCGAATATCACCACCATCAGGCATATGTAAATCTACATTGCTTAACGATGAGCGGTTCTTAATGATGGTCTTAATTTTCTCTTTTTCGCCTTGAACTTCAGCTATTGGAGCGAGATCCAAATCATTTTCAGAGAATCCCTGCAGGGTAAACTCAGGGGTCGCCAACAGTTGTTCATTTTGGGTAATAACAATTCGATGACCATTGTCGGTTTTATAAAGAGAAAAAGGGTAACTGTCGCCACTTTGATAGGTTCTATCAAGGAGTACTGATTGCGCCCGCTCTAGGGAGAGCTGGTTTTTGGCACTGTAGTTGGTGAATGCCAACCCTACCGTATAAGCCAAAGGAAACAGAATAAACAATATCATCCCTGCAATTCCAGGATAGATATAGCGATGCGCGTACGTTTTCTTACTACCAAAAATATAAAGTGCTAGGGCGGTTAACACCACGGTAAGTAGTGCGAAAGCAACCTCACCTCGGGAATACATTAATATGGTGGCATAGCCGTTTACAATACCAACCGTTGCCAGTAGCGCCCATTTTATAAACACTTTCTGACTTGAAGGCATAGTAGTTGATGCTGCGGCACCAGTATCTTGAACTGACTGCATAAGAGAACCTGCTAGCGGTAAATATTAAAATAAGGAGAGGTTACCCTCTCCTCAAAAAGGTTATACACCCAAGCAACACAATTTTGCATCTAACTCGTATAGGGCTTGGGTGGTTTTCATTAACTATGGGTTGTTACTTTATCGCTGCTTACTTCGTCATCTGCTTTTCTGCATCAGCAAGAGCTGAATCAACAGACTGGCGACCGTCAACAATGTTCACAATAGCGTTTTTCGCTGCGCCCCAGAAGGCACCCATTTGTGGGATATTTGGCATGATTTCACCGTGCATTGCGTTGTCCATCGTTGCCGCAATACGTGCATCACTATCCAGCTCTTTTTGGAAGGAGTTAAGCGCAACGGCGCCTAGTGGTTTGTCGTTGTTTACTTTCTCAAGACCTTCGTTTGTCAGTAGGTAGTTTTCAATAAATTCAACGGCAAGATCTTGGTTTGGTGATGCCGTGCTAATACCCGCAGTTAAGATACCAACAAATGGTTTCGATGATTGGCCATTAAACTTAGGTAAAGTAGTAACGCCATAGTTAATTCCAGACTTCTCAACGTTACCCCATGCCCAAGGACCGTTAATCGTCATGGCAACATTGCCTTTGTTAAATTCTGACTCAGAGACTGAATAGTCCATGTCAGCAGAGATAACGCCTTGGTCAACTAAGCTTTTCACAAAGTTCATCGATGATTGAACACCGCTGTTAGCGATACCCGCATCTTTAACATCATAGCCCGTAGAGTTGTACTTGAAGGCATAGCCGCCATCAGCAGCCATCAATGGCCATGTGAAGTACGGTTCTTTTAAATTCCACATGATGGCTGATTTACCATCTTTCTTCAGTTTGGCATCTAATGCCGCCACTTCTTCCCAGTTTTTAGGAGGGTTAGCAACAAGATCTTTGTTGTAAATAAGAGAGAGTGCTTCTACCGCTACTGGGTAGCCGATAAATTTACCATCGTATGTTACTGCATCCCATGCAAAGTCTACTACGCCATCTTTAATCTCTTTAGATGGTTTTACTTCAACAAGAAGACCTGCTTCAGCGTAACTGCCGAAACGATCATGCGCCCAAAATACGATATCTGGACCGTCACCTGTTGCTGCTGTTTGTGGGAACTTGTCTTGCAATGCATCTGGGTGTGCAACTGTCACTTGGATGCCAGTCTCTTCTTCGAATTTTTTACCTACTTCAGCCAATCCGTTGTAACCTTTGTCACCATTGATCCAGATAGTAAGTTGACCTTCTTCAATAGCCGCATTCGCACTAAGTGAACCTAGTGCAGCCAATGTGCAAACCGCAACAGTAGTCAGGGTTTTCTTCATGATTGTATCCTTTTTATATTGTGATGTAGGGCTATTCAGACAACATGCCAAATTTGAAACTAAACAGTAAATCTGGATCCGCTAAATAACGTCAAAATGCTTTCATCTAAAAATGTAACCAGCGTGCCGCTATCATCTATAAGAAAGGCCTTAGAATCATCATCCTAGATTCTACGCCCCTATCAACATCCAATGTTTTCGTGATCTTCATCAGACAAGATTAGCGATCACGATCACATAAGAAGCTTTCAAAGCGATTCACATCACACTAACTTGGTATAAAAGTTTGAACTAGATCCTAATTCGATTTTCACCCCCTTCTACGCCTCCTCCCCCACTACTCCCCCTGAATAAATGCCACTCAGGAGGATGTATCTAGTGCGCGATTCAATAACACTGTCACTATCCAAGAGAGGATGGTTAGAAGCTTTTATCCGCGCTATATCTTCGTTACGTTTCTGCAATAGTTAATGAAGGTAAGGAGCAGATTTACGATGCCGGATAGGTTAACTGACACTGATTTGAACGCAGATGTAATTATTTACGGGGGAGTGTTCAATAACGTGAAGAGGGAAGTTAACCTGTTATTGGTACAACAAGGTGATGCTAGTTACTGATGTACTACATCACCTCTATTTTTAACCATTTGATTCTATAAAACAGTTTGATACTTTTATTGCCCGCCAAACCCTATGACAAGGCGATAGATTAAAAATAAATCGAGGACAAGCTAGATGGCAAGCGTCACTTTAAAAAATGTGTGTAAAGCGTATGGCGACGTACTTATCTCAAAGAATGTTGATCTTGAGATCCAAGAAGGTGAATTTGTTGTATTTGTTGGGCCATCTGGCTGTGGTAAATCAACACTTCTACGTTGCATCGCTGGTTTAGAAGACATCACCTCCGGTGACCTCTATATTGGTGAACAGCGCATGAATGACATTGAACCATCTAAGCGTGGGGTTGGCATGGTGTTTCAGTCTTATGCTCTTTATCCTCACCTTAATTTATACGACAACATGTCTTTCGGCCTTAAGCTAGCCAAAGCAAGCAAAAGCGAAGTGGACAAACGTGTGACTCACGCCGCTGAGATATTGCAACTGGGTCACCTACTTGATCGCCAGCCTAAAGCGCTATCCGGTGGTCAACGCCAACGTGTCGCTATTGGCCGAACGTTAGTCTCTCAACCAAATGTCTTTTTACTTGATGAACCGTTATCAAATCTAGACGCTGCACTGCGGGTAAACATGCGCAGTGAAATAACTAAACTGCAACGCCAGTTGGGCTGCACCATGATCTATGTGACTCATGATCAGGTAGAAGCAATGACAATGGCGGATAAAATCGTAGTATTGGACGAAGGTTTTGTTTCTCAAGTGGGTAAACCTCTTGAGCTTTATCACTACCCAGAAAATCGTTTTGTGGCTGGCTTTATTGGCTCACCAAAAATGAACTTTATTAGCGTTCAAATTGAAGATTGCGAAAAAGAACAAGTATTGGTGAAACTCTCTAATGGCGCAACACTGTGGATTCCGGTAGATGGCACCACCGTTAACAAAGGTGAACGTATGTCTCTCGGTATTCGACCAGAACATCTGCTCAATGCGGAGCAAGCGGATGCCACTATCGAAGGTGAGATCCAGATCGTTGAAAAGCTCGGCAACGAAACTCAAATTTATCTACACCTAGATAGCGCAGATGCGGATGTAATCTACCGTGCACCAGACACCTTACCTGTAGAAGCGGGGGATAACTTTGCTATTGGATTGGCGGCTCATCGTTGTCATCTATTCCATAGTGATGGCAGCGCGTGTCGACGTCTACATAAAGAGCACGGTATCGATTTTGATTAATAAGATTTGTAAGCACAATTGACGCTCATATAGCCTATCGCCTTGCATCTACTGCAAGGCGATTTTGTTTTACTCTTGGTCATTTATTGAATTACTCTAGAAGTAGGCAATTACACAAACAGATAAGGGAATAACTGCTTTTTTTGCTGATCCGTTAATGAGGTTACGCAATCAATATTATTATCGGGAATCTGTTCTGGATTGGGGTAATGCTTTAATACGCGTTCCATACTCTCTTCACGAATTAAATGCAGTATCGGAAATGGGGAACGGTTGGTTAAGTTTTCATCATCATCCGGTTCAACTCCGGCAAAACAGTAATCGGGATGAAAGGTAGCGACCTGAAAAATCCCCTGCCACTCTTGCTGCTTAATCAATGCATCTACCCAGTCTAAAAACTGGTTGTAGAGATAGAAATCATCCAGCATGTCGGGGACAACAACCAAGGTCGTTTCTAATGTCTCTGCATCCGACATCGCTAAGATCATTAACTCGGTTAATAACTCTTCTAGGAGAGCCTCTTCTGTATCAGCGCGAGAGACCTGAATTTTGATCTGCTTATTTCGGTTTGGTTTGGCCGCAAACGGGCAGAGGTTAAGACCGATAACCACCTCTTCTAACCAAGTACGTACTTGTTTTTCAATAAGCTCATTGTTCAAATTTGCTTCCTTTCATATCTTTTAAGTAATAACACAACAGAAAAATAGCGAAACAAAGCACCGTTCCCCCCATCATCACCATAGGCCAAGCCCCTTGTTGCCAGCAGTAGATAAGGAAAAAGCCCCCTAAGCTGCCGCCAATATAGTAATGAACCAGATAGAGAGCAGTGGCGGTCGCTTTAGCACTCACCGCTTTTTGGCTTACCCAACCATAAGCAAGAGCATGAGTAAAAAATGCGCCACTGCTAATCAATAACAGACCCAGCAGCATCATAGGAATTTCAGGAAAGTAAGCCAAAAACATACCGGACAACGTCACAATGGTTCCCAATACCATGCCAAGTACAGGGTGAAATCTAGTGGCCCATTTTCCACTGTATCGTGAACTGACTGTCCCGGACAGATAGCATAAAAAAGTTAATGACGTCAGACTCGGGGGGAGATTATAAGGTGCTTCAGCAAGGCGAAAACTGATCACCGAAAATAGATTAACAAACAGCGCGAAATTAAAACCGCCAATAAGCATGGCAAACCATACTCGCCTATCTTTAATATGCTGAATTAACTGACGATTATGATGAAAAAACAGACCTCGCTGAGGTTTAAAATAACGCTGCTGAGGCAATATTTTTAAAACCGCAACCGCTCCTATTAATGTTGCCACCGCAATGACTGATGCCGCTACCTGCCAACTAAACAAGTCAGTCAGCACACCACCAGCAATACGCCCAGTAATACCCCCGAGACTATTAGCCGCAATATAACCACCCACGGCTTGAGTCAGTGCAGAGGCCGACATCTCTTCAGCCATATAGGCAACGGCAACGGACGCAAATGCAGCTAAAGAGATGCCCATAAGTGCACGACCTGCAACCATGCTATAAAAACTAGAATCAAGCATCATCAACACATTAATGATTGGCGGAACAAAAAGGCCAACCAACATGACTTTCTTACGACCAAAGGACTCAGAAACTAGTGCCCAAGGCACTAGAAAAACCGACAGCATTAATGTGGTAGAAGCAAAGATCCAATTTACTTTAGTAGCCGATATAAAGAGCTCATCTGCCAGTTGAGGCAAGATAGGTTGGAACAGATACAGATTACAAAATATAAGAAACGAGCCCAACGCCATTATAAAGCTGACCCTTTTATACTCCGATGTTCCAAATTCAATCATGGGTTATTTTCTTACCGTAATCTGCGATTATTGAACGTCAATTAAGCGGTCAAAACTGTCCATCACTTGTTGACACTTCATCACCCTTCCATGCCCCTGCCCTTGCGTTGCGACTAAAGTGACATTATCGCCTTCGCTCGCCGCTTTTTGCGACACAGAGAACTTAGTGAACTTATCTTTCTCATCATGAATAATAATGGTGCGGTTAGTGCGATTCATGAGATGAGCATAGGGATCGATAATATGGATCGGGTAGTGATATTGATCTTGGATATCTTCCACAATCGCTTGGAATAACTTCACCGAGTAACCAGACCGGCTAACACTACCAAACAAGTTGTCTAAGTAATCCAGTACTGGTGCAATCAATAGCATCGGACAGTGCGCAATTTTTGCGTGTTTGCACTCAAGCGCAGAAGCGGTTCCCATACTATGACCAACCACACCCGCCACGTCTTGTACGCTATCTAGCACGGACTCTAAGCAAGCAACAAATCCGGGAATATGGCCATAAGCACCACCACTCTTACCGTGCCCCGGCTGATCATAAGCAAAGGCGGTAAAGCCACGAGAGGCGATGTGTTCCATTAATGGGTAAAACTGGCTCGCAGTTCCTGACCAACCATGCGTAAGTACCCAAACCGGCCCTTCGCCAAGACTATACGTTTTTATCACCCCTTCGTTGGTGTCTACTTCGCCCTTAATTAAACCTTCCGGCTCATCATTAATCGGTTTCATTCTTGCAGGTGTTAGCAACAATTGCTTAGCGGTTTTTTTAGCATGATTGGGGGCAATGGTATGGTGCAAACGAGTGGTTATGTTCACCAACTTTCGTTTTACACTGAACTTCCCTGACGTATTGAAGTAGATTTTCTCACTCACCGTGGTGTCCTTGTTGTTCTTTTTTTTGAATAGTTTAGAAACGGGACTATAACAAAATTTTGACATTCTGTACGGCAAAGACACCATAGTCACCTAATTTAATACTTCTCTCCCTTCAATCAGGACAGTCGTCTTAAGAAACATAAATTTTCTTTACGTAGAAAGTGAGCTTAAGCATGCAAGTCTTTATGGCTCTCTGCTTGAAGTTTTGTGTGATATACGGACAGTTTCCGCTTTTCTCTATTTGATAAGTCAGTGCAAATGATATTATATCAAGACCATTCATATAGTTATCTTCTTAATTCACCCATTATCCATGCAGTGACATATGGAAATGTTTAAGAGTGAAAGACGGAATAAAGCCGTATAGAAAGCAATAGCTTTAATGAGGAAGTATGAAAAAATCTATAGCAAAATTAACATTATTATTAGTGCTTCTATCACATTTTGCTTCGGCTAATGCTGACACTAAAGAGTACAGTGTAAATATATCTAATAAAGACCTAATTCCAATGCTACTAGAACTGGATGGTCGAACTGAAATTAGTAAATCAAAGATTGAACAGATCAAAAATACTGAAGTACTTATACCTGTGAGTGCTACTGAAGATGTTAGTGAGCCAAATGAAAATGGAATTGTCACCATAAATCAAGAAAGGAATATTAAGCTAATTTCTTTAAATAACGCAGGTGTTTCCTTACTTCCTATATTCACTAGTTGGAAGGAACTGAAAACATTCTTTGACTATCCAATATCTGCTGTTGTTCTGCCAGTAGGTAACGCTGCCAACCTATTTTTAGATGGCGATTATAATTATATGGTCGTGGATAATGCATCACATGCCATTAATTTAAACGTTGCCACACTAAGAAAAGTGGCAAAGCAAAGATAAGCTAACAGTCGATTTTAAATACCTTAAGCTATTTAAACGCAGTTCACATCTAAATTGAACGCCTACTCTAAGAGGAAATATGGACATTCACAGACGTATAATAGGTTCCGTTTACTTTGTACTTGGTGCCTTGATTGGTTTTCTACTTATTGGGACCATACTTAGAAACTTAGACGGACTATCCTTTGAGACAATGTTTCCAATACTAGGACAAATCTTCATCGGCTTACTTTTCTGCCTATCATCATTTGGAGGCTTCTTCTTGCTAAGAAAACGGAAGTGGGCGTACCGAATATGCTTTATTACTTCGTTTGCTTGGTTGGTTTTTCTTGTTCCGATAGGGAGCTGTATAGGACTCTATTACTTTTGGTTCAGTTATAAAAGCAATAAAATCACTAATTAACCAAGGACTGAGGGCACTACAAGCTTATCAGAATGATTCACAACTCTTGGTATTTTAAGTTCAAATATTGCAACAACAGGCACCAATAAATGGTGCCTGTTTTTTATCCATTACTCTTCAGCTTGATGCTTAAACTGGTTCAGTAACGTCAGCAGAAACACACGTATTTCGTTATCTAATGGGGTGTTGTCGCTGTTAGCATTGAGAATAAAGTCTTCAACTTGTAGATAAAAATCGGGTTGAGTTTTATTGGTCATGGAGACCTCCGTGTGGAATTTAAAAGAAAATCACCATCCGAAGTTCCTACGCTTTGGGTGGTGAACTGAACAGGGGTAGGAATACCGTTCACACGGAGACGGCCAACCGAAGTTGCCCCGCCCAGCTCACCATAATTTAGATGTGCCAAAGCCGCACATATTAATGCCAGTTAAGATACTGGAGTACATGCGCCGTGTGGATATAACAGGTTCCTACGCCTGACACTGGATTTTGCCAGTGCGAGGTAAGCATATGTTTTCTTTGGCTGAACTGTCAATGACTTACTTCTAACAGCTAATATGAAAGCAAACGATACTGATTAGCACAGTGTATAAACCCGCTTGCGCTAAACAAAACTCAGTACCGATTATTTTCCGTTCTTTTTCTATGCCGTATTAACGTTAGATATGTCACAATATGCATCCACGGACGAGTTTAGAGGTAACAATGGCGGAGTTTTTAGCGCAGTTGCAGTTTTCAGCATCGATTACAGGACCCATTTGCTTAATGCTGTTGCTCGGGGTATTTCTTAAACGGATAGCAGTTATTGACGATGCGTTTATTGATGTCGCGTCTAGGTTGGTTTTTCAAGTGACCTTACCTGCTTTGCTGTTTCTTAGTATTGTCGGTTCTGAACATGACTTTTCAAGCAGTACACCATTAATCCTTTTTGGTCTCAGCGCTAACTTAATTTTCTTTGTTTTTGTGGTTATTGCCACCAAAACACTCTTTTCTGGCTCCAATGATAAAGGGGTGGTCATTCAAGGCAGTTATCGGGCAAATACCGCCATTATAGGGCTTGCTTATGTTGCTAACGCTTATGGTGAAACCGGTATCGCTTTAGCGGCGATTTACGTCGCACCAATGACGATTCTTTATAATATATTAGCGGTCATTGCATTAAGTCCGAAGAACGATAAAGAGAAATCATCCGGGCTAAAAGCATTTGCTGTTATTGCTAAAGGGATAACTAAAAATCCTCTAATCATTGCCATAATGCTTGGGTTGATTGTCTATTTTCTCTCTATTCCTATCCCTAAAATGGTACTAAATGCAGGTCAGTATTTTGCCAGTATGACTTTACCCCTTGCTCTGTTATGCACTGGCGGTTCTTTAAATATTAAATCTCTAAAAGGCGACCAACGCGCTACGTGGTTTGCTACGGTAAACAAACTCGTTTTTGCTCCTATCATCATCACTGGTGCAGCTCTGCTGTTTGGCTTTAGAGGGCTTGATATCGGGATTGTGTTCTTTATGAGTGCCGCGCCTACTGCGGCTGCAAGTTATGTCATGGCTCGAGCCATGGGTGGAAACGCTGCTCTGGCGGCAAATATTATCGCCCTAACAACGGTCACCTCATTGGTTACCTGTACCTTGGGGATTTTCGCTTTATCAACACTATCGTTAATGTAATATCTTCAATTATCTTTCTTGAACTGAACTTGTTGATGCTGCTCTGAATTCTGCATCTTGAGGTCACTTGAGTATATACCCTTTCTATTTGGTTATACTCACCAAATAGAAAGGGTCAGATATCGCTATCTGACCCTTGTTGTTATCTATTTATGAATACTATTTAGAAGTACCGTTTATGAAAGCTTATAGAACACGGTCGCTAATGGTGGTAACCGTAAGTTAAGTGACTGTGCTAATCCTTCACTCTCTATCTCTTCACTATTTAGTGATTTAATCACCGCAAAATCACTGCCGTGATAACGGCTATCATCACTGTTTAACAGCAAGTCATATTTTCCTTTATTGGGCACACCTATACGGAATGACTCATGAGGAACAGGCGTAAAGTTAGTCACCACTAGCACTCTTTCACCATGTTCACTGATGCGTTCATGCGCCAATATGCTGGCATCTTGTGCATCTTGCAGACGCCATTCAAATCCTCTTAGATCACAATCAAGTTCATGAAGCGCCACTTCATTGCGATACAACATATTCAAATCGCGAGTGAGCGCGTGAATACCTTGGTGACGTTCGTAGGCCAACAGGAACCATTGCAACTGATCATCATGGTTCCACTCCGCAGTTTGGCCAAACTCGGTGCCCATAAAGTTTAGCTTTTTACCCGGCTGACCATACATGTAACCAAGATAAGCCCTCAAATTGGCGGTTTGCTGCCATTCATCACCCGGCATTTTGTCATGAATAGAGCGTTTTCCGTACACCACTTCATCGTGGGACAGAGACAACACATAGTTCTCACTATGGGCGTAAATTAGTGGGAAGGTGATGGTGTTGTGATGATACTTACGATGCACGGGATCTTCTTGCACATAAGACAAGCTATCGTGCATCCAACCCATGTTCCACTTAAATCCAAAGCCTAATCCACCCATATATGTTGGCGCAGAAACGCCCGGGAATGCCGTCGACTCTTCAGCAATCGTCATGGCATTTGGAAAGTGCTTATACACTTCTTCATTGACCCATTTAAACATAGCAATGGCATCGTAGTTCTCGTTGCCGCCGTCGCTATTTGGAATCCACTGATCATGGCTACGTGAATAATCTAGGTATAGCATTGATGCTACCGCATCAACTCGAATACCATCGATATGGAACTGCTCGAACCAATACAACGCATTAGCAACGAGGAAACGTCTAACATGTTCACGTCCTACATCATAAATAAAGGAGTTCCAGTCTTGGTGCCATCCACGCCTTGGATCTGGATCGTGGTACAAAGGAGTACCATCAAAATTCGCCAAACCATGGTCATCCGATGGGAAATGCGCAGGAACCCAATCCAGAACGACACCAATTCCAGCTTGGTGACATTTATCAATAAAGTACTTAAAGTCATCTGGAGAACCAAAGCGGCTGGTTGGTGCAAATAGCCCGACAGGTTGGTAACCCCAAGAACCATAGAATGGGTACTCTGAGATCGGCATTAGTTCAACATGGCTGTAGCCTAGGTCAACTAAATAAGGCACCAGTTCATCGGCCAGATCGCGATATCCAATAAAGTTGCCATCTTTATCTCGTTTCCACGAACCAACATGTAGTTCATAGAAAGAGAGTGCTTGTTTGGTTTTAGTGCTAACCGGACGACTTTGCCACTGTTGGTCTTGCCAGTCATACCGGTTGTGATCGTATGTTACGGAGGAGAATGATGGGTGCTGCTCGGCATAGAAACCCCATGGATCGGCTTTATGCGGTAAGCTCTCTCCATTAGGCCCTTTGATTTCATATTTGTATTGAGCGCCTTCTTCCAGTTCAGGAATAAAGATCCCCCAAATACCGTAATCTAAACGTTGCATTGGGTTGCGGCGGCCGTCCCAGTAGTTGAAACTGCCGATTAAACTCACTGCGGTGGCATGAGGGGCATAAACCAAAAAGCGAGTACCAGAAATCTGCTCACCTTCTCTCTCAATAGAGACAAACTGTGCTCCCATGTGATGGTACATTTGCACAGGAGTATGGAGCTCTTCAAACTCTTTATACAAAGCATGATATTGGTATGGGTCATCCACTATCTGCTCTGTTCCATCCCAGTTCACCGCCAACTTATAATGGGTAAATGTCAAATCTCTATCATGTTCTAGAACAAAACTGTTCTCTGACTCTTTCTCCAAGGCGACTCTCGGCTCATCAGCAATAAGTAATTCAACTTTACTTGCTCCCGGCATCCATACCCTTAGTGAAAGCTGCTTTTCTCTATGATAAGGACCCAGTAAAGAGAAAGGATCAGCGCATGCCGCATTTTCTAATACACCAAAAATGTCTTCCTTTTTTGTCACAGTATTCTTTTTCAACTGGCATCTCCAAAACATCTATAAAATTAAAAACAAAAGTATGAAACAAAAACCAACTTTTCTCATAGTAACCTGTTAATTAGTCGCTGTTAATAAATAATAAAAAATACCCGCATAAAGCGGGTATTCTCAAAAATATCAATTAGTTAACAAGTTCACTATCAGGCGAATACAAGCAGTGACTATCTTGCAAGACTGCGTAATTAACTGTTTGTATTCGTTGCATTATTTTCCAGACCCAGCGCGAACTTCTGTTAAGCGTTTAGCAATGTAATTTACCTCTTCTCGAGCAAAAATATCCTCAAGATTTAATGATAACTTACGACGCCAGTTTGGATATTCATCAACCGTTCCCGGAATGTTTACCGGTTTATCCATCTCTAACCAATCTTCCAGCTGAATACTCAACAAGGCCGAAGAGCCAGCGGCTAAATGAAGTTGTAACGCTTCACTTAAGTGCTTATCCATTGGCACTAATGTCGCGTCACGACCAACACCATCAGGTAAGAAGCCATGCCATTCAACACTATTAAGGATCTCTTGCTTACATTTTAAACGGTCATCAAACAGTATTTGTAACTGCTCCTCGTCGGGATATAACCCTAGCTCCTGACCTGTTTTGAGATCATCACAGTGCCAAAATCCACGTAACGTTGGCATGTCGTGGGTACAAAGTGCCGACATGGACTGTTCTGTATAATGATTCGGCGAGTAATAGCCGCCATCTTCTGCTGTTTCAAAGAAGAAGACTTTATAAGAGTGAACCCCTGCATCCGCGAGAATATCAACAATTTCATCTGGCACTGTTCCAAGGTCTTCACCAATCACACTGCACTGATAGCGATGAGATTCTAAAGCCAATATTGCCAGCATATCTTCAACGGGATAGTAGATATAAGCACCGTTTGTTGCACCTTCACCTTTCGGTATCCACCACAAACGAAGTAGGCCAAGAACATGGTCAATACGCAGTGCGCCACAATGCTTCATGTTTGCTCTTAGCAACTTAATATAAGCGTCATAGCCTGTGGCTTGAAGAACTTGTGGATTAAGAGGAGGAAGCCCCCAATTTTGTCCTAGAGGACCAAGAATATCCGGTGGCGCGCCAATACTGGCGTCCATCACCAAGTTACCATCGTCTGCCCAGGTCTCAGATCCTGAGTTAGCCACCCCGACCGCCAGGTCACGGTAAAGCCCTACTGCCATGCCTTTCTCTTCAGCCAATGTCTGCGCTTCATTAATCTGACTGTCGGCAATCCATTGCAAATAAAGGTGCAATTGCACTTTATCTTCATTCTCTTTAATGAAAGTTTGAACGGCTGGATTTTGGAAGTGCTGGTACTTCTCAGGGAATACAGGCCAACCCCAAATGCTTTGATCTTTTTCAAACAGCGTACCATGCAGAGCATCGAATGCAGCTTGATGTAATAGGCTCTCGCCACCTTGCTCAACAAAGCTCAAAAATGCTTTTGCTCTGTCGGTAGATTCATCCAGATGACGACTCTTAAATTCGTCAAATAACAGAGGTAACACACTCATTTTAAGTTCAGACACTTCAGAGTAGTTAACCCAATGGGTATCTCGAACTTTATGCAGACGCTGCTGGAACTCGTTGCTGCCCACTTTACGCTGAGCATCAACACTTAACACAAACTCAGGAACAGAACTGACATCAATATAGAGAATATTTAACCAACGGCGAGACGACGGGCTATATGGACTCGCCCCTTCAGGGTTGGCTGGGAATAATGAATGAATTGGGTTTAAACCAACAAAATCCCCTCCTCGTGATGCTATTTCTGCGACCAATTGTTTAAGGTCACCAAAGTCACCAATACCCCAGTTATGCTGAGTTCTAAGAGTATAAAGTTGAACACTTGGCCCCCACAGTTTTTTCTGCTGGGATAGTTTCTGCTGCTTGTAACACGCATTTGGCGTCACTATCAGGGTCATTTCATACGGGGTCTTGCGACGCTTGCGGGTGATAATAAGTTGATGATATCCCCACTCCACGTTGGGCAGTTGAAACACTAAAGGGCCGCCTTCTGCACGCTCATCACGTACAATTTGCGATTGAAGATATCCTTCAAGGGTCTTACCCTGCTCAGTTTCTAAACGCCAGCTAAATTCACTCTCGCGAGCACTAACACCTAGATTCAATTTAATCTCTATGGGTTGCTCACTATCGCGTACAACTTGAACGGGATCCAAAACCTCTTTTTTATGTTTCTTTTCTGCCGATTTAAGCAGATTTTCTTCACTTGAGGTATCGTAGCCAAGAGAAGCAAGTAAACGACGAATGGTTTCCTCTTCGACACTTGCTTCATCTCCCCACGCACTAATATAGTTTTTTGATATCTTAGCCATATCAGCGACTTGCATTAGAACTGACTGTTGTTTCATTTTTCTCTCCGAAGGCGTTTATACGCCTTCCTTTTAGTAGGGCATTCTTGTCAAAATCTTAGGTAACTTACCGGATCCAATAATGCTCTTTGGTAAAACCACTATTGGATCCAGTAGAGCCGGGAAACTGCACTCGCTAAATTATGCTTACGAAAACAGCGCTCCCAGCTCAAACAGGCAAATAACTAGCGTTTTACGGCTTGTAATTTCCAGATGTTATTTACGTAATCACGTATTGAACGGTCAGAGCTAAACTTACCTACCAGCGCCGTATTTAGAATCGCCTTACGAGCCCAACCTTGCGGCTCACGGTACTGTTGATCCATCGCTTCGTGCGCTTTTACGTAAGAGGCAAAGTCAGCAAGACACAAATACGGATCACCACCGTCCAACAGGCTGTCATAAACTGCGCGCAGTTTACCCGGCTCTCCTGGTGTAAATTCATCACCTAACAGAAGATCCATTGACGCTTTTAGCAGGTGGTCAGCGTTGTAGTAATCAAATGGGTTGTAACCTCGAGCACGCAACGCCTCAACACCATCAACTTCTAGACCGAAGATATAGATGTTTTCATCACCCACTTCTTCACGTATCTCTACGTTTGCGCCATCCATAGTACCAATGGTTAGTGCACCATTAAGCGCCATTTTCATGTTACCTGTACCCGAAGCTTCTTTACCTGCGGTAGAGATTTGCTCAGACACATCTGCAGCCGGAATAATGATTTCCGCCATGCTGACACGATAATCAGGAATAAAGACCACTTTCAGTTTGTGGTTCACACGGTTGTCACTGTTGATTTTCTCTGCCACTTTGTTGGTGGCATAAATGATCTCTTTGGCTAGATGATAGCCCGGTGCGGCTTTCGCGGCGAAGAACACCACACGTGGCGCCATATCAAACGAAGGATCATTTAATAGACGATGATACAGAGACAATATGTGCAACAGGTTCAAATGTTGACGTTTATATTCGTGAAGACGTTTGATCTGCACATCAAAAATCGCATCGGTATTTAATTCAATACCCATGTTCTCTTGTACCCAATCGGCTAGACGCTCTTTATTGGCTTTTTTAACCGCCATATAGTCATCTTGGAAGGCTTTATCGTCCGCAAATTCGGCTATCTTTGTTAGCATATCCAAGTCGGCTGGCCATTTATCTCCAATCTTCTCGCTAATAAGAGCTGACAACTTAGGATTACAGAACTTCAACCAACGGCGAGGTGTTACCCCGTTGGTCACGTTTTGCAGTCGATTTGGGTAAAGTTCGTGGAACTCTGGGAATAAGTCACGTTTAACCAACTCAGAGTGAAGTGCCGCTACACCATTTACCGCATAAGAACCAACAACACAAAGGTTGGCCATACGTACCATACGGTGGAAGCCTTCTTGAATAATTGATAATTTGCGTTGCTTCTCAACATCACCCGGCCATTTAGCACGCACTTCTTGCATAAACAAATGGTTGATATGATAAATGATTTCCATATGACGAGGCAGCAAGCGCTGAATTAACGACTCGCTCCATGTTTCTAATGCTTCCGGCAACAAGGTATGGTTAGTATAGGCAAATGTTTTAGAACACAGTGCCCATGCATCATCCCAAGCCCACTCATACTCATCCACCAAAATACGCATTAATTCCGGAATAGCGATAGTTGGGTGTGTATCATTTAGCTGGATGGTTTCATATTTCGCTAAGTCTTCTAACTTGTGACCAGCTTTAAGGTGGCGACGCAAGATATCAGCAATAGATGCCGCACTATGGAAGTATTGTTGCATTAAGCGAAGAGTTTTACCCTTCTCGTGGTTATCATTTGGATAAAGTACTTTGGTAATGTTACCCGCATCAATCAATGAGTGCTGCGCTTCAAAGTAGTCACCATTGTTAAAGCTTTCTAAAGAAAAAGGTGCAATGGCCTGACATTCCCATAAACGCAATGGGTAAACGGTATTGCTTTCGTAACCCACAATAGGAAGATCCCACGGCATCGCTTTTACTTGCATACCCGGAACCCAACGACGCTTCTCTTTTCCATTTTCATTAATCACTTCTACGTGACCATAAAAACCGATTTCTTGAGCAATATTTGGCCGTGCAACTTCCCAAGGGTAACCTTCAACACCACGCCATGCATCAGGCGCTTCCTGTTGATGACACTGATCAAATGACTGTTTGAACAGACCATACTCGTAGTGAAGACCATAACCAACCGTTGGAAACTCTTGAGCAGCACATGAGTCCATAAAGCAAGCAGCCAAACGACCAAGACCACCATTGCCCAGTGATGGGTCACGTTCTTCTTCTAACAGGTCAGTTAGACTCTGTCCCAGCTCTTTCATGGCGGCGTCTATTTGCGAATAAAGCCCCATGCTGATCAAGTTGTTACCCGTAAGGCGGCCAATCAAGAACTCTAATGAAAGGTAGTTAACACTTTTCGCATTTTGAATCGCTTTATCATTTTCTGTTTCTAGCAAATCAAAGGTTGTCATCTCCGCTAGAGCGCGACCCATTGCTAAATACCAGTCACGTGGCTGTGCATTTTCAACCTTCGTTGCGTAAGTTGCGGTTAAATGCATTTTTACATCGGCTTGGAACTGCGCTTTATCAAACTTTTTTTGTTGCGTCGGTTTCATAGTGACATCTCATAATTGTTTCAATTTATCTATGGCATATCCTGCATCTTGATAATCAACAGAACATCCTCCTAACTTAAAGAGTGGAGAGGAGGAGTAGCTAGGGCGTAGACCCTACTCTTCTACACACTTAGCGATCTAAGTCACACTAACTGCTGCTAGCGTTAAAAATATAGCGACTCAGGTCACGTATAACTTTCGATTACCTCCTCCATTACTCATTGGCTATAAATTACTCAGTCAGAAACATTGATTGAAAATAGTAGTTTCATCACACTAATGCCTGAATTTATCCCGTTAAGCCATGGCTAGCTTCACCACTAATGATGGTAATAGAATCCCGTTTCATAATTACTAATATGTACGGGTAGCCGCCGTTTTTCCATCTAGCAAACTATACTTATGAGACATTAATCACAATATCGGGGCGTAGAACCTCATAATTATGCGGCAGATCATACATATCGCAGATAAGCCGTTTTATGTTGATATCACCTTATCGTAGGATAAAAACAGTTTATGAATAACCTAAATCAAATAGTGCGATAACTATGTGGATACCCTCAAAACTCACTCGGCCCGGCCGGTTACATAACGCCATCGTTAGACCTCGCGTTTTAGACTTATTACAGCAAGCACCGTGTTATAAGCTGATCCTTTTCCGCTCTCCGGCGGGCTATGGTAAAACCACCATGGCGGCACAATGGCTCTCTGACAAAAATAGCGTCGGCTGGTATAGCCTTGATGACAGTGACAATGATACGTTTCGATTTGTTAACTATTTTATTCAGGCCATCAATCGCGCCACGGGTGATCAATGTCCGAACTCACAAACACTGGCTGAGCGCCGGCAGTTTTCCTCGTTACAGACGTTATTTGCAGAAGTATTCTCTGAGCTATCAGAGTTTTTTAATGAAAGTTATGTGGTGCTTGATGACTACCATCTGATTCAGAATGAAGAAATTCATGAGGCGATGCGTTTTTTCCTCAAGCATATGCCAGACAACATTACGTTAGTCGTAACCAGCCGCGCTAACCCACCACTAGGCACCGCGAACTTACGAGTACGCGACTTAATGATTGAAATAGGCAATGATTTATTGGCGTTTGATACCGAAGAGACTACCCGTTTTTTCAATCAACGGGTTTCTGAAGGCATTGATGACACCACCGCAGATAGCTTACGCAACTATGTAGAAGGTTGGCCGTCAGCGTTACAACTTATTGCCTTGCAAGCTCAACATCAAAAACGCACTTTAGCTCAATCTGTCCAGTCAGTATCTCAGTTTAATCACGCTCATTTATGGGATTATTTGGTTGAAGAGGTGTTTGATCTTCTCGATTCCGAAACTCGACATTTCTTAATGCAGTGTTCGGTACTGGAAACCTTTAACGATAAGCTCGTCAGCGAGCTCACGGAAAGAGAAGACGCCTTAGGTATGATTGAGTCTCTTAATCGCTTTGGCCTGTTTATCTACCGTCTTGAAGGTGAGCAAAACTGGTATCGATTCCATCACTTATTTGGTGAGTTTCTCACTCACGAAAGGCAGTCACGCATCCCTCAAGAAGAGAAGTCTCTTCACCGCAGCGCTGCGCAAGCATGGTTAAACATTGGCATTCCGCATCAGGCACTTTCCCATGCTCAAAAATCCCATGACGGCGAACTGGTGGCGCAAATTTTAATTGAGCACGGTTGGCGTATGTTTAATCTCGGTGAGCTAGCCATTATGGAAGATGCCATCACTCAATTAAGCGATGATCAGCTCTATTCCGAAATGAAACTGCCATTACTAAGGGCGTGGCTGGCTCAAAGTCAGCACAGTTATGACCGAGTTGAAGGTATGTTGGTTGAATCTGAGCGACAGATGGCCCAGCGAAATATCGAGCTCACCACCAGCGATAAAGGTCAGATTAATGCTCTTAGAGCACAAGTAGCCATCAACAGAAATGATCCTGAAAAGGCGTTAGAACTGGCTGAGCTAGCGCTAAGTCAGCTCGATACCACCATCTATCGCAGCCGAATTGTCGCGACATCAATTGTAGGTGAAGTGAATCACGTTAATGGCGAATTAGATCGCGCCCTTTCTCTTATGCAACAAACAGAGAAGCTCGCTCGCCAATATCAGCTTTATCATCAAGCTCTTTGGGCACTGCTACAACAGAGTGAGATCTTAATTGCTCAAGGGTTTGTACAAGCGGCTTATGAGCTGCAAGACAACGCATTTAAATTGATTGAAGAGCAAAAACTGCAGCAATTACCGCTGCATGAGTTCCTGCTTCGATTACGCTCTCAAGTGCTGTGGTGCTGGAATCGACTAGATGAAGCCGAAGAGTGTGCCTATAAAGGGATGCAGGTATTGGGCAACCATGATCCAAGCAAGCATCTTCACTGTTATTCACTGCTCGCGAGAATCGCCATTAGCAGAGGTGAAATAGATAAAGCAACACGGTTTATAGAACAGATTGAACATCTATTGCAACAATCTAGCTACCATTTAGATTGGAAGGCCAATGCCTCGCTTTCATTGTTGTTGTACTGGCAAGCGAAAGGGGATACGACATCGGTTAAGCAATGGCTCGAGAGTGCTGACCGCCCAACAGATGCCAAAAACCACTTTTACCAACTTCAGTGGCGAAATATCGCCCGAGCTCAAATTTTTGTCGGTCAATTTGAAGAAGCCCAAGAACATTTAGATGCCTTGCAACAACACGCCGAACAGGCGAATTTGGTGACGGATATCAACCGCAACCTAATTGTTGAAGCCATTCTTTATGTTCGACAAAATAATGAAGAAAAAGCGGTAGAAAAGCTTAAACATGCCCTTAGCTTAACTAACCAAACTGGCATGGTGGGTAATTTCTTAATTGATGGTAATACCATTGACGAGCTGCTGCAAAAGCTCAGTAGTCATGCCTCGTTAGGTGATCTTGAAAAGCATCGAGCTCAGCAACTAATTAAGGATATTTCTAGCAAACAGCGCAGCCGTTCTGTTCACTTTGACGAAGATTTTGTCGACAAGCTTATCAATCACCCTAACATTCCAGAGTTGGTAAGAACCAGTCCACTGACGCAAAGAGAGTGGCAGGTACTGGGCTTAATTTATTCCGGGTTTAGTAACGAACAGATTGCGCAAGAGCTGGATGTTGCTGCTACCACCATCAAAACTCACATCCGTAACCTGTATCAAAAACTCAACATTGCCAATCGTAAAGAAGCCATTGAAACTGCCGAGAATTTGCTTAGCTTAATGGGGTATTGATTTAGTTAAGATACAGATAAAAAAAGAGCCAATCGCAATGCTTGCAATTGGCTTATAGATAGTGTGAACAATTTTCGTTCACTAACAACGTCAGTTGGCTAGGTGACCCTCGGCTTTAAGAAGGGTCAGTAGTATTAAAGCATATTACATGCCAACTTTCAAAACTTAGAATAAACGCCGTTTTACGGCATTTAATTATCCAACATATGAATATTTCGCTCACCTTATCGCATAATGCAATTGCAAAATGCAAATCAAGTGCAATTTGCTATGACATTACTTGCACAAAAATAGAATGAATAACCTAAACCCTACAATAACGAATAACTCACGGCAGCTATATATATTAAACTCAGATTTTGTATAATTCGATCATCCTAGTTAGTTGAATAGAAACAGATGAAATATTTGGTCACTTTTTTCAAAGGTATGGCAATGGGTGCGGCAGATGTTGTCCCTGGTGTATCAGGCGGAACCATTGCGTTTATTACTGGTATTTACGATACCTTGTTAGAGAGCATTCGCAGAGTAAACCCTTCATTAATCGGTATTATTAAAAATGAGGGTGTAAAACACGCTTTTGACCATATAAATGGACGCTTTTTGATCTGCTTATTTGGCGGCATCATCACCAGTATTTTAACCTTAGCGAAGCTGATTTCTTGGCTGTTGGTTACTTACCCTATTCCATTATGGTCATTTTTCTTCGGGTTAATTGTTGTCTCTGTTTGGCATATCATTAAGCAAGTTGATAGAAAAGATTTAGTTAGGGGCGTCTTCGTTATAGTAGGGATTGCATTCGCCTACTCCATCACGGTGCTTAAACCTCTGCAGATGGACCCTACCAGTATCAACATTGTTGTCGCTGGGGCAGTCGCTATCTGTGCCATGATTCTACCCGGCATATCTGGCAGCTTTATTCTATTACTGCTTGGAATGTACACACCGATACTTGCCGCAGCAAAGTCGCTACAAATAGAGGTATTGTTACTGTTTGTTACTGGCTGCGTTACTGGGCTGCTTACTTTCTCTCACTTACTTTCGTGGTTACTAAAACGTCATAGAGACTCAACATTGATGTTTCTGACAGGACTAATGATTGGCACATTACCCAAAATATGGCCTTGGAAAGAGACCATCAGTTGGCGTACAAACTCTAGCGGTGAACAAGTACCTTTAATACAACAAAACCTCTCACCCTTTGAGTTTGAGTCCATAACCTCTCAACCAAGTCAGCTTTTACTCGCCATTGGGTTGATGATCATTGGTGTTGGCATTGTGTTGTTATTGGAGAAATTTGCCGACAAAGGTAATAGTCACTAAGAACATATCCTGTGATGGCTCTTGTTACGAATAGAGCCGTCACACAATAGTGCAGTAACCGCTCTTAAATAAGTCTCGCTCTTATTACTATTTTTTAATTGTAAAATTTTACAGTCGTAGATCCAAATCACATCCTCACTTCTTAATCATGTTAATCTGTTAACTTATTGATAACCTCTTGCTCACTATGAAACTATTAAAAATACTCGCGCTCTGCTGCGCCGTTTTACTCGGTTTTTTTGTACAAGATATGCTGAAATCTAGCTCCACTTCAGACAGCGCGATTAATGTAAAAGACTACTGCTTTTTATCAACCACAGCATGTAAACAGCAGCATGTAACCATGACACTTGAACATGATACCGCGAAACCTTTGGTAGAAAGCCAGCTAACCGTAGATTGGCCTAATGCCAGTAAAGATACCTTGTTACTTGAAGTTGAAGGGTTAGAAATGGATATGGGCATTAGTAAGTTTTTACTAAACAAGCAACCCAATGGCACATATTCAGCCGCTATAATGCTGCCTGTTTGTACGCAAGATAGTATGACATGGTTAGGCCGCTTAACCGATGGAACAACAACAGTACACCCAGCAATTAGGATGGAAAGATGACAAAGAACTGGTTAATCGCCCTTATTGTCGCATTTGGGCTTGGTTACGGCATCAATGTCTATATGGATTCACAGGCAGATGAAGAGAAAGCACAACAAATTGCCGCTTCACAACAGATAGCCAATGATCCCATTTTTATTGGTAAAGATAATAGGCCGGTACGGATTTTTGAACCAACAGATGATCGAATTAGAATCGTCTATTTCGGCTATACACGCTGCCCTGATGTTTGCCCAACATCATTGGCCATGTTGTCTGCAGCACTAAGAGAGTTTGACGATAAGCAACTAGCTAAACTTCGCCCGTTATTTATCTCTATCGATCCTGAAAGAGATGATCCTGTCGCGGCTCACCAATATGCTCAGTATTTTCACCCAACGATATCTGGCTTATCAGCGCCATTAACAACAACACAACCTGTTGCTGATCGCTACGGTGTTATTTTTAGAAAAACAGAGCTAAAAGAGTCCGCCATCGACTACGTTGTTGATCATAGTTCTTACTTCTACTTCTTACAGCCAGACGGAAGCTTAATTACTAAAGTGCCGCACACACTCGATCCTGAGCCAATAGTGCAAGCAATAAATTCTGTTCTTGCTAACTAAGTGACACATAACCCCATTATAAAACAACCAAATACAGATAAATTAAAGAGTGGCGTTAAGCCATCAATCAAAAGGAAGAGATATGAAACGTATACTACTTTTAGCCACATTAGCCCTAACCAGTACTTTTGCTTCTGCAAATAGCGATGTAATGATCCACAACGCTTATGCGCGGGCTACCCCACCAAACGCACCAACCAGCGCCGTGTTCGTGACTCTAATGAACAAAGAAGAAACCCCTCGCTCTATCGTCTCAGCTTCTTCCCCTGCATCAGGTAAAGTGGAGCTGCATACTCACGTTAAAGAAGGCGACGTGATGAAAATGCGACAGGTTGATCAAATTAGCATCCCAGCCAGCGGTACTGTTGAGCTTAAGCCCGGCGGACTTCACATTATGTTGTTCGACTTGCAACAAGATTTTATCGAAGGTAAAAGTATTGAGGTAACTATCAACTTTGCTAACGGTGACCAACAAACCTTTACTGCCCCAATCAAGAAAGTAATGGCTGGCATGAAAATGAAGCATTAATGCTATTTAACACACCAGAAATAGCATCTCTAATACTTAAAACAGAAAGCCGAGTATAAAATACTCGGCTTTCTAATAGGAAATTCATATTGTCATGGATTTATTACACTCATAATTGAGGTATTTAACTAACATGATTCTATATTCATCTTTTGTAACAACTTTATAAATGCATTGTTCAACCATTCGGCATACTTCAAGATTTTGAATATTTATCCAGTTCAAGAATAAATGAAATAATTGTTATTTTTCATAATATTAAGATAGAAAATCTTATTAGTCGTTGCTCTCCTCTTAACCATTAAATCCAATTTTGTGACAACAAATGTATTCTTCAATATTTTGAAGAAATATGATCAATCAGAAGTTTTAATCTGGAACAGGAAGTCACAATGAAAATTTTTTTATGTTGCTCTGCTGGAATGTCTACCAGCATGTTAGTAAATAAAATGAGGGTAGCAGCACAACAAAAAGAACTCTCTTGCGAAATTAATGCTTACTCGGTTAGCGAATTTGAAAAACGTCTACAGCAGAATGATGTATGTCTTATCGCTCCCCAAGTGAAATACCAATTTAAACAGTTCAAACAACGAGCCACTGAAGAAGGTAAAGCATGTGGACTTATAGATATGCTTGATTACGGAATGATGAAAGGAGATGTCATTCTTGAGCAAGCAGTCGAACTTTACCAATCACTTGAAACAAAAGGGTCGAATCTATGAGTATCATGAACAAGATTACAGACTCGGTAGAAAAAGCCATAACTCCAGTGGCCTATAAAGTGTCCACTCAGCCACACGTAAATGCAGTTAAAGATGGCTTCGTAACGACCATGCCATTCTTAATTGTGGGCTCATTATTACTTGTGTTCGCCTTCCCTCCAGGTACCAGCAATGCTTTCCTTGAAGGCTGGCAATATATTGTAAATGCAATCGGTCAAAGTAACATCCTCGCAGCATTTCAAGTAAGCATGGGTATCTTTGCACTTTATGCCGCTTTCGGAATCGGTTTTAACCTTGCTGAGCATTACAAAATAAGGCCTCTTAATTCCGGAATGCTATCGATGTTTACATTTTTATTAGCGGTAGCTCCTGTGCAATTCATTCCCGATCATGGCGGCATTATGCCAATTGCACATATGGGAGGTTCTGGAGCCTTCACCGCTATTATATGTGGCCTGTTCGTCCCTGAATTTCAACGTTTTTTGGTGAAGCACAACGTTAGATTGAAGCTACCTGAAGCCGTACCGCCTAAAATTTCTGCGTCTTTTGATCTGCTCATTCCAATTATTCTGCTTACTATTATTGTTGTCTCTTTGAACGTCACACTCGGCTATAACGAACTAAATATTCCTACTGCTGTAATGGAGTTGTTCAAACCCATCGTTGCCGCGTCCGATTCATTTTTTGCCTGTTTACTTGCCGTCATCATGATTCAACTTTTGTGGTTTGCAGGTATCCACGGTTCACAGGTTGTGGTTGTTGGTATTCTGTACCCTATTTTAATGGTGAATCTAGGAATGAATCAGGATGCATTAGCCGCAGGAGAAGAACTGCCCAAGATTTTCGTTAATCCAGTACTCGACTTTTTCATTTTTGTTGGTGGTGCAGGAGGCACATGGGGATTTGTCGTTCTAATGATGCGATCCAAAGCAACCCATCTAAAAACGATCGGGCGTATGTCCATTATTCCAGGAACATTCAATATCAATGAACCGGTTATTTTTGGCACACCGATTGTTATGAACGTAAATTACTTTATACCCTGGATGCTATCACCGATGGTTAATACCTGTATTGTCTGGCTAGCATTTAAAACTGAATTAATCTCCAAAGTTGTCGCGCTTCCACCATGGACAATGCCAGCTCCAATCGGCGCAGTAATAGCAACCAATTCATCATTAGCGGCCTTAGTAGTTATGCTCTGTGTAGTGGTAAGTATGGCTATATTCTACCCCTTCTTTAAGGCTCACGAAAAACAACTTCTTGAAGAAGAGCACCGTAACAAAAATGCTCCCAATGCCCAGCCAACTCCTCAGCCAAATATATAGGATCAAATATGGAACATTTTATTACAAAGCAGAGTGATATTACGGAAGAGTTTCTCATGACATTACTTTGCGAAGTTGGACAGGGAAAAGCTTTCTTTATGCAAGCCATGCTTGAAGCACGTAAAGGCCGGCTTACTGAAAGCCAACAGCTATTAGCCCAAGGAGATATGAGCCTCTCTAATGTTCATAAAACTCAAACTAGCTTAATTGGCTTTGATGAAGGTGAAGGGAAAGTTCAAATGACGCTAATTCTGACCCATATACAAGACCACATAATGACGACCATGTTATGCCGCGATCTTGCCGTTGAAATCATAGAACTACACAAACAAATCAGGGAGGAGTCGTAATGAACAAACGTATTTTTGACTTAACCAAAGCTGATATTGAAACCATGACCAGAAATGAGTTGGTAAATTGCATTAGAGCTTCTGAAGGACGCGCCATGATGGTTGAAAACGTCGTTTCTGCAGAGCCTCCATTTGATTTGGTATCAGGTGCTGAAATTGCCGCTAGCTTAGGTGCTGACTTTATTACCTTAAACTGCCTCGATGTTTTTAACCCAAAAGCCAGTGTAAATGGAGCATTAAATCACAATGTAAAAGACCATTTTACTGTTGCAGAATTAAAAACTCTTAGCGGCCGTTTAATTGGCTGTAATCTCGAACCTGTTCCCTCCGATTTCGCTGATATCCAACCGGGTCGTTCAGTCACACGAGAAACCGTAGAACAAGCCATGAATCTTGGGTTCAACTACATCATGCTAACAGGCAATCCCGGCATGCTTGTATCCCAAGAGACCATTTTAGACGCCATCAAATTGGTTCGTCAGATTTCAGAAGAAATTCTGATCATTGCAGGAAAAATGCACGGTGGTGGCCTAGGTAATGATTACAACCTCGACATTGTTAAAAACTTTGCTGAAGCTGGAGCAGATGTAGTTATGTTTCCCGCGCCATACACCACTCCTGGTGTTACACCAGATATGGCGCACACCATGATGGAAGTAGTGCATGCTAACAATATGCTGGGTCTTCTCGCTATCGGTACATCTCAGGAAGGTGCGAGTGAACAGTTCATTGAGCAGGTCTCAATGGCTTCGAAAGCAGCTGGTGCGGATATTGTCCATATTGGCGATGGAGGATACGGAGGGTTGGCGCCACCGGAAAATATTATTCGAATGGGTATAACCATTCGGGGTCGTCGACATCAATTTAAGCGAATGGCAAATCGTCGTTAATAAATACCCTCTAAAAAAATAATATCCTCCGAAGCACGTCAATTTTCCCTTACATGATGATTTAACCAATGACATGAAAACCATTGAAACGGTCTGCATTATCATCTTTCTTGTGATTTTTTTGGCATTGGTGATACACTGCGACACAGAGAAATGTACTTAAGAATTATTATTGGAGGATAAGATGATTGTATTAATGACCCACCCGGTAACGGTAAGAGCGTAGAAACCACACTGCTCGTATAATCTTTCCTGTTACCCGGTGATCCATCTATTACCGGGGTTCTAATATGCCGCAACAAATTAGCCCCTGAATCGTAAAATTTCAGCGATTTTCGCTCGGGTTTAAAAAATGAAAAACCATTTATCTTTGTCACAACTAGGTTGGCAAGCATACTTTCAACAACAACTTACATTAGAAGACTATCAATCAAGCATTATTGCTCGTGTATCTGCTCACCACCGTTCCGGTTATCAGCTATTAACGGAGTCGGGAACAGTCACATTAGAGCATCATCACGACTTTCCACCAATGACCGTTGGCGATTGGTTGATTCTAAATGAAGACAACACCTTTCAGCGACTGCTAGAAAGAAGCTCACTGTTTCAGAGAAAAGCATCCGGTAGCAAAGCTTATCAGCAACTTATTGCTGCCAATATCGATACGGTCTTTATCGTCTGTTCATTGAACGACGACTTTAATTTAAGCCGAATCGAGCGCTATCTTGCTATTGCTAATGAAGCACAAGTACAGCCTGTTATTGTATTAACTAAAGCAGATCTCTGTTCACACAGCGACGAGCTAAAAGCAGAAGTACAATCTCTTGACCCAATGCTAATCATTGAAAGTGTTAACGCACTTGATTGTGACAGCATTCAGCCGCTGACCGATTGGTGTAAACAAGGAAAAACCGTGGCCTTTATGGGCTCATCCGGAGTTGGAAAGTCCACACTCGTCAATACCCTGATGAGAACAGAAACGCAATTAACAGGCGGTATAAGAGAAGATGACAGTAAAGGCCGACATACCACGACCTCAAGAACTCTTCACATTATGCCAGACGGTGGTTTACTGCTAGATACACCAGGAATGCGAGAGTTACAGTTAACCGATTGTGAATCTGGCGTCAGTGAAACCTTCTCCGATATTGAAGCGATCATTGAACAGTGCCGATTTTCTGATTGCCAACATCAAACAGAACCGGGTTGTGCCGTTCAATTAGCACTAGAAAAAGGCACTCTTGATGCTCGACGCTTAAATAACTATTTAAAGCTTCTTCGTGAGCAGAAAAGAAACAGCGCCACGATTGCAGAGCAGAGAGCCAGTAGTAAACAGCTAGGAAAAATGTACCGTTCGATACAGAACGAAAACCAGTTCAGAAAAAAAGGACATCATTAACATCGTAAACGTTTGCAGGGGCATATGAATGCCCCTGCACAACAGATTTATTACCATCCTGTAACAAAAAAACAATATTTATCTCTAGTTTTCGCTACAGGCTTCTATTTATTGATTAAAAATAGACTTATCTATAGACACATTCGCTACTTTGCTTAATATATGCATCTCAGACTGTTTGTTACATCAAACAACGCAGCTGAAAACAAAAAAATAAAATTATATTATTAGGTAGTAATCCCATGCAAAACAACAACACTCTTATAGCAAGATTTGCCAATGGCAACCTTGTTTTACAAATATTGGTCGGTATTGTACTCGGTGTAGTACTCGCGACGATTTCACCCGAAACTGCAAAAGACGCTGGCTTAATCGGTAGTCTATTTGTTGGTGCGTTAAAAGCTGTTGCTCCAATTTTAGTATTCATTCTAGTTGCAGCCTCTATCGCTAACCAAAAGAAAGGACAGCACACTCATATGCGTCCTATTATTACTCTGTATTTAATCGGTACATTTACTGCTGCACTTACCGCGGTACTTCTTAGCTTTGCTTTCCCAACGACTCTAACTCTGGTAGCGGGCGCAGAAGGTACAACGCCTCCACAAGGTATTGGTGAAGTTTTACATACACTTCTATTCAAACTAGTGGATAACCCAATTAATGCGCTAAAAGAAGCGAATTACATCGGTATTTTGGTTTGGGCTATCGGTCTTGGTCTTGCACTTCATCACGCATCTGCAACAACCAAAGCTGTATTTGAAGATCTTAGCCACGGTGTATCTCAAATTGTTCGCTTTATCATTCGTTTAGCACCATTTGGTATTTTTGGCCTAGTTGCATCAACATTTGCAACAACGGGTTTTGCTGCGTTAGCAGGCTATGCACAGCTTCTAGCAGTACTGCTAAGTGCCATGCTAATTATTGCCTTGGTTGTTAACCCAATCATTGTTTATGTGAAAACTAAGCAAAACCCATATCCATTGGTTCTTCAATGTCTACGTGAAAGTGGTGTTACTGCATTCTTTACACGTTCAAGTGCGGCGAATATTCCAGTAAACATGACCCTATGTGAGAAACTGAAACTAGACGAAGATACTTACTCTGTATCTATTCCTCTAGGTGCGACGATCAACATGGCAGGTGCAGCAATCACAATTACTGTACTTACACTGGCAGCTGTACACACTATGGGTATTGATGTTGACCTACCGACAGCACTACTACTAAGTATCGTTGCAGCAGTATCAGCTTGTGGTGCATCTGGTGTGGCAGGTGGTTCTTTACTGCTTATCCCACTAGCGTGTAGCCTATTCGGTATCTCTAACGATGTCGCGATGCAAGTCGTTGGTGTTGGCTTTATTATTGGTGTTATCCAAGATTCAGCAGAAACAGCGCTAAACAGCTCAACAGACGTAGTATTTACTGCTGCGGTATGTAAGTCAGAGCAAAGCAGCTAATAACGTTGCACAGCAATAAAAAAGGGGCTCATTAGAGTAATGCCGATCAGTTAAGGCATTAATTACAAGATCAATTGAACGATCCTGTCAGTGTGTAAGAATCCGATATCGGTTAATTGATATCGGATTTTTTTATGCGTTTTGAGAGCGAACTAGCAACAGCTTTTAAGTCTTGTAATACCTTCAGTACATTTGAAAAATATGCTGAGTTATTATCTCCAGAGCTTATTCAACAAGGTTTTGAGAAGGCTGGAGTAGCTACTATTAGAAAGCGACGCTTACCACTGGAAACAGTTCTGTGGTCAATTATTGGAATGGCTCTGTACCGACAGAAATCGGTCTGGGATATTGCTACTCAGATGGATATTATGTTGCCAGATAAAAAACCACTTGTCGCTCCTAGCGCTTTAGTTCAGGCAAGACAGCGCTTAGGCTCTGACGCTGTAAAAGAAGTTTTTAAAGCTGTTTCTCAGCATGGATACGAGACGAACTCATTCGAAACGTGGGCTGGGCTCAATCTTCTCGCTGTTGACGGTGTTGTATGGCGAACTGCTGATACAGCAGAAAATCATAAGGTGTTCGAAACTCAAAGTAATCAACATCGCGAGAATACTTATCCTCAAATCCGTATGGTCTGTCATATGGAACTCACCAGTCATCAGCTTATCAACAGTGCGTTCTCAGGTTATCGTACCAATGAAATGGTACTGGCAGAGCAACTTATTGAAGCTACGCCAGAGCATTCATTAACCATATTTGATAAAGGTTACTACTCATTAGGACTACTCAATCGCTGGCATCAAAGCGGAGTGGAACGGCACTGGCTCATTCCGGCACGAAAAGATTTAAATTATGAAATCGTGCATCGAGCAGGGAAGAATGACTGCCGTGTTCGCCTTAAAACAACTCCGCAATCTCGTAAAAAGTTCAATGAGTTACCGGAGTATGTTGATGCACGCCTTGTAAGTAAAATCATTAACGGAAAAGAATATCGAATACTCACTTCTATGATAGATGAAATGCGCTTTCCCGGAGATGAGATAGTTGAACTTTACCGTTATCGCTGGGAGATTGAGCTAGGTTATCGGGAAATGAAGCAGTCACTGTTAAACAGTGAATATACGCTGAGAAGTAAGAGACCAGACATGATAGAGCAGGAACTATGGGGGGTACTGCTTTGTTACAACTTGATACGTCTAGGAATGACCGCAGCAGCGAAAAAGCTTGATAGTGTATGGCCAAATCAACTCAGCTTTACCAGTTGCTCGATGGCTATTACTCAGTTTTTTGCCACACTTCCCCTAACGAGCCCGGGAAATATCCCTAAACACTATGAACTATTATTAGAACAGATGGGTTATTTTAAGCTTCCCCCCAGGCGAGAAGATAGGTCTTACCCAAGGCGGGTAAAGTCGAAACCGAGGAAGTATCCAGTTAATAAGAAAAATGCCAATCAGCTTAACTGACTGGCATTAGGCTCATTAGAGCCCTTTTTTATTGCCGGTAAATAACTTGCCGTGAAAGGTAAGCAATCGCTACTCAACTGTTAACACTATCTTGCCAATATGCTGTTTTCTCAGAAAAGCCTCTTGAGCTGACTGTATGGATTTAAGCGGGTAGGTATCCGCAATGAGAGGCACAATACTTCCGTTTTCAATATGGCGGATGACATTACCAAATACCTGTTCATCGAGAACGGTACAGCCAAAGAAACTTAAATCCTTTAAGTAAAGAGTTCTAACATCCAACTCGACTAATGCCCCTCCAATGGCTCCGGCAACGGCATATCGACCGCTAGGGCGGAGTACGGTCAAAAATTGTGGCCATTTGTCTCCAGCAACCAAGTCGATCACTACGGTAACGCTGTTCTCTGCAAGCTGTTCAGTTATTTCAGCTTCTCTGTCAATAACTTGGTCAGCGCCAAGTTCCCTTAGTTGCTCATTTTTACTCGGACTGGTAATGGCAATGACATAAGCACCACGGGCTTTCGCGAGCTGAATCGCTGCCGAGCCCACACCACCAGATGCACCGGAGATAAGAACCCTATCCTGGGCAGTCACATTAGCGCGCTGCAACATATTTTCGGCTGTCGTATAAGAGCAGGGAAATGACGCCAACTCAACATCTGTGAGAGGGCTATTTACAAAATAGGCATGTTTGGATGAAACAACGGTATATTGGGCAAAACCACCATCACATTCCGATCCAAAGTAACAAGGGTAGTCCAAAGGTTGACCATTAAGTTCGGTTAAACATGGCTCCACCAATACCCGCTCACCTATTCTCCCTTTATCTACATTATTGCCCACCGCAACAATAGTCCCGCACACATCTGCTCCCTGAATTCTCGGCAGCTCAATAGCGGTTCCAGACCAACCCGCGTCAGCATCGCTACCCTGATTCTTTGAGTACCACGCTATTCTGGTATTGATATCGGTATTATTGACAGCGGCCGCAGATACACGAATCAATACTTCATTATTTTTAGGAGTCGGGACTGGTATATCTGTTTTGTATTGCAACATTTCAAAGCCACCATGGCCAATAAGCTGCACACCTTGCATAGTTTGAGTCGTGGTTGTCATAGTGATTTCTCTGATAATAGTTCAACAATAATGTTCTGAGCGGAAGTTAACGCCTCTTTGCCAATGACTGGCCATGCGTTCGACACCCCTTCATGCAGCAGAAACAGCTCGGTAGAACACCTTTCTGTCCCACTCTGCTTAGCAAACAATTGACGCACCGCCTCTTTGTGCTGCTTGACGGCAAGATTGATCACCTGATTATCAGGAAAGGCAGCGATCGCATTCAACGACATACAACCATGAGGCGCATATCGCTCCATCCAAAGCTCAAGTCGTTCAAACATATATAAAACAGATTCAATACCAGTCTGAGGAGTCACTTCCGTTAAAAAAGCCAAGTAGCGTTGGTGACGGTACTCTAAAGCTGCAACGATCATTGCTTCTTTGGAAGGGTAATATTTATATAAAGTACGTAAGCTAACATCGCAGGCGGTTTTTAACTGCGCGACGCTCGGTTCAGCAAAGCCATATTCACTGAACGCGTCTTCAAGTCGAGCAGCAAGCTTCTCTTTAAGCATAATGTATCCAATAGTAGAATAAGTATTCTACTAACAGGGTAGAACGAACACTCTACCTTTGTCAAAGCTTGTTATTAGATCTTTCTTTTATCGAGGTTTATGCCATCAGAGGAAAATGCAGATGAATTCAATGGACGTATTGGAAATCAAGTAATTACTATGAAGGGAGAAAAAAGGCTCCTTGTTAGGAGCCTTGTGCAAAGTTATTTTTTATCTATTGGCGAATATGAAAAATCAAGGTCGTTACTGTCTGCGGCCTCTTTATCCTCACCATCTTGCTCAGATGTTTTTTCATATACCATAAACTCGTTACCATCAATTTCAGGAAAATAACTGTTACGTTTATACAGTTTATTTAACGCTTTTATCATCGAATGTTTGGCAAGCGCACCGTCTGCTAACTTACGCAGCAATGGCTTCGCCATGCCCTGTAAACCGACGACAGCATCCACACCAAGAATATTGCCGACATCATCTCGTCTTGATTTAGCGGGTTCATAACCAAAATATGCCGAGATAAATAACCATAAATAGGCGATGGCGTTTCCTTTAGAGCCGCGACCGATCCATACATCGCCAGCCAAATATTGCGCTTCTAAATTTCCTTGCTCTGCTGCAACCTCAAACCAATAAATCGCACGAGTTGTATTCTTATCAACCCCTTTACCATCGCGATAATGAATGCCGAGTTTTAGCTGACCCTCAGAGTTATTCTGTTGTGCCGCTTTAAAATGCCACTCAGCAGATAACTTCGGATTAGGATTGGTATTCGACTCTGCGATATACCAATCTCCCATGAATATTTGTGCTTCGGTGTTACCCTCGTTAGCTACCTCTTCAATGGTTTCAATCCCTTTATCGATATTTTGATCGGTACCTTGACCGCCCATAAAGGCTTTACCCAACTCAAGCTTTGCTCGGTTATTGCCATTATGAGCCTCAATAGCCAAACTCCAAAACTTAGACTTTTCACCTAGCACAACATCTTCTTTTGCTCTGGCACACACACGTACCACACCATACATGCCAATTTCGTTATCCTGTAAAGCGGCCTGTTCGTACCAATAAAGCGCTTCTCTTGGGTTATGTATTTCGGCCTCTTTAGCTAAAAAAAGTTGAGTAGGAACATGTCCGGTTTCTGCTTTAAAAATCCGCTCTTTACGTTCTTCTTCTCGTTGTCTCTCAATTGCTCTTCTATAAGCACGATCGCGCTCTTCTTTTTCGGCGGCTAAGCGTTTCTTTTTTGCAGACAAAGACGCCATCCATCCAAAAATAAGCAGTAGCGAAATACCTGTAGCCCCAAGGGCAATCGTTATAAAATTCATAAATCTCTAGTTCTAACAGCGTGAAAACACACTTACATTCTTGTTGAAATTCTCTATGGTCAATAGAGCATCCAATTTACAACAAATAACAACCTTCACCAACAGTATAGGAGATTGGCGATATTCGCTATGGATAGTTGGTGTTTAATTGAGATAACTACAATACGATGTCACAAACCTTATCATTTCACTTTCTATAAATCGAACCCTCTCACACTGCCATTAGTCAAAACCTAAAGCCATAAATACAACAAAGCGCACTCTGGAGTGCGCACTGATAAAAATCTCAACCTGTTTGGATAGTAATCAATTACCAATTACCAAAAAAGTAAACAAGCAAGTAAACAAGCAATTAAACCGTACCTTACTGACTGCCTTTTAACTGTACCGCAAACGACTCATAAGGCCTAAGGCGCAGTTGTTTATCTAACGCCACTCGATCACGATAATTTGCAATTAAAATCGGCTGTTCGGTTACCGAGAAACTATCCGGTAACCTAAGTTCAGCGGAACAATTGTGGAAATTACACACCACCAAAATCGTCTCTTTATCATCACTTCTTAGGTAGGCCCAAATAGAGCCATGCTCTTCAAATAGAGGAGTAAAGTCACCATAAACAATGGCAGAATGCGATTTTCTTAACCGTATCAACTGCTGATAATGGTAATAGACAGAATCAGGATCATGTAGCGCGGCCGCAACATTAATCTGTTTATAATTTGGATTCACATCGATCCATGGTTGGCCCGAAGTAAAACCACTATGCTCACTATCATCCCATTGCATGGGAGTTCGCGCATTGTCACGACTATTTTCATGAAGTGCTGCCAACATCTGTTGAGCAGGAACGCCAGATTCCGTCCGCAGTTTATAGAAGTTCGTTGTTTCAATATCTCTATACTGCTCGATTGAGTCGAACTTAACGTTTGTCATAGCAATTTCTTCACCTTGATATATGTAAGGTGTACCTTTTAGAAAATGCAGTGCCGTCGCCAGCATTTTGGCTGACTCCACACGATAGGTGGCGTCGTCACCATATTTGGATACCGCTCTGGGTAGATCGTGATTTCCCCAAAACAGTGAGTTCCAGCCATCATTCGCCAACTCTATCTGCCACTTATTCATCACTCGCTTAAACGCAGTAAAATCGAGATCAATTGGTTGCCATTTATCACCATTCCCCCATGTTAGGGTGATGTGCTCGAACTGAAATATCATAGAAAGTTCGTTTCTATCAGGATGGCTGTATAACTTAGCAATGTCTGGGTTTGCTCCCCATGTTTCTCCAACGGTTAGCAGATCTTTGTCGCCAAATGTGGCCTTATTCATCTGCTGCAATAGTGGGTGAAGACGTTCACCATTACCTGTTATTTTCTTATCCACTTGTTTGCCAATAAGATCAATAACATCTAGCCTAAAACCACCAATTCCCTGCTCTATCCACCAATTCATCATAGTATGAACTTGTTGCTGAACTTGTGGGTTTTCCCAGTTGAGATCCGGCTGACGCTTAGAGAAGAGATGAAAATAGTATTGCTCGGTCTGGCTGTCCCACTGCCAAGCAGGGCCACCAAAAATAGAATCGATATCATTGGGGTACCCGCCCTCACTAGGTTCGTCTCGCCAAATGTAGTAATCACGATAAGGATTATCTTTAGACTTCTTCGCTTCGATAAACCAAGGATGTTCATCAGAGGTATGGTTAACCACCAGATCCATCACAATGCGTATACCTTTAGACTTCGCGAGCTTTATCAGGGTTTTCATCTCCTGCATGGTGCCAAACTCGGCAGCAATGGCTTGATAATCAGAAATATCATAACCGTTATCATCCATCGGAGACTGATAAACAGGAGAGAGCCAGATAACATTAATTCCGAGAGTCTCTAGGTAATCTAGTTTGCTAATTATCCCGGCAATATCGCCAATACCATCGTTATTTGAGTCACAAAAGCTGCGCGGGTATATCTGATAAACGACGGCATCGTGCCACCACTGCTGTTTCATCTCTCTCTCCATTTAGGCAAGTCACTTGAGTATTTAAGTTACTTATTTGCTTGGTTACTTCTTATTAACTGCATCAATAAACACTTGTTGTGCTTGTTCAATATTCAATGCTTTGGCTTCTTCCAATAACGCCAGCGCCTTCGCTATATCATTTTGCTCAACCGCTTGCTTAATAGCATTAGTATAATACTCAACCGTACCAATTTGTGCGGCCGTAACTACCGCCTGTTTTTTTACTATAGGCGCCGGTTTACTGGCTTGCTTTTGCGAAGATTTGGCATGACTTCTTAATGATTGAGTCGTGACCTCAATATCCAGCTTACCGGTAAAGGCGTGGACATATTTTAGATCGGTCACCATGGGCAGAGGCGCACTACTACGAATCGCTCGAACTTTTGCCGGATGAGGGATAACCACTTGCTGACCAACATCACTATTGGCGGTATAAACCACAAAATAAGGTGTCTTCTCCGCATCTAACTGCAACGTCGTTTGATATCGATTCTGTCTTAACGCATCGCCATACAAAGTATCGAACTGATCCAGACCGAACGTCTGTACAACATTAAAAGTCTCATCTAAGGCAATGACTTGTGGTGCAAGTACTTGTTTCTCAGTCATATAGCTTCGTAATGTTACTTCAACCATTTTTGATTTAGGATCCAACTCAAACGCAGCAAAGCGACTATTGCCTTGAGAGAAGTGCCATATTGGAGATGCATCATTTAATTCAAATTCGATGTTGTCAGTGCTATCAAGTTGTGTCCAGTAAAACTCTGACATTGCCGTACAACAGATATCCCCGTCAGATAATGACGAAGGTAAACGCGAAGCTTCACTATGTGCCTCCGATGCACACCCCGAAACCAACCCACCGAGCAACAAAGCCAGCAATGCATTTTTCATTTTAATTCCTCTATCATTTCCAATATTGAGCGGTTAGAACCAACTAAGGCAGTCAAATGACTGCCTCGATTTTTCACATTTAACTATCAGTTAGAACCATATTTCTGCTTCGATACCAATGCGTGTTTCATTGCCTTTGGTGTTCTTATTCCACTCATAATTTGCATCACTTGACGCCATATAAGTCACATAAGGTTTAATTTGTGGACGTCCCCAGTAGTCAGCATTAACAGTAAATACAGGCGCTAACGTTGCGGTATAGAATGATGTGGCTTTATCCTCACGACCCCAATCGCCTTTTTTTCCTAATGTTTCAATCGCATAGGAAACAACCGCTTCTAGACGCAAGTTATCATTCATCTTATAAGATGGCGTAACACCAAAGAAGGTACGGTTCACTTTCTTAGTGCCCCAAACATTATCACCGTCTTTGTTGTCTAACTCCCACATAGCGAATTCTGTACCAAGCTGAAGATTTTCAGAAACATTAGCTACACCATATGAGGTGACGAATACACCTCTATCACTTTGGTTATAAGTAGAGAACTGTCCAAAGTTAACCCCACGGTTTGCTAACAAACCTTCTCCATAGGCAATAGCTGACGTCGACCAACCATCAAAACCATAGAAGTCACGGCTATAGGTGATACTACCGCCGAAACCATCTTTTGCTGCATTAGCATTGTCGGCACTGGTGTTACGATATGTCTTAGCGTTTGCGCGGTTAGCAAGCTTAAAATCGAAGTCAAAACGACCAGATAAACCTTCAACCGAGTATAACCACATATTCAAAGAGTTTAGAGTGGTGCTCTCTCCATCGGAGGTTAGCTTACACTGCTTATCGTTCTTGTTATCCCCAGATACATTACAGCTACCAGCACCCGGATCCGCCGATACGATCGCCACACCGACGTTGTTGATTTCAAAACCGCCACCAACACCAGAGGACTGTTTCCAAAATTCTTTTGTGATGATGCCGGCTTGACGGTTTAGTTTTCTCTGTCCAGCCCAGATGCTTAAGCCTTCTTTGAAGAAAGACAGATCACCAAGTTCTATATACGCTTGTTTAAACTCCAGTTGACCCGACTGATAGTGCCCTTCATTACCAGAAGATGACGGATAAAATCCACGACCATTGCCATCTTCATGGTTACCATACTCAGCTTGAAGTACGTATTTGGCCCATGAACCATTTTCGTAGTTATCGCCACGAGTCAATGAGAACTCAACTTGATTTGGGTTGGCAGAAAAAGCGGCACCCGCAGCACGATAATCTCGTCTATGTTCCCATGTATACTCTCTAGCTAAAGACTCACCAAAGTTATACAACAACTTTCCATATCCATTGACTTGCCACCCTTGCTGAACTTTATCTTCAGCTAGTGCGGTTCCGGACAACAGAGCGCCGGCCACTGCTATCGCGATCACGCTTACTTTTTTCATTCGTTAACTCCTGAACGATTTATTATGTTTTTGCTACTTTTTCCAGACGTCCTTGTGAGGCAGTCACAAACTCGACTCGATAAAACAGCAGTGTGGGAGTAACTCCCTAATTTGTTTCAACGGATGAAATAGTAAGCAGTAAAAACAAGGCTGACTTCCTCCACCCTCATTAATTCTTCGGGGGAGTAGATAGGCGTAGAAAGCGACTGAGACGATAAAATTGAGGCGCCGGTCACTATATTAGGGGGGAGTAAGCACTTTTTACGGCGAGTACTGCTATACAAAATGTTAGCAGCATCAAATTTTCAGTAACAAATGATGAGCAAAATGTTTTTTATATTTTTAAGATCCTTTTACAAAAGGAGGTTGCCTTAAAAGGCTATCCCCTTTACCGTATTGTGCATAAGATTAATAAAATCGCTAAGAAAGACTAAAATGACAAATTTGCGCTCAAGACCATACCCTCTAGGTGCGACCTTAGATAAAAATGGGTGTAACTTTTCTATATTTGCGCCCAATTATAAAAGCATCTCACTAGCAATATTTGAGACCGAAACTGACTATCAAACTTACCCGCTAACGGACGAGTATGCTGGTGTTAGACATACCTATATCAGCGATATCAAAGCGGGATGTAAGTATGGCTATATTGTAGAGATTGATGACGAAGCTATGTTGATCTCTGACCCATACGCTAAGGCATTAGAGAAACCGCTACATTACCAAGCGCCATATAACGCCTCAAAAAGCTGGACAATGAGCAAATGCTTAGTGGTAGATAGTCACTTTGATTGGCAAGGTGTTGAGCCTCCGCGAATTGCTCGTGAAGACACGATTTTGTTTGAAACCCACGTAAAAGGGGCGACTCAGCTTAATCAAAAAGTGAAGCCTAACAACCGTGGTCGTTATCTAGGGCTCGCCTGTCCCGATATGCTCTCTTTCTATAAAGAACAAAATATCAACACACTGCAACTTCTTCCTGTTGCCGCCTGCATGCACGAAGAACATTTACTCAAGCAGGACAAAGTGAACTACTGGGGCTATAACCCCTACTTGTTTATGACACCCGATCCTAGATATGCTGCAAACGATGCTGTTACAGAACTAAAAACTGCCGTTCGTGAACTGCACCGTAACGGTATTGAGGTTATTTTAGATGTCGTTTACAACCATACTGCGGAAGGGGGAGAAGGCGGTGCTTGGTTCAACCTAAAAGCATTAGACAGCAAATACTACATTAAGCACGGTGTTCATTACGCCAACTACACTGGCTGTGGTAACACGCTGGATCTTACCTATCAGCCGTCTCTCAATTTAGTCATGGATACCTTACGGTACTGGGTTGAAGAGTATCATATTGACGGATTCCGTTTCGACCTTGCGGCTACATTAGGTCGAGAAGGTGATGCCTTTAATTATCACTCCGCCTTTTTTAAAGCCGTTGCACAAGACCCTGTCCTAAGAGAAATAAAACTGATCGCAGAACCATGGGATATTGGCCCCAACGGTTATCAGGTCGGCGGATTCCCAGACGGTTGGAATGAGTGCAATGACAAATTTCGTGATATCACTCGTAGCTTCTGGCGCGGAGATCACGGCTTCTTAAAAGAATTCGCTACCCGAATAATGGGCTCACGCGATCTCTACAGCGCAAGTCGCTGGCCACAAAAATTAACCGTCAATTACATCACTTACCATGACGGGTTCACCTTACAAGATCTTGTATCGTACAAACACAAACATAATGATGCAAATGGTGAAAATAACCACGATGGACATGGTGATAACCGTTCTGATAATTACGGAGAAGAAGGCGAAACCGATAACATGGTGATCAAAGCCGTGAGAGAAAAGCAGAAACGAAACTTTTTTGCTAGCTTACTCTTTTCCTTTGGTATCCCCCATATTATGACCGCCGATGTCCTTTCTCATACTCAAGACGGCAACAACAATGCTTACTGTCAAGACAATGAAATCAGTTGGCTCAACTGGCAGTTAACCTCAAGAAAAATGTTATTCCAACAGTGGGTTAGTGACACTGTAGCCGCCAGACATAAATATATGCTGCCGTTCTTGCGAGCGTTTAGTGGTGAACAGCGAAATCAAAATAGAGTGGGTTGGCGACGAGCAGACGGCCAACATATGGAACATGATGATTGGAACAACTTAAATGCCGTTGCACTGCACTTAGGAATTGGGCAGCAAGGCAATGAACTGATTTATCTGATCAACCAATCGGCGGCACCTGCTCGATTCAAACTCCCATCGAATAATGACCAGCATTGGATAACCATTTGTAACACCAACAATGAAAGAATCACCAATGAAAGGTTAGAGTACGATATGTTGCTTGCCCCTATGTCTCTGGCTATATTGCATAGCAAAGCGGAGCCGTAAACCTTTGGATTTTATCTAGAACGGTCCACTACAACCCCTCTAATTATTGCTTCACACCTCAAAAAGGGTAGCCACTCTTTTTGAGGTGCTTTCCTATTAAATCGCTATAACTCCGCCAGATATTTCTCAACATCTACCTCATCTATCTGTTTATCCGCCAAGTAAGTTTTGGCATAAGTTAAATAAACACCACTGGTTAGAAACAGCTTAAATATGTCCTTATCGATATTATCTTGTTTCACGTTGTAATATAAAATATCGATGGCTGTGCTAAGGGTTTTTGCCTTCTTGTATGGACGATCATCTGCCGTCAACGCTTCAAATATATCCGCTAAAACTAAGATCCGTTCTCCAACCGATAAGTCATCTCCTGGTATATTTCTTGGGTATCCGGTCCCTTTTAAGTTTTCATGATGGGTAGAGGCGTAGCGAGGAACATTTTCCAACTCTTTCGGGAAAGGTAGCCGTTCTAAAATCTTAATAGTGCTTACGGTATGCTCCATGATTCTAAATCGCTCTTCATGGTTCAATGTTCCTCTTCTAATCAATAGGTTGTATAGCTCCCCTTGATTATTTTGCAATTCAGTTGGCTTCAGCTTTATCTTCAGATCTTCATCATAATGTGGTTTCCTTTCCCATCTGATTCTGTGTTCACTCTTGTCAGAAATCAGCTGTTCCTGAACGGGTAAACTCTGGGTTGAGCCGGTTAATCGTTTCTCTTCCACAGGAGATAAACCAAGACGATCATCAAAATGCCTTTGCCATGTCTGTTGAGCAATCTGTGTCAATCGATCAGCATGGCAGTCATCCATACTCTCGCTGCCAATATTGTGTTGAGCCACAAACTGAAAATCTTCAACAAGCTGCTGCTGCTTAGCATTTCGGATCTCTAACCACTGCCCTTCCATTTCCGGTTGGTTATGTACCGCTTTCAAATAGTCAATCTCAGCATCTCGCCACAACACTTCAAAACGAGTACGAATTTCATGAATACGGTTGTAGCTTGTCTCTAACTTACTTCCTTTATCCACCACATGCTCCGGTGTGGTGATCTTGCCACAATCATGTAACCATGCGGCCATCCTAAACTCTCGATGCTTATCCTCGTCCTCAATAGAGAAATCACGGAAACAGGGTTGCTCACTTTGACTGGCATATTTCGCCAGCATAAGACCCAGTTCAGGAACACGATGACAGTGCCCTCCGGTATACGGTGACTTATCATCAATGGCTTGAGCAATAAGCTGTACAAATGCATCCATTAAATCTTGTTGCTGCTTTTGGTGGGTTGCAATGGCTTTTGACATGTTCACCAAGGAGGTCGAGAGCTCATCAATCTCTTTTATGGCAGAGCGGTTATGTTTCACATCTTGATGTTGTCGATGCATTATTTTTTCATTCTCTAACGCTAACTGCCTGATAGGTAATACAATCGGGTTAGCAAACAGCCAACTTGCCGGTAAAAGCAGTAAAATAAACAGCGCGGTAATACCAATAGAGATAAGAACTTCTCGACGACTGTTCTTCAATATGTCCTCAGCATTAAACACAATACCAATGTATTGATTAGTGCCGTTGAACACGGGTGCTATATAAAAATACGAGTCGCCACTTTCAAGATCCGCTCTAACCAACTGCCCTAGTTCATCGGATTTAGCCACATGCTGAACTAATGCGTTGTATGGGACAGTATTTGATTCCGTTTCAATTAGCTCTGACGAATTACTTAGCCACTTATCGCTTAAATACTGCCTATCTTTGGGCTTAACATTGGCAATAGCTTTGTTTATTAATTTGGCTAATGGTTGGTACTCTGGTTGGAAAACATAACGAAGATTGCTATCAAAACGTGCCGGTGAAATATCGATATTGGACAGAACCTTGATACCGTCCAAATAGAATATATCCAAGTTATAGTTTAACGTAATTTCACTTTCTATTGCCGCATCAGCGCCACCAGATAACACCGCTTTTAGCGCTTCAAAAATATTGCTTACTTGCAATATATTAATGGTTGGATAAGCCCTCTTTAGCTCAGGAATAATCGACCAACCAGCAGGTATTGCTAATGTTTTCCCGCTTAGTTCACCAAGGCTCTGATAGCGAGTTGCTCCTTCTTTAACCGCTAACGCCATTGGCATATCCAGTAGTGGTTCTGAAAATATTCCCCAATCTTTGTTAAATTCCGTTCGGTAAACAGGAGCCAATATTTCTATGTGTTTTTCATGATAATGATCGACAAGCTTAGACCAAGAAACACCATTCACGTATTCGATGTTGAGCCCCAAGCTATCGGTCAGCAACTTAGTAAACTCTACCGCGTACCCTCTTGGCTCACCCGATATTGAATAGTCTAAAGGAGCCCAGTCAACCTCATTTGAAATACGAATGACATGCAAGTTATCAATGTAATCTCGTTCCTCTTGGCTCAATACTAGAGGAGAGAGCTGATACTCTGCTTCTTCTTTGGTCCCGCTATTTGAAGCGATAAGTGTGCCATCAGATTTATACAGAAACCCTTGACCACTTTGAAAACGAGTATTAGAGATCTGTCGCGTTAAGAAGCCGGACATTGTCGATAACGCGATATCAATACCGATAACTGCATCGCTCTCTTCTATCACCATTGAATAGGTTTGGCCGGGAGCCTGAGTAAGATGGAACAGATAGGGTTCTGTTTGACTCGCTTTAATGTCATTCGCTATGCGAAACCATGTTCGAGAAGTGGCATCATATTCTGAGCGAGATTCAATTTGATGACTTAAGGTAAATTTCTCGGTTAAGAACTGCGTATGAATCATACGTTTACCATCAACGTCTTTGACTGATACTTTTGCGTATCGATCCGTCAATGATGCCCCTAACTGCTCTCGAATCACGGGGCTAGCTTCAAGATTAATGAGTTCATAAAAATCACCATTGGCAAAACCAATGTACACCGCGTAAAACTCATTGTTATTGTCCAGCAAGTTACTAAATAGCTCATCGACAATCGAACCAACCTGATCACCATCAACCAGTGCGGTATTTCTAGCAAGAAGCTCAACCGCATAAGTTGCTTTACGGCTCAATGAGGCCACTTTTTCTTTGGTATTGCGAGCCACATTTGCCGCATGATTGGTCGCAGCATCCGTCGCAATTTGAGTGGAAAAATGGTACTGGAGAATAATCGCGAATGATGTCGTCATCAAAATACCCAGCAAAAAAACAAACACTACGGTAATTCGAATGGACACTATTCGGCTAGCAAGCCTTAGCATTTTCTGCCCCTATATCTGACGTTTTTATATTTTTGTTATAAATATCATCACAGAGGAAGTATTCACCAATGCGATATGACAAGCTTTATGTACAGTGTAATACATATCTGAATATTCACATTTTTGTGCTTACATATTGGCAAGCTAACTTAGCAAATGAATAGGGGCGGTTGATCTTTCGAGAACAGATTTTGTTCAATCTGAAAGCGGTTTGAGCAAAGCATGAGGAGAGCAGCATGGTTATTCTATGTAAACAACTCAAAACACAGCTCAAGACGTTTTCAGATGACCCCTTCGGGTAGCGTTTGTTGGTACTATCTTCTGCAAAAGTAGTCGCGAAAGATCAACAGACCCTAGCTACAACAAAGGCGCTAACAATAGCCACTTAGCGCCTAAATACCATTAAAGCTCACTACTCCACATTACTGCCGAACAAGAGCTATCGATTGACTATCCGTGTCGTTGACATCGTGACTGCTTAATACTCACCTAAAGTCACTGTCTTGTTATTGTCCAATGTATTCAACAAATTATCTAACAGGCTCGAAGCACCAAAACGATAAAATCGACTTGTTACCCACTCCATACCAAATAGACGATCAGCAATTTCCAAATATTGTTGAGCATCCTCCGCAGTCTGAACTCCACCTGACGCTTTGAAGCCGACCTTGTCTTTAGCCCCCAACTTAGCGATGGTGGTTAACATGATCTCTGCGGCATTCAAGGTCGCGTTAGTTGGCACTTTGCCCGTTGATGTTTTGATCATATCAGCACCTGCTTCAATGGAGATCTCAGAGGCTCGTTGGATTAAGTGATCGGGAAGTTCACCAGACTCTATGATCACTTTTAAGAGTACCCCCGCTTCGCTGCATTCTAACTTACACGTTTCAATCATCGAGTAAGCAATATCTTCTCGACCAGCGATAAGGGAACGATATGGAAAGGTGACATCAATGTCATCGGCACCATACATTATGGCAGCTCTGGTCTCAGCGACAGCAATATCAACATCGTCATTACCATGAGGAAAATTGGTCACGGTAGCAACACGAACTTGGGGCGTTCCCTGCTCTCGCAACTGCTTTTTAGCAATAGGAACAAAGCGAGGATACACACATATAGCGGCAGTGTTTCCTACTGGTGTCTTAGCATTTTTACACAGTTGGATTATTTTCTCATCGGTATCATCATCGTTTAAAGAGGTGAGATCCATTAGCTTAAGTGCTCGCAAAGCTGCAATTTGTAATTCATTCAATTTAAATCCAGTTCTTAGTGTGAAGATCAAACATATACTTCTTCCTCCAATCCTTGGAAGTTATCCTCAGAACCGCTATTAAATCATAGTGATTCGAGTCCATGCCCTTTCATTTGAGAGCACGGATAGTATAAAACTGGCTAAAAAATAGAATAGATACAGAATTGAGCAATATTACTATAACAGATGAAACCGAGCGCAAATTACTCTTTGATATACATAAAAAAATAGCAAGAGAGAAACTCTCTTGCTAAAGAACTATCAAACATCATTTACCTTATTTATTAGAGTATAGGTATCTGGATGACAGCGGGCGTTTATTTGGTTTTAGATTTGTTAAATGAAACATCCTCACTTATGATGTGAGCCGCTATTTCTTAACCCAATCATTACTTAGTAAGCTTCTGTTTCTTTGATTTATTACTTCACATAGCAAAATATAATCATTAAGTTTAAACCATGTTTCTACTAGTTTTAGTGTAATTATTCTTCCCATACTGATGTAGATACAGATAGTGACAGTTTTTCTATAACAGTTACAAAATAGATTTAACCCATTGCTTTTCTTACATAAAGGACGATTTCTTGGCTAAATACGAACAGCTTGTAGATCAAATACGTGACCAGATTCAAAATGAAGTTTGGCAAGTAGGAGACAAACTCCCCTCTTTAAGAAAACAGACTAAGCTGTCTGATATGAGCTTAATGACCGTTATGCAAGCTTACCAAGTTTTAGAGAGCCAAGGTTGGATTACATCTCACGCGCGTTCTGGTTATTTTGTCGCCCCAAAAGTCAGTAAATCCATACCTAGGGAGTCAAGTATTGCTATCGACTCTTCAGAAAATATCGATATTAACGACTTTATTTTTGAAGTACTGCAAGAGAGCCGAAAACCCCATGTCATAGGTTTCGGTTCGGTCTATCCTGATGCTCGTTTATTTCCAAGAAATCAATTAAATAAAGCACTAATGACGGCGGTCAAAACCATGCCTATCGCCAGCGCACTGTATAATTTTCCGCCAGGAAACGAAAAATTACGTCATATCATTGCCCAACGCTATGCAGCCCAAGGAATGAATATTCACCCGGACGAAATTATAATTACCGCTGGAGCGCTAGACGCACTCAACTTATGTTTGCAAGCACTTACACAAGCTGGAGACTGGGTTATTGTTGAATCCCCCGCGTTTTATGGTTCACTGCAAGCGCTACAACGACTCAACCTAAGAGCACTATCAATACGAACTCATCCACAAAAAGGGATTGATCTTGAAGCGTTAGAACAGGCACTTCAAACACACCCAGTAAAAGCGTGCTGGCTTATGACTAATGTACAAAATCCGACCGGCTGTACCATGTCTGACGATAAAAAACGTCGACTGGTTGAGTTGCTGGAAAAATACCAAGTCTATCTTATTGAAGATGATGTATACGCTGAACTCTATTTTACGGATAAAAAGCCGCTTCCAGCGAAAGCGTTTAGCACTAACAATCATGTTTTACACTGCTCTTCATTTTCCAAGTCATTGGTTTCTGGCTATCGTATTGGATGGGTCGCTGCCGGAGATATGTCTTTAGCCATTCAGAAACTTCAATTAATGAGTGCTCTTTCTGTAAGCGCTCCAATTCAGTTGGCGTTTGCTGAATATTTGTCGACACGCAACTATGAGAATCATTTACGGGTATTACGCAGAAAATTAGAAACTAATAAGTTCGCCACATGGCATGAGGCCAAAAACTGTTTTCCTGAAGAAGTAGATATTCACTACTTAGATGGCGGATATTTTTTGTGGGTAGAACTGCCCAAACATCTAGACGCTGCTGAACTTTATCAACGAGCAATAAATGAAAACATCAGTATTGCGCCAGGAAAAATGTTCTCACTTGGAGAACACTTCAATCACTGTTTTCGTATGAATGCGTCTTTTGATTGTAGTGAGAAAGAAAAACGTGCCATAACTCGGCTAGGTGAGCTGATCAGAGCGATGTTAACTTAACTTCTCCACAATATAATCACCTACTCTATTCGCTAGTGAGGTGCTTAATCCAGGTAACCCGACTGGATAACAACAGCAAGGCTTTTTTCCGCAGCCTGCTTATCTTGGCAGGTCTGTGCCGATACAATGGCCCCCTCCTTTAGCAAACAAATAAGATCCAACAAATTTGGATTATCATTTTGTAAACGCGCAGCAATCATAGCGCGCACTCTCTGTTTATGTTCCACACAGTATTGAACAATCGTGCTGGTACCATCTGGATATTCGGCCACGGTATTGATGAAAAAGCAGCCACGAAAAATCGCTAACTCTGCGACCTGATCGTTAAGCCAACGTGATAATGCATGAAACAGCACCTCAACCAACTCTCTATCGTTTTCTGCAGTCGATAACTGCTCATCTAACCATTGCAAAAAAATATCGTTTCTACGCTGCAATGCGGCTAACACTAGCTCTTCTTTACCTGAAAAGTGATGATAGAGTGTTTTCTTAGCAACAGCCGATGTTTTCAACACTTCATTTATACCAACCGAGTTAATCCCTTTTTGATAAAAAAGATCTAAAGCCGTTTCAATCAGTAATGCTCTTTTCTCATTCATAACAGTTCTCCATTGATAAAAGCATCTTGACACAAGTAGACCAATCTGTCTACCATATCAAGGTAGACAGGTTGGTCTACTTGTAGGAGTTGATTATGGCCACATTTCGTTTCGCACTGCTTTCTGGATTAGGAGCGACATTAACTATCGCTATTCTCGCTTATGCCGATAGTTTTCAATCTGAATTTGTTTTACTTATGGCTCCCTTTGGAGCGACTGCAGTATTGGTATTTGGCGTACCTGACAGTCCCTTAGCTCAAGCAAAAAACGTGATTTTAGGCCATCTAATTACCGCCTTTATTGGTGTGGTATTTGTCACTCTATTGCCTGTCAATGCTATCAGTCTCTCAATAGCAACAGGTCTTGCGGTAAGTTCCATGCTACTCACCAAAACCACACATCCACCTGCCGGCGCCAATCCATTATTAATCATGTTAAGTGGTCAAAGTTGTTTTTTTTTAGTGACGCCTGTACTGCTAGGAACGGTTATTATTGTCGTTATGGGTAAACTCTTTCAGAAACTTCGTTGATGATAAGGGAGCGTGAGTTAACCCCTCTCTCTCATTCGCCATTTTATTGATACGCTAGTTAAAATAGCGGTTTGTGAGATCCACCTGCTGTGATAACGTCAAAACCACAGTAAGATAAAAACATAATATGCTGAAAAGTAAGCGACCTTATGAGTTTGCTGGACAGCAAGCTGGCAAGATATACGTTCAGACAGATACAATTATAGGATTTGCGATGTCGATAACCAATCAACTCACTCTGTTTATGGACATTGTCCAGCAAGGCTCCTTTAGCAAGGCCGCGACACTGCATGATATGGATAACTCCACCCTGTCTAAACAGATCAAAAAGCTAGAAGCCACGTTAGGAGTCCGTTTACTCAATCGTTCAACACGATCTTTTTCATTAACATCGGCGGGGGAAGAAATCTTACAGCAAACCTATACTTTGACTGAAACCTTAACTCAAATCCAGAATATTGCCGACTCTTATCACTCAACCCCAAAAGGAACATTGCGCATTACTTCGCCCGTCTATTTTGGGCAACAGTATTTACAACCCGTTGTAACGCAATTTTTAAAAAAACATCCCAACGTACAGATTACACTCTCAATGGATGATAAAAAGTCCGACATTATTGCCGACCACTTTGATCTCGCCTTTCGTGTAGGCAAGCTTTCTGACTCCAATCTTATCGCTAAAAAAATTGCCAAAACCAACTTCGCCATTGTTGCCTCTCAAGAGTTTTTAGATCAGCACGGATGCCCATCAACGCCAGAACAACTTATTGCGCTACCTGCAGTGATTTATAGCAACGCTGACGTAACTTTAGATCTGCTGAGAATAAGTGAACAACCTTATGGTACACAGTTCAATAACCATAAAATGGTCGGAAACTACCGAGTAAGTGACGTGAGATCATTAGTGGAATCCGTGAAGGCAGGGTTAGGTTATAGCCAAATTGATCTATTTAATCTTGATCGGCCAATTACCGAACTGGGATTGCATGCACTGCTAACCAATTACACGCTCTCTACCATGGATACTGGCATTTACGCCCTTTACCCTCATCGTAAACAAACACCACTAGTTAGTGAGTTTATCCAAGCGGTTCAACAGCATATTGGCCAACCGGCATTTTGGGAGAGTTACATAGACAACTATAGCGAGCTATATATCGCCAAATAATCTCAAAATAGGCAGACATAACAATTCTTATTAGAGCGTACCATTAATGTGTAACTAGCTCGTGACCTGTTTTTCTAGCAAAGCTTGTTCAATCGCAGCTAAAACGATCTTCACCGTTAATGGGATATGCTTGTTGTAAGGATGCAGCGCGTAAATAGGATTAACCGGCAGTTGATGCTGAGGAAACACATTTGATAGCGAGCCGTCCAATTGATTTAAATAGAAATCAGGCACCAACCCTATACCAGCTCCTGACTGAACCAGAGATAAGCAGGTGTAAAACGAGTTCGCAACACATCTTGCCCGGGTAGTAAAAACAAAGCTATCTAACGTATGACTCGCAAAGCGGTGGGTGATATGTTGGCTCTGCCAAACATTCGCAATATACATAGCCTGTTCTATGTTGCCGCTGGCTATTACTCTTGGCTGAGCACACAGTACATCTCGAAATTGTCCAATTCGTCTCTGCTTAAGGCTGCTCTCATTGGAGTGTCCCACCCGTATCGCTAAATCAATGTTGTCCGCCACTAAATCTAAATGGTGATCACTACTGATAAGAACAGGTTCAATCAAAGGATGCTGTTGTAACAGCTCACCAATGACCGGAGCGACCAACGTTTCCATTAATGCATTTGGCGCTGTTATCCTTACTTCACCTTTAACCACTTCTAGTGTCTCTTGTGCTTGTAACCAAGCACTATCAGCAACATTATTCAGCTCCTTGCACCGTTGATAAAAACTCTCCCCAGCAACCGTAAGAGACTGTCGTCGAGTAGTTCGTTTAAGCAGCACAATTCCCAACTCAGACTCAAGAGACTTTAAATGTTGGCTGACTACCGATTTGGATAGCTGCAAAGATTCTGCCGCCGAGGTTATCGACCCGGCATCTACAATATGGGCAAACAGCGACATTTGTCGTAATCTATTCAATTGATTGTCCAGTATAATTAAACAATCAATTCTAATACCTCTGTTTTTCAATAACAATAATATCGCTAATCTTATCGGGTATTCATTTATTTAAGGTAGAGAACATCATGTCAGAAAATACAGTATTAGATGCCTGCAAAGAAGGCATTGCATTATGGCAACAAGCATTCAACAGTCAAAATGCCGCAGGCTGTGCCGCACAATATACCCAAGATTCTATTATGAACGCACGTCCGTTCGGCGAGTTTAAGGGCAGAGAGGCGATAGAATCATTCTGGCAGAATATCATCGACCAAGGGTTTGCCGATGTCGAGTATGAAGACGTGGAGTGGCAACCACATCCAGAAGGGGGATATATTCTCACATCAAGTTGGACAATGAACAAAGCGTTTGGCGTTGTACACCGCGAGCATTGGGTCATCGAAGAGGACGGTTGTGCTCGTCTTATTAGCGATGATTTTGAAGTACAGGGTGAGCGTTAATCTATTAGCTATACTCAAGTGACCTCAAGGTGCTTTCACTGGCTATGAAGAAAGTTGCGCACCGACCCCTTTGGTGTCTTAGCAATTTTCTTCATTAGCGAAAAAGAAGCATCATTAATATTGAAATCTTGTTTCAACAGATCAACAAACACCAACCAAAGTGCTGCCGTCACTTCAGCATCCGCAAGTGCTCTGTGAAACACCCCATCATTCTCAATGCCGTGAAAACTGACTAACTCTGCTAATTTATGAGAAGGAGCATTCTGGGTTAGACGTCGAGATACCAATAAGGAACACGCAAAGTCACCATGATAACGACGCTGAATATGGCCAAGCTCGGCATCTAAAAAACGCTTATCAAATGATGCGTTGTGAGCAACCAAATTGCTACCTTGGATAAAATCGGCAAATTCATCCATTACTTCAGCACAGCTCGGCGCTTCACTAAGCATCTCATTACTGATTCCAGTATACCCTTCTATGAACCGACTCACTCTAAAGCCCGGATTCATTAGGCGCTGAAAGCGATCTGTAACAACTCCTTGCTCTAATTTTACCGCACCGATTTCAATGGCACGATCACCTTGGTTAGGCGACAAACCTGTGGTTTCGAAGTCAAGTACAATAACGGAGTTAGCAGAAGAATCTAATGACACAGCAATTTCCAGTAGCAATAGTTTAAGGGATGATTATCGTTCTATAGAACAGTGGCAGAGTTTACCTTGATCGACTTTTAAGAGAAAAGTGTTTATTGGCTCTGCCAGTGTAAATTGTCTTGAAACGTGGCGTGAACACTGCCATTTACAAACTGACTTACTCACATAGGTATAAATGCAGCTTACTACTCATAATTAACAATAATCATCACATGGGTATCGCTGCTACTTGAATTTATATATCGATGCGGGTCTTTCGAATCAAATGAAATAGAGCTACCAGATTTCAATTGATAACTCTTATTTTTAATCTCCATCTCTAACTCCCCTTGAGAAACAAATATTTGCTCTGTTGTACTGTTCTCATGGCTAGTGGGATCGCAATAGTTACACCCGGGCTTAAAAGTACCATAGAACACTTCGTATCCACTGGTAGGTGAAAAAGGAAATATACTGTGGATAATAAAACGATCATCATCATTCTTAATCGCAATCGTGTCATCGATACTCTTTACGTCATAAAGTTTGCTAGAGTTGTCGAGTAACGTTTCTAATTTGATCTTCAGACCATTAGCTATTTTCCAAATGGTCGCAATAGTCGGCATAGACTCAGAACGTTCTATCTGGCTAAGCATGGTTTTACTCACACCTGTTCTAGCAGAAACTTCATTGAGACTTAAACCCATTTTACTACGGGTGCTTTTGAGTTTTTCTCCTAAAACAGAAAAGTCGTCCATAATTCATCACCTTTTTTCAAATAAAATTATTCAATATCATTGGTTCACATCAGTCTGCGTATAGTCTCAGAACATATAAGCAGAATTGACATTGATAGATCGATAAATAACACTATGTCGTACAGACGGACAATATAGTGAACGTCTGTACTTATATCAAGCTCCAAATCTAATTGAAGCTCAGTAGTTGGCATAGGTAACTTAGGAATAATAAGCATGGGTAATCAAACAATGAGTTTAGGCAAATTGTCGACTCAAATTGGTGCTCTATTCGCCTATTTAGTTGGTTCAGGTTTTGCTACTGGCCAAGAAACCGTGCAATTTTTCTCCGTTTGGGGCTCTATCTGGGATTCATTGCTGGTAGGTGCTATCTCGTTTTTTATGATGTATCTAACCTATTCAGCTTATGCATACGCCGGCCGGACTCGCCACCTTTGTGACTTAAAAAGTATCTCTCGGTTTTATACCGGTTCGTTAATTGGCAAGCTGTTTGAACTCTTTGCCTGGATCTTTAATGCATGTGCTTACGTGTTTATGGTATCCGGCTTTGGCAGTGTTTTATTGCAACAGTGGGGAATTCCGCTCTTTATAGGCTCAGCCATCGCAGTTGTTCTATCGGTAATAACCGCCATTGCCGGACTAAACAATCTAATAAAAATCATAAGCAAACTGGGCCCATTGTTAATCGTACTCACTCTATGTATTGGTGTTATCTCTGCTAGTGAGTTCTATCCATTAATAAACCAAGGAAACCGTGCTGTCATTAACGGTGATGTTTCTGTGGTTCGCGCTGGTACAAATGCCATTAGTGCTGGTCTCTCTTATGGCGGAGCCTGTGTGCTACTTGTGTCCGCTATGGTTGGACGCATGGGATCACAATTACGTTCATACCGCTTTTACTATACTAAGATGACCATCGCGGTTGTCGCATTAGGCTTGCCTATGATTAATATTATTATGGGCCTTAACCACATTGGTAATATTGAACAAGCTAGCCATGCTCAAATACCTAACCTGTTGTTAGCTAACCATATCTTTGGTGCTATTGGTGATTTTTATGCCATTATCATATTGGTCGCAATATACAGCACACTGTGTCCTATTATTTGGACTTGTGTATCAATGCACATTCCTAACGAAAAATGCACTCGCTATAAGCTAACCTGCATCTTTTCTGGTATTGGTGTCTATTTTATTACTCTCTTCATCCCCTACCAAATATTGTTGCACTACGTTATGACCTACTGCGGCTCTGCAGGCGCACTGGTCTGCATAGTCATTGTATCTCGCTACTTAATAGTGAAAGCAAAAGATAACAACGGCCACTCACACTCTCTTTAAAAGCCATTTCATTGACAGAGATCTAATCCTCTATATTGATTAATTTGTCCTTTATAACGTACAATGCGTTCATTATATAGGTCTATTGTACGTAATAAAGGATTAATACGAACAATTCCAACTTCTGATATTTAGAAACAAAAATTAACTAATACGGTGAAAAACATGAAAAAAACAATAGTAATTCTATTGATTGGGTTAGCAATTGGTTGGGTTACGCTCGGAGGTACGCAGGCCATAATGCATGCCACTTCTGATACTGAATTCTGTCTTTCTTGCCACAGCATGCAAATTCCGTATGAAGAATACCAAGGGTCGATACACTTCTCCAATGCCAAAGGCATACGTGCAGAGTGTTCTGACTGCCATATTCCCTCTGAACCTCTTGACTACGTTTGGACAAAAATACGTGCATCTAAAGACATTTATCATGAGTTTGTCACTGGGAAAATTGATAGCGAAGATAAGTATGAAGAGCACCGTATGGGCATGGCACAAATGGTCTGGGATCAAATGAAAGCCAATGACTCCGCAACTTGCCGTTCATGTCACGACTTTGTCGCAATGGATACCTACGAGCAGTCGGAAGACGCAGTCAAAATGCATGATTACGGTAAAGAGAACGGCCTTACGTGCATAGAGTGTCATAAAGGGGTCGCACACTTCCCTCCAACAGCCGAAATGGACTCAGAAGCGTATGAGAATCTATTAGCTGAAGCACAATCCACACCCGATTCCGCCAAACATATATATACCGTCAGTTCATCTGAAATGGGAGAGCTTGGAACGATTAACCCAGCAGTATCTCTAGATGTGATAGGTGGGCAAGACGGTAAACGACAGGTTTTACTGCAAGGCTACCAAATGCTAGGAGCGGAAAAAGTACTCTATATGGGAGAAGGACAACGCTCGATTATTGCCTCGTTAACCGAATCAGGACAAGGCCAACTAAAAGTTGGTAATTACAAAGAAGACGATTACGGTAATAAATGGCGCACCGCCGAACTGATCGCCACAATAGAAGCTCCTGTACTGCAGTCCTCTGATCCTATTTGGGCGTATGCTGAAGAGTTAGATAACGTCTACTGCTCTGCATGCCATGCAAAAATTCCAGCGTCTCATTTCACAGTCAATGCTTGGGGTCCTGTCGCCAAAGGCATGGGAGATCGCACGGATATTTCTGAACTGGATCTTGAAATTCTAACAAAATACTTCCAAAACCATGCGAAAGATATCGCAGGGTCGAGCCATTAACTCTGAATACTAAAACAAAAGGAACAATACGATGGACAATCTTACCCGCCGTAGTTTTTTGAAAGGTACAGGTGCCACTGCCGGTGCAGTAGCTATTTCGTCGCTCGTACCGATGAGCGTAAATGCAGAAACAAAAGGTAAAGGTGTTTTAACCGCATCTCGTATGGGACCATTATATGCGGTAGTCAAAGACGGCCAATTAGTCTCAACTGAAGGTGCTCTGCCAAAAACGGTACCAAATAGCCTACAGTTGACCGGGCCGGATCAGGTGCATACAAAAGCACGTATCAAGTATCCAATGGTACGTAAAAGTTATTTAGAAAATCCAGAAAACCCTGCATTACCGCGTGGTCAAGACGAATATGTTCGCGTCTCATGGGACAAAGCACTTAAGCTAATTCACGATCAACATATCCGCATTAGAGGGGAATTTGGTGATGAATCTGTATTCGCAGGTTCCTATGGGTGGCGTTCGTCTGGCGTCCTTCATAAAGGACGTGAGCTGCTACGTCGTTATATGAGCCTAGCTGGAGGTTATACAAGCCACTTAGGTGACTATTCAACAGGGGCATCTCAGATCATTATGCCGCACGTAATGGGCTCGATTGAAGTTTATGAACAGCAAACGACACACCCTGTTGTGATGGAAAACTCTGACGTGGTTGTACTTTGGGGAATGAACCCAATGAACACTCTGCGTATCGCATGGACATCTACAGAAAACTCAGGGATTGAGTTTTTTCATCAACTTAAAAAGTCAGGTAAAACACTCATTTGTATCGATCCAATGCGCTCTGAAACAATCGACTTTTTTGGCGATGCAGCACAATGGATTGCACCTCATCCATACACTGATACTGCAATGATGATGGGTATTGCCTACTCTCTTGTAAATAAAAACAAGCATGATAAAGAGTTCCTAGACAAATACACCGTAGGGTATGACAAGTTCCAAGACTATCTTTTAGGCAAAACTGACGGCACTCCAAAAACACCTCAGTGGGCAGAAGAGATCTGTGGTGTACCAGCCAAACAGATGGAAGTTTTGGCGGATATATTCAGTTCAAATCGAACCATGCTTATGTCAGGTTGGTCTATGCAACGCCAACAAAATGGCGAACAACGCCACTGGATGCTTGCTACTCTAGCGGCTATGCTCGGACAGATTGGCCTGCCAGGTGGTGGATTTGGTCTCTCTTACCATTACTCTAACGGAGGAAACCCAACTCGCGATGGCGGCGTTCTACCGGCCATGGGAGCCACTGTAGGAAAAGCAGGAAAATCCGGTGCACGCTCAGCATCCAAAGAGGCGGTCAATGCTGTACCGGCGGCCCGTATTATTGAAGCGATTGAAAATCCGGGCATGAAGTACATGCATAACGGTCATCAACTTACCTTCCCGAATCTTAAGTTAGTGTGGTGGACTGGCGGGGGTAACTTCACTCATCATCAAGACACAAACCGACTAATAAAAGCATGGCAAAGCCTTGAGTTATCTGTTGTGTCAGAAATCTACTGGACAGCGGCAGCCAAACACGCCGACGTTGTATTACCGATTACAACATCATTTGAACGTAATGATATGACAATGACCGGTGACTACTCTAAACAACACATAGTTCCTATGCCGAAAGTCATCGACCCTCAATTTGAGTCCTTAAGCGATTTTGAAGTATTTGCGCGTATGTCTGAATTACTGATGCCCGGAGAGGGTCGAGCCATCTTTACTGAAGGCAAAGAAGAGATGGATTGGTTGAAATATTTCTATGACGAAGCCGCTAAAGGAGCAAAACGTGCTCGTGTTCGTATGCCGAAATTCCAGCAATTCTGGGAGAAAAACGAACTCATCGAGATGAAGCCTAACAAGAAGAATGCTAAGTTTGTTCGTCATGAGAAATTCCGTAGCGATCCGGTAATGAATCCTCTAGGGACACCGTCCGGTAAGATTGAGATCTACTCTAAAACCATAGAGAGTTTTGCTCTTGAAGATTGCCCAGCACATCCTACTTGGATGGTCCCCGGCGAATGGGCAGGTAACGCGAAAGAAGGAGAACTTACGCTGATCACTTCTCACTCAGCCCACCGTCTTCACAGTCAGTTTAACTACGCTAAGTTACGCGATAAGTACGCAGTAGCCAACCGCGAACCTATAACGATAAACAGTGAAGATGCTAAAGCTCGCGGAATCAAAAACGGCGATCTCGTCCGTGCGTATAATGACCGTGGGGAAATTTTAGTTGGTGCGTTAGTAACAGATGGCATTAAACCTGGTACCGTTTGTGTACACGAAGGAGCGTGGCCAGATCAAGATAAGAATGGTTTATGTCGCAATGGTGGACCAAACGTACTGACTCGTGATATTCCTGCATCTCGCCTATCTAACGGCTGTGCGGCAAACTCATCATTAGTTCGTATAGAAAAATACAAAAACTCGGCGCCTGAACTAATGGCATTTACACCACCTAAAAATGCCTAACAAAGTAACAGAGCAAAATGTATAAAGGGAGCGAAAGCTCCCTTTTATTATGACGGTTTAGCTTGAACCAACAAACAACCACTGACTCTAGTTTTAACTTACCAACTTAATCAACAGAGTTTACCTTCGCCACCTTTTCAAACAATAACGGAATTAATCTAGCTTGTTTAAATCGTCCTGAACCATAGCGTTGGACTGTTCGTGTATGGTATTTACCCGAAAACGTTTATTTGGTTCAAGTCGTTCATATTCGGTGAGGTAAATATCACTGTGGATATGCTCAGCAATCATTTTAACAATTAAGCGATTATTGGAGAATAAACCAATAGATTCTTCTCGGTTTGAGAACATTAACGCCAGCTTCATATCAGCAACCAGCATAAAGCGGTGAGACGGATAGTCTTGCTCTTCAGTATCTGAACGAGAATATAACTCCATTTGTGGATGAGGCAAGGCCACCTTATTAAATGAGAATCCAATAACACGGACACCACGCTCTATCGCTTCACATATCTCTTTGTCCAAAAGGGACAGATGAAAGTCAGTATTCAGGTAGATCTCTAAGCCAGCTTGATTGATCATCTCTTTGGCTTTTTGAATAAGGTTGTCAAAGCCAGAGACATTGTAAACAAACTCTTTTTCCTCATGGAGCATCATTTTTGACAGCTCTTTTTTGAGGATATGAATGTTATCAACCGTCTTTTTTTCTATTTGGCTAAAAATCAGTTCCGGTGATTTTGCTTCGTACTCTTTAGTCTCTCCATCAGACATAAAAATGTAGCCATTTTTATACAAATTATCGATAGATGAGTAGACAGAAGAACGTGAGAGGGCAATTTCTTTAGCAATCTTGTAACCACTAGAGCGACCATTTTTTAGCAGGTTAATATACACAAGGGCATCTGTTTTAGTGAATCCAAAATCCATTAACTTCACGACAAGTTCAGACACAAGTATTCCTCTAATTTGTTTCATATTAAACTCTTATATAGGTTACCACTCCTTGGGAAGTGTTTGTAAATTATTGTTTTATTTTTTGCATCTTCAGCATGGAGGCGCCTTGAGCGTAAACGAACTCGTCAAGCTGCGATAAAGCAATGTGCGGTAATAATGAACAGTCACAATATCGAGCTAACGCCAACTTCAAATCGCTCGCGAGCGAGTGATAGCTAGCCACCGATCCAAATAGAACCATATGAGCAGGCCGATACCTATCGACTAGCATTGACAGTGAACGTGCCAACTGATCAAGAAACGCACGGTATATCCTCACCGCATGGCTATGGCACTGGCCTATTTCTGTATATATTTCAGATAATGATTTGTCTTTAAGAACCACTTGATGATACTGGCGCTCAATACCTTCTACGGTAATAAACTGTTCAATACACATCTCATTTCCGCATCGGCAAACAGGCGTTAATCCATCAGTAAAGCTATCAAATTCTGGTAGCAAAGAGTGCGCCCACGGCTGAACGCATTGTTTTGCTATATCTTGTTGTCGACATTTATCAACCACTTCTACCCCACAGCTATGATCGAGAAACACGCCCATAACCTTGTCTTTTTGGTAGGGTTTCACCCGAATAGATTCTGCCAGAACAGCAGATTGGCTGTGCTTAACCATGTGACATTGAAGCCTTGTTCTCTGTTCAATATCATCATGCCATCGAGCCATTAACTGTTGATCATCAGCATCGTAGTTAAGACAATTCTCAGACACACTCACACCAAGAAACTTGGCTTTTCCAAAACGCCTCTGAATGGTATTAATCAGATTATCAATCGCTTGAAGTTGAGAATAGTAGCCTTCAGGAAGCAATCCACTCGTTCGATACAGCTCTTTATGCACCGTTTTACCGACGTAACAGTGCAGCTTGTTATGATCGATTGAGATGCCGATGTTCATGAAACTAACTAAGACCCATTATTTGATAACCATAAGCTGCAAGCTCAACCTTTTGCTCCCCAATAGTGACTTGCGTTGACTGTTCAGAATTGTTTATAACAAACGTCAATGGGCCTCGTTGATAAGCAATGCAGCTAGAATTATCGATCGGTAACCATTTAACATAAGGTAGATTTAAGCAGTCATGTTGTTTTCTAAGTTCGATAAGGGATTGGATGAACGCTCGCAATTCTAGGTCTTGAGACTCAGTATCCCAGTTCATACATTTACGATTGTTTTCGGATCCCATTGCTCTTCTGCCATCCAAACCTATCTCTCCACCGTAGTAAATGCATGGGGAGCCAACCTGAGTAAACATAAACAAGTAAGCCAGCTTTACTCTGCTCTTATTGTCACCACATAAACTTAGAATTCTGGTGGTATCATGGCTATCAAGAAGATTAAACATCGCTTCATTAACGTTTCGTGGATAGTCCATATAACATCGGCTCACCGAGTCCATAAACTCTTCTTTATTGCAGGTGTTTAGTGCAAAGTAATCAGTCATAGCTTGGGTAAGTGGATAGTTCATTAGCGAGTCGTACTGCTCACCTCTTAACCATGGCATTCCCTCATGCCAGATTTCACCAAGAATGTAACAGTCTGGTTTGATACCTTTTACGACGCGACGAAAGTCACGCCAAAACTCATGATCAACTTCATTAGCAACATCCAAACGCCAACCATCAATGTCAAATTCTGTCACCCAGTGGCGAGCGACATCCAATAAATATTGTCGGCACTGTTCATTTTCAGTGTTGAGCTTTGGCATTTCACTCACATTGGCGAATGTTTCAAAATTTAAGTTCCAGTGATCCCACTCAGACTTAGGTAAATCAGGGTAGACAGGGAACTCTTTGATCCAAAACCAATCGGCATACTTGGATTTCTCTCCCTTTTCCACCACGTCTAGCCATAGTGGCGACTTATTACCGATATGATTAAACACCGCATCCAGCATCACCTTCATTCCACGCTGATGCGCCGCTTTGATAAGCGCATGAAACGCCTTATTTCCACCAAAGTGAGGATCAACATTAAAATAATCGACAGTATCGTATTTATGATTCGCATTAGCGGTAAATATTGGACAAAAATAGAGTCCGTTTACCCCTAAATCTTGCAGATAATCCAGTTTATCAATTACCCCCCATAAATCCCCGCCCATAAAATTATCGGCAGTAGGAACACTTCCCCACGGCTGAACATTATCCGGCGAAATGTCTGGCCGACCATTAGCAAAACGTTCAGGGAAGATCTGATACCAAACCGTTTTTTGCACCCAATTAGGTGTCTCCAGTACATCCCGGGGGTTAATATAAGGAAAACAGTAAAAGTTACTAATATTCGACAGTTCTGCTTCTGCAACGCTCTTATCCAATAAGTCTACGCAACGTCTCTCACCAAACAGTATTTTCTCACCATCTTTTCCATATAAAATGAAACCATAGCGGCTTCGGCGTTTAGGTGGTTTAAATTCCGCAAACCAGTGATCATGGTGTTCAGTTGTGCCTTCTAGCTCCATGGCAACTTCATTGCCACCAATCCAGCCATGGGCGTCACTGCCACCAAGATTCCCCCCATCGAGTCCTCCTTCAGACCAGATATAAGGGTCACCGATCCACAAGGCAACACGCTCAATTTCTCCTTTAGCACTACGCAATCGAATATGTAGTGTCTCTTTATCATAGGCGTAACTGTCCGCACTCTTTGCCGAGTGTGTTAGAGAACTCTTCGTAATCATGGTTATTTCCTAGTTATTATTCTTTTACTGCGCCACTGACAAGGCCGGTTGTAATGTGTTTTTGTGTAGCCACAAACAATAAAGTAATGGGAACAGCGACTAACAAAGAGCCCGCTGCAAATAAGGTGAAGTTTTCTGCTGAATTAGACGATATCCAACTGAAAATGCCGATAGCGAGAGTCATTTTCTCTTCGCTTCGAAGAATTAAGGTGGGAAGAATAAAATCCATCCACGGAGCCGTAAAAGAGACTAGCCCAACAAACACTAATATCGGTCTGGCAAGCGGCAGAATTATCTCCAAAAATATCGTCATATGACCCGCACCATCTATTTTGGCAGCCTCATCCAATGAGGTAGGAATGGCGTCGAAATAACCTTTAACCAACCAAGTCATAAATGGCAATGATCCGGTGACATATACCGCAAGCAATCCAACATATGTGTCAATCAATCCCAACTTAGACAAAAGGATGTAGATGGCCGTCATTGACAAAAATGCGGGAAACATCTGTAACACCAATATCGTCATCATGGTGTTTTTCTTGCCTTTAAATCTATAGCGGGAAAAGACAAATGCCGTAATGGTTACCACTACTAACGAAATCAACATATTTGATGTAGCTAATACAAATGTATTCTTATACCACTCCAAATACGGGGTATCCGTAAAAAGGGCTTTGTAATGGTCTAAAGTAAACTCCATTTGTCCAAATGAAGAACTGAACAAGTTGTTACCAGGCTTAAATGACGCCAGTACAGTCCAAATAACAGGGCCAAGCACCAACAACGCATTGAGTGTAAGAAACAGGTAAACAACCGCTGTTCCTAATTTTCCTATAAGCTTTTCCATCTTACATACCTACATCATCTTTAAACGATTTCATCCGACGGAACTGCCAGATCGCAACCGCTGACAAGAACAGGAATATGACAATAGAAACTACCGATGCAATTTGATATTGCTGGAAGTCGAGCGTCAATTTGTATATCCAAGTAATTAAAATATCGGTATGACCAGCGAAACGATATTCTGGATTAATCGGTCCCCCACCCGTTAACAAGAAAATCGCACCAAAATTATTGAAATTATGCGCAAATGTCATCACAAGAGAAGGCGCTACTTGATGCATCACCATAGGCAGAGTAATTTCCCAGAACTGCTGAAACTTGTTAGCACCATCCACTTCACTCGCTTCATAGATGTCTGATGGAATATTGGTTAACGCACCAGAAATCAATAACATGAAATACGGTGCCCCCACCCAAACACTTATCGCGATCACAGAGATCTTTGCGTTAATAGGATCAGAAAGAAACGCGACTGAATCAAATCCCCATAAGTTAAGAACATTGTTGACCGGGCCAACACCGTTTAACAGCAGCCTAAACATAAGCAAAGTAACGAATGCAGGAATGGCGTAAGGCAAGATGAAAATAAATCGCCACATTTTTTTGGCTTTAATCTTTTTGTTAGACAGGGCTAACGCAAGAATAAAACCAAATCCACAGGTACAAATGGTCGCAAATATCGCCCACAGCACTGTCCAGCATGCAACACCAAAGAAAGTATTGGACCAGATACGCAACTCAAATAAGGCAAAAAAGTTTTTAAACCCAACCCAGTCCACAAGGTTTCTCGGAGGAATATGATTTGGCGCTGAATAGTTGGTAAATGAGACTAAAACGGTAATCACGATTGGCAAAATGATAAACGCGATACAAGCTATAAATGCCGGAGAGAGCACAATAAAGGCAAATCTACGATTATAAATGTCCGCCAACTGTTCAGTCATCGATAAACGACAATAAGCCAGAGATTTTGCATCATTAACGTTTAACAGATACACCAACGTAATCAACACGACAGCAATAAGCGCAATCACACCTTCAACAAGCATAAATACTGAGTTGTCACCCTGAATAATCTCAAAACCTTTGCGGCTCTGTGCGACATCTCCTAGTGAAATCAACCCTTGAATGGCAATGATAATGTCGGGCAACATTAATAGCGCTAGGATCTGTAAAGTAAAAAATAGCAGTCCCTTTACTTGATAACCACGCTTTATCTGTGTTGCCCCCATAAACAGCATAGATAGGGGCAATTTTGCGAATGTTCTATTAGTCGCTTGCATAGTCACTAGTTATTCCTGCAACTCAATTTGTTCTTCAATAATAGACAACGCACGTTCAAGCACGACTTTAGAAGGCTTATCATTTACCCATAAGTCCGTAATAGCACTGGCCATCGGTGACCAGATATACCCCATCTCTGGAATGGATGGCATAGCATCAGAGTAATACCCTTGAGCGATGATGGCTTGAGTGGCCTCACTTACATTACTGGTTATCTCTTCTAAAACAGAAGTCATAGGAGGAATCGCATTGGTCATCTCATAACGTTTTTTAAGCATCTTGCTGGATGAGAGATAATCTGAAAACAACTGTGCGGCTCTCGGGTACTCAGTATAAGACGAAACGACAGCCAGGCGAACGGTAGAAAAGGTTCGTAACTTTTGACCACCTAAAGTGGGCATAGGTACAACGCCAAAATTGATTCCCGACTCTTGATACCCTTGAATTGCCCATGGACCATCAATAATCGCGGCGACTTTTCCTTCACTGAATAACCCTCGTCTCACCTGTGGATTACGCATGTCCATAGGGTTTGAGTTGTTCGCCACACGCAGTTTCTTCATAACAGTAAGCCCCATTTGAGCTTCTACGGATGCAATACCAATATCATTCGCATCTGTACCGTTATTACCAAACTCATATGCACCAAACTGCGTCAAAAACATTCGCGACTCGTAATAATTTTGTATATCCCACAGCAGTGCGTACTTATTCTCTTTTTTATTATTGAATGCCTTAGCAAATTCAACGATCTCTTCAAAAGTGTTAGGAGCAGAAGTGAGCAGATCTTTATTGTAAAACAGTACAGTGGTAGCAAAGCTAACAGGGAATCCGTAACTGCTGTTCTCCGCTTTCGCCGCTGTCGCCGCATTCTGCATAAAGAGCTTGTCTACTTTGTCAGCAGAAACAAGGTTTTCCATTACTCCCCCTGCAACAACCAACTTACCCAATAAGTCATGTTCAATTTCAGCAACGTCTGCCACTCTCGCTGAACCTCCGTCTTGAATAAGGCGAGAAGCTGCATCTATAGGGGCGATCCCTCTAAATGTAAAATCAATAGCGTAGTTGTAGTCTTTATTAAATTCGTCCGCGGCATATTCCATATAATTGAGCGTCGTTTTGTCAGTCCATATTAATAGCTCTGCTCCCGCTTCAGGTTTAATCTCTTCTGCCGCGATAACCGATGACATTAGCAAAGACGAAAGTAATGTTACTTTAAATAATTTGTTTTTCATTTACACACCAACCCACTTGTGATTTTAGTAGTACATCAAGAACTACTAAATAGAATATTATCTCGCTTGAATAAGTCAACATAATCAATTTCGGCGCTATATTTATTGTGATGGACATCAAGTAATTATTTGTGACGCACATTAAAACCTCTCCAACCCAAGCAATAACAACTGCTCTAGCACGATAGAACTTTTTATCTATTTTTCTGAAGAATATATTTATCTTTATCAATATGCCTAGTTTATTGTGATTTCGGTCAATAAAATCACCACAACAAAGTGATCAAAATCACATTTAGACTTTCATGCACAAGAAAAAAACAGGGAAATAAAGAACAATGCAAATAGGCGTTCACTATGGACGACTACAAAAGCTAATTGGCCATAGCAATAACTTCATTCTATTTAATTGCTAACTAAGGATTTACAGTGAAAAAAACACTCATATCAGTATTAGTCGCGAATGCACTTGCCATTCCCTTCACTGCTCACGCAGCAGATGATCGCGGATTCTCTATCGAGAAAAGTGTCTACGATGAAGCGCTAGAATTTGGTGGTCATGTCGGCACCTCTTTTGAACTCGAAGATAAAGTAACAAACGGCTTTAACGGCAATAAGAAAAAAGAGAAAACCACCACTCACGAGGTTGTAGGTCTTTATTACAACAATCCAACGTGGAACTTTACTGCCTTATATGCCCTAAAACTTGAAAATCGAGAACAGAGAGAACCAAGTTATCATGAAAATGAAGATGGCATTAAGCAGCTATTTTCATTAAACAAAGGTTACGATTTATCTAATGGTTGGGGAACAGGGTTAATCTACGAATTAGAATACACTAAGAGTAAAGTCTATTCTCCTAACGTAAAAGGATTAAACAAAACCAAAGCAGAAAACAGTATTCGTCCTTACCTCACCTACTGGGATAATGACAACAGTTGGGGCTTCTATTCTAACTTAGAGTATTTATTTAATAGTGAAGATAAGAGTGCTTGGGGTGAACGAGACGAAAAAGGTTATAGCGTTCTGTTTAAACCCTATACTCGATTTGGCAACTGGTTGATGGGTATTGAGTTCTTCTATCAGATCAAAGAGAACGAAGGTAAAACGTCTACAGGTACGCTAAGCGAAGAAAGTGACTTCACTGAAAAGTATTTCGAACCTATCGTACAGTATAGCTTTGACGATGCTGGCACAGCTTATGTACGTGTGCGCGTTGGCGAAAATGAAACAAAACATAGTGCTAAAAGCAGCGGTAACGCCAATGTTGACTATTTCAAAGATATTCGTAAAGCAACAGTAGGCTACGAGCAGGCCGTTGGTGAAAACTGGTTAATGAAAGCAGAATACGAATACGCCAACGAAACAGAGAAAAAGAGTAAACTGGCTGGCTGGGAAGCGAAAAACGAGAGTGAGCTAAAACAGCACACTGTATTTGTTCAGGCTTTATACCGTTTTTAAATTACTATTTGCCGAGAAAATATCATGATAAAAGCTTTGGAAATTGCACAGATTATTTCAGGTTCTATCGTCGGGGATGAGCAGCAAAGCATCTCTCACATTCGACCGATAAAAAGCAAGGAGAAAGGTGGATTAGCCATTGTTTTTGCGAAGAAAGATCTTAGCCATATTTCTGAAGCTTTTGCAGATATTATTATTGGCCCGCCAGAAATATTAGAGTGTAACGTAAAAACAAAAATTGTTATCGACAGCTTAAAAGCAGACAAAATTAACCAACTGCTTCGTCATTATAAGGTTCACAAGTATCAGTTATTTGATCAAGGAAATAGTTCTGATAACCCAGATGTTTATATAGGCAAGCACTGTACCATCGGGCAAGGGTGTTACTTTATGCCCGGAGTCAAAATCATGAATGGTGTCACCATTGGCGATAACGTCGCAATCCATGCCAATACCGTTATCAAAGAAGGCACCATCATTGGCAATAACGTTACCATCGATTCCAATAACTCAATAGGCAACTACAGTTTTGAATATATGGCAGGCGAAGGGCAAGGGTATCAGCGCATTGAAAGCGTTGGCCGAGTTGTCATTGAAGATGATGTTGAAATAGGTTCTAACAACACCATAGATAGAGGCACGCTAGGTAACACCGTTATCGGCAAGGGCACAAAAATAGACAACCTCGTACAAATAGGTCACGACTGCATCATTGGCCAGCACTGTCTATTAGTTTCTCAAACTGGATTTGCTGGTCATACAACACTAGGGGATCACGTTATTGTGCATGGTCAGGCAGGTACTGCCGGTAACCTATCAATCGGCAGCAACTCAGTTATTAAAGCAAAATCTGGTGTGAGTCACTCATTTCCTGAAAATAGCGATCTATTTGGATACCCAGCCAAAGACGCCAGATCCTACTACAAAAATTTAGCGGTGCTGAACCGATTAACAAACAATAAATAACCCATTTAAAAGGCAAATTATTATGAAATCTAAATTGTTATTTTCTGCATTAGCGTCACTTGTTATGTTCGGTTGTGCAAGTACATCTGATTCCCCTGCAAATATGGAACTCGCGACAGGCCCAATGGCAAATTGTGACCTACCGACACTGGACGAAAGAGGACCTGTCAGACCTTCATTATACGTTGTTGGTACGTTTGATGACGGACAATGGATCCACATGGAAAACCGTAAAATGGGTTACAAAGGCGACGGAATATATCAAATCGTGAGTGATGAGAAGCAAGGTAATGTCAGCTTACAATTTGCCACTATGGGGTGGAACCCTCAATATACCGCAGCTGGATTATCGATGAAGGTAGGGTATGAAAAGGCATTAAAACGAGGCGGTTTTGCAAAAAATACCGTTGTAAACATTCCTCATGCCGGAAAATACCTTTGGAGCATCAAACTTGCTGAAGATAAAAAACCCATCTCAGCATTAATCTCTGTGTGCAAATAGACCTCTCGGTGTAAGTGATCTTTTCAGAGAAAATAACCTTGATACAACGACGTTAATCGTCACTACTCGTTATCGTGTTCATATGTGGAGAGTCGAATGGCTACAGTAAGCCTACGCAATTTAGAAAAACAGTACGACAATGGCTTTAAAGCTGTTCATGGCATCAACCTTGATATTAAAGAGGGTGAGTTTATGGTTTTTGTCGGCCCGTCAGGCTGCGCTAAATCCACGACTCTACGTATGATAGCCGGTTTAGAAACCATCTCGGGTGGCGAAATATGCATAAATGGCAAACGGGTCAATGAACTTGCCCCTAAAGATCGCGGCATTGCCATGGTATTTCAGAACTACGCCTTATATCCGCATAAAACCGTTTATGACAATATGGCTTTTGGACTAAAGATGCAAAAGAGACCAAAAGAAGAGATAAAGCAGCGGGTAGAAGAAGCGGCCGAAAAACTCGAGATAACCGATCTATTAGATAGAAAACCAAAAGAGATGTCAGGAGGTCAACGTCAACGAGTTGCCGTTGGCCGAGCAATCGTGCGTAAACCTGACGTGTTCTTATTTGATGAACCTTTATCGAACCTTGACGCTAAGCTTCGCGTATCAATGCGAGTTAAGATTGCTCAATTACATCAGTCGCTCAAAGAAGAGGGCAATCCTGCTACCATGGTATATGTCACCCATGACCAGACAGAGGCCTTAACGCTAGGTGACCGTATATGCGTGCTCAATCAAGGGGAAATCATGCAAGTCGACACCCCCGAAAATTTATATAACTATCCAACCAATAAATTTGTAGCCACATTTATTGGTTCACCATCGATGAACTTAATAAAAGCCATTATACGAAAACAAGGTGACCATATTTACGCCGAGTTAGCCAGCCAGGTACACCTTTTACTGCCTGAATGCAAACAAGAAAAACTACAGCAACATATTGATAAGTCGGTATTTTTAGGTATACGCCCTGAGCATATTAGCTTAGCTCAGCCAAACGAAGAGATAAATGTATATACAGGCAAACTCACGGTGATTGAAAACTTAGGTAATGAAAAATACCTTTACTTCAAAATTGGAGACAATGAGATCATCTCTAGAGTGAGTGGTCAGCATATTACGACATCAGACATAGGCTCCGATTTGAACTTCAACTTAAACTCAGAGTTTTGCCATATTTTTGATGCAGATACAGAAGAGAACCTAACACTGTAATCTCTCAATAAACCAAATTCTCATCAACAAAGCGCGCACATTAAGTGCGCGTTATGAGATCCTTTTACCTTGCAGAGCAACGCTTATCAACCACCTCTACTTACGGTTGCTGTAATTTCTCTTTAAGAAAATCCACCAGCATTTGTACTTTGGAAGATAAATGACGGTTATGTGGATATAACGCCCAAATATGATCATCTTCTTCACGATAACCTTCTAAAAGCGTTACTAGCTCTCCACTATCAATGTACTCACTAACATAATAATCCGGCAGTTGTACGATACCAATTCCCTTAACCGCCGCATCACACAAAGCTCTGCCGCTGTTGCAACTCAAATTGCCTTTTACCTTAATATGTTTCTCTTTATTGTTTTCGCGAAAACGCCAAAAGTTGAGCGTACCGATAAGGCAGTTGTGCTTATCTAGCTCTGATAATGAGTGAGGAACACCATATTTTTTAATATAAAGAGGAGATGCACAAACATATTGTGTGCGAGAACTTAACCGCTGCGCCATCATACTTGAATCTTCCAACTGCCCAAGACGAATCGCGACATCATAGCCTTCGGCAACCAAATCTTGCTTTTGATTGGAGAGGTTTAGCTGAATATCCAGTTCTGGATAAAGAGACAAGAATTCATTAACCAATGGAGCGACAGTTTCTTCTCCATAAGTACCGGGGGCGGTCATTTTTAATGACCCTTTAGGTGTTGTCTGTAAATCGCTGATGGCACGTTCCGCTTCGTCCAAACCATCCAACACCTGACGGCAATGTTGATAATACACCCGACCTATATCTGTAACAGACACTCTTCGAGTTGTTCGGTAAAACAACTTGCAGGAAAGTCTTTTTTCCAGAGCAGTGATCTGTCGGCTCACTTGTGCCGTGGATATATCCAATTTCTTTGACGCCGCAGTGAAACTCTCTAACTCTGCCACTGCGACAAACTCACTGACGCCTTCCCAAATAAACATTGCTGCTCTATCTAACCGGAATGTAATAATGCCGATTATATACCCAAGTACCGTCAAGATGCTTGTTCAACAACCATTTATTGGCGTCGAAACGAGGGTCTGTTAGTCTTTCTCAGCTGCAAAATAGTCGCGAAAGATCAGCCGACCCTAAGCAACGATTCGGACGCCACATCCTGTTACAGTCTGAATTAACTGAGAGCCAAAGGCTTTATCAATACGAGTGCGTAACTGATAAAGTTGCACCTTAAGATTATCACTATCAGGGGACCCCTCCGGCCAAATCTCATCAAGTATCTCGTTGCGGCTGATCACTTTCGGACTCTTGCGCATTAAGAGCTCTAACAATTTAAGGTTGGTCGGAGTCAGTTTTACCGACTTGCCACCACGCACCACCTGCTTAGTTTCAACACATAGTTCTAGGTCATCCACCTTAAGTTTACGCAGCTGACCACTGCGTCGGGAAGATAGCGCTTTAATACGAAGTTCCAGCTCCTTCATTGCAAAAGGTTTGACGAGATAATCATCGGTTCCGGCATCAAAGGCTCGTTCTTTATTGGTAAGCTCTTTATTGTTAGAAGTCATCAAAACAGGAACATCAATGCCCTCACTTCTCAAGGTGCGACACAAACGAATACCATCAAAACTTTTGCAATCTAAATCAATCACAATGGCGGCATAATAAGAGCACTTAAGCAAATTAACCACAGAAGTGCTTCGGCAAGCATAGTCACAAACGATATCTGCTTGAGCCAAATAGTGTTCGGTAGATATCGCCTGATCGCTGTTAGCATTAACCAGCAGAATATTAATAGCATTCCATTTCATAATCATGACCTCTTCAAATCATCGCAGATAATCTTGCTGTTACAGATGAATAGCGTGAATAAAACTGCGCACTTACAGTGAAACTACCGTGTCGGTAAAACGAGCTTTTTCAATATTTTTCAAATAATTAACTCCATCACGGCTGTTCACTAAATCCTTAACTGTCGTGCTACCGTCAGGCTGTTTAGTTATCTGATACTGAGAAGAGTTTCCTGAGAAAATGACCTGATTTTCGGCTTGGTTACCTGTGATCTGATTATCCATTTGATTCACTATCACATTCGATGGATTTAAACCGGTTAACGTCACATCCTTCAAATACTGAGAGTGATGGCTGTATGCTTTAGCGGCATCAAATTTTAAAGAAAAGTCACCACTAAAACCGCTATCTATTCTGGCGTTGTAAGTCAGGTAAGGATGAAAGAACTCTTTAACAACGGCATTTCCGACCGGATCTTCCACCGCTATTTCATCGCGAGTTTTTGCAATATATCCCCCCCACATGCCATATTTAGTACTGCCATTCCAACTTCCCCATAGGCCATAATAAGAGTCGATCACAGATGCCAAATACTCTTGCGATAAGCTATTCTCAGCCGTAATCTCTGTTACCCATTCCTGAAAATCGGCACTAAAGGCCCATAATTTATTGGTTTGAGCATGAACTTGAGCATTTCGAATGTTGGCCTGATATGCGGGTAAAGCTCCTATAAAACGAGCATTTTGATCAACACCAATTCCGTAATCATGTACTAGATGCAAAATCTCTTCGAATGTCGCATCACGATGAGAGAAGTCTTGAGATTGATACCACGTTCCCCCTTCTACTTGTATCTCATTTTGATATAAAGATTGACCGTCTAAGTCCCTAGCGGGATTCCTGCCATCATCACTGCCATTCAGTAACAATAAGGTTGCGTTATTCTCTACCATCTTATTGGCTACAGCACTTTTATCAGCACCATAGGTAGAACCGGGGAAATCAGTAAGATAGTGCTGCAATACCGAACGTGCTCGAACAATTTGGTTATCAGACAATTGGTTTTGAACAATAATATGTATTGCACCGCCATCAGGCGTGGTCACTTTGCTATAGCGGTCAAAGCCAAGAATCGCGGAATACTTTGTTGCCAAAGCCGTTGGAACCGCAGTGATCCCTAATGCTCGAGTTTCAGCAGAGAGTGATTGACGATTATTTTTTGAAGAAGCAGTAGACGAGCCAGCATTACTAGCTTGGCATCCAACAACCGCGACAGAGGTTATGGCTAATAAAAGAACTGAAGTTTTCATCGAGCGACCTTTTTCTGACAATATTGAAGTTCGCTACTATTGTGTCAGAACCATTTTTCTTGTGGGTAAGGCCATGTAAGCACAAACCGTTATCATGTAAGCATATGTAAGCTCACTTTAATTACCGTCAGATGGAGGATAAACTGATGGTCAACCGACGAGGTGCAAATGAATACTAAACAAATTTTGATTGTAGAAGATGATGCCGAGATCTCTCGGCTTACCGATATGTACCTTCAAGCGGAAGGTTACGATACCATTACCGCCGCTGACGGATTACAAGCGCTAGATCAAATCAAATTGCACTCACCAGACTTAGTGATTTTAGATCTCATGCTACCTGAAATGGACGGTATTGAGGTTTGCAAACACGCCCGAACCTTTTATCAGGGTCCCATACTGGTCATGACGGCTCGCGATGACGACTTGAGCGAAGTTAGCTTACTGAAACTAGGGGCCGATGATTACCTAACCAAACCTATCCGCCCACACATTATGATTGCCCGCATTGAAGCGTTGCTAAGACGAACAGCAACAATAAATCCCCCTGTTCAAACCAGTAGCATCAGCATCGGTGAAGTCACCATAGACACGGCTACCCGCCAAGCCTACTATCAAGGAGAAGCTCTTAACTTAGCTACTGCTGAATTTGATATGTTGTCTATTCTTGCCCAACATGCCGGACAAGCAGTAAGTCGAGAAGATTGTTGCCAAGCACTCAGAGGCATCAACTACGATTTTAATGATCGCTCTGTGGACATGAGAATCTCCGGATTGCGTAAAAAGCTAAATGATGCTCAACCCCCCTATAAAGTGATATTAACCGTACGTAACAAAGGATATATGCTTGTTAATGGCTAGATTGATCCCCCCCGCTTTTTTACGCATTTATCTCAGTATGCTTATCGCGCTATTTAGCGCGGTGCTCGTGACGATATTAATGGTGAGCTACTACTTAGAAAAAGAAGAGATCGCCCGTTTTCTGCAAGATACAAACTATATCTATAATAAGTTCACCGTTGAACTTGATGGGCAGAATAACTCTGCAGATGAGTACTTTAATGAGGAGATCCTCTATAGATACGGTTATGAACTGGAGTGGATTCCAGAGACCGAAGATGGCCAACTTTGTGTAGATTGTAACTATATTTCTACCATTAAAGGGGTCGAGCTGTATTGGGAATACCCCGAAGACTCATTACTCGCCTCTTACCAACTTCCCGACAACTCAGGAAAACTCCGGGTTCGCTTGGTACAACCCTATGTACCTGTTGAGTACTACCAAGAATACAATTCATTCTGGCCAGAAGATCCTGAAGTCACGGGAGTGTTTTTACTCATGCTGGTGATCGTGGTGGTTATCGGCTGCGTTTTGTATTATCCCGCCGTCAAATTACAAAAACAGATCGAGACACTTAACCGTTCTCAGAGTGCTTTTGGTAAAGGGGACTTGTCGGTAAGAGCAGAGGAAAACGTTCCACAACCGATAAAAAAATTAGCCATCAACTTTAATAACATGGCCGACGATATTTCTGAAACGGTGAAAGAGAGCCAAATATTTGCTCAAGCCGTTCCTCATGAAATGCGCACACCACTAAGCCGTATACAACTAGCAACCGGGATTCTAAGAAAAAGCTGTGACGCTCCCATGCAAGTAGAGTTGCTAAATAATATTGATAGCTACATTGATGACTTGGATTCACTCACCTCTCAAGTCGTCACCTACTCAAAGCTTAACTCAAGTAAAAGTGAGGAAATGGATAGCCAAAAAGAAGATATTTTACTGTCGGAATTTATCTCTTCTCGCGTGGCAATCTATAGCGCCAATAGCAGTAAAACCGTTACGTTAGAGATAGAGTCAGAGAGCACGCTTCAATGTTACAGCATGCATCTTAGGCTACTTATGGATAACCTCATAAAAAATGCGCTCAGTTATGCTGATAGCCATATTAAGATAACCGTCGCTAACCAACCAAAGTTATACATTGCTGTTGAAGATGACGGCGCAGGTATTCCGGAAGAGCAGCACCAATTACTCTTTATTCCGTTCTCTCGGCTAGATAAAAGCCGCAACCAAAAAACCGGCGGGTTAGGTCTTGGTCTAGCGATAGCGAAAACAGCGGCTCATAAATTAGATGGCACATTATCCATCGGAAAAGCCGATTTAGGTGGCGCCAAATTTATCTTTAAGCAGTAACGACAATAAAAAAACACCCTAGCGATTGCCATGGCTAGGGTGTTCTGTTTTCTATCTTAACTAACAACTTACAGTAGTGATTCTATCCCATATTGCTTGCCGTAATTCTCTACGACAAAATCAATATCTTTATCCCCACGACCTGATAAGTTGATGAGCACGTTACCTTTTAAGCCTTTTTGGGCTAACTTAAATGCATAAGCGACGGCATGAGAAGACTCTATCGCAGGGATAATCCCCTCTAATCGAGACAGCTCAAAAAAGGCATCAATCGCTTCTTGATCATTCGCGGTACCGTAATTAACTCTGCCTAAGTCTTTCAAGTAGCTATGCTGCGGTCCAACTGACGGGTAATCCAAACCACTCGCCACTGAGTACACCTCTTGAGGTTCTCCTTGGCTGTCTTTTAACATATAAGACTTAAAGCCATGCATCACACCTGGTTCACCTAGTGTCAATGTCGCCGCATGCTCGCCTTCTTCTTCCAGTGTGTGTCCCGCAGGCTCAACACCGTGAATATCCACCGCTTTATCCTCTAAGAAGGCACTAAACAGTCCCATTGCATTAGAGCCACCACCAACACAAGCGATTAAGTTATCCGGTAGCTTACCCGTCATTTCCTGAAACTGGACGCGAGCTTCGTTGCCAATAATAGATTGGAAATCACGAACCATCATTGGGAATGGATGAGGACCAACAACAGAACCGATAGCATACAACTGGGTAATTGGATCTTTAAGGTAGGCTTCAAATGCCGCATCTACCGCTTCTTTTAAGGTTTTTCTGCCGTGAGAAACAGGAATTACGTTAGCGCCTAAAATGCGCATACGAACGACGTTTGGATGCTCCTTAGCAATGTCCACTTCGCCCATATAAATATCGCACTCTAAACCGACTAAAGCGGCCGCAGTTGCCAAAGCAACCCCATGTTGACCAGCACCGGTTTCCGCGATCAGTTTCTTCTTGCCCATTTTCTTGCCTAATAGGGCTTCACCTAAGCAGTGGTTAATTTTATGAGCACCAGTATGGTTAAGATCTTCTCGCTTTAGATAAATATCAATACCATATTTTTCCGACAAATTTTGTGCATGAAAAATAGGGCTAGGACGACCAACAAAATGTTTATACAACCTTGCAAGCTCAGTCAAAAACTCAGGGTCTTGACGGCACTCATCGTATGCCTGACCAATCTCTTTCATAATGGTCTCTAGTTCTGGCGGAATAAAACTACCACCATATTCACCAAAATAACCATCGCTGTTAGGCATTGCATGTTCAAAGCTGTTTTTCATTCTGGGCACCTTAATTTATTCACTGACAGAGCAATCACTATCTTTTTAATCAAAACAGCCATCGAGCTGTCACTATTTGTAACGATCTAGCGAACTAGTACGCTAGTATTTTGCCGAGTTTAAGCTCTATTTAAGGTAGTGTCAATGAGATCTTGTTGCACATAAATAGGGTCTGTTGATCTTTCGAGTACAGATTTTGTGCAACCTGAAAGCGGTTTGAACAAAACATAAGTAGAGCAACATCGTCTATCTATGTTAAGTACCGCAGTACGTTCGGTAACATACATCTCCATCACGCGGTAGGTCTTGATAGTCAGAGGTTTGAGTGACTGCATTATAAGGAGAACGAAGTACGGTTAAAAAACGCAAGGCAGGTTCATAATTGTTATCCTCCTCACAAGCTGTAAGCACCTCTTCCATGTGATGGTTTCGAGCAATAACCACCGGATTGTTTTGGCGCATAAGTGTAGTCGCGCACTGAAGACCTAATTGTGCTCCTTGCTGTTGCCATTGAGAAAATAATCCATCAAATTGACGTGCTAACCCTTCATCTTTCTGACCTTGAGCAATCGTAGTTAAACGAGCAAATGTTTGGTTGTAATCCATTTTATTTTCTTGCATCCGCTGCAACATATCATCAATAAACCCTCGCTCCGTGGTCTCTAACTCTTTCACACCAAACTTGTTGGCCATCATGGCATAGTAGGCATCTTGATACTTCTCTGTGATTCCTAGAATAACGGGCTCGATTCTCGCAACAGCCTGCTCTGAACTTCCCTTCATCAACGGTAAAAGAGTTTCTGCCAATCTGGCCATATTCCATTGCAAAATAGCCGGTTGGTTGCCATAACAGTACCGCCCTTGTTCATCTATCGAGCTGTAAACCGTCTCAGGATGATAGATTCCCATCATGGCGCAAGGGCCATAATCTATGGTCTCACCTGATATCGTCATGTTGTCGGTGTTCATTACGCCGTGAATAAAGCCGACTCGCATCCAGTTCACCACGGTGTTAATTTGACGATCAATAACAGACTCAATAAAGCGCAATACTTTCTCATCCACGGATAAATCGGTGATGGTATCAATATCCGGATAGTGTCGACTTATCGCGTATCCCAGCAAGCGTTCGAGTGACGCCATATCCCCTTTCGCAGCAAAATACTGGAATGTTCCAACCCGGATATGGCTACTGGCTACGCGGCTGACAACCGCTCCCGGTGCAGCAGTACCGCGATATAACGTTTCTCCCGTCGTCACAACAGATAAACTACGTGTCGTGGCAATACCCAGCGAGTGCATGGCTTCGCTCATGATAAACTCACGAACCGCAGGCTTGAGTGCACATCGTCCATCTCCCCGGCGAGAAAACCGCGTCACACCCGATCCCTTTAACTGCAAATCCTTTATGGCTCCGTCTCTGGCCTGAATATCACCAAGCAGGTGCGCTCTCCCGTCGCCAAGCTGAGGATTAAAGCCCCCAAATTGATGCCCTGCATAGGCTTGCGCCAATGGAATAGAACCTTGTAACAGTCGATTACCAGAAAAGTAACTCGCGGCGTTATCAATCACCAGCTGTGATACCGCTAACTGTTCTGCAAGCTCATCATTCCATAACACCAGCTCAGGGCTATCTACTGCTACAGGCCGAATCTGCTGATAAAACGGTGCTCCTAAATCATGATAAGAATTTGTGATGATCAATGGCTAAACTCCCTTTAGCGTTATGTGGTTGCGCTCTGAGTATAGAGGCTCTTCGTGTTACTCAAGCATAGAAAGCGAAGTTTGACAAATATCTAATGAATCGAAAAATGAAAAAGAATATGATGAAAACCCTAGGGTCTGTTGATCTTTCGAGAACAGATTTTATTTAATCTGAGAGCGATTTGAGCAAGGCATGAGGAGAGCAGCATAGATGAAACTGACCAATTACCACACTCACTGTCACTTTTGTGATGGTAAAGGCAGCGCTGAAGAAGTGCTAGAAAAAGCCAAACAGTTAGGTTACCAAGCACTTGGATTTAGTTCTCATGCCCCACTCCCATTTGCCAATGACTACTCGATGCAACAACAGGATTTAACCCGCTATATCGAGACCATCAACGCCTTAAAAAATCAGCAACAGATTGAGGTGTATTTGGGGCTAGAAATTGATTATCTACAAGATTATATTCAGCCTGCGGATAGCAAATGGAGAGAGTTAGGACTCGATTATGTTATTGGCTCAGTTCATGCGCTGCTGTTTTCAGCGGAGAAAAATGACATGTTAAGCGTCGATGGGCTTGACGATGATGTGGACTATTTACTGTACGATGTTTATCAAAATAATAGCCGTAAGCTAGTTAAAGACTATTACCAGAAAGTCACCGATCTGTGTCGTTCTGGCGGCTTCGATATCTTGGGCCATTATGACTTAGTAAAAAAACATAATCGCCGCCTCAACTTCTTCGATGAATCCGCCAGTTGGTATCGCGATGTGGCGATTTCTTCATTGGATTCAGTCGCCAAATCCGGCGTTATCATGGAAGTTAATTTTGGTGGCATGCTGCGTGGAGCAACAGATGATGTCTATCCACCACTATGGTTACTAAAAGAAGCGTTTCAGCGCCACATTCCCGTACAAATAAACGCAGATGCTCATGCACCACATCATCTAGGCGTTCATCAAGAGTACTGCCGAGACCTTTTGCTTCAAGCGGGTTATCAAACGCAGCGCGTACTGCTCGATAAAAAGTGGCAAGATATCTCTCTTACTCAATAACCTCAGTTCATAAACAAGCCGGATAGGGGGTAATCATCACCGTTAATGATGATTATCCACTACGCCCGTCCAACCATACTGTTGCGCTAATTCCAGCAATTGGGCAATCTCCTGCCTCGAGTCCTGACACAACCATGCAACTATTTTGTCCACTTCTGCTGAGTGCGTTTTCTGATGACAAAAATATTGCCATGCGCTGTGATGAATAGGGATCGCTCGCGGACAAATTAAAAAACCACGTTGTAGCTCTCTTAGTATCAGCAGCATATCCGTTACGGTAACGCCTTGGCCTGACGTACAAGCACTTAAAGCCATATCGAGAGAATAGAATGTGGTGTCGTTGGTCGTCGATGTGTCACGACAACCCATCTTTGCTATCCAAGTTTTCCAGTCATGGTGATCAAGAGTGGGATGCAGCCGAGGCATGGTAATAATTTGATCTATGGTTAGATCTCCTTCAGCTAGGCTCTCTGAGTACACAGGTGCCATGTACTCTTCTCTTAGCAAAAACACATCTGGATTATTTTTATACTTTCGGCCAGCACGAGAATTAAAAATTAGCAGATCATACTCATCGTTGTTCACCGCCATCTCCTCTTCCATAGTAGGAATAATGACAATCTCATAATCTGGCAACCAAGCATTCAACAACTGCATCTTAGGTATTAACGTTCTAATGGCGTAACTCAATGCCGCCTTAATCACCATTTTTTTCTTTTCAGGTTTTTTCCAAGACGACAATAGCAACTCAATTGAGTGGTAATTTTTATTAAGCAGAGCGAACAGCTCCTGCCCTTTAACCGTCAACTCTATAGAGCGATGCTTACGCAAAATGAGCTTGGTGGCTAACTCTGTTTCAAGTTGCTTAACTTGCCGACTAACAGCGCTTTGCGTCACATGAAGTTCTTGTGCTGCATCAGTAAAGCTCAATAACCGGGCTACCGATTCAAAGACTTTAAAGCCATTATGGGAGTTGGGAATCGTTTTAAATGGAGTCATCGTTTTTCACATGAGTTTATGTAATGCCAGAATCACACAAAAATCAATTGAAGACCAGTGAATTAAACCTTATGTTTAACCTCTATACCCAAGTGACCTTAAGATGACTATGCTTTCAAAACTGCGCTTTGATTAGAAGCCCATAGATTCTCGATGAGCACGTTCCTTGAGGTTACTTGGATATTTAACAGAGGTCGCAATGAAAAAAATCATCAATTTAGCATTCCCATTAATCATCTCTCAATTAATCGCCATGGCATTAGTTCTTACTGATGTGTGGATGATGTCTCGCTTGAGTATTACCGACCTTGCGGCAGGTGGGTTAGGCGCCTCCATCTACTCCTTTGTTTTTATCATCGCCTCCAGCACAGTAGGCTGCTGCGCCAACTTAATTGCTATCGCTTATGGGCAGAGCTTATCCCGCCCTGAATATGGAGAGCAGCAGATACGATTTGCGGTAAAAGGAGCGGTATTGCTCTCTGTTATTTTGACGGTTTTGCTCACCATCAGCTTTCAATATGCGCCCTATGTATTAGAGAAAGCACAGCAATCCAGCGATGTTATCGACATCGCTATTCGTTATCTGGACACCTTAAAGTGGGCGATGTTGCCAATGTTGCTGTTGCTGGTGTTACGAGGCTTAACCAGTGCGCTAGGAAACACTCGTTCTGTCATGGTGATGTCCATTATCACTGTGCTGCTCAATATTCCTCTTAGCTACTTTTTGGCCTTTACCCTTGACTGGGGTATTTCTGGCTTAGGGGCAGGAACCGCCATTGCTACTATTCTGGTGCTTATTGGTTACAGCTATTGGACATTTACCCACCCCAGCTATAGCAGTTACGCACCATGGAAACAGAAAGAAGAGTACTCATTTAAACTGCTGATCCCACTGTTATCAATGGGGCTCCCCATAGCAATCGCAGCCCTGCTTGAACATGGACTCATCTATGGTGGGACATTAATGGCGGGCGTTATTAGTGTCAGTGCGCTGGCTCTTCATCAGATACTGTTGCAATGCTTAAGTTTTACTTGGAACTTTAATTTTGGTCTGTCTCAAGCGGCGGCTATTTTGGTGGGGCGTGACTTTGGTGCGAACGATTTACAAGGTATCAAACACACTTCAATCCAAAGCTTTATCTTGGTGACTCTGGTCAGCCTATTACTCGCTGGAGTCTTTCTTTTGTGGCCAAATGTCATCGCCGATCTGTTCCAGCTAGACAGTGCAGACAACGGCCAAAATCAAAATAACATGAGTCAGATTCTTTCTAGCGTGTTGTGGGTTGTCGCGCTCTGCTTTGTCGTAGATGCATGGCAACTTCTGGCGATAAACCTACTGAGAGGAATGAAAATTGTTCTCTCTCCCACCATCAACACCGCAATTGGTTATTGGCTCTTTGGCTTACCTGCCGCGTGGTGGTTATTGGATCGCTACCAGTTAGCCGGAATCTGGGCGGGTATAGGTGTAGGGCTGGGAATCACCGGAATTCTATTGCTTTTACAACTCAGACAGGCGATTAATAAGAAGTTTGCCTCCACGACACTTCAACAAAGCGTGAGCTAACTAAAACCACGCCTTGGTTTGGTTTAAATGGTGCAAATACTTTAAATGATTTAAATGTAAATAAAGTAATGATCGACACGGTCGCATCATTACTTTTCATTAACATTTGTACTATACTATTGCGGCTTTCCTCACCAACCCCAAGCGTCTTCGCACAGCAATGAGTATAGAATGAACAGTAAAAGTCAGCGCCCTTTATATATCCCTTACGCCGGTCCCGTACTACTTGAATCTCCCCTATTAAATAAAGGTGGTGCATTTTCTCAAGAAGAACGGTCACAATTTAATCTAGATGGTTTATTACCTGAAGCGATCGAAAGTATTGAAGAGCAGGTCGACCGTGCCTATCACCAGTACGAAAATTTTGAATCCGATATGGATAAACATATCTATCTACGTAATATTCAAGATACCAACGAAACGCTGTTCTATCGATTAGTACAAAATCACATTAGCGAGATGATGCCCATCATTTATACGCCAACTGTTGGTGCTGCGTGTGAAAACTTCTCTAGTATCTACCGTCGTGCTCGCGGGCTGATTATCTCCTATCCAAATCGTCACAAAATTGACGAAATTCTAAATAATGCCTCGCGTCATAACATTAAGATTATTGTTGTCACCGATGGTGAACGTATTCTTGGTCTAGGTGATCAAGGTATCGGAGGAATGGGCATTCCAATTGGTAAACTGTCTCTCTATACTGCATGTGGGGGCATCAGTCCCGCTTATACTCTGCCTATCGTATTGGATGTTGGCACAAACAACCCACAACGACTCTCTGACCCTATGTATATGGGATGGCGACACCCAAGGATCAGCAAACAAGAGTACGATGAATTTGTAGACGAGTTTATCCAAGCGGTGAAAAATCGTTGGTCAGGTGCCCTGATTCAGTTTGAAGATTTTGCACAGAAAAATGCCATGCCTCTTTTGGAAAGGTATAAAGATAAAGTGTGCTGCTTTAACGATGATATACAAGGTACTGCTGCCGTTACGGTAGGGTCATTATTGGCAGCATGTAAAGCGGCCAAAAGTAAGTTGAGCGACCAACGTATCGCCTTTCTAGGTGCCGGTTCTGCAGGGTGTGGTATTGCAGAAGCGATCATCGCCCAGATGGTGTCGGAAGGTATCGACGATGCACAAGCGCGCTCTCAAGTATTTATGGTGGATCGCTGGGGATTACTTGCCGACGATATGCCAAACCTACTCGACTTCCAGAAGAAACTGGTACAAAAGCGTTCAACCATTGATGCATGGGATAAAGAAGGCAGTGATGTCTCACTGCTTGAAGTGATGAAAAACGGCCACCCAACTGTACTCATAGGCGTCTCTGGAGCCCCAGGGTTGTTTAGCGAGCAGATCATTACCGAAATGCATAAGCACTGCCAGCGACCAATCATATTCCCGCTGTCTAACCCAACAAGCCGTGTTGAAGCCTTACCAGAAGACATTCTTCGCTGGACGAATGGTGAAGCACTTGTTGCCACAGGCAGCCCATTTGACCCTGTAATTTTAAATGGCGAAACTTACCCAATCGCTCAGTGTAATAACAGCTATATATTCCCGGGGATTGGATTAGGTGTACTTGCTTCTCGTGCTAAACGAGTGACTGACGAAATGTTGATGGCATCAAGTCGGGCATTAGCAGAATGCTCACCATTAGCCATTAATGGTACCGGTTCGCTGCTCCCACCTCTTGAAGAGATTCAACAAGTATCGAAGAAAATCGCATTTGCCGTGGCTAAAAAAGCGATGGAGCAAGGCAAAGCGTCAACATCTTCCGATGAGCGATTGAAAGAAAAAATTGAAGAGAACTTCTGGGCACCGGAGTACCGTCAATATCGCCGTTCAGCGTTCTGATATACCCGAATAACCTCAAGGTGCAGGATTCAGAACTGAATCAACAGGTTCAGTTTTGAATCAACAGGTTCAGTTCAAAAAAACAATTGAAACAGTGCACTTTATGACGTGTTGATTTATGACGTATTGTTTTATGGCGTGTTGTTTTAAGATGCACGGCTTTATGAGGTACGGCTTTATGAGGTATGATTTTATGAAGTACGGCTTTGTGAGGTAAAACGTTGTGAAGTATCGCGGTGTAAAGTCACTTTTAACGATACTCTTATTATTGCTAATCAAGAGTATCGTTTAATTTCAAATCCTTGAAAAACAGTAGTTAGGCAATCAAGTTTACGCCAACAAATAGAGCCACTGCTGAAACTTCCATAAGCATTAATGCAATTGTCGCCACTCCACCAAGTACTGATGCAGATACTGTTGGGATTATTTCGTTTGTCTCTTCAGTATTCAACAAGGATAGTAGTGCTGAGTTCATGCTTCCTCTCTTATGTAATTACATTTCAATTTAGAGCGTGAATTCTACTCATTTTGAGAACTAGATCAAGTTTTATATGTAACTAAATTACCATCCTAAAATTGAAAGAATAATCCCTGAATTTATTAGCAATCATAATTTCATAATCTAGAAAGGGAATGCCATTCCTTCAATTATCTTTCTTGAACTGAATGTGTAGATGCTGCTCTGAATCCAGCATATTGAGGTCACTTGAGTATAGAACCAATTAAGACCAATGCGACTCAGTTAGATTTTTTCTCGTTTAACCCAAAATACTTCTTTAATATCAACAAAATAAATAAATTACGACGAAATCTCCTATTGCATATATACTTTTTATATGATGTTAAAAGTCGATCCCTGATCACAATCCGACCACCTTGGTATTGCTTTGGTATTATCAGAGTATATTATTGGACCGTACCCCACAGTACCAAAGGAAATTAATAATGAAATCTACAAATGCAAAACTATCATTCATGATGTTTATTGAATGGTTTATCTGGGGAGCATGGTTTGTTCCTCTCTGGCAAATACTCAATACCAATGGCTTTACGCCAACGGAAATAGCATGGTGCTATGCATCTACCGCCATTGCGGCCATTTTATCTCCGATCCTCGTTGGCTCAATTACCGACCGTTTCTTTCCTGCGCAGAAGGTTCTTTCTGTAATGTTGCTTGCTGGCGCAGCACTTATGTACCTTGCAGGTCAACAGACTGAATTTTCAAGCTTCTTCCCTTTACTGTTGCTATATGCGCTCACTTATATGCCAACTATCGCACTCACCAACAGCATTGCGTTTTCCAATGTTGAAGACGTCGAAAGAGACTTTCCACGTATACGTGTACTCGGCACTATTGGTTGGATTGCATCGGGAATTGCCATTGGTTTTCTTCCTGGATGGTTGGGGTATGGCGACATCTCCTCAAGCAATATCCCACTAATTATTACCGCGTTAAGTTCTGCTGTTTTAGGTCTGTTTGCACTGCTATTACCGAATACACCGCCAAAGAGCACAGGTAAACTTAGCTTAAAAGTAATGCTTGGTTTAGATGCATTGGTATTATTGAAAGATCGCAACTTCCTCGCATTTTTTGTCTGTTCATTTATGTTTAGTATGCCACTGGCGTTCTACTACATCTTTGCCAACGGCTTCCTTACAGAAGTAGGCATGAGCAATGCAACTGGCTGGATGACGTTAGGTCAGTTCTCCGAAATCTTCTTTATGCTCGCACTGCCTTTCTTCACTAAACGATTTGGTATTAAAAAGGTATTATTACTTGGTCTGTTTACCGCAGCAATTCGATACGGTTTCTTTGTCTACGGTAGTGCCGAAACGTGGTACCTATACTCACTTCTGTTTGCAGGTATTCTGCTACATGGGGTTAGCTACGACTTCTACTTTGTTACCGCCTATATTTATGTGGATAAGAAAGCACCCGCTCACATGCGTACTGCTGCACAAGGCCTTATCACACTTGGCTGTCAAGGTATCGGTAGCTTATTAGGATACCGTTTAGGTGGTGTTCTGATGGAAAGCATGTTCGCCTATGAGACACCACAAAATGGACTGACTTTCGACTGGGCAGGAATGTGGGGCTTTGGAGCGCTAATGATTGCCGTCATCCTCGTTATCTTCATGTTCTTCTTTAGAGAGCCTGATGGAGAGATCGCTGAGATAGAGATTCCCGATTCAAACTCTGAAACGCATACAGAGAAAGCTCAAGCATAACCCTTGATGGTCCTGCTCAGTATCAGTATTAACGTCAATACTGAGCAGGATTTTTTAACCGATTTTTGGTGTAGTAAGATGAATATAAGTAAAAAACAACGAATTCTAGGTACCTTTTATGGTCAAGCGTTAGGTGATTCGATGGGAATGCCTTCTGAGCTTTGGCCAAGAAGCCGAGTCAAAGCCCATTTCGGTTGGATTGACCGATTTTTACCCGGCCCAGAAGAGAATAACGCGGCCTGCTACTTTGATGCTTGCCAATTTACCGATGACACTTCTATGGCCTTAGCATTAGCCGACGCCATCATCGAATGTGACGGTGATATTAATCCAGATATCATCGCTCGAAATGTCCTTACTTGGGCAGAAGGTTTTGATGCTTTTAACAAAAACATATTTGGCCCATCATCAAAAGCGGCCATGAAAGCCATCAAGCAAGGTACACCGATTAACGAACTGGAAAACAATGGCGTCACTAACGGTGCAGCCATGCGCGTATCACCAATGGGCTGCCTTCTTCCTACCCATAGCCTCGACAACTTTGTTGAACAAGTTGCCCTAGCATCCAGTCCAACACATAAATCCGACGTGGCGATTGCTGGTGCGGTGGTGATCGCTTGGGCTGTATCCAAAGCCATTGAAGGGGAAGATTGGCAAACAATTAAAGATCAGTTACCAGCCGTTGCACTCTCGGCACAAACCCGAAACATCACCACATTTAGCGCCTCAATGGCCGCTCGTATTGAGTTAGCACTTACTATCGCTCAAGAACCGACTGGTTTAGAAACCCGTATGGAGAAAATCTACAACCTTGTAGGCGCTGGAGTGAGCACTATTGAGTCTGTCCCTGCGGCAATTGCCATGGTCGAACTCTCCTTAACTAACCCTAATCGTTGCGCTGTTTTATGTGCTAACTTAGGAGGAGACACTGACACCATTGGTGCTATGGCGACAGCAATATGTGGTGCTCTCAATGGCATTGATTCCATTGACCAAAATCTTAAAAAACAGTTGGATGATGAGAACCAACTCGACTTTGAAGGTTATAGCGATAAATTTGTTCAACTGAGACAACTTAAGGAGCAAGCCTATGCCTAGTAATGCGCTTATTCAGCTTATTCCCTCATTAACCAACAATAGACAGCTCTGCCTTGTTGGAGCGGCTGTGGTTGATATTGTTGCTGACGTGGCCGAATTACCAAAACGCGGCACCGATGTTGAACTGGTCGAAAAAGGCGTTCATGTAGGCGGTTGCGCATTGAATATCGCTATCGCACTAAAAAAACTCGGCTTAGACTCCGTTAACGCACTGCCCATTGGCAAAGGAAAATGGGCAGACGTAATAGAAACCGCCATGCTGGAAAAAGAGTTAAGCAGCAGTCTCTATAATCATAGTGGTGATAACGGCTGGTGTATGGCGCTCGTTGAACCCGATGGTGAACGAACATTTTTATCAGTCAGCGGCGTGGAAAATGACTGGTCGCTAAAGACGCTATCACAACTTCCCATAGAGAAAGACGCCATCATCTATCTATCAGGATACCAACTCTCCTCTTCCTGCGGGGACACCCTAGTCGCGTGGTTAGAATCGTTACCAGATACGGTCGACAAGTTTATCGACTTTGGCCCTAGAATTGCCGACATATCTAGCGAGCTCTTTGCTCGCATTATGGCGCTTAAACCCATTGTGTCACTAAACCGGCAAGAGGCTGAAGTGCTTGGCATGGTGGAACCATCGCAGTTTGTTAAGCAATGGTATAAACAGCATGCATGTCCGCTAATTTTACGTATCGATAGTGACGGAGCACTCTTTGCCGACAAGGACGCTACCGGCAATGTTGAACCATTCAAAACCGATGTTGTGGATACCATTGGCGCAGGCGACAGTCATGCAGGAGGTGTTTTAGCTGGATTAGCTTCTGGCTGGGATCTGGTCGATGCTATTTTGCTTGGTAATGCCATCGCTTCTTATGTTGTGAGCCATGTAGGTGGCGATTGTGCGCCAAACCTTCCAGAGATCACTCGCTACCTTCATCAATACTAAACTCATCAATACTAAATTCATCTCTTCAGTGCTGTTCCTCTTTCGCGGAAGAGCACTGACCTTATCTGTCGCGATCACCAATAATGACTAATTTTTTCAATATCCGATCTCATCAAATTCTTATTGCCAGTTGTGGCGTTAACCTTTGCATTGGAGTGCTATACACATGGAGTGTATTTAAAAATGCCCTAGTCAACATAGGCTGGAGCAACGGACAAGCCTCTATGCCCTACACCATTACCATCGTAGTACTGTCATTGTCGTTATTAGTGGCAGGCAAAATTCAAGATAAAATCGGCCCTCAAAAAGTCCTCATGATAGGCTCACTACTCGCTGGCTTAGGGATGATACTGGCGAGCCTATCCATTACCCCACTTAATATGAACATCAGTTTTGGCGTATTAACCGGAATGGGAATTGGTTTCGCTTATGCTTGCTTGAATCCAACGGCAATGAAGTGGTTCCACGCTTCGCAAAAAGGGTTAGTAAACGGCATACTCGCCACCGCATTCGGGATTGCCGCCATCTATCTTGCGCCACTAACAAGTTATCTTATTGCCAACTACGGTTTAAGCAGCAGCTTTCAAGTTATGGCCGCCATGCTACTTTTAGTCGCATTACCTCTTTCAATCACCATTAAAAATCCAGCCAAAGATTATCAAGCAACGGTGGCTAAACGCGAGGTTAATGCGGCACCTCAAACAGAACAAAAGAGCTATCAGTGGCATGAAATGGTAAAGACCAAACAGTTCTATATTCTCTGGCTAATGTATGCGTTTGGCGCATCAGCTGGGTTAATGGTCATCGCTAATATCACCTCCATCGCAGCTACTCAAGCCAATATTCTCGATGGCGCTTATCTTGTCATCACTCTATCCATATTTAACTCGTCTGGGCGACTCGCATCAGGCTTGCTAAGCGATAAAATTGGCCCATTACCCACATTAGCTATTGCTTTGGTGATTCAGGCGTTCAACATGGCGCTGTTTAGCCAGTTTGTCACCAGCAACACACTATTGATTGGCGCAGCACTTGCGGGAATAGGTTATGGCACTCTGTTAGCGGTGTTTCCTTCCATTATGGCGGATCTATACGGCTTAAAACACTACGGAGCAAACTATGGCGTCCTTTACACTTCATGGGGGGTTGGCGGATTTATTGGCCCTATGCTGGCGGCCATATCCATGGATATGTTTGGAAGTTACCTTTATGCCTATATCATCTGTGCGGTTTTGGTGAGCATTGCCGCTGCGCTGACATGCAGAGTAAAACCCATAGAAGCCGATGCTTCACCGCTGTCTCCGCAAACGTCGGCTTAATCAGCGGCTAAGATTAACTATGTAAGCGGTTAATTCGCGCAAAACTGATTTTATTATTAATTCTAATCAACCAGATAATGTATACTTAATCAGCCCAAACAACGGAAACTATTTTTAGATAGATCGTCGTTTGGGCCAACATCTTGCGTATGACTGGTGACACTTTAATTAATATGAAACCCTATCAATCTCTAATCGATCTTATTCAGGCTCGTCTACAAAAAAAAGACAAGTCCCCTCTGTATCTTAAAGTCGCTGACTCAGTCAAGTTAGCAACGGAACAACAGATACTGAAAGGTGGTGACTTTATTCCTACAGAACGTGAATTTAGCGAGCGTCTTGGGGTATCCAGAATTACCGTGCGCAAAGCACTGGATATATTGGAAAAAGAAGGGGTCATTGTTCGTTCCCGTGGTCTAGGCACCATGATCAGCGAAACGCTAGAGTACTCAAGTAAAGAGGCCACTGGTTTTTCTCAGCAAGTGGTTTTAAAAGGCAAAAAGCCTGACACATTATGGATAAAGAAAAATATTATTCCCTGCTCTGAAGAGATCGCCAAACAGCTAAAAATATCCACCAATGATGATGTTTTTCTACTCAAGCGCGTTCGTTATATTGATGAACAAGCGGTATCCATTGAAGAGTCATATGTCCCCTCGCATCTTATTCATGATCCTGAAGAAATTCAGCTGTCGTTGTACGACTATTTCCGCAGCCAAGATATTGTTCCAAGCAAAACGCAAAGTCGGGTATCCGCCAAGATGCCGACTGAAGAGTTTTTGGAAAAGCTGCAAATAGAAGAGACCATTCCAGTGCTGTTAATTGAACAAACCGCCTTCGACAAAAGCGGCTCACCCATTGAATACAGTATTAACCGCTGCCGTGGAGATATGTACGTATTTATAAGTGAAGATTGATTTATGCTGATAACTAAAGAAGATATTTACCATACGGAAAAAATTCTCGATTTCATTAAACAGAATCAACAAATTTTAGCGTTCAGACATCACCGAATACAAAAAGGCGATTTGATTTTGAATCAAGGCCAATCGGTTGAAAACATCTTTTTTATTACTCAAGGTCAGATTTCTCTATCACGTAGCGCAGTTCAGGGAAGACGTTACCAGCTCGGCACATTTACTCACAATGGTTTTCTTGGGTTGATGGAACTGTTTTCTGACAAATCGTGCTTTTACACCGTTAGCGCAGAATCGGATTGTGATGCTTATATAATAAATGGAAAAGCATTTTCAAATCTGGTTTGCAATACCCCTAAATTAGCCGCATATACATTCAAGCACCTCACTTCTAAATGGTATTTATCTGTTGAACGAATGACACGCAATATTCTTCATACCATTTCATACTGCATTATTGATGACTTGATCCTTTTCTCACAACAGTGTCCAGAAGAGAAGTTCATAATTAACAAAAGTTTAGAATGCGAAAGGTTAGGAACCAGCTTAAGAGTCTATAACCGAATTCTGAAGCATCTCAGCGAGATTGGTGCAATAAAAGTATCTAGGCAGCACATTGATATTTTAGATGTCTCTCTGTTGCTAGCTGAGAGAGACATTGAGTTGGAAAAGTAATGGTAGCGGAGTTGCTACCATTAACTATCAGATCAATTTGATTATCAATTCCAACGCTCTGCTTTTAGTAACTTTTCAGTTGTAAAGTTAGGGTAACTCATATTCCACATGTTCAAACCTGAATACTCATCGGTAGAATAAACTGCAAAGAACTCATCTAGCGCATTAATCATTTTCTCTTGAACCGCTTTACGTGGTGGAATAGACACGCTTCCTTCACCCAGTGGATGGCTTAAATCATACCAATCATCTTGAGGTTGCTGCTTTTTGTCGTAATAGCGAACCAGCTTCCACTTTCCATCGGTAATCATACGAGAATTACCACGTTCAGCGATTTGGTATTGACGCCAATCCCGAACTCGTTCTCCTCTCAGCATTGGTAACAACGTTTTACCAGGACCATAACTGCTATCATACTGTTTGTCCCCTGCGGCTATATCTAAGATAGTGGCATGCAAATCCATCAGATCGACGAACTCACCTCGAACCTGTTTCGAACGAACAAGCGCTTTGGGTCCTTTAATAACAAACGGTATTCGAACGGTTTCTTCATAATAATTATACGGAAAACTCGCATTTACCTTTCCATATAGACCGTATTGTCCCATTAGTAAGCCGTGATCTGACACAAAGGCAACAACGGTATTATCCAGAATGCCTCTCCCTTCTAAACTATCAAGCAGTCGGCCTAACTGGTCATCCAATAGCGTTACCGCGGCAAGATATTGCGCCAGCTTTTCTTCATGATCTTTCGGTACTAAAGTAAATTTACTGCTGTTGTCCAAAACGGAATTGCCACCAAACGCCACAACCTTATGTGCAACATCTCGATACTTCTCCACTAGGCGTTCAGGCAAGCCTTCAAAAGGAAAGTGAGGTTCTACATAATTTAGGCTAATGAAAAATGGCTTATCACTTTTTTCATCAACAAACTTGATTGTTTCATCGGTCAAGAACTGCGCTTGAACACCCGTATATTCAAGGTTCTCACCTTCATCAGAAAACAAGACCGTACCAGAGTGCAAATATTGATTTTTCCATCCAGCTTTCAGTGCGTCATAGCTAAGCCAACGATCAAATCCACGAATAGGTTCCTTACTGTCAGTAGTCGCGTGCCATTTTCCTAGCAGTGCTGTACGGTAACCTTGAGATTTCATCCTCTCTGACAATAGTTTTTCACCCTCTAGCCAATTTGCATCAAATTCTGGGTTTTCTGCCAGAAAATCATACACACCATGCTGAGATGGCATTTTACCCGTATGAAAAGAAGCCCTTGCCGCAGAGCTAACAGGTGCAGGAGTCATCGCATTTTCAAATCTAACCCCCGTTTCAGCTAAATATTCTAGATTAGGGGTTTCTATAATGCCTTGATTGTGAAAACTGTTTGCCCACTGCCCTAGATCATCCGCCATAATCACAATGATATTAGGCTTTTCAGCTGTCGCCGCCAGTATTGGCTGGCTGCATGTTATCGCAGCTAACGCACACGCCTTGGCCACCGCATTATGCGAAAATTTTTTCATTGGTTTCTCCAAATTAAGCTTATTAGAAAATACGTCGTCAAATAACGTTTAGCGCTATTTGCGACTCTTTTTGTTTAATGATCTGCATAATTGCAGCAGGTGCATAACCAGCCTCATGCAGTTCTTTCATTAAATTCATATAAGGTTTGCTATAAGAGAAGAACGTTTTATAGCCATGACAAAGGTAGTTTTGTTCAGGTATACCGCGAGACGAAAGCGCGAAACGATGTTTAGGGCAACCGCCATTACATAAAGAGAGAAACTCACAGTTAAGGCAATCTTGAGAAAGGGATGTCTGTTTATTCAAAGCAAAATGACGATTTTCTTTACCTTGGTTTATCTCTTTGATTGATATTTTATGAATATTTCCTAGCTTAAACTCTGGGTAAACATAATGATCACAAGCGTAAATATCCCCATTACTCTCTAATGCGAATGCGCTTCCGCACGTTGGTGCAAATACGCAGATTTGAGCAGCTTGCTTGCAGGTTAATGCAAAAGTGTTTTCAAAAAGTTGTATATATACTTTGCCTACATCTTCTCGCACCCATTCTCGAAAAATAGCAGACATAAACAGGCCATATTGCTCTGGTTCTACGCTCCAGTCACATATACGCATCTCATCCATTCTGTCAGGATGCAAGAGTGCTAATCCATCACTACTCTGCTGTTGAGCCTCTCTCTCAATCAATGGAATGAACTGCATATGCTCACTGCCAAGTTCTTTTAAGTAGTGATAGACGTCGAGCGGTTGCTTAGCATTGGCCTCACTGACAACGGTAAGCGTATTAAATTGCACATGATGCTTCTTCAGTAATGTAATCGCATCGACAACCTTATGATGGGTGCTCTTTCCTGAGCGTGTTTTTCGATAGCGATTATGTAGTTCAGCAGGCCCATCAATCGATATACCAATTAAAAACTGGTGCTCTTTGAAAAAAAGACACCACTCCTCGTTGATAAGTAACCCGTTGGTTTGAAACGTATTGATGATTTTTTTGTTTTTGTTGTAACGCAGTTGAAATGAGATTGCAGCGCGATAGAAATCCAGCCCCATTAAAGTAGGCTCTCCTCCTTGCCAAGCAAATATAACGTCATTACCTGCTTGAGCTTCTATCTGTTGCTTTACGTAACACTCCAGAGTAAACAAATCCATTTTCCAGCTGTCACCCTCCTGAGGATAAAGGGACTGTTTTTCCAGATAAAAACAGTAGCTGCAGTCAATATTGCACTTAGAACTACTCGGTTTTGCCATAACATGACAAGCATTGGGCGTATTAGTTGATGAGGTCATAGGTTGTTGCCATGTCAATTAAAAAGATAGGCAAATCCTATAAAGGAGAAGAGAGACCGAATAGGACAAATGTCCAAAAGAGTTTATCTTTTGTCGAGAAATCATTTTACTGAGTGATACATCACAACTTAATGTGGAGTAGTTAGCCCTATTTGGTCACGAGCCGTGTTAACTCTAAATTAACCACTCTCTCACTAAACTAAGCCATAACATTGTCAATAAACTACTGAGAATAAAATGGCGCGATACCGCAAGTTTGGCCTTCTACCTATTATCAAAGCTAATCGAAGCAAGATCATCATCACTTGGGCAATGATTGTTATTGAGAACATCTTAATTGCCTCTATCCCCTTGGTAATAGGCATCGCGATTGATCAACTTATTGAAGGTAATACCGAAACCATTGGCTACTTCGCCTTCATCATGCTGTTATTGATTGTGATCTCCGCGGGTAGACGCATGTACGACACTCGCGCCTTTGGCAAGATTCGAGTGGATCTCGGAAGCGAAGTCGAAAAGAGATTCCACTCTTTATCGATCTCCGTACAGAACGCTAGAATCGAACTGTCGCGAGAACTGGTGGATTTTCTTGAGAACGAACTTCCCGAACTGTTTACCGCAATCATTCAGCTGGTGGTGGGTTTTGTCATTCTGATCAGTTTTAAAGTTGAGCTAGGCATAGCTTCATTGGCACTGATCATTGGCATGATGATTTGCTACAGTTTTGCTCACGGCATCTTCTATAAGCTCAACGCCAATTGGAACAATCAAGCGGAAAAACAAGTCAATATCCTCAATAGAAAAACCAACTACCAGCTAATTCGCCATCTTAATAAACTCAAATTATGGGAGATTAAAATCTCTGATACAGAAGCGATCGTTTACGGTGTTATCTTTGTCCTTATCGCTCTTTTTATGGGCTATAACTTATTAGAAAGTGCCTCTATTGCTGACCCTAAGCCGGGGGTTATTTTTACCATCATCAGTTATTCATGGGGGTTCTCTGAAGCTGGACTTGCTCTGCCTGTTGCCCTACAGAATATGAGCCGTCTTTGGGAAATTAGTGAACGGCTCAATAGTCAGCCTAAGCCCGTAGAAAAATCCATCGATGTTGCAGCCAGTTCAAACTTGTAGCCACAAGGGATCCTATTTTACTGACGGCTATACTAAAATACTGATAAATAGGTACCCAGTAGAGTAGGACAACAAAATGACAATAGAAGCATTGATCATCGAAGATGACCGAGATTTGGCCGAAGCCATCAGTGATTTTATGGAGTTAGACGGGTTCGAGTTCGACTTTGCCTATAACGGTGTAGCTGGACTCAATCTCGCCAGTGAAAACAGTTATTCTGTCATTCTTCTCGATATTAACATGCCGAAAATGGATGGATTAACGGTATGTCAAACATTGCGAGAGAAAGGCATTAGTACCCCCATCTTAATGCTCACGGCTCGCGATACTCTAGATGATAAGGTGAAAGGTTTTTCTGTCGGCACTGATGATTACTTAGTTAAACCATTCGCAATGGAAGAACTGCAAGTACGGTTACAGGCACTTGTTCGACGTTCATTAGGTACGGTGCAAAAGCTTACGGTTGGTGATCTTTGTGTCGATTTGGATAAACACACCGCCGTTCGGAATAATCAAACCGTTACCTTACCACCAGCATGCTGGAAAATGCTGGTCTGCTTAATGCAGCACTCTCCTAATGTTGTCTCTAAACAAGAGTTGGTTACCAGCGTATGGGGAGAAGAACTGCCCAATAGCGACAGCTTAAAAGTCCATCTATTTAAACTTCGACAAGCCATTGATAAACCTTTTGAAACGCCACTCATTCACACCATCCACGGTGTCGGTATTGCACTAAAAGAGTGATGAAAATGCTAAGTATAAAACGTGATATTTATATCTTTCTATTTGGACTGGCATTTGGGTTAACCGCGGTCTACAGCTTATTGATGAGCCAAAGCTACGAGATCGGTATAAAAGAGACCGAAGCTTATGGATTCAGGTACGAGATAGCCTCCATCGAGAAACAGTACCAAGCCACCGGATCACTGCCGCAGCTTCCCAAGGGTGAAACATTACAAACCTACTTAACTATCGATGATATCCCAGCTCAATACCTAAGCAGTTTCGACTGGCCGGCTATGGTGCATAATGAGATTTATGAAAATTACCTCACTACTGATCAGGATGTTCTTTACCTTTATGGTTTCAAATACACTCTCGTGGCTAGTGACATTACTCTCTATTTTGTTTCCCAATACAGTGGCAAACAACTAGAGCAGATTTTTTATGACAATCCACCAGAGTATGATCAAAACAAAATAATAGGTATGGCGGCTGGCGCACTGGTTCTGATTGTCTTTTTAATGGTTAGGATCTTAATTCACCGTATCACCAAGCCTGTGTTTCAGCTATCAGATTGGGCAAAACAGTTATCAGAAAATGATATCCCTCCTCCAAGCAATTTACGCTATTCAGAACTTAATCGTTTAGCAAACCAGCTCTCTATCAGCGTCAAAAAACAGCGAGAAGCGGTAGAGCGTGAAGAGTTTTTCCTTCGTGCCGCCAGCCACGAAATGCGCACACCGTTAACCATTATCTCAGCAAGTGTCGAAATGCTTAACCGCGTTGCGGCAGATAGCCCTAAAAGCGCCACACGCGCCATTAATCGTATTTCTCGTTCAGTGGCAAATATGCAAGATATGGTCACCGCCCTATTGTGGTTATCTAGGGAAAACACACAAGGGTTAGCCACCGATACTGTCGCGCTTAAAGCGGTTGTAGAAGAGGTAATTCACCAGCATCAACACCTTATTTTGGATAAAGATATTACACTATCAATCAATGAACCCACTCCCGTTCAGTTACCACGAGAAGTGCCTGAACTGATAAAAATTGTGTTGGTTAACCTGATTAGAAACTCCATCCAACATACGGAGCAGGGCAACGTCAATATTAATCTGAGTTGTTCACAGATTGAGGTGACCAATCCATTCGAGCCACCCAGTTCTGTTCAATCGGGCTCAAACATCAATACCATGAGTTTTGGCATTGGGCTGTTTCTGGTGGAAAAAATTTGCATCAAACAAGGCTGGCAATTAACCCATCAACAAGATAATGAACACTTTATTGCTTCTATCCGGTTCAACAGACAGCGACCAACAGATTAGATGGCTCTTTGCGTACAGGGATAAAATATGTTGACGTCGATTTTTTAATCGATATTGTGTCTCAATGAATCTCAGGAATGGAATCAGGTGTAAAAATGTCTTTTGAAGGAGCCATCACTTTTTTTATCGCTATCTTTATCTTTAGCGTAACCCCCGGTCCGGGCGTATTTGCCATACTGGCAAGAGCCTTAGTATACGGCGCCAAAAAGTGCACCTTTTTAGCGATGGGCATGGCCATCAGTGATCTTGTTTATTTGATTCTTGCCTGCTTCGGTTTGGCCACGATAGCGGAAAACTGGACCGAAGTTTTTGTTGCTATCCGCTATATCGGTGCTGCTTACTTGATATATCTCGGTTACAAAATGATCAAAACATTGCCGCAAGCGAAAGACGCCATACAGTCTGAAAGTCACGGTACCAATGACTCCCACTTAGCGAGCTTTATTCAAGGTTTTCTTATCTCGGCCTCAAACCCAAAAGTGATCCTTTTCTATATCGCCTTTTTGCCGACATTTATCGACTTAACTCTACTAGAAGCCAATGACATCATGCTCGTCTCTGTACTGGCGTTCATTGGATTAATGGCAGGACTGATGCTTATCGCATTTGGTGCGGCCAGAATGGCTCGCTTGTTAAAAACACCACTAGCTCATAAACGACTTAACCGTGGTGCTGGCAGTATCATGATCCTAGCGGGAACCTACTTAGCAGTAAGCCGCTAACAACTGCTTTGGTGTATGAACAACATAGGTCGGGTTTCTTGTGGCAAGCAGCGACTCAGTTTGCCACCCCCAAGTTACCGCAATTGAACTCAGCCCTGCTTGATTAGCGGCATCAATATCGCTCGCGCTATCCCCTATCATTACGAGCTCTTCGCCATACTGCTGTTTCAATGCCTTAAGCTTATCCGTTTTACTTCCATCACTGTCACCACCAAGAATAAAACTAAAATAATGTGCTATTTGGTGATGAGTAAGTATTGCCTTAACAATCGTGCTATTCCCTGCGGACAGTACCGCTAATGGCATTTTTTGGGATAGGGTTGCAATCACTTCAGGAATATCGTCAAAAAGGCGTGGCATTAAGGTTTGCCCTTTCACCGCTCTTGCTACTTCTATCGCAAACTGTTCTTCATTAAGCCCCAGCTTTTTACCCATCTCTTCAAAGGTAACAGGGTCAAGATCAGCAAATGGATTGGCTGGCAATGGTTGTTTATGGCCCAGATTTTTTGCTACATCACGACACACTTTGGCATAGATCTCCAACGTATCTGCTAACACACCATCAAAATCAAAAATAAGCATTTAACCGTCCCTGTTACTTGAGTATAAGAACCATTTATTATCACATTCTATTTTTAACAAACACCGTTGGTTTTATTATTTGCGCAGTGAAGCCAAAACAAAGTCAACAAACGTACGGTTTTTTAATGATAACTGCTTGTCTTTATACAATAAATTTATTGGTGAAGGTTCCGGTAAACTCTGCGGCAAAACAGGCTGCAACGTACCATCTGCCAACTGCTGCGCTATCAATATTTTAGGCTGGAGTATCACCCCAATTCCCTGTACTGCGGCATGAGTTAATACTTGCCCGTTATTTGATTTTAAACGCGTCCTTGAATGATTGAACTGCAAGGGGTTTGACGTCGTAACAGCATCATCATAATTAAAACCGAGACAGGTGTGATGTCGAAGATCCGATACCGTTTCAATAACAGAATGTTGCTGTAAATAATCGGGGGAAGCAGCATAGATCATCTCATACACACCAACTTGTCTGGCGATCATTGACGAGTCAGCCAATTCCCCAATACGAACAATCACATCATACTGCTCATGAAGAGGGTCAATGAGTCGATTTTCCAGTATAAGATCGACGTTAATGCTCGGATATTGAGATAAAAATTCAACCACAATGGGTGCCAATATTTGGTTACCGTATGTCACCGGAGAGTTAACTCTCACCGTGCCTTGAGGTCTGTTTTCTAACGTCTGAATCTGATTTTCTGCATTATTAATATCATCCAAAATTCTTTGGCATTCGTGATAATAAATACGACCAGATTCCGTCAACGACTGGCGTCGAGTGGTGCGATTTAACAACCGAGAACCCAAGCTAGATTCAAGATACTGAATGTGTTTACCAACCATGGTGGCAGAGATATCAAAATGACCCGATGCACTACGAAAACTACCATGGTTTACCACGTGTACAAAGATCGCCATACTGCGTAACTTATCCATATCCCCTCATTGATAGCCAGATTCATGATTCACAAAAAGCATTAGCAATGCTTCTCTCAACGGTACAGTCACAGCCATTAAAACCGGTACATTAACAACTATAAGTTTACAAAGAATCAATTTTAACCAAGTTTATCAATTTTAACGATTAGATAAAATAGACACTACTTTGTTATGAACACGACCCCTTATTGAGGACACACACTTGTCAGACCCTACTATAGTTATCACTGCAGAGCTAAAAATCCGCGACAATATTGATATTGCAACGGGTAAAGAGGCCATTATTCAGTTCTGTTCCGCAATGCGTTCAGAACCCGGTTGCCTAATGGCGGATCCGCATCAGGGTAAAGAGAACCCTCGTCAATTTGTTCTGTGGGAAAAATATCGAGACCAAGCTGCATTTGAAGCACACTTTAGCGCTCAACACACTCAAGATTTTATTGCCTCAGAAATCACAGAGCTAGTCCAAGCATTCGACTCAAAAATGGTTTAGCTAAAGATCCACTGCAATTTAACTTAAATAGGGTAACAACAATGAAAGAACCGTTACGCTGGGGAATTCTAGGAACCAGCTTTATTTCGGCAGTGATGGCCGAGGCGATAAACGCCAATGAAGAGAGTGAAATTTATGCTGTTGCTGGCCGCAATCAAGATACGTTAGCGGCGTTCGCCAAACAACACGCCATAAGCAGCACCTTTACCGACTATGATGCGCTTATCCAAGATGAACATGTAGATATTGTCTATATCGCCTTACCCAACCACCTGCATCATCCTTTTATTGTAAAGGCCGCAGAAGCAGGCAAAGCGATACTGTGCGAAAAATCGCTCTCTGTTGATATGGAGAAAACCGAATTAGCGCTGAACGCCGTAAAAAAACACAAGGTCTTCTTTGCAGAGGGTTTGATGTACTTAAATCACCCTTTTAGTGCAGCTATTCAGCACGCCGTTGCCGAAGGTAAAATTGGTAAATTACGCTCAATCAATGCCAGTTATAGCGCAGCGATCTCGCAATTTGTAAACCCTGACAGCAAAGGCACTTTATACAATTTAGCCTGTTATCCAGTCTCTCTAATTTATAGAGTGTTACAGTCTCAGCTTAACCCACAACAACAGCAGCAATATGATGTGTCTGCTTATGGTCGACGAGGAGCGGATGGAAATATCTGTGAAATTTCAGGGTTGATACGTTATTCCGACGATCTGGTGGTACGAGTTCATAGCGCAGAAGATTATGGCCTTCATCCTGAGTTCACCCTACTTGGTAGCAAAGGAAGTTTAACCATCAACAGTAATCCATGGCTACCGACAACAACCAACACCATGACAATAACCGAGTATGAGAAAACGGGCGAACAGATAACAATAAATGCCGAGGGTGACGCTTTCTACTATCAGGTGAAGAACATTGTCTCTGCCATTCAACAAGGGGCATTATCTCTTGCTCAACCGGCGGCCAATATCGACGACTCTTACCAGATAATGAAATTGCTAACAACCTTAGAACATTCAGCGAGTTTTACAGGTAACTAGGTAATAATAAGTAGGTAAAAGGTAAGCAGACGAATAGTACGCTCAATAGCCTATCTATGCGTTATTAGCTCAATGATTCTGATTCTTTTGACGCGTTCATAGCAATAAAAGATCGAATACAGTTTTTGCAGATACAGGCTTTTCCTTGCGCCTCTTTTGGCAGTGTCTGCAAAATCTGTTGAGGAAATTCAATAGTGGGATCCGTGCACCAGCAAGCGGCACTATCCCCACCTTGAGACAGATTTCCGCAGGCGTTATCGCCGCCACATAAAGGGCAGACATGCGGCTCGATTGATATCGGCTTTTTATTCAAAATCCATTCCTATTAGATACTCTTTTGGCCAACAACGAATAGCAGCTTAGCATAAGACAAAAAGAAAGCAGAATACCGTATAACGATATTCTGCTTTGTCGTTTTAATCGATTAGAGTTAGCTAGTTTGCCAGCTCAATTTTGCCAAAGTCGATTTTGTTCTCTGCTGGTGAAGTTTTAATCTCAACCACTTTACGATAGTGGCTAACCAGAATATAACCGAAGCAGCCTAAGATTAGTCCAATCGCTAACGCGCCGACCCATTGAATTTGTAAGAAATCCAACTTAAACAGCAAGGTTAATCCGCTCAGTAATACCACATTACCTATGATGTACTTGGTTTTACCAAAACGTTGCACCGTTAAATTTAGGTTGTCAGTATACAGACGAACCAATGAATCTAATGAGTTGATTACAAACGTTACGCCAACAAACACCATCGCCATATTGCTAATACCCGCCACCGGAATGTCATTAGCGCTGTAGTAATACAGTACCGTAAACCAGATACCGATAGGCACAGATGGGAAAATCATCATTGAAGCTAATACTTGATAGGTTTTCATGCCACCAACAAAACGGGCCGTGAACTGGCCTATCATAATGCTCCACGCAAACCACCAGTAAAGATAAAACTCATGGTAGTCATTGATCGGTAGAACAAAGTTATGCAGGTTAGCAAAGTAGTCCCCTAGCAAGCCAAAGGTAGTAAAGAACTCGCCAACGCCAGAGCCGTCAGACAAGAATGCTCCAGCCCACATCATTACGATCAAACCAAGGAACAGCCAGCTACTTCCTAGGCTCAAAATTCGTACATAGCGAATACTGGTACTTGAGTAAACCGACGCCGCAATAACAGCAAAGACCACTAGATAGAAACTGCCAATAATGGTTTCGCCATCGCCGAGGGCAGGCATATACCATGGTAGGTTAACCAGTAGCAAATAAGCCGTAAACGCACAGGTTCCGATGATTATGAGGTTATTAATAAACTTGATTAGCGGTATATCGAAAAACTTAACTCTAGGCTCTATTACGCAAAAGTAGAAACAGGTCAAAAAGTAGAATGCCCAGATAAAGAATGCCCAAAAACCAAACTCAATAGCCAGTGGATTACTGAACGCATATTCCGGACTGGTTGCCACGTCAGCGTAACCAGCAAACTCGGTCAATGGAAACATAATCAAACCCACATCCAGACCAGATGTGAACAGAATAGCAATAAAGGTAAAGTTACGTACTGGTGTCACACCAATACACTTAATATTACCCCAACGATAGATAACAAATGCAATGGCGGCAAATACAAACAATATGCCGATGGATAACCAAGTGGTCATTACTTAACCTCCATGTTGATATAACAAGAAAACATAATTCATTCCTTACGTTATGTTTTATTTGCTAAGCCGCAATTGTTACAACTGGCTCCTGCCATCAGGTTTTAACTATCGTGCTGACGATAGGTAAAGCCTGATAAATTGGACATAGCAATGTAATGGGCCGTTTGCGAGTATCGCGTAGGTAGGCCCCTCACCTTAATGGGTTAACAAAAATTCGATTAGTAACTCATCATTCTTTTTGGTGCTTGCTCTCGCTGATTCTCGCGCCAGTCATCTGCCACAATCACTTCAGCATCACTTGCTGCCAGCATGTCGTTTCCTAAAATTAAGTCTGCTGCGCGCTCTGCAACCATAATGGTTGGCGCGTTTAAGTTGCCATTAGGAATGGTTGGGAATATTGACGAGTCGACGACTCTTAACCCTTCAACGCCATGAACCTTGGTTTCAGAGTTCACTACTGCCATCTCATCTTCACCCATTCTGCATGAACAAGAAGGGTGATAAGCGCTCTCTACAGAACTGCGCACAAACTGATCAATCTCTTCGTCCGTTTGTACCGCTAACCCCGGCTGAATCTCTTCACCACGATACTCATCTAAAGCGGGTTGATTGATGATCTCACGAGTAAGCCGCACACAAGCTCTAAACCCTTCGATATCGTCTTGATGCTGTAAGTAGTTAAACTGAATTTGAGGCGCCACGCGGGCATCGTTAGATACCACTTTTACAGAGCCACGGCTCTTCGGTTTATTGTGTCCAATATGAACTTGAAAACCGTGGCCTGAAAATGCTTCTTTTCCGTCATAACGCATAGCCGCGGGCAAGAAATGATACTGAAGATCCGGCCACTCCAAATTTGCCTTTGAACGAATAAAACCGCACGATTCAAAATGGTTCGTTGCCCCTAAACCCGACTTATCCAAAATCCAGCGAGTACCGATCCATAGCTTGTTGAGCGGGTCTAACTTGCCATTTAGCGAGATAGGCTTTAAACACTTAAATTGGAAGTAGAACTCTAGGTGATCTTGTAAATTTTCACCCACACCTGGCAGTTCATGCACCAAGTCAATTCCGGCATCAGCCAAAGTAGCTGCGTTACCAATACCTGAAAGCTGCAATATATGAGGGGAGCCGATCGACCCAGCGGACAAAATCACTTCTTTGCCACACAATAGATCCACCATTTTTCCCTTGCGCTCATAGCGAACGCCGACGGCTTTCTTACCTTCAAACAGTACTTTGTGCACTAGAGCGTGCGTGATAACCGTTAAGTTTTCACGCTGCCTCGCGGGTTTTAAATAGGCATTTGCTGTCGACCAACGCACACCATTTTTTACCGTCATGTGCATCGGGCCGAAGCCCTCTTGTTGAGCGGCATTGTAGTCGTCCGTTTGTAGATAACCGGCGTCGCTGCCCGCCTCTACAAATGCCTTATACAATGGGTTCTTCATATTATTGCCGTTGTTTACCGCTAATGGGCCACTATCGCCACGATAGTCTGACGCGCCAAACGCCCACTGTTCCGCTTTTTTAAAATAAGGTAAGCAATGTGCATAATCCCAATTTTGAGCTCCTTCTTGCTGCCACTCATCAAAATCACGAGCATGCCCACGAACGTACACCATGCCATTGATGGATGACGAACCACCTAGCACTTTACCTCTTGGGCAGTGCATGCGGCGTTGGTCTAAAAAGGGTTCTGCTTCCGTTTCAAACTGCCATGCGTATTTACTGGTGTTCATCGGAATAGAAAGAGCGGTTGGCATCTGTATGAAAATGCTTTTGTCACTGCCGCCGGTTTCCAGCAGCAGCACTTTGTTGTTCTTCTCCGCAGAGAGACGGTTCGCCAGCACACACCCTGCACTACCCGCGCCGACAACAATATAATCGTATTGGACTTCAGTCATAGTGACTCCTTAAAATGGGCTTTCTAGAGATTGCATACCAACATATACCGCTTTAACTTGGGTATAGGCATTCAGAGTCTCTCGGCCATTTTCTCGGCCAATGCCAGACATTTTATAGCCACCTACTGGCATCTCTGCCGGTGACGCGCCATAGGCGTTTATCCAGCAGATACCGGCTTGTAACTGGTGAATAACTCGGTGAGCACGAGTAATATCTTGAGTAAACACTCCCGCAGCCAAACCTAAGGTGGTGTTATTGGCACGACGAACCACTTCCTCTTCTTGTTCGAACGTTAAAACAGACATTACAGGCCCGAAGATCTCTTCTTGCGTTAACGTCATCTCATCGTTGCAATCGGTAAAAATGGTAGGCGCCACAAAGAATCCGTCTGGGGCATTGTCAGGCTTTAGTGCGTGACCACCCGTCAATAGAGTTGCTCCCTCTGCTTTACCCTTTTCTATACAACTCAGCACTTTTTGCTGATGATCATGGGAAATCAAGGCGCCGAAGTTAGTTTCTGCATCCATTGGGTCACCACACACAATATTTTGCTCGGTACGTTGAACCAGTCGTTCAATAAATCGTGGATAAATCTCTTTTTGCACAAATACACGCGTACCATTGGTGCAGATTTCGCCTTGAGTGTAGAAGTTTCCAAGCATGGCGGCTGACACCGCGTTTTCTACGTCGGCGTCGTTGAAAATGATAAGTGGGGATTTACCACCAAGCTCCATGGTGACTTCTTTAAGCGTGCTGGCAGCAGAAGCCATCACTTTTTTACCGGTTGATACTTCTCCGGTAAACGATACTTTGGCAATCTCTTCGTGATGGGTTAACCACTGGCCAACGCGACCATCACCTTGCACAACATTGAATACCCCATCAGGAACACCTGCTAGAGAGAAGATTTCTGCCAAGCGTAATGCGCCAAGTGGAGTCTCTTCTGATGGTTTAAAGATCATTGCGTTACCGCACGCTAATGCCGGTGCTGCTTTCCAACACGCAATTTGTAATGGGTAATTCCATGCGCCTATACCAGCACAAATACCGAGTGGCTCTCTTCGCGTGTAATAAAAGTCGTCACCAATACTTTGTTGGTTACCCTCTAGGCCCGGCACCAAACCGGCAAAAAATTCTATGGAATCCGCACCGGTTACTACGTCGACAACCGAGGCTTCTTGCCACGGCTTTCCGGTATCTAATACTTCTACTTGAGCAAGCTCATCATTATGCTCGCGCAACAGTGCAACAGCTTTAAGTAAAATACGGCTACGCTCTGTAGCCGTCATAGCTGACCAAGTAAGAAAACCACTTCGGGCACTCTCAATTACAGCTTGTTGAATGTGCTCATCAGCAACTTCAACAGCGTAACTTACCTTCCCTGTAGCAGGGTTCACTACCTCGAACGTTTCTCCGCTTTTGTTAGCGATGAACTTTCCGTGGATATAATTTTGATAAACGGTTAACGATGACATTGGTTTCTCCCAGACTGCGCGATCACAGTGTTGATAATCGCTGGAAAATCGGCCAGCAGTAATGAAATAGGATGAGATAGAGCGAGACAATATGGAGGCATAGAAACCACTACCGATTAGGTAGTAACAAACCACTGACGCGACATAGACAAATCCTTTATCTTACATTCCTTGAGTAAATGAACGCCTAAATTGATTCTTTTTCGAATCATTCGAACACTAAATATATCAAAAATGAATTCTTATTTTTCATTAGGCACATTTATAATGCCGAGGATAATACCTTGCTTTTAATCAAATAAATAGCGCAATGTTGCATTTTTTAGCGGTTTGTTTTGATTTTGTTGCGTAAAAAACAGTTCGAACAGTAATTATTTTTTACGAAATCGGTAAGAAATTTGAGTAAATTAGTAAACGTACTGCTAGGTTATTGCAGCCTGAAACCAAAGGTTTTTTTGGTCAACAACGAATAGGTGATGCCGCCACAAAGTGACTACGGCATAGGGTATTTAGGAAAAGTAATTCGGCTTGTTACAAATAACTCTGATGTTCCTCGTAATGATTGATTTTTACTGATGATTCTTCCCCAAAACAGACTATTTTTTTACTCAATCAATCACCAATAAACAGAATGAGCGCTGAAGGCTATCGTCATCAGTATTGGCTTGCTTTTTAAACCAACGGGTACAGAGGAAAAATAAAAATTGACCACTTGCCTTGTAATGACTATTGTAATTACAAAATGTGGATTTATATGTAGGTTAGTTATGGCAACAATTAATATTCGTATCGATGATAAGCTAAAAGCGAAGTCTTATGCCGCTCTTGAAGAGCTAGGAGTGACACCCAGCGAAGTGTTGCGTCAAACTTTAGAATATGTAGCTCAAAATAACAGACTTCCTTTTCAAACCATTTTAGTCAATGAGGAAGATATGGAACTGCTTGAAACGGCGAAGCAGCGATTAATATCCCCTCAAAGAGTCAAGGTAACGTTGGATGACCTATGAGCTTGAATTTGATGCAAGAGCATTAAAAGAGTTTAAAAAACTTGATAATACTATTCGTCAACAATTCAAAAAAAGCTTAAAGAGATACTGATTCTCCCCAAGATAGCCGCTAACCAACTGAGAGAACTCCCCCACTGTTACAAGATAAAGCTTCGTAGTTCTGGTTATCGAATGATTTATCAGGTAAATGATGAAATGATCACTGTTCTAGTTGTTGCCATTGGTAAGCGAGATAAGGGTAGCGCTTATAAAAAAGCAGTGACTAGAATAAAGTAACATTCATTCTATTTATTGCCTTTGAATACTGTCAGAAACAAGTCCCACACAAAAAGTTCGTCACAACCACTTATATAAAATCACAATCCCATAAAGCACCAAAAATCACCCTTCGGTGCTTTATCCATGCAAACCTACTCTAGATCTTGCTGCTTGTAGTGGTTCAATAACGTCAACAAAAACAAGCGGATTTCGTTTTCTGTGGTGTTATCCAAGTTACTGTTGGTGCTGGCATTTAAGATAAAGTCTTCGACTTGCAGGTAAAAATTAGGTTCTGATTGGGATTTCGTTGACTGGGTCATGGAGACCTCCGTGAGTAATTTTTATCATAATCATCACGCAAAGGTTCGAATCTTTGGGTGGTGAACTGAACAGGGTTCGAACTACCGTACTCACGAGACGGCCAACCCGAAGGTTGCCCTGCCCAGCTCACCATAATTCAGTTTATTGCCGATATATTAAGCAATTTCACTATGTACAGATGAGCCAAAGCAACATATAACAAAACCAGCATTTAGCTGGCGATTATATGCCGTGAGTTAAGATTACGAGGTTCGAATCCCGACACTGGATTTTGCCAGTGCGGGGTAAGCATATGATTTATTTGCTTGAAGTGTCAATGTGTTAATGTGTTAATTATGGAATGCGATGAAGGCTGTGAGTCGTATATTCTTCTGAGCCAAAACAGTAGAATAATATGGTTGGATAACTCTATCAGCGACACTTCTTTGCTACAATCCAATCAATGAATATTTATAATGACAAAAATAATAGGTAGAACATGTCCATTTTAGCAAAAGGAACCTTGAGTAAAATGCGTGCCAATTTAGGAGAAGCGGTATTTTATCGTCTACCTGTTGGAGACTCAGAGATTGATCTTAATCCATATATAGGTCAATCGATTACACTTACGCACACAGGTAATATCTTCTGCAGTTCATGCGGTAAAAAAACCAAAAAGAGCTACTCTCAAGGTCACTGTTTCGTCTGCATGAGGAAATTGGCGAGTTGCGATATGTGCATTATGAAACCTGAAATGTGCCATTACGACCAAGGAACATGTCGTGAGCCGCAGTGGGGTCAAGAGAACTGCATGATTGACCATTATGTGTATCTGTCTAATACCTCTAGCTTAAAGGTCGGTATCACTCGTCATAACCAAATTCCGACAAGATGGATTGATCAGGGTGCCACCCAAGGTTTACCTATTTTCAAAGTAAAAACTCGTTATATCTCTGGATTGATTGAGATTGAACTAGCAAAACACATCTCAGATAAAACCAACTGGCGTACCTTATTAAAGCAAGACGGTGATGCCATGGATTTATCAGAAAAATTTGCTGAGCTTCTTCCTTTGGTTTCCAAAAAGATAGAGGAAATTAAAGAGCAATTTGGAGCAGATGCGATACAAGTATTGACCGAGCCAACAACCGAGATACATTATCCAGTGACTGCTCATCCAACCAAAATTAGTTCACATAATTTCGATAAAAACCCTGAAGTGACGGGTATTTTGCAGGGCATTAAAGGACAATATTTAATTCTTGATACTGGTGTGATTAACATTCGCAAATTTACTTCTTACGAGATTAAAGTGAGCGATTAACTGGAGTTATAGAGTTCGAATCAATGACCCGATGTAAGTCATAAGGTGACAGGCAAGTCTCATATTAATCAAATCAAATAATGATGTGATTAGCGGTTCTATTCGCATCATCTCCCCTTCATAAAGCGATCTGAGTAAGCCGTTTTTCATGCCAGCTCAGACATTTTATACCTTTCACGGCATTAGAGAGTAAAAACGAGATTAACATAATATTTTTCTCAAAAACTCAAGATAATAAGCTAACTTTTACGGCGTAGTAACGTGAAAAGAAGAAACTAAAACTGCAATTAAATTAGGCAATTACTCTATTTAAGCACTTAAAAGTGATCTGCTTGTTATTGCAAGGAATAAAGGGGCTATCTTTTCTAAATCAGTTTCGTATACTGCCTAAAAAACCAACAAAACATGAGCTGCATCACATCCCCTGTGATTTCAGACTCATAATTACAGTCAGTAAGGAGAGGTTCACATGGAAGAGACAAACAGCTTATTTCAATGGCAGCGAATTCAACGGTTTAACTTTTCTGTCTGGACTGTCCTTGGTGGTGTATTACTTGCTCGTACCAGCTATTTTATGGCGTGGCCTTTTCTTATTGTCTTCTTGTACCAAGATTACGGTGTCTCTGCGATAGATGTGGGCGCTATGCTTGCTTCATCCGCTCTAATTGGATCTATTGTTGGCCTATACTCTGGCTATCTTTCAGATAGGTTTGGTCGAAAGTGGGTCATGATCGCTGGCGCAGTCATTGCAGCCATCGCCTACACCGGCATTGCTATGGCACAACAGGTTTGGCACTTCTATGTTCTGATAATTATGAGTGGGTTAATGCGACCTATGATCGAAGCGCCATCAAAAGCGGTGATCGGCGACAATCTCGATAATTTGGCAGACAGAGAGTTAGCGTTAAATATCCGTTATTTCTTAATTAATTTAGGTGGCGCAATAGGGCCGCTACTTGGGGTGACATTAGCATTGAGCTCACCTCAAAGCCTTTTTTATATCACAGGCGCTACCTATGTGTTTTATGGGTTTTGGTTGCTATTTGGTATCGAAAGGGGTAGCCGTTTCACAAAGCCGGACCCATCACAACTGCCTAATTTTAGATCCACTCTTAATGTCATTAGAAAAGATCGAATCTTTATGTTGTTGCTGATTGCTAACTTCTTAATGATGTTTGTTTATGCGCAGTTAGAGTCATCCATACCTCAAGTTATTGTAAGAGCAACAAGCGACGAAGCGGCTTCCATAATCGCAGGGTTGGTATTGATTAATACCTTAACCATTATTATCTTCCAGTTCCCTATGTTGAAGTGGCTAGAAAAAGTGCCGTTATTTACCCGAACTCGCATTGGTATGGCCTTAATGGGGTTAGCACAGTTTGGATTTATGCTGACGCCCGTAGATTGGCCTATAGGCTGGGGAATTGCCTGTTTTGTACTGAGTATGGGCGAGGTGATCGCCTTCCCTACCCTAAATGTACAAATAGACAGAATGGCTCCCGCTCACCTTAGAGGATCTTACTTTGGTGCTGCGGCGCTTTACTCTCTGGGGTTCGCCGTCGCTCCTCTGCTTGGTGGCGTTGTGATTGAAAACCTCAACGCCAATTGGCTGTTCGGTATTTGCATCATATTCTGTGTAGTTATGGCGTGGTTGTATCAGCTTGCAGAAAACAGTGAAGATACCGTAGAAAGAGAGCCGGTATCACAGGCGTAATCCCCGGAAACAATCAAGCACCTTCTAGACAAATGAGGTGCTTTAATCTAGCTACAAATAACTACGGGGTATTTAGCCTCAAGTACATATAAAGCACATATAGGCGTATTTACAAAAATGTGAACAAGGTCTCTATCGAGAGTAACCCTTTAATTTTATTAACTATATTTTAATTTTAATAGTAAAAATCTTCTCTCTCCTGCAAAAAAACTATACATGTTGTATACATTCCGCAATTTTACCCATAGACAACATGTATACATCATGTATACTTGCTAAAAATGAGGAATACTGATCTATGAAGCCAGTCTATTTACAAATAGTTGATAACCTAGTTGAGAAAATAAAATCAGGGGATTATGCCGAAGGAGATATGCTGCCTTCAGAAAATACCTTATGTGAGATTTATGATGTTAGCAGAATGACACTTAGAAAATCTCTAGCATTGATGGTTGAGCAGGACTTTCTTTATCGAATAAAAGGTACGGGTACATTTGTAAAGAAAAACAAATCAGCTATTCATGGAGCTTCGGAACTACTTGGATTTTATAAAGAAGTAAAATCTCAAGGGAAAGAACTAACAACAAAAGTAATATCATTTGAAATTTTGGAACCAGACATAGTTGTAAGCTCCAAGCTTAATCTGGAAGAAAATGAGATGACCTATCATATAGAACGTATAAGGTTCATTAATGGCGAGCCAGAAATGGTTGAAAGAACATATATGCCTTTATCTCTTTTCTCGGATCTAACTGTTGATGTCATGAGAGAATCGAAATATGAGTATATTAAAGCTAAAGGATTAAAAATATCTAGAAGCAAACAAATAGTTCTTCCAGAAGTTGCAGGCAAAAGGCTGGGGGAATTGCTGTCTGTAGATGAGCATTATCCTTTATTGAAGGTTATATCTATCGGTGAATTTGATGACGGAACAATATTTGAATACAGTGTTAATTATTTCAAATTAAATGATTACAGTTTTGAATTTTACGCTTACAACAACAAATAAAATCACTCACATATTATTGAATTAGATGATAAACATTAGCCGTTTGTCATCTAACTAGACAGCCTAAAAATATTAATATTACTATAACTAAATGTTATAGGGATTTCTAACAGCCAAATTAAGTACAAATATTATTATGAAGGAGAAGTTTGAGTAAAATTTAAATAACCACCACCAACCTTATATAAAGAGAAAAATATGACTACTAAAATATTTCTGTGTTGTGCGGCAGGAATGTCTACATCTATGGTTGTAGATAAAATGCTGAAATCTGCAAGTGAAAGAAACATAAATGTCGAAATTAAGGCTTATTCAATATCAGAGTTTGAGGATGTAATAAACTCATATGATATTTGCCTTGTTGCACCACAAGTAAGCTACAAATTTAATGACTTCAATACAAGATGTAAAGAAGAGGGTAAGAAATGCGCAAAAATAGACATGATGCTCTATGGCACTTTAAATGGCGAAGAAATACTAAGCCAAGCGTTAGAACTAACTAATAACTAAATATAGGAGATATTGAGAATGAAGAATACGATATTTAATTTTCTCGAAAATACACTCGCTCCATTAGCAGGAAAAGTTGGTGCTCAGCGACATGTAATGGCCATTCGAGATGCATTTATTGGAGCAATTCCATTTATTATTGTTGGCTCTTTTTTGCTTGTAATTGCATACCCGCCTTTTGATAAAGATTCCACAAATCTATGGTCAGTTTTTGCTAACAATTATAAAGAGCAAATTATGGCCCCATTCCATTACACAATGGGAATCATGACACTGTGGATAGTATCAGGTCTAGGGTACAGCCTAGCGAGAAACTATAAAACTCTAAACCCTCATTTAGCCGGACTGTTGTCCCTCTCTACTTTCTTATTAGTAGCTGCTCCTATGGGAGACGGTGGAATATCGACAGCAAATATGGGTGGGAAAGGCATCTTTACCGCAATGCTTATCGGTATCTATATTCCGGAAATGATGAACTTTCTGCATAAGAAAAATATTGGCTTAAAACTACCGCCACAAGTACCCGAAAAGATTCGACAGTCCTTTGACTTATTAATTCCTGTTCTAGTAGTCATACTAACTATCTATCCTTTAAATCTATACATATATAGTGAAACAGGGTTAATTATACCAGAAGCTATAATGGAAATATTTAAACCACTGGTATCGGCGTCTGATTCATTAGGTGCAGTTTTACTTGTTACGCTAATTGCGCAAATTCTGTGGTGGGCAGGCGTTCACGGTGCTGCTATTACGGGTGGCATTATTGCTCCATTTGTATTGTCAAATCTTACTGTAAACCAGAAAGCTCTTGAAAACGGTGTTCCTGGAACGGAACTACCTACCATTTTCGCCCAGCCACTAATTGACTTTTTCATTCAATTCGGTGGTTCTGGAGCGACAATGGCACTTGTACTCCTCTTTATACGCTCTAAGGCTCAGCACCTAAAAGCCATTGGAAAAATGTCTTTAATTCCTGGGATATTCAATATTAATGAACCAGTTTCATTTGGCACACCAATAGTAATGAATCCCACCTTCTTCATACCTTGGGTATTAGCACCTCAAATCTGTGGCGCAATAACTTGGTTCTCATTCAAGTTTGAAATACTGCACCGAATCGTAGCTATTCCACCATGGACAGCACCTGCACCTATAGGAGCTATGTGGGCTACAAACTGGTCAGTTCAAGCCGCTATTGTCGTGTTTATTAACTTAATAGTTGCAGGCGTTATTTATTATCCATTCTTCAAAATGTATGAGAAACAACTTCTTGATGAGGAAAAAAGTAAAGCTAACAACGATAATCCTAATAAGCTACAAGAGTCCATAGCCTAAATAATATAACTTACAAGGAATATATCTAATCATTTTAAATATATTCCTTACTTTCAAAGGTAATAAGATGTCAGATATAAACACAAATAACGATGACCCAGTATTAAGCGAAGAGTATTTGATGGGGTTATTGTGCTCTGCTGGTAGTGCAAGATCAGCAACAATGGAAGCCATGAAACTAGCACGATCTGGAAACATTAACGATTCATTAATACTTCTAGATGAAGCAGACAAAATGCTAAATAAAGTTCATAGCGACCAGACATATTTGATTGGATTAGATGAGGGAGAGGGAAAGATAACAATGACTCTAATTCTAACTCATATTCAAGATCATATTATGACGGGTATGCTATGCCGTGATATTGCAAATGAAATAATTGAACTTTACAGAATAAACAAGGCGAAAAATGATGCTTAAAATAACGATAATAGGAGGGGGTTCAAGCTACACTCCTGAAATAATTGAAGGATTCATTAACCGTTATGATGAACTACCTATTACACATATTGATTTATTTGATATAGAAGAAGGTAAATATAAAGTTCAGACTGTCGGCGCTTTAGCTAAGAGAATGATTGAAAAATCAGGCTTGGATATTGAATTGAATATAACTTTTGATCGAAAAAAATCATTAGAAAACGCGTCTTTTATTTGCTCTCAAATGCGAGTAGGTATGATACCTGCTCGTATTGAAGATGAACGCCTTGGAAACCGATATGGAATGATCGGACAAGAAACTAATGGTATTGGTGGCTTTGCTAAAGCCATGCGAACCATTCCTGTAACCCTAGATTTATGTCGAGATATTGAAGCTATCTGCCCTGATGCTTGGTTGATTAATTTTACCAATCCATCAGGCATTGTTACTGAAACAGTACTAAAACACACTAAGGTAAAAGTTGTAGGCCTATGCAATGTTCCAGTAATTACTCAATACGGTATTCAGGAGGTTCTAGGAGAAAGTGTACAAGTTCAATTTGCTGGTTTAAATCATTTCATCCATGCTTTTCATGTTTGGGATAATGGCAAAGATCGTATCAATGAGCTGCTTGAAAGAATGTGCCAAGGCGAAGATTTTGAGTTACCTAAAAATCTGGGCCAAGTAGAGTGGTTACCTGAGCAATTAATGCAATTGGGGGCTTTGCCTTGTGGCTATCATCAATACTATTACAAACAAGACGATGCCGAACTAAAAGAAGTAAAGAGTGAAGGCTATGTAACTCGTGGTGAAGAGGTTCAAGCAATTGAAAAAGAGTTGTTTAAATTGTACGAGAATCCTGAACTAGATGTTAAGCCAAAGCAATTAGAAGATCGTGGTGGTACATATTACTCCGATGCTGCTTGTGAGCTGATTAGCGCCATCTACAATGACAAGCGTACTTTAATGCACGTCAATGTACGAAACGATGGAACAATATCAGAGTTACCAAATGACTGTGCAATTGAAGCTACTTCAATCATCACTTCTTGTGGTGCAAAACCTTTAAATATAGAACCTATATCTAATCCTGCAATTAGAGGAACTTTACAACTTCAGAAAGCTTTTGAAGAACTTACTGTACAGGCTGGTGTTACTGGTGACTACGCCACGGCACTACAAGCACTGACTATAAATCCTTTAGTAAGAAAAGGTACGGTCACAAAGCAGATCTTAGATGAAATGCTAGAGGTAAATACCAAATATTTGCCTCAATTTAGTAAACCAGTTTTGTAAGACACAGGTCATACTTTAATCTAATTATAGTTCCTCCTAATCACGGGGGAACTAAGTTTTATATCATTTATTTCGAGTGGTTAATATTGATTTAATTTTTAGGTATTTACTTGATCCAACAGTAAATTCTACTACATGAGAAATGAGTTAAGTTGCCTTAAAGCGTCAGCGCAGATAAATCAAAAGCATACGAATAAGATAAGGTAATGCTACTTTGCTGATACTCAAAATAACCACTGTAAACTAGAGGGCTAATATTCTGTAAAATAATCGTATGCTTATCTAAGTTCGCTTCCAAATACAGAGCCAGTACTAAAGTCATGCTCTCTGTACTCAGTTTCTTAACCATATTAAAGTCTGGGTGTGATGAATCTGTAACTTTGTAATTACCTTTCAACCTCATGTAGCCAGTTCCAAGCCCAATACCCGTTTTGTAGTTCCACTCATTCTTACTGTTTTTGTTGAAATGATAAAAACCCACCGGAACAGCCGATAAGGTATAGCCATAAATCGACGTACCAATATCTTTCTCTTTGTTGATACCCGGGACTTTTTGCTTCTCTATATCAAAATAGGTACCCGAAAACTTAAATTGATATCCCCATGAACTGTCATTAAATAAATAGTTTGGTTCAGTGATCAGCGAAATCAGAGGATAAATGCTGTCCCCTCCATCAAACTCCGCGATACTGTTCTCTCCTGAGTAAGCATCCTTAATCACAACAGAATCGTTTTGCATCTGAATACCCAATGCAAGCTCTACAGAATGAACATGAGTAACCTGTAGCAAGAAAAGCACACCAATAACCAAATAGAGTTGTTTACTGTTTAATTTGAGTAACATTAATAACCGAACCTAAAAAAGCGTATGTATCTTTAAAATCTTCTGCTGGAATTTCTGGCAAAGATAAAAAGAAAGCAAACAGACAAGCATTGGAGTCACGACGTTTCATGCCTAATCACATATTTATCTATGAGAGAACTGTCAATGCGAGTTTCAATTATACATTCACGCAACACATGTTACTGTAAGAAAATGTATGGACGAGTAATAGATTACACTCTTGGTCTAACCTACTGTATCTCTTCAATCTCGATATAGTCCTCTTTCTTCCTTAAGTAAAACTTTCGGTCGACCATCAAGCTTCTCTTAAGCAAAACCACAACCTTGGGGTGAATCTCATCCAGCTTCCATTTTGAAAGATCGATGACATAAGAGGTGAAATCTGACAGGTTCTCCGACATACAAGCGTCATAGGCGTCAAACCAATTACCATGAGTAATAGGTAAAAGGCCAGATCGCTGTCCTTCTATTATTTGACTGGCACTCTTCTCACAGATATTGCCAGCTTGTTGATATACCTTACCCAGCTCAAAAAGCCGATACCCCACAGCAGCCAGCTCTGAAATGACCACCAGCGAGACAACAAAATTGATGATCCGCCTTTTGATGATCTGCTTTTGCGCTTGCCTATAAAGCTGCATAGAAAATTAACCAGAAAAAAGAGAAGTATTATATCAGAACAGAAACGCCAGCTTTTAATTTCAAAACAGCAGTAGATAAACAACCGTGGTGTCATATACTAACTAAACAAATGCCACATCGGCATATGGACAATACAACTAGGAGGCATCTCAAAACCTCCATTACCTATAGAGACTTTTATATGAACCACTTTTTGGTCGCACTGTTGATTGGCTGTTCGGCGTTGGTTGGATGTCAAGCGAACAGCGACTCTACTGATGCGAGTTCCACCGCAGATAACTCGCGAACTTCTCTTGACTGGCCCGGTATGTATAAAGGAATGGTTCCGTGTGACGATTGTGATGGTACGAATATTTTACTAGAGCTAAATACAGACGGAAGTTACATGCTAGGGCGCAGTTATATTGGGAAAATGGGCATTATGAGCATGGAACAAGGCGCGGTTGTTTGGGGAAAAAATGGCAACCGTATTACCGTTGGTGAAATGCATTATCAAGTGGGTGAAAACCAACTAATCTTGCTGGATCAAAATGGTCAAAAATCCGTAAACCAAGATGGTAATAGCTACCTATTACGTAAAGAGTAGTATGAGTAGAATGACAAAAAAAGAAGACTGCCATCTCTAAAACTTTTGAGATGGTTTTATTCCCTTCATCTATTAGTTATCGTTATTAGCAATTAGCTAATAAGTATAAAATAACACTCTAATTAAGTAATTCAACATACCAACAACTCCGCATCAACAAACACAATAAAATCAATTATTATTAGCTCATAAAAAACAATCTAAAATCATTTTAATCAATGCGAATTTTCTTATTAAAACCGCAAAGAAATGACCATTAAATGCAGCAATAATAGACATCAATTTGTAGGAATATTCTTATTTTAACCTGACCTACTCATAAATAAATACAACTGTGAATCTCTACTCAATTTATTTCGAATGGAAAATTTACACTGAAAATTATGTAGTATAAAAAAGAAGGTTAACTCCATGAGAAAAAATATTATCGCTCTAACTCTTAGTAGTATTATCGCGCTAACTTCAGCACCCATTACTTTTGCTGCCAATGACTCTGCAATCCAGTCTTCCACCGACTATTCGCAAGTAGTAACCAAACGCCAAGTAGTCGATCAGTTGTTAAATGATGCCCTAAAGGCATTCAAGTCCCCTACACGTATTTCTCACGCGGGCTTTACTGCAAAAATGCCAAGCAATATGGAAATCGTGACCAATCGACTTCTCGAAGCCTATCAGCTAGAGCCTTATCGCACCGATTTATTGATTTCCGCGGCTAATGCTCAGATCTATAACAAAAATGTAGATGGAGCCATCGATCTGTTTAAGCAAGCTTTGAATGTAGCTCCTGACGATGTGGATTTACATGCCTACCTTGCTGTATGGCAACGATTTAAAGGCCATCAAACCGAGTCAAACAAACACATGGCAGCGTTAACTAAACTAGATGCGGGCAAAGCAGCCGATATCAAACGCATCTTCCAAACCGTTGAACGCATTCTAGTCACGCCCCTGAAAGAAAATGCAGATAAAGGTAAATTAGACAGCAAAGGCGCTATTGTCACTTTAGGTTACGCATTAAACCCTGATGGCTCCATGCACCCAATCTTAGAAGAGCGCTTGCAGACAACATTAAAAATGGCCAATGCCAACCCTGATGCGCTTATCGTGCTAACAGGCGGCGTACCAAAAAACCATAAAACCGAAGGCAAGTTAATGGCTGACTGGCTGATAAAAAATGGCGTCAAAAAAGAGCGTATCATTGACGAAAATTACGCCACCAGCACGGTAGGCAACGCACTATTTAGCAGCTATATTTTAGCTCGCCATAATATAAAACACGCAACGATCATCAGTTCGGCAAGCCACGTTCGTCGCGGCCAAACACTATTTGAAATCGCCAGTTGGCAAACAGGTCCAAAAGAGATCACCTTTGACACTGTTAGCTACCCTGATAAACCGCTAAAAACACTTATTAAGGCCAGCAGCAGTGAACTGCTTGGTATCTACCGTGATGCATTGCGCACGTACGGTATGTGGAGTTATCGTTCATATCCACTAGAGTCACGTTAAACTATTGAAGCCCTTTCTGAAAGGGCTTTATACTCAAGTAATCTCAAGATGCTTGTCACTTATATCGTGTTCAGATCGAGCATGTAATTCGCTGAAAAAGCATCTCCTCAATAAATACCGTTATTATTTCTGTTATCACCTGCGAGTAGAAACCAGAATTAACCTTAAAAACAAAGCCGGTATTCCAAGCATAATTTACACGCAAAAATAGCAAATATATGAAACATGATGTTTTTATGACATATTTATTAATTATTTATTAATTTATGATTAACTATTTAAGTCACTACTGACTATTTTAATAATACCTACAGCTTCCATTTGATTAATTGCAATTTCGTTCATATGGTTAATGTTAATGTCAATAATCAGATGCTAAAGGTATACGGAATGAGCATTAAGCAAAAATTATATATGTTAGGCTTTATTGCCACGTTGGGAGTCATCACGTTAGTCGTCACCACTTCCCAGTTTTCCAAAAATACCGAGCAACTTAATACAGCAACCAATTTAGTCGCACAATTAGAGATCCGCTTATTAAACTTAAGACGCAACGAAAAAGATTTCTTGCTTCGTAAGGATATGAAGTACTTAGATAAGTTTAATAATAATATGGAGATTTTTTTATCGTTAGAGGAAGAGCTCTCTGGCATTTTGACTAGCGCTAAGCTTCTTTCCAGTGACCAATTAAAAGCTGACGCTTTACGCTACCAGAAAGGCTTTCAAGCTCTGGTACTTACATTTCAAGAGCACGGACTGAAAGACGATCAAAGCTTACTGGGAGCGTACAACTCTGCTCTAGAAGCGTATCAATCTCGTCTGACGGGCGATCAGCTACTTTCAGTCTTTGCTTTTGACAAACAGATTCATCAAGGCATCTTTGACCGTTCGTTACTGACCACATCGGGGTCAACGCCACTGCTCACTGCGGCAGAAACACTGGTTGCTCAAAAGGTTGCGATTGGGCTTAAATATAACGAGGGAGCATTAGGTGACACTCGAAAACTCTCCCACACCGTAGAAGAACAGTTTAAAACTTTCTCAGCAGCATTAGATGGTGAAATTAAATCTGAAGAGTCGCAACTTTTGGTTATTGAGCAGGCAATAACCGCAGGCGTTATTATTTTAATTATCGCTTTAGTTTATCAAATATCCCGTTCAATAAATTCACAAGTCGCGAAACTGCTGTCGGTCATTCAAAATATCGCCAGAACCAATAATGTAAGTATGAGAACTCAGCTGACTGGAAATGATGAGTTGGCGTCGATCGGCATGTATTTTGATCGACTGCTAGATAAGTTAGAAACACTTATCTCCAGCACGCAGGGCAAATCAGCTCAGCTGTTTCATAACACCAGTAATATGCATAATGAACTTCAAGATGTGATCGAACAGTTTAATGTTCAAGTGGAACACACCTCGACAATGGCCACATCAGTACAAGAGATGGTTGCCACCATCAATGAAATTTCAGAAAGTACCGCGGTCGCGGTAGAAGGGGTTCAGCAAGCTTCTGTCAATGCAAAGCATGGGCGCCAAGTTGTGCAGTCGACGGTACAAAACGTCGATGAACTCTCTAACATATTGGGTAAAAGTCAGCATTCCATCTCTTCGTTAAACGAGAACGTCGATAAAATTGGTGGGGCTGTAAACATCATACAAGAGATTGCTGAGCAGACTAATTTACTCGCGTTAAACGCGGCAATAGAGGCCGCACGAGCAGGTGAACAAGGTCGAGGGTTTGCCGTGGTGGCCGATGAAGTAAGAGCCTTAGCAAGCCGCACCCACCAGTCGACTGAAGAGATCACAAACGTGGTTTCATCTATTCAAAATCAGATGTCAACGGTGGTAACCAACATAGATCAATGTAATGAACAAGGACAACAAACCCTTTCTGCTTCACAAACACTGGATGAGAGTTTAAGTCAGATTATTGGAGATATGGACAATATTCAATCCAACTCAGAGAGAATTGCCTCTGCCATTGAGGAGCAAGGCATTGTGATGAATCATGTCGGTGAATCCATTACCGAGTTAAACAGTATCTCAGACAATAACATGCACTCTGCGGAGCAGTGTTTGGTCGAGGTCGATATGGTTTCAAGCCAAGCTCAGGAGATGGATGCGGCCGTCGCCGAGTTTCAAACCAATAAAGGGTAAACCGCTCCACGCAGCTCACTATGTTGATGCTTGCCATAACGCAAGAAAATTGCCATGCAGTAACAAAGATCGAAGACAGTGGATTTTTGTTACTGCTAGTCGGAATGTGTCTCCAAACGTGTCTTTAACCATTGCAGTATGCGGCTAATTTTTCCATGTTGTCTTACCGTCAATGTATGCTGCATTAACTGCCTCAGCCAGACATCAACCGCATTCCAATCATCACCGGCAGACACTCTACCAACCCCATTACGGCTGGTGGAAGTCGCAAAGGTAGGGGTCATTTCCCACTGTGATAACGCATTCCTATCGCAATCAAGGGGCAGTGCGGCAGCGAAGTCTATCAACACGATACGTTGGCTCTTTTCTAGGTACAAAACATTGGATGGTTTGATATCACCATGCACCCACCCCTGTTGATGGCAGTGATGGATTACGCGGATCAACTGTGGAACAAGTTCAAGAAAACGGTCAATATGCTGATAAGAAAAACTCAGCATATCTTTAGCGTCGGCATAGTAGTGCAACGTTAACGTTCGTTCCTCACTGTTTTTGCTCAGTAAGGGTTGAACAGCCGGACAGGCACACGCTTGTAATGCCTGCCACTCAAAGTTAAATGCGCTAACATCCTCTCTGGTTTTAATTAGCACAGCTCGCTGTGCTTCATATCGGCTATTCATTAAAACAACAAAAACTACAGCTTACGGGGCAATTTATAACCAGAGAAAAACAACTTATTAAACTTAACGCTGCTGTCTCCCACGGTCATATCTACCACGATATGTTTGCCATCTATCTCATACAGCACTTTATTTACCTGCCTATCACTCGTTGCCGATATCTTGCTGTCAAAGATAACTCGTATAAAGCCCCACTTTCCGTTGTAAGTTTGTGTTGCCACTCGATCTTCAGCACGGTAAAAACTGCTGGTAAGTTCTGACTCATCGCTGTTCGATGGCCAGTTAATCTCACGCCACACTCTTGGCCCATGTCGATAGTCAAAAATGGATTCCACTTCTACCATTCTAAACTCAGTTACGTCAGTGCTCATTGAGCTAGGCTTAATTCTAAATTTGACCGACAGCTCTTGTCCCGCGGCATTAAAGAACAGATTTTGAATCTGTTTACTAAAAGAGATTTGAGCCAGACCGTCACGGCTAATGGGTAAGCTTCTACCATTCACGCTCTTCGCGACCAGCCGGCCATTATCCCACTCAACAAATGGGCTCAGTACTTGCTCAACAAAACTCTCTAACTGCCCTTGCGCTTTAAAGAATGAACTAAAATCACTTAGGGCAATTTCACTGCGACTTGTCGGCACAAATGGGAAGCGGCCAAAAATGGCTTGAGAGTAAAACTCATACACCTTGTTTTGCCACTCAACATTGACATAGTCCATCGACGAATCAATCACATGTCCCCACGACTGCTTAGCGATGGATTGTACCCATTTGCCAACATACCCTGGTGCACTGCTCGACTCTCTGGCAAACATGACAATGGCGTCTTGGCTACCTTGAGCATGAGCCGCCGCATAGTCATAAATCGCTTTACTTGGGTTTGCGCTGGTTAACGCAGCATCAAAATAGCCATTGAGCTGATCAAATTGCGCCAAAAGTGAGTCCAATGGCGCGGTTCCTGACGCATTGCCATCGACACTGATGTAACTCGAGTAGCTCTTAAATGCTTCATTTACCACAAACGATGGTTGTAACCGCAATATCTTATCACCGGCTAAACGGTTTATTTTATCCGCTTTCTTAGCAACTTTAGCGACCTGCTTAATACCCAGTTGGGCAGCAATTTGCTTCTGTTGTTTGGTGTCTGGCTGCTCTTCTACCGCAAGAGTAGTGTTGACAACAATGGCTTCAAGAACGTCCAAGAACGGGCTAGAAGCAGGCTCACGGGCAAGTTTTAATGCCAACGCAAACTCTTGAGTAGAGCCAAATGACTTAACATGGATGTTCTTTATTAAGTCCTTCCATCGGTAAATATAATCAGCAAAGTAAAGCCGCTGAATCTGTTTGCTTAGCTCGGTAAGCTCAGTGATGGAAACAGCAGAAAAATCCCCTTGCAGCATTTTAAACTCTTTTAGCTGCAACCTAAGAATGGCGGATTTAGCAGAAAGATCCAAATTACTAAAGCCTTGCTTGGTATAGATCTCTGGCATCAAAAAGCCGTGATAGGCGTCTGAGAAAACAAAAATCTGCCCAAACTTTTCACCCAGTTGTCGACGGATATCAACCTGTGCGTTGTACTTAGGCAAACTCTTAATACGAGAATAAATAAGTCGTTCTGGAGAGAGCCCTTCTAGGTTATTCACCGCGACCGCTATCAGCTCTTTGTTTGGAGTTAAGGTTTTATCATACTGGCTAGAAAACAGATCTTGAATCAAGTAAGAGAGCTTATTGATATCGTCCTCTGACACATCACCTTGGTCTTTAAGGTTCTCCAGCAAGTACTCTTGCATATCGGCTATGTCCAGTCGCTGTTCATTAAACAGCATTTGGTAAAAACGCAATATCTCAAAAATACGGCTTGGATTGCCCAAGCTGATGTAAACATACAACTCATTGCTGATAAGTTCTTCAATTTTAGGTAACAGAATCAAATTAAGCTGATTCTCGTAAGCCAAGTTAACAAGCTGAGCAGTCTCCTCTTGTTTAATGCTTACTTTTTCATACCACGGCTTGTGACTAACACCTTCGGCAACCACTTCTCGCAGCTCATACAACACGGCAATAACGTCAGTGAGCGAGCTGCTCTCTGAGTTGAGTCGTTCTATATTAGAACTATAAACACTCAGCTGAGTAGTTGTTCTCGCACGCCATGCTTCATCAGCATTCCAGTTATCTTTTAATCCCAGCCCAACCACAACCAGCACTGATACCATGGTCAACAACACGACCGCTCTTAACAGGTAATAGCTGTTCTGTCGGGTTTTATTTACCCCAACCAGACGACTTTCTGGCAAGATCACCTTACTAAACAACCCAGAAACAAAGAAACTCCGGCGATGACTCGTTTGGCCTTTGACGCCGGCACTTACAAATTCAGACTGATCCGCTATCGCTTGAGTAAGAAGATCAAAACTGGCTCCCTTTTGTCCTGATGAAAGAAAGTACGCGCCTCGAATCCAGACAGACTCTCTCACTCGGTTTTCTCGGCCAATCTCTTTGAGCAGCTTTTTCACTCGCTCCATAAAGATGCGTAGCTGGTAAGGGAACGCCACAACCGCGCTGGACTTATCGCTACTGATATTCTTCAGCAACTCAAATTGTTGATCCCCCAGCGATGAAATTAACGCTTTTAACTGCTCATCAAAACGGTATGAGTCAAACTGTTTAGCGGGTGTATCTTCAAAGGTCATGCCAAACGGATTATCCAGCGTGCTAGCAGGAAAAGACTCAAAAAAGTCGACAAAATCCGCGATGGTATCGGCTTTAGAGAACAGAGTATAAACAGGGATACGAATGCCAGTTTTATCACTTAGAGTCAAAATGGCTTCTTGCAAAATTGAGCTCAAGCGCTGCTGATCTTTGCTGTCACCTTTTAGTATTCGGTCACAACCTATCACTGAAATAATGCCATTCACCGCCTGTCTTGGACGATGCTTCATTAGCTGTTGGCTAAGAACTTCCCATAGCGCTTCATCAATACCTTCGTTATCAAACAGACGATGACCGACTTCGATAACCACGGCACGATCATTACTCCAAAAAGTAAGGTATTGCTCTTCTTCTTCCGGCTGAAGCTGATGGCTTAATACCTTCTCAAGGTTATTCTGCTGAAGAACAGAGCTTTTCGCGTCACCTTCTCCGCCAATCAACAAGTACCATGGCAAGTCATAAAGGGTTTGTAACTTGCTACTGCCGCTACCACGAACTTTCTTTACCGACATAGCAAAAATATCACTGATGTATTGGCTATCTTTTTTTAACAGTATCTGTTGTTCATGTGCAGCCTCTGCTTCTCGGTCTTTTTTCTTTGGTTTAAATAGCCAAAACAGTCCAAGTAACAGTATTAGGCTTCCTACCACAATACATAGATAGTTTAGCCAAGTTTGCTCATCAACAAAGTAGTTGAACCACCAAGGCATTAAGCCTGCAATAAACAGAACAGAGGTCAGCAATAACACCACTATTTTTTTAATCATTTTATTTCTGCGCCCTTCTTAGAGTGGCACTTAAACTAAAGCGAACATTTATCTCGTTCTTTAGCTTTTTCGCCTCAGACAAATCATTGCCCGCCATTAACAGTACATCTACCCTTTCATCTGTCGATTTAACAAATGCATCATAGCCAGACCGCTTAAGTGTGGTGGCCAGAGATTGTGCATCTGCCAACTTAACAAACGACGCTAATAGCAGTTCCCACTCTTTTAATACTGTATTTGTTGTTGTCGCTTCGGTTTGTGAGGCGTCCGATGATGACGCATCTGACGACTGTAATCCCAGATCATCGTCGGTACTGACATAGACAAGATCTCGATTACTATTGGTGAGATCCATATTCACTTCGTTGAGCATGGTTAACTGAGCAACAAATGGTTCGCTACGATTAAAATACCAATACTCTGAAGCGGCATAAGCACTCGATAAGATGAAGCCCATCAACAAAAATAGCTTGGTTAAACTTAACGGCCGGCTTGGTGATTTGGATTCATGTAACTCTGGTGTGGTAGGCAACAGCAGCGGCTTTTCATTGCGGAAATGACGGATAGCACTGTATGTTTCCGCTTTAATTTCATTGAGTTCATTTTCATCAGCATGGCGATATCGGCCTTTAAAACCGATCATCATAAGCACATATTGCAGCTCTAAAAAATCCACCAATTTACTGGGTTGTTCCCGCGCTTTATCCAATAAGACGAAAAAGGCTTCCCCTCCGTTTCGCTGAGAAAAAACCTTACTCAGCAACGAATAATTTTCCCAACGCCCTTCTTGTCCCCACTTGGTGTACAACACCGCTTCATCAAAAGCGGCACACAGCACAAAACAGCTCTTATCTATAACACTTGGATGGTAGTCCAGATATAAACCACGGCGACGAAAAGTACTGATTCCATCTAAGATCTGTTGTCGAAAACGCTCTATATTTTTAGGGGAACCTTGTCTAGCAATGGTCACCAAAACACTTAATAACTCAGACGCTGCATTTAGCAATGGGCTGTCATGAAGCTCCAAGTTCTCCAGCAATTTGTCTGCACCATTTAAGTCCAGATACACCTTCTCTGCGGGTTTACTCGCAGAGGGTTGAGCTTGCTGGCGATCTCGCCTGACAACAACGGTGGGTTCTTCGTTAAATAATCCGCTCACCTACTACCTACCTAATTACGTAGAACTCAACTTGCACATCCCCAATACGGTCATCAATATGGAGGGCAATGGGTTCATCTTTCTTAACTAATGCTTTCCAAAGCTCAGATTGAGTATCAAGCTCAAAATAGGCAGCATCATGACGGGATTTTAGCTCGGAAGGCGCATATGGCAGTGGCAATAACGGCACACCAGACAGCGCATTACGTACAAGTTCAGCAATTGCGCTATTACCTGCAAGCTTAGCGGCAAATGGGAACTGCTCTCCCAGTTTTGCCGAACCTAACGACGAGGTCACCACCAGCACAAAGCGGCCATTGTTAAATAGGCTACGCTCTTTAATCAGCGTTCTAAGCAGTCGTCTTGTGGCAAATAGATTGGTGTCCCATTTTAGATTGGTGACGTTATCTAACTGCACTTCTCGTAATTGCAGCATCATTTCAGAAAAGACATGAGAGAAAATTTTGTACAGCTCGTTAGGGTTCCATGCCAGCACTTCTTTGGGCATTTTTCCTTCAAGGCCTGCCATCTGGCCTACCATAGAAATGCACTCAAAATAGAGATCACGCGTCGCAATCAGTTCACCATCTACCCAGAGCTTGAGCTTAGGTAGCCATCCACCTAAAGCCTGCATCCATAAGTAATCACGTATCAATGACTGATAGCTTTTGCTCTGACTTTCGGCGTTGAGTCTCACCGCGATAGTGTTTGCTCGATACTGCATTTGAGCATGGATATCACTTAAACTTTCTACCAGATAGCTAGACGCACCAAAATGCAAACAGTTCGGCACAAACGCTTTGTTGAGTAGTACTGTACCTTCCGATTTGTGCTCACTCACTTGCGCCACAGGGATAAGGGTATAATCTTCTAACTCTTCCCCTTCTAGCTTTAAAGTGACATTTAGGTTCGCCACGTCAAGTTGAACAGGTTCACTTCTGTCTCGACTGGTATCAAATACACTGGTTTCACTGGGTTTATTTCTTAGTCGGTCGTCATCACCTACATCGACGGCTCCTGAACGATAAACAGGAAGTGCTAAATAGACTCGTTGATTGATAAAACCTTGCGGTATATCGATCACCAAGGCTTGCTGAAGTTCAAAAGGTGTGCCATCCGGAAAACGTCCTCTGGCATGTTTGATGCCAAATTTGCCTATTTTTAATAGCGCCGTATCAATATCAAGCAAGGAGAAGCCAAACGCCATGGTTCCACTCTGCTCACTAAACTCACGAACGTAATTCTCTAGGTATCTCTCTTGCTGCTGAAAGTGCTGAGGACTAAGGAACATTCCCTCACTCCAAACGACTTTTTTATTATCCATTATTCTTCCTCTGCACCAGATATGGAGATATTTAAACCATCAATTGAGACATGAACCGTCACCAATCCAAGTTGCTTAATTTTATAAATGGCTTTGCTCTTTGCTTCTCGGTAGTTGGCAAACGAGCCCACAACGGCTATGTATCTTGTTTCTAAACTAATTGGAAAGGCTTTCACCCGATACTCTCCGGGCAAAATACTTGGCAAGTGGCGAGTAGAGACCAAGCCCGACTTAAGAGCCCCTTGATCATCATCGTAGAGCTGTAAAAAACTGGCCTGATTGAATGCGTCATTATCAGATAGCTGATAAACACGTAGCTCTAAAGGTGATGCCTCTCCATTCACATTAGGGTTAATGTTTTTTTGTGCGTGGATTTTCAGTGTCAGTTTTGGCGGAACTTCATCACTAAAAAAACCGCATGAGGAGAGAGATAGACTCAGTACGACACCAATAAACAGATTCTTCATGCTACTTTCCCTCCAATTTTTGTTGCACTTTGATGGAGTCTTTAAAATACGCTTGAAACTTCACTTGTAGATCTCTTGAATTCATTTGTCGCTTAAAATAACGCTTATACAGCTCCCAATATTTGGGCTGGCGCCTAAACATGCCGGGGGTAGATAACTCATCAAACATAGATTCAAGATTTTCAGGAGCAAGCTCTTGCAATAATCGGTTGAGTGCCATCTCTATCGCTTGATCAATATCGGGTTCATAGGGCGTTGGACCAAAAAATGGGTCATCCTCGATTCGAGTATCAACATTGACTTGATTTTGACGATTGAGGGCCACAGGGGAGTTGATCTCTTCCTCTGATGTTGGCGTGGAACCCATTGGTGATGATGGGAAAACAGGGTTCATATCAAACTGAGAAAACGGGTCATCGTCCAGCTCTCTAAAATCATTATGTGTTTGTGGTGTGGCCTGCTGCTTTTTACTCGGTTGACCACCAAATGGATCCTCTTCCACCACCGCATAATCTGAAATGGTAAAATCCACCTCTTCAGTGACGGCATCATTTGTTGTCTCGACATTTTCAACAACGTCAGCGCTGGAGAACGGGTCATCAAACACGTCCCCTTGTACCTCACCCGCGGGTTGAGACAGCAGCGCCGGCGCACTGGGAATAAAGCAGGAAACCAACAGGCGAAAACGCCCCAAATCAAGCACATCACCATCATTTAAAGGAGACTGATTCCCTTTACCCAATGGTGTACTGCTACCATTAACAAACAATCCGTTAGAGCTATTATCAATAATATGATAGCCACGGTTGGACTTTTTTATCGTGGCGTGACAATTTGACAGCTCTCGGCTGGCATCACTTAATTGTAAGGTTGAGCCAAACGCGCGACCTATGTCCCCGCCACTTTCAGGGAACTGCTTATTCCATTCTGTAATGTTCTCACCGTCCGGAGAACTTATAATTCTAATCGATAATGGCATACTAAATACTCTTACACTTTTTGATCGCAAGATTAAATGTGGATAAAAATTGAGGGTATTTTTTGGTGAACTCTCGAGAAAAATACACTCCTAAAGGCTTTCTTTTTACTGTTGTTTTTGCAATGGCTCGATAACTTAAGCCCATCTTTTTTATCGTTTGTTCAATAACTTCATCATTGCCAAGTATAGCGCCTACATCGCCACTAATGAGCAGTTCTAGCATCGCTTTTACAGAACGAGGCTTTTTATTCACCAAGTAACCCTGATTTTGTAACCAAAACCACTTATTTGAGCCAAAGAGTGCGGCTACCTCTACTTGCTGTTTAAACATAGACTGATTTAAGTCAATCGCGTCGGAGAGTGAAAACCAGCTCCATTTTTGCTCTAACACCGGATCAGACAACACCGCGTATTTATCGCGAACGTCATTTCGCGAGGCTAGGAAAAAACCATTTTGCGTCCCGACTTCCACCAGCAATTGAGCATTATCCCATTGGGTCATCGTTAACTGATAAGGCTGTTCCATTTTTCGCATAATGCATTTTATTTTCTCAATACCGCGCCCTTTCATTACCCCATCAACACTATATTGATAGGGATACCACTCCTGAGTGGTCAATAAAAGACGTTCGGGCTTTTTAGCCGCATAGGCGGTATTCGCCATCAGCAATGCCATGCATACCGCACCACTCGCCTTAGCCATCCATTTTTTCTTAGCCATCGACTCGTTCTTAACAATCCAGTCGTTCTTAAAAATCCAAGTCGCCAACACTGCTCCATTCATTACTTAACATCTTCCATACTCATACCACTACTGCGTATCGCACTGCCATCTTCGGCATATATTTCACTGGCCATCTCAACCAATATAAATGGCATGACGGCGTCGATACGTTGGGCTTGCATAAAGTTTAGTGATATATCTGGCGGATAGATAACCCCAACAGGTAAATCTTTCGCCTGTGCCTCTTTATTTAATATCTTAAGGCCATATAACGCCGCTTGATACGCGTTGTTTACAAAACTGGTCCCTACTGACATCAATGCGCTTTCGCTACTGCCATTCACCGCTTCAGGTACTGCGGTCAATAGAGGAAGTTCAGCAGAGTACTGATTTATTTCACCGATTCTGCGTAATAAACTTGAGCTACCGGTTAACCATAAAATGGAGTGAGACAAGGTTGGATCCTGTTTACGCATCTGGTTAACTTGCTGCTCCATAACCGCCTGCAATTGGCGTTTAGGATCATCTTCATCGACAGAGAGTGCGAACACTTGCATCCCTTGTTTTTCTGCTTGAGATTTAAGCGGCAAATATTGCGTCAAATACGCACTTCGGTTGCTCTCTGCGTATAGCACGCCAATTTGCGTCAGCTCTTCATCAAACTTCTTAATAAAACTGAGTGTTACCGACGCCGATAAGTTGAGAGAAGTAAAGGCAAAATTATTGCCTGAGCCCGAATAGTCTTCAATCAGTTCCAACAGTACAGGATCTTTGGCATTCACAGACACCACAGGCACTTTTCCTCCTGCGTACTGTTTATAGATGGTTGCCGTCGCTTTAGAACCAACGGTATAGAGCAAATCCGCTTGCTGCTCCATTGTGTTTAACCAACTCGGTAATTGCTCCTCTACATCACTGAGTAAAAAGAGGCGGAACTGAATGTTCTCAGCCTGCTTTTTATACACATTAAGCATGGTCTTTAATGCCGTATCATACGATTTGGCAGGTTTGGATAATATCATCCACACCTTAGTCTGCTTACTGATGCTTGACAGCTCAAGAGAGTTACCCGATGTTGAGACATTCCAACTGCTTTCTGCTTCTACCTTAACGTCATTACCCAACCAGTACGGCCACGATTCATCACTAGTGGTCTCCGCCAGCACGCTGCTAATGCCACAAAGTAACAATAAAAGGATAATCAACTGTCGGCTCATTGTGTCACCTCAACGTTGGCATCTTTTTCCCATATATACATAACCAATGTGGCGATCACAAAGAAGCCAGCCAAAGCGTAAAACGCCATTTCTGCCCCCAGCATATTAATCAGCATGGCAACAACAATTGCTCCTAAAACATGACCTAAGCGCTCAAGGAAGCGATAAGTAGAAGCAATGGTGGTGTCTGAATCGGCTTTTGCTACGCTGACCACATGGCTAATAATTGGCGCATTGATAAAACCGTGAGAAATCCCCATCACCAGCATTGCCACCATGGTCATATTAACCACCACGGTACTCGACTCAAACGTGACAGCATAACCGAGTAGTCCCAAGGAGAGTACAGACACTACACTGCCTGCGGTTAGCGCCATCTTGTAGTTTTGTCGGACATCTATACGCTTTGCGGCTTTACCACTGGTCAACAGCACCGCACAAGCATAAGCCATCAATACCTGACCAATACTCTCTTTAGATACGCCCTGATTATTTAGCAATATCGGCACAGCATAGGTCACGACCCCGGTTAGCATCATCTTGGTTGGTATCCCGACAAATAAGATGGTGCGAAAAAAAGCTCGCTGTCTGAGTAACTGAGCCGAATGAACCAAGGTCAGATTTAATTGTGATAAGAAAGACTGTTTCGATGAATGCATTGACGCCATGCGAGGTAGCAAAGTAGCAAAAGCCAACACCACCACGCCTGAGCATGCTGACAACAAGAAAATACCCTGAATACCTATATAATCCACCAGCAATGCACCAATCGATGCACCAGCAATAAAGGCGGCATTAAAGCAGAACACAATAATTGCGGCGGCTTGTGTTTTGTTGTTCTTGTTACTGAATCTTAGAATATACCCTTGCACCGAGATAAAGATGATCGCTTGGCCGATACCCGCAACAAAACGAGCCGCGAACACCGCCATAACCATATCGGTATACGCTAACAGCAAACTACTTAGTACCGATAAAATAACCCCAATATTGAGGACATTTCGAATCGCGTAACGCTCAATCAGCCTCGATGCTGGCAATAAGGTTAACGCAAAACCCACAAAATAGACGGTAAAAATGTAGGAAGAGAGCGCCATCTCTCCCCCACTGCTGGCGACCACACTTTCTAAGTAAGGAGGCAGCACTGGCGCCATAATGGATTCCATCAATACGGCGGCGAGAAAAAGAGGTTTTAACCGTTCTAATACGGTGTCAGATGGCGCTTGCCGCTCTGGTGTATGTAATATTCTGGCAAAGACAAAGCAGATAAGTGCACAGCCAATAAATAGAATAACGAAACTCTTCACTATCTTAGCTAGATTGGACACTAATTTTGCCGCACTAAAACTGATCTCTACCTGATTACCACCACCTACCGAGTATTGATAATCCGAGAAATCATTCATGGTGGTTAGGCCACCTTCGCTAGAACTTGAAGCGATAATGGCGCCATTCTGTCGAACCAAAATTGATGATACTTCGTCATTAGAGACTCGGTAGGTATTTAATAGTTCGTCTAAACCACTTACCCGATGAGCACTGATATCGCTATTAAGGACAGGCGCCATTCGCTGATTAAGAATATTTGCCATGGAAGCCGCTTTACCTTCTAACCCGGTTCGGTACAAGCTTACGACCACAAAAATTACCGCCAGCGTCACCGCGGCAAAGACCAAGCTAAAGCGTTTTACGTATTGATTTGGATCGCTGTTTCTTAATAAGCTCCATAAAAACAGCAACACCAATGCGATACAGATCGCCACCAGAGAGACAAACTCACCGCGAACCGACTGCTCTATCACGCTGTCGTTAATCACAATTTCTAACCGTCCCACTTCAGTAAATTTATTGTTTAGCGGGATCTGTAAAAAAGTGCCTATACTGGCATCATTGTACTGATAAAGGGGTTTTTCGTCGGCTACAATGCGGATATTCGTCACCGCGTCATTAACCGACACAATAGGTTTAAGAACCGTCTCCAAATTGGCAATATCATAAATGGGAACCCCTGAGCCCAACACTTGTTCGATGCCAATTTTTACCGCTTCTGCTTGCGCTAAGACCACTTCACTGGTTTGCTGCTTATAACTTTTTAAAGCCTGCGCATAACCGATGACAATCACCAGCGATACTGATAGCGCAACCAGCACTATCCCAGACAGCAAAGTAAAATATGATCTCTTATCACTCATCGTGAATTAACCCGCCTTATCCAATTGTTCAAACTCACTATTGAAACAGTGCGCAACTGTGGTTGGCCGACTCTCTTTAAGGTGAATCAGTCGGTTAAAGACCATTGACTGCACCAAGTCGGTATAACTCATATTCTCATTGTGTAGATCGTGACATACCAAGCTCACCTTATTACCACACGGCATTTTGAGATCCGGTTTAGGATTGGTTTCCAGCACGTACAGTGTCCCTTTATCATCCATGCGCAGATCGACCCTGACTAAGGTTTGTAGCGCCAAAAGTTGATATATTTTCTCTCCGATACTGGATAACTCAGCTCTCAATGCTTCATCACGAACCGCCAACAAACGATCTTGAGTAATGGGTTTTACATCCATTGAGGTAAATATCGCTTCATCACTGCCCAATACTCTCTCTGTGATGGAAAATGAGAATGGTTTACCTAAGCGATGCAACGCGCCTTGACGAAAAACCGTCTCTCCAGCCACCGCCACGACAAACTCTCTGCCGGATAAATAAGGTTCTATCAGCACGGTATTGCCCGTTGCTTGCTGAACCTTGCTGACCACTTCATCGAGTTTTTCTCGTTCAAAAACGGGATAAACATGGATAGATGCACGCCCAGACACAGGCTTAACAATAAAGCCTTTGCTAAAGCGTTCTTCCATACTATCTAGCTCTCGTTGACAAGCGGGACTGAGTACCGATTCATCAGCTTGTAAGGTGATAAATGGCGCGGTCCTAATTCCCGCGGCACCGATTTCATGTTTAAACAGGTGCTTATTATCCAATATTCCCGCCGTCATTGGTGAGTGACCCACGTAAGGCACACCTAACATCTCAAGCAGTGAAGGCAAATGGCACATAGAGTCAAACCCTTGTAACCCTCCGCTATTGGTAATAACTAAATCAATCTTCTCGTTGGCTAACTGAGCGGCAAGATGGCGATCTTCAGCCAGTACCGAAACCGACTGAAAACCAACACTCCGCAACGCGTTAGCGATGTCATGTGCCACAGGCTGATAAGTTTTGGTGGAACGAGGATTAAGGTTTTTATAAATAAAGGCCTCACTCTCCTCATTGTCTCCACCGTGGATGACCGCCAATTTAATATGGTCGCGTATCCACGCCATTTGTGATGTTGAAAAGACGTTACTGTTCATTATTACTACCTATGTTTAGTCTCGTCCTTTGAAACTGATTAACCTGTGTCATTACTGCTAACTACTTAATTTAAAACTGAGAAGCCAAATAATTTAAAACTGAAAAATTAGTTGGCTTAATACAAATAACTACTTGATATCAAACTCAAACACGCCGTTGTTGAAACCAACATGAATATGACCAATAGGCAGTGACTCACTCATTCGGGTGATACACATATTGGCCAGTTCCGGCATCAGTTTGCGGTTGATGATCTGCTCCACTGCCCGAGCGCCGGTTTCTGGCGAGTGGTTTAATGCAACCAGTTGAGAGATAACGGCATCATCGTAATCAAAGCTGGCGCCATAATGCTCAAACACACGTTTCTTAATTCGATTTAATGACAGACCGGCAATCTTGGCCATTTCTTCATCATTAAGCGGAAAATATGGAATGATGGTTGCGCGACCTAAGAAGGCCGGTTTAAAGAACTGTTGCAGTTCAGGGAAGATCGTTTCTGTTAGCTTAGCGACACTTGGTCGGTGTTCCTCACAGGCATTAACCACGGCACTATCTGCGGCATTAGAAGTCATGATAATGATGGTGTTCCTAAAGTCGATATGACGACCTTCACTGTCGGCAATACTGCCTTTGTCAAAGATCTGATAGAACACGTCATGAACACTTGGGTGCGCTTTTTCCATCTCATCAAGCAGCAACACGCTATACGGATTCTTACGTACCGCTTCGGTTAGTATTCCCCCTTTGCCGTAGCCAACATACCCGGCTGGAGAACCTAGCAACATAGAGATTTTGTGCTGCTCTTTAAATTCCGTCATGTTGATGGTGGTAATATTGTTCTCGCCACCATAGAGCAAATCCGTCAGGGCTAATGCCGTTTCTGTCTTACCCACTCCGCTTGGACCACACATTAAAAAGACGCCAACAGGTTTACGTGGATCCGTTAATCCTGCTCTCGACATTCGTATCGACTGTGCGATTTCGTTAATTGGGGTCGTTTGGCCTATAACCCGCTGCGCAATATGTTTCTCTAGCTGCATTAGGCGTTCTACTTCTTTCTTCAGCATATTGCCTACCGGAATACCGGTCCAAAGCGAGATCACTTCCGCAATGGTTTGATGCGTAACCTGAGGTAACACTAGAGGTTGTTCCCCTTGCAAGGCTTTCAACTGCTGCATCTTCTGCTTAAGTTGCTGTTTTTCGTCCAGCTCGCTAAGGCTCTCTCCCTCTAAGAACTTATCATCCAGAGTTGTCTGTAAGGCCAGGATGTCACTTACCAGTGCTTTCTCTTGATCCCAGCGCGCCTCTAATGCTTTGTGCTCTTCCTGTAGAGAGATAAGTTTTTGCTGGTAACTGTCGAGATTGTCGCTCTCAATAGACCACAACGCATTTTCATGCTTAAGGGAGGCGATTTCATTTTCGGTATAGCTAATCTGTTCCGCGAGACCTTCTAATTGAAACGGCGTGGCACTCTGGCTTAACCCGATTCTTGAACAAGCGGTATCCAATAAACTGATGGCTTTGTCAGGTAGTTTACGCTCTGGTAAATAGCGGACAGATAATGTGACTGCTGCATCAATGGCTTCACGCAACACTTTGACATCATGATGTTTCTCTAGCGCAATTTTGACACCACGAAGCATTTGAATGGTATCTTCTTCGTTTGGCTCTCCTACAGAGACCACTTGAAAACGTCGGGTCAATGCCGCATCGCTTTCAAAGTACTGCTTGTATTCTGCCCATGTTGTTGCCGCGAGAGAGCGGAACTCTCCACGAGCTAATGCGGGCTTGAGAATATTGGCCGCGTCATTCTGTCCTGCCGCGCCACCTGCACCAATCAGAGTATGTGCTTCATCAATAAACATGATAATGGGTACTGATGACTGCTTAATCTCGTTGATAATATCTTTTAAGCGGTTCTCAAACTCGCCTTTAATGCTCGCACCAGCTTGTAGCAGTGACAGATCTAAACTTCTCAGTTCAACGTCAGCTAACGCGGGTGGTACATTGCCATCCACTATCTGTTGAGCGAGTCCTTCTACAATGGCGGTTTTCCCCACTCCCGGATCACCGACCAGAATAGGGCTGTTTTGTCTTCTGCGACACAGAATATCAATGGATTTTCTGATCTCGGAGCTACGGCCGACAATGGGATCTAGCTCGCCATTACGTGCTGCGTCGGTCAGGTTGCGAGAGTACTTATCTAGAGCGGTTGTCGCACCGTCACCTTGTTGCGACACTGCACCAGACATCTGCGCCGGTTGGGTCATCTGTGCGGAAGAGGATTGTGCCGACTGGGACTTTAGCCACTCTGACGAGATGGTACCGATCCAAGCGCTTAGCGCTCCATTATATGACCCCTCAGTTACTCGCTGCTTAAGCACCAGCAGAAGATGATACTCATTCACCACCGCCTGCGAGTGATCTAATGAGGCCAACATCCAGCTGTCTTTGAGTAACTCCACAAGGTTTGCCGCCAAAGATGGAGCGGTATCATTCCCTTTTGAATAGCGAGATAGCTGCTGGTTAAGTTGATCGGTTAATGTCTCCTTGGCGACGGCCGTTTTGAGCATGGCTTGATGCCAGCCCATCCCACTCTCCTGAAGTAGCTGAATAAACCAGTGCTCTAACTCAATGCTGTAATGCGTACGGGCTAAGCAGTCTCCTGCCGCCGCTTCTAAGGTAGACTTCAACTCAGGTGACAGTCTTTTTACCAAACTTTGTAATTCAATGTTAACCATAATTAGCTCGCTTTCAGTGGCATTTCTACATACTGTGTGACACTATTTTTCCCTTCCATCCATGCGGATTCTCCCAGTTTCAAACCGGCTTTTGGGTTATAAGCCAATTTCAAACCCGGAAGGTACTTCCCATTTACTTTCATATGCAAACTGACATTTACGTTCACCCCTAGATAGATTTTCATCATTTGATAAATGCTTTGGGTTAACGTTGGATTCTTATTAATTTCTTGATATTGGCGATAGTTAGCCGGACAGATTTTTACCAACAGTTTTTGTCCTACCATGGCAGCATTCTGACCAATCAATGCTCCCATCCCCAACGATTGGTTTTGCCCTGTTAGGCCTATACGAGTTAACGAGCAGGCCGTTAATGGTTGATATTCAACGGGAGAGTGCTCTATCTCAAAATCGTACTGAAAATAGTCTTGAAGTAGCTCTTTTAACACCAAAGGAGAGGTGAGTTTCATTCCTATAAGGCTGGTATATTGAATAAAATGGCTGTTAGGAATCAGCGGGCTCTTTTCCAATACACCCGTAAGATTAGCTAACAGATCCGATACCGACTTCTGGTAGTTTTGGGTATTCCACTCAAAAGTCTCTTCTTCCAATAGGTCCACCATACTGTGCTTAATTTCACTGGCACAGTAGAGGCGGTAGTATCGACTATTGAATACGTTATAGAAGTCGAGAGAGGCGTAGTTACCCTCATCAAACAGAGCGTTAAGGGCCTGTTTATTGACCGAACGTTGTAGAACCCCTTGGTTGCCTGACAGGCCGGGCAAGCTGGTTTTAATCAGCCAGTAGCCACTCTTTTTCTGCGCAACAGAGGTCACTTCAGAGCGATAATAAGCGGGTAGATTTTCGCTGGCAAAACGTACTTTTGGCCGCACATTCATGCTTTGAGCATGGTGTTTCATCAACTGCCATGCGCGATGAAGCTGTTTGTCGTAGTTTGCGGATTGTAGAAGATTTATAACAGGCTCTTGCATCCTGACCTCCTAGCAAAACGCTTATAGATTCCCTCTTTGCCACGCAATTTCACATCGAGCTGGGTAAAGCTGTTGAATCCACAAAAATAGCTAAAGAAATGATCCAGTAGCGTTGAAAACAGCTCGACACCACCATTGAGCCCTTTGTCGTCTAGCGTGACTTCTATACGTGTACCGTAGGCGAAACAGGATTTTCCAGAGACACGAATAGGCGCAACTACATGCTCTTGTTCAATGGCAGATATTGACTCTATATACGCTGTGTTTTGAGGGTTCTTATTGTGATTATAAAGATGAAAAATATGCTTCAAATTAGCAACAGGGTCTTCTCCCCCCAACACCGCTTGGTAATTAAACTGTAGGTGTGACAAGAGTATCCACGCACTCATTTGTGAATCGAGATTGCTGACCGATGTTGTCGGTCGGCGATATAGACTCATGGTGCCGGGAATGGTTAGCGCATCACGGCAGCGAATATCACTATTCGCTGACAATAACGAAGCCTTGTTGCCATTGGTACAAGTGACATCCGCCACCCATGTCCTCGCATCATTATGAAGACAGCTATTATCAAGATCCGCAACCTGAAAGCTACTTTGCAAGCGACCACTCTCTTTCATTGATTGGGTCAGATTCCAATGCAGCCCTTTTGACAGGCTGGCAAACTTATTGCTGTATATCTGTGGGATCTCTAAAGTCTGGTTTTGGGCGATATCCAACACTCGATCAACCGAAAACAGCTCTGACGCATCAGGGTTTGAGGCGTCAATAACGATAGGGTATTGCTTACGGGTAAAGTCTATCGACAACGGCTCAGTTGTGGTTTTAAATAGATTGATGACCGGTACGCTATACAGCTCAAAATTTTCCCGACTCACCGCTCTGGCCAACTCTACAGATAGCTCGGTTAAATAGAACTGCAAGGTAAATCGGTTACCCTGAATTTTTTTGCCAGCTTCTATCTTGTTATCTTTGTCTGAGAGATTGACTTTCAAGCTGTTAAATTTATCCGGAAACATAAAAAATTCCGTCAATAATTTATAGCCATCAAAAGTCACTGATTTGTACGGTAGCATCGCTTGATCTATATCGAAGCCGACATTGGTTAAAGCATCAGCTCCGAGTGTGATTGTTTGCTCGCCGCATTGAATACAGATCTGTGAAACTGAATGATAAATTAAGTCGTACAGCCTTAGGATAAACCCTGAATCTCCACGTAAGTTGAGATCAAGATGATCAATATTCAGTTCTGAAATTTCTATCCCTTCATCTACCGCAACAATATCCAACTCAATAAGTGCCTTTGAGTTTTCTGCCCCTCTCGGTTTATCATTTTTAAAAGGAGCAAAATGGACATTCACCTCATCCAGTTGCAAAGGATAAAGGGTGATGTCTCGAGTGGTACAAAACAGGGCGCTATTGCCCTCTTTGTCTTTCACTTCAAACTCTGTGCCTTTCGCTATGGGATGCTTGGCGCTGGCATCTTTACCGATATCAATATTAAGCAGGCTATATGAGGGAATCGGGCGCAAATAGTGCGGATACAACAAGCGAATAAGGCTTTCTGTAAGCTCTGGAAATGAGTCATCCAATTTTTGTTGTAGCCTGCCATTTAGCAATGCCACGCTCTCTATCAACCTAGCAATTTGAGGATCATCCACACTCTCATTGCGAATACCAAGAGCGTCAGCCGTTCCGGGATGACGGGCAGCAAAGTCACTCGCTTCTTCGCGCAAAAAGCGCAGCTCTTGTTCAAAATAGGAGAGTAATGACTCAGACAAGATTTGATTTCCTTATATCTAATTTACTGGTGGCAAAATCAAGAAAAGAGTCCAGCACTACCGCTTCATTGCCCATCTCGGTGTTCATCACCGCAGAGATGCGAAACTGTAGTCTGTTTTGTTGAATGCTCTCTTCTGCCAGTTCAAGCTCAACCTGAGTTAAACGCGGTTCAAATTTTCTGATCACTTGGGTGATGTCTTGCAAAACCACATCGCTATTTGCTTTGCTTTGAGAGCGAGCCATATTTTGCAAACCTAATGTCGCGATGGTTCCCTGAAACTTGCTTAACTCCACCCCTTCAGGCCAGATAGGTGCGCGACTAGAAATTAGCGAGCAGATGTTCTCAATAATGGAGTCACGAACATCGTCACTGCTGTTTTTCCAGCGTCCATTTAGTTTCGCTACTAAACTCATGCGGCTTCTCCAACTTCTTTATCAGACACCGAGGTAGCCAACACAATATGCGCATCAAGAATTTCATATTGATATTGAGGTTGTAGGGTAATTTTGCACAAGTAACGGGTTTTATCTTGAGGATCCTCAACCAGATCGATATTGCACGATTTTAGAGGGTATCGCGCCATTACCGCATCCTCTCCATAATCCACTTCACTTATGTAGTTACGCAGCCATTTCTCCAAACTGCGACGGCAATCATCGGCGCTATGGTAACTACCAAGCTGATCTCGTATTTGCGCTTTAATGTAGTGACCAAAACGACAAGCCATTAAGTTGGTTTGTAGCATGCCTAACAAACGAGAAGATTCGTTCGGTGCATGCCAAACCGATTGGTTGCTAAAAAAGCCATTTTGTTCGGTAAGATACAGGCTAGATAAAGGAACAAAGCCTTGTTCAGCCCAAAATCCATCATCTTCGCTAAATATCTCTACCCGCCCAGTGATCTCTTGTCCTGCAAACTCGGGGACAATGGCTCCGTAAGATCCGAACTCATCGTAAGCACGCAGAAAACCAAACCAACTAATACGGTCAAACTCGCGCAGAACATTCCCCGCCAACAGATACACTGAGTTACCCCATAAGGTACTCTGTTCATTGTGCTTCTCATTAAACACAAATCCCGCAGCACAGTTGTTCCATGCTGTTCGCTGAAAATACTCAGGCAAGACTAAATGAAGAAAACGAGACGACTCACTGGTTCTCAACAGCTGCCAGCTTTGAAAATCTCGGCTATCAAGAATACGTTTGATTCTCGCACTGTCATGCAGTTGACGGCTCTGATCATCACCAAAAAAGTGAGGATTAACCCCTAGCAGTACCGGACATAAAGCGCGCTCACCCAACTCAGAAATAAGCTGTAAGGTATAGAGATCATCAAAGTCTTGTTGGTCAGAGAAGTCCACCGAAACTTTATGATCCACCACCAACATACCGAAAGGATTCCCTCCAGCGGTATCCAGCTCCTGCATATAGACTTTTTTGTACAGTGTGCTGCGCTTAAGATCGAACGATAAATTCAGGTCGGTAGATAATCTATTCCAGCTCATATCCAGCAACTTGATTTTAATTCGTCGCTGAGAAACCGGCAGATTGCACAAGCCATATAGACCTGACCAGCTCGACTCTAACGCTTTAAACTCTTTATGCTGAATGACATCAGAAAGCTGTTCACTCAATAACTTATCTATTTGAGCAATGGAGGAGGCAAGTATTGCTTTGAATTGAATATCATTTTGTTGCGATGCAGCATCCGCTAACATCGTTAATGCATCGTCCCCTAAAATGTTTCGCAAATCTGAACTCAATTTCGGGTTATCCATACAATATCCAATTCAAAGCAATTCGGGGACTTTCATCCCCGAACAGATTTAGCCCGGTATGTTCGCTACCATACGCAATGACGTGGTTAACTCTTCCATCTGTAACCATGGACGCAAGTAGGCGACAGCAGAATAAGCTCCAGGGCGACCCGCTTGCTCTTCTACCGTTACTTTTGCTTCCACTAATGGATGTCTTGCTTTCGCTTCGTTACCGATAGCATTCGGGTTCACGTATTGATGGATCCAAGTGTTCAGATCTTTCTCTACATCACCCGGTTCAAGGTTTGAGCCTATACGGTCACGCCCCATCACTTTCAGGTATTGGGCAATACGGCTACTGGCCATGGTGTACGGAAGACGCGCTGAAATAGCAGCATTCGCCGTCGCATCTGGATCAGTATACGTTTTTGGTTTATGCGCAGTTTGAGCACCCAAGAAGACAGCGTAGTTGCTGTTTTTGTAATGCACGAGAGGTAAGAAACCTAAATCACTCAACTCTTTTTCACGCTCATCCGTCAGGTTAACTTCGGTTGGGCACTGCTGTAGAAGATCTCCAGCATCAGACTGATAGGTAAAGTTAGGAAGGTTTTCTACTTTACCCCCATTCTCAGCACCACGAATAGCCGTACACCAGCCAAACTGCGTGTATGCCTGTGTCATTAGCAAGCCGTGCTCATAAGCGGCGTTGCTCCAGACAAAATCATTTTCTGAATCGACCGCTTTAACGCCGTTTTGCTTAGACGCAAGCTCTTCAAAATCAAATGATTTAACTGGCACAGTGTCGGCACCATAAGGTAGGCGAGCCATTGTTTTTGGTAATGTAAGTGCAACGTAGCGCGAATCATCGCTGGCACGGAATGCATTCCAACTGGCGTAAGCAGGCGAATCAAACCCAGCCGCTACAGGTTTGCCATCGGCAAAGGTAGCAAAAGAGTTGAAATCAAACATGCTGGCGCTTGCTGCGGCAATAAATGGGGAGTGAGATGCTGATGCAACTTCGCCCATGTAACGCAGTAGTGCAACATCTTCATCACCGTAACCAAACTCATAGTCGCCAATTAATGCGCCATAAGGTTGACCACCGGCGGTACCAAACTCTTCTTGATACACCATGGTGAAAAAGCGACTACGATCAATCGCAGGTGCGTCTTCGAACTGCTCTAACAGTTCATCTTTTGTGTAATCAACCAGTTTGATCTTAAGATCCGGTCCAAGCTCACTGTTTTTAACCAGCTTTTGCACCCCTAACCATGTTCCTTCTAACTTCTGGAAATCGTTATTTTTCATTACGCCAGAAAGTTGTTCAGAGATCTTACCGTCGATTGCTTGTATCGCTTTCTCGATGGTTAGTGTTAGGTTTTTATCCCAAGTAACTGTGCCGTCTAACGCTTGAGAAGTCAGAATGCTCAGCAGTTCTTTGGTGGTATCCACTGGCGTTTGAGCCGTCGCGCCAATTGCACGCTCAAGAATACTCTGCTCTACCGTTTCTTGCCCTTGTGCTGGGCTACTTTGTTGTTCAGTAGACATTATTCGTCTCCTCCTTTACCAACACCCAACTCTTCCGCTAACCCTTGAATAGCGTCGGTACTTTGCAGTACTTCTTTCAATAACTTTTCTAGGTCACGAGAACGATCAGCCTTGCTGAGTAGCACTTTGAGCTGGTTTCTTGTTTCAACAAGTTGTTTAAGCGGGTCAATTTGTTCAACCAGATTTTCTGGGTGAAAATCTTTCATCGAACGAAACGAGAGGTTCACTTCAAACTGGCTATCATCGTCTGCCAGTTTATTGTCTACTTTATAAGATAGTTGAGGGCCAATTTGTCCCATTACGGAATCAAAGTTGTCTTTATCTACTCCAGTAAACTCACGCTCATCTAAATCGGCTTTTTGGTCTTCTGGTTTGTGTCCAGAGAAATCACCGATGACACCGACAACAAACGGTAATTCTTTGGTTTCTACCGCTCCGTTTGTTTCAACATCATAAGTAATACTTACTCTGTTTTTGCTTACGCGTTTATGCTGTGAATTTAATGCCATGACAATTTCCTAATTGTAATGTGTACTACTTATTCTGAGCTTAGCTAGTCACTAGCTAAGCTCAGGGATTAGAACTACTTAGCGCCTGACAGAAGCTTAGCTTGAGGTACGTTATACGTAACGATACCACCATCTTTCACTTCACCGCCTTCTAGTTCGTAGTTGTGTTTCTGAGATATCTCTACATATGATAACGCTGCACTTTCGTATGGTTGAGCACCATCAGAACCGCTAACGTTATAAGAGACTAAACGAGCGTTGCTCAGTTTAATTTGGAAATAAACAATTGCGCCTTGTCCTGTTGGTTCAGGTTTAGTAAACGCAATCTCAACGGTTTTACCTTCTTTACCTGGGTTGAATAGGAAAGACAGCAAATCTTCTGATGCACCATCAACTTGCTTGGCAATGTTAACTTCGCTCATTGCAACCATACCGGAATCGGCATTGTTGCCATTACCAATATCCATAGCAACGTTACGAACACCACCCCAACTGTATGAGCTGAGTGCAAACCAACCGGTTCCGTCCAGGCCTTCAACTGTCGCTCCGCCTTTAACATCAACACCGTCAATACGCATATAAATACTTGCCATAATGATCTTACTCTCTTTTAGTTGTTGAAAAGTTACCAGCGCAAACTCGATGATGAGCTGGACGTTTTCTTGGTTTCACTTTGTTGTGTACTATCCACATCACTAGACGCGCTAGCAGATGCAGTGGAAGTCCCCATATCAAGGGCACTATGAGTTGCCGCAGGTGTTGCAGCAGACCCTTTTTCTTTTGTCGTGTGACGAGTAGCAATGGTCGGCAGCGTTGTCTGTTCTGTCTGATCCAGCCCCGCCATTGTAAATATCTGTTCTGAACTGCCCTGCTTCTCTGCTAATAGTTCATTAAGCAAGTCTGGCAAAGGCATGTAACCCCAACGGATGGCTTTCTCGATAAGAAACGACACAGGACTGTGCGGCTCACTTACCCGGAAAAACTCCGCTAACTCTCGCAACTGATGAAACGCTTTATCGCGATTCATACTATTGGTGCTGGCAACATCGGCTAATGAATGTCCTTGGTCCATATGCATTTCCTGCTGAGAGTAAACCGTCTGTTGAGAATAGACGTCTGTATTAGACTCTTGCTCATTATCAGTGGCTTGTTGTTGACTCTGCTGAGGCTCATTTGGCTGAGCAACATGACTGCTTTCGCTCTGCTGAGCATTTTCCACCAACTTCAAATTGGTAAGTTGAGTAATGGCGCTTTTAACCTTTTCTAATAGCTGCAATAAGGTTCGAAAATTAGGGGCAGAAGCACCATGTTGCTGCGCCTCTCTTCGGCTGGTGTTTGCCAACTCTTGCAAAGCCGCTTCCGAGGCTGAAATATTTTTCAGTAAGGCTAATATGACTTCCCTACCATCTTGTAGGGTACGCATTGCTTCAGTGCGCAGCGCAGCAAGCTCTCCTTTCCTTTCTGCACTCTGATACTGGAAGAAGGTAATTTTCCCCACAATAGGCATCATTAAAATCGGAGCGTAAAGAAGACTGCTCTCTTCACTTTCTCCAAGCAACTGGTTAAAAGCATTTAGCTGTGCGGTGCAACGTTCACTTTTCTGACCTTGTTCGGTCTCAGATTTCAATTTCTTTTCAGGCAAAATTGGCTGTACGGCATCCCAATTTTGTTTTGTTAGCTGAGCAAACCAGTCCGTTGCTATTGCAAAACTGGTTAAGCTCTCATCCAGAATAATCTGTGACGCTAACATCCAACCAATCAGCTCAATATCTCGAGACTGTGACGAGAAGGCAGTGAATAAACTGTCTGAGATCACCGTCCAGTTGGCGATGTTCTCATCGTGCAGCGTATCAAGTTCACTGGCATCGGGGTTTTGCGTTAACTTTCTTAATGAAGTTAACGCAACATTAAACTCATTTCGCAGTGGACGATATAAGCTTCTATCCCCTTTAAGATAGACTCCGCACGGCTCATCATCTGAGATGGGCTCTAATAGTTGCTTGGCAGTTTCTTTAGTAAATAGCAAAGTTATTTATGGCCTTTTTTAATTACACTGTGGTTTCTCTTGGGGTAATAAATGCGGTTGCGGTTGTCGCTATTGCACCTAAACCATTTCGGGTTACCGACTCCACCACAAACTCTTCACCATGAAGAATGCCTTTGCCTGTCGTTAGCTCACTGAGCCGTGCTGCTACCAATTTATCTTCACTGGTAAACTCAACACTATAACCGTCTGTATATTCTTGAACGTACGAAGCGGATAAATCTTTCAATTTATCGATATAATTTACGCCTTTGTTGTATTCGGCTTGGCTAACAATCTCTGTGCTACTCATTAAAGAGAGGAATTTCATTGGGTGTGCAACAAATCCTGAACCCATAACGAGAGCGGCAATAATGGGGGTAGTTACCACGGCACTTTGGAACCATTCTGAGAAGGTTTTATGATCATTCAGCATGCTGGTCGTTGAACCACGTTTGTCCCACTCTTTGCGCGCTTTCTTCAGTACTTTTCGTACCAAACTGCGTTGAATCATGTAATCAAAGAAGTTAACCACGCGCTCTAGCATGCCTGATAACGCGCTCACTAGTGTGCCGACACCAGCAAATGCATCACCTGCTGCCTCCAAACCAATTTTTGTCGTCGCGATGGCAGTTTTCTTAAGTCCACCAGCCACACCTACTGCAGAGTGACGTGCCAACGCATTGGCAATGATACTTGGATGACCACCTAACAGTTCAACACCTCTTCCTGCATACATCTGAGTAATCAGGTCTTTTGACTTGAAGATCGCTTGCTTAACACCTGAGTAGATATCAACCGCATTTTGAACATAACCCCAACCTGGAATTAAGGAAGATAAATTGCCCGCAAACTCAGCGACCATCCACCCCGCGTATTCAGCAAACCAGCCTAAGTCTTCCAGCACATCTCCATAAACAAGCTTGGCTTTTTCTACTAAGCCGCGAAAGAATTCTGAAATGTAGGTTTTGATTTTTTGTATAACAGCAGAAGTGGCTTCTCCAACGACAGAGACAGTCTCAATGAGTTTTTTACCCGTTTCGCTTTTTTCAATAAGTGATTTGGTTTTCGACGCTACACCGGTTTTATCGATGATAGCCATAGAGACATTTTTTAAGTCTGAAAGCGGCTCAGCGCCAACAACAAAATTATCAAACAAGTGACCGGCAGAAAACGATGGCACTTTTACATAATCCGTTTTAGCAAGCATGTACATCGCACCCATTCTTGCATCAGCCATTTCTTGAGTCTGAACACCTACTGCTGTATCTGTTGTTTTTCCGTAAAATGTGTCTTTCACGCGACGCTTATAAACTTTAAATTGCATTAGGCATTCCCCATTTTAAATTTTGCGTAGTGCAAAATATTAATTTCGTCAAACTTAGTTCTGCTTATTTTCTTATACTTTCTTATAATTGATAAATATTGTAAATGTATTTATCAATTATATAACACTGTTCAGACCACAACTTTATAATTTAGAAGTCACTAATTTAACTTGCAAATGTCTTGGCTCACAAAAATTATTGAACACAATTGTAAGCCGCATTACAAAATTAACAGACCCTTTATTATCAATCACTTATATAGACACAGCTAATTTCTGCCTAGATAATTAAATAAAAAACTAAATTATAAATGGATATTCATTAGTCTTGTTTATAATTCGTATTTTTCAAATATTAATATCTCAATTCTAAACATTAGAGTTTTTACTCTCTCGTTACTCATTGATGTTTAACAACTTTAACATTTATGCTAAATGTTAAAATATGCCATTTTTGTGAAGGTAACCATGCCATTCTCGATGATGTTTTTATGAGGATTTAGTGCAAATACAGTCCTCTTCTCTGCTTCCAATTGGACTCGATGTAAACTAGAATCATTTCGTTCCCTCCCATTTGTTCCCATTCAGGTTTAGCCAATGTCAAAACAGAGTTCATGGAAAACGCCACATTATTTTCTGATCATTATTTCCATTATTGTTCCAGTGGTATTTTCTAGCTGGATGGCGCTATTAAATAATTTTGTTATTGAGAAGGCACAATTTGATGGGGCAGATATAGGATTACTACAAAGCGTACGTGAGATTCCGGGATTTTTGGCGTTTAGCGTCATTTTCGTCCTAGGCTTTATCCGGGAACAACGCTTATTAATGCTCTCGCTCGCAAGCCTAACTCTCGGTGTCGCCATCACCGGATTCTTTCCATCCCTCTCTGGGTTGCTAATGACGACGCTAATTATGTCAATAGGATTTCATTATGTTGAAACACTAAAACAGTCGCTGTCATTGCAGTGGTTGACTAAGGACGAAGCGCCGGAAGTCTTGGGTCAACTTATCTCTGTTGGTGCCATGTCATCACTTGTCACTTACGCTATATTGTGGCTTTTACTGGAACAGTTTCATCTCGACTATAAATGGATTTATCTGATTGCTGGCGGAAGCGGATTTATGCTGTTGATTGTCACTGCTTTTGCTTTTCCTCAATTTTCATCCCATACCGAGCAGACAACTAAACTGGTGCTGAGAAAACGCTACTGGTTATATTACGCATTGACCTTTATGAGTGGTGCAAGAAGGCAGATTTTCACCGTATTTGCTGGTTTTTTATTAGTCGAAAAGTTTGGCTATTCCGTTGCCGATATCACGCTACTTTTCTTAATTAATTACCTGTTTAATTTTTTATTTGCGAAGAAGATCGGTCGTTTTATCGGCAAGGTGGGTGAAAGGAATGCGCTGATATTTGAGTACACAGGACTGTTCTTTGTTTTTCTTGGTTACGCCTTTGTCGAGTCCTCCGAATGGGCAGCCACTTTGTATGTCATTGACCATCTGTTTTTTGCCTTAGCACTGGCCATTAAAACCTACTTTCAAAAAATTGCTGATCCGGCAGACATGGCTTCTACTGCCGGAGTCAGTTTTACCATTAATCATATTGCCGCGGTAGTTATTCCCGTCATTTTTGGCGTCGTCTGGTTAACATCACCTGCACTGGTCTTTATTGCAGGAGCGGTTATGGCTATCGTGTCATTGCTGCTCTCTTTTAATGTTCCGGCCATACCTCAACCAGGGAATGAAGCAAGGTTATTTAAAGTGAGCTAAGAAAAACTACCATGTTTTAAAAAGTGCAATACGTGAGTGATAACCTGTCTATTTTGCATCATGAACGAATGAGTGACTGGCAACTGAAGATGCTGACTCATTCCCTCTAACCGAGTGCTTTCAACAGAGACTTTACCGTCATTTGGACGTGGTAGAAGTGTGGATAGCAGCAAATTAACTGAGCGTGTTCCTGCAATTACACCTAGCTCAAAAGTTGCTGGGCCTAGCTGTTTTACAAGGCTATGACTGTCGGTGCCAAGCTGCAAACCCGCAGGGCCATTAATAAATTTAAAACCCACAACGTTCTTCAACACGTCAACGACTTCACTACCATGATTTGGTGGCCCAAGCATCACAACCCTAGCTAACGATTCCATAGTGTGTTGCTTTAGATACTGTCTTAATAGTATTCCCCCCATTGAATGCGTGACAAAGTGAATCTGTTCGGCATCCTGACAACGGGCTAGCGCCTTCGAGATTGCCTCGTCAGCTAATTGTTCTATTGGCATCTTGGTGGATGGATAGCCAACATTCACCACTTGGTAACCGTGCTCAATTAAACTATTTTCTAACCGTTTAAATGAACGTTTTGTCCTAGCGAGACCATGCAGTAACACCACATATTGGGGGCGATTGTTTTGCTCTGTTCTATCGTCAGCCATCTGCTCACCATTTCAAATTACCAAGTGTTGTATGCCTTAATACGATCACTCTGAAGCACCAAATAGAAACAGCGGAAGCTAGAGAGTTATCACTATACTCAAGTGACCTCAAGATACAGAATTCTGAGCAACATCAACAAGTTCAGTTCAAGAAAGATAATGGAAGGAATGGCATTCCCTTTCAAGATTATCTGCATACAATTCATATGATAAAACAGATTACCATGCTAACGAGTCCGGACAACAGCAGATGCCCACTTAAACGTCGATCAGATAATGATGATAATGAATGGACAGGGGGTAACTTACTGATCATTGAGGCTGCTTTTTTGGTACTAATATCAGGACTATTTTTCAGCGAGTGCCGCTCTTTTCCTGACACCATAAAGAAGCTAGCAAGCAACCACTGAGCGATAGCGGCATAGAAAAAATAGTCATTAACAAACACGAAAGTGAACCAATCTGTTAGCCACTCAATCAGAAGCAACATCAATAATGTCAAACCGTTGGATAACGCAACAAACCACAGAATCGCCATCAATACCCCTACTATTTCGCTTTTTTCTACCTTACCACATTAATTCTTATCGACTTATATGTTAATAAAAACAATATGTTAATAATTTTTCTAATCTCGATCGCGGACTATAGCTTAGATGAACAAATTGTAATCTTCCGTTTAGAGTAGATTTAAGCGTCTCTTTTAATATTGCTTTCAACCGCTAAACCGCCAGTAAGCAAAGAGAGAATACAATATGAAAAAAATCGCCATTATTACGTCAATTATTATTGGTGCGCTTTCTATTTCTGCATACAGCACAGCAGAAACCTCAGAGAGTAAAACCGATGTGACAACAGAACAAGTCGATAAAAAACCAGAGGTACTGGAATTTTGTAACAACAATAATAATTGTCAACGTTCGGATCGTTCTTCCGCTGAACAGTTTCACGCAGAAGAGAATACAGATTACCACCGACACCATGATGTAAATGGCCATAATGCACATAATGGCGAGCGTAGCCATGAAAGTAGAGGGCATCACAATAGCGATCGACAGAAAGGTCATAACACGAACAGACATAACGATGGTAGCGGTATGCACTTATTTGGGACACATGGCTAATTATTAGTCAATGCAGCACCGATCATCCACATGCGACTCTAGCTAAATATAAGGTGACTGATTATAGTCACCTTATCTCATTCACTTTTGGATCAAACAGCAACAATATGAAAGTACTGTTAGTTGAAGATAATAACGATCAATCACAATTTATCAGCCAAAGTTTGCTTGAAGCGGGCCACCAAACCGACAACGCTCAAGATGGGCAAGCTGGTTTGCTGTATGCCATACAAAATCAATACGATGTCATTATTACTGATCGAATGATGCCAAAAATGGATGGTTTACAAATGCTTAAAGCGTTAAGAGCATCTGGCAAACACACACCTGTGCTAATACTGAGTGCATTAGATAGTGTCGAAGAGAGAGTGGAAGGACTAAGGAGTGGCGGTGACGACTACCTTATTAAGCCATTCGCGTTTAGTGAATTATTAGCTCGAATAGAAATTTTATCTCGTCGAGTGACTTCTTCACATAACGACGATCACCTTTTGCAAATAGATACACTAACGCTGGATCTATTCTCAAGAAAAGCATCACGAGCAAAACAGTCTATACAATTGAACACTCGCGAGTTTCAAATCCTAGAATATTTTATGACCAATGCTGGTCGTGTAATTACCAGAACCATGCTATTAGAACGAGTTTGGAATCATCATTTTGACCCACAAACCAATGTTATTGATGTGCATATTAGTCGGTTACGAAAAAAGATTGATCTCGATAGCGAACATCCCCTTCTTCACACAGTTCGTGGTGCCGGCTATATACTGGAACGACGAAAATGAAATGGCTAAATGACCCTTTTCGTGGTTTTCTAACTCTATATGGATTGCTGATCGTTATCAGCATCATTTTCTTGTTCTTTGCTAAACAAAATCTCAATGATTGGTTTTTAGAAAAAAGCGCCCGGCCATTACTCGATGCACAACTAACCATTATTGAAAACAAGTGGTCGAATGAAGGTCCATCGTTGACTCGACGCTACCTCAAACAGAATGCAGCAACACTTTTTGACTACCAACTATCCAAACCAACGACAAGCAAATCATTATCATGTTGCACCAGCAATAAAGAGAAGCATCACAAAACAATCCCAGAGAACAAGGAAGAGCGAAATCATCATTTTACGATTAACACCTTGACCAAAGGTGAGACGACGGAACATTCTGCCACAATTGCGACCATACTTCCCGCAGGAAACTATTGGCAACAACTCACCATATCTATAAACCTTGATTATTTTCAAGAGCAGTTCTCTTCGTTTAATGTATTAATCTACACCATTGTCACTATCCTATTATTAGGCTATTTAATTGCGCTCTTAGCGATCAACAAAATCAAACGACGCTTAGTCGATATAAACCAAACCAGCCAAGTGATTCGAAAACTTAATGATTTAACTCAAACCATTCCAGCCGATAACTTAACTGGCCCACTTGCTGAGACTATTGAACAGTTAAATTTAATGTTGATGGATATACAACACTCTGTCGACATGACTAAACAGCAAGCCAATAACATTGCTCATGACCTTCGCACGCCTCTTACTATGGTGTACAACAAGGTTCAGTTGCTTTCAGCACAACATCCGGATTTAGCTGAGCTAGAAGTCTTGTTAGGAAAACTGTTAAACACTTTTAATCTGTTATTAAGAATCCACCGACTTGAGTCAAATGGAGAGTCCGCAAAGCTTACCCGGCTACCATTAAATGATATCGTTAATGATGTTACTGACCTTTACTTACCTGTTCTTGAAGAAAAGGAGCAAGTACTCACTTACAAAATAGATGGCAATATTAAAGTATTGGCAAGCGCTGATTTGCTATTTCAAGCTATCTGCAATGTGGTTGATAATGCCAGTAAGTTTAGCCCCAAGCATGCCCAAATTGAGATTTTCGCAGAGCAAAAAAATAGTTCCGTATCACTGTTTATTGCCGATCAGAGTGGCGGGGTAAATAGCCAAGAACAACAAAAGCTTTGCGATAAGTTTTATCGAAGCGACAGCAGTCGCCATTCAAATGGTAATGGCTTAGGGCTAAGCTTTGTTCGCGCAGCGATAGAAAGAATGGGCGGAACCCTCTCTATTACAAATAGAACAACCAATGGAAAAAGAGGATTATCTGTACAGATCACTCTAACTTGTTAGTCTCTTAACACCTCAATAAAGGTCACTAATGTTAACTATAAAAACAAACGCAATGACGAATAAATAGTAAAAACCCCTCAATTTTGCTAATTTGATCACTGTTATGCTCTAATTAAACAGTATTATTCATCTTATAGTCAACAATACTAACTCATAGTGCCTTTCTTTAGTTAAAAACAAAAAGAAACGTCATTATTCACCCTTTTACGTAAGAAAACACTATGTCTAAAGCAGCTGTCGGGAATCTATTCTCCATCTCCGCGTTCTTTCTATGGGGGCTGATTCCACTATATTTCCAGTTCATCCCTCAAGCTGATGTCATTGAGCTATTATCCATTCGTATTGTTGTCTCAATCGCTCTAATGTTGCTGCTTATTCTGTTTTTCACAAAATCTCTCAAACAGGTGACGGCCGTATTTGGTGATAAAAAGACCCTTTTACTCTGCTTCTTCGCCGGAGCGATTAATACTATTTCGCTCTATAGCATGACATGGGCATTGACCAACGGCGATGTACTGGCGGTGAGTCTCGGCTATTTTATTAATCCTATTCTATCTGTGATTCTCGGCGTGCTGTTTTTAAAAGATAGGCTGTCACTTGGTCAACGAGTTGCGGTACTGCTGTCGGTCATCGGCATCGGCTATCAAGTTTACTATTATGGTGAGTTACCATGGCTCTCTTTGGTAATGGCTGGCGCATTTGCTTTGTATGGCTTAATTAAGAAATTTATTAACCTTGACTCTATTACGACCACTCTTTTTGAGCTAATCACATTACTCCCATTTGCTTTGGTTGTTATTTGGTTTGGTATAGAGGGTCAGAACTCTGTATTAACTTCCGGTGATTGGCAACAGCTCGCATGGTATATAGGTGCTGCACCGGTTACGCTGTTACCTTTGGTTTTGTTTGCTATGGCTGTAGAAAGAACCACTCTGACCATGATAGGTCTCACTCAATACCTTGAACCTAGCTTACAGTTTTTGCTGGCTGTCTTTATCTTTGGTGAACTGTTTGAGCAAGCAAAGCTCGTGAGCTTTGCTTGCATATGGTTGGGGTTATTTCTTTGTACCTTTGAAGCGACACTTGTAAAAAGTGGTTTGTGGGCAAAATACAGTGCAATTCGAGCGAGTCGATAGCTAACGTCAGCGACTTTAAACTAATCCATCAATGGCAATACCACTCTCAGGCAGAGAAGCGGAAAAAAAGCGGCACACGGACGCACCAACATCTGACATGGTTGCTCTCTGCCCCAATTCCAAACTAGAAACGCCTTTTTTATACACCAGTAACGGGACTTGTTCTCGTGTGTGCTTAGTATGACCAATAAATGGATCATTGCCGTGGTCAGCCATCACCAACAAGAGATCTTGCTCGGTCAGTCGGTCAATTATGCCCGCAATGCCTTTATCTGCCTTTTCCAATACCCGCCAATACTGCTTAGGATCTTGTTGATGCCCTGCTAAGTCCGTTTCTTGAACATTCGCGCAGAAAAAACCGTGCTGTTCGACGAGCAAGTCTTGATGAAGTAGACGAAACACTTCATCGGTATCAACAATAGAGGTATAGGATTTTCCGTGTGGGTTCTGCACAATATCTGCAACCTTGCCATACAACCAAGTCGTAACACCGACCTTGTGCAATTGCCATGGCGCTTGAGTCATGGCGTCTACACCATAACCTAAATGGGCCACTTTAAACCCGTCCTCATACACACCGCTATCAGGAGAGTTAACACCAATATACCTTGCAACACCTTCACTGCTATTTTTGGTCTCGATGGCGTTAAAAATACTCTCCATTGATAACGGATTACCATCAAAAGTAATGTTGCCACCAAAAGCGATATTGCGGCTGACGGAATTTGCCTTTCGTACTTGTTCAGCCATAGAGAGTAACTGCTCAAAAGAGACCAAATTAAAGTTACAAGTAAGGTTATAAACTTGACCTAAATCGGCTTCTAAATTGTCACCAATTACAACGCCTTCATTAACCACCAATAAAGACAAGCCATCTTTATTACGGCGAGTAACACGATAGCCATGTTGCAATAACTGTTTTTCAATCCTATCCAGTGCGACTTGAAATGGTTGAACCAGCGGCGGTTTAGGGCAAGTTCCCATAATTTCTTGATGTCCCATAAAGGTATCCCCCCCCTCATGAGCCAAATTGGATCTGCCAGTGTTCGCCTTTGGATTGACCCTCATATTAGACTGATGACAAGCAACAATATTCTGTAACCCTAATGTTTCTAAAGTGGGTAAAGACTTCAATGGGAAATGTGCCAACAGCTTTCCAGCCGTATCTGAGCCACAATCTTGTGGCCTAACACGAGCGACATCCGGCATTTCACCGACACCAAAACCATCCAGCACCACCACCACAAATTTAGCCATTTGACACCTCGTTTCCTAATGCATCGTATAAGCCGAGCAGTGTAGGGGTGTTACTTGAAACTCCTTGAACGAGAGCCACATCGCTACGAGTAACAAAGACTTGAGTGCGAAAAGACATAATGACAGGCGCACCAATAGGGTGAAGGCCAGACAGCCGTAGATGATAATCTATGGCGTTGCTATCATCATTGAACACTGACACACGTTTAGCCTGCGAACCAGAAAACACCAGCGCATTTTCAAGCATGCCCCGGCGATAATAACCACCACCAAAACAATAACTGTTATTTGCATAATGATGAGACACCTCACTTAAATAGAGTGAGGCGATACGTTCAGTTTGCTCAGTAACCGCGTTGGCGGGCATGGTGCCCGTTAATGCATGTCCCGGCTCACCATGTGTACAACCATGGCTTGCAAGCAACGGTAAAGTCTCTATACAGGTTGAAGAGGGAGCGTTCACCTGACTGCACTCTATACCTAAGTCACTCAACAGCTTCTTCGCCTCAAGAAGAGTGGTTAAATTAGAGGTGGGCTGCGTTGTTCCAAGCGCCGCATCATATAAAAAGCAGGGGAAATGGGTAACCCCTGAAATCGTCACTCCCGGCATGGCTGTTATCTTCGACACCACATCATCAATATTGGATAATAAGAAGCCGGATTCTTGATTGACGTATAAACGATCTCGACTATGCAAAAATTTCAGTAACAGCCCCTGCTTCCTTCCTGCTTTTAACGCGGCATTTGATATTTGTTGCGCTTTCTCTACGCTATATACTGTAATGACTTCTGGTTGTATTTTGTTCACCAATAGATCGACCGTATGGCTGGGTGGTTGCACTAAATGGCCAACATTGGCGATGGGCAGACCATGACTCGCCATTCGTCGTGCTTCTTTAAAATCAACACATACAATACCTTCATAGCCGCACTGCTCCACCAATATCCGAGCAAGCAATGGGTTCCTGCCAAACTGCTTAGTCATTGCGTAAAGCCGTATTGAATATTTGTCAGCGACTCGTTTGAGCTGCTGTGCATTTTCTACAAACTGGTCCACATCAATGACCGTTGTATCCGGCAGCAATACTCCCTGATTAAATAACGAAACTGTGGCATTAATTAAATTGGGATTTTGCTTTTCTAAAGCATTTAAAAACATTTTCTCCCCTTTTTTAGACATAAGCTGACCCTACGCATCTGTTAAGACGCATACAGTTAATAACGAACATTAGCGTGTTGTATTAGTGGTTAATTAAAACTGAAGTCAGCTTAGCTATTTTTTAGTGACCGTTAATAATTAGATGGCGAATAAACCAACCACATGTAAAACATTCAATACTATTCCCGTTAATATCGCAGCAACCGCTGGTGCCGCTATTTTCAGAACAGGTCGTCCCATCACTTCGTTAAGGAAAAATAGCATTGCGAATATGGTGAACCCCGTTGTTGATCCCATTTTCATTACGGCTAATACACCACCAATTAATAAGGCAAACTCCATTAACGTATTCATTGAATTTCGGATATTATCCGACGCGTTTCTAATTGAAGGGAATTGTTCTAAGAATCGACCAATACCACGTAACAAAAATACTTCTACACAAATGGTTATCGCACCCAAAACTGCCGCCACAGGTATGTTAGGAGACAAATACCCCACAACAAATACAAATGTCATACCCACAACACCATATACACCGGTAGCCAATGCAGTGGTCGCAATGAGAGGAATAAAGCCAAGACCACGCATAAATTCGGATAAAGCGACCTGCTTCATCGCAGCATCATGCGCAGCTGGGTCCGTCAATTTATACGCATCAGCCAGAGCGTAAATCGACACCTCTGAACCTGCAAAAATACCCCCGTTAGATACCGCAGCAATCAGCGCGCCCGTGACGGCTAAAAACGGCAGGTGCTTGACGATACGTTTGGTCCGCTCTTCAAACAAACTGTGCAGTCCTGACATATCGGGCGCTTCAATTCCCTGTTTTCGGTCAGAGAGATCTTTTCGTATGGCAAAGAACACCAGCATCAGCATGCCAGCAAATATTTGGATCGATTCGGGGTATATTCCAGTAAACTTTATCACCATCAAACGTGAGAACAGAATAACAACAGCGGCAATCGCACCGGATCGCCAACCAAATTGATAGAAGATAGCCAGTAACGGAAATAGAGCGAATGCAGACATGACCGGTGTACCCAGTTCACCTAATGCTCCTAACGCATCAACAGGCAAACCCGTCAATACCGTATTGACTGCCGCTAATGAAGTGACGACCAACACTCCCCATAAACCACCCGCAGCCGCAGCCAGCCATCGGCTGCCAATCATTACCCCCAAAATATCCGTTGGCAAAAATAGTAACCAAGGATTGAGTAAGCCAGTAGAAAGAGTAAATGAGATGCCAACTGAAGCGACAAAGCCAATAGAGAGACCAAAAGCAACAGACCCTGCATCGCGGCGAGTCATGTTCCCTTCAAACAGTTGAGGTAAAACGGGGCGAATCCCATCATGAAATACCGCCGCACTCATATTGGCAATTAACGCGGTCATTGCGCACAAAGCCGCAACAAGTCCTATATGCATAATATCCATGGTGTTTCCTATTTATCTGCGAGCATGCCAGCAAGCATAGGGACCGCGTGCTCAACATGTTCTAGTGATAATCCAAACGCAATGCATCCACTTTCTATATATTGCGCAACTTGTTCTGGTTTAGCTTGGATTGAGGGCTTAGCGATAGTGCAACATTGATCAAAACCGATAATGGCAATGGCCATTGCAAGCGCTCCACCCGCTCCGGTATTACAGCAGCCAATAAAGTAATCCACCTCTCCGGATTTCACCTTTAATGCGGCATCCATATCCGTCAAAATATGGCATTCAAATACTCCCGGTTCTGCTGCTTCTAACTGATCTCTGATCTGCTCTCTTTGCAGACCGGCGATAGCGATTTTTTTCATGATTTATCCTTCTTCTTTAATAGGCATATCTGCTGTTTAACCAAATAAACGGGCAGGGTTTTCCTTTAGCATCAATTCAATATGTTGTTCACTTACTCCATGACGTTTTAATAGAGGAACAAACTGATCAATTAAGTAACTGAACCCGAGCCCTCCATTCGCTTTTAAGTGTGACCGACGGGTAATATCCATTGATAGCATCAGTTGAGATGAGTAGCCTCTCTCACACAAGGTCTGCAATGTCTGAGCACGACAAGAATCGGGGTAGTAACTGTTTTTTCCGACGGTATCGAACTGGACATAGCACCCTTTATCCAGCATCCATAAGAGGTCATCCAAATTGTCACGTAAATCGCAGTGGCCAATGGTGACTTTTTCTAATGAAGCGCCACAACTTTTCAATAACTCGATTTGCGCCCTTCCCATGGTACTCATCGATTGATGAGTGGAGATTGGCTTACCTGTTTCTAGTTGTGCCATCGCGGCGGCACGAAATACGTTTTTCTCAGTTTCACTAAAGCCGTTTTCACTGCTGCCAATTTCTCCGATAACACTGGCTTTTAGCGACGTGTGCTCGATGCCAACGTCTATTTCTTTAATCATGGTAGCGGCAATATCTGCCACACTCATTTGGTACAGCTCTGGCGGGAAAAAACCTTCGATGTAGTAACCGGTGGAGAGCAAAACATTAATTCCAGTATCTCTGGTTAAATTTTCAATAAAATGAGGATTTCTGCCCATATAAAAGTTAGTTACCTCTACGATATTCCGCACTCCATGCGCTTGCAGATCTCGCATTTCATCACACAACAACTGGTATTGATCTAGACGGCAGTCGATGTTTTCTTTCTGCTCAGATAGATCAATATGCAAATGTTCATGGCAATAAGTGTACCCACTGCGATCAATCATAATGACTCCAGAGTTGAAGCTGACAAGGTTAACTGACAAAGAGAATATATATTCGCTAACATATAGCTCTCTTCTTGCTCCGAAACCGACTCTAACCCCATCCGCTTCAGTGTTTTTTGGTGCAGTAATGATGTTCTTTTAAAATCATCATCATATATCTCTTGTAAAATGTCTGCGTCCAGCCCTTGAGCAATGGTGTTATTTTGCCAAATGCGGTCTGCCGCCCGAGCTAAATGCGTCAACACCATCTGATATTGCTCATTATCATGTGGTACACCAAGTTCATCATCGAGTAACTGCAACACTCGCAAACAACCGTCGTAGGCGCGCTGACTGATCACTTGCGTTTGCAGCAACAGTTCAAATCTTTGTTTCATTATTGTTCCTCATCGTGAATAGTCACTATTCTCACCATCAATAACTTGGAATTATTTTCTCATCAACAACGTCCCGTTGATGTTTTAACAGTTGGCTCAGCTTAAGTAACTGTCTCAGCACGGTGATTATCTGTGTTGACTCACCGTTGACCAACATTACCGCCTCTGACGCATCGCGACAGGCCGGCATGTCACTGAGCGATTTTTCGACAAGCCCGTATTTTTCCATTTCTATCGCTTCTGGTAACCAAACAACTGCATCAATATCACCATTGGTTAAGTGGGTTAAACTCTCGCCGTAGTGAATCTCGACAATGTCTATTTCCTTACCTTGAAATGCTTGGTTAGTGAGGATCTTCTGATCCGGTGAATCTGGATCAACCCCTACACGACGAATTGCATCATAGCGGCCTTCTTTGTAAATAAGTCGATGTTCATGAGAATAGGAACGTGGCCCTAAATCAATAGCAGTCACTAATCCACTTGCAAGCTCCCTTGCCGCCAGTTTTGACATTATCGCGATGTCATAAGTACCGCTGCGTAAACATTCCGCTCTAACACTTGCCCCTCTCATATGAGCAAAATACAAAGGTAAGTCCCCAAGTTGAGCTTTAAGCCCACTTGCTAGGCCTTCGTAGTGGCGTGTATAAGGCAACGGCATCGCACACACAACATTACTAATTCCAGCGCAAGAAACCAGCTCTCGAAAGTTAAGTTGAGTAATAAAGGTGCCATTGCGCCCCTGTTTAGATAAAACAACCGCGCCTCGCTGTTCAATCGTTGTCAGCGCCTTTTGGATAAACCCTACAGAAACAAAAAACTCTTCAGACAGAGAATCAATGGTTCGCAAGCGGTCACCTTCCGAGGTTGTCATTAAGTACTGAGCAACACTCATGATCGCTGTGCCTTCTTTATTTATATACTTCACTGCCACAAATATTAATCCTCATTATTTTGAAGATAAAAATAGCAGCTATTATTTGTGATACAAAGTAGTGCATGAGTAAAGTGTGAAGCCAAGCAGATTTTGCGCTTATCCAGCAAGAGAGTATCGGTGTGCTATCAATAGCCATAAGGGTTGACTAATGCTGTACCGCTCCTTGTTTACGACTCTGTTTCATCAATTTCTTTCCGTAGAATGACGATGCCTTCAAATCAGTGCCTTGATCAGCAACCAATAAATTCTCGCTGAACAAGCATCTTGAGGTCACTTGAGTATATAATCCACGCCTCTAACCCACCAACGCTATTGGAAATAAGTACTCAATGTCTAAAATGTTCTTTAAAGGTCGAATCGAAACAAGACAAAACCATGTCATGTCTGGTTACAACGTTAAGCGCGATGTAAAGGCCGGATCTGACGAAGCGCCGGTCGCGGTAACGGTTCAAACAGAAACTCGCAAACAAGAGATTGAAGCAATCGCAGCAGAACATGCCATTGCTGTAGATATTACTGTTGACGATACGCAAACAGAGAACACTATTGAGTTAGATACTGTGTTAAGCAAACCCAAAACCGTAACGAATGAGAAAACGCCAAACCGCAATGAACCATGTTTATGTGGCAGTGGGAAGAAGTACAAAAAATGTTGCGGATAATCTGCTAGTTCTGCCATACCGTTTAATACGCCTGCGTGGTGGTAACTGACATTATCACCACCGTATGAACCGCATTTCTATTTTACGGCCTTTAAAACGCGCCTCTTTTTACCGAATGCTCTCTTGAAGATAACTCATTGATGCCAATTAAAATTTTCTTTTTTGAGAGCTGCAGCCTTTATCAAATGGTTGACCTAACCATCATTAGCATCAATACTTTGTAATCCTTTATAAAGTTAGGCTAATTCCTCGATGTTAAGGCACAAGACATTCTCTCTCCCTAGACTGACTTACATAATAAATGTTTTACTATTCTCTGTTATCTATTGTGCGGCAACCGCCTCTGCTTCCTCTAACATTATGCCTAAATCCCTTAGCGCCGCGACACTAGAGTATCCACCCTATGAATACACAGTTGATGGTGAACCCCGTGGTATTGCTGTAGAAATCATTCAAGAAGCGGTAAAAAGAACAGGAGTTGAGCATCTAGAGTTTCATTTCTTTCCTTGGAAAAGAGCCGTCTATTCAGTAGAAAATGGACATAATGATATTTTATTTAATGCAGGGAAAAATCAAGCGAGACAAGAGTGGGGGCACTATGTAGACACCACGCTCATTTTGCAAAAATATGTCCTGTTTAAAAGAAGAAATGATGATATTACGGTTAATTCCAACTTTGATAATGTTGAAAACTACTCCATTGCGGTACGTTTAGGTTACTTATACGGCTCAGGAAAATTGCGTCAATCCATTGATAATAATAATTTTCTTAGAGTTGAACAGAGTAAGTCCACTCAGCAGAGCATCGATATGCTATTAGCCAACAGAGTCGATATGTTGGTTGGCGACTATCTACCTGTTATGCATTACATCAAAAAAAATAACTTACAAAATAGAATCGACATTATCAAACGGCCTGACATACCAACAGAGAATATGGTGGTACTTACTTGGCCAACTTACATGCTATTTAATAAAGATCGAGTTCCAAAACGTTATATCCGACAGATCAATTTAAATATGGAAGAGATGAAAAAAGACGGTTTTATTGACGCTGTGTTTGATAAATATCGCTATTAGCGACCATACTTATATCATTTGGTTTTTGCCGCTTCTGCGTACTCTGTAAAGAGGGTTCGATATGATTTATGCTCCAAATTGACACTCTCCAACTGAAAACGACGAGCAAGATCGATGAGCTCAGCTCTGTATTGCTCTAACCGCGTTTCATCGTCGGTCATTATGGCAAACTCGGCAAAATCCCCTACTCCAGGCAACTGATCTAAAGTGAGGTGAAATTCACCAATAAAGTAAATACTTCGCTGTTTCTTCATCTGTAATACACAATCGAACCCCATGGTTTTGAGCATGCTTCTTGCCATCTTTGCATCTGTTATATTGCTCGCTTCACAACGGTCCACTTCTGGTCCTTTAACAATCCATAGCTTAATGCCGGACGGTTCCATTTCTCGAATACAAAGGCTTTTATTCTCCATGAGTAACTGCTTATCCACAGTATCGAAATAGCAGTCCGACTCTATGTTGTCTTCCAGCATGGTTTGGTAATCCATAGAGTGTAGTTGCTGCAAAAACGCCTCTCGCGATGGTAAACGATACTTCAACTCAACTTCGAACTTACCTTTAAAATGGTCGCTGCTCATTACTTATGCACTCTCTACTAGTTCTGCAAATATTTATCGGTTTTTCGCTATCTGGCTTACCAATGTCACCGTAGGTAAATAGCAGACGCAATATAACAAAAAGGCGATCAAATGACCGCCTTTACCCTGAGCAATTTTACCTATACGTCATACGTTGTTGATGCGGTATCGCCGCCAGTGCCCGTCCAATTAGTATGGAAGAACTGGCCTCTAGGCTGGTCGATACGTTCATATGTATGTGCACCAAAATAGTCACGTTGTGCTTGCAACATATTTGCTGGCAACCTTGCAGTGGTGTAACCATCTAGGAAGGTTAACGCAGAGGTCATTGTTGGCATAGGCAGACCGATCTCTAAAGACTTAGCTGCGACTTTACGCCATGCCGGTAAGCTTGATTGCAAGATATCTTTAAAGTAAGGATCTGACCCGAGGAATTTAATCTCTGGATTGGCTTGATAAGCATCACGAATATTACCAAGAAATGCACTACGGATGATACAGCCGCCACGCCACATTAAGGCCACACTACCATAATTAAGTGACCAATCGTTCTCTTCTGATGCTTCACGAATCAACATAAAACCTTGCGCGTAGGAGATAATCTTAGAGGCAAGTAGCGCTTGACGTACCGCTTCGATCCACTGTTGTTTATCCCCTTCAATAGGCTGAATGGTTTTTGCAAATTCCACTTCTGCTTCAACACGCTGATCTTTCAATGCCGACAAACAGCGAGCAAATACTGACTCCGTGATTAACGTTAATGGAATACCAAGATCAAGAGCGTTAATACCGGTCCATTTACCGGTGCCTTTTTGCCCTGCTGTATCGAGTATTTTCTCCACCAGCGGCTCACCATCTTCATCTTTGTGGCCTAAAATATCCGTGGTGATATCGATCAAATAGCTGTCTAGCTCTGTGGATTTCCACTGTTCAAAAATGCTCTGCATCTCATCATGAGACAAACCAAGGCCTTCTTTCATAAAGTGGTATGCTTCACTAATAAGCTGCATATCACCGTACTCGATACCGTTATGCACCATCTTAACAAAGTGACCAGATCCATCTCGACCTACCCAATCACAACAGGCTTCACCATCTTCAGTCTTTGCGGATATCGCTTGGAATATAGGCTTAACTGCTGGCCATGCCTCTTCTGAACCACCCGGCATAATAGAAGGACCAAATCGAGCACCTTCTTCACCACCCGATACACCAGTACCAACATAGTAGATACCTTGTTGTTCCAAAGCGGCAACACGGCGATTTGTATCAGGATAATTTGAGTTACCACCATCTATAATGATGTCACCTTTATCTAGCAAAGGAACGAGTGCGTCAATAAAGTGATCAACCACATCGCCAGCTCTGACCATTAGCATTATTTTTCGTGGAGTCTGCAACTTGGCAACAAGATCTTCCATTGAAGAGGCACCGATAACATTGGTTCCTTTCGCTGCTCCTTGCAAAAACTCATCGACTTTAGATACAGTGCGGTTAAACGCCACAACGTTAAAACCGTGATCATTCATATTCAGTATCAGGTTTTGCCCCATAACAGCCAAACCAATTACACCAATATCACCTTTCATTATTTCTCTCCTTTTACAAGCAAGCTTGCTGCCTGTGAATCTAAGTACCACTCTGTTTGACCGTGGCTAGATACAATTTTTGCAGCCGGATACGGAAGCGCATCCGCTGGCTGCTGTTGAATTTGTTGTACTACTTTCGCCTTGCTTTCTCCCAAGACTAAGTAGGTAATACGTTCTGCATTCGCTAATAAACGAGCGGATTTCGATACTCGAAGTTGCCCACTCTCAGGGTGCGACGCGACCAGTGTTAGTGCTGGTTCATCGAAATTAGTTTGGTTGGGAAACAGAGACGCGGTATGCCCGTCGGTTCCCATTCCTAGCACTATCCAATCAAAAGCGGGTAATCCACGTTTTGCCGGAATCACTTGCGTCATCTCATCGGCGAAACGAATGGCCTCTTGCTCTGGATCATTTTCACCTAAGATACGGTGTATGTTCTCTGCTGGAATATTAATGCGCTGAAACAGCAGATGGTTTGCGTCACCATAGTTGCTTTCAGGATCATTTGGCGCAACACAACGTTCATCTCCCCACCAAAAATGGAGATTTTGCCACTGAATTTTTTCGGCATAAGGTGAAGAAGCCAGACTCGCAAACAGCTGTTTAGGCGTACTGCCTCCAGAAAGAGAGATGTGAACAGCTCGTCCTTGCTGGCTATAACGCAGCAAGGAGTTCGCTAAGGTTTCGATTACTTTTTCAGCAGTCTCAAATAGTTGATAGTTCATGGTTATAACTCGCAGTATTCGGTATTAGTTAAGTTTTTACATGGGAAACGCCAATCGCGACCGTCATCTTTAAGCAAATCATCGGCTTCTTTTGGTCCCCACGTACCGGCCGCATAGCCAAATAGGTGTTCTGGGTTTTCTTTGTGCTTAAGAATAGGCTCAACAAACTGCCAACACGCGGTTACCGCATCGGTACGAGCAAACAGAGTGGCATCACTCTTCATGCAATCAAGAATCAGGCGCTCATAAGCGGTTAGCATATTGGTCTCTTCCAGCTCGTTGTAACGGAAGTCCATTGACACTTCTTTCGCTTTAAAGCCGGCACCAGGCTCTTTAAGCCCAAAACTCATTAATATCCCTTCATCTGGCTGAATACGAATAATCAGTTTGTTCTCCGGTGCATTGACACCAAAAACGGGATGAGGTGTTTTCTTAAAGTGAATCACCACTTCTGTGACTCGGGTTGGTAATCTTTTGCCTGTGCGAACATAAAAAGGCACACCGTTCCAGCGCCAGTTATCAATAAACATCTTTAACCCTACATAGGTCTCTGTTCTTGAATCTTCGGCTACACCGGGTTCATCTCTATATCCCAGCAAGTCTTCACCCCGAACGTAAGAGTTAGTGTACTGCCCTAGCACAAGGTTCTTTTGTAGATCGTCGTCGGTAAGCGGTCTAAAGCATTGCATCACTTTTACTGCTTCATCGCGCATTGAGTCCGCATTAATGACCGATGGAGGTTCCATTCCTACCATAGCCAACACTTGTAATAGATGATTCTGGAACATATCTCTTACAGCGCCAGCGCCATCGTAATATCCCCCTCGCTCTTCTACCCCAAGAAACTCAGCAGCGGTAATTTCTACGTGGTCGATGTAATTGCGATTCCATAGCGGTTCAAACATCGCGTTAGAGAAACGAAGGACTAATAAGTTCTGTACTGTCTCTTTCCCTAGATAGTGGTCAATGCGATAGATTTGATGTTCTTGAAAGCAGTTATGAATTTGTTGATCTAACTCTTTTGCTGATGCCAAATCGTAGCCAAACGGTTTTTCGACAATCAGATTTTTCCAGCCTTGCACTTCTTCATTAAGGCCATGAGCAGCTAAACATTGAGGTATAACACCATAAAGGCTCGGCGGCGTGGATAGGTAATAGACCGTATTGCCACCGCTATTGTGCAACTGATGCAGATCCGCTAAACGAGATTTGAGGTTAGCATACTCATCAACATCTGAAGTATTTAGCGGCTGGTAATAAAGGTGCTTACAGAAAGCTTCTACTGCTTGCTGCTCTACTTGCTCATTTTCAACCAATGCTTGCATCATTTTCTGCTGGAACTGTTCATCACTGAACACCGTTCGGCTCACACCCAACACAGCAAAATCTTCTGGTAGCATATTATTAGAATATAAATGATATAAAGCAGGAATAAGTTTTCGGTGCGTCAGATCACCAGAAGCACCAAATATAACAATGACATTATTATCTGGCGTATTGCTTTCTGATGTATTGCTTTCCGATGAATTGCTGTCCTGAGTGTTGATATCTGGACTAACTGTACTTTCTAAATTTTTCATATTTTTCTCACACAGTAAATCGTGCATCTTTTCCAAGGTTTCAATAAAGACCTAACAAGAGCTCTATACTCAAATCGCTACGGTCTGTTGATCTTTAAGCCACTAGCATTGTCCAATCGAAAATCGGCTTGAACAAGGTCAACAGTCCGCAATCATCTTAACCCTGTTACCGGTAACTTAATAGATCTGTTTACCATAATTTATTCGATTGATTCATTGATTTTTTTTCATAATCAAAACACTTGACCTTACCAGCTAACTAAAAAAACCCTGTTTTTTGCTTTATATTCATGCTTTTGAATAAGGTTTTGCTAGGAACAACTGCGTTTTGTTGGTTATTTTTTGTCAACCATGTATATACAAAGTTAACCTAGGTCACATTATTTCACCTCATTACAGAAACATGACATCTGTAAAAACGTGTTAATCAGTCATTAATAACGCCAAAATGAACAAAAAATCACCGACAGAAAAGACTCAAACCACAATACTCACTAACCTTTTGATTATTAGGCAAATTAACACTTGGGAGCCATGTCAAACTTTACAGTTCATTGTGATATATAATTGCTAAAACCCATTAACAAATTCTAAACATTCTCTATTTTTCGCCATTTTGACATATATAAATCTAAAGATGTCAAGATTGTCGGAACAAAAAATTTACCGTACTCTGCTCGGCCGAAATATAAGATGTTAAGGTGAAATAATGGATGGAAATAACAAAAAACTGTCTCTGACAAATAGAGTTCTTCTAGGGATGGTATTTGGGATTCTCACAGGATTAGCAATCCGAACATTTTTCGATGGCAATGCTTTTATCGACACATATGTGGTAAATGGATTTTTAGATGTAGGCGGAAAGATCTTTATTGCAAGCTTAAAAATGCTTGTTGTTCCGCTGGTATTTGTCTCACTGGTTTGTGGAACCAGTTCTCTCAAGGATGTTGCTACACTAGGCCGTCTTGGCGGTAAAACACTACTGTTTTATATCACAACGACCGCAATTGCGATCTCCCTTGCACTATTTATGGGTTCAGTCTTCCAACCCGGTGCAGGTGCTGACTTAACGGCAGCAGGGAGCTTCGTAGCAAAAGAAGCGCCTTCGTTAGGTGACGTCATTATTCAGATGTTCCCGACTAACCCAATCAACGCAATGGCAGAAGGCAAGACGCTACAAATTATTGTGTTCGCTATTTTGTTCGGTATTGCTATCAGTTTATCTGGTAAAGCCGGAGAACAAGTTGCGTCAATGTTTAGCGCGCTTAACGAAGTCATCATGAAGCTGGTTGCGTTACTCATGAATATTGCTCCATACGGCGTATTCTTCCTAATGTCTAAGCTATTTACTGGTTTAGGGCTAAGCGCTATCGTCAACCTAGCTGAATACTTTGTGGTGTTAGCTGCAACGTTACTGATACATGGACTGCTTACTTACAGCTTTATGCTGAAAACATTTGCAAACCTAAACCCGATTACTTTCCTTACAAAAATGAAAGATGCGGTCATGTTTGCATTCTCGACGGCGTCATCTAATGCAACGATTCCAGTCACAATGGAAACGGCAACTCATCGTCTGGGTGTTAGCAATAAAGTAGCGTCATTCACTGTGCCTTTAGGCGCAACGATAAATATGGATGGTACGGCGATAATGCAAGGGGTAGCCACTGCATTTATCGCTCAAGCGTTTAATATTGACTTAACCATTGGTGATTACTTAACTGTCATCTTTACCGCTACTTTAGCATCAGTTGGTACTGCCGGCGTTCCCGGTGTTGGCTTGATCATGCTGGCTATGGTGTTAAACCAAGTAGGCCTGCCACTAGAAGGTATTGCGCTTATTATGGGTGTTGACCGTCTACTCGATATGATCCGTACTGCAGTCAATATTACTGGTGATAGCGCAGTAAGCTGTATTGTTGCTAAGTCAGAAAACGAGTTAGATATCACACGCTTTCAAGACCCACATGCTGGTGAAGAGGAAGAAGAGATTCACTTTGACCACCATGAAGAAGAGAAACAACCTGAGCTTTCTCGTCAGCAGTAAATCGCTCACTTAGTTCAACTAAAGGCCAGAAAGAGTCACTCTTTTTGGCCTTTATCTTATCTATCGTTATAGCTCCATCAAACAGCCAACTTATGTGCCTGTGCTAAAACTACTCCTATCTTAAAACTACTGCACTCTAATAAAACAGTCCGTACAGAACGGCTAATTAGATGTTTGATCGAATGATGAAACTAAACCAAGTTCAACCAATTTCCCTTCCAAATAAGGTCGAAGATTATAAGCACTACGAAGGTGTTTATATTGACCGAAAATAGCATCGGCATTTACAAGTTGTTTCTTATGCGCTCTGATCATTAAGTTCTTATCTGTAGCTCGGGTAGATACGAATTCAATCACATCAACATCATAAGATCGCATTTCTAATAGAAGTGCTCTCATCGAATCTAACACCATGTAAAGAAGCCGATCTTTAATAACACTATGTTTGGTTAATCCCCTAGTGCTTACATATGATTGCATTTTGCCTTTAACGCTGTGTTGGCAACAAGAAACAGAAAGGATGTGCTTAGCATTATTTCTTAGCCCAAGTAGCATAGCTTTGTCGGTTGCAATGTCGCAAGCGTGCAGTGAGTACGCAACATCAATGGGACCGTTATGCGTATATTGTTCAATATCGGCAGTATGAAAATGCATTTGAACGAAACCAATTGACTCAGCAAAGTCGCGATTTTTGTTCATCAATGCCTCATTGATATCAATACAGTGGATTCGAACTGGTCGTTGCACTACATAGTGATAGTAGTAATACACGATAAAACTCAGATAACAGTTACCTGCGCCACTATCAACAAACACGAGTTCCCTTTTGTGAGAATACTTTCTTACTTGCGAATGAATCACTTCCAAAAACGCAATTATCTGCTCAACCTTTCTGATTTTATTGGATTTATTGTTTCTTTGTGGTGTAACCAAACCCAACTTCTGAGAGAACTCACAAAGTTGAGTTTTTATGTCATGCTCAATTAGCATGCCGCCTCCTAATATAGGGGGTGCATAACTGGTTATAAAGGCTAGCTTTAGAGAGTAGATATGTTGGGAATGCCAAGCAAAAGAAACCATCTTTTAGATAGACCTCTACAAAACAGCAAGCACACCCATAACTACACGTATATGGTATATAAAACTCCTCGACAGAAATAACGTCGAGTCTATTGGTGTACTGATATTCTGTAATCGATTTATCTAGGCTCCAGAATCCCCGCCTTAAAAAGGTCTAGTTACTCCGGATCGGCATCTCCTGCTAAATGAACGGATTTATGCATAAGCACTTCGAAACGAGATGATCTTATTCCTCCTCTAATCCAAGATCAAGCCATTTTCTTATCTTAATAATCGTTCAAGATACACGGCGATTTGAATGAAATAAACTTGCTCAAAAATAACACCATCTTGGCTATTTTAAATGTGTTATTTCAATACATATAAAGGTGCGTAAATCTACTCTGTCTACTGCAAATTTGAACTTAATAACCTCAATGCTTTATTTCCTTGCCTATCTTCTCTAAAATCTCGCTCACAAATTACCTTCTCATCAATTAAAACAATGAATAAAAGCTTAGTTACCAATGTTATTACCCTGCTTATACTAGCCATTGGCTACCAAACTCAACAAGAGATCTTACTGTACGCTGGCTTGTTTGCTTTTTCTGGTGCAATAACCAATTGGTTAGCGGTTCATATGTTGTTTGAAAAAATACCCGGGCTGTACGGCTCTGGTGTTATACCTGCAAGATTTGAAGAGTTTAAAGCCGCGATTAAAACTTTGATGATGGAGCAGTTTTTTACCAACGAAAATATTGATCGCTTTCTGAACCAAGAGCTAGCCGGTAGCAGCACCCTTGACTTAGCTCCTGTCGTAAACAGTATCGATTTTGAACCGACTTTCGACTCATTAGTGGAAGTTATTGCTAACTCCTCTTTCGGTGGTATGTTAGCCATGGTAGGTGGAACCGAAGCTTTGCAACCTCTCAAAGAACCCTTTGTAGAGAAGATGCAACAATCGGTAGTAGAAATAAGCCAGAGCGATTCAGTTAAATCGGCTCTTAAAGACCAACTAGAGCAGCCAAAAATGCTGCAAGAGATCCAAGTGAATATCGAAAATATAATCGATCAGCGCTTAAACGAACTGACCCCTAAGCTGGTTAAAGAAATGGTACAGGACATGATTAAGCAGCATCTTGGTTGGTTAGTTGTTTGGGGTGGAGTCTTTGGTGGTTTGATCGGTGTTGTATCGTCATTTATTGCCTAATTACCAGCGTAATAACGAAAAATCACTCATAAACGGTCAAACTAAAACTCAATACGATGAAACTCACTGAAAATTGGCAGAATTATCAATTCAATTCTGTCAATTTTGCTGCACTATTCCATTAATTTTCACCTTGTTTGTTAGTGATAATATTGTTTTTTCATTAAATAACTACTCAGATCTCATTTACTTCATTTGTTTGTCCTAAATTTTCCGTTACTAGTCAAAATTAGTACTTTTTGACTAAACTAATAGCAATAAAAGAAAGTTATTAGGATATAAGATGAACCTAACAATAAAAGCACGCTTATATATACTTGCCATTTTGCCCCTACTACTGATTGCTTTAGGCAATATGTACTTTACTCGCGCTGAGCTAAAAGAACTGAATGATGGGCATATGTCTTCATCTCGTGCCAGCATGATGCAAAGCAAACAAGATGAGCTCAAATCCTACCTTGATATCGTAGATACCGTTCTTGCACCATTGAAAGCCAGAAACGCCACACGTGAAGAAGCTATTGCTGCACTTTTTAGTATTAAGTACGGTAAAAATGGTTACTTTTTTGGTTACGACTCCAAGGCAATTAGACTGTTGCAAGGCCAAAGTGAAAAAGGGTTAGGAGATAGTTTTTGGAATCTCAAAGACGTGAATGGATTCCTGTTGTTGCAGGACATTATTAAACAAGCCAAAAACGGTGGTGGTTACACGACTTACTATTTTCCAAAACCTGGTGAAGATAAACCGTCACCAAAGCTCTCTTATTCCATCTACTTTCCACAATGGGATCTGATTGTGGGGACTGGCTTCTATATCGATGGTGTCGATAAAGCAATGTTAGAGATGGAACAAGGCTCCGATGCGCTTGCCAAATCAGCACTTATCACCATCGCAATCGCAACCCTTGTAATCGTTGTTTTTGTGGGTATTTTCGCGGTAATTGTTAATCAAAGCATTATTCGCCCATTGAATATGTTTGACCGTTCTATTGCCTCATTTGCTTCAGGTGACGCCGACTTAACGGCTCGAATGGACAATTTTGCCATTCCTGAATTCAATCAGCTCAGTACCAATTTTAATAAGTTTGTCGCCAGCCTCCAGTCGATCATCGGCAACGTCAGTCAAGTTAGCCAAGAGGTCGTCAGTGAAACAACCGATATGTCAGGGAGGGCTTCTCAGGTTGACCAGCTCGCTTCAGGACAAAGAGAAGAGACCGAACAGGTTGCCGCAGCAATGACCGAGATGACAACCACGGCAAGCGTTATTTCTGATAATGCATCACACGCGGTAGAGTCGGCTAAATCTGCCGAAGATAACTCTTCTGAAGCGATGAGAATTGTTACCGCCGCGGCAACTTCGGTAGAAGCGTTAGCCAACGACGTAGAACAAGCCAATGAAGTGGTGTCTCAGTTAGAAGGGGATGTACAAAACATTTCCACTTCACTAGAGGTCATTCAGGACATTGCCGAGCAAACCAACTTACTAGCGTTAAATGCTGCCATTGAGGCTGCCCGTGCTGGCGAGCAAGGACGTGGATTTGCGGTAGTAGCAGATGAAGTTCGTAAGCTTGCTAGCCGTACTCAGGAAAGTACTCTTGAAATTCATGAGATGATTCAGCAACTGAAAGCCGCATCTGATGCAGCGGTTCAAACCATGGAGAAAAGCCGTTCACGCAGTTCACAAACCGTAGAGGAAGCGAATTCTGCCGCAGCGGCATTAACTAAGATTCAGCAGTCCATTAATGTGATTTTGGAAATGAACGCTTTAATTGCGACCGCTACCGATGAACAGAGCCAAGTGGGGCAAGAGATTTCCGAACGGGTTGAAGTGATCTCTAATCAAAGTAATCAATCTGCCCAGCTTGCTAACGACAATCGCAACGGTAGCCAACAACTCAACGATAAGGCGCAACAACTTTCTGAATTGGTTGGTCGCTTTACCATCTAACCTCTCCAGACAAGTTAAACAAACTAAAGGAGCCATCATTACGATGGCTCCTTTAGTTTTACTCTCTATTGATTACTTTTTGCTCTTGAGCCAAAGGATATCGCCTCACCAAGACCGAACAGAGCAAATTCTATTTCATGACCAGCTAGATCATCGCCAACTAGATTTCCATTTCATCGATACGATTCTCACAACGAGCGGTACGTTGCTGCTCATTTTCATTTTGTAAATCAAGTACATCAACCGTACTTAGATGAAAGCGATTAATCTCTTCCGCAGACATCCAGTGCATATTTTCTGAATCTGCTTTTTCCAGAGTAAACCAGTAAAACTCAGCATCAATGCCTGCTTTTTTATAGAAATCCAGATACATTTGATGCTCGCTTGCATCGCGTGGCAACTGACCACCTTCAACTAGCTCACCTCCTTCACCCATCGCCCAGCTATGCACACCGATACAGGCTCCCGGTTCGATCACTCGCTTCCGGCTCATCAACAACATATCCGTTCCGCCCGACGCAACATACCCCTCGGCTGGCACAATCAGAGTCAACTGGTGATCATCAATGACCTTATACACATCTGCTAAAGAACTTTCATCATCGATTGAGCCCGGAATCCCTTTTAGCACCAAGGTATTTACTGACAAATTATCAGCCAGCTCCTCAGACAATTGAGACGCCGTCTCCCCATCAATAACACCTGTCATGGTAGAAATACTGCCATCCGTATCCAAAGTTACAGGCGGAATAAACATACTTTGACAACCACTCAGCGCAACAATAACGCTGACAATACTTAAATTTTTCATCTATAAAAATATCTACTTATTAGGACTAACAGAGCTGAAATAACGAGACAAGAATAACGGCATAGAATAACGGGACACACACCTATTCATGCAGGACACACACTTATCCATTCGTCACCAACATCACGGCTACTTGAATCAAATTATAAGTGGTTAATCTTCCGTTGTGTGTAAGTGAACGTAAGCTTAAGTAAGGAGGTTATCTCTGAGGCTGATTTTGAAATAGCTAGTTTTTAAATAGCTACTCAACACACCATCAATACAGATTTTTTATCAGTAAAGTTGCAAAAACGTATAAAGTTTGTATTATGCGTGTTGCTGCGAATGTTAATGATAACAATTCGTAATTACAAATAATAAATTTAATGCTCAACAAGGATGCCTCAGATGAATGCAAAAAAGGTACTAGTCCAGTCTATTACTGCATCACTACTCATTGCCAGCGGCAGTTCACTCGCTGCTAACGTAACTAAACAACAGGTAGTTGAACACTACGCAGACGTTGCCCACGCCGTTTATGCTGACTCGTTAACCACTGCAAAAGCACTAGAAATGAAGATCGACCAATTTCTAGCTTCTCCTTCAAAAGCTAAGTTTGAAGAAGTAAAACAAGCTTGGTTTGATTCTCGCGTACCATATCAACAGTCTGAAGTATTCCGTTTTGGTAACGCCATCGTTGATGATTGGGAAGGACAGCTTAACGCATGGCCTCTTGATGAAGGTCTAATCGACTACGTTTCTTCAGATTACCAGTATGAACTGGGTAATGAAGGTGCGGCGGCAAATATCATTGCAAACACAAGCCTAACGGTGGGAGCCACTCAACTAGACGTATCAAAAATCACTCCGGAATTGATTGCAGATCTTAACGAAATTGGAGGTTCAGAAGCCAATGTAGCCTCTGGTTATCACGCGATTGAATTCTTACTGTGGGGTCAAGACCTTAACGCCACTAGCGCAGGTGCCGGTCAACGTGCTTACACCGACTTCGTTGTTGGCTCTGACTGCACAAACGGCAACTGTGATCGTCGTGGTGAGTACCTTCAAGCTGCCGCAGAGCTTCTTGTTCAAGACCTTGAGTGGATGGAAAACCAGTGGTCTGAAAGTGTAAAAGACAACTACCGTCAAGAACTACTGTCAGATTCGGCGGATAACGGTCTTCGTAAGATGTTATTTGGTATGGGCTCACTATCTCTTGGTGAACTTGCTGGTGAGCGTATGAAGGTGGCGCTAGAAGCAAACTCAACAGAAGATGAGCACGACTGTTTCTCAGACAACACTCATAACTCTCACTACTATAACGAACAAGGCATTTACAATGTCTACACCGGTCTTTACAAGCGAGAAAACGGTACGCTGTTATCTGGTCCTAGTATCGCCGATCTTGTTGCTCAAAAAGATAAACAAGCAGCGAAAGAAATCCAAAAGCAGTTTGATAAGACTCGTAACCAAGTAGGGACTCTTGTCTCTTCTGCTGAGAAAGACAATCAGTACTTTGACCAATTAATCGCCGCAGGAAACACTCAAGGTAATGCTCTGGTAAATGAGTCTATTTTTGCCTTAGTCGCTCAAACGAGTGCCATTGAAAAAGCAGCGGCTATCGTTGGTATCGACAGCTTAAATCCAGATACCGCAGACCACGAATTTTAATCAGCTAAAACAATAATTAATCAGAGGGCTCATTCGGAGCCCTTTTGCTGTTTAAGTTCGTTGTAATCACACTAGAAGTAGACGTATTAATAGAGCAATAACATGAAAACATTCTTTATTCCCGTGCTAGCCACGATTCTTTCTTTCTCTGCTATGGCCTACGACGTAAGGTCGGGCGGCAAAACCAGTGTAAAAAAGCAGGGCGCTAATGCTTACTCACTACCCGCCGCGAACCTGCCACTAAGCAAGCGCCTAGACTTTAGCGTTGGTAACAGTTTTTTCAGAAACCCCTGGGTACAGGCACCAGCATCAACAGAAGCACGTGATGGATTAGGGCCACTATTCAATACCAATGGTTGCCAGAACTGCCATATCAAAGATGGTCGCGGACACCCACCGGAAGAAGATGATATTCACGCAGTATCTATGCTGGTACGTTTAAGTATTCCAGCCATGACACCAGAACAGAAAAAAGCCTTCATTATGGATGGCAATATTCCAGAACCAACCTATGGGGGTCAATTGCAAGATTTTGCACTGCAAGATCAAACGCCAGAAGGCGAAATTAAAATTACTTACACCGATGTGCCTGTTCAATTCAAAGATGGCACCACGGTAACATTAAGAAAACCTAAGCTAGAAATCATCAATCTAGGCTATGGCGAGATGCATCCTGATACTCAGCTTTCAGCTCGTGTAGCACCTCCAATGATTGGCCTTGGCCTGCTGGAAAGTATCCCTGACAGCACACTGCTAGAGTGGGAAAGTGCAGGCCGTAGCAGTAGCGATGGCGTTACGGGTAAGGCAAACAAAGTCTGGGATGTAGAAAAAAATGATTTCGCCATAGGTCGCTTCGGCTGGAAAGCTGGTCAACCAAACTTAATGCAACAGAACGCAGCAGCATTTAACGGGGATATCGGTCTAACAAGCCATCTATTCTCCAAGGAAAACTGCACCACTAAGCAAAGTATATGTAGCGACCTGCCTAATGGTGGTCATCCTGAAGTTAGCCAAAACATACTGGATTTTGTGGAGTTCTATAGCCAGCACTTGGCAGTCCCTATTCGCCGCAATGTTAAAGATCCTCAAGTTCAATTAGGTCAAAAACTGTTTGCCTCTTCGGGTTGCGAAAGCTGCCATAAGACGAACGTAAAAACAGCCAAACGGCCGGACCTACCTGCTCTTTCTGAACAACTAATTCATCCGTATACCGACCTGTTGTTACATGATATGGGTGAAGGTTTAGCTGATAACCGACCAGAGTACTTAGCCAACGGGACAGAGTGGAGAACCGCGCCATTATGGGGAATTGGCTACACAAAAGAAGTCAACGGCCACACTTACTTCTTACATGACGGTCGCGCACGCAACCTAATGGAAGCGGTACTTTGGCATGGTGGTGAAGCAGAAACGGCGAAACAGAATGTTCTGGCGCTAGACAAAAAAGATCGTGATGCTCTGATTGCGTTTCTAAACTCTTTATAAGGAAGCGAGCATGAAAAAGACTCTACTAACAAGTGCAGTATTCATGATACTGGGGGTAAGTGGTTGCCAATCCACCCCTAGTAGCCAAAATAGCATTCCGGAGCAGACAACGAGTATTTCACAGGCAGTCTATGAGGTTCAATTTCAGTCCGCGCAGAACTTTCTGCAACAGACCTCCTCACTGGAACAAGCATTCCGCGATTTTTGTTCTCTCGATACAAACGATACAAAAGGACAGGCACCAAAAACGATTCAGGGACAGACACCAATAAAACAGCAATGGCGCAACACAATGCTGGCATGGATGGCGCTACAAGGCCAAGAACGCGGACCAGAAAAGGCATTGGAACAGAGCTGGAACGTGCAGTTTTGGCCTGACAAAAAAAACACCACAGGTCGTAAAATGTCCGTACTAATAAATTCGGAGACTAATTGGAGCGCCGAGCTGCTATCTAAACAGAGCGTGACGGTACAAGGACTAGGTGCTCTAGAATGGTTGCTGTATGACGACATTTCATCACTAAAAACCAGTAATGCCACCTGTTCGACCGGTGTAGCGATTGCCGAGAACCTGCACAACAAAGCACAGATTATCGCCGAAGCATGGGCTACAAACCCATGGAAATCTCTGCAAGAGAAAGAATGGCAGTCTGAGTATATTTCATTAATCTCAAATCAACTTGAGTACAGCATGAAAAAGCTTAGCCGTCCCCTAGCCAATGTCGGTCAGCCAAGACCTTACTTTTCTGAATCGTGGCGCTCAGAAACGTCATTGTCTAATTTAAAAGCCAATCTACAAGCTCTGCAAACCCTCTATTTTGCTAACGGGAATGGTCTGGATGCACTACTAAGAGATCAAAACAAAGTCCAATTAGCAGACAGAATAAAAAATCAATTTGATATTGCGCTAAGAACTTGGCCGGAAGATAGCAGCCTGTTTAGCGCACTACAAAGTAAAGAAGGTTACCGAATGGTACTTGCTCAATACAATAAGCTGGAATATCTGAAGTACCTTATTCATGAAGAAGTGGCTATCGAACTAGGCGTAATAATAGGATTTAATGCTACCGATGGTGACTAATACTAATCGACGAACCTTACTTAAAGCCGCTCTTTTTGGAGCGGCAACACCGATACTCCCTTTTGGGTGTACCTCTATACTGGCTAACGACGCTAAACGCGAACCGGCATTGATTGGTTGTTCAATAATCAATCGCAATGAATATGCGGCTGTAGTAGCAGATGAGCATGGTCAGCCTCTCTTTAAATTACCCATCCCCGAACGTGGACACGGTGTAGCTACGAATCGACAAGGACACGCAACGGTTATCGGTCGACGGCCAGGTACTTTCTTTATGGTATTTGATTACCACACGGAGCAAGTTATCAAGCTACAACTCACTCAGCAAGCAAGACACTTCTACGGACACGGTGTTTACTCTCATGATGGTAATTACCTTTTTGTCACTGAAGGGGAAAAAGGCACCAGCAGAGGTATTATTGGTGTTTATGATGTGCGTGATCAGTATAAGAAGATTAACGAATTATCTGGCTTTGGCGTCGGCCCCCATGAAATCATTCTGATGCCTGATGGGGCTCTGGCAGTTGGTGTTGGAGGCGTACACACCAATGGTAGACAACCTCTTAACCTAAATACCATGACGCCAAGCCTGAGCTACCTTTCTCAAGATGGCGAACTTCTGGATCAGGTTACATTATCAGATCATAAACTCAGCATCCGTCACCTTGCTCATGATGGTTCAGAAACGATACTTTGTGGACAACAATATCGTGGCGAACCGGATGAATACCCCGCATTAATCGCAATGCATACCCGCGGTAGTGGCATGCAAGAATTAAAAGCCGAACCAGAACAGTGGGCTCGATTTAACCATTACATTGCTAGCATAGCAGCAACGGAAGAATGGATTTTAGCCACCTCTCCCCCAGGAAATTGCTATGGAATTTGGTCCAAAACAAGCGGAAAACTGGTTGAGCTGAATGCGTTACCCGATGCGTCAGGAGTCGTGGTTTATGGCAATGAGTTTCGACTTAGTTCAGGAGCAGGAAAAGTTGTTGAACAACTCCCCAACAAATCTAAATACACCCGAACCAGCAGTGTCCAGTGGGATAACCACTGGTCTAAGGTCCTATAAAACATAAACATCGGGACACACACCAAAAGAAGAAAAAAAGAAAAAGTAAGAAAAAGGACACACACTTTAAACTCCAAAACGTCATAATTATACGATCGTCGCTTTTTCGTTATCGTCTCAGTGAAATCGCTAACAATTTTTCTGCCAAAGGAAAATATTAGAAAAATGCAGCCTGCTCTGAAGAGTTGAAGAAATCAGCAATTCTCCAAGATGTTGACTTGTGTAGGTTATTACGAATGAGTTGAACATAAACGTTTATTCTAGGTGATAGATATGCATCTTTTTCTTGTTCAAGGCGATCTTTGCTTTTGTAATACAGTCAGTACTGCCAATTGCGGACGAGCGAGTTTTTTCTAGTGCAGTACATACCGTTAACCAACGTGTTTGATTGAAATTCAAACGCGCCAAAATAGGCGGAACGCTTTCATGCATTTTGGCTGTACCGTCTCGACATGCACGCGCACTCCAATCCACGAGTTCAATATAATCTATTAATCGAAACGGTAGTCCTTCTATATGTTCTTTGCCTGAGTTCCCCACAAATGGATACAAACAAGGCGCGGTAACCAGATCTTTATTGAGAGCATCAACTCTGGCTTTAATGGACGTAAACTCAGATGTTTCCGGAGTTTTGGCAACACCCGCTCGAATAGGATTTAAATCAACATACACCATAGCAGCCGCCAACGCTTTGTCATCCAACAGTGCCTGACTTTTGAATCGACTTTCCCAGAAATGCCCAGTGCAGTCATCTTCTCGGTTAGCTCGACAAGCAATATCGTAGTTGAGTTCTTTCATAAACCAACTCAAGTTCCATAACCTTTCTCTCCATGCTTCAATAAGTTTGAGGCATTGATTCTACTCAGCTTGGCTAACCAACTGCAAATTGAGCCAACGTTGTATTAGTTCTGGTAATTTGTGCTCGTGGCTCCAGCGTTCAACCACCTCATGACGTGACAGAGCCAGCGCTTTATCTTTATTAATGTGCAGCACTAGATGATAGTGGTTGCTCATGATGGCATAGGCACAAACGTCAATACAGTAAACATGAGTAAGAGCGTAGATTTTTCGCTCAATCCACTCCCTACGATGCTCATAACTAGTATGTGTTAATTCATCTTCACCACACAAAAAACTGCGTCTTACACAGCGAGAAACGCAATGGTAATACGCAGTAGCATCAACGGAGATAAGTTGTTTCCTAGCAGTTGTCATAGTGTCAGCAAGCTTTATCATGAGAATTTAAATCACTCTAACAGTTATCACTCAACGGCATTGCTAGTGACAATGCGGAAATAACAAAATCAAACTATTTTAGTACTTTTGGTGTATGTCCCGTAGAGGTACTTCGGTGTGTGTCCTTGAAGTAAAGTAAAGATATTTTGTTGACACATGATGTTATAGTTAGCTTACTATTGCTTATAAGCAACAATGAATAAGATAACTAGGGACAGTCGCCATGTTAAACAGTGTCAATCTTGCTGATATTCGATCTTTTGTATTGATTGCTCAGTTGGGAAACTTCACCAAAGCAGCAGAAGAGCTGTCTGTCTCTCGATCTCATGTTTCTCGTCAAATCAGTGCGTTAGAAAAACAGATCGGGGTAACTCTACTTACTCGCACAACACGCACTTTGAGTCTTACCCTTGCCGGACAACGTTTTTATCACCAATGTGAGAAGGCACTTAACGATATTGATCAGGCTTTAATTGCGGCAGTGGACGACACCAAGGATGTCCGTGGTCTTATTCGAGTAAACTGCGTTGGTGGCTACATAGGTGAAGCGATCATATCTCACTACATCGCTGAATTTATGTCTCTGCATCCTCAAATCCAGATACATTTGGACTTCAGTAGCAACCGCGTGGATCTTATCCAAGATGAATTTGATATCTCTTTTCGAATGGGTGAGATAGACGACGCAGGTTTTGTTGCTAAAAAACTCATGGATATAGAGATGGTGACATTAGCCAGCCCTAAGTATATAGAGAAATATGGCTCTCCAAGCCATCCGAAAGAATTAGCCCAACACAACTGCCTGACAGGTTCGGTGAAACGCTGGAGTTTTCAATCCGTTGAAAACAGCCAAGATCATTACGATGCGAATATTGAAGGTAAGTTCGTCTGCAAAAATGGTCACGCTTTAGTTACCGGAGCACTGTCCGGTAATGGCATCATCCGCGTACCATTAATGTATTGCACTGAAAAAGTGGCAAGTGGTGAACTGGTCAAAATACTGCCTCAATGGCAAATTCCAGCAGTTCTTTTTTCTGCGATATACCACAAGGACAGGTATCAACCAAAACGCTTACGCACGTTTATCGACTTCATTAAACAACAGTTCGATCGCTAAATTGGCATATCCTGTTAGGTTTCTTAGATAGAGTACATCGGTGAAACATTAAACCCTATATATTACAATCGTTTGGGCGTATTGTTTCTCCTGTGCAACAGACTTTGAACTTAAAGGCTATATATCAATAACGCACGATTTCTTACTATGACTCCATCGCAACAAAAGACGTTGCTTATCTAATCAAATTGATAAATGGGGTATAAAAATGAAAAAGCTAATCGTTATTACAGGCGCAAGTTCAGGAATTGGTGAAGCTATCGCTCGTCGTTTAAGTGCAGCAGGCCACCCGCTACTACTTTTGGCACGTCGTATTGACCGCTTACAAGCACTTGAACTACCCAATACCCTATGTGAAAAAGTGGATGTGACAGATAGAGCATCATTTGAAGCCGCTATCACTAAAGCAGAAGCGACATTTGGTCCAACAGATTGTATCGTTAACAATGCTGGCGTTATGCTGTTAAGTGAACTGGATGTCCAAGATCCCGTAGAGTGGAAAACGATGTTTGATGTTAATGTCATCGGTTTAATGAACGGTATGCAAGCGGTACTAGCGCCGATGAAAGAACGCAAAAGCGGAACTATTATTAACATCAGTTCTATCGCCGGTCGTAAAACATTTCCTAATCATGCTGCGTATTGTGGAACAAAATTTGCTGTACACGCTATCTCAGAAAACGTACGCGAAGAAGTATCGGCGTCCAATGTGCGTGTAACAACAATTGCACCAGGTGCTGTAGAAACAGAGTTACTGTCTCACACTACCTCTAATGACATTATTGACGGTTACGAAGAGTGGAAAGATTCGATGGGCGGAGCTCTCGTTCCTGATGATATAGCTCGCTCTGTCGAGTATGCATACCAACAACCGCAAGGCGTGTGTGTTCGAGAGATTGTTATCTGCGCTACACGTCAACAGCCTTAATTAACTCTGACACTACCATATGATAAAGCCTCGATAAATCGAGGCTTTATTCTGCAATATGTCGACAGATTATTTTTGACCGAAGCCCATTACAACAGGCAATACTCCTTGCTCTGTTTCTATTTCAAACGGTTGTGAAACCTGAACGGATAAAAAACCTGCTTTACGCAAAGTTTTCTTCACGGTTTCAGTTGTCAATCCATCATCGTGGCTACCCGCTAGCCAATCCCAATGGATAAATACTCCACCTTTATCCAGCAATGAATAGACTAACGTCGCCGCTTCTTGATAATCATCTAAAAAGCCACAAACAGAAGAGGCTGTAACACAATCAAACTGCCCTCTAAATGCCGGGTGCTGTGCGATCAAGCCACGAGTCAGTTGATCAACCACGGGTTCTACGTTATCCAATAACTTTTTGTCCAGTTCTTCAATCATAGATTCCGAACTATCTAGCGCAACAATTTCCTTTGCGAATGGTGATATCTTTTGGCAAAGCAGTCCAGTTCCACAGCCAAAATCAATGACTCTTTTTCCTGATAGGTTCACCAACTTACTTAGCTCAGCAAATGCTTTCTCTGCAAATTCACTGCTTGCAGGATTACTTTCCCACTTAGCTGCGTATTTATCCCAATTATGAATCATAACCCCTAATCCATTGATATTTTAAACTAAAAAATATAATCACAACTTATTTGGACGCAATTTGGACACAAAACAAGAAGTGAGGTTGGTCTTTATAATTTTGTAAAACCACTTATTTCAATACATTATACTATTTTCTATTGAGATTCATTACTTATCAAACGGTATCCGCTTAGAAAAAATCATACCTCTCCACCAGCTGCTGATATTTAGGGTTTACACGAATACCACTGCTGGATGCTTTAAGGTTTCTTTGCCTAGTTTTAATGGAAAGTTTAAGAGACTTAGATGTGATTGGGTTTTTGCGACCATATTCAGATTGATTGAATTTAGCTATCTTACGCATCAAGTTCACTTTGGCTCGTTCATCTTTTAAACGATACGCACTGTAATACGCATTCATTAGTTTTTTTCTACGGTCAGTTATATCTGTCTGATAATTCATTACGGCATTATTTTCATCATACTGAATATTCGCTCTGCCTGGCGTAAAGCCGATAGCTTGCCCTGTTAACTCAGCGACACTCATATCATCAACAATCACAGAGCCAGACCGACTAACAATGCCTCCCTCATAAATATACCGAGATGTTTTAAGCATGTCCTTAACCGCTTTGGGCATTAGCTTCTCACTACCTCGCATGACATTATCGTTAGAGATGTCGGCTAACCCTTGCGCCCAAGATACCCCTACACCACCAAGAACAGGACCCAACGCCTGCTTCATATACTCTAAGTATTTTTTATCAGCATCCATTTCACGATTAATACTTCTCACCCATAAGTCATTTAGTGAAATTCGGGTTGATATACTTGGTAGTGAACCATACCAAATTAGAGCTGCCATCTCTTTACCTACCATTCCTGACAACATGCTTTTCATTTCTGTTTCAGCATCAAATGGATCATCATCATCACCAAAAGCTGCTTGAGCCGCATCAATACTGGATGATATAGCCCATAGAGGCAGTGCACCGGCACCACCAATAAAGAAAGTAGCAGCAAACGTACCTAATAACTGTTTTCGTGCTTGAGATTTAACCTCTGTAGACTCTCCTTTCAGAGACTTAGTCAAATTCGACCACAAGTAGTAAGTCATATTCTGGCTGTACTGCTTAAACTGTAAAGCCACTGCAGCCATATCACTTTGCATAAATCGAGCTCGGTTTATTGAAGTGTAATCAAAGTGACTGTCCCAGGTATCCTTAACTGCCTGGTCAACAGCCTGATTATGATCACCCAGTTTTTTCATGTTTAGCCGGTATGAGGTTAAGAAAGTGACTTCACGGTTAAATACTTCCGCGTGATGAAATGACCAACCGATAACATTCATTGCTTTGTTCCAGTTGCCTGAATATTTTGCATTAGGGTTCTCAGCCAAACCCACAAGGTCAGCTGTTTGAGTAGTATCAATCACACCTTGTTTAATCGCCATTTTCATGGCCTCAAGTTCACTCCCCTTTAAAATTCGCCCTAATATCCCTGCGCTTCTATCCTTTTTACCTTTAGATGCAGCCTTCAAGAACTCTTGACTAGCTTTGAACATCTCACCACTAGCATTAGCCATTCCATGCTTAGAACCAAGTACAGGCAGCGCAACTTGAAGGTTCTGTGTTAAGTTCACAAGCGCAGCTGCAGGTGTAAGACCCAACATCCAGGTGAAACCTAACCCTGTGAGTTTTTGAGCCCACGATGACCGCTGAGGGTTATTTACCCACTCATGACGTTTACCTAACTCTTCTGTCATTCGGTCCACCTCGACATGATTAGGCAGCTGCTCAGCGTACTTTTTTATCCCTTCAAGGTGATTATCCAAAATATCCATATGATCCAGTCTTGCTTGCTGGCGAGACTGTTTAAAACCATTGTCAGCTAAAACCCTGATAGCATCCTGGCTAAAACCTGCTACCCCTTTACGGTGGATAAAGTTCTTTCTTAGAGAACGTGCAGGCAGGGTGTTTAAATACATCTGGTAGATCTGGTCGGAAAGAGTATCTGCAGTCTCCTTATTCATTTTAGTTTTACGAATTTCACTTATTACATCGGCAACAAAGGGCAACGTTACTTTCTCGCCACCAGCCAATTGTGCCTTCATTCCTGATTCCACGTGATAACCACCCCCAACCAAGCGTTCTTTAGCAGACTCCATTGCAGATTTTGTCTCAAACATCATGTACTGACGTTCACCATTCTCATCTGCAAAATCTAGCCAATAATCCCCCATTCTAGCCAATGGAAAGTAAAGTCCTTTAGCAGCACGTTCTTGTCGCTGTCTTAGTTTTGTGATCATCTCTTTGCGAGTCTTATTGTCTTGAACCGCTCGAGTAATATTCTCTTCCAGTGCTTTGTTCATCCTCGCTGATTGATCACGATAGTGGTCACGCATTTGAATAAATCGTTGCTTTTGCTCTTTAGATAGCCGAGCCCATTTCGGCTTCATCATAGTATGAGCTTTACGTCTGCTTGGCTCTTGTTTCAATAAGTCCCGCTCTTCTTTTAGCTCTTTAAATAAAGTGATTCCTCGTTCTGTATTCGCACCACCATATTCTTTAATCATATTTTGTTTTTGAGCGATACTCTCTTTGAGCTCCAATTCTCTAGATTGAAACGCTTCACTTGGATCAACATCCGCTAATGTCGCATCGTGGGCAAACTCAAACAATTTATCGGCTTGCTCTCTATTTTCCTTTGCCCAATTGGAAAGCTCTTCAGATACCGTAGCCGCTTCTTCGGCCAGCGTATTTTGCGTCACTATCATGGAATTAATTTCTTTTTGATATTCATCAATCATTGTGCCGAGTGGTTTATGAATATAGCCTGCGACTTCGCCTATCTGTCGAAGCGTTAATAAGGCGTATTTGTTTCGAGCGACTGCATCAATTGGCTGACCAATAACCGGCACACTCATTAATGCCTCTTTAATTTTCTTCATCAAACTGCCCTGCTTTGCTGCTAACAACTTGTCAGCAGAAGGCAATTTATCTTTTGAATATTTAACTTCTGAGTCCGTAGTCCCTGGCGTATCGTCTTTGACAATATCTTCCTGAGTCAGTATATTTTCAATAGAACCTCGATTGGGTTTGTCTCCCTTAGGCGTATTACCTTTGGTCCACAAGCCTTGATTACCGCCCTTGGGCAATTGGAGCCCTCGCAGCCGTAACCAATCGGGGTTTTTACTTTTCAAATATCTAGCTAGTCCCTTATCTATCCACCTTTGGTATTTTCTGTCTGATTTTCCATACACGCTTTTTATTGAATGAACAGATAATGCACGTTCTTCTTTAGTGTTAACTTGAAGAGCAACCATGACTCGATCGTTTCCTTCAATAGCTTCCACCAAGATATTCTTATCACCATTATCATACTGAGCTTTGTTTGTTGCTGGGTCTGGGTCAAATACAGCAACAGGATCATTGATTAACTCTGGAAGCTGCTCAATAACACTTAAAGGGACATCATGCTTTACACCATTAGTCACCTTTAAAATCTTATCTTTGGAAATGACAATATCGCTGCTATCTACACCTATCGCCTTTAGAACATCGGGCGTATCCATCACCTTCAAAGGTTTAGGCCGACTCATCTTATTGTTGATATACCGGTACAAATCAGCCTTGAAATCTCCTCGCCCAAAGTACTGGTTATTCACTTCACGAGAGTAGGCAGGAAGCAAGCCCTGTATAAACTGTTCGCCGTCAGAGCCGCCTGAATAACTTACCTCCACATTTATCGGGATATAGACAGGCTCACCGGCACTCTTATTGGCAATGGTTCGGGCAATATTGTTTAGTTCGGCTTGGGTTATATCTTGCTGACTCATTAGCCCAATACGCCGCAACACTTTAGCGATGATGGCAATCGCTCTATCTAACCACGCTTTTACTCTTGAATCAGAGATGTGTTCATTAGCATAAGCTATTGCTTCTTCTGCCTTTATATAGTCAGATTCATCACCGTATACCTTTTCAACATGCTCCCAGATCCCTTGAAGATGCTTACTGTTTTTCGTCTGGTGAACTAGATTAAGCAGCTCATAAGACTCTTCATCCGACATCAGTTGATCTAACTTGTAATGTGTTAGTACTTCATGTCTTAATTTACGTTTTAGATCTTGAGTATCTTTGAGGTTTTCTGCCACCAAATACACCTCTGCATCTCCATAGAACGCATTTATTTGGTCATCATGTTTGAAGCCAAGAAATACCTCTGCATCTCTTTGTGTCGCAAATACATTGATTGGTACTTCATTAAGGTTATGACGTTTCTTCCAGCCATTAACAAAGAGCTCAGCTTGTTTTTTCCCCATACCCTTACCAGGCGTTTTCTCTGATAGCGACTCTAAAGAATAAAGAACATGTCGACCCGTTTCTTCATCGATGCTGCTGTACATCTTTTCAAACAAGTTAGAAAACGCATACGAGAGTCCATTATCCAACTCTTCTTTAGTTGGGTAAGGATAGGTTTCAAGATCGGCTTTATCTTCAGGAATAACATTTGCCAGATAGTCATTGGTAATGCCATTGATACTATTTTGCTCTATTACCCACGCCTCAAATGAACGCGCCAGCTTTTCAATAGTCGTATCCCAGTATGGCTGACTGCGAAATTTGTCCCGCTCAGAAGATCGCTCATCCACTTTGGTTGCATCAACTGCTTTTCTCAAATCGAGAAAAGCTTGCGCTAACTCTTCACGGATTTGTACCTGTTCAACTCTGGGATTCTCCGTTATCCAATCACTATAATGACCATTTTGCTTACCAAAATAGTTATCCAATGCATGAAACCATTCATGAGCTAGTGATCCCATGCCACTTTTCTTGGTTAGGTTAATAACAACCTGCTTAGGTTCATAGTGCGCTGCAGCAGGGTTTCTGCCACCTATTCCTCTCGCCCCAAATGCAAGCCCTAGTTCACCATTTAGCGACAGTGCCTGAGTGGGAACCCCTATCAATTTGGCTAAATCCACCAGCGAATCATACGCATCATTCAGATCTTTTTGTCTGCGCTTACCTTCCACCCAGTTACCAAATTGGACGCCTCTAAACTGAAACTTGTTGGCAAACATTTCTGGTGTAACATCAACGGTTCGTCCATTTTCTCCCTGGCGAATTCGGTTTTTATCTGTTCTCAGTTCTCGACTCAGCTCTTTACGTACCGCAACAACTTTACCTTCAAGCATCGATAGGTTTTCTTTTAAAAAATCTGCAGCTTCTGAGTAACGACTAAAACCCGTTTGAATATCGACAACTCGACTTCCGACTTTGGTACCTATGATCACTTTACTGCGATCGTATCGATTGGTGTAGATACCCAGATTGGTTTTAGATTTTGATTTGGCTTCTTTTTCTGCCGGTACATTCTCTCGAATGAACGCCAAAGCCTTTTCTTTAAACTCTTTTTCAGAGCTTACTTCTAGCTTGTTTCGATACTGTTTCTTGAAACTAAATATATAGTTGTTATTGAAGGGACTTTTACCCAATGAGAAGTGAGGCAGAGCATCTATTTCCTTAAATGTCATATCTTCAGCAAGATCAACCAGCATCTTTCCTGTAGGTGTGGCCATAGTCGATAGATCTATATCGCTCTCTGGGTTATCCAGTACAGTTTTAAACACGACTCTGGCATGTTGAACCGCCTGTACCCATTTTTGTAACCGTATGCCATATCGACCCTTTGCTGGGATACTTCCTCTAATAAGACTCATCAACACTAGGTTAGATTTTGATACACCTAGCTCATGCAGTTTTTCATAATTAGGTTTAGGCACCAACTCTGATAATGACTTTCCTTTTAGTTCATGAGCCTCAATCTGCTCATGAATAACATCGCCAAATTTCCCCCAGTTGTGTTTACGCGCACCGGCTAACTCCTCACCAAAGTCTTCTATCTTTGTTCCAGGAGCTTTCTTATCTGGAAATGATTGATCATTTTCATTCTCAGCTTGCTTCTTCGTCTGCTCACTGCTTAATTTTTTCTGTTGTATCTGCTCATTAAGTGAAGCGGTTTTTGTTGAAAACTTGTTTGCTAGGTTACGGATACTATGCTCAAAGCTTTTTTTCACTTCTGGCAAAGAGACTGTTTTTTCATCTATCTCAAGAACGGTACCGGCAGACGCTTCAAGCTGCTCATTTACGGCCTTAATGGTCTGCGTAATTTCATTCTCAATAAATTGTTTCGATTCGGCAGATTGCATATAGTCTTCAAATAATTTCTCAGCTGACTGCCGCCTTTGAATGTTATCTGGGTTATGTGCTTCTCTTCGAGCTTGCTGCTTTACTTGCTTCTCATAAGCCTGAAGACGTTTCTCACTGTTTTGAAACTCACTAAGCACAGCATCAGTATTAAAACCTTTTGCTCTTTGTATTTTGCGTCTTAAACGTTTAGACATTCCTTTCGTTTTTGCAGTAATTCCTGAAAAGTCTTTGATTGGTTTTATACCTTCTTCACGTAACTTCATTGAATTAGGTCGGTTGGAGTAACTAGATACAGGAGTATCTATTCGATTCTGGATCCCTTGCACTTTTTCATTACGCATTTCAGATTGTTGATGAGCTTTATCATAGGCAAAACTTTTCGTTACCGGCTTTCCCTCAACTTCATCTTTCCAATTTGGATTTGCTTGCGGCTCTGGCTCCCGGGCATTACGCTCGGCTTGCGCTTTAGCCAGTAGTGCTGCGTTTTTAGCTTCTTGTTCTTTCACCGATAAAGCTTGGTCAGAGTCTGCTTTATTAAACTCTCTGCCTTTATCATCATAAGGCTCCGCTTGATATTCATCGTTCTTTGGCAAAGCTCCATCGTCCATTAACCGACGGTATTCATTTTCTACCAAGCGATCTATTAATACTTTATTACCCTGATCTTCAGGAAGCAGTCGCGCAATAACTTGTTCTCGTATTTGCTTTCGTTTCTTAGCTGCACCGTTGGCATGACTTAAGTCATAGCGCTCTACTGAACGAGCCTGTTTTCGCGCTGGGTTATCCCGAGCAGCCATGTTTTCTTTATTTCGCAGCTGAGTATCTTTAATGGCGGTTTGAAATGGGTCTATGGACAATGACCTAGCCTGCTCCGCTAAAGCGGTATACTCGCTCTCCAACTGCATTGCATCTTCTTCTGAAACCGTTGTATCCATCAGTATGGTCTCAATTTCTTTTGCGCGTTGCGGATTGAACGCCCTGGCGTACTCAATAATCTCCTGGTCTTGATTTCTCTCTGGCAGCACACCCTTATTGACTAATGCACTACGAGTTAACGTTATTCGTTCACTCATTGGCTCTGCAGTACTAATCGCATTACCCGTCTGTTCAACAGACTGGGTAGGCTCTACCAATACCTGTTCACTTTGTCTTTTTGCAGCTTCAGCCAAAAGGTCTGTTGTGATTTTCTCTTGATGATTATTGAAAGCAACAGCATCTTGCTCTGCCAATGCTTGTGCAAAGCTGGCCTTGGTATCATCGAGGTGATTAAGCTCTGTATCTACAGGGCTATTTCCAGTGATTGGCTGTTCAACAGCTCTTTCTTCAGCTGAAGGAATCGGCTGTGTTTGCTCCTGCGGCTGAAGTTGCTCTGCGGTTGATTGAGGTAACGCTTCAATAGGTTTGTGTCGATACCCTTCTACACCACCACTGGCGGCTCCTAATACACCACCAATAATGGCTTCATTTGCAGCACTTGCTGTTACTCCATCCCAAAGGTCATGATTTTGATTGATAAGATTTTTATAATTTTCATTGGAAACAAACTGCTCCATGCCACCTTGACCGGCTTCTTGAGCACCTTCGGTTAAGAAGCCTTTTAATAATCCAGACTTTAGTGTTTTACCAGGTTCCAATACATTGCCAGTAATACCAAAACCTCGGCCGCCTAATGCACCAGTTATTCCGCTTAGCGCATTCGCTGTTGTTAATTTTGGACTAAAGAATGCATTTTCTGCCGCTTTTTCAGCCAACATGAACCGAGCCTTTTCACCCAATTCGACGTCTGTTATATGCTCATTTTCTGGGTCATCACGCATGTTCCAATAGAGCTCACTAAAGGCCGGAGAGTCTTTCAATGTGTTCCAATCAAGGTTTTGGTATTTCTCACGCTCTCCGTTAGCCACCATGCCGTTGCCCATCGCAACACTAATACCCGCATTGGCAACCGCATTCTTTGCTCGACCTTTAAACCCAAGCTCTGCCGCCTTTCTTTTTGCACTGGCTTCTAAGGCTTCTTTTGACACCTGCTTACCAAGCATTTTAACACCCGTTTTGACACCTACTTTGGCGATACTACCGACACCAAGCCCTGTCGTTAGAAAAGAAGCAACCGTTCCTACACCCTGCCCCATGTAGTTTACCCAAGTACGAATATTCCCAGCCCCTTCCCCCAGAGTTAAACTGCCATTTTCATCTTGACTAAAAATTCCCTGAGTCAGTGAGTTCTGGCCCTCTTCTGACATTTCATTGATTTGGCTATTGGCTCTATCCATCAAAAAATTTCTGACACCTTCACCCGATCCGGTTAACTGATTGATGGTTTCAGCATCACCCGCTATCCCCTGATACCATCCACGTTGAACACTATCAATAAAATCACCCAACACCCCTTGATCATTTCCTTCAGTAGTCACTCCGACTTCTACATCGTGTAATGGACTGCGATACATATGAGTTTTCCTTACATGCAAAAAAAAGCCCCGCACTAAGGCAGGGCATAAAATTTAGGTATAAAAAAAGCCGACTCATAAAAGTCAGCTTGGCATCTTTGGGCTAATTAATCCCAGTCACAAGATTAGTCAATTGCCCCATAACACTATGGCCAGTTTTAATGATTCATACATTTCGACAACAGCTGGCCAACCACCACCGGTATACTCCACTAATGCTCTATACTCTGGTGCAAATGCAATCAATACTCCTTTAGAAAGCATAAAAGAGATAAAAATAAGGCTGATCCAATACAGAGGCTGTTGATACCATTTATAAAGCAAAGACATAGAACTTATAACACCATGGGCAATAGCATTAGTATAGCAAAGCTAGTTAAATGGTCTTACTGTTAAGCCGCTATAATCTGCCGTTTTTTGGCTTTGTCCAACGGGAGAACGAAACGACTCTGCCATTCGATTCAATATACCTGGCGTTCGAGCCTTGTACTCATGAGTCATTAGCGACGTAACCTGTCCATCATCTCTTCCATCCATTGTACTGGTACCCATTGGCGTATTATTCCGACGTCTAGGAGAAATAAAAGCCGTTTCGGTATCCTCGCGTACCTTTTCTGAAGGAGTTGTTTCTATATTAATTTTGTCTGCAAATAGATCGAAACCTTGCTTACGGATATTTGTTAACACACCCCCAAGCGTACTCAATTTAAGCACCTCAGAATTATTAGACATATAATCATCTAACCGAGCATATAAAGGTTTAAGCATTAACAATTTATCTTCACGTGTAGCCATAGTATCTGAATTGATTTTATCTATTTGCTTAACTATGTCAGTAGCATTCGCATCAAAATCACTCACTAGTTTTGCCATTTGAGTACCTGATGTTTTCTTACCATTTTCTTTGGCTAGTGCTAACCGAAATGCTTGCTCATCTTCTCTATCACTAACCTGATCAGCTCGCTGCTTTGTATACAGCTCATCTTGATCTGCTTTTACTTCCTCTCTTCTTGTTTGCCAGGTCGCGTTGGCTTCATCGATATCAGCCTGGCGTTTGCGTTCATCAATGACACCATCTGCATTTTCATTAATGGCTTTGCCACCACCTGCGACTAAAGCACCTAAAATACCACTTAAAGACATAACTACATTTCCTGCGCTTGAGGTTCAGCCATTGGTTGAGATTGCCCTTTCATATCCTGAGTTAGCTTTTGCAAAAACATCTGGAAGGCTTTAATTTCATCTTCTGACAATACACCTTGGCCCATATCCAAAATGAGCTGCATAGCCACTAGAAAAACGGAGCTCATCGCTTGATCCAACTGTTGTTCATTTAACCCGTACTGTTCAAGCAATTGTTGAGTAAGGTTCATTGCGCTTTGCAACACAACTTGAGGAGGAACAGACTTACCATTCTCTTTAGCAGAAGACAGCGTGGCAAATATCGACCCCGCCACCATCGTTCCAATGGTATGTGCTGGATTTTCTGGATCAGGTGATGTCCCAGATTGCTGCATACTTCGCTGAGCCAATCCGTCAAATTGCTGCTGCATTTGTTGCTGGCCTTGTTGTTTCATTTGGTTGATCATTTATAAACTCCAACTGGTATCAATATCTGATATCCACGCAAATTGTGGCTTTGAGGGTATTTGAGAAGGATAAAGATTAGGCATTTTCATAGCAGGCAAAATACCCGACGAACGTCTGCCACTATCGCCAGAAGATGGCTCTCTCGGTACAGACGTGATATCAATCCCTTTACTCGCCAAATAATCACGGTTCTGGTTCTTATAGCTTTCCAAACCAACTACATCGTCTACCATACCAAGGCCAATCCCAACCGTAGGCGTATTAAGCGCATTTGAAATAGATGCCGCACCAGCGCTTCCTCTCGCGGCAGAGTAGGCTGCGCCTGCTCCAGCAACTGTTTTACCAGTTGAAATCAAACCATCGCCTTCCATTTGGCTCTTCATATTACTTTTAAGCTGTTTTTCCCAGTCAGTATCATCAGAAGTCCATTCTCTAACGACTTCGACACCCTTCTTCGCTACAGCGCCTCCAAAGGGCACACCCGATGCGGCACTGATCATGCTTCCTACTGCATCGGCTGCAATATCAGTGTGTTTCTCATCAATGGCTTCTTTTGCATAATTAGCGATATCCTGTTCGCCTTTTTGGTAACTTGGTCTTGCGGAGAATGCATCATTAGGGGTATAGCCAAGTTTGGCTTCTTCTTTAGTAGGTGGCCTAAAATGAATAGACCCATAGTTGCTAAAGTCGCGATGTTTCATTTTGTCCAACACGCCGCCGCTGGCGAGAGTTGTCTCATTCTCAGCGGACTGTTTATCCAACGCCTTTTTTGCATCGTCCTCTTCTTGAGCAAGTTTTCTGGCTTTTGCTCGCTCTTTACGTTCGGCTTTTTCCTTTGCTTCTCGCGCTCGCTTCTCAGCCTCTCGACGCCTTCTTGTTTCTTGTCTTGATACGTAATTACTTTCTCTGCGATTGCGATCACTCTCACTACGACTTTCGTGTCGCTTTTTACCAATTGAATTGTCAAAACTCTCACGTGACATACCGTAAGAACTTGCGCCACCTATCGGTCCATAGCTCATGCTACCCCCTTGTTTTTAATCTAGCGAGCAACCCACCACCAGTTAATGCGCCTTTTTCACCACCGATATTGGCATCAAAGCGAGTATCAATGTCAGTGGCCCATCCGGTACGTTTATCTTTGACATCTTGCTGATGATCCGAAAATTCTAAGCGGTTTTTCTGTCTCAATTTTTCTAGGTCCACATCTTGCGAGTACTTTCTATCCTGCAATGCAGATTGAGCCATATAACTGCCGACACCAACAGCAACCCCACCAAATAACTTGCTGGTTTCAGGGTTACTCTTAAACCAATCCATTGTTCCGTTAAACATGCTTGTAAAACTCATAGTTGCCTCATTAGATCAAATCGGGAAAGCTTGTCCAATCTTGCTTGGTGGTGTTTAGATTGCTGAACATATCTTTAATACTGCTTAATTGTTCATCGCGTTTTTTGACCAAATCCGTTATGGCATTTTTCTTTTGGTCTGCTGGAATCTCAGATGCCTGTATATCTTTGTAGGCATCCATAAACCCTGTACTCATGTTACCCACCAACTTGAGATATTCCCCGACCGTATTAGCTCGAACACTGTCTTCTTGCATTTTCTGCTGATGACGTTGTTGATCATCTTGTAAGGTCGTTTGTTGCCTCTGTTGTACATTTTGCTGTGCCATTGGTAATGCCGCATCTACCATTGCTCGCTGGGCAGCTTCAGAGCCAATCGTCGAGTTTTGTAGGCCTCTACTTGCTGCAGTACGTAGACCGTTCGCCTGTGCACTGCGCATTGCCAATGAGTTCTTTCCTGTGATTGCTGCAACCTCATCGGCAACATTCAGTGTTTTAGAGGGGCTTTGTGACGGAGTGTTTGGAGTGGGAATGGCATTATTTACTTGTGAATTCTGAGTTTGAGGTGACGTAGCAACACCTTTCACTCCAGATTGCATGCTGGATATGATGCTCATAATTACCCTTTATTTATAAAAGAAAAACCAGCAAAAGCTGGTTTATAGGAGTGGTACTACCAACCTATCTGATAGGCTTCTATTTGTTGAATAGCGTCAGCATCATCTAAAGCAGTAGAAGCTATTTCTTCCACCTCTTTCTTCATCACTCTTTGACGATCATGAATCTTGAAGCCTTGCTTTAATATCGCTTGATGAATCGCTTTTAGCATGTCTAAAGTAAATGGAGTCTGATCAACGTTGTTTGCATCTGTCCAATAAGGAGGAGCATAATTTGATAGCAAGTCAGACTCAATTCTCTTTCTTGAATTTGGATTCGAGTTCCATAAAATCCCATTGACCTCTACAGTACTTATAGGAGATAACTCTTCTGCATCACGCCATAGCGATATTAATGAGTGTGCTTTTTTAACGACTAAATCTAACTGAGTCACCCACTTGCCGTTAAACCACCGTTGGACTTCTGTTGGTTCATCTAACGTATAACCTTCCGGTACTGGCCCCAACTCCATCACTGTTTTTGCCGACTTATCTTGCTTGTTATAAACCTGTTTACCGATGTAGTTTTCCACCTGAATCCAATCTCCAGAATCAAGACGAACAACATGGTGAACAGAGTGAGGCTTGGGTGGTTTCCTCCAAGTGCATTTACTCGGTAAATCAAAATTCAATTCGGAGACCACAAATGGGTTAGCATCACTATCCCAATAAGGTCTTCCTAATAGAATAGGAAACACTGTCCACTTGCCATCTCTATATACAACCGTTTGTTTCGATTTGTCATATTCAGGTGGAGGATCGATAACCGCATGCTCTGGTCGCTCTCCATTTGGTTTCCCAACAACATATCCTTTACCCGATTCATCCCAAAACTCTAACAAGGCGTTGTTCTTAAACTCAGTCCACACATCATTTTCTTTGTCATATCGACCTATCATTCCTTCTCTTGACGGCACATAAATCGTCTCTGTGAACTCACTTCCAAGCGCGGTACTTTTGACAACATGCTCATTAAAGTTGCCCGTCCACCAGCCTTCAGCATCAAAACGAGAAACATTCAGCAGGACATCTTTACGTTGAAATGAATGCTTCATGCTACATCATCCTTACAATCCAGTTATATTTTCGGTTTCTTATGGTATTTTTTGCTGCGCCAAACGCATCAATAATTAACGTGTGAGCATGAGAGCCAATATCAACATAATGGCTATGTTCTCCTGCAGCATCCGTAGAAAACTTACCTCGATAAGAACTAACGCCATAGCTACTAGGACGGTTAGTTATATTGCTTGTGCTATAAACACTAAATTGGTGGGTATGGCTACCCGTGGTATTAGTATGTTTCCTACCCAAATCCGTATTTTCAACACTTCCTGTATGAAGATGGCTTTTCACATAATCTGCTTCGTACTGTAATACTTCTTCATCATCTTCCTTACCGACAATGGCTAGCCCTCGCATATCTGGAATGATGCCACTTGGATATAATTTTGCCAGTTCAGGAAAAACTGTTTTATCAAAAGCCTGATTCTTCATGATGGCATAACCTGCCGGAGCAATATCAGTTGGCCACGGCAAAGGGATTCCTGCAGGAAACGGGATACTATTCGCATAAGCCTGAGCTCGAATGGCTTCTTGAATAGCCAGTGCCAACGCCTCTTCTGCTGCGGTTCTGTTACCAGCTACTGATAATTTGTCTTGCGCGACCAATTGCTTGTCAGAGGCGACCTGCTGGCGATTACTTTCGACCTGTGACCTAGCGGCTTCTACATCTCGTGCTTTTTCTACTACCGTATCTTTATCATGTCTGACTTGATTAGCATCTTGCTTAGCCGCTTGAGCGGCATTTTTGGCCTCTATCTCGCTAGTATTACACGATGCCTGCAGTGCTATTAGATTAACCATGACCGTATCCGGTACAAAGCCTACATCCACAAGCACAACATCATTAACTGAAAGTGACGAGGTAAAGCTCAATGATTTACTATTTGCTAGATAGTTAAAATCAACAGTTTGAAATTGTCGGTCTCCATTCTTATAAACAGCAGCCAATGAGTTAAATTGAGCAGGTAAAACAATGCTCACTTGTCCTTGCGCTGCCACATAACGAAGAGTAGTAAAACGTTTATCTAATGGCCCGATTCCACTTAATGTATTTTCAACTTGATCAAGCCTGCCATCTTGCTGAGTATTCTTTTCATGCTCTGCATCAAGCTGTTGTTTTTGTGCTGGTTCTTCATCGCTTGTGGGCTCTACCACCGTAAAAGCCGTAACAAAACCCTTCTTTCCATCTTTTCTTGGCTCCGGTAATTTATCAAAACCCACCTGAATGGCATCAAGCTCATTTTCTACTGCATCACCACGAGCAATAGTGAATGGATCAAACTCATTCTGTCGTTCATAGAATTCATTTGTTTTAGACACGGAAACGCCTCCTTGGGATATACGAAATCGAGTAACCGTCTAATTGAAAATTGGCTTCAAAATTACTCTTTCCAGACAACAGAATAGAAATGTTTTTGCTATGTCCATCAAGGTATGCAGCTGGGGTGATGTAATCAGGGCTAGACCAGTAGAAATCATTCCACGTTGACTCATTCCAACGACCGCCACCACCAAATGCCACACCAACCGTACTATTTGATTGCGCCTGATTTGGACTGCCGTAATCTAGAGAGTGAGTGTATTTAAGAGTTAATGAACCTTCTGACGACATATGAAGCTCTAAGTCTTCCCATGACTTAATGTCTTTAGGACTACCACAATGAATATATGCAAAGCGAATCGCCCAGAAAATATCACTCCCTGCGAATGAATGTACCTTTGTGGTTTGCCTGTAAATTCGACCATCATCAAACGCAAGATAGGTGTTATTAACGGTATCCCATACGTCACTGATGACTTTATGGTATTTGAAAAATGTCGCTCGAGTTTTACCATCTTTGAGCAGTTGAATAACCACATGCTTATTTGCGCCTTTTTGATAAAAACGCACCTGGTTATTATCTCGATTGTGGGAATGAGCAAAGAACTGTGTCAGCCCTTCTTTTAACGCAGCATCCCCTAACAGCTCGTTCGCACTTAACTCGCTAGCTACAAAATCGCCGTATGCCTGTGTTTGCTGAACATTAATAAAGCCATAGCGAGAATGAGCAATAGGAATAAACGTTGATGTTAATGTCCCTGCAGTAACACCAATTCGAGTGTTAAGCGCACTCATTTTCCAATCATCTTTCGTTGTGCCACTTAAAAGGTAGATGGCATGCTTACAACCAACCAGCAGGTAATTCCCTACAAGTGATTGTAAAGCGGTTATCTCATCCCCTGTTCCAAATTGCTCAGCCCCCAAAAGTACCTGCCAATTAAGCGGCTCGCCCACCACACAATGACCATATTGCCCACCGACAAAGGACAAAAAGAGATGGTTTTTATGCTCCTCAATATCCGTTATTTCTCGGCTATCATTAATCATTATCGGTACAATCACACCATTTGGACGCACTTCAATGACTTCTTTTCCATTGGTGCCGTAGGCATAGCGAGTGGTACTGCTGGCGTAAAAGTTATGATAGATAAACGTCCAACTTCGTCCACTGGTTAACGTATTTTCAGTGCTAACACTCGTAGACTTGGCTAACAGCTGGTTATCAATTTTTACATCACTTCCAATTACATCTGCCACTTCACCATCAAGTATCAGATGACCAGATTGACCATCTGCAGAAAAAGCACTGGCAATCAAAACTCGACTTGTTGCCCCAATGACAATCGTCGCTCCTTCCAAAAACAGAGCAGGGTTACTTACCTCACCAAGCATTAATTTATAAGTCGCCGGTGCAGCCTGCCAAGTATGATCCTCTTGAGCAATACTGACCGCACACCTCTCACCATTATCACGAAAGGCAATAAGTGGTGTGTTATCTAGCTCTACCACCCCTCTTAACACACCACTACCTAGCGGTGGGGTTACCTTATCCATAATGACTTTATGTGCTTCAGCCAGATATCTAGCTTGCTCTTCAGCATTGCTGCCAAACCCAAATGGCGCAATGCGAGTAGCAGTAACAGAGATATCAGGAGAAATACTCGCCAGAGCTTCACCAATTAGTTCAAATGATATTGCCGCAACACGAAGCGATCGCGAATCTAATTCAACACCGGTAATAACACCTGACTTACCATTTAAAGTGAATGTGCGACCAACCCAGTCAATAGATACATCACCTTTAAGCACCACACGATAGTAACTGTAATCACTCGCAGGAGAAGCACCATCAATTGGCTCTACCCCTTCTATGCGACCAAAACCACCGCCCCATTTAGGCTGAACATTATCGGCAACAATGGCGTTTCCTGACTTCTTAGCGATAGGTGGTGTAACAAGATCGATAGTACCGTTTAGTGAGATATGTTGACTCTTAAGCCCATTCATTTAGGAATGCTCTCTATGCCAGGCTTCAGCTGAGCGCCAAAGCCAACACCAATATAACGATTACAAAGTTGCATCATTAATTCATCGTGCTTTAGCTGCGCTTTTTGAAGTAACTCTGGAGCGTTCATCCGAATCGCTGGACCAATCATGGCTTTCCATACAATCACCAAATGATACTGCTCAGGAAGATAAGGGACATCTAGACTTTTCGTTAAGATCTGCGGGTCGTATTGGGAGTACTGAGTCACAGGGGTGATATCGGGCTTATTCGCATAAAATGTCGTATCCCACGCTTTACTTCCCTGCAATTCAGTCCAAGCTTCTTGTACCGCTTCAACCATTTCTAAATATCGGCCCCGCTGATTTTCTACCGATGTCATGCCAGTGCCTGAATCTCGCATTTCTCGATGCAGGCGCTGACTAAGCTCTAAAAAGTTCACAATAAATTACGCATCATTAGCGTCAAGTTCTGACACTAACCCGATATAATCCATGTGGTAACTATTTACTTTTCTCGGTGTAATGGTGCCATCTTTTTCTTGGTCATAATGGACTTCTTTGGCCTGACGGATCATGTCGTAAACAGGCTTAGGAATATCCACTTCTTCACCAAATTTAATAATGGCGTTCCACTCGTTAAGCATAAAATACTCTTGAGTTTTCTTATGTGCTTCTCCATTTACCGTAATAATCACTCGGACTTTAGGTCTTGCTGCAATCGGCACATGAACCTCTTCTGTATTGATAGTGGCTTCAGCACTTTCAACCAGGTCGGTTCTCATCTCTTTTGGCAACAACTCTTGAGGACGAAGCAACTCATTATTCTCTTCAAATACCATTATCGCTTCTACTAATGCTTCTCTAGTCGCATCAGCTGCAGGTTCAACACCGCATGCTTCTTTAAGGTGCTTTTTTAATGTTGCTTCTTGAGACTTATCTAAATCTATAAACTTGTATTTGGACATGGTTTGTCTCCAATAAAAAAGCCCCGCATTACACGGGGCAAATGTTCCTACGGTCCAGGCAGGAGTTCATTAGGCAAGATTGCTTGCCGCAACTTCTATACGAATCATCCATGCTTCGTTAAGACGCATGGCCAGCCAGTACATTTTCCAACCCACTGAACCGGTTTGACCCAGTTCATCCCCTTTTTCAGGTTTACCCGGGTTACGAACAAGAAGATCATGAGAGTTCTTGCCTTTTAAAGGACAGTTGGCATATGAGTCCTGTCCAAAGACAATAATCGGATAGACATCTGACTTGGTACCCGTGGTAGATAATGTTGCGTGTGTCGCCGCAGTACCACCGGCATCAATAACAGGATCCAATAAAGGAGTGGTAATGAATCGAACATTTTCCACAGTACCAAACTCTTCAGGACACAACACTTTACGAGAACCATAATCAGCCACTGACTTAAAGCCTGGCAAATCGCGAATATCAGGCTCAAGGTCTGTATGACACACGGCAATATAGGCCGCTTCAATCGACACAGTTCCGTAATTAGCACTAGACGATACCATGGAGGTTTTCTTGCGAGCCCGATTCTTATTAAGAGTACGAGTCGCTTGGCGAAGCTTAGTCAGTGATAATTTCTTATTCACTTCACTTCGAGCCACACCATTGGCATATACTACGGCAGTACCGCCTTGTAAAACTCCCCATAGTAATATCTCAGCAGTTTCTGCCGCTTGCTCGCCGCTAAGTTGAACATGGGTATTCAAGATTGGGTCTTCATGGAGATCTTGAATAATATCTGTGATTTCAGCCCAGGAACCGTACTGCTTTAAGTTGCCAGTAACATCTTGGAACTGCATTTTTTGCGATGCTGGACGAACACCTTCAGTGATAGGTGTGGTCGCTGGCGCAAAAGGTACAGGACGACGAAATTTGATTATCTGACCGCGGTTCTTCGGTACCGGTTCAGTCTGACCAAATTTAGACAAAACCAATATTGGCTCTGCGTGTTTTAAAAATTTCGCTTTGGAGACAATACCAACGCGAGGTGAGATATCACCATATACAGTCGTAGACATGTAATGAATCCTTTAAATAAACTACCCTTCAATCTCCTTAACAGCTGCAGCAAACAATGCATCTTCATCGTCTGCTGATAATTCGGTATTACGAGGACCACCTCGACCAGCTGGCAGACTGGTCAAGGCATTAAGTTGATTGTCTCGCTTCTTACGAATAGAGTTATCTGGAGATTGGGCGTTAAACTGATTAAGCACATAAATGGCATCTTGTGGATCATCGCCACCAGCCATGTTTTGTACTCCTGATGGCTGCTTAGATAGCCAATCATCAAATGCGGGGTTATTAACGATTTCGAATGCATTAGGAATGGCATCGAGTACCGCTTCCTGGTTTTGTGCATCTCTAGTTTCTTCAATAGACTCCACCTGACCATCTACTATGGTTTGCAGCGGTTCGGTGATGGAATTAAGCTGCTCTTGAACTGCGCCAAGACTTTTGGTCATGGTCTTGCCCATGACTTCAGCAAGATCTGGATAATCTTCAGCAAACTCTTCATCAACCAAAGATAAGCTGTCCATATCTGCGCCGGCTTCTTTTAACTTGCCTAGCTGTTCTTGTGCCTTCTTCCATCGCCCTTCGGCGGCTTTTGTTCTTCCTATCTGGCTAGATAAGGAGTGATTTAAGCGTCGGTTTTCTGATTGCAGTTTTTCTAGCTCATTGTCATCAGCGTCTTTTGGAAGTACTTCAACACTACTCGCATGTTCGACGTGGCCATCGTCTAAAGCATCATCACTTGTATGTGGTTTATTGTCGTTGCTTTCTTCCTGAGTAAGAGGCTCATTTACGATGGCTGAAAGTCCATCAGATGATCCGCCTTCAACTTCTGATACTGCGGCTTCAAAAGCGGCGGTTTCATTGAGTTCATCTTGGCGGTCAGTTTCAGTCGACATAGACTGTTCTCCTTGCGGCCTTTAAAGGCGGCAGTAGATGATTAAGACGGCTAGTTGTTAGCGGTCAAGAAAAAGCCTCAGCAAATACTGAGGCTTTGATTGGATAATTGACGCAAGTTAAGACGCGTCAATCTTATTTTTAAACTCTTCTAATGCTTGAATCCTTCCACGTAACATCGCGGTATCCAATTCACTTTGTGGTAAAGAAAGTGAGTCTTTTAGTGCACTCACTTCAGCATCAAGGGCCGTTTTTAGCTCTCGCTTAACCGATTCATTTAGCTGCATACGGCTCTTTCTAATTCACGTGTCCCTTTAAATTTCATCGCAATACAGAGCTGGGCCATACGTTGACGAGCGGTTATTTTCTCCCGCACATCTGAGTACTCTTTAAATGGGTTACATAACACCAAGAACTGCTCTCCCATGCGCTCATGAAGCGCTACCTGAATCAAGCTTGCTATTGGCTTTTGCAGCAATCCATTACTCATTGCACTATCTCCCAGTCATTAGCCATCACATCTTCTTGATTAATGTCCCATCGTCGATTGCTTGTATTCTTGCCTGATATGGCTAAATAGTTTTTCGGTTCAAGACCCAAACGACCACGAACCCGTTCAACGTTATCCATCATAAACAGAAATTTATTGCCCCAGTGAGGACGACAAACACGATAACCTTGTTTAGTTAGCTCTAAGGCATGAGAGAAATTAAGAAACCCACTGCGCTTATAAGCTACAGAAAACACATTCATTGGTGACCACGAAATATAACCTTTATGATCAGGATGATTGGCTGTCCCACCATCAAGATACTCCACCAAATAGCCTTGTTCTTTTGCCAAGTGTTTCTCGTCCTCTGGCAATGCCCAACCTCGATACTGGTTATATGCTTCTCTTGTCATCAAGGAAGCTTTAACCAGCTTTAATCCAAGATAGAGTTCCATAAATTCATTTCCTTAGACCGCAGATCAAAAAAGCCCCGCTCAATGGCAGGGCTAAATTTTGGATATAAAAAAAGCCGACTCATTAAAGTCAGCTTTCCATCTTTGGGTAAATTTACATCAGTTATGGGGATTACTCAAGTGAAGCTAAACAATAAACTTGTCAAGAATCTGATTCTGTTCATTTATATTCTCTCCTTGAGCTTGCATATCATTCGCCGAAGCTTTTGCCCCTTCTGCTACTTGAAGCGAGAGATCTTTTATATTCATTGTGTTGCCATTAATTTCTTCCGCAACCAAGCTCTGCTCTTCAGCTGCAGAGGCAATTTGCAAAGTCATATCTGTAATATTACGAATAGCATCACGAATTATATCAAGAGCTTTATTTGCTTCTTGAGCTTTAATAACTGTGTCTTCTGCACCCTCTTTACTTTGACCCATAACCAAAGCTACTGAGCTTGCACCAGCCTGAAGCTGTTCGATCATTGTTCGAATCTCTGTTGTAGACGTTTGCGTCCTTTGTGCTAAAGAGCGTACTTCATCAGCAACTACAGCAAAGCCTCTTCCTTGTTCTCCTGCTCGAGCTGCTTCAATCGCTGCGTTTAATGCAAGTAAATTAGTCTGATCAGCAATATCATTGATAACCTGTAGAACTTGTTCAATATTTCCAGTCGCTGTTTCTAATGCCTTAACCTCTATGACTGCTTGGTCTATTCGTTCTGATAAATGATGAATAGACGCCGTAGTCGCATTAACCGCTTCAACCCCATTTTCTGCTGCATTATCAGCTTTCTGAGTAGTCGCAGCTGCTCCTTGTGCATTACCAGCCACATCATTCGCAGTAGCAGCCATTTCATTCATCGCAGTAGCTAACTGTTCTAGTTCTTGCAACTGCGTAGTAATCGCGCTGGCAGCTTCTCCCGAAACATCAATAGTATGAGTGATGCCTTGTTTAACTTCACCACTAATTCCTTTCAATTGAGTGATCTGCCCTTGAAGAGATTCAATGAATCGATTGAAACCATCAGCTAATCGGGCAAATTCTGGATCTGTATTTGTGCTGAGACGATGCGTTAGATCTCCCTGCCCAGAAGCAACATCTTGAATAGCATTGTCAAGAGTACCAAGAGGGGCCATCAATTTGTTAATCACAAATACTAGTATGGCCACCGACATAATCAGAGCAATAAGCGCATAAACAATAGAGTTATTTCGAAGTTCACTAACCACATTTAAAGCAATATCTTCATTGATTTGAACGCCAACATACCAATCTACATTTGGAACTTTCACAAAATGAAAGCCATACCGAATACCATCGATTTCTTGGAATTCAGCTTGCTCGCTTATGCGAACATTTGGCAAGTAAGTAGATAATGGTTTACCGTTATTCCCTTCATTTGGGTGGGCAATCGTAGTTCCGTCTTTATCAACAATAAACAATATACCTGCACCAAACAGATCTACTTTATTAACAATATCTGCTAGGCCGGCTAAGCTAACATCATAAAAAGTGGCCCCAACGAATCGACCTTTATCTTTCATAGGTAAACCGATAGAGACGAGTATAGTTTGGCTAACAGCGTCAGCATAAGGCTCTGTGATAATAAGACCGTCTTTTGCTTTTGCTTCCATATACCAAGAACGAATCCTTGCATCATAGGTCGATGCTGGTACCCAGTTCGCATCATTAGAAAATGCTTTACCATCTACTTCGAAGCCACCACCAACCATTGGAAACGCTTCCTTTAGTGGTCGCTGGTTAATAACTTTAGCAATAGCTTCTTTGCTCAGATCATTATTAATAAGACTGGTAGAATATTCTGCTAACCTAACACGACCTTCTATGTCAGCAGCAATATTATTTTTGACGCCGTCCATAATGTCATTAACGCTACTTATTGTCCTTTCTTCAATGGTAGCACTCACTGTCAAATATTGTTTTACGGATAAGAGGCTCACCGTTAACAATAATAGAATAGAAGACACTAATGCTATTTTGTGGCTAAATTTCATTGCAACTCTTTGAATAGTGATTTTTGGTGTATTTTTACTCCGAATCAACAAGCAAATCAACAAGTATTTAATATGTTAACAATTGTAAATACGCCATCTGTTTTGTCATCGCGATTTATTCCTGCACAATAAAGCTTTTAATATACAATCCATAAACTAAAGAAACTCCACTATGAAGTCTAATGTACAACCAAACATTTTTTATAAACAAGCTCTCTTTCAATATCCAATTGATTCTTTAGCTCTTCAGGAAGTTCAAGTTTTCCAGAAACCTCATAAATATATCTTGGTAATACTGACTTTCTAGGAAAGTCTTGGCTCTCAGAAAGAGCAATACAATAGCTTCGCTTTTTATACTCATTGTACCCAAAATTAAAACAAATCATCATCATAGCTAGCAGTACTATCTTAATTATCCAATTCATATAACGGTATATTCCTTCATCACTGGTTCGCATTCAAAGCGTTTTATAGGTCTTCTATTTCTACACCCACGAAATATCACCATCTCTATTTTTGTATACCTTAACGTTCATCACATTTTCATACCATGAACATAATGTACATTCTTGGCCTTTAAATATGAGTTGTTTTTAAGGTAAAAAATGAAAAAGTTAATCGCTTTGTTAGCACTCCTCCCCTCATTAGCTCTCGCTGATACTATTACTATAGACTGCACTTATACTGAATTCGCACAACCAGACGGTTTACATAAAACAGAGTCAAACTTCAACTTAAAGTTTCTCATCGATAAGAAAACAGGCCAATCATATATACTAGGTAATAATGGTAGTGCAGAAGTTATATCTACCGGTACAGATGAGCAACTAACATTCTTGGAAGTTACTGGCGTTAAAAACGTAATGTCCACAACAATAGTGATCGATTCGGGAGAATCAGTTCATAGTCGAAATACTGTCAGTTTTGGTAAGCTAATTCCATCACAATATTATGGTGAATGCTTAATGGGCTTATAGTTTTCTCTAGAAGGTAATACTCTTCGTCTATCAAGTTTATCATTAGCTAATAAATCTAAATTCAAGTCAAATTAAATCTGGATCTGGCTTGAATTTAGTTAATCGATTGTGAAACATATAAAGCACTACTCCAACCCATAATTGCTCGTCGGATTGGAAACAGGCACCTGCTTAAGCTTCAGTTCACTAATAAATTTATTCATATCCAGTTCTTGCTGAGAGCGCAGCTTCCTAAGTTCTGTCACCAGTTTTTCTGTGTTCCATTTGTCTTGCTGAGATAGCTCATAAAGCTTGATTTCTTTCTGCTGGGTTAGTTTCGCCAGCTCCAGCTCATACTTCATAATAATCTCTTGGTTTCGCTGCTCTTGAGTTTGAACATTACCTTGCATCTTCAACTGTTCAACCTGCATATCCATTTCTGATTTCAGTCGCTCAAGCTCCATAGACTGCTGGTGTTTAAGTTGCTGTAACTCCAGGTCCATTTGCGCCTTAACAATGGTTGGGTCTTGCGGCTGATTCTGCGCCTGCTCTTGTTGCTGCTTAATCACCTGATCATATTCTGATTTGGGTTTTAGCATTGTCTGAACACCAAGACTCATTGATTTAACCAGCGACTCGACGCCCTTATACCAGTCAAACGCTGGTGCCAAATTAGAATGTGCTGAGAACCTATCAAACATTTCGATTATCTGAGCGGTTTGCATCTCTTTAACCAACAACGCACTGGTACCTCTGGCTACTACGTTCATATCTCCTTTAATTTCAGGTCTTGGATTGAACTGCATGTTCCAGGCATAAAATCGACTGATTAATGGTTTCGTTACGGCATCATCAAACTCTTTAACCTGTCGACGACGTACAGCATTTGCAGCATTCATCAACATAGACATTCCGCCTAATGTTGGCGTTACTTGTCCTTGTTCGCCTTGCGAAATCATAGGAAGACCAGACTCTTCATCCATAAACGATTTAGCCATGGATATCACGTTAGCAAACTCTTGTTGTCGTGATTGAAAGCTAAATACCCCAAACGCTTTTTGCGCTTCAAAAGTCGCCATATTTTTAGTGGACTCGGTGGTTTGCCATACCTTTCTAGGTGAAAACTCCCAGTTACCATCGGCAGGTTGCAGTACTGATTTATTTACTACAATTTGATCACCTACTGTCGTTACACCGTTATCTAACATTGAGCGCCAGGCGGTATTAAGAATGTCTTGAGAATCTTTACAAAGATGAGGGATACCATAGCCAAATATGCACGATACATCTGGCTCACAACAATAAACTGAATATGGCCAGTCTTCAGTATCAAATGGATTGAGGTTTACTGAAACCACCGTCCCGTCACCTGCGAAATGGACCACACCATCCATTTCCATTACATCCGACAGTTCATCTGGTTCTAATAATCCTGCTTCAACCAGCACCATATGAGGAATTGGACCGTGATACACCCACATCTCATATCGAGATTCTTTATACGTTGGCTGCAGCCCTGTCATCATACGAAGCTGATTTACATAACCCAACACATCACCAGTATGTGCATGAGTAGATTTTGGTTCCTGCTTCAGTAGCTTAACGATATTGGTTTTTTCTTTGGACTCATCATTGAGCATTGTCCGTAACGATTTCTTATTTACATAAGAACGCTCAAACACAAACTCTGCATCATCTAGGTTTGTCGCACTCATATCAGGCACAAAGTCCCACGGCATAACACATCGTGCTACGGGTATTTGCTTATAGCCAATTTGAGCGGCCCACTCTCCACTTTGAGTATGTTCAACTGGTGCCCACTTAGCCTCTGACTTTACTTGTACTTCGGGAGCTCGAATAATGCCGGTACCCAGCACACCAGAATAATGCAGCATCCAACGGCCTTCAGTCGCAAAATCACATTCCAGTAATTGGTCATCTATCTGTGTTTCCATAGCGTTCGCAATGGCGACCGCTTCATCTTTTTCTGCTTTTGCTAGAGCAGCGGCATCACCTTGCAAATCAGGATCTTGTTCTAGTTCTTTATCCAGCTCTGGTACTGGTGTAGGCAGTATCCCGTAGTTCTTATCATCAGCGGGATAGAGCATGTCGGTCATCTGGGCAACCCAAGAATCCGTTTTACTGCGGGTGTAGCCAACGAACACAGATGACAGCTTTTGCTCTTTGGCATTGGTATACACCTGGTCTTCGTATTTACTTTTGTACCGGCGCATTTCTTCTACCCAACGCTCTTCTATTGGTCGTCGTTCATCTAGCTGGGTTTGAAGTAGTCTTAATAACGTATTACCGAACCCTTCCATCGCAGAAACGAGGGAATTGTCTTCTGATTGCTGTTCCATGAATTAGTAACCTGTGGTTGTATTGAGAGCTTTATGCCCAGTGGATGCTTGTTTAATGACGTTTTCACGGTGCAATTGAGGCATTGCAGCAAGACAAACGTACTGAAATGAATCGTTAAGATGTGAATACATGTTTTTGTCTGGCTTATCGCTGTACTTCTCCTGGCCAGATACATTCATCCGTTTGTATTGATAGCCAGTCTCCATACCTTTAATAAGTTGACGACAATGTGGGCTAATAACTATCTGAGGTTGCCCACGACCAATAAGCCGGTGGAGGAAATAACGAACAGCTTCAAGGCGAGCGGTAATAACATTGCTATGAGCTGGCTGCACATCGAACCCTGCCTCCTCCAATATCTCAAAGCAGGTAGTCTCATTGGTTTGAGCTCGTTGAACACCAGCAGGATCACCAAAGAACTTAACATCACAACCGTGATATTTAGACGCAATCAACGGTTTTAACTGCTCTTCGGCAAAGCGTTCAATACCCATAGACTCAGATACAACTTCGTCAATAACTCGAACTTGCCCGACAGGAGATATTTGAATGAATGTAGCTGCAGGTGTTAAACCAAAATCTAGACCGACTAATGTGGTCCACCCTTTAACCGGAAGCAGCTTATTTGCTGAAACATGAATCTCACGGTTAAAGGAGTCCCCAAACACTGGCTTTCCATCCGCGACTGTCGCAAATACATTGCACATCCGTGACCGAATCCAGTTAAGCGTCTGCCCTTGAACCTTCTCTAACCAATAACCAAAACCGTTCTTATGGTTAGCGACATTCTCAGCATCAGGATTGGCGACAAATCGTTTACCTAGATAGTCAACAAACAATCCTTTTCGAATCATTTCTCGTTGGTCTTTTGACAACGCCCCTTCGGGTATACCAGATATCTCCGTAATACCTGCAGGCTGAACAACAAACTCCCAGTTATCGGGACATAATCGCTTACCTGTTTCTTCATCGATACCTTCTTCAAAGTCATACCACCAATGATCATCATCAGGTGAGTTGGTATCCATAATCATGCCATACCAGGTAGGGCCACCATCTCGCATAGATGGATAACGTCCTGCTCTAGATAACGCTTCAAGCACAATAGCCTTAGGCATAAACTGCGCTTCGTTAATCCAAACACCGGTACATTCCAAGGACATGAGTTTTGAAATGTCTTTAGGTTTATCTAGGCTCAAAAAGAAAAACTCGCATTCAATGCGAGTCTTTCCGTCTGGGTGATGTTGTTTCCACATGGCCCGTATGGGGGCATCGTAGACAATGGGGCAGATACTTTGCGGCAACCAATCCTGAAAGGTTTTAATCACCGTACCTTTTAAGTCAGGGTAGGTATTACGAATACACACCCAACGAGTTTTACGAACACCATCCTCATTTGGCTCCTGTTCCATGGCAATCCTCTTCATGTGCATTACGCACCCTACAGATTTGCCAGAGCCAATAGGACCACGAATTGCAGTCACAAGTGGTCTAAGCCTATGCACCTTTGTCTTAAATGTTGGTGAGGCTAAGTATTTTATTCGCATGATGAATCTATATACTTAAGAGAAAATTAGACACGGCAATATCGACTAATTGGCTACTACCAATTAATTTCATAAACAACCTGCCCTCCTTTCTCTTGGATATCCAGTCGTTGACTCTTCTCACGAATCATTACTTTGGCCGCATCTGTCTGAGCTTTATCTTTCTCAGCTGAAGTTTGTAGTTTGACTGCCTTAAGTGGGTCCAACATCGTCATAGACTCATTGTTCTTTGCCGTTCTTTGTAATGACTCTATGCGAGCGGTAATTCGTTCTTCAGATTCATCCAAAGCAGTTTGCATATTCATCAACGACTCAAGAGCATCGGTTTTGTCAGTGCCAATAACCTCAGCTAATCGTTTCTGAACCGATACTTTACTTTCAAATATTTGAAACAACTTCGACCGCATAAAAACAATCTCAGCTTCTAGACTATTAACCGGTATATCCAACGCCTTAGCAAAATGCTGTGCATCGATAATCTCACTGTACCCACCATGCTTCTCAGCGTACTTATTCCCAACCACAAAAGGAGTAACAATTGCCCCATCACCAACAGCCATCATAGGAACATTTTCCACCACCCGATCCGAACACGTTCTATCCGCCTCAACGCCTTGCTCTCTCTCGCCTCCCGCTACTTTCGGATCACATTTCGGATCAGTTTCGTTTTTTTGGGATCGGATGTGTTTTCTTGCCGAGTTAGGGTTGATGCCTTTTTGACGACACCACTTTGAGAGAGTTATTGATGTTTCATTGAATGCCTGAATATACTCCTGTTGAAGAGCCACCCAGTCATACACTTTTCGTTTTGACATGTATTAACCGGATACTACTTAGTCTGCTCAGACTCTAGAACACAAAGAGGTTGATAGTCCACGGAATAACCGTACTGCTTTCTTAATGTCATTATTCGCCAGGCGCAGCGTTCCCAAGCACACAACCATACTTGATCACGACTTGCTGCTTCACCATAGGTTAAGGGTTTTGAGTCAAAAGGGCGTTGGCATTCAGTAAGTAGAGATGCAGATGGTTTAATCTCGCGGTCTTGATACTGAACTATCGTCGTTTGTTTCGGAGTTGTTCCACAACCAGTCAATATCATCAGGCAAAGGAGTATTAGCACACGGTTCATATTGAATCCTATCTTTAAATACAGTAATCACATTAGCTTGCGCTTTTTCATTTTCACTTCGCATACGCGCAAAGTCGTCAGCTCTATTTTGAGCCGCTATTTTTTCCTTCTCTAACGTTTCAATTGTTGATGCAAGATTTGTTGCTGCAGTATTAGCAGTTAGTAGATCAGCAGAAAGAGTCGCGCTCCTTTTCTTCTCCGTTTCTAGTTGGCCAACAACGTACCAGTTCCCAAGCAAACTAATGCCGAGTAGGACAATAAAGCCGATGACAAAGAATGTTTTTATCTTACTTAGAAACATCATTACTGTGGCCACCCGTTCAAACAGACATCCAGCTCTATTGCTCGACGTTTTACTATTCCTGAACAATTACTCGTGTCGATGCGACAATCTTTGCCATTAACGTACACCCAACGAGTAAACTCCTGACAAGCGCCGGTAGCATCGCCATTATTAAACTTCTTCAGCAATGTAGAACGTTTAAAGTTCCCCTGGCCAAGATTAAAAACAAAGCTTACTAGTACATCAAACTGAGCATTGGTGACATCTACCTTAAGATTGGATATCACAACCTGTTCAGCAGCTTTCACATCCTCTACATAGTTAGTTGCTACCTCTTCAATGGTTACCGTATCACCCTCTGAAACGCCTGAAGTATGGCCCAGTCCATTGGTCCATTTATTAGCACTGCACTGATAAGCTTGTGTTCTGCACCCTTCTAGGTTGGCGATATGCTCTAACCCACGCTGACTAGTAACAACGTCAGCATTCATACCAAATACAACGGCCAGTACTGCGGCCACTGAACATACAGTTTTAACTGCTAATTTTTTCATAGTTCTCTTCCGCTAAGCCTTGTCTCTTTAACTCTTTCAATACTTTCTTTTTATGTTGCCGATTATTGAAATACGTGAGCCCCACAAATATCAGGCCGATAATGCTTACCCAATCTTGTAAAGTCAGCGCACCAAACCCGGTAAATATCCAAGCACTTGAATAAGATAAATATGAGTTAGCCTTGTCTGGCATTGTTATTACCCCTAAAACGAAAAAGCCCCACCTAAAAAGGTGAGGCACAAAAAAAGCCGACTCGTTAAAGTCAGCTTTCCATCTTGAGGTAAATTTACCCCAGTTATGGGATTATCGCAAATGCATCACTCAAGACTAGAACACAAAAAAAAGATCCCAGATGTAGTGTTTCTATACTTAATCACACTACAAATTGACTTACTAATGAGCTTAAATCTTTTGCTTTCGAATTTAGTTCGCCACTTGCTTTTCTATTCATGTTAGCAACATCTGCAGTTTCACTACTAGTATCAGAAATAATGACGACTCTTTCTGAAATCTCCATACCTACTTGACTTTGCTCTTCAGTAGCTGTCGCTATTAAGGCGTTCATATCCATTATTGTAGATACAGCAGCCAATATTTCTTGCAATGCACTACCAGCTTGCGTGGCCTGCTCAACTGTGACCTCACTTTGGCTGTTACTATTGTTCATCGCTTTAACTGCTTCTGTTGTTGATACTTTCAGTACATCAATAACATCACTTATATCCCGAGTACTCTGCTGCGTTCTACTCGCTAGCTGTCTGACTTCATCTGCAACCACAGCAAACCCTCTTCCTTGCTCACCTGCTCTTGCAGCTTCAATCGCAGCGTTCAACGCTAATAAATTTGTTTGCTCGGCGATCTCTTCAATGACATTAAGAGAAGTAGAGATATTTTCTACATTACTTTCCAATTTCCCCATAGAAATAGCAGCGTCTGTAATAAGTTTTGCTAAAGACTCAACAGATACAACCGCAGTATCAACCGTTGAGACGGCTTCTTGTGCTTTATCATCTGCGATATGAGCTGCTTCTGCCGCGCTAACAGCGTTACTAGAAATTTCTTGAGCTGTCGATGTCATCTCTGTCATAGCAGTAGCAACTTGCTCCGTCTCTTCTCTCTGCTGAGCAGATAAGGAATCGACTCTATCTGCTCGCCCTCTCATATTCGTTGTCTCTTCGCCAATATCAACACTCACATGAGTTACATTCTTTATAATGGATTGAAGGTTTGATACAAATATATTGAAGTTATCACTTAACTTAGCAAATTCTGGAACGCTAAATTGATCTATACGAGCAGTTAAGTCGCCCTGCCCATTTGCAAAATCAGCAATTGACGAATCAAATTGATGGAGAGGCTTTAGAATGGTTCTTGAAACCAAAAACGCTAAAATTGCTGACAAAAATACCGTCAAGACACCAATTATAACTATTGTTGTAAAACCGTCTTCAGTCTGAGCTTTTGTCATGGCACTCATTTTACCTACAGTTTCATCTACGTCATCAAGATAAAAACCTGTTCCTATAATAAGATCCCATTGAGATTCATACACCGAAAAACTCATTTTTTCTAGCGGTGTAGTTTGTCCTGCCTTTGGAAAATAATAAGAGGTAAAGCCTTTACCACTTTTTGCATCTTTTATTATACTTTGTACAAACCGATTTCCATTAGAGTCTTGGCTGCTCCAAAATGAATCTCCAACTCCGTTTGAACTTTCTCCACTAAAGACTCTAATTCCATCACTAGTATAACCAAAAAAATATCCTGATTTTCCGTACTTTACTTTAGATAATGCCTCTACGACTTCATCTACTGATGCTCCTTTTTCCTTAAGAGGAGAAATTGTAGAATCGACTATCTCAACGTATGCATGAAGGGTATTTCTTTGCATTTCCAGCATGTGCGTACGAACCATCTTTATCTGGGAGTCATTTAACTCTGTCATCTTTAGATAAGTTTCAGTCATCATGCCTGCGGCTAGAAATAACAGCGGAATAATTGATAATAAATATAGGCGAGTTTTAATTGATAATGTAGACATAGTCAGCTCCTTTAAAATAAGAAACCAATCAGACGCAAAAAAATTGTTATTATTATGTTAATTTATAGATGAAAGCTTAACGAAATTTCTATATAAACGCTAACATCATATACCACAAATATGACATAATTAGATTATAGGTCAACAGAATGCGGAAAAAAACATTAGCTATTGTTAATTTAAATAGTAAATTCTTATAGCTTTCACTTTTTCTGCTTAAAAAAACAACCAAAGGACACATATAACAATCAGTTATATGGAAGCGTGAAATCTAGCTGCTTGAGTCTTTTATTAATTAATTACGTATTAGACATCTATTTATACTCATACTAAATCACTCTTTCAACTGCTAAGTTATTATCAATTGCTTTGATTAAATCGGACTCTAGGCTAAACAACTCATTCAGCGTACGCTCAATCATAGGGTAAACATCTTCAATAAATTGAGACTTGGACACTCTGACATCACAATGACGGAAATGATTAAACATATGTTCTGATGTTTGTTTGAACATTCCTTTTCCATCACAAGTACCGCATCTTCCACCACGATGAGAACCTACCGCTCGACATCTAGGGCAAGCAATCGTCGACAGTGCTTTTTCTTCAGCGTATTTTCTCAATTGATTTCGCTCTGAATCAGCTCTTCTTTTTAGTAAATCAATCTGTACCTGTACTTGTTCGCGCTCTTTTTCTGTTGCCTTAATCTTCTTGGCATTTTTTAGTGACTTAATTGCTTTTTGATAATCAGAGATGATTTTCTGAGAGCGATTAGCGCGATTACCATATCGACTCCAAGCTGAAATTACTCGGCGATACTGTGGCTTTAACGGCTTCTCCAAAAGTACACGATAAATCAAATCAGACAGTGCAGGACGGATTCTAGGTGGAATGGTTTCATAGTCCACCAGCTTATTTAATATCGCATTAAGTTTTTGCAATGCCTGAATATCATCTAGATATTTGGCTTTAACAATATAAGAACCAATCGTGTTGTTCTTCTCAGCTAATGCAATGGCTCCGTTTATTACATCGGCAGTTAAACTACTGCGGCCAGAAACACTTTCCCAGTTGACGTTTTTTGCTGAATGCAAACGAGTAAGAAGCTCTATCGAAATCCCCATTTCCGTTTTCCTTACGTATTCAAGAGTATCGCTTAAAGGAAGAGCCTACCCTTGCACAGGTAGACTTAATGAAATGAGTAATTGCGAGCACCCGATTTCATGTAGAAACCAGATGCTACAGAATTGAAATTAAGGAAAATGTGACAAGAGTGGTAGCCATTTATAGCTATAGCCAATTACTGTTTACGAATAAACCTCTATTCAAAGCTATCACCCAAAGTCTCCTTTGAATAGAACTGATAATGATTTCTTCCCGCGATATTTTTACAGGCATACATCGCTAAATCAGCGTTGTGGACCAATTCGGTAACAGATTTAGCATCATCAGGGTAAACAGAAATACCCACGCTAACCCCAATATCAAATTGAATATCATCCATTTCGAAACCGTCCTCGAAGAGAGAAAGAATTCGATGAGAAAACTCGTTAAGTATATCTAAATCGTCCAACTCTCCCACTATGATTGCAAATTCATCACCAGATAATCTGAAGAATTCAAACTCAGAGACAATTAGAGTTTCCCACTCATAATCTACAAAACTCTCGACAAGGCGTTTTGCAAATACTTCGAGTAAGTGGTCTCCAACATGATGTCCATAATTGTCATTCACATGTTTAAAGTTATCGATATCAAAGTAGATAACGGCGCATTTTTTATCTTTTTGGGTGCAGTTATCCATGATGCGCGTGATATCTAGGTTGAATTTTTTCCTATTTGGTAAGCCCGTAAGAATGTCTCTTTTTGCCAGATCATCAAGTTCAGTGACCAAATCAATGTATTTATTGTTAAGGATGGAGATTTCGTCGTTACTTTTCGAACGTTCTAAGTAGATTAAATCATCATAATTTACGGACTCTACTTGCTCAGTAAGCCTCTCTACTGGCTTAATAACCTGTTTTACTATAAGCCACTTTAATAGTAAAAAAGTGACCGAAGTTACTAACAAAACAATAATAATATTAAGAAGCTGAAAGGGTTTATACAATTCATTGAGGTACTCTTCAGAGAAACAAATCTTGATAAACCAAATGTCATGCATCAACTGAAAACCAAATTCATGGTCTGGCAGGGTAATTTTTTCTAATTGTTCTTCGTTCGACAGCGAATGCGAGGTTGCATTAGGTCTAAGCATCAATTGAGCATCCAGACCAAGCTTACTTTTTATCGACTTTTGAAATTTATCGTAGTGCTTAAGTTTAGAGCGAACCACTGCAGTTAATAGCATCTGCCCACGAGAAAAGGTTGAGACAGTGTAACTCTGCTCAAATGTAAATGTCTTTACGACTAGAAATTCAGGGTCTTTAACGCCATCGTCTAGTTTGTAGGTAGAGGAGTTTACGCGAGCCACACCTTTCACATCTAATGCTAGTTGAATCGCAGCAAGGTGATCTGTCACAACCGTATCAGCAACGTATTTTGTTAATGGCTCCGACATGTCTAAGTAAATAAGCTCTTCGCCGTTAATATCCACCAGAGCAAAACTCTCGATCATACTGTGATTAAGCTGTAATTGATTAATATACCTTTCTATTTCATTCTTCATGTAATACTGAAATGTGTCATCATTTATTTCAATGAAATGCTTTTTAATATGATAGCTATCTAGACTCATTCTGATAGCAGAATCTAACTCTCTAAGTCCTTCATTAAGGTCATTAGAGATATAACTAAGTTCATTTTGTATTTTTCCCGATAACGACAAGTTCAGTTGCATTTTTTGACTGAAATACAAAAACACTCCGGCGATGGAGAAGATCACAATCATAACAGGAAGCAGAATATAATTAATCTTTAGCGACAGTTTCATTTTTCTGTCTTTTCTTTTTTGTTATGAATAACAGTAAGTATTCGGCTTCTCAAATCTAAAGCTTCTTTACTCAATCTCTTATAGTTAAACGATAAATTACTATCTAATCCCATTGGAAACAACTCATCATCTAGCAGATAATCATCACTTGCGATATTCAATACGTGTTTGTTCGAGCTTGCGAACCACATCTCTTCAGCATTTATTACCGATCTCTCAGGAGTGTTAATAAAGTTAAGAAACTCAATTGACGCCTTGCTAATAGGCTTCTCTCTATTGACACTAAAGCATTCATGCCACATCAAGGTGCCTTCTTGAGGAATTGTGTAAGTCCAATCATCTTGTTCTGTATACGACGCTATTTGTTCTTTTTCTCCTGAGTAGATAACAGCAACTTCCATTTTAGAACCTAATTTTTTATCTCTAGCATAACTAACACCCATTCTTATTACTAATAACTGCTCTCGGACCTTCATCAATAGTTTGTATGCTTGTGCTAGTTCAGCTTCATTTTCAGTCATGGGATCAAACCCTAACGCCAATAATGCGATTGCAACAGTATCCACATCATCATCAGGAATCACAACGGTCAAAGGGTGTTCTAATGCGTAGTCGAAAACGTCCATCCAAGAGGTTATGCCTTCAGTGACCTTTGAAGAGCGAAATGCGACACCCATGGTACCATTGGCATACGGGATGCCATATGGTTCACATACTCTGCGAGATACATCGGTGAAGCTTGAATTACGATCCTCTAAAGTATTGGATAAATCCCCTAAAAGGCCTTCAGTTCCCAGTTCATCGAGCGTTAACCCATCAATGATAAATAAATCATAGTTTAAGGCTTTACCAGAGTACACCACCAGACTACGCAGCTCTTCACTTTCAAAATAAACCTGAGAAACGGTATGGCCATACTGCTCTTCAAACTCCTCTATCAGAGTATCCGAGATATAGTCTTCCCAAATGAAAATTTTGAGCGATTCAGCAATACTTTGTGTTGAGAAAAAAATGGAACAAGTTAAAGAAAAACAAGTTAAAAAACGCATCAGATACCTATTATTAATGAATTTGATGAAGTTTACCCATGACGTTAATTTTATTTTTATTAATTATAAACTAGATTTTACCTCCTTATTCGATATTGTGCTGAGATTTATATTGAATTTAGGGAAAATAATTGATTTATGAAAACCTCTACCTATATAAATAGTTGAAAATGTAAAACGTCGCCAAGTTGAACTTTTCATATTAGCTCAAAAAAACTAAATGTGATCCATATGGAAAAGAAAGAAACCGCAATGTCGCGTATACTCATTCCTTGAGCATTGAATCACAAGATATTGTCATCCATAGAGGTAAATCGTGATTGGGGTTCAGTTTACTAACTTGGGGTCAAACCAGCCAAGACGATCCTGAGTAGCATCGAGCTAAATTCTCCATCTTCAGTTTTACACGTTTACTGCTCTTTCCATTATGACTATTATTCAACTTAGCGAGTTGATATCTTTCATAGCCAAGATGTTCATAAATTCCCACATTAAGTACAACCTCTACAATAGTTTTCCTAAACATTTGGATGAACTAAATTAAGTTTTCAGTTTTTTTAATTCCTTTGGCTGCTTCCTTGACGAAAGCTTCAAGCTCCTCCTTTCCACAGAATTCAATACCAAACATGAAAATCACATAATTTACAATAATGTTCAATATTAATTCGAAGGGTTTACTACTAGAACCTATGTAATATGTAGTCTCCTATCACACACCTAGCCTCCTCAAACCCATAACAAACCACAACCAGGTACCCAACTTTATTCAAGCGTTCCTGCCATTCTTTTTGAGCTGGCGATAACTTGCTTCGGTATTGACGTGGTGGCTTCATCTCAATACGTAGGCCGTGATACCTCTCTGTTGGTATATCAAGTATTAGGTCTGGATAACCTGCCTTGCCTCCTAATTCTTTGAACTGCTTTTGAGCTAATGGACCTCGCTTTCCTTCGTTGGGAACATGGGTAAGGTACTCACCTATCCGATAACCCGCGATTGTGGTGACATTGGCCCAATCCACCAGCGCTTTTTGCTCAGGAGCTTCACGTTCTACTCTTGTTGGTGAAGAATCCGCTTTACTGTACTTCAGCCCTCTTTTGGACGATTTACTTTGTATCAGTGCATCTAACGCAGAATCAAAAACTGAACTCATTCAATTGCCCCCAACATTAAAGCCTTACTAATCGTATTTTTAACGTGCAGCAGCTGACTGCCGTATCTACGTTCCCATTGCTTAGGGTTGTCATGTAGTTTTGTGTGCTCATCAGTTCTAATTGGAAATACAAACAAATCATGGGCCTTGCCTGCCATTTTACCTTCACCATGACCTATTAGGTGATGAGCACATACTGTGACCATTTCAGATGTTTTCTCTCCAGTTACAACACACGGTAGCGTCCTAACAAATGCTAAGTACTTCTCACAATGCCAGGTCATTGGTTTTGGGCTACGCATATACGCCAATGGAGGGTCATCATTCACTTCCAGTTTTAATACCGGCTTAGATAATCGCTTAAGCTCTTCCAGTGGGTCCGCATTGCTGTATCTGGCGTTCGTTTCTTTATGGCCATTAACGCCATTTCTTTTTCTGGTTTCTTCCACTCCAAACTGTGCATCAAGAATAGAGCTAGGCAAGTGCTGGTAAACATCATTTCTAACCGCCCACCAGCAAAGCTCTGCATAGGTGAGTGCGTGATTCTTATCAAAGCCCAACTGACTACCAATTATCCCTACCCTAATTGCGACAAGATTTTTATTCGCCGTCTTTTCCAACTGCTCTGGTTTGAGCTTGTTGTCATGATGCCAACAAAGACGAACTGCGCTTATTCCTACTTTGGTTGTGACTAACTGCTGGTGGCAATAGTCCCCATCATGAGCCTGGCACCGACCAACAAAACTAACCAAATGTTCTATATCACCAAACTTGCTAGCAACATCCGCATGGCTAAAGAACGGTACCAACGACAAGTCAGCCTTCAGTGGATGTTTTACCTTCGGCCTATCAATCTGAACGTTAGTAAGAAATCCATCCGGTACATCATTTAAATCATCTGGAATTACCTGCAGTAATACACGGCCTTCTTTCACCAGCTCATGCGTCTTTCGGGTATTAGGGCCTGTCTGTAGAACAGTCACTCCCATGTCAATTAGCGGTTGCGCTTTAGCGATTAACAAACCCATCACCTACAACTGAATTGAACCATAACCAATGCCCTTGAAATAACCGTTAGGGTTGTACCCATCCGGTGTACTAGACATTAGGGATTTATTTACTAAATCTGGAATATCAATTGAATCCGCACTGTCCGATGTCGGGATAGTATGGTGCTGTAACTTATCAACGACTACCGTACTGACAACAAATATACGCCGTAGAGCCTCTACAGCACTGGTTACTGACCCTGTCGATAAACCTGTAATATCAACCATGTTTCTAATAGATACTCGCTTGTCACTGGTTATCAAGATTCGCCCAACAGTTCTACGTGGGGAGCCTTCTGGAAAATTCGCTTCCAGCGTTTCAATTAATTGTTCTGTTCTTGTCATACCTGATACTCCCATATCACCACCACCAAATACCTACGATAATCAACAGCGCAGCGGCCACTTCAAAAAAATGATCCACCAGCACAAAGTCAAATATTCGATTAAAATCTAGTGAATTCATGAGCCACCTCCACTGTCGGTTCTCAAACGACTCAACTGCTGCTCGATACCAACAATCTGGTTATCAATGTTTTTGATGCTGTTTCGAAAAGAATCCAAAGCCACCAGCGATGCTGTACCTCCTCGCTCATGGAGCTCCAAACTCTGTTGTTCCGATTTACGCCTGGCTTGCAACTGACAAAGGCGCTCTTGCGTAGAATCAATCTGAAGCTGAAGCGGTGTCAGGCTCACCTTTCGCCCCTTTCGAAATACTATGTACTCATCAAGCCAACGTTTGTTCTTGAGATACGTTGCAGGGTGAAGCCGTTCAAAACCATATTGATTTAGACTAAGCCGCTTCTCGATGTCCTCTCTGAGAAACTGAGCAAACTCCATTGGTTCTTTATCCAAATCTTGCCAAAGTTGATGGAACAGTTTTTCGGCTTGAACCGTATTGGTTTGGTTTAACCCTGCCTGCCAAAATGTCAGATAAGCCCGCTCGAGATAATCTTTGTCGAAATCCTTTTTTATATATTTTTTATTACTTGGTTCTATGGGTGGTTCTAATGACTGGTTCTGTGATCCGTTTTCGGATCTATTCAATGATCCGTTTTTGGGTGTATTCAATGATCCGTTTTCGGATCTATTAGATAAGTTATCAACAGCCCCGTTTTTGGGTGTATTACTAATACCCCCGTTTTCGGGTACATTCGAACTTGACCGAATATCTATTTCATCAATACCTGAACTAATACCAACTAGGCGATACACTTTTACCCGCTTTGTAATGCCTTTTCGCTCTCCCGTATCAGCAATGATTCCTTGCTCTACAAGCTTAGAAATATGAGAAGCGATCGTTTTCTTATCTAAGCCTGTATCCACTTCTAATCGCTTTATACTGGGATAACAGCAATGGTATTCATCAGCCCTATCAGCCATAGCTAAAAGGAGCAACTTGAGACTTGCTGGCTTAATATTGATGCCCCACGCCCAGTCATTTGCAACTCTGCTCATGCGGCCTCCTTATGGTTAAGCAAAAACCACCTCCACCAGCGATAATTTTCATCATAATTTGTCTCCTACCCCAGTAATGCATATACTTACAGGGTTCCTTAGTGAATAACCTCGGTTCTCAGGACGCAAAGCGCCCTCCCGCTTAAACGGATGAATTGAGGTCGTCAGTCCAAAACTGGTGCTAACAGTTTTTTTTGGACGAGCGAGACTGGCCGCGCCCTCGGGTGCGGTTTTTTCTTGTCTCCAAAATGTACCGTTATCTACCAGCATTTACGTAATCATCATTCGTTCTCCAGGTGCTCGCAGGTTATTGTTTCGCGTGGGTGCAACACGCCCTCATTGATCAAAATTACCTAGCAAATCAATTGCACTGCATAATCAGTGCAGCTATCTTTTAAGTAACTGAATTAATTAATCGATGTTCGGCCCTTAAGTTCTGGCCAAATAATATGCCAGTCATCAGGCCGTAACTGCTCTCTTGTTACCGCCCCACATGAGTGGGTTTCTATTAGAGAGCAAACGATCGGATTAAGAAGCTGATTAATAGAAACAGCCTTTCTCAAGTAGTTAGTTGTTGTTCCGCATTTGTCACTAAATTCATGTTTTTCATCTGATGGTAGTGTTTTTAAGTAGTTTCTTAATGCAATCATAATCGTTACCTCTCATTTGATGTTACTTATTGGTAAGCATTAAATCAACCATTAACGTTCCCCTTAGAACATTTACCTATTGGTAATAAGTGGTAAAATTATCAAGTACATAAAAGATAAGCCGAATTAAAACAGGTAGTTATGGATAGATATGAAGTTCGTAGATTAAATCTAATTAAATTAAAAGATGAGTTATGTGGTGGGAAAATTGCAGAAGTAGCAAGAAGAATTGATCGCAGCCCATCGTATGTTTCACGAATGCTTATGTCTGCTGGTAATCCAGGGAAAAAACCTATTTCAGAGAAAATGGTAGAGCTTATTAATACTGGTTTTAGATTACCGCAAGGAGCATTTGATCATCCAGATTTTGATCCAAACAGTATCGCACCTCCACCTGAATTCGATTTTAGCAATGTATCTGAAGTACCTGAATCAATAGAAATCAAAAACAAGTACCCCGTAATCAGTGCCGTAACCGCAGGTACTTGGGCTGAAGCGGTGGAACCATACCAACGTCATGAAATAGATGAGTATTTACTTACAACAGAAAAAGCGAGTGATAATGCATTTTGGCTCAAAGTTGTAGGGGACTCTATGTCCACACTATCCGGAATCAGCTTTCCTGATGGGATGTACATCCTGATCGACCCAGAAGTTGAAGCAATCAATCAAAGCTATGTGGTCGCAAAGCTAAAAAGTGTGAATGAGGCAACATTTAAACAGCTCGTTATTGATGTTGGGCAAAAGTTTCTGAAACCTCTCAATCCAGATCCAATGTATAAGCCAATCCCTATTAATGGTGATTGTAAAATAGTTGGCGTTGTTATCGATGCAAAGTGGAAGCTAAGGTAACTCCTCAAACACCAAACAAACCAACACCTCCCAAAACCGCTTATTCGAGCGGTTTTTTTGTACCCCAAAAGCATGCGTTACCAAAAAGTAATTGACACGAAGCGTTACTAATAAGTAAGCTAATATGCATCGGGTAATACTTATCCGTTACCCAACATTACTGAAAGGGCGAAGAAGCGCCCGGGCAGGTTAACCCAAAAATCGAATCGCCAAAGCTGGGCGATGACTGTTACGGACACGAACAGGAATACAGCTTTTATCAAAGCTTACTGATCCAGTGAGTTTTGATTACAAGGAACTGTTATGGAAAAAATCTATGAACGCTCAACCGATAAGCTCTGCGCCTATGTTGCAAATAAACAGTTGAGGCTACCAGCCGAGTTTTACATAAACCTATTTAAACAATACCGCAGCATCGTTGTTGAGTCCTTTGAAGATGACTTTTCTACTGAGATGCAAAAGTACCAGGACGATACAACACTGCTCATGGAGCTATCCGAAACCAGAAAAGAACCCCTCTCACTGGTTGATAGTCTGTTCTTCGAGAAGATTGGTATTGAGTTAAGCAGCGCCAGGTTCTCTAAATCTATCCAACGACCTTTTCGTGCTGAAAGTATGGATGAATTACTGATATCCATGATTATCGAAGCCAGAGATACACACCTTGAAACGTTGGATAAAGTACTCAAGCTTGGCGCGGTTTCCAAAATCACTGACCAACCTTTTACCAAGCAAGTGTTTAGCCGAGTTAAAAAGATTCTTTTAGCTACCGCTTCTCAAGCGCACTCTGAGTGTATTACCCCAATACGCTAATAGCGTAATACCTTACTCCGCTACCAACGTATTACTTTATTACGCTATTAGCCTAACACCCAATTACCTTATTAACCGAATAGAGAAATAACCTATGAACCTACCAACACTTATCCTTGCCGCTATTGAAGAGAACGACGGTCTAACTGGCTATGACATTACCAAAATGATAAAGGAAAAATGGCACTCGTTTTGGTCCGCTAGCCATCAGCAGGTATATCGAGATTTAAGCAAACTTGAGCAAATTGGTTTTGCTACCACTCAAATAGAGCCTCAATCAGGAAAGCCCGACCGCATTAAATATTCACTGACACCTGCAGGCAAAAAACACCTAGCAGAACTTCGGCATGAAGAACTGCAGTTGGAAGTGACTCGAGACAAATTAGCGGTTCTCCTGTTTGCCTCCAATAGCGATGAAGTCGCCTCAGACAAAATTCATGCTTTTCTAACGCAATGTGAAGCAAAACAAGCGGCACTACTCGCGGAGTCAGTGGATTCAGGTGTCAGCAAAATTTACGGCCTGATTATCAAAAAGCAACTCTTCAAAGTGGAAGCAGATATTAACTGGGCAAAAGAAGCGCTCGATACTCTCAGTATTGCGGAGGCTTCATGATTATCCCCATAGGAACGGCTAAAGGTGGACCAGGCAAAAGTACCACTGCATTTAACCTAACAGTGGCATTGATGCAAAAAGGCTATGACGTTGTGTTGGTTGATGCTGATGACCTGCAGTCTGTCACCAAATGGAACTACCTAAGAGAAACTAAACCTGACATTCATTGCTATTCCTTAAGGGGAGACATTGGCCAAGGGCTTCGTAACCTAGACAGTAAATACCATTACGTGATTGTAGACCTTGAGGGCGGCATTACTCAGGAGCTGCTTTCTTCATTAGAAGTTGCCGACCTCGTTCTTTGCCCTATGGAACCAAGCCAGCTTGATGTAAATACCCTACCCGACTTTCTTAAGATTATTGAAAAAGCCAGATGGTCCAATAAAGAGCTTAAATCCCGTTTCTTCCTTAGCCGGTGCCAGCCACTTTATAATATGGATGATGCCATTGGCACTGCAGAGACACTGAAGCATTTTGACGATGTAGATTTACTTGATACGCGTATTTACATCAACAAAGCATTCTCTGGCTCCGTTCCCCACGGCCTAAGTGTTCTGGAAATGGGCGATAAAGGTAAGAAAGCTCGAGATAACTTCTTAGAACTGTTTCATGAACTAAAAGAGGTGCTGGGATATGAAGATGCCGGTTAGCAAAGATGCTATTACCTCCCCCTCATTCACCAAGCCTAGTAAGGCAAAAAAGAAGGGCCAAAGTGTCAGCCTACCAATCGAACAGATAGACAAACTTAACCACTGGGTCGATGAACTGACATTTAGCCACCGTATTAAAGATGCTTCTGTTTCTGAAGTTGTTGAAATGGCTCTTGCTCAGTTTTTTAAGCAAAACAGCATTGATGATATGGCTAAGTTAGCAAAGAAAAAACGCCTATAAAGGCATACTCCAGATAGCAAAAGACCCTGCTCCGCTACCAACGTTCAGGGTCTTTGTTTCACAACCTACCAACATAAGGAATAGTTATGAACGACCTAACTATAGCGAGTTACGAGCTCTTGCGCAAATTTCTGAAAACTGTGCCGAAATCGCAGGTGCATGACTACTGCAGAACATTTGGTTACCACAACACTTCTCCGGCTATTTGCCATCCTTAACCCAATACGGAAGCACAATTATGAGCCTAACCATTTCTCACATCGCCCTTCATCAGTTAGAGATGAATGACCAGGATGAATTAGTCGTCAATTACCGAGATAACCTACTCGATCTTAATGCTTCGGCCTACCAACTTGTTGCAGAACTACATCGAGTATATAACGCAAAGGCAGGTAAAGGATTCGGTAGCTTTCTAGAGCACAGCGAGTTTAGTACCTGGCTTGCCAAACAGAAAAGCAAAGATATCGAATACTACGAGTTTTCTAAACGTTCAGCAGAACGGCTGAAAAACGAATTAACGAAGTATCCATTCGCTGATACTGGCGTTCTTATATTTGCTCAGTACCAAAGCCTAGCTACTGATTACCTCTTTATTGCCATTCTTCCTTCCATAGAGAGCCTTAAAGTAGATAGCCACCTTGATGTAGGCGCAACAGATCACCTCAATGTCACCGGCATGACTGTTGCTGCTCGTATTGATCTCACAACGATGGAGTTCGACAAGGACAGCAATCGTTATGTCAGTTTCTTGAAAGGCCGTGTTGGTCGAAAAGTTTCCGATTTCTTTTTGGATTTTTTGCAAGTCGATACTGGTTTTGATACTAAGCAACAAAACCAGGTACTGATGCAGGCAGTCGAAGATTTCTGTAGCGATGGCCAATTAGATAAGGAAGAAACCACCAGCTACAAAAAACAGGTCCATGATTATTGTAATGAACAGCTCAATTCAAACGAAGAAATTGTGGTTAAAGAGCTTTCATCAGAAGTCCCTTTAAGCGAAGACGGTACCAGCCTTTACAACTACACACAGGATAAAAGTTACGAACTTGAAGAAAGCTTTCCAGCAGATCGCACAGTTATTAGAAAACTGACTAAGTACGTGGGGACAGGAGGAGGCTTAAACATCAGCTTTGATTCAACGCTGCTTGGGGAACGTGTTTTCTATGACCCCGAAACCGATACGCTTACCGTTAAAGGCACACCGCCGAACCTTAAAGATCAGCTTATTCGAGTAAAGTAATAAGTTAATATTCTATTAGGCTATTACCTTAATACGCTATTACGGTAATAGCCTGTTATTTACAGGTGCCACCATGCAACATATAAACAGCTTTAACTACACTCCACCAGCATTCCTAGAGCCGAAAGAAGAGAAGGCTCACCCCACTAGTATTCTATATGACGCAGAAAAATATCCTGACTCCTCAAACAATCTCATGTGCCTTCAGGAAGTAATGGATACTTTTGGTGTTAAGCGCGGTGCAATAATCAGTTGGCGTCACCATCGCAACTTTCCTAACCCTATATCTAGTAATCCACAGCGCTTTCTTCGTGAAAGCATCAATGCTTGGCAGGTGCATGTGGGTGGGTTTAATGTTAATTAATTTGGCGCTGTGACTAACTATCTCAGATAGTAAGGCTCTCTTGTTGCGGGAATGTCGGCTGTAGTGATTTGTAGAAAAAATTGGAATCACAATTGGAATCAGATACTGCTAGCTCACTTTTGGACAAAAGCTTCTTAGAGTAGTTACCCAAGTTATGGAAAAATTGTTTGTTGTATCAAAAATTTAAACTCTCGTACAAATATGGAAAATAAACTCAATCTAATGAATTAATTAACAAAAAAATAGTGCTTGACACTTTTTAGATGCCTGATAGTTTGTTAATGAGATGTAACTTTAGTTCAAGGATGAATTTATGAAATTGAAAATAGCAGCCATTATCTTTTTATCCGTGGTTGCCTTAACAGGATGCCCCTCAGATGGTACAGAAAGAGCAGCGGGTATTAACTGTTGGGATACAAACCAAAATGGCATAAATAACCCTAATAAGAACACAAATAGAGATGGGATTTTTTCTGTCGATGACTGTCAGTCAAACACCCCTACCGTAAGTGTTGTATAGCACCCAGAGGCTAGCTTCAACTTCAAAAGTTTTTGTGACGCATTCGCAAATGTTGGGCAATACCCCGATGGGTGTCCTTCCGCTGCACCCTCACTGCCTACTGGAAGTCTGGTGAGAATTTTGCAGACATTAATAATGACCCAAGTCAATTAGAGTCAACTCAAAGCGATTTAGTTGCAATTCGAATAGATGGTAACTTTGCATATTGGAGTATCAAAGATTCATTTGTAGTTCGTCAGTTTGACTTTTCTGCAACATTAGGCAATGAGTGCCAAGCAGCGTGTGAGAATGACTAACTTTGTGTTGCCGCATATGCATACAAATTTGGGACTGGTAGTTCTTTTGAGTGCAATATTAACCATTATTCAGATACTCTAACGACTCCTTGGGAGGGTTTTTGAGGTGCCAACACAAGCGATCTAAGAGCGGCTGAAATATGTAAAGGATCTGTCGGTGATACGTTTAGATTGTTTGCCCTAGATCCCGGGACGCTATAGCTACTAGCCTCACATATAATAAAAGGCTTTGAAATTAATTATCTTCAGAGCCTTTTTTTGCTTTGGTTCCACATAATATGCAGTTTTGTTTTTCGGCAACCGCGAATCCAACAACTGAATCTTAAAACAGTGTTCTCAAAATTAGTAGGATCCCAAAAGCGTAGACATCACACTGATTAGAAAACATAGGTCAAAAGACCTTTCGTAAAGTTTGATGGAAAAATATCCTGAATTGAAATGGGGCGTACGACGTGAAGTCGTATGAAGCGCTGTTCACCGCCCAACGAGTGAACCATCTGTATCACCAGATGAACCTAGGACTCTGAATATAGTAGCGAGTCTGACAATGTAACGAAGATTGGTCATGCACCAATCGGGATCTAAATCGTGAGAAAACGATCCTCCTGATAACTACAAAATTGGGTAAGTGCTAGATAGTCAGCATGATGGACATAAGTGAATCCGCGTAAGGTGCGTTAATCGATGAGCAGCGGAAGTGGTTAATACACTGTAGCCAAAAAGCACGAGAGTCGGAAAAAGATTGCCCCATGCTCTTTCGTAATCGTTGAACTCTCCGCCCTATAGCGGGCATCTAAACTGACATTGCGCGACATACGGAACACGGATACGCACCGCATGAAAGCAGTCAATCAATTGAGCAGAAAAGCGTATCAAGCCAATTAATAAAATTTCAAGTTTTTAACTTTATTTAGTAGCACGAGGCCCTATTCTGTTGTAAGAATCTTCGCCGAATACTTCCAAAACCCATCTCCATCTTCATCTTCATCTTCATCTTCATCTTCATCTTCATCTTCATAAGTAATACTAACATCACCACCTGATTGTTCTACAACAAAGATAGGCATTTCATAGTGAGATTGGCTCGTACCCTCACGGCAATCCATTTTACTTTCAAGCAGTAGACCACTATCTTGCTGAGTAATTTGCCCACGATATACGCAATAACGAGCTTCTGTCTTACCCCAAAATCCTTCAGAAACATAAAACGGCTCAAAATATAAAGTCTGGTGATTGCTTTCAACCGACACTTCTATTTTGTATTGAGGTGAAGCAAATAATTTCGAGCTCATACACATTGCTATTACGAAGTGCTTAAACTTTATCTTTAGCCCATTGTATTTCATAGTTATTAGCCTCAAGAAACTAGCAGCTCAATATTAACTAGATCCGAAATTTCTTTTTCATTCAGTCGAAAAATAACCAATTCTTCCAACTGGCATGCACCAACTCGTTCATAGAATTGTATTGCCGATATATTAGTTTTTAAAGCCCACCACTCAAAGCGTGCACAATTATTTTTTCGTGCTAATTTCGACAAATACGCAAGAACCTGCTTACCAAACCCCTGTCCGTGATATTTTGGCTCGATAAACAAATCATCTAGGTGCATACCTTTCTTTCCGGTTGTAGTCGAGAATGTATAATAATAAACAGCAAAACCACATGGTTGACCTTCTTCATATAAAAGTATCGCCTCCGCCGTCGAGGACGCAGATAATAAGTTTTCCCGAAGATCATCACTAGTAACCGTTACGTCATATGGGAACTGCTCATAGTCAGCTAACTTCTTAATAAAGTGAACCAATAAGTCTGCTTCTTTTGTTGTCGCTTTTTTTATAATCATTAGTGTTACTCTTTATTATCGATCCGTTAATCTATCCAAAAGCACATATAGAGCGCAGCCCCTTAAGCAGCATTCTACTGTACGCCTTATGTATCACATTTGCTTTAGAATGCAGTAAGTGAGCAAAAGATTATTATTTGCTAGCGATAAGCGTAAATTAATATTTCCTATGCTTTTCAAACTCGACTGATTAAACCAAAGGTCATATATTAATGTTACTTTTGACTCTTCAAAGCTAGAATACCAGCGGCTCCTAGCATCAAGATACCACTTCCTTTGTTTACCAATGCAAGAGATATACTGCTTGCATCGACAATTCGTCTAGCAGAAAACGCATAGAGCATAACTAAACTGAAATCCAGAAACGCCATAGTTGGGCACATAATCATTAATTGAGGTAGAACAGGCGAATCCACACGAATAAATTGTGGGAGAAACGCGGAAAAGAAAATGATCGCCTTAGGGTTGCCGGCTGCTACTAAAAAGCCCGAGCAGAACAGTTTCACGTTAGAAGCACGCAAGTTCTGTTCATTCGACGTAGAGCAACTTACCTGCTTGGGAGAGGCTAGTAACATTTTTATCCCCATATAACATAATGTAACAACGCCAAAAACCTTGATGAGGTTAAATGCAAATTCCGAACTCGTGATAATCACTCCTAAACCCAAAGCAACCAATAACATTTGAATCAAGTTAGCAGAAATATCACCAAGTGCCGTGTAGAACACGCGTTTATGACCATACATTAGCGCATGTGTAATACCTAAAAACACGCTAGGTCCAGGTGTAGCAGTAAGAATTAGTGATGCTATAACAAAGCCAAACCAAACGTGCAATTCCATTGTTTATCCTCAATATACCATCACTGACTTATACTAACTTTCCGATGTTCTCTATCGTTCTCAAATGAGACGATCACTCAAACCACATGTTCACTAGCGACATTACGCCCATATTATTTGTTTCCGTTCCGTACAGATTGTCCGCACGAGTAACAGTAAAGTGATTCCACCATAGTGGGCAATAATAGTAGTTCTGAATCAGCCAATCTTCCGCTCGATACAGCTTATTCAGAAACTCCTGACTGTTGTTGCTTTCCTGCATTAACATGTCAATAAATGTCAACAAGCTCTGCTTTCCTCTATCAGGTAAACATTGCCTGAAAACATTACCACAAAGCATCCATTCATAATACTGATAAGCAAGATCGTCGCCAAATACGTAACAATCATAAGATACATCAGAGGTGACATTAGGTTCCCCTCGGGTACTTACCCGCCAAACGACCCCTTTTTTAGACAACGCATCAAGCAAAGGCTTTAACTCTGCAATATGACTCTCTGCCACTTCAATTCTTACGGGACGAGCTGGTGCTTTCATTTCGTTATTGAATAAGTGAAACCCTTTATCTTGATGGCAGTTAATCACACTATTTGCCAGTTCTTTTGAGCTGCCATGTGTGAATTGTCGGCTATGATGTACGATCCAAGCTCTTTCTTGTGCTGATAGACCTTTCTCATGATGGTGGAACTGTAGAACAGTACACCCACTATGGTCGATTTGTTGGGGCAGACTTAGTTGGGACTCAGAATAGAGTTGTTCCACCACGTGCATAGAAGCTTGAGGTTCGGCATCACTGCTCCAAAACTCTACGCGTTCAATATGTCCTCCCAAACCAAAGTAGCGGCTATTGCGAACTAGACTCCAACACTGTTGTTCTAGCTTTTTCACTTGATAAGCCCCGCACCCAATCGGCGTTGATAACTTATAGTCAAAGATCGCACTGTGAGAATCGGCTAACAAGTGCAAAAATACCGGATCACACTGACCCATATAAATAATGACCCACTGTTTATCTATCTCAATATGTTCTATATGGCGAAACAAAACCTGATATGGATGCGGTGTATCGCGGCGCATCTCGATATTTGATTTGATAAGCTCCGGAGTAAGGAGTTCACCATTGTGCATCACTACATCATTGCGGATTCTCAAGCGAACTTGCTTGCCACTGTAATGGAACTGATGTGCAAGGTGAGGAATAATTTTCTGTTGTTCCGGTTGATATCTAAGTAGCGTTTCAAAAATGCTATCAATCAATAAAATTGAGCGCGAGGACTGCGCCATAAATGGTCGCCATTCCGGTAATAAATAAGGCACTAAGTACATCAAAGTATTTTGTTTTTTCAACTCTTGCTGCACTTCCCCTAGCCAATGAGGCAAGTGGTCTTGGAATAGACGAACCTCACCAAACTGAGTAGCAATTCGATATGCCTGATTAATATTGCCAGAGCAAACCATTCGCTCTAACTGTGTAAGCAATGATGGTTCAAAGCCTTGAAGAAGCGTCAATTTCGAACGATGGCCGCGTCCCTTACCTGAAGCCCAACGAATAATTCCAAAACTGTCAAAAGAAGCCATTAACTTGCTAACATACCTTTCAGAGCAAACCAGAATGTCAGCAAGAACCGCAATATCAACATCATAAGTTTCATTGAGAGAAAAGTGTTTCTCCAACTGCTTTAAACGTTGCAAATGACCAGTGGATATCGACTGAAAACCTACCATGTTTACCTCAGAGTTATGTTCATTAAATACGCTGACTCTTTCAAAATTATACCTTTAAGCTTAAATTATCGTTTTGAGATTACTTAGTAAGTTTGCTAAAAATGGACAATCTGACCGACCAGAAAGCCAACCAAGAAAAACACCCCATATACTTTTGTATAAGACCTATTTCGTACGACGGCCATTGGTTGTTCTGGTTCAACTAAGTAGCGCTTTGCATTTAGAGTGTAGAAAGTGTAATCGAGTGGATTCATTTTGATTCCCATAGCAATGACTCTATAGGGGATTATCAAGGAACAAACCGGAAGTAATAATGTTCTCTTTAAAATAAATAGTTCATCTTTTAATTCGTATCTTGAATTCGTCGCTTTGCTCTGAGAAATCCCTCATAATTTTCCCAATACCCAACTATGCTTGAATAAATTTTGACCAAGCATGGTGACAGCTGCTAGAAAATTTTCCTTCGTTGTTGTCTACCCTCATGCCTAATACGCCATTTGTAGCCCTCATTAGGCTCCTAAAATTATCATTAGGAACACATGACTCCGAATCCTTTCAGTTACTCTATAATAACAAACCTAACACTTAATTTTAATAAAATCATTTTTATTCTATAAATAAGATTTTAGTTAATTTTATTAACTCTTATCTTTGTTATTATCCACTGTATTAGTAATAAAAGATAAAGAACTATTGCCAGTGCAAAGAAAATAAATGCCAAAGGAAGGAACAAGCTTTCTTGGAGCACACCATCAGGACCAATATCACCATAAAATCTAGTCTCTAACAATCCAAACAGCGCAGATGAAACTAGCATGATTGTACTAACAATAAATAATTTGTCTTTCATAGAAATCCCTTAATTTTTTATTTTTCAATGATACAAATAGGATAGTCTCCTGGGTTCTTTCCACCGCCTAAATCTAAGCATATATCATCATAATAAAACTCATTAGCTAGAAGCCCCAACCAAAATGAAAAAATAGCAATAACGATAATCAAAATTATTGGTCTTATATTCATATAGAATCCTTTAAAAGCCCATAAAAATACAAAGTGTATTTTAATATAGAAAGTTACATAATATGAGAAGATTAATATACCACCTGTTGTTTCCTGTACCGCAAAGCTTGTTATCAAGTAGCCAAATACACTCCACTTTACCAAGTTCTATCTAAATCTTGTGCGTATAATGAAATGGCTCGCTGGTACTCTTTAATTGCATCACTATTTGTTGTTGACACTATAAGATTAAGCAACAACGAAGTTGCTTCTTTGTTGCGGCCTAAGTTGTAGAGACACATAGCATAAAAAGGCTGAACTTCGATAAAACTAGGATACTCATTTATAACTTGCTCAAAATAGTTTAGTGCCTCGGAGTATTTCCCAAGACTTCGATAAGTACTCGCCAAACCAAACAAAGCATCAAACCTCTCTATCGAAGGAAGTATGCCTGATAAAGATGATAGGTAGTGTTCAATAGCTTTTTGTTCCTTACCTTCATTGTCATATGACCACGCTATATGTAAATGAGCTATCGCTGAATAACTATTATCATCTAATAACGTTGTTAACAAAGCCCTAGACTCTTGGTATTTTTCCTCTTTCCTCAATACAATCGCTTGATTAATAACAGTTTCCACTTTTCTTCTCCAAGTTTATAACAAAGATCATCTTAGACCCGTAGGCTCGTATTATACTCTTCACCCACCGATCGTACTTAAATCTATAACCAACTCGTACCTAACAGCTATAGTACTATAAACTCAATAGAACGCATTAATGTCATGCACATTGAATATGTTAGATGCATTCATAAAATCAATATACCAATTGCAAAATACAAATAAATAATATAAACATGTTAACTAATATCTTTAGTTTACCCATCAAAATGTAAAATAGATCCCCGTTAAGTTACAAAAATGTAAAGACGAGTTGCGTTAAGTTATAATGAAGGAAATTACAATGAGAAAAACACTCCTTTTAGCCCTACTTTCTCTACCAGCTATTGCGGATAGTAATATTGCAGAAAATTACTCTCATCTCGGTTTTGGTTACACTAGTATTAAATATAGTTCTGGTGCATTAAAGCCTTATACGAACGACAAATATGAGAATAAAGAAGATAAGACACTGGGTGGTTTATATCTAGATTTAAGTGCGAACATTGTGGGCGATTTTTTTATTGAAGGTTACTCTGCCTTTAATACTCGATTTAGTACTGACGTTGATAAGTGGGAGGCAGGAGCTGGTTATATTGCTTTTAGAAACCCTATATTTTCAACACCTTTTTCTTGTGGTGTTGTTAATTTCAGAACAGAAAGTGATTATGCCGAAAATAATACTGAAGAAGGATTATATTGTAAAGGAGGCATAAAGAGTCAAATTGCTAATCACTGGATGGCCCATATCTCCTATCAGCGGGACTTTCTTGGCACAGCTCGCGATGCTATAGAAGTAAAGAATGTATTTCAGTTTGGCTCCACATTTGGGCTAATTGCTGGTCTTGAGTTCGCAAAAAGAGAAGAAAGAGAAATTGGAATAAACCTAGGTATTCAATTTTCTTTTCACTAATTGATCTTCAAAAAAAACTTTTTTATACCAATGAATTAGAACGATTATTTAGCCTGCACTCTCGTAAGCAGTCTTTTTAATCCACTAAAAAATGTTAAATTTAGACAAATATCATATGAATAAATTATTCACTATACTATCCATCGCAGTTTTCACTTCTGGTTCTGCCTTGGCGGCTAATGACCAGTCCAATTTTTATGTTGGACTCGATTATGTACATTCTAATTTTCCAGAAATCCCATCAGCCTCTAAGAAAGACGGTTCAGGGTATGCAATACAGCTTGGTTATCAACTTCCATCATCTAGTAGCTGGACCAATGCATTTGAAGTTGAATACATAAACCTAGGAACTGCAAAATATAATTTTGATGACACAGCACTTGGTATCAAAGGTTCTGGAGAACTGGAATTAACAGCAATAAACCTAAGTTACAAACCGAGGTTCTACTTAGGCCGTTTTTTCATTGGAGGACAAGTGGGGTATGCCAATTTATCTGCTTCAGGTAAAGCAAGCTATACTGTTAACGGCAACACAACGAGCTCCAATCTCGCCGATAAAGTGGATTCAGGGTTCACCTTTGGTGGAGAGCTCGGCATGTTAATTACCGACCAGCTTTCGATAAAAGGAGGATATAGAGTCATTGAATCTGACACAAATACTTTGTTCGCAGGGCTTGCATTTAACTTCTAAAATACATATGCCGATACTAAAGTACTTTATCTAAGTATCGGCATATATGTTTATCTATGCCACTATAGAAATACTTGTTAAAAATAAATTTCATAGACACAGAAACCTTGTCACTTAAAAATATAAAACTAACTTAATAAATAACATCGCAATTGTGCAACATGTTCTAAGATCTTATTTGCATACAAGTTATAAGCCACCAGTTGTTCGTCCAACCAATCATGTTTGTTATAGATAGCCAAAACACCACCTAGTTCATGCCCTAACATCTTTTCAACCACATGCGGCATGACACCAAGCTCAGAGGCTCCCGTTGATATTGAACGCCTAAAATCATGAGTTCTCCAGATTGGAATATCGATACCAGCTCTTAACCTACGAATGTATCGATTTGCAGAAGCAATAGATAGTGGAATATCTAATTTAGCGCCAGGGAAAAGCACATCATCATAAATTTGCATTTCTCTCTCTAAGATAGGTCTTACCTTCTCCGGTATTGGACGTCGAATTGGCTTTTTAGTTTTGCTCAACTCTGCAGGTACCGTCCATATCCCCGCCTTCATATCAAAATGTTCTCGCCTTGCTAATCTAAGCTCTGATATCCGGTTTCCCCATAGCAATGTAATAAGATGAAGGTTCTTCGTCGGAGTGGCCGCTTGGCTTCGCTCTATCGCTATCCAGATTTTTGCCAATTCACTCCAAGTAAGTACTCTATCTCCAACATCTGAGGGAGCACCTATATCTTGCTGTCTAATCTTATCAAGATGAGTACCATCAATAAGGAACTTACTTTTACAAAAATTTAAACACGCTCTCATCCTAGCAAACGCTGAGTTTGCCACTTTGGGATTCTTCTCTGCGATTTTATCCAACCATACCACCCATTCTCGAGCGGTAATACTTGCTACATTTATTTCAGGGAACTCACCATAGAAATGATTATCGGCAACCGATTTATATAGAACCTGAGTACCTTCTTTCAAAGTAGATACTTTATTTTCAAACCAATAATTCAGGCAGTCATCCAAAGTAATAAATTCGGTTTCACAAGTTAATGCTATTTCAGGACTTCGTCCCGCTTCTTTATGCTCTAGCATTCTTTTATGAATTTGCCTTGCCTCTTTAAGGCTAACTATCGGATATTTACCTATCTTAAATCGCTGATTCTTACCATTGAACCGGCACCTATATTGAAATATAATTCTTGCCTTAGGTGACACTCTGGCAATAAAACCTTCACCGTCACTTAGTTCTGATGGCCCAGTATAGGTGTCATATCTAACAATTGCTTTTAGCTGCTTGTCGGTAATACTCACAATAAGATCTCTTATAATTGGACGCACTTACATTAAAATTTGGACGCATAATTGGACGCAAATTCAAATGTAAAAGTAAGAAAAAACATAAAATCCAAAGATAAGATACAATACGAAATCAATTCAATCCATTGTTTTGATTGAGTTGAAATAAAGATATGGGAACATAAAAAGAAAACGATGATTAATGGAGAAAGGGTTATACTCAACTATCCCAGTTATGAGCCATTTGGCCTCCGTATACATCCTTTAGATCTGCTTACGTATGGTAAACAAATTACTTATTCGCTTCACGCCAAAATGTCGATCTTTTTTACTTTTTTTCAATAGAAGCAACATTGTTCACCTAATACGTGGGAAAAGTGAAGCAAATTAGTTACCCTTGACTCACTCAAAAGCTATCGAATGCACATTTACGCATTGTAAGTCATCCGTTTAGCTGGCAATCAAGGAGTAATGATGAATTTGTCACATATTGAAGCATTTTGCAAAGTCGCCGATCTAGGATCTGTTTCTGAAGCGGCACGACAATTAAACTGCAATAGAACTAAGCTTAGTATGGCAATCAAAGCATTGGAAAAAGATCTCGATGTTTCATTATTTACTCGTAGCGGCAATCACGTAGAGTTATCAGAAGCTGGTAAAGCGATCTACAAAGATTGTGAAAATTTGCTTATTACCTATGCCCGAATTAAACAAACTTGTAGCCATGCATCTGCCGAGTTTAGCGCAGAAGTATGGATTGCTCGTGATGACGCATTACCAGATGACTTGTGGCAAGATCTCGCTCACCAACTCAACAACAACTTTCCCGCGACATCCTTCAATATTGTACTCGCATCCAGTGGCGACTTGGCAAATCTGGTTGAGACAAAGCAAGTGGACTTTGCATTTGGTGTGGATTATGAGCGAAATGATGACCCACGAGTCATTTACCAGCCATTGGGAAAGATCCGTATGATGTCGGTGTGTAAAAAAGAGCATCCCCTTAGCAAAATGCGCCGTGTTTCTGACGACGAGCTAAGAAAGCATATGCAAGCATCCATGGCCTATCTGAACGAGAAAGATAACCCAGAATTACAGCCATTCTCTCTACGCTACATTGGTTTTTCCAGTTTTGATTATATGTTGAACACCATATTGTCTGAAGAGGCGTGGGGAGTACTTCCTGAACCTCTTATACGACACCATTTACGCCAAGAGCAGTTGGCCGTCATTAAACACACCTACGGGTTAACCCAAGAAGATTACTGCATGTTTACTGCCGCAGGTATGGGAGACGATCCTGGTATGCTTTGGTTAACCGACAAACTCAGCGACTTCTTATTTGATTTTTAACCGCACAGCAGTGAGTGTCAGTTTATTTGACAGGCAAATAACCACCTATCTTACTGTTTTTATTCAAGTAATTATCACCCCTTTCATTATTCGATGTGGGAGTTTTAATCACTCATTGTAACTTTCCGTTAGATTGTCAATATTAATGACAGGTTTTTAACCGAGAGTAGCAATGTCATTTTTATCAACCAATCAACAGAACAGAGTACTGATACTTTCCGCTCTATTTGCGTCAGCATTCGCTCTAGGGGGGCTGGTATTAGGGCTTATTGCAGACTCTTTAGTGATTCTTTTTGACGGTTTTTACTCGTTAATCAGTCTACTTTTAACGCTCTTATCACTGGCGGTCGCCAGATATATCCAACAGCCTTCAAAATCCAGTTTTCCCTTTGGTAAAGCAATGTTAGAGCCGGCAGTCATTGCGATTAAAGGTATGGTAATACTCTCTGTAGTTGCCGTCTCACTTTACAATGCAACGATTGATCTTTTTAATGGTGGCAGAGCAATAGAGTCCACCATTGCCGTACTTTTTGGCGTTATTAACGTTATCGGTTGTGGCTTTACTTGGTGGTATCTACAAAAGAAAAACCAACGTTTAGCCTGTGGGTTGATAGATGCTGAAGTAAAACAATGGAAAATGGATACCGTATTAAGTATCGCAGTCACATTAGGTTTTATTGTTGCATGGATAATAAGCCACTCTTCTTCATCTCAGTACGCTGTCTACGCCGACCCTGTCATGATGTGCTTGATATCTGTTTACTTTATTAAAGTACCTCTGCTGATGTTAAAAGATGCGCTACGTGAACTGCTTATGATGAGGCCTAGCGAAGAGATCTGCACTAAGGTTGATGAAGGTATGCGTGCGGTATCTAGAGTCAGAGAGCACGATATTGAACTGATAGGTTTAACCAAAATTGGTAGAGAACTACGGGTAGATGTCACGATTAAAACCCGACCAAACACAGCGATTCTACCTAAAGAGATAGAACACACACGCTGCGCTTTGGCTGGTCATTTGGCAGATTTACCACTGGATCTTCGGTTAAACTTGAAACTAGCTTAGCCTCTCTCGGCTACGCTTGGTCACTTCTTACTTTGAAAATGCTCCGCTAATGAGACTCTACGTGCTGGCCCCACGTTATCTTGTTTAGGTAAGGTATGTTCAAAGCCTTCTTTGATAAATGAGGTCGCATGACCACCGCCCGTAATACGGCGTAGTCTCTCATCACTTTTACCAAAAATCTGTAACTCTACGGTTTTGTCGCCACTCTGATAGGTCACGATCTTTCCATCAAACAAGAAAAACGTCGCCAAATAGCGATTGTTTTTCTTAACACCATTTTCACTTAGATAGAACTGATCCGCCGCCCATTCTGGACCACCAATTTCAGTCCATTTACCATAGACTCGATTCGGGTCGATATGCTGCTGATAAGTAACAAAACCTACATATCCGGCCAAAATGGCCACCACCACCACAAATGATAACCACACCGTCATGACCGTCGACATTCCTCGGCATTTAGAGGCCAATCCCATATTCATTGATTGGTTACTGTTAACGGCTTGTCTGTTGTTAACTAATCGTGCCATAAACGTCTCTCAATCCTGTTTGTTGAGGTCAATTACATATTTTACCGTCACATATACTGTGCCGTCATAAAACGCGTTTTATCATACATACTGTTGGTCGATACTCTATGACCTTTGGCTTCATTCTTGAACAAACCACACATAGTTATGGTTAAATTATAGCCAAGCTATGGGTCATTTTTACCCCTTTTGCTAGCATCAAACAGACTGAACAATATTTTTCTAACGAATCTGCAGTAACCTTTTCAACCAAATCCTGATCAAGATCTTCGCCAGACACTTCAAAATGAATGTTGATGGCGGTAAAAAATCGTGGCGCGGTTTCTCGTCTTTCGGTCGTTAGTTTAGCAGTGCAACTCGTTACCTTTTGGCCTTGCTCTTTCAGTCCGTCAACTACATCCACCGAGCTACAACCGCCAGCGGCGATCAATACCATTTCCATAGGACTTGGTGCAGTTTCACCACCATTACCATCCATCGCAACTTGATGTCCCGACTGTGAATGTCCAACAAATTTAAACTCTTCAACCCATTTCACTTCAGCTTGCATCTATTTACCTTTAAATTCTGTCATTAAGTTCAAGCATCTTCTGTTTTTGCTCAAATCGTAACCCACTATGGCATAACCTACCTGTACGGTAAATATTTCCATTGAGTAACTGGTCAATACTGGCATAAAAAAGGGAGGCATAATGCCTCCCGCCGAAATAACTTTAACGATTAATTACAAGTGCTTGACTGAAATATCATTGTTATCAAACAAGTGAAGCGTGTCTGACGATGCTTTAAGATGAATGGTCTGTCCTTTACTTTGGTTGATAATACCCGGCAACTTCGCGACGATAGGTTCTTCCTGCCCCTCAACTTCAATATGCAATAGCGTTACTTCACCAAGCGACTCCACAAACAGCACCTGACCTGTAACGAACGACTCTTCTTCTGTTGCCAGTTCAAAATCTTCAGGGCGAATACCCACCTGTAATTGCTGATTCAATAACGTCTCTGGACACGAATGCGGGAAGACAGCATGGTTACCATTACTAAATTTAACCGTGCCACTCTCTCCTGCAGCGACTAACTCCGCAGGCAAAATATTCATTGCTGGCGAGCCGATGAATCTCGCCACAAATATGTTTGCCGGGTTGGTATATAGCTCCAATGGCGAACCTACTTGCTCAATTTTACCCGCCGACAACACCACAATTCTGTCCGCCAATGTCATCGCTTCCACCTGATCATGGGTAACATATATCATGGTGGTCTTATCCATCTTCTCTTTCAAGTTGGCAATTTCTATTCGGGTCTGCACTCGAAGAGCCGCATCCAAATTAGACAATGGCTCATCAAACAAGAATACTTTAGGATCCCGGACAATGGCTCGACCAATGGCCACACGTTGACGTTGTCCACCAGAGAGTGCTTTAGGTAACCGACCAAGATAAGGCGTCAATTGCAGCATCTCTGCCGCCTGTGTTACCCGTTTGTCGATCTCTTCTTTTGATTCCTTTGCAATGCGCATAGCAAAGGCCATATTGTCATATACGGTCATATGCGGGTATAGCGCGTAAGTTTGGAACACCATAGCAATACCACGCATGGCGGCAGGCATATCGTTAACGACTGCCCCTTCAATTTCTAACTCCCCACTGGTGATATCTTCTAACCCTGCGATCATACGAAGCAGAGTCGATTTTCCGCAACCTGACGGACCAACAAAAACAATAAACTCACCAATATCGATATCTAAATCAATACCATGCAGTACTTCAGTGTCGCCGTAGGCTTTTTTAATATTTGTTAATTTTAAACCAGTCATCGAATTCTTCTCTTTATCAAATTGTTTCATTGCACCAGATTACTTAACTCAACCCGCTTACTTAACTGAGCCAGAAAGCAATCCACGCACTAAATAACGTTGAAGGCTAAAAAATACCCCTAGCGGAACGGCAATAGAGACAAACGCTGAGGCCGTCAATATCTCCCAGTTTCCTCCTCGAGAACCAAGCAGTTCTCTAAGTCGTCCGGTAAGCACCAACTCGCTTTCACCATTACCTAAGAACACGGTTGCCACCAATAAATCATTCCAAACCCAAAGGAACTGGAAGATGGCAAATGACGCCAATGCAGGGAAAGAAAGTGGTAAAACAATTCGAACAAATATCTCAAAATCAGTCGCGCCATCAACACGAGCCGACTCAATGATCTCTCTTGGTAAACTAGAAATATAGTTACGCAATAAATAAATGGCTAACGGCAAACCAAAACCGGTATGGGCAAGCCATATCCCCAAATATGTTTTGGCACCAACACCAAAGAAAGCACCAACCTCGTTGTACAACCTCAATAGCGGTATTAACGACATCTGTAACGGTACAACCAATAGTCCAACAACCAGAGCGATCAATATAGGTCTACCCGGCATCCGCATCCAAGACAACGCATACGCGGCAAAAGCAGCAATCAAGATAGGGATAATTGTTGCAGGTATGGTTACCGTTAACGAGTTAATGAAAGACTGTCCTATGCCCTCTGCGGTTAATACTTCACGATAGTTATCTAAGCCAAATTTAGGTGCCACTTCGGAAGTATAGAAAACACGCTTACCACGACTACCTTTAAACGGTTCAGGCGAGGTCATAACGTAATAGCCATCCTCGTTAACGGTCAGGGTTGCCCCTTTGCGCATCGGTGCCGTCTCTCCAGGCATATATTTGGTTGGCGCTTTAGATGATGCACCAAAGCGTTTAACGTTTATCGCATTGCCATCTTCGCCTAACTGTCCTTCCAACACGTACGTACCATCTTTTTGTACTTGTTGATCAGGATGGCCTGTCCTTCCGATTAGGTTCTGTTCTGAAGCGGATAGTGCGGTCCACCAGCCTGACACAGCAAGCTGTTCTTTATCTCGAAACGATGAAATAAGTAAGCCAGCAGTAGGAAGAGTCCAAAGAATCACCACCAGCAACACCGATAAGTGAACTAAAATTGTTAAAGGTGAACGCCTTAGCTTGCTTAGGCCAAATTGTGCATCTGACATCTAGCGTCCCTCCATTTGAGCATTGGCTTGTCGAATATTCCAAACCATCACTGGAATAACCGCGACCATAATTATGACGGCAATAGCCGCTCCTCGACCAAAATCACCGCCGCCCCGGAACATCCAATCAAACATCATATTGGCAAGTACCTGTGTATTCCATTGACCATTCGTCATGGCCAGAACAATATCAAATACCTTCAGTACGGTAATCGTAATGGTTGTCCAAACAACGGCAATGGTTCCCCATATCTGAGGGATAAGAATTTTGAAAAATATCTGAACGCCATTTGCGCCATCTAGCACTGCAGCTTCAACGGTCTCTTCAGGAATACCGCGCAACGCGGCAGACAATATAACCATAGCGAAACCGGTCTGGATCCAAATCAAAATAACCATTAAGAAAAAGTTGTTCCAAAACGGTATGGTTATCCATGCCTCTGGCGTACCACCAAGGGCTTCTACAATCGCATTAAGTATGCCGATCTGCTCTGAACCTTCCGCTCTATAGTCGTATACAAATTTCCAGATAATCGACGCGCCAATAAAGGAAATAGCCATTGGCATAAAGACCATGCTCTTAGCGATGTTTCCCCAACTCACTTTGTCAGTCATCGCAGCGATAACTAAACCGAAGAAGGTCGACATTGCCGGCACAACCAATAACCACAACATATTATTCAGTAGTGATTCTAAGAACTCTCTGTCATTCAACAGCCAGACATAGTTATCTGCTCCGATAAAAACATCGCCGCTTCGGTCATGTAAAGAGAGCATGAAAGAATCAAAAATTGGGTAAACCAAATACAGCCCTAGAAATGACAGCGCAGGACCTAAAAACAGCCAAGGTCGAACCGACGCAGCGCGGCTGATGTTTTTTGCCTTCTGCTCATTTGAAACACCACGGGAGGGGAAAATCAGAGTAAGTAGGAAGTTGCTACCCACAAAATAGATTATGCAACCAGCTACACCGAGGATCATGATAAAAAGGGAGTAATACAATTGCTCCATGAAAACCTCACAATAAATCGAAAATACTAACAGTCAAACTATCGAGAATAAAAAGAAGGTCAGTACCACGGTACTGACCTTTTATCACTAACGAGTTACTTTAAAGCGTCCCACGTTTTTTGGATATCATTAGCAACATCTTGTGCAGATTTTCCGCCGCTATAATCCACCATACCAGTCCAGAACGCGCCCGCACCAATCTTACCAGGCATTAGATCCGAACCATCGAAACGGAACGTTGTCGCACCCAATAGGATCTGACCCTGTTTCTTCAACGAGTCATTGGCATAAGTATCAAGGTTCGCGCCTTTAAATGGCGTTAAGAAACCAGATTGAGCCATCCATACTTCATGAGCGATAGGCAGACGAAGGAACTTCAAGAACTCTTGTGCCGCTTTTGAGTCTTTGGTAATACTCCATACGGTACCAGCGCCTAATACAGGTTTACCTAGATCTTTTCCTTCATAAGCAGGGAAGTAGAAGAAGTCGGCATCTTCACCCAATACTGTACCTTCAGGGAAGAAGCTAGGGATAAACGAAGCTTGACGGTGCATGTAACATTTAGCTGGAGAGCTAAACATGCCTTTAGGGCTATCACGGAAATCTGTTGCGGCAACCGCGCGAGAACCACCATCAACATAATCGTCGTTCAAGAACCAACCAAACTCTTCAATAGCGCCAACGACTTTCTTGTCGTTGAATTTCAGCTCATTCTTAGTCCATGCATCGTAATCGGCAGGAGATTGAGTACGCAACATCATATCTTCAACCCAGTCAGTTGCAGGCCAACCTGTAGCGCCACCACTTCCCAGACCGATACACCATGGCGTTTCACCGTCTTTGACCATCTGCTGAGTTAACGCTTTTAGCTCTTCCATGGTTTTCGGTACTTCATAACCCGCATCTTCAAAGTTTTCTGGAACGTACCAAACCAAAGATTTAAGATCGACCTTATAGAAGAAACCGAACAGATCTTTCTGGCCTTGTTTATTGTCAAAGGTACCTAGGTCAACCCAAGATGTCCCTGCGGCATAGTTTTTCTCAATCCAAGAGCTCCAATCACCTTTCAACGGTGTTAAGAAACCTTTAGAAGCAAGATCCGCGGCCAAACCTGGTTGAGGGAAAATAGCAATATTCGGCGCACTACCTGCTTGTACATCAATGACAATTTGAGTTTCGAAAGAGTCAGAACCGGCATACTGAACATCGGCACCTGTCGCTTCTTCAAAATACGCAATCACACTTTCAATCAAGGCTTTATCTGGGCCAAGCCAAGGGCCACTTATGGTGACGGTTTCACCAGTTAGGTCTACTTTTTTTAGTGCCTCATAGCTTGGCCAGTTAAAACGGTTATCTTCACCGGGTGTATATTTAAGATCGGCGGCCATTGCAGAAGATGAGAGTATCGCCAGAGCGACTGCACTAGTAACAAGGGTAGTTTTCATCAGTTCGAACTCCATGTATTTCTGTTTTTTATTTTACTGTTTCACGAAAGACTTAATCGGTTAAGTCCATAGAGGAACCATAGCTCCCAAAAATAGTTTCGACCAATTAAGCTGCTGAAGTTGTTATTTAGATCATATTAATGACTATTTATTACTCATTTTTATGACTCAGCGTCAAATATTGACCATTAATAGAGGTAAAGTATTTCTTATGCCTTCTTAATCGTTCTAGAATTCAGAAAATGCTTTTGTTTGTTGCTATTACTTCAAGGAAATGTCCCAATGAAAAGTCATACAGTGAAAAAGCCAACACTTAAAGATGTGGCGAAACAACTTGGGGTTTCTACTGCGACTGTCTCTAATGCATTTAATCGACCGGATCAGTTATCCGCCTCTCTAAAAACTAAAATTTTAGAACAGTGTCAACAACTTGGTTATACCGGCCCGAGTTTGACCGCCAGAAGCTTACGTACAGGTAAAACCGGTGTAATTGGCGTATTACTTGCTGACAACCTCTCGTATAGCTTTACCGATCCTGTGGCCAGCGAGTTTTTGGCCGGCATATCTGAAACCTTAGATGAGCAACACGTTAATATGCTGCTTCTTCCGTCTAATACGGAGAACTATCAAAGTACCCAAGCAGAAACCATACCCGACAGCTTTATTGTTTACGGTAAACCCGCAGACAGACATGTTCTAGAGCGGCTACAACAACAAGGCAAACCGTTAGTAACGGTTGATTTTGACCTGCCGAAAACCCCTTCAGTGAGTATCGATAATGAAAAATCGGCTTACTTAATTGCCTCAAATGTTCTTAACCACGCCGAACAAAAGTTACTCATATTAGGTTTAAGGCTTGAGCCATCTAATGCGCTGTCATTTAGCTCGTTTGACAAGCTATTCACACCGGAAGAGTGCATCTCTAGACGTCGCCTAGAAGGGTATAAAAAAGCCATGAAAGAGGTGGGAATAGAATTAGAAACTCATCATGTATGGCAGATCCACCATTTAGAGCATGATGCGATGAAAGCTGTACTGAGGGGGGCTCTGACGGCTCCAGACAATATTGATGTTTTGCTGTGTATGAGTGATCGCATCGCACTTGCGGCATTAGATGCAGCGAAAGAGTTATCGATAGAAGTGCCGCAACAACTAAAAATTGTTGGTTTTGATGATATTCCCCAAGCAGAGCGAGCTGGGCTATCAACCGTGCATCAACCTATCGCAGAGAAAGGCCGGATCGCCGCTAAAATTGCCTTAGGCATATTACCGTATGAATCTGTTGAGTTGGCAGAGAAAATCCAACTCAGACAGAGCAGTTAATTCACCAAAAGCATATCTAGCCCTTATTTAAGGAGTAAATATAATGACCCACCCTATAGAGAAACGTTGGTGGCATAATGCCGTTGTATACCAAATTTATCCTCGCAGTTTTAATGACTCCAATGGTGATGGTATTGGTGATATTGTCGGCATACTCGAAAAACTTGATTACATTAAACAGCTTGGTGCCAACGTTATTTGGCTAAGCCCTGTCTATAAATCGCCAATGAATGATAATGGTTATGATATCTCTGACTATTTTGAGATCGCTCCTGAATTTGGCACCATGCAAGATATGGACAACTTGATTGAACAAGCTAACCAGCGTGGCATCAAGATTGTAATGGATTTAGTGGCTAACCATACCTCAGATCAACACCCTTGGTTTATCGAGTCAAAAAGCAGCATAAACAGCCCCAAAAGAGATTGGTATATTTGGAAAGATGCCAAAGAAGATGGCAGTGAGCCAAATAACTGGGAATCATTTTTTACCCCAAAAGCGTGGACTCTCGACCAAGAGAGTGGCCAATACTATTGCCACCTGTTTGCCAAGGAGCAGCCGGATCTCAACTGGGCTAATCCCGAGGTACGCCAAGCGATTTACGACATGATGCACTTTTGGCTTAAAAAGGGCCTTGGTGGCTTCCGCATGGACGTGATCAATATGATTGGTAAACCGTCAGATTATCCAGACGCCACTATTTTCGACTCCGGCGTTGCGGGTTGGGAACACTGGTCAAATAACTTGCTAGTGCACCAATACCTTAGAGAGATGAATGAACAAGTCCTCTCTCATTATGATGTAATGACGGTAGGTGAAACGCCCTTTACCACGACGCTAGATGGTCAGTTCTATTCAAATCCAAAACGTCATGAAATCAGCATGATTTTTCAGTTTGAGCATATGAGTATCGACCGTGAAGAGCATAATGCGGTTAAAAAGCCGTTCAACTTAGTTGAGTATAAAGCCATTATGGCTAAATGGCAGGATGACCTATACCAAAAAGGCTGGAACAGCCTCTATTGGAGTAATCATGACCAAGCCCGTACTGTGTCACGCTTTGGTAACGATCAAGGTGAAAATAGAGTCATTAGCGCAAAAATGCTGGGAACGGTATTACATATGATGAGCGGTACGCCTTATGTGTACCAAGGTGAAGAATTTGCCATGACAAACAAGCATTTTGCTGACATCAGTGAGTTTGATGATTTAATGGCACACTTCCATTACCAGAAAATGCTCGAAAGAGGTGTAGAGCCACAAGCGGCGTTAGACTTTTTGAACTTTTTCTCCCGAGATCACGCTCGAGTTCCCGTACAGTGGAATAACTCACACAACGCAGGCTTCACTAGCGGAACACCTTGGTTAGCCGTCAATGAGAATTATAAAGAGATTAATGCTGAAGCATCCGTTTTGGATAGCGACTCGGTATTTAATCACTACCGAAAACTCATCGCACTACGTCAAGGCGAAGAGTATGGCGATGTTATTGTTTATGGTCGTCACCAATTACTCGACGCCAATGATAGTGATGTCTACGCCTATCAAAGAGTGTATCAAGGTAAAACCTTGTTAATCGTTGCTAACTTCAGTGGAGAGATTCAACAACGGAGCTACTCTGGAAAAGTAATCAAAACCGCGCTCAGCAACTATTCTCAAGAGATTCACTCGCTGGAAAATATGCAATTACAGCCGTATCAAGCGAGTATTATTGAAATTAGCTGACATTTCATCGGCTAGATAGCCATGAGATAACGCCACTTTGTGAAGCGTTCTCAACAGAGACGACAACCGCCTTGTTAATCAGTAAATAACAAGGCGGTTCTTTATTTATTGATGATCTAGGATATTCTTTAAACATAGGCCCCATTTTAAATGGCAACTTATGAATAGACTTAATTGCGCCTCGACATTTAACATTAGCACACTAAACTTGTTCAATTATCTGCAGCCCCCCAACGCTTTTTATCAATTTGATAATATATATAGCGATACGGAGTGGCAAAGAAAGGTGACTTGGCTCTCTAACTGTATTAATGAACTACAGTCAGACGTTATTGCCTTCCAAGAAGTCTTTAGTCCCGACATATTAAAGCAACAGTTGAATCAACTTGGCTACCCGCATTTTGTCTGTTTAGATAGTCCTTCGGTTAGGGATGGCTATCAATACTCTGACCCCGTACTGGCGTTGGCATCCAAACACCCCATTCTTGATGCACAATTACTCACAGCAGATCGCTCGCTTTTCCACCATCAAGATTTAACTCAAGACTTTCAGTTTAGTCGACAGCCTTTGCTGGTCTCCATACAGCTCGGCCAACTGGGTATCATAGATTTTGTTGTTGTCCATTTTAAATCTCAACGGCCAACGCTCACTCCGCCTGATCTCTGTCAGGTTACATCAAAAACGAATCCGGGATGTACAAACGAGAACGACTACACAGAGAATATAATGGGGATATGGCGCTCAGCCAGTCAAAGAGGATTCGAGGCCAACGTTCTTTACAGTATGCTCAGCCAATTTAGAGCAAAAACCTGTCGGCCCTGCATTATTTTAGGTGACTTTAACCAAACCATCAGCAGTATAGAATTTGACTGCTTTTTTGCTCTCTCCCCTCAACATCCTTCTCACAGAAATCGAAACGATGAGAGCCTCAATCAGCTTTACTTCTGTGATAGCTGGGAGCTCTATTGTGAGCAATTTGACTCGGCAAATCTGCAATGGTCTCGACCTGCAACGCACTACTACGGGGCTATGGGAAAAGTATTAGACTATATCTTACTGAGTAATGAATTCGCACCAAACAGTGGTGGATATTTATCGGTTAATCAGTATCACACTTACGATGAACATATCATCAATCCAAACTATCAAACTGACCATTTATCAAGTGACCATGCTGCCGTGCGCATAGAGATTGGTATTATTAAATAATATAGGTGGTATTTTTTTGATCTGCTTTGGCGTTAATAAGTGCTTTATCTGCCAAATGAACGAGATAATCAGGATCAAGACTCGCATCTGTTTGCTGGTTAAAATAGACACCAACTGTCACCGTTAAATACTTGGCAACGGGTGAGTCTGGGTTAGCAATATTCGCATCGGAAACAGCCATCCGAAATTGCTCGGCAAGCTGTTGAACTTGATCTATGGTGTGGTCTAGCAACACAACTAAAAATTCATCACCGCCATAGCGGAAACAGTAGCCATCCGGATAAAAGCACGTATTCAGCATATCGCCAAGCTGAACCAAGGCTTTGTCACCTCTTATATGACCAAATTTTTCATTTAGCTGTTTAAAGTAGTCAATATCAATCATTAATGCTGAAATACTACTGCGAGATTTTTCCGCTTTGAGCAGAATATTAGGCAACACACTCTCTAACGCCACTCGATTGTAGACACCCGTTAAATGATCCCGTTGAGAAACGTTCATTAACTCTTTTTTCTGCTGTTTAAGCTCTGATATCAGGCTTTTATAAGCAGTGATACAACGCACCGTCCACAGCACGCCGAAACGATCATTACCTGCCGATACGCGACAGAGAAATCCTTCAAAATAGCGAACACCCTTTGGACCGGTCTGATCTTTAAACGCATCAATATCACTTAAATCCATAGTATATTGGCACGTTCTGGAGATACCGGACTCTATCACCTCTTTAACATAGGTCAAAAATAGTGATGCCAGTTTCTCAGGAAAAACATCAAACAAAGATTTTCCTTTCAATACGACAGGATCATGATGGCGCTCAGCATCTTTTCCACCAAATACATTCAGGTAAACACCATCCTCACTCAGTAAGAATGCAGGTTCCGGCATGGCGTTAAAAATCTCTGTAGATTGAATAGTTAATTCATTAACTAAATGTTGAGAAGAGCTATCCATGTTCCCTATATGCATCAGATTTCGCTAATTTGCGAAAGATTATCATCGGTAAAGATAACTTACTAGCTTAAAATTCACTCACTTTTTTATCTAGTTCAAACTTTTAACATTTCCTTATCACACACTACAGCATTATCTGCGGTGAATGTCAGCTAAATGAGATCGAGCCTCAGGCTATACTCAAGTGACCTGTCGACATTTTATTTTGCTACCTTTACCAAAGCATTGTGCTGCAATTACAAAATATATGCCCATGAGCAATGTTATTAAACATTCATGCAAACAATAAATACTTGTTGCAAGCTTGTTATGAATGATATTTATAACAATAATCACATTGTGTTATGTATTAGAGCTTTGAAAGAAAAGCAATTATAGGTAAACTCTGATTACTATATTAATAAATTCTTACATACTATTATAAAAACAGAGTTTTCAGGAGTTGGCAGGTGAATGCGAGAGCAAGCATGGTAAAACGAGAAAATCGAATCGATGTTAAGAACGAGCCTGCTATTAATGGCACAGAAAGTACCATGAACAGTACTGATGCTATTGATATGGTTAGCCATGGCAGCGAATTAACCATCAACCTAACAACCCCTGTTGGCATTCGATATTTAGGTAAAACCAAGTTTATTGGAACCCATTCTGACAACTTTATGCTGTTAGAAGTGCCAGAACTCTCCGATGATGACTTTGCCTTCTTTTTTCAAGAAGGCTTTTGGATGAATGTCCGTGCCATTTCTCAAAAAGGAGAAGGGGCGCTAATACATTTCCGTAGCCAAATCATGCATATTTTGCTTGAGCCTGTGCCAATCATTATGATCTCCATTCCCGGCATGATGAAAATTAACCAGTTACGTAAAGAACCTCGTTACGACGTCAACCTCAAAGCGCACGCTGTCACCGAGTCACTCAGACTTGAATGCGAAATTCGTGACCTATCCAAAGGGGGCTGCCGATTTATCACTAGCCCTCTAGCCAAGCACTTTGATGTCGGGGATTATATTACCGTTAATATCCCCACTCCTAACGGTTCTAAAGTACAACTCTCACCACTTTCTGGAACCATATGTAACCTTCAGTCATCGATGCATTACGCAAAGTACGGTTTAAAGTTTGATGAAGAAGGCCTTAAGAATGTTCAAGGTATTTTGAGTCACTTGAAATTTGATGGGGTAAAACTGTCACTAAAACTGTAACTATCTTCGGTTATGTCGCTGGCAATAATATTTAACCTCCAACAACAATAGCAGCAGGAGAACACTGTCCCCCTACTGCTATTAGTTTCTAACTTTTGTCTCTTCAGTAAAGTTAGTAACCACTTACTTTCTTAATGCGTTAAGTTTAGCCTGAGCTATACCGAACACAGTATTAATAGGATAACTTCCCTCTTCGCTCGCTTGACCGGCAGCTTTCCCTGTAAAGAGCTCAATCGCTTCTGATACATGGTCAATGGCCCAAATATGAAACTCTCCCTTTTCTACCGCCTTAACAATGTCTTTTCTCAACATTAAGTTCTGACTATTGGACTTAGGAATAATTACACCTTGCCCCTGACAACGACCTTTTATGGTACAAACATCAAAGAAACCTTCTATCTTCTCATTGACGCCACCTATGGGTTGAGATTCACCAAACTGGTTCATAGAGCCGGTAATGGCAATATCTTGTCGGTTTGCTTGTTTAGAGAAAGCAGAAACGACAGCACACAGTTCTGCCATACTGGCACTATCCCCATCTACGCCACCATATGATTGCTCAAATGTGATATTTGTTGTTAATGGGATTTTGGCGGTTTTACCAAAAACAGACGCCAAATAAGCAGACAGAATCAGCACGCCTTTGGAGTGAATGCTGCCACCAAGGTCAACATTACGCTCAATATCGATCACCTCACCCTGTCCATAGCTTGTTGTTGCAGTAATACGATTAGGTGCACCAAACATATGATCACTGGTGGACAAGACGGACAGTGCATTCACTTGCCCTATGGCATCGCCTGAAGTATGAATAAGCGTGGTGCCATTATGGAAGCTTTCCATCACGTGATCTTGTAACCGACCCACTCGCATCTGCTGATTATCTAGAGCTTGTTCAACATGACTCGCCCGAATTAAGTTAGACCTAGCATTTTTAGCAACATAATTGGATTCACGCAGCAAGTTAGCAATGTGGGCAGAATGCAAAGAGAGCTTCTTCTGATCTCCCGCTATGCGTGAACTGTGTTCGATAATTCGGCTAATCGCCTTTTTATCACAATGAAGCATGCCGTTATCATGCACAATGCTTGAAATAAAGCGGGCATAGTGCAGTTCCGACTCCTCTGTTCGTTTCATCTCATCTTCAAAGTCAGCCGTAACCCGAAATAGTTCACTAAACTCTGGATCATAATGCTGTAACAGTTGATATGTTCGATAGTCACCAAACAATATGATTTTAACATCGAGTGGAATCGGCTCAGGGTCAAGCGAAACCGCCCCTGTTAAGGTTAGCTCTTTTTCTAACGAAGTTAAGCTCAATTGACGAGAACGAAGTGCCCTTTTAAGACCATCCCACACGTATGGTTGCTCAAGTACTTTAATGGCATCCATAAGCAAAACACCGCCGTTTGCTTTATGCAAACTGCCGGGACGAATAAGAGAGAAATCGGTAAACACCGTACCTTTGAACGTTGCGGTTTCGGTATAGCCAAAGAGAGAATGGTAGTTGGGATTCTCTTCAACAACGATTGGAAACTCATCTGAAGATTGACTCACTAGCACGTTAACTTTATAGCGACGAGGAAGCTTTTTCTCCAGAGAAGCAGAAGCAATTTCCCCTTGCTCATCCCCCTCCTCTAAGAAGATTTCAACGTTCTCAACAATATCTTTCTGTAGGTCGGTAAGATGTTTTTTAATGGCACCATAACCGAGATATTTCTTCTTCAACTCCTTAATAAAATGAGTGATCACTTCTAGTGTCACTTCATCATTTAACTTCTGTATTTTTTCGCTGTATTTCTCTTCCCACTCGGTCAGTTGACGCACCATCGTTCGTAGTTGGATCTCTAGCGCATCAATGTTCTCACCAAACAGTAACTGTTCTTTAGCTGAGAGCGCATCAAAGCTCTCCTCCGTATGCAGATCTTCACCATTCATGGCGATAAACTGATAATCACCTTGGGTGGTTAATGTTAAGCTAATGCCCTTTTCTTTCGCCTGCTTGCTAATGACTTCTAGCTCGCCTTGCTGCTTATGCGCTAATTGACTCTTTAGCTTTTCCGCTCGAGTAAAGTACATTTCATTGTCAAAGGCCAGAGGAAGTGCTTTCACTAGCTTCACTAATAACTTTTCAATGTCTTGCTTAAACTTATTGCCCATCCCTAATGGTAGCTTAAGCACTTTAGGTGTACGGATATCATCAAAATTGGCGACATAACACCAATCATATAATGAGTCGGCTTCATGCTGGTGGCGGCTAAGATATCGCAAAATCATCGTCCGCTTACCAAGACCGTTTCTGCCAATGGCGTAAATGTTGTACCCCTTTTCCTTGATGGACATTGCAAACTCAACGGCTTTTTGTGCCCGTTCCTGTCCAACGATCTCATCAATAGGGCTGAGTTCTTTTGTGGATTTACACGGCAAGTTTTCTAGTTTTGCTTCAAAATACAGATCTTGTGGAGTCAACGAGAGTGTCGGCATTATCACCTCCAGAAATAGCCATTCCATTCATTAATAAATGGCGAAAGCACAAAGACATACCTTCAGTGTAGTGGTAATTATTATATTTTTTAGTGATTTAGGTGCAATTACTGTTTAACTGCGCAGAAGATGAGCAATTCACCACAACAGGATCCTTTTTCTAGCAAAAGATCTAATGTGATCTTGCTCCATATTTTTGTTAGAGATTGAAGTAGATCACACTATATATAGTGTTTATTGTTCACATTTTATACTAGACATATACAATATAGCCTCTTTAAAATTCCCCCTAGAGACCACTTAAATTTCGATGCGACAATTTTTAACCGGCATAAAACTTGAAGATATGGCAGACATTAACCAAAACCGAAAAAAGAAATTTCGGTTGATGTTTAGTTCTGTGTCTGTGGTTTTTCTGGCGGGTTATGGTTGTATCAACTGGCTACTAGACCGTGAAATTTTTGCCATTACTAACTTTGCCGGAGCGCTGCTTTGCGCCGTGTACTTTGGCTACCTATGCGTTAAAAAATACAGCGATCACCACCCAACACTCTTCAACATTGCGATGCTGCTGAATGCTGCCGTTAACTTAATCTTCCCTGAAGGTACTGTTTTTTGGGTATTTCCCATTCTCGCAGGGGTGATCATCATTAACGATTTTAAACAGGCATTAATAACCAGTACCTCCTTTATCGCAGTTTCCTCCGTTTACTTATACTTTAATGACTTTAGCTGGGTGAATTTCAGCACCCATCGTCTCCCTGCAGATAGATTCATTTTTAGTTTAACCGTGATGTGTTTTATCGCGCTGGTTTCCAACTACTACTACTACAAAGCAATAGACTACTTACAAGGACTGTACCAAGAAGGGATAGATCAATTAGCTTATCGAGATCGTTTAACAGGCTTAGCAAACCGTTGGAGTTTTGAAACATGGGCGAAACAGAAGCTCATTGAGCAGGCATCAAGCGATTCAATATCGGCTCTGCTGTTTTTAGACATTGATAACTTTAAGTTTGTTAATGATACCTATGGTCACGATACAGGTGATAAGTTATTGCAGCACTTTGCTACTCGCCTATCTGGCAACATGCGCCACAGAGATCGAGAAACCGAGGAACAAGATTACTCCGTGGCTCGTTATGCGGGGGATGAATTTATGCTTCTGCTATATGACATTCCGACCATGGATGACGTAAGAGCCATTGTTCATCGCATAAACACGTTATTTGAAGACGATTTAAAGCAGGATAATTATGACGCGAATCTAACCTTTAGTATTGGCATTGCAGTCTATAAACAAGATGCGGATGAACTTGAAGAGTTAATTCGATGTGCTGATAAGGCGATGTATGAAGCCAAAAAACTGGGTAAGAATCGATTCCGTTTTTATCAATCCTCACAAAACGAGCAAAGCAAAGATCCTATATCCCATTTACATATAATGTAAATGAAGAAGCGACTGGCTAACCACTCGGGAACATAAACGCTACCCACAACCAAAACGCACCTAACGTTAGAGACCAGATTAACACTCTCAAGAATGACAGTTCAGGCATGCGCCTTTTTGTCTGCAAATCTTGCTGTTTCTTTAGCTCAGCTTTTGCTTTAGCAATCGCTTCTGCTCTCTTCAATTGTGGGTTTAACGCGGCTTTGTACAGCTCTCTTTGCTCTCTGCGCTCTTCTGCTTTATTGGCGACATCTGAGTATCGTCGGCGCTGGTTGTTAGTCAGTTCCTTATTTGGATCATAACTTTTACCTGGATCAGTATGCATTCTTGTAACTGCCATCATCCCCCCTTTACTTAGCGACACCTGATTAAATTATAGTCAGAAAATCCCATCCATGATACCTCAGGATAATCTGCAATAAAATCAAGGCAAAAAAATACCCGGTCAGACTAGCTTACCGGGTATTCATCAATGTCAGCGTTGTGATAATTTACAACTCTTTAGATATCGTATGTCCTTTCGGCAAATCGTGAGCAATACCTTTGTGACAATCAATACAAGTTTGACCTTGATCTTCAGCTTTATCATGAATCTGCGCCGCCACAGGCTTTTGAGCTACGTAATCCATAAACTCAAAGTTATGACAGTTACGACACTCTTGCGAGTCATTAGCCTTCATACGGGCCCATTCTCGAGACGCCATTTCAAATCGATGATCTTCAAACTTTTTACGCGTATCAATTGTGCCAAACACTTTCCCATAAAGTTCTTTACTTGCCTGAATCTTACGGATCATTTTCGGCCCCCACTCTTTAGGAACGTGACAATCCGGACAGGTTGCACGTACTCCAGAGCGGTTAGTGTAGTGAATCGTTCCTACATACTCTTCGTAAACATTATCTTCCATTTCATGACAGCCAATACAGAACTCTTCTCTGTTTGACATTTCCATGCCGGTGTTAAAACCACCCCAGAAAATAATGCCACCTACAAAACCAATGACCAGTAGCGTACCCAGAGCCAAATGGCTAGGTTTACTGAACCACGCCCAAAAGCGTTTTAGCATTCCCATAGAGCCCCCTACTGACCGAATTTACCAGCTGGCTTAAACTCATTCTCTACCAGTGGTGTTGCATCTACTTGAGTCACGTGACACTGTAGACAGAAATAACGACGCGGTGCGACTTCCGTCAGGATCTTATTATCACGATCCATATAGTGAGTAGGACTTACACGTGGCGCATCTGCTTTACGATAAGTACTTACATCGTGACATTCTAAACAGCCGTTATTACTTGGATTCAATTGCACTTGGCCAGTTTCATGTGGAATAAGTGGTGGCTGATGAACATAGTCCAACCCTAACTTATCCTGACTCTTTGGCACTTTTTTGATCTTTGCAATTTCATTATTATCACTAATACCCTGATCGCCTCGAAGTGATGTCACTTCGGCGAATGCTGCCGTACTTACTAAAGCCGCCAGCATTGCAGACACGACAAACTTACTCTTCATATTTAGCTCCAGTTCTTATTCTAAATTCGAATACCTTTTCAGCACAGACATCAATACAGCGACCGCAACTAATGCAATCTTGACTCATGACTTTCCTGTCACCTTGCTTCAACGGTTGTCTCAATATTTTCGGTTCCGGACAAACGTTGTAGCAATCCATACAGTTGTTGCACTGCTCCCTATTAGTCGCAGTTACTCGCAATAAACTGTAGCGACCGATAACACCATAAGTAGCCCCTAGTGGACATAAGTGACCGCACCAAGCATGCTCAACAAGGAGCAGATCGATAAGGAACACCAGTAAGATTAATACCCAGCCTGCACCCATACCAAAGACAAGACCTCGGTGTAATGCAGAGACAGGATCTAACCATGTCCATAAGAGAGTGCCAGATACGGCACTTCCCACTAGGATTGCGGCGAGCAACCAATAGCGCAGCGATGATGGCCATTGATAGCTTGCTTTCAGCCCTGTTTTTCTTCGTATCCATGCCGCGAAATCCGTTACCAGATTCATAGGGCAAATCCAACCGCAGAACATTCTTGGTCCTGCAATCGCATAAAACCCTGCGACGATTAAACCACCTAAAATGGCTGTTGTTTCGGGCCAATAACCCGTTGCGATCGTTTGGAGCAATAGTAGAGGATCTGTCATTGGAACGACGCCCAGCAATTCACTGGATGACATGTTCCCGGTCAAGATTCCCCACGTTGGGCCCATAATAAACAAACCGATTACCGAGAGTTGGCATAAGCGACGAAGAATGAGAAAACGGTGTGAAATCCACCAACCTAACTCTTCTGTTGCTGCTTTGCCTGCATCTTTCGCATGATTCTTAGCCATTTACAAACCTCCCTTTGAGCCTTCCGGCTTACGAGTCGGTAGTGTTAATTGCTCTGGAATCAAGCTTTCTCCACCATGTTTGGCTTTCTCTTCCCAGCCTAAGCGATAGTGATGACCAAGCTCACCTTTCGCTAAACTGGTTGGAACAACCTTGATCGCTGTTTCTTCCAACACACACGCTTCTTCACATTTTCCGCAACCGGTGCATTTATCCGATTGAACGGTTGGAATAAAGCTAGCATGTACTCCTGTACGTTGATTTCGTATCGGTTCAAGAGTAATGGCTTCATCTATCAGCGGACATACTCGGTAGCAAACATCACAACGCAACCCTTGCCAGTTTAAGCATGTCTCATGGTCGATAAGAACCGCAGTTCCCATTCTCGATTTTTCTATATCAGTTAAACCTTTATCGAGCGCGCCACTTGGGCAAGCTACGACACAAGGAATATCTTCACACATTTCACACGGTATGCTTCTCGCGGTGAAATATGGAGTCCCTGTTGCTACTGGCGAAATCATCGTCGCCAGCTTTAAGGTGTCATAAGGGCATGCCTGAACACACAAACCACATCGTAAACATGAATTTAGAAACTCTTCTTCATCTAATGCACCGGGTGGGCGAATTGGCACACCCGATGTATTCGCTTTACTCTGTTTGGTCTGTAGGCCAAGCACTGTCGTTGCGGCACCAACCCCAACTGCTGTTCGAAGAGCGTCTCGCATGAAACGCCTTCTACTGGCCGATGGTAAAGAATGTAAGATTTTCATTCTTCACTGCTCCCTGACAACAACTAAGCCTTCATTACCTTAACAGCACATTTCTTAAAGTCGGTCTCTTTCGATAGCGGATCCGTTGCATCAAGGGTTAGCTTGTTAGTCAACTGACCGGCATCAAAGAATGGCATGTAAACCAGACCTTGTGGCACCTTGTTACGTCCACGTGTTTCAACGTGGCTGGTAACTTCACCACGACGCGAAGCAATGGTAATTGCATCACCACGACGTAGTCCGCGCTTCTTCGCATCCAGTGGGTGCATGTACACTACTGCATCTGGGAAAGCACGATATAGCTCAGGTACACGACGTGTCATAGAACCTGTGTGCCAGTGTTCAAGAACACGACCGGTACATAACCACAGGTCGTACTCTTCATCTGGTGATTCCGCTGCTGGTTCGTAAGGAAGAGCGAAAATAACCGCTTTCTTATCTTTCTTACCGTAGAACGAGAACTCTTCACCTTTATTTACATATGGATCATACCCTTCAGCATAACGCCATAGTGTTTCTTTACCATCAACCACAGGCCAACGAAGACCACGTGCCTGGTGATACATATCGAACGGTGCTAAATCGTGCGCATGACCACGGCCAAAGTAGGCATACTCTTCAAACAGACCTTTCTGTACGTAGAAGCCGAAATCACGAGATTCATCGTTCAATTGACCTTCAGCGAGTTCATCCGTGCTGAACTTATCAACTTCACCGTTAGCGAACAGAACTTCAAATAACGTTTTGCCGGCTAATTCTGGTTTTTTGTCAATCAACTCTTGCGGCCAAACTTCTTCAACTGTGAAGCGTTTGGAGAACTCCATTACCTGCCACATATCAGACTTAGCTTCGCCCGGTGGAGATACTTGCTGGCGCCAGAACTGAGTACGACGCTCTGCATTACCGTAAGCACCCTCTTTTTCTACCCACATAGCTGTAGGAAGAATCAAGTCAGATGCCATAGCCGTGACGGTTGGATACGGATCTGAAGTAACAATAAAGTTAGCTGGATCGCGGTAGCCAGGGTAACGCTCTTCGTTAATGTTCGGACCCGCTTGCATGTTGTTGTTACATTGAACCCAGTAAGCATTCAGCTTACGGTCTTTCAACATACGGTCTTGAAGTACTGCGTGATAGCCAGGTTTTGCTGGAATGGTTCCTGCTGGAATGTTCCATTTAGTTTCACACATTTCACGGTGTTTAGGGTTCATTACCACCATGTCTGCAGGCAGACGGTGAGCAAACGTACCAACTTCACGAGCGGTACCACATGCTGATGGTTGACCTGTTAGCGAGAACGGACCACAACCTGGTTTAGAGATCTTACCGGTTAGTAAGTGAATGTTATAAACAAGGTTATTTGCCCATACACCACGAGTATGCTGGTTAAAGCCCATTGTCCAATAAGAAACTACTTTCTTACTTGGATCCGCGTACATTTCCGCTAACTCTTCAAGTTGATCAATAGGCACACCTGATAGTTCTGAAGTGTACTTTGCATCATACTTAGAAACGAACTTAGCGTAGTCTTCAAAGCTCATTGGCTTAGACTTTTTGCTACCTGGGTTTTTCGCCGCTTTCTCAAGTGGGTGAGTTGGACGTAAGCCGTAACCGATATCTGTTTCACCTTCACGGATATTAACGTGCTTATCCATAAAGTCTTGGTTCACTTTATTATTAGAAATAATATAGTGCGCAATATAGTTAAGAATCGCCAAGTCAGTTTGTGGGGTAAAGATGATTGGATTATCTGCTAGCTCATAAGAACGGTGTGTATAGGTAGATAGTACCGCTACACGTACATTCTTATCAGACAAACGACGATCCGTTAGACGTGACCACAAAATTGGGTGCATCTCGGCCATGTTTGATCCCCAAAGCACGAACACATCGGCTTTTTCAAGATCATCATAACAACCCATTGGCTCATCCATACCGAAAGTACGGCCGAAACCAACTACCGCAGACGCCATACAGTGACGAGCATTCGGGTCGATGTTGTTAGAACGGAAACCGGCTTTGTACAGTTTTGCCGCGGCATAACCTTCCCATACTGTCCACTGACCAGAACCGAACATACCAACAGAAGTAGGCCCTTTCTCTTTCAGCGCTTTCTTAAATTTGTCCGCCATTACATCAAAGGCTTCATCCCAGCTCACTGGGGTGAACTCACCTTCTTTGTCGTAAACACCATCGGTTTTACGCAGTAATGGTTGAGTCAAACGGTCTTGTCCGTACATGATCTTAGGTAAGAAATAACCCTTGATACAGTTCAAACCACGGTTTACAGGTGCATCAGGATCACCCTGAGACGCCACTACGCGACCATTTTGTGTACCTACTAGAACACTACAACCCGTACCACAGAATCGGCAGGGTGCTTTGTCCCAATTTACTTCATTATCCTTTCCAGCGGCTTGAGCGATCGATGTAGGAAGCACAACTCCCGTGACCGATGCCGCAGCTACTGCTGCATTTGCTTTCAAGAAACTTCGTCTACTGACACTCATTTTTGCTTCCTCAGTCAAGCTCAACTTGCTCATCCATTTGATGGAAAACCAAGGTTGCTGCTAACACCCCTGGCAATTGTTTAATCTCTTCAAAACGATCCGCGAGACTGTCACGGCTATCACCTTCGATGACAACCACTAACTTACCCACTTCACTAGTACCCGGTACTTCCGCACCCGGCATCTGCTCGATGGCGGACTTTACCGTTTCGAGTTGGTCTGCCGCAGCGTGAACTGCCAAACTGCTAACGTGATAACTCATTTTCACTTCCTGTTTGTTTAACCTGTATTGCATTCGAAGGACATGGCTTAATACAAGCACCACATCCTGAACAATCTTTCTCATTTAAAATAGGTTGAGCGGTACCACCTATCTGTAACTTAAAACGAATAGCTGCATAGTCACACATCTCTCCACACACCCGACACTCAACCCCTTTTTTGGCTAAGCAATTGTCATCAATCGCAACAACTTGCGACCATGCAGGTTCAGTTCGGGAGAGAAAGAGAGGCTCAGGGCAGACATCCGCGCATTTTTCACAGAACGTACATTCACCCAGTTTGAAATTGACTTCAGGGAACCCTGCCTCACCTTTAAAAATGATGGCGGTTTCACAGTTTTCGATGCATTTACCACATCGAGTACACCCATCAATAAATGCTTGCTCTTTTACAAGCCATGGCATACGTTGTGGCGCTGCAATATCAATATGAGTTTTCGGTGCTCTGCTAAACAAACGGCGTCGTGCTAGATCAACCAATGCTTTCCTCGGTAACTGCTCTAATTACAGTATTGTTATTTACATCTTGTAAGTGATTTAAAACAAAACAACTTTTTTCCACTTACTTCATTATTTTTTTACTTATTGTTAATAACTTTAGTCTAAGATTTGCATTGCGTGAATAAATACCCCATAAGGGTTAAATAAGATATAGACTTGAGCGAGATCAATAATTGAAGTGGCTTTAGTTCACACAATAAGCAATTCTAAAACGGATAGGAGAAGCGTCTTGCGGAAAGCACAAAAATCAATCACTCAAACTATCGCAAGAGCAATGACCCTCATTCTTCTGCTGTCAGTGACAACCACCAGCATTACTCTCTACTCGCTCTACTCCAACCTCGACGACGCCGAAGCGATTAATATTGCGGGTTCTTTAAGGATGCAAAGCTACCGGTTAGCCTTCGATATTGAGACACACTCAGAGCAGTTTGTTGAGCATCTCATTCACTATGAACGCTCACTCTATTCGCCAACCCTGAGTGGGATTGATAAATGGTTTACCCCCAGCTCATTAGTCGAAAACTATCATCAACTTCTGGCCAGATGGAGAGCGCTACAACCTGCCTTGCAATCAGAAGATAAGGATGTTTACTTAGTCGGTGTGGCTGAATTTGTTAACCAAATTGATCGATTTGTTTACGAACTACAGGAATTTTCTCAACTCAAATTACAGCTTCTATCACTCGCTTATGGGTTTGGTTTTTCATTGATACTGGTTACTGCTTTTTATGTGATCTACTTTTCACAACGTAAAGTGGTAAAGCCATTGCAACAATTAATGGTGGCAAGTAGCGAAGTTCAGTCAGGTAATTTTGGTTTTAAAGTACGGCTAGATAGCCAAAATGAATTAGGTATTTTAGGCAACGCCTTCAATGGCATGTCTTCTGAGTTAGAGAAGCACTACTTGGAGCTTGAGCAAAAGGTAGCGGAAAAAACCCACCGCCTCGAACATGCCAAAAATTCTCTAGAGGTTCTATACGGTTGTCAGCAAGAGTTGTCCGCCAGTCAGCTGAACGAGCAAAATTTTAGAAATATGCTCGACTTGTTACAAGCCACCGAAGGGATCACCGCCGTTCGTATGACGGTAGAAGAGTCAAACGCAAAATGGTCAATCGAGACGGGCACACCAACCTTAGACGAGTGGCATTCAGAGCCATTAAAACTGGATGATGACGTGTTAGGAAGATTGGAATGGCAGTTTATACTACCCTGCCCTGATCAAGAGCTGATCACCAATGTCTCTCACATTATGTCGCGCGGCGTATACTACAACAATGCCCAAAAGCAGACTCAACAATTACTGCTTATGGAAGAGCGCGCCACCATTGCCAGAGAGCTGCATGACTCCATCGCTCAATCACTCTCTTATCTTAAAATTCAAACCACGTTACTCAATCGCAGCATTGCCAAAGAGAACATCCCACAAGCACGCGACACTGCTAAAGAGATCGATACTCAGCTTAGCGCAACCTATACTCAGTTAAGAGAGTTGCTTAGCACCTTTAGATTGACCATAGGCAAAGCAAATTTGGGCGAGGCGTTGCAAGAATTGCTTAAACCATTAGAAGAACAGACGGATGCTAAGATAACATTGGATAATAAGCTGGCGTCCATTTCGCTGAGGGCCAACCATCAAGTGCATGTTATTCAGTTAATTAGAGAGGCCGTTCTTAACTCTATTAAGCATGCCCAAGCGTCAAATATTCGAGTAAGTTGCCAAGAGAAAGGTGGCATTGTAAATATCAATATCACTGACAACGGCACCGGGTTCTGCACCGAAGTGGAAAAGCTAAATCACTATGGTTTAACTATAATGGCAGAAAGAGCAGATCGCCTTCAGGGCGATTTACATATTAATAGTAAACCAGGAGAAGGCTGCACAATTCAGCTACTTTTCCCATTACAGATGTAATATCAAGCCTCACAACGAATGGTAATAATTTTGTTGTACAAGATTTGATAGATAACAGGAAAAACGAATGTCAAACTGGAACGTACTTATTGTTGATGATCACCCACTGATGCGACGTGGTATTAGTCAACTGCTCTCATATGAAGAAGAGTTTACTGATATTTCCGAAGCAAGTAATGGGGCCGATGCGGTTACACTGGCTTGCAAGAATGAGCCTGACCTTATATTGCTTGATCTAAACATGAAGGGCATGTCTGGACTGGATACCCTAAAAGTTCTGCGAGAAGAAGGGGTAACATCAACCGTTATCGTCCTAACGGTATCTGATAACAGCCAAGACATCCGCGCACTCATTGAAGCCGGTGCAGACGGTTACCTTCTAAAAGATACCGAACCGGATGAACTTGTCGAGCTACTGAAAAAGGCCATGGACACTGGCTCTGCATACAGTCAGGTGGTACTTGATGTGATGCGCGATCAATCCAAAACCGATGACATGTTTAGCTCATTAACTGAACGCGAAAAAGAGATACTCGTTGAGGTAGCTCGTGGTTACAGTAACCGCCAAATTGCCGAACGACTCTTTATTTCAGAAGCAACGGTAAAAGTGCACATTAAAAGCTTACTTAAGAAACTAAGAGTAAAATCACGAGTGGCAGCCACCGTACTTTACTTGGAGAGCCAAGGTAAAGCCTAAGTTATTTCCTTTCTGACCTAATACCAAACTGTTAGTAATCAATGCAGTGCGGTATTAGGTAACTTCTACCCAACGTAAACCTTGCTAAATCAGCGATGACAAAGGGCTACGTACTCCATGTGCCCCTCGTTGTAAAACATGAGTGTATATTTGAGTTGTTTTCACATCTTGGTGGCCAAGCTGTTCTTGAACCGTACGAATATCCGCACCACTTTCTAAAAGGTGAGTTGCAAAACTGTGCCTTAAGGTATGACAAGTGACATTTTTAGAAATTTTTGCCATGTTGGCCGCCCTTTTAAGCTCCCGTTGCAAACTCTTTTCATTTATATGATGCCGTCGCAATAGGTTTGTCTCAGGATCGAGACTTAACCTACCGCTAGGAAATAGATAGTGCCAACCAAACTCTGTTGAAGCCAAAGGATATTTACGGCGCAACGATGGACGAATCCAGACTCCAGCATAGTTAGCATTAAGCAGATCTATATTAAAATAATGTCGGACGTTTTCTGTTTGCAACTTCAATCCATCGATTAGTTCTGGCGCCAAAGTCACAATGCGATTTTTATTGCCCTTCCCTTGCCAAACTTTAATTGCTAAATAGTCATAATCGATATCTTGAACTCTAAGACGTATAGATTCAGACACCATTAACCCCGAGCCGTACATCAACTTAATAGGCAATGAAAGTGTTGGTTTTAAGTGGCTAAGCAATTGTTTAACCTCAACATGCGTAAGCACCGTTGGGAGCTTCCTTGCTCGTTTCGCGTATTGATAGTTAAGCTCGAATGAGTCTGCGACTTGAAGGTACTCAATATATAAATATCGAAGAGCATTAAGCGCAACAGCCTGTGTACTGGAAGAAACATTTTTGTCTATTACTAAATGGTTAAGAAACTGTTCAACGTGTTGTGTAGTAAGCACACTTGGATGTTTTAACTTAAAAAAGCGAATGTATTGCACAACCCAAAACAGATACGTTTTAATTGTTCTTTTGGCATAATGCCGCGCCATCATATGTTCTTTTAAACTAAGCAGAAATAAACTTTTCATTAAGCAACCTTAGCTGTTTTTATATACAGAAAGAGTAGAATTCACCTAATGTCCAGTTTCTAAAACGACTGTCTCTTTTTTCGATCAACTTCAAAAACAATAAATGGCTATCGCAATGTTCTATATATGGTTTTGTGATAGGTTATATAAAATTAGATTAATATACGACAATTTAGAAATATGTTATATGGACATTTTGTCGTATAAGAATTGTTATGGGCTTTGGTGAAAATGAATATGGAAATCACAATCAAGCGTATTGAAACAGAAAGCATTGAAGACAAAAGTATATTCGAGACTCTGTTCAAAGAGTATCTATCTGGATTCTCAGTTGAACTAGATCTCTCAGTAATTACTCAGCTATTTGCGTTGCCTTATTTCCACGGATTTATCAGTTTTGTCGACAATAAGCCTGCTGGTTTTGCGGTTTGCTTTGAATCGTTCTCAACTTATCGTGCGCAAAGAGTGATGAATATCCATGATTTTATGGTGTCGGACAACTTTCGTGGTAAGGGGGTTGGCAAGGCGCAACTGAACGGTATCGAACAGTATTGTCGTGATAATGATTACCTCAAAATCACATTAGAGGTCGGTGATAATAATTTTGCAGCTAAAAAGCTCTACAGCTCATTGGACTACGAAGATTACAGAGTAGTTTTGAAAGGGCAGCAGCATTGGCAAAAGTACCTCAATTAGCACGCACATAACAAACTGTTCAAGAGGGATTCGCAACGCGTGGCATTTTCACTATGCGTTGGTTTTAGTGTTTAAGGTGGTATGCAGCGGTATCGGTACTGCGTTGCTCACCCCTTAACAGGGCGTTAGGCGACAAGCGAGTTAAATACACTATAGGAATAGTTATGAAATATAGATTAGGTTTGAGAGAGATTGCTGAGTCCGATATCAGGGTCGATTGCCCGTTTATGCCAGAACCTGAAGATTATCCGATGTATGTGGAAGCTTTTGTAGCTGATTTTAATAACCTTGAAATTGTCGATAATGCGTTTGAGGATAATAACAGTGTAGTTATTGAATTGGCTGAAGGCGTCACTGGTGAGCAACTGCGACAAGCGAGCATTTCAATACATCAAAATTATTGGGAAAAGCTAAGAACCACTGGATTCGATAAAATCGCCTAACAAAATCTGTTTAAGAGTGATTCGCAACGCGTGGCATTTTTACCATGCGTTTAGTCTGGTGTTTAAGGTGGTATGCGGCGGCAGCGGTATTGCGTTGCTCACACCTTAACGCGGCGTTATGCTTCTAAAGGAATAGAGTGATGTGGAAATCTTTAGTTGAAAATTTAGGAAAGGGTTGTAGGTTTGAATCCGGTGCTAGTGAGACTGAGGTTTCTAAGGCCGAAGTAAAACTCAATATAGGTTTACCTCAAGATCTAAAGGAGTGTCTTTATGAATCAAATGGTATATATGGTGAGTATGAGTTAGGGCTGGTTTGGTCGGTCGAACGCCTTGTATCCACCAATATTGAGTTTCGATCTAACTCTGATTTCGTTGAGTTATACATGCCATTTGATTCTGTTCTATTCTTCGCTGATGCGGGTAATGGAGATCAATTCTTTTTCCCGATGCAGGGCGGAGAGATCAGGCGCGAAGATGTGTTTGTATGGAATCACGAAGAAGACAGCAGAGCATGGGTGGCTCCCAGTTTGAAAAGATATGTTGAATGGATGATTACCGGTAAAATCAATGTCTAAGCATAACAAAGTAATCAAAGATCGCCCAACAAGTTTGGCTGGACCGTCGCTCCGCGCCGGCCCTTTATTGCGGCGTTATGTATATGGTTTGAGGTATGGTGGATGAAAGAAGATATATTAGAACAGTTAGTCGATGATTACTTGCAGCATAAAGGTTACTTTACCCGTCATAATATCAAATTTAAGCCTCGTTTAGATCACCCTGATTATGTCAAAAACCTAGATTCAAATCATAGCGATATAGATGTATTGGCTATAAATCCTTTAGCATCTGGCCCTGAAAAGGTTATTGCGGTTAGTTGTAAGAGCTGGCAAAAAGGGTTTAACCCTCAACAGAAAATCACGCAGATTGAAGAGAATAAAACAGTCAGTGGGCGGGCTGCTTGGAAGGGATTTAGAGAGCTTACGGAGCCCAAGTGGAGCGAAGCGTTTAAGAAAGCTGTCTATGACATTACAGGTTCGAAACAATTCACCTATGTTACAGCAGTTACTCTTTTAAAGGGTGATCGAACTGTGTGGGAACAGTATCCTAAATTTTTGAACTCTATTGGAGGCCCAATTAAAGTTTTAACTTTTTCCGACATTCTTGACAAATTGTATCCAAGCTTAGGTACCACGATGGCTTCATCTGAAATTGGTAGGTTATTACAGCTCGTCAAAGCTTCAGGTTGGAATCCCAATACATAACAAGCAATTTAAGAGGGATTCACAGCGCTTGGCATTTTTGCTTCTACTTCAAATTTAGTGTTTATGGCACAATGCTTTAGGTTGGGTAGATGCGTTGCTTACCCCTTAACAGGGCGTTAACCATCTTTAGGAATTACAGCGAATGATTGAAAGTAGTTACTATGTAGTACAAATCGCTCTTTCATTAGTGATTTTGTGGTACACCTTTGAAACCAGAAAGATGAGGCTTGCTGCTGAGGACCAGCTTAGAGAGATTAGAGAGTCACAGAAGCTATCTAGTCGCCCTCTGATAAGCGCAGGAGTGACTTTATTTCAAAAAGGTGAAGATAATTCGGCTATTGAATTTTTTGAGAACGACACATATTTGCCACCTGCATTTAGAAATGAATATATAAAACTGATAAATAAAGATGTCAAAATATTTCAGATTTCTCTTAAGAACTCAGCCGATAATGTTGCGGTTGATTTGCAGGCAGTAATATACGACGGGTTTACCAAAAATTACATTTTTGGTGAGACAGGCGTTGTAAGCTGTGAAAAAGGATCTTCTGAGTATATATACACGGCAAGAGATACTTATCAGAGTAAAGAAGAAATATGTAAGTCTTTATCTGAAAAATATAATGGCACTGAAAAACTTCATGGGCACTTATCTATTAATGATGATTACGCCAATGATTTCTGCCTTTTTGTATTTGGGCAAACAATTACAGGGGAAAAAATTCTATTCAAACGTGGCTTTGTGTTTGATGACGGAGGAATTACTCTGAAAAAAGTCGATCGCTACGTAGTCAATGGTTAACAAGCGCATCAAAGGCGACGCTCGTGCCTCGCGCGCTTTATGCGGGCGTTAGAGCTCTTGGAGAGATTAGTGCTAGAAAAAGAAATCGCTAAGTTTTCATATTCGTGTATGTCCAATACTAAATGGAGAAAACTTTTTAGTGTGGTCAATGAGTCCAATTTGAAGCTACCTAATTGTGTCTGGAAACTTGTTGGTGAGGCTGAACCGAAAAGTGGGTTCGTTCCAGATTTCGGCCAACTTGGCGAAGACTATGTCGGAGATTGTGGCGCATTAAATGGGCCATTTGAGTTTAAACGTATTGAATGGCTTAAATTACCAACTCGCATTGGATTTAAGCCATATGAGAAGGCACCAACTCAATTTAAAATGCAGGAGTTTTCCACAATAATTGAACAGCTAAGCTCTATAGGGAGTTTTGAGTTAGACGTAAATTCAGAGGGTGTTACAGTCTATGGCTATAAGCCCTAACAAGGCCATCAACCAACGCCACTTCGTGGCTGGACAGCCTAAAGCGCGCTTTGCGCACGGCTGCCGGTTATGGCGGCGTTATGTGTTTCTCACAAAAAGGAGTCGTCAATGAAAAAGCCTACGATTGAATCCAGCCAGGAGGAGCTCATAGCGTTTGTTCGAGATTGGATAGATTTATGCGCGTCAGGAGAAGCAGAGTATGCTTTTTCGTTCCTTGATGAACCATTGGATAACTCTAGAAGCAAGTGGAGTTTAGAAGATTTTGAAATGGTCAGGTTTGACCATTTTGGCGACAACCAGCTCCCAGTTATAACAAGTCCTTTAACAGTCACAGGGGTTCTAAGAAACGACATCTTCGAGTACGACAACGGCTCTGGGTGGGGAGTTGAGTATGATTTGCCGCTTAATGGTGTAGTTAGTGATTTCACGCTTCTTTTCGACTTCTTAAAGCATGGTGAAGACCTGAAGGTGATTTTGGATGATTGCCACGTCATGTAAAAACACATAACAAACTGTTTAAGAGTGATTCGCAACGCGTGGCATTTTTACTATGCGTTGTGTTTGGTGGTTAAGGTGGTATGCGGAAGCATCGGTATTGCGTTGCTCACACCTTAACAGGGCGTTATGTACTTTGGAGAAAATATGGAAGTAGTTGCCACTGAAAAACATGTATCAGAATATCCTAACCCGTTTTATCTGAAGCAAGATGATAAAGTAGCTCTAGGTGAAATTGACAATGAGTTTCCCAATTGGGTTTTTATAACCAGTGGTGAAGGGGAGCAGGGTTGGGCTCCAGTTCAATATATCGAAAAGATTGAAGGAAGCTCTGAAGGTCTGTTGCTTGAAGATTATGACAATGTTGAGCTCAATACTGTCATTGGTGAAAAGTTGTCAGTGCTATTTGAACTCAATGAGTGGTATCGAGTTTCGAGGTCAACGGGTGAAATTGGTTGGGTACCAGTGCGTTCGGTACAACGTACATAACAAACGCTTAAGACAGATTCGCAACACGTAGCATTTTCAGTATAGTGTTTTGTTTTAATTTCGTTGGCAGCGTTGTTCACCATTTAGCAGCGTTATGTGCAAGGAGGCACAATGAACATAGGCATCTATATTTACCATCAAGCAGAAGTTCTTGATTTTGCAGGCCCATTTGAAGTTTTCAGCACTGCAAAAAGGTTGGGGGCTGATAGTTTAAACGTATTCCTCGTGTCAGAAAGTAATGAACCTGTTTTTGCTCGTGGTGGATTCAAAGTATTGCCTGACTATACGATACAGAACCACCCTCAAATCGATCTATTGGTTGTCGTTGGTGGGGTTCATACCACTGAAATGTGTAAGCCTAACATACTGAGTTGGTTGGCATCTATTGCTCCTCAAGCAAATGAAGTTGCGTCTGTTTGTACTGGAGCATTCCTTCTCGCTAAATCTGATTTACTTGATGGTCATACTGTTACTACTCACTGGGAAGATATCCCGGATTTATCTTCTCAGTTCCCTAACTTGAAGGTCATTGATAATCGACGTTGGGTAACGTCAGGAAAGTATACGACTTCAGGAGGGATATCCGCAGGTATTGATATGAGTTTACATCTTATATCTAAACATCACGGTTTAGAGTTTGCACAGACTGTAGCAAGGCAAATGGAGTACAACTGGCAAAATCGCACACAATAAGCGGTTAAAAGTCATTCCCAACGATTGGCATTTTGGGTATGAATCAACTTTAGTATTTACTGCACAATGCATTACGCCATTTTACCCGGCCTTATAGGCTTATAGGAAAAATTAAAATCATGAACTTTTTTGACTCTCCTTTTTCAGGTATCCCGCTAAAGAAACAGGTGACCAACCCTAATATCATCGTTGGCGAACATAGCTATTATTCCGGTTATTACCACAACCATAGCTTTGATGATTGTGCTCGTTATCTTAATCCCGACAGAGAGGATGTTGATAAGCTTATAATTGGCAATTACTGCTCGATCGGCTCGGGAGCCGTGTTTATGATGGCGGGCAACCAAGGCCATCGAAATGACTGGATCAGCACCTTTCCATTTTTCTATCAGGATAATGAAAACTTTAATCATGCTGACGATGGTTTTCAGTGTGCAGGAGACACTATCATTGGTCATGACGTTTGGATCGGATCTGAGGCTATGATTATGTCTGGTGTACAAATTGGGCATGGTGCAATCGTGGCCAGTCGTGCTGTCGTCACCAAGAATGTAGCACCGTACGAAGTGGTGGGGTCAAACCCAGCTAAACATATTAAGTTCCGTTTTACAGAGCACCAGATAGCTATGTTACTCGAGATGGAATGGTGGAACTGGCCAGAGCCCAAACTAAAAGGTTGTATGAAGCATCTATGCTCATCTGATGTTGAAAATCTATATAAATATTGGCAATCTGACGTGCGCACATAACAAGGCGTTAATTACCAAGGAGGAAACGTTATGGAATTATGGAAGTTACTGTTCTTTATACCCGCATGTTTTGCACTCAATATGACGCCTGGCCCAAATAATCTATTGTCTATGAATAATGCGCGTTGTTACGGTTTTAAGTCCGCTTTTATCGCCGGTCTAGGTCGAATTGCCGCATTTTCTATCATGATCGCATTAGCCGCTTCAGGTTTAGCGGTTGTACTTTACACTTCTGAGACGCTATTCCTCACAATTAAAGTCGTCGGCGCGGCGTACTTATTGTGGATTGCTTTCAATCTATGGCGTTCAGAAGCCAGCCCAGTGACAAGAATAGAAAGTACTCGCAGTCGTTTTGGGTTAGCTAAGCAAGAGTTTTTATTAGCAGCAGGCAATCCTAAAGCCATTTTAATCTTTACTGCGTTTCTTCCTCAATTTGTTGATGTTTCAGCCAGTGTCAATGAACAGTTTTTCGTTCTCGGAAGCACCTTCTTAATATTGGAATTGGGGGCAATATCTATCTACGCCGTATTCGGAATATATCTAAGACAGTGGTTCACGAAACCCAAGATGGCGAAGCGTTTTAATCGAGCATGTGCCACCTTTTTAGCCGTATCGGGTGCAAACTTGTTGGTTAGTCGTCAGTAGAGTGGAAAGATTATTTGGAGCCATCATGCTCATGGTTGGCTAAAACACAAAGGTAAAGTGTACGAGTAATGTTCCCAGTATAAATTGTCGTAAATATTCAATTATTCCTCGCTAAAAGCCATCATAATTTCGGCTATATATTTTCGATAAACAAGCGGTTGAATCAAACATGATCAGACAATACACACCGACAGACATTGAGCCAGTTCTGGATATTTGGCTTAAGGCATCAATAAAAGCTCACGATTTTGTAGCAGCAGAATTTTGGCAATCACAGCAAACCAATATGCGAGACACCTATCTGCCGGCATCAAAAAATTACCTATTTGAAATCGACTCTAAAGTTGTCGGATTTTACTCACTATACGACAACTTGTTAGCGGCAATTTTTGTGCTGCCAGAGTATCAAGGTCAGGGTATTGGTAAGCAACTCATGGCTCATGCAAAAGAACAATGTTCAGCGTTAACCTTGAACGTATATAAAGACAATGACGCAACCTACAAATTCTATCTGTCCCAAGGATTTAAGGTGGATAATGAGCATATATGTGAGCATACTGGCTGTGCCGAATACGCTATGAGTATCAACGCATAACAAAGCGGTTGAAAATGATTCCCAACGGTTGGTATGTTTAGTTCCATCGTTGGGTTTTGCATTTACCGCATTAAATGCCAAGGAAAAAATAGCAAACATTATGTACATGATGAGCCGTTAAAGCGCCTATCTTAGGCTTACTGTAAAATCATAGCGGCTTGTCCTAAACATTTAATTTATCCGTACAGTTTGTGTACGAGGAACTGGTGAACAATGTGAGTTTGGCTACTTTATACATTTTTTCTGGCCTCCCTGCCTCCGGGAAATCGACACTTGCCAAATTACTATCCGCTAAAACAGGTTCCATGTATGTACGTGTTGATACAGTAGAACAGGCGCTTAGAGATCTCTGCAATGTCAATGTTGAAGGAGAAGGCTACCGCCTTAGTTACAAAATCATTAAAGACAATTTAGAACTTGGTATTAGCTGTATTTCTGACTCTTGCAATCCCATTGAACTAACGCGAAATGAATGGCAAGAGGTAGCGGAAAGTGTTGATGCAACCTTCATCAATATTGAAGTAAGCTGTTCAGATAGTCGAGAGCATGAGAAAAGAGTGAGCGCTCGTCAAAGTGACGTCGAAAACCTAAAACTACCCAATTGGCAGCAAGTGCAAAACCGTCACTATGAACCATGGGAAACGGAAGTAATTAACATCGATACAGCAGGAAAAAGCATCCAATCATCGTTTGCGGAACTTGTTGAGAAGCTAGGTGTTTAAGACGGTATTTTGAGGTTACTTGGTTATATACCAAACTAGTATTAAACATTATGCAACCCCAGCTATAAACGCTGCATCAAACTAAGGATAGTAAATGTTATTCCCAGATAAAACAGGACTTATCGTCGTTGATGTGCAAGGTAAGCTTGCTCGATTAGTTCATGATAGCCAAACGCTAATTTCCAATTGTGAAAAATTGATTTTAGGAGCCAAAGCCCTTGGGTTACCTATTATCCTTCTCGAACAAAACCCCGACAAATTGGGCCGCACAGTAGAAGAGCTAACGGCTCACCTTGAAGACGTCAAACCAATATCAAAGTTTACGTTTAACGCTTGTGAGTCTCCCGACTTTCTAGCCGCTGTCAAAACCATGGATGTAGAGTCTTGGTTAGTTTGTGGTATTGAAGCGCATATATGTGTCTACCAAACGTCGCAAGGACTGACAGATTTAGGTTTTCAAGTAGAGCTGGTGAGTGACTGTGTCTCCTCTCGCACTTTATCTAATATGCAACTAGGCATAAACCGCTTAAAAGAAAGTGGCGTTGCCATCACGGGACTAGAAATGTGTTTATATCAACTGGTGAAAGACTGTAGATCCAATGAGTTTAAGCAGATATTAAATCTCATTCGTTAAAGCCGTTTAAAGCACTTGGCATACCCATTTAAAGACGAAGCTTCACGTTGACGGTCATAATGGTTTAGATTGGATAAGTTGGCCACATGGCTCATTACTTTAACGCGATGCTATAACCTTAGAGATAATCATGGAACTGAGACCATTTGAAAAGGAAGACTACAAACTACTCATTGATTGGATAGATTCCGACAAACTGAACTATCAATGGGGAGGCCCACATTTTCGTTTTCCTTTAAATCACCAGCAGATAACTCACCACTGTTCTAAACCTGAAGTCATTCCGTTTATCCTTGTTTCTGAGGGTAAAAAAGCGGGTTATGTTGAGCTATTCAAACTATCAGAATCGCACTTTCGTATCTGTCGCGTGTTTATCTCCCGTTGCTTTCGTGGTCAAGGTATGTCAAAAGTCATGTTAAAGCAGCTAATGACATTAGCTCAAACCAAACACAATGCTCAATTGTTGTCGTTAGCTGTTTTTGAGCGCAACACGGTGGCCAAAAACTGTTATCAATCACTCGGCTTTCAAGTCACATCACATGAGTCGGGCACAAGGTCATTTGATGGTGAGGTTTGGCATCTTTTATTGATGGAAAAACAGTTATAGCAAGATAGTATGCATATTATTAACCTGTGTTGGCTTGTTCATCACGGTTAGTTGGTTTCAATATGAAGGGAAATAGATAATGCGAGAATCCTTACGCAGCAAAATAATTGAAGTATGTAATAAAAAAATTGAACAGAAAGGCGATAATGTCGGCGTCTCATTTTACGCATTTTTTGCAAATAAAAATGATGATCCTGAATTGCTGATGGAAGCTGCAACATGGTGGATTAAAACTCACAAACTTGATCACTTTGAAAAAGCACATAAGATCATGGCGTTGATTAAATCAGAATAGTCATGGCACACCTTGTGTTTACCCAGATACTGCGTAATAGGAAAAGAGACAGATAGCCATATGGAATTGGACATTAAGATCGAGTGGAGTTGAATGCGTTGCTCACCACTTAACAGAACACTATGTGTTATCATCTAACATCTCAAATATTAGAGCACAATCATGCAACCTATTCCTTTATTAAAGCAGCCTCGCATCTCCTGACGAACACAATGTTATTTCAATAGTTTCTTATTATTTAACATTAGCTTGAGGTCAAGTATGCAAAAAAAACACTGGTCAACATTCCAATTACTACACCAAGTCGTAACAAACCCGAACATCTCAATAAAAGGGACACACAGCTACTATAGTGACTGCTGGGACAACGGTTTTGAAGAGTCGGTAGTTAGGTATTTACACGGTGATGAAATCAGCCGCAATTGGCAACCCAGATGGGAAGTCGATAAACTTTATATTGGTGACTATGTCTGTATTGGCGCCGAAGCCGTCATCCTGATGGGGGGGAACCATACTCATCGTGCTGATTGGTTCTGTTTATACCCATTTATGGACTTCATCGACGAGGCCTATATTGGCAAAGGTGACACTCATATTGGCGACGGTTCATGGATTGGAATGAGGGCGATGATCATGCCAGGAGTCACCATTGGTGAAGGCGCAATCATTGCTGCCAATAGTGTGGTAACCAAAGATGTTGCTCCATATAGTGTCGTTGGCGGCTCACCGGCAAAACTGGTTAAATTTCGCTTTGAGTCATCGATCATCGAAGAACTATTACAGCTTGAGGTCTATAATTGGCCTGTAGAAAAATTTGAGGCATTAAAAAGGCATTTATGTGGCTCAGATATTCAACAACTTAAAAGCGCTATTTTAGCCTATGAGGCCGAAAAATAGCAGAACATACCAGAGTCAAATCAAAGCCAAGGCTTGGCTCTGGTGAACAGCTAGGTCACATCTCGACCTGCATTGCTGCTTCGGGAGAAGGTTTGATAGTCACTGCAAATTTAATTGAACAGTCGGATACATCAGAGCTGCTGGCTTTTGAACTTATAAACCGTAAATGGTTTGAAAAACAGATCCCTCCGCGACTAGAGAGCTTTTACTCGCTGGCTGGCGTACAGTCTCAAATACAGGAGTTCCTCGACTTATATGAACAAGAAGCGATGGTTCCTATGCTACTACGAACCGAGCAAGGGCAAATTTGCGGACGTCTAAACTTACATATCAATAAAACGCAATCAAATACAGGGGTTATAGGTTACCGAATAGGAGAAGCCTATACCCGCCAAGGCGTAGCAACACAAGCGGTTAAATTGATTCAGGAGTATATCGTAGAGTATACCGAGGTAACGGAATTACGAGCCATAGCATTAACAACCAATCTCGGCTCTATTAAGGTGCTAGAAAAGAGTGGATTTAAACCCCTAGAATTCATCAAAAATTACGCACTGTTAAATGGTCGTCATGTGGATGCAAATGAGTATGTTTGGAGTGTAGCAAGCGAAGAATAAAAAAATATCGTTACAGCACAGAGACAAGTGAAGTCCATCAACTAAGGTTAACAAATGAAGCAAAATATTGTACATATCGCGTTGGTAGTAAAAGACTACGATGAAGCGATAGACTTTTACGTAAACAAACTGAAATTTGAGCTGATTGAAGATTCCTATCAACCCGAGCAGGACAAACGTTGGGTTGTGGTAGCACCACCAAACTCACACGGGACAGCGTTACTATTAGCAAGAGCATCAAAGCCCGAGCAGTTGGATTTTATTGGTAACCAAGCGGGTGGACGCGTGTTCCTCTTTCTTAATACTGATGATTTCTGGCGAGATTATGAACGCATGAAAGCCGAAGGTATTGAGTTTGTTCGTGCTCCCAAAGAACAAGATTATGGGACCGTTGCCGTGTTTAAAGACCTTTATGGCAACCAGTGGGATCTTCTCCAACTAAATCCTGATCACCCAATGGCAAACAGATAACCTCAATAGGCGAGACTCGATGAAAAAGTTGTACCATATTATCAACCAGAGTGAACTGGATAACATACTTAAAAACAAGCTTTATACACCCGATAGTCTCAGTACTGAAGGCTTTGTGCACCTCGCCTACTACCATCAATTAGAAACGATTCTGAGCCAATTCTTCCCCGAAGCAACGGGAATATGTTTACTTGAAATAGATCCAACTAAACTCGACTTCGATGTTAAGGATGAAGCGCCAGTAGGAATAGAAAATGATGGCAATCTGTACCCTCACCTTTATGGCCCAATTCAAACAAAGGCGCTATGTTCAGTTTATAAACTAATCATTAGTTCCACGGGACAATTTCAAACAGAAAATGTTGTGGATTGCTCCTGAGAGCAAGCAAAAGTAACGAACCAAAGAGGTTAAGATCATAAGCTAAATAGGCACCTTCACTAAAATCCTTCATCTGTTCAGTGTTATTTCCTAACTTTGTTACTTTTTCTAGCCATTAGTTTCACTTTTTAATTCACGCAGGTTTTAAAACTAGAATATATGATCATTTATGGTCATATGAATTGAAAAAATACAAATATGCGAGATAATTAGCCTAATGTTAATACATTGTTAAGCTAAAAGTGTAAACACACAAGGAATCGTTATGGACATGGAAAACAAGTTTCTGATAGAAGCGTTTCAAACACCTGAAAGCATTGCTCCTCAGCTTTCCCCTTACTTTGACAACCTACCTACCGACAAATATGTTGATAGCGATCACCGCTATCGCGCTTATGCCCGCTTTCAAGTCTGCGATAGCACATTAACAAGGTTACCGCATAGTACATTTATCCAATCGTCAAAATTTAACCGAATTGTCGGAGATGTAGAGAGAGATTTTGCCGAAATGGATAATGAGATGATAGAAACACCGTATTTTCAGCATATCTTAAAATCATTTATGCAGCGCACAGGAACAGATAAAGATCACTCTGTCGTAGACGTCCATCAAATACGAGTCACCTGCGATTCCGATGCGACAAGCGCCCCTGCTCCAGAAGGTATCCACCAAGATGGTTATCGGTTCGTGGGTATTTTCTGTGTACAGCGAAAAAACATCACTGGTGGATTTACGCAGATTTTCATGTCGCCAGTCGAGCAACATCCTCATTTAAACACCGTGTTAGAAGAGAACCAATTCGTCATTCTTAATGACTCACGATTCTTCCACCATATATCTGAAACCCTTTCCAGTGAAGCTGGCCAAAAAGGAGTACGTGATGTCTTCGTATTTACCGCTTAATAAAGAGAGCGTCACTGCCCTGCGCAAACAATTTCCGGCGCTACAAGCCATCAACAATGGACTCTCTCCTGTCTATTTTGATGGCCCGGGTGGAACCCAACTTCCGCAATCGGTCATTGACGGTTTTGCGGCGTATTTTAGTCAAGGGAACTCCAATTTGGGTGGTCAATTTTCAGTAAGCGAAAATACCGTTAACTTGGTGGATACCTGTAGACAAAAAGCCGCGACCCTATTTGGTGCACATTCAAAAGATGAAATGGTGTTTGGTGCAAACATGACCACGTTGACGTTTCACTTGAGCCGTGCCGTTAGCCAAGAGTGGCAACAAGGTGACGAGATTATTCTCAGTGATGCGGACCACGGGGCAAACCGCTCATCTTGGGCAATGGCAGCGGAAGATAAAGGGGTCAAAGTACATTACTTACCAATTAAAGACAGCCGTTGTAACTTAGATCTGGATAAACTGCACTCATTGCTAAATGAGAGAACACGCCTTGTGGCCATCACTGCTGCAAGTAACTTATCGGGCACAATTGTCGATATAGAGAAGGTTACTGAGCTTGCGAAAGCACATGGCACTGTAGTCTTTATTGATGCGGTTCATCTACTGCCGCACCAACTTCTTAACGTACAAAAATTAGGCGCTGACTTTGTAGCAGGTTCTGCCTATAAGTTTTTTGGGCCTCATTTGGGGGTACTGTATGGTCGTAAGGCTTTGTTAGAAAAATACCAACCATACAAAGTAGAACCAGCACCGTTATACGCGCCAAACTGTTGGGAAACAGGAACGTTGAATTTTGAGGCTCTGTCAGCCTTCTCCAAAGCGATTGATTATCTCGCCTCACTGGGTGAAGGAGACAATTTGCGTTCTCAGCTTGAGTCGGCTTACTTAAATATCCATCAATATGAAACGTCCCTATCCGCCTATTTCCTTGAGCATTTAGAGCAGATCCGTGCCAATGAATCTTTAACTATTGAGCTTTTTGGTCAGCAAACAGAAAGTGATAGAACGCCAACATTCGCTCTTCGTTTTGGAGATATTTCCCCCGCGGAGGTTGCCGCTCATTTAGGTGAGCAAGAGATATACACATGGAGTGGCCATTTATACGCGGACAGATTAACCGACGCACTCAATGTAACCGATAAAGGTGGAATACTTAGGGTGGGCTTAATGCATTACAATAGCCAACAAGAAATTGATCTGTTTTTTACTGCCTTGCGTAAGGCGTTAGCAACCGTATAGAACAATCAATAAAATTATAAATTACACACTGCTACACCTATTTGTAGCAGTGTGTATTATCGCCAACTAGGGTCAAGACAAGATCCCCTCGCTTTAATAAAAATCGATAAACAAAACGCTAGCCCAAGGGCAACTGGGTACCCGTTTTAATCTCTTTAACCGAGATATTGGACTGAATTGCGCTCACTCCTTTTACACGCCTTAATGCACTAATACGCTCGAAATACTCATCCAAATCTCGTGCGACCACTTGTACGATATAATCGGCGCTTCCTGCGATACAGTTCCCCATTAATATCCAGTCGGTTTCCTTTATAAACTCTTCAATCGGATCGGTGTTTTGCACTTCATGACTTCCCAATGTCACCAAGGTAAAACCAGATACCTGAAAGCCCATTTTTTTACGATTAATCAACGCAGCATAGCCGTCAATATAACCTGCCTCTTCCATCCTTTTCCAACGTCGCCAACAAGGCGTTTCACTCAAATTAACCTTCTCTGCCAACTTGGTATTACTCATGCGCCCATCGTGTTGGATATTCTTTAAAATTGAGATATCCAAATCATCCAGCTCATCATTAGGGAATTCTTTCTTTTTCATAGTCAATCCAGAAATATTTTGCTCAATACATGCCATATGGTAGCGCAACTAGCAATTTAATTCCTGCCGTATTCTGTACACTTATTGGACTTTATATTCGGTAGCTTCAAGGTGCAGGATTCAACACAACATTTTGAGGTCACTTGAGCGATTAACTGACTCACAAGGAGTAAACCAATGAGTGCTCAACTAATGACGGCGCTTGTGCTGTTCGCTATTTCTATCTCCATCACACCTGGTGCTGGAAATATTGCACTGCTAGGGATATCAAGCAGATATGGTTTTGCCGCTGCCATGCCATTCGTGTTAGGCAATGCAGTCGGAATCATTATCGTACTTGCAGGATCGAGCGTCGGTTTGGTCGGACTATTTACCGTCTACCCTTCGCTGCATGCTATTTTAAAAATCGTTGGAGCGGCTTACCTACTGTATTTAGCGTGGTCTATCAGTAAGCAAAAAATAGATACGTCAAATTCTAGCCACCCTTCCGGCTTTTTGTCCGGAGTATTCATTCAAGTAGTCAACCCGAAAGGTTGGGTTGCCGCATTGACTGTTTTCTCTCAGTTTATCTCTTCAACAGATAACTATTTGTTACAGGTGTTGATCATTATTACCACCATGATGATGTGCGGTTTAATAAGTATGGTTTTATGGGCCTACTTTGGCAGCATGATAAAAGGCTTTATACAGTGTCAAAAAAAGATGGTGATCGTCAATCGATGCTTAGGAGGAACCTTAGTATTAGTGGTGCTATCTATGTTGAGCCAACCAATATAAAAAAGCCTACAACCTTTGATAGCGTTGTAGGCGACAATATCGAAACGATAACCGTACGCAAAAAACTTTATGCAGCTTTACTCGCCATAAATATCAAAGCTAAAGTATTTGGCTGCTATTTTGTCGTAAGTACCATTCGCGCGGATTTCAGCAATTGCTTTACTAAACTTCTCGGCAAGTTGTTTGTCTTGTTTTCTTAGAGCAAGTGCTGTTCCTTCACCAATATAGGCTTTATCGGTCACTGGCTCTCCTTTAAACTCAAACCCTTTCCCTTCTTCTTTCTCAAGGAAAGCTAATGCAAGCTGATCGGAATTACCAAATGTGACGTCCAAGCGACCATTTTGCATATCAAGATAGACTTCATCCTGACCTGTATAACGTTTAATTTCAGCCACATCCGCAAACTTGTCCGTCACATAGCGATCATGAATAGTGCCTTGCTGCACACCAATCACTTTGTCCTTTAATCCCTGCTTACTGATCTCTATTTGGCTAGCTTGTTTTGCCACAAATCTTGCCGGTGTTTGGTAGTACTTATCAGTAAATAAGATACGTTGTTTACGCTCTTCCGTAATACGCATCGACGCCATAATGACATCCGATTTACGCGCCAACAAACTCGGAATCAACGCATCCCAGCTTTGAGATACCCAAGTACATTCCAGTTTGGCTTGAGCACAAAGCGCATCGGCAATTTCTATATCAAAACCAACAGGGGTACCTTGTGCATTTTTATAGTTAAATGGAGGATAGGTAAAATCTGAAGCGAGTCTCACTTCTTTTGCCACAGCAACAGAACTTAATAAACTAACCGCACAAGCAGCAATAATGGTGATCTTTTTCATTTTCAATTCCTTTGAATATATCTATAACCGTTGATCTAGTTGTATTTTTTAAGAGCATCTATGAGCTCTTTCATACTCTCTTCTGTACCGATAGTAATACGTACACAATTTCTTAACGCAGGTTCATGATGCTGATTTCGCGTTACAATTCCTTGTTGTTTCAAGTATTCAAACAGATCAACACCTGCGTTTGCTCGCAACAACACAAAGTTTGTTGATGATGAATACACCGTCTCTATGGTGTCTATTTTTCTTAACTCTTGTGCAAACCACTCTTTGGTTTTAATCAACTGCTTGGTGACTTGAGCAACCGTGGATAAACCTTCACTAGAGAGCGCTTTTAATACAATTTGCGCAGAACAGTCAGGGATCGGGTATGGCGGTATCAGCTTTTCAACATAGTCCATGACACTGCGATCAGAAATAATGAACCCACATCTCACTGCTGCCAATCCAAACGCTTTTGATAAAGTGCGAATAACAATTAAATTTGGGTAACGATCCATTAATGAAAGTACACTACTTTCTAGTTCAAACTCTATATACGCTTCATCAACCACCACTAATGCTTCTTCTCTTGTCCCCTCCAATACACGAACAATATCGTCGTGGGCAATAACATTACCTGTGGGGTTATTGGGCGAGCAGAGGAACACTAAATTCGCGTTTTTAGCCGCTGCGATCACTTCCTCTGTATTGAGACTGAAATCCCTCAGCAATGGAACGTCGATCGTGTTAATCGCTAATGCGTCGGCACAAAACTCATACATGGCGTATGTCGGAGAACAAATCACTATCTGATCATGCCCGGGCTGACAAAATGCCCGAATAAGAAGATCAATGGCTTCATCAGCACCACGTACCGCTACCGTAGGCTTATCTATCTTGGTATAACCTTGGTATGCTTTAGCAATATCTTGTGGTAAAAAATCGGGATAACGATGATAACCATTTGCCGAATCATCGTACCCTATCGCTGTTTCGAGTTCATTTGCATTCAGCCAAATTCTCCCTGCCCCACCGATACGCCGAGCGGATTGGTATGGTATTAATTTTTTTACGGACTCTGGTACTAAACGGCTTGCTAATGAAAACAAATTCATCACCCCATCAAAATAATTAGTCACTATTTATTAATATTTTTTCACTTTCTAGCGAGTTTAATAGCAATAAATGAATATAGATAACACATTCAAACAAATACTTGTTGAAAAATGAAACGATTTAAATACATACTAGCCATGTATTATTTTCATAGCTAAGTAATGCATTTCCCGATACCGTGACAGAGTAAGGCACCGATAAACAATGAACCGTTCGCTCCCTGCAATTAAAACGCTGCATGCTTTTTTAGTCACAGCAGAAAGCCTCAACTTTACCCACGCTGCGCAGCAATTAAATTTAACGCAAGGTGCAGTTAGTCGTCAGGTTCAAACCTTAGAAGAGTATGTCGGTACTGCACTGTTTTATCGTCATGCAAGAGGGTTATCATTAACTCAGAAAGGCGCGGTATTGCTGCCATTAATCAAAGAAAACCTAGCATCACTCCACCACTCACTGGCTCTGGTTTCATCGTCTCCAACTAAAATCAACCTCAATGCGCCTAGCTGCATTACCTCTTGGTTGCTCCCTAGACTAATGACCTTTCAGCAACAGCAACCCAAGATCGACGTGGAACTCACATCAACCATTAATCATAAATATGAGCCCAACTTTGATCCATTTGACGCGGTAATTGTATACGGCAAAGAGCCAAAACAGCCTTCGATAAAGTGTCATTTACTGTTTGATGAACATCTTACTCCCATTTGTCGCACCGATGTCTGGGATTCCAACTCTCATCAAAGTGATGACGATCTATCGCGCTATACATGGCTTCACTCCAATGCTGAGCAAAGTGATTGGCGCTTATGGCTAAGTCATTTAGCAAGAACGGATTTAACCAGCAAAAACAACCAAGTATTCTCTACTTTGGATCAAGCAATGAATGCTGCTATGCAAGGGTTTGGAGTGGTAATTGGTGACATAACGTTGGCCAAAAATGACCTTGAGCTTGGTCGAGTAATCGCACCCTATCCACAATCTGTTGCCACCGGAAACAGTTACTATCTACTGCAGCCTAAAACTCAAAATAACGATTCACTAAATTTGCTGATTAAATGGTTACTGCAGTCACCGCAACCTTAATAAAAGCTGATCGGTAAATAAAAGTCGATCTCAAACTTTTCATCATGTTCGATAAAATGATTTTTCAAGTAGTGGGCATAAGCAGGTGTGGTCTGCATTTTAAAACCTGAGGCTGGCAGCCAGTGCTCTAAGATCAAACTGAGTTGAGGCAATAACTCACCATACTTTCCGGTTAACCGAAATACCGCATGTAAGCCGCCGGGAATCGTAAACTGATTAATAATGCCTCGCTTATAAATAGGTTTATCGATAGCGATACAGGCCACGTAACGACACTGCTGTAGATCAACCCATGCAGGATTTGAATGATGCAGACCAAACTGAGAGCGACTGCTGCGCCCTTCACTCTTCGCCCACGCAAGCAGCAAATCCCAAGCCTGCTTTATTGAGCGGCCATAACCAGTATGCCGCACATAAGCAACGTACCTTTCAGGAACCTCGACAATACGAGCTTTGGGTAAGCTATCCACGGCAATACGTTGATAACTTTCGGCTATCTCTGGGTCGGATAAGTAGGGCTTACTCTCTTCCTGAGGTTCGTATTTACGCCACTCTCCCGGTGACATAGAAAACTGAGATTTAAATGCACGACTAAATGATGAGACTGAACTAAAACCCGACTTGTTAGCAATGTCCACCACCGTAGCCTTAGTATCGAACATCAACTGGTTGGCCGCGTACTCTAATCGTGTACGGCGAATATACTGATGTACAGGCTCTCCGACCACCAGCTTAAATACGCGATGAAAATGCTGTTCAGAATAAGCAGAACGTTTTGCTAACTCACCCGCGTTAAGCTCTCTGCTGATATCCTGATGAATGTAAAATAGCACATCATTAATTCGGCTTAATTGTATTGAATCGCTCATAGTTTGTTACTCGTCCGTGGTGATATTTAGCATAAACGGACAATATTTATAGCATAAATGGACATGTATTACTGACATAGTAATAGTATTCTAATAAAAACAATTTAGTGGAAACTCAAAATGGAAATAGCACGCTCATTGCAACAAATTCAATCTTCTTATATTCGGGAAATTTTAGAAGCCGCCAGTGACAAAAGTGTTATTTCTCTTGCAGGAGGGTTGCCTGATCCTGAAACTTTCCCAATTGAACTCATGCAACCCGTACTAGCAGGACTTACAAGTACCCCTGAGGTGTTTCAATACGGAAATACCGAAGGCTATGCCCCACTGTTGGATTACTTAACGGACTTATATCAACTGCCTGAGCATCATAAAGCCGTTGTATGTACAGGTTCTCAGCAAGGTCTTGATCTTATTGCTAGAGCCTATATAAACCCCGGTGACAAAATCGTAATGGAGGCACCAAGCTACCTAGGTGCAATGCAGGTTTTTGGTCTGGTTGAAGCCGATATTTTAACCGTGCCACAAAATCATCATGGTCCTGATTTGGAGGCACTAGAGGCACAATTTTGCCAACATGATATTAAACTGTTCTATGCGGTTCCTGATTTTCATAACCCAACCGGTGTGTGCTGGTCTCTCGCGGTGAGAGAACGAGTAGCGCAGCTGTGTATTCAATATGACGTCGCGCTCGTTGAAGACGCCCCCTACAGAGAGCTAAGGTTTACTGGGGAGGCGCTGCCTATGGTATCCAGCTTCTGCCCTGATCACGCTATCGTACTCCGTTCATTTTCTAAAATTGCCTCCCCCGGCTTACGTCTTGGCGTCGCAACAGGGAAAGCCCGTTTCATAGACCCAATGATTAAAGTAAAGCAAGGAGCCGATCTTCATTCCAGCGTTCCTATGCAAGCTCTATTGCTGGGTTTACTAAAAAACAAACAATTTGAACAGCACTTGATGTCAATCCGAGAACTGTACCAGTCACGATATGAGCAACTGGTAGCCTCTTTACACAACAGTCTACCTGATGGCTGTAATCTCAATGCTGTAGAAGGTGGTATGTTTGTCTGGCTGACCATTCCAGATTGCGACACCTTGCAGCTGGCTAAACGCTGTTTAGACAATAAAGTCGCCGTGGTTCCTAGTCGTGTATTTTACCCTGCTAATGTTGACGATCAGGCGGCATTGCGACTTAACTTTACTAACTCTTCCTCAGAAGAGTTAACCAAAGCAGTAGAGAGTTTGGCCACGGTATTAAGCCATCGGTAATACTTAGTGATCTACTCTCCAAGTTCGGCCATAACGAAATCAATAAAGCTACGTACTTTAGCCGACATATGCTTACGACTTGGGTAGACCATATAAATACCAATCTCAATCTTAGGATAATCAGCAAGTAGCTCAACCAATTGTCTTGTTTCTATCTCATCACTGAGACAGAAACAGGGCAGTCGACAAATCCCCTGACCTGCAACAGCCAAGGCCAACGTCATGGAAGAGTTATTGGTCAATACATGACCATCAACATGAACCTGAATCGAATGACCATCCTTATCGTAGTATTGCCATACATTCGGTTGCCTAAGATTGCTATAACTCATCACTTTGTGTCGATCCAAGTCATAAGGCGTCTCTGGAGTGCCATGCTTTTTTAGGTAATCTGGTGATGCTAATGTCAGCGCTGTTGAACGTCTAATCTGTCGACTGATTAAACTTGAGTCTTCTAGCTGAGCCGTCGCTCTGATAACCACATCAAAACCGTCCGAGACCATATCAACCTTGCGATCATCTAAGTCGATCTCTAAAGAGATTCGGGGATATTTTTCAGTAAATTTTGCCAGCACCGGGCGCAAGATTGAGACCCCAAAACTCACCGGGCAGCTCACTCTTAATGTTCCTCTCGGCTCACCATACTTGCCACTTATCGCATTCTCCGCTTGTACAGCATCTTCAATGATTTGCTGGCACTGTTGATAATACAGTTGTCCTTCAGGTGTTAAATTCAGCGTTCTGGTGGTTCGTTGCATTAAACGTACCCCTAGCCTCTCCTCTAACTTACTCACCTCTTTACTGATAAATGAGGTTGAGTGGCCTGTTTTTTCTGCCGCAAGGGTAAAACTGCCCGCTTTTACCACTTCTGTAAATATCACCATGCCATCGAGCAAATTTCTCTGCGCCATGCGTATTTTCTCCCATCAGATAGTGCCATTCCGAGTCATATGGAAATAATCATTCCTCATTTGCCATATTAATAACAAATTGAGTTAAGTCTATAGTGTATTCACACAAACGCTCAATATAAAAATTTTTTACAAAGGTGACTAATATGAAAGTACTCGCATTCGCAGCCAGCAGCAGCAGAAACTCCATTAACCAAACGTTAGCAAATTACGCCGCATCGCAAATTGCTGGGGCGCATGTTGAACGACTTGATATAAACGACTACGAAATGCCTATCTTCAGCGAAGATAGAGAGAAAGAGTTGGGTCAACCTGAATTGGCACACGCTTTCTTCAACAAAATTGGTCAAGCTGATGTACTGGTCATTTCATTTGCAGAACATAACGGCTCTTACACCGCCGCGTATAAAAACCTATTTGATTGGACATCCAGAATTGATCAAAAAGTGTTTCAAAACAAAAAAGTGGTTTTGCTTGCGACCTCTCCAGGTCCCGGTGGTGCTGCTAATGTTCTTGCCGCCGCGCAAGGCTCTGCGCCCTATTTCGCTGCCGAAGTAAAAGGAGCGCTATCAGTACCAAGTTTCTACGACAATTTTGATATGGAAACGAGCCAACTCACCAATGCGGACCTACAACAACAGCTAAAGGCGATTGTTTCAGAAATCTAACCGCTCTCTCGACAATGATAAGTGAATGGCGCTTGCTATAGAGAAGCGCCTCAATTTCTGCTAGTTTCTACTCCATCAGTATAAAATAACGGATTATGATGGATCAGCTCATTACACAACTTCAGGCATACTTCTCGCTTCAACAAAACCAATGGGGGAATGACGTACTCGTTATTACTTGCATCAGTTTCGTTGCTTGGATTGGTTGGAAAATCCTCTATAGCCGCCTTGAATTGATTGCCGAAAAGACCAAACTTAACTGGGATAACGTGGTAATTAGCTCCCTAAAAACCCCCATCAGTAGCTTAATTTGGCTCTGGCCTGCCACGGTATCCATTGGCCTGATATTGCAAAGTTATGTCAATCACACCCTCGATTGGCTGAGCACCTTAAAAATCCTGCTGGTGATTGTTATCTTCATCTGGATAACTATTCGCCTTGTTAACAATATCGAAGAACAGTTTCTTAAAGAAAAAAAGCGCGATGAAACGACCGTACAGGCCATTGCTAAAGTAATTCGTTTACTGTTTATCGTGATGGGCTGCCTCTCTGTCATGCAGACTCTAGGCTTAAGCCTGTCAGGTTTACTTACCTTTGGTGGGGTGGGTGGTTTGATTGTCGGTTTGGCCGCAAAAGATCTGCTTTCTAACTTTTTTGGCGGCATGATGATCTATTTTGATCGCCCTTTTAAGGTTGGCGACTGGATACGTTCGCCCGATAGACAGATTGAAGGAACGGTGGAGCGCATTGGTTGGCGAATGACCATCATACGAACATTCGATAAACGTCCTATTTACGTGCCTAATTCCGTATTCAGTAGTATTGTGGTGGAGAACCCTTCTCGCATGCTCAATCGCCGGATATATGAAACCATCGGCCTACGCTATGATGATACCCATAAGATCGATGCGATAATTAAAGATGTAAAATCGATGCTAGAAAACCACCCTGATATTGACTCGAAGCAGACCCTAATCGTTAATTTTAACGCGTTTGGCCCATCGTCTTTGGATTTCTTTGTCTATACCTTTACCAAGACGGTCAACTGGGTTCGCTTTCATGAAGTAAAGCAAGATGTGCTACTAGAAATCATGGCAATTATTCATAAGCACAACGCCGATGTTGCGTTCCCGACGCAGACTCTGAAAATAGAGCAGACACCTGAACCGCAAACCTTGATGCAGCAGTAGATTAAAAGCAAAAAGCGCCCAACGAAACGATTCGTTGGGCGCTTTTTATTATCTATTTTTTGCTTATTTTAACTGTTGTTCAACCAGCGTTTTCCAGTAGTTAACCCCTTTAACAAGGATGTTATCATTAAAGTCATAATGCGGGTTATGTAGTGCTGTACCACCGCACTCTCCTTGGCCATTTCCAACCAAAATATAACAGCCTTTCACTTCTCTCAGCATAAAGGAGAAGTCTTCGCTAATGGTAAACGGGTCGCAGTTATCAACAACATTCTCTTCTCCCACCACCGCCGCAGCCGCTTTCACAGCATGAGCTGTCTCTTCCGGAGTGTTAATGGTAGATAGGAAAGTATTAATAAACTCATATTCGTACTCCACACCAGCAGACATACATTGACCAGCAACCACTCTTTCGATCGCCTTTTCAATTTTATGAAGTGCCGTATCCGTAAAGCTGCGAGTGTCACCCTTAATTTTTACGCGCGATGGAATAACATTCACGGTGCCATTGGTGGCAAATTCCGTCACCGAAATAACCGCAACTTCATCAATAGAACTAAGATGACGAGAGACAATGGTTTGAATTGCCGTCACGACTTGCGCACCGACAACAATAGGGTCGGTTCCCATATGTGGTAGAGCAGCGTGTCCACCTGTGGCAATGATATCTATCTCAAAACTGCTTTCACTGGCCATAATAGAGCTAGGACGAGTGACGAACTTCCCTTCAGGAATTCCGGGTAAGTTATGCATCGCATAAACTGCATCAATGTTCCAGCGTGTAAATAGCCCATCAGCAATCATGGCTTTAGCGCCAACACCGTGTTCTTCACCCGGCTGAAAGATAAAATAAACCGTACCGTCAAAATTGCGTGATTCCGATAATACTTTTGCCGCACCAAGTAACATTGACGTATGACCATCATGTCCACAAGCATGCATAACGCCTTCATGTACTGAGGCGTAATCAAAAGTGTTTTTCTCTTCTATGTGAAGCGCATCCATATCGGCTCTAAGACCGATAGAGCGTTCGCTATCGCCACACTTTAAGATCCCTACCACACCTGTTTTACCAATGTTGCGATGTACTTCCAGACCAAACTCTTCCAGCTTTTCAGCAACAAATGCAGATGTTAGCACTTCTTCGAAACCAAACTCAGGGTGCTTATGAATATGGTGACGCCATTCGATAACTTGTTGTTCAATTGTCATCCGAACCTCTCACATAGATGTCGTTATATGTATAAATAACTGTAGATATAAATGAGCCCCTGCACTTTAAAAAGTCAGGGGCTATGTCTTATAACTGATTAGTAATTAGCCTACTTGATCAGCTTTCTCTAACTCAATTTTAGTTTGCTCGTCAGCAGCAACTTGTACTGGTTCATCAGCAAACTCTTCACGGAACATCTTGAATGTACTCCAGATACATAGGAAAAGTACAAACATCAGTGGAAGAGCAAATATCAGACTGATACTTTGCAGCATGTCGATACCTGTTTTGGTTGTCATCATCAGTGTAAGAGCCATTGCACACTGAGCGATAACCCAGATGATTTTCATTTTGTTACTTGGGTTCTCAGAACCATCTTCACACATACTTGCCAACGTAAACGTTGAGCTGTTAAGCGATGTGATGAAACAAGTAAATAGAGCAATAACAACACCAATTGAGATAACTGTACCCATTGGGTAATCTTGAAGCACAATAAATGTAGCGGCTTTAGACGATGCAGCAGCAGCTTTCAGTACTTCCGGCTCAGACTGGATACCAATTGTTCCGAAGAACGCAACCCAGATGAAGATACCGATACATGGGATAATCATAGAGCCTAGTACGAATTCGCGTACTGTACGACCTTTAGATACACGTGCAATGAACGGACCTACAAACGGTGCCCATGCAATCGCCCAAGCATAGTAGTAGATAGGCCAGCCACGGATCCAACCCGCTTCTTCTTCTGCTGCAAACGTAGGTAGCATTAGACCATCTTGGAAGAAGTCATTTAGGTAGTTACCAATCGAATCAAAGTAAACGTTGATCATTGTTGTAGTAGGACCAACAATCGCAACAAGTAGAATCAAACCAACCAACAAGTATGCGTTGTAGTCAGAAAGAAGCTTGATACCTTTTTCTAGACCCGTCGTTGTACAAATAATCGTGATTAACGCAACTACACCAACAAGCAGGAAGATAACCCATGGAGCATCCGGCGTACCGAATAGGTAAGAGAAACTAATACCTAAAGACAGACCTGTTTGACCAAGAGACGTAGAGATACCTGCAATCGCACCAAATACACAAATAAGGTTAACAATTTTACCTAAGTTGCCGTTCGCTTTACCACGACCCCAAGGGATTAGAATGTTACTGATTAGGCCACTCTCTTTTCTACGGTACATAAGGTAACCAAGAACAAGACCTACAACAGAGAACGCAGCCCAAGCTTGAATACCTTGGTGAATAAAGCTTTGCTTCATTGCGAACTCAGCTGCTTCAGCTGTTTGTGGGTCAATACCTGTTGTAGATAGTGGGTTCATATAGTGGTAAACAGGTTCTGCAACACCCCAGTAAAGCATTACTGTACCCATACCAGCGGAGAACAGCATACCGATCCATGAGAAGGTGCTAAATTCAGGTTTAGCATCATCTGGGCCAAACTTGATGTTGCCGTATTTACTGAACGCGAAGAAGAACATTAGCATTACATAAGCAAATGAGCCGGCCATATATATCCAACCAAATGTATCCGTTAGATAGTTCATAGTGCCAATACCTACTGAGTACAGTTTATCTGGGAATAAGATACCTGCTGCTACAATAAGCAAGATAAAGCCAATAGTACTGGTGAACAGCATACGGCCTTGTTTTAGTTGTGGTTGATTCGCTGACATTATCAGTTCTCCTGCGAATTATTTAATTACGATGAGTTCTGGTTCAGCACGCTCGCTTAACCATTCCGCACCATCTTCTGTGATTACGATGTTCTCTTCATGAACCATAGACTTGCCAGGTGCGTACACCATGCCTGGTTCTAGTGTCATTACCATGCCAGGTTTCAGCACAGTGTTGTCTGTTGCGGTGTTAGAAGGACGCTCTGTCAGTTCCATACCTAAACCGTGACCAAGACGACCTACGTCGTTACCTAGTGCACCGTTGGCTTCCAGTACTTTCCACATTGCGTTGTAGATATCTGTTGTTGTTGCACCCGGACGTGCGGCTTCAAAGCCTTTCGTCGTCGCTTCATACGTTGCACGGTAAGCGGCTTTGGTCTGCTCGCTTGCGTCACCAAATGCCCAGTTACGGTCAAAGTCAGAGAAGTAACCATCACGTACTGCGCCCGTATCAATGATAAGCACATCGCCGTGTTCAATAACGCGATCAGTTGGACCCATTATGATGCTGTCATAACCATCTGGGCCTGAGCCTGCAATGATATACGGACATTCATCTGCGCCTTCTAAAAGCATATCAATACGGAACTGCTTACAGATTTCACGCTCAGACATACCCGCTTTGGCGTATTCTGGAATTTTTGCAAAACCCACGTTAGTGATGCGGCAGATCTCGCGTGTTTTTTCGATTTCAGCTTGAGATTTAATTTGACGAAGCTCGTGAACGGCAAGAGAAACATCAACAAACTCTTTTTTCACCATAGTGGTTAACGCAAGGTAGTTGTTCACTGGCATACGTAGGTGAGATTCGATACCAAGAGTGGCACCAACACGACCGTGCTTACATGGTAGTGAGTTCAATACACTTGCAACTAGGCTGATACCGTCATCTTCTGGACGTGGTGATGGCCAAGTGATGATGTTATCAATCCAAGTTCCCGCCATGCCGCTTGCGCCGATTTCAGGAATAATAGCGGTAGGTTTACCTTCAGCTGGAACCACAACAAACCAAGGACGAGTAGGGCTATGCCAGAATTGCGTATGAAAGCCGGTAAAGTAACGAACGTTCGGCTCAGTGGTAAAAATCATCGCATCTAGCTTCTGCTCGTGCATGATTTTTTGAGCTCTTTGTGTTCTGTTTTCAAATTCGGCTTGTTCAAAGCCTCTGTTTAGAAAATCCATTAAAACCTCTTATCTATATTATTTGGCTCAGCTAATAAGCAAAAAAGCTTTTTAGTTAAATTTTGTTTACGCTACGGTGAACATTCTTACTGATAATTCACCCAATTAATGTGACCAACCCCTTAAAGTTACCATTAGTTGACGGAAATACAATTTCAGTGCTTAAAAGAATGACATTTGTCACATTCAGTTCCATTTAGGTAACTTTGATCTTGATCTGAATCCGGAAGTGTAGTGATATAGCTCTAAAGAGTTGATCGTTTAGTTGCAATTTGAGCGTGAAATTAAGACAATGCTCATCAGATACAGTTAACATTAGTGGCCTGAAATGAACGCTTCCGCATATAAATCATTCAATATTGTTTTTACAGATGGAGATAGAGAGTATTTAGAGTCCAATTTTCGTCTCGCAGAGACCATTGCAGAGTTTATTGGTCCCCACTGTGAAGTGGTGATCCATTCATTCGAAAGCTTTGAAAAATCTGTAGTGAAAATCGTTAACGGTCACCATACCGGACGAGAAGTCGGCTCCCCTATTACCGATATGGGATTAAAAATGCTCAACGCTTTCGAGAAGACTGGGAACGTAACGCCAAAAAGTTACTTTACCAACGCTAAAGATGGCGCTTTATTAAAATCAACAACTTGTGTGCTTGCGGGTGAAAATGGCAAAGCTATTGGACTGTTCTGTATCAACATGAACCTGTCTCATCCATTTCCTGACATCATCAAAACATTGATGCCAGATATGTCAACGAGCACTCATGTAGGTGTTCATGAGAACTTTAGCTCATCACCGTCTGAGGTGATTGAGAATGCACTTGAAAATGCAATTCTCGAAATTGAAAACGATGCAACGATCAACTTAAAAGGTAAAAATAAGGCCATTACTAAACTTCTGTTTGATAACGGCATATTTGAATTAAAAGAGGCAACAGCTCTAGTTTCTGAGCGCCTTGGAATAACTCGCCATGCTATCTACAAGTACAACCGCGAGTTCAGATCGTAGTAATTAAAACCAGAGAGAAATGCAATGAAAACTAAAATTCACACAGATTCCGCTCCAGCAGCAATTGGCCCATATTCTCAGGCACTTGCGTTTCAGGAACTTGTATTTACTTCAGGACAACTTCCTTTAGTTCCAGAGACAATGGCGTTTCCTGAAGGTGGAATTAAAGAGCAGGCTCGTCAATCACTTGAAAATCTAAAAGCCATTCTTGAGCAAAGCGGCGCTTCTCTAAATACCGTATTAAAGACCACATGTTTCCTATCTGACATGGAAGACTTTGTTGCATTTAATGAAGTATACACAGAAGTATTTGGTACTGAGAATGCACCAGCACGTTCTTGTGTTCAAGCTGCACGCCTACCAAAAGACGCGCTTGTTGAAGTTGAAGCTATCGCTTACATCAACAAATAATTTCTGATTGGGTCACAACGAAAAGTGGCCCTTTTATCTCCACTCTTTAAAAGTACTCACTATGCTGAAAATATCAAACAACACCTTTTATACCGGTAAAACATCGCCACTTTTTGATGAAGCAATTGCTCAAGAAGTACGTGATTTCCATAAACAAATTGAAGGTTATCAAGCAACTCCGTTAGTTTCTCTTCCAAAATTGGCAGAAAAACTTGGCGTAAAAGCGATTCTAGTAAAAGATGAATCTAAGCGTTTTGGATTGAATGCTTTTAAAGTACTTGGCGGCTCTTACGCGCTAGGCAAAGTGCTTGCAGAGCACCTTGGGGAAGATATCTCCGAAATCAATCTAAAAACCGTCTCTTCGAAATTAGACAAACCACTCGTGTTCACTACAGCAACCGCGGGTAACCATGGTACGGGTGTCGCTTGGGCTGCTCGTGAAATGGGTCAAAAAGCCGTTGTCTACATGCCAAAAGGCTCTTCTCAAGCAAGCGTTAAGCGAATTAAAGGCTTGGGTGCAGATTGTATCGTCACTGATGTTAACTATGACGATACTGTACGTCTAGCTAACCAAACTGCCAACGAAAATGGTTGGATGCTTGTGCAAGATACCGCTTGGGAAGGTTACGATAAGATCCCAACATGGATTTCACAAGGTTATATGACCATGGCCACTGAAGCGGTCGAACAAGCACAAGCGCTTGAATTATTGCCGACTCACGTTGCACTACAAGCTGGTGTTGGCGCTATGGCTGGTGGTGTTTTAGGTTACCTTGCAGACAAACTTGGTTCCGACACATTTAAAACCATTATTGCAGAACCTAGTGCCGCAGACTGCATCTACCGTTCAGGCACCAGCGAAGCCGGTGAGATGGTGAATGTTACTGGCGATCTAAACTCGATTATGGCGGGTCTAGCATGTGGTGAACCAAACCCTGTCACTTGGCCAATCCTAAAAGACTGTACACAACAATTCGCTTCTGTAGACGACAAAGTGTCGGCAACAGGTATGAGAATGTTGGGTAACCCTCTTGCTGGTGACCCAGCAATAGTCAGTGGTGAATCAGGAGCAATAACAACCGGTTTACTCTATCTATTAGCCACACACCCAGATGGGATTAAAGCGGCAAAAGAGATTGGTTTAGACGAGAACGCCATAGTTATGGTGTTTAACACCGAAGGTGACACCAACCCTGAGCGCTACCGTCAAATAGTGTGGGAAGGCAAATTACCGCTAGAGCAATAATCGCTCAGCAGTAATGTAACAAACGCCCTTAAATTCCCCTTTTTGTTTCGACACTAAGGGGAATTTTTTCTTTCACCACCACTTAATGTGTCCCATCCCAATTATTAGAATAATTAGAAGGCTATATGAATATTAAGAAAAAACTCCTGCTTGCACTTATTGCAGCCAGTATTATTCCGATCCTTGTTGTTTCGTCTTTTGTTGTTAACGTTTTAAGAAACCAAGCACTTGATAATTTTACCAACAGCAGCCGAAACGAGATTCGCCAAGTAGATAACGCTATTGCTCTCTATTTTAAAGGCATAGAAGAGAACTTAACCTATCTTACCGAACAATCTTCTATGCTGGATGCGGACAGCAGCATCACCGATTACATGGATAAAGATAGTGTTCAAATGACACCAGAGAGAAATGGGGGGCTTGAACAAGATATCTACTCATTATTCAATAAAATGGGTCAAACGCACCCTGATTATGCTTACATCTACATGGGCACAAAACATGGTGGATTTGTGCAGTGGCCAACAGGTTCAAGTCCGGCAAATTACGATCCTCGCACCAGACCATTCTACAAAGATGCACTCAATAATTTTGGATCCATTAAGCGCGGTGAAGCTTATTACTGGGAACCAGATGATGCCGTTATCTTAAGCACCACGACGACTTTTAGCGATCGAAATGGTCAAAGCAATGGTGTTATTGCCATTGATGTTTCACTAAATACCCTTACCGATATCATTAAAGAAATTAAACTCGGCCAAAATGGTTACTTAATGATGGTTGAAGAGTCAGGCAACATTTTGGTGGATGTAGGTCAACCCGATAATAACTTTAAGAAACTGTCCGATTTAAACGACAGTTACCAACTGCTTAACAACACGAATGCAGGATTGGTTGAGGTTAATATTAACAACCAGAACTATCTGGCCAATATCTATAAGTCAGAAAAACTGGGCTGGAAATTTATCGGTTTAATCAGCGTCGATGAAGTGATGCAATCACGTAATGACATGATACAGCTGATCATAATAACGGTCGTCATTATGACTGCGCTATTTATTGTTGGTGCAATACTCTTTGCCAACCGTATTGCAGGGCCTTTGCAAGTCGTTTCCGGTAGCTTGCAAGATATCGCATCCGGTGAAGGGGATCTGACTAAAACCATCGTGGTAAACTCAAAAGATGAGACCGGAAAGTTAGCCCTATATTTCAATCAGTTCTTAGACGCGATTAAACAAATCGTATTGCAGATCAGTCAATCAGGTCAGCAGATGTCTCAAGCATCAGAACAAGCGATCTCTATCGCCCAAGAAATGTCAGACACCTCTGAGCGACAAAATCAGGCTGTTGAACTGGTCTCTACCGCCTTCAATGAAATGGTTGCCACCGCAAATGAAGTCTCTAACTCATGTACAGCTGCCGCAAATTCTGCTAACGAAGGACAACATTTGGTTGACCAAGGACAGCAGCATATCAATCGAGCGGTTGATAGCGTAAATGAGTTAGCTGAAGTACTAAGCCAATCATCTCTGGAAATTAAAAACCTAGAGCAAGATAGCCAAAGTATTACCGTTATCTTAGATACTATTCGTGAAATCGCCGATCAAACAAACTTACTTGCTCTTAATGCTGCAATAGAAGCTGCGCGAGCAGGAGAGCAAGGACGTGGATTCGCAGTGGTTGCCGATGAAGTTAGAGCATTAGCGAAACGCACATCTGACTCTACACAAGAGATTGATGAGCTGGTAAAACGTCTGCAACAACAGACGAAAGGCGTGGCACTTCACATGAATCGAAGCTTGGAGTCCTCTCAGACAACCGTAGAGATCACCTCATCGGTTCAAGGCAGTTTCCAAGGTATCTCTGAGTCAGTGGATGTTATCCATCAAATGAACACACAAATTGCTACCGCCGCCGAGGAGCAGCACCAAGTGGCGGAAGATATTAACAACCATATTCATCAGATACATCAAGATGCCGTTGCGGTAGAAGATATGTCTAAAAGAGCTAAAGGAAACTCTGAAGAGTTAGGTGGAATCGCTTCGCAACTAAATACCATTGTTGCGCGTTTTCGAACGTAAACCTTCACTATAATCCAATGTAAAAACACCGTAGAGGTCAGTATTTATTACTGGCCTCTTTTTTATTTTCCCGACAAATTGGTCTCAGAATGATTGATTCAGCAGCCCACGGCCACCAATGTAGCGAATTTTCTAAATAGAATAATAAACTGCCTATAAAGGGATGAGCCAGTGAGAAAATAATGAGCTTTCATTTAAAACAGACAGTTGTGTAAGATTTAGATGTTTTTCGAGGAACTGTAATTCTGATCACAATTCTCACATACTAGCTGGGCCACATATCTCATCTTATGCGAGTCATATAACAGAATCTATTGCCATTTACGTTACACTCCAGAAAATTCTTCGGGCGAAACTTAGCAGTTCATGCGTTCGCTTTCTATCACGCTAAAAATTCGACGGTATCATAATGAAATTAGGATTTAAAAAAGCGCTGCTTGTCTCCTCTTCTGTACTACTTACACTATCGGTGGGTACAGCAAACTATGTCTCTTACAGCAATGAAAGGGATTCTTTAAAAGAAGCCATCTCGGAATCTACTGCAAAAAGAGCGAAATCAGAAAGTGCGAAAGTAAAAGACTTTATGCAATCCATCGCTGACTCTGTCCACGGTATGGCAGAAGATTATCGCCAAAACCAAGATTACCAAGGGGGAGAGGTTTACCGCCTTATCTCTTATGGTCGAGCGAGTGGTATTGAAATTCTTACCTCAGGGTATAGTGACAATAGCGCTTATACCAACGATCTCAATGTTGATGGCTGGGATAACGGCAAAGGTCCTGAGAGCTATAAGCCTGCTGACAGTTTTTGGTATAAAGATGCCCAAAGAGCATCTGGCCCTATATTTACCGACATCTATGTAGATGAAACGACAAACACCACCATGGTCAGCGTGGCGGAAAAAATCCCCAACGGTGCGCTTATCGCCGATATTACTCTAGAGAAGTTGAACGAAATTGTTGACTCTGTGGATATTGAAGGGGCAAAAGCCTTTATTCTTGACCAAAACAGCGCGGTTCTAGCCTCTAACCACCCGGCGATTGAAAACACCTCTATTCTGTCGGAAAACAGCGATTTCCAAGCTCTGGCTCAAAATATTATTAGCAATAACACCCTCGCGACGGAATACACCATTGATGATGTAGATAAAGCCTTGTTCTCTCACCAAATCAATATCGGTGATAAAACATGGTATCTATCAATCGAGTTAGACAAATCCATTGCTTTTGCCAAGCTTTCTGAAGCGCGAAACAACGCCATCATTAGTACTTTGGTGTCACTGATTGTTTCACTGATCATTTATACCTTACTTCTAAACTACGTTTATCGTCCTATTCCTCTGCTTAAAAAGACCATTAACGGTTTATCGCAAGGCACCATTGATTTAACTCAGCGATTAGAGATTAAAGGGGATGATGACCTAGCCGATATCGCCAAAGGTGTTAACCAATTTATTGCCAACTTCCAAGAGATGATGCGTGATATTCAGGACGCTTCGGTACAGATGCAAGACAACATGAACCGACTGCGTGACCGTTCTGCAGAAAACGCTCAGTTTTTGCAAAATCACTTAGCAGAAACAGAACAAGTGGTCGCGGCAATTGAAGAGATGAATGCCACTGCAGAATCTATGGCCTCTGATATTAATCACACCGCAGACATTACTCGACAAGCCAATGACACAGGAGCGCAATCTCGAGCAATTACAGAACTGGCTCAATCGACCGTCGCCTCTTTGATCTCAGAAGTCTCACAATCGTCAGAAAATGTTCAGCAGATGAGCAGTGAAACGCAAAACATCAACAGCATTCTAAATGTTATTGGAGATATTGCTGAACAGACTAACTTACTAGCATTGAATGCGGCAATTGAAGCGGCTCGTGCCGGAGAGCAAGGTCGTGGCTTTGCTGTCGTAGCTGATGAGGTTCGTAACCTTGCAAGTAGAACCAAAGACAGCACCTCTGAAGTAGAGCAAGCGCTAGAGAACTTAGTTTCTCGTACTCATAACGTTGTGGAATCAATGGATACCACTAAACTTCGTTGTGAAGAGACAGCAAATAACGCCGGAGAAGTCGCCGGTAGCTTAGCCACTATGAATGACTTTGTTGAAGAGATTAATAGCTTAAGCACTCAAGTTGCCACCGCAGCAGAAGAGCAAAGTAGCGTAACCAAAGAAGTCAGTCAAAACATGACGGCGATCAGCGGTATCGTGACGGAACTGGATGCGAATGGACAACAAGCCCTTTCTGATGCGCAAGATATCGCGAAGATTAATGAACAGTTAGTCGCAATAGTTAAACGCTTTACTATTTAAGTCATTTCACTCTCTATCAAACCAATGAAGAGTTGGTAAAGAGTAGACAAAATTAAGCCCTGCCATTTTGGCAGGGCTTGTTATTTTCAGTGACAGCTCTTTTCAGTAATCGGAGGTAATTACTTTTCAATCACGACTTTAAAGGATTTCGCTTGGCATTGAGCGAAGCTTCCCATCTCGCCACTTTCTAATCGTTGGCCGTTTTGTAGTTCACTTTCATCTAACATCACTTCTGTCCACTGAGAGAGATGACCATTAAAGCGAATATTGTCGTTAATCGAGTCAGACTCACAAGGGTTATACATACGCAGTATCAGCGCATCAGCGTCTTCCGCTTTCTTCAACACACTCAGCACCGCTCCGTCTATACTCTTTTCTAGCAGGCTATAAGTTAACGGCAGGTTTTGCTCAGCAACATTCAATTTCATGGCGTTATATGGAATCTTGTTGTAGCAGTGGATTGGCGTTACATACTCACGAGCTTGAGCCATCACGTTGGCAGAAATATGATCACCAGCAAAACCGGCTAAAGAGAACTCACACACTAATTTGCCGCGCATTTGTGAATCAGGCGTTGGTATCTTGATTCCTGACGGGCGACCCGGTCTCAACAACAGCTCCTCTTTACCCAACACACCCACTGAGCGGAACAGCGTCAATGCCAGCGTCTCTTTTTTGTCACTATTGTCATTTAAGGAAATCGCTTCAAACTCACGCAGACCATTGGTGAACAGAGCCAAACCAGCCTTACCATTCTGCAATGCGGCAAAGTTCATTAATTGATAAATGGCGACTGGCGCTTCTTTCCAACCCTCTTGTTGCCAATTCGCCATTTCGGGGTCAACAACCGGGCGAGTGATGCAGCCAAACTGGTTATCAGCAACCACGGTATCACAAGCAAATGGCGTAGGGATCAGCACTCTAACTCTATGATCATCGGCTTGATTATCAAGTTCCATGCGCACATCTATGCGACGTGAGTTCTGCGGCAACGTTACCTGACAGTTCACATCTAAGTAGCCATCTGTTGTTGCTCTAGACTCTCGTTGTTCAAGATTTTCTGGAAGCTGCATTCTAAACGAGATATGAGCAACGGATTGAAACCCTTGATGTTCGATTCGCGTATCAACCTCAAACTGATCAGAATAGAGTAGCCACTCCTGACGAGAAGGTGAATAGTCATACTCGTCACCATCATCGGAGCCATCTTCTAACCTAAGCACTTGATCAAAACTTTGCTCTGTCTGTTTGTCAAAGATGGTTAATGTACCATTACCGTTTACAGTCACGCGGTAATAATCATTCTGTAAAACACCGTTTTTCTGCGTTGGAACTTTTAGCGTCCCTTGCTCATTAGCTTCAATATGAAGTGTTGTATAACCCATTGCCGGAACGGTGATATTTAACTGAATATCAAACTCCATAAACGGATCATAATTACCATAGTGAACAATTTGGCGATCCACTTTACCCGGGTCAATTTGACGCTTGTCATTAATAAAGTAATCAACCGCGTTGCCGTTTTGGTCATAAATTGAGAACTGCTGCGCACGTATAGTTATGGTCGTATTAACGACGTCTTCTCTTTCATAAGGCAGCAGGTTAAATAGAGCCAACTTGTCACAGCCCTCTTTTTCCGGCATGTGATCAACAATTTTTCGCTTATAAAAGTGGATCAAATTACTTGCCATGTCATCGGCGAGAATATAACGATTTAAAATCTCGGCATGAACCTTGTCACTACAACAGCAACCGATACTGTCGTGAGCATGGTTCTTCATGCTCTCCTTCCACATTTTCTCAATTAAGCCGTGATGGTACTCAAAGCCCAATGACCAAGCGATGGACGCCAAAGGCTCCAAAATATTGACAATTTTATTCTCAATTTCAGCATGAATTAACTTAATATCCATACGAGTTGAAGAGATGGAACGGTGGACACGCATATATTTTCCATCGTTAAACTCACCGCTAACCGTATCCAGTTTTTCTCTGTTGGCCTCGATTTTCTCGAATACCTGTTCAAAACGACTCATATGAAACTCACGATCTGGATAGACTTCACGTAACTTATCCATTACCTCGAAAATATCGTTTTGAATAGGCATTTGGTCATGCCCATTAGGCAGTAAAATATCTTTGGTTACTGAGGCATTTTCCAGCACAGGGAAATACTTATCTAAACGCGCTCGTAGCCCCTGTTCATCTTGAGGAAGGTACTTTCCAATAGCATAACCGAGTGGTAATACTTGAGCGGTCACTTCACTACCATCATTACTCTGCCATAAGAACTCTGTTTTGTTTGTACCATGGCGCTCTGAGCACCCCCGCCAAAACATTGCTCTATCTATACCAAATCCGTTATAAATCATCGGCAACTGTGAGCTCATGCTAAATGAATCGGGCAAATAACCTATTTTCATCGCATCGCCGAACTGCAAACAGTCTCGAATACCATACATCATGTTACGAACAATTGACTCTCCAGAGACTTGCATCGTATCGGTTTGAGAGTACCAGGGCCCAATGATCAATTTACCCGCTTCAACTAATGCTTTAACTCGGTCACTATGCTCAGGCTTAATGGCAAAATAGTCTTCTAATACTGCTGTCTGTCCATCCAAAACGTAATACTTGTAATCTGGATCCCTTTCCAGACGATTGATTATTTCTTCCATATTATTGACCAACAGAATACGAGACTCTTCTGTGGTGAAATACCATTCACGATCCCAGTGCATGTGAGGAGTAATATGAACGCGAGATGTCGTCATTTTTGAATACCTGATGTTGTCGCACAACATTATTGACCGCTCGTTTTGTTGATAGATAGATTTTCGATTAAACGAAAAAGCTTTATCAACAACACGACATAGGTCCGTGCACGAAAATTAAATGTTTAAATTAAAAATCTTATGCTGGTACTGATTGCTTTAACGGATAACCATTAATCCGTTGATGATGATCAGTACCACGCTAGGAAACTCAGGATTTAAACCAACCCGCGACTTTTCCTAGCAAAGAGGTTGGTTCACTTTTTACAGCCGATTCGTTTACCGAGGATGCTGTTTGTGGTGCGGGAGTCGCTTGCGATGTCGGCTCTTCATCTTCACTCTGCTCATCAAAAATCGTTAAGATTTCGTCTGCGCTAGAGGCGTTAAGAACAGCTTCACGTACATCATCATCAACCAAAGTAGACGTTAGTGCGGTAAGCAAGTGCATATGAGTTGAACCTGCTTCTGCGTTTGGAATGGCAATCAGGAAAATAAGATTCACATCTTCTTCATCATCATCTTCATCGATACCCGGCCACTTAACATCTTCTGCTAACGTGGCAACAGCAAACGCGGCTTCTTTCACTGCGTCAGTTTTACCGTGCGGAACTGCCAACCCTTCACCTAAAGCGGTAGCGCCATGCGCTTCACGTGCATATACCGCTTCTAAGTACTCGTCCAGATCGTGCAGCTTACCTTGTTGATTAAGTTGTTCTGCAAGTGCTCTGATCGCCTCATCTCGACTGTTAAATGTCATTTTAATGTTGATAAGCGATGCATCAGTAATTGTGGTTAGTTTCATGGCCTTGTCTCACCGTCATGGAAATAAGTATGATGACGCGTTGGTCACTCGTTAGTTTAAACCAAGCTTATCATCAGCAATGAATTAATAATACAACCATTAATACAAATTAATTGTGATCAACGCCTCAAATTGACCCTAATTTGTATTGCTTTTGTATTGATTTATTTTGCTGCGCCTGTCGCCGCAGCAACGATTGATTCCCTTTGTAAAAGGATTTGTTATTCACAAACGCTGTCGTTCTATGATCTATAGAACTAAAAAAATCCAAGCACTTTGAAAGTACTTGGATTGATATCTTTCTGAAAAGTAGAACCCGCAGCCAAAGGTTGAATCTCTTACTTAACCTAAGAATTCGGTATTCACTGAAAAATGAATACCGAAGAACATCTTTGTTTAAGCTTGGCTTTGAACTTGTTTTTGAACTTTTTTACCCTCTTTGCTCATCATCTTCAGGCCAATAGTGATAATCATTGAGACAGCAATACCTATTGCGAAGTAAGCCAACCATGTCAAAGGTTCACTGATGACTGGCAACATAAATACCGCACCACCCGCTACTGTACCTATGGTAATTTTTGATGACAGGATAAGGCCAGATGCAACACCACCACCAATCATATGAGCCGGGATGATACGCATTGGATCTTTAACTGCGTAAGGGATTGCACCTTCCGTAATTCCACAGAAACCTAAGATTGCTGTAGATGGGCCGGCAAGACGGTCTTCCTCGTCGAAAAAGCGTTTAAAGACAAATGACATAATACCTAATGACATACCTGGGATACATTTCGCGGCAGTAAATGCTGCGTAGAAAATAGATGCATCACCAGCAAAGCTGCCACTTGTACCAACACCGATACAGAACATGTAAGCCGCTTTGTTAACTGGCCCACCCATATCGAAACAAGCCATTGCACCAAGGATGAAGCCCAGAATCAGAAGGTTGTTGGTGCCCATTGATGTCAACCACTCCACTAAACCAGAGTTTAGCGTTGCGAAAAACTTACCAGGACCTGCATACATGAAGATGAGAGTTAACACACCCGCTAGCAGTGGTGTGATGATAATCATCTTAACCGACTCCAGCACTGCGGGAACTTTTATCTGACGAACAAGCATAACGAATAACGCTGCTGCTGCACCCGCGACTAACCCCCCAAGAAATCCCCCCGTCATAATGGAGATTTTACCGAAACTACCACCAACAGCGACGAAACCACCTACAAAACCAGGGGCAAGACCGGGTTTACCAACCATACCGTAAGCGGTAAATGCTGCCAGTACACAGATTAATAAGGGGTTAAATGCTTTTAACGTACTGTAGTACAGGAAGTGAACAATGCCTTGAAAAGAAGCTTCAAACTCAGCCTTTGCTGCAGGCTCTGCAATCGCAGCATAAACTTCTTTCTTAATGGCACCAATTTCGCTATTTGCTAACCCTTCTGCCGCATTAAGAATGCCTAGGTCAGCATAAGTTTTGCCAGTGTATTCAGTGAGAATCGCTTCATCATAAAGGTGAGTATAATCGTAGCCAAAGAATAGGTTTAATAGACCTACACAAAGACCACCGATTATGACAAGAGGGATGATGTGAGATACGCCTGAAAGTGCGCCTTTGTACCAACTTTTCAAGAACTTAACAACCATGTTGTCATTGTCTTCTTCTTGTTGAGTAAATTCGTTAGTCGCCGACGCTGCCGGAGCTTTCTTCTCCCCGCCATCCGCTTGAATTTTTTGCTCTAACGCATCAATCATCTGGTCAGCTTTTTTAATCCCGTCTTTCACTTTACCTTGAACAGAAATTAGACCTTCAAAACGCTCCACTTCCGCCACTCCAACATCCGTTGCGAAAATAATGCCCGAGGCTTCAGCAATATCTTGTGCAGTAATACGATCATCAATACCGTTTGCACCTTGCTTTTCTACTTTGATTTCATAACCGCGTGCTTTTGCCTTTTTCTCTAAGGTTTTGGCCGCCATATAAGTATGAGCGACCCCAGCGGTACATGCAGTAATGGCTAAGATTTTCATCTTGTTATCCTTTATCTCATCTCTCTACAGTCTAGAAGTAAATGTGCAGTCATTGATCATCCTTTCAACTCTTCTTTCCAAGGCCACACATTTATTTCGGAATAATATGAGTCGGTGTTTTCTTACTCATTGAATATATAATCGCACCATTTTTTCTAATCATCCGTGACAACACTCACACAAAACGGATCTTTTGTATTAAATTTGTATTAATTAATATGAATACAACAACACCAGAAAAAGAAAACAATATTAAAACAACTCAGAAAAACATCATGACCACGCATAACCAATTGTAATATATAAAATTATATAAGCACACCAACAGAAAAAGCCTTTATTTCCTTTCTAAAAAGATAGAAAAAGCCTGCTACCATGCTTAACAGTTTTAATCTGTTCAGAGGAAATCAAAACAAAATTACCGAAACTCAACCTCTAATTTTCTTGATCATAACGTTTTGTAGTAACAAATAGTAGACAACTATGAAAACAGTAAACATCCGATCACATGCTAGATAAATGGCGCTCACGACTATGCATTGAGACTTTTTAACTAAATGATTTAATTTAAGTTGTGTTATTACCATTAATTTGTATTATGTCTACTGATTACCAATTAGACCGCTCAAGTAACCTGCCACAATGAAAGAGGTAACCATGGCAAGACTTCCGATGTATCGCCAGATTGCCGATGCCATTAGAGAAAAAATCACTGAAGGTGAGTACAAAGTAGGTGAAGCACTGCCTACCGAAGCTCAATTAAGGGAAGTATTTTCCGTTAGTCGAGTTACCGTAAGGCAAGCACTAAAACTGCTGATAGAAAATGATGAACTAGAGAGTGTCCAAGGAAGTGGGACCTATGTAAAGTCGAGCAAAATCAATTACGATATCTATCAACAATCGAGTTTCAATGAAAAATGGGCGCACCTTAATGTTGCCACCCATAGTGACGTGCTCGCCTTTGAGATCACTCTACCTAGCTTAACCATCGCAGAACACCTAAATATCGATGAAAGTGAGCGTATATTTTACATTAGGCGAGTGCGTTTTATCGCCGACAACCCTATCACGGTTGAAGAGACATGGATGCCACTAAACCTGTTTCCTGATCTTAGCTATGAAGTAATGCGAAACTCAAAGTATGACTATATTGAGAAACAAAAAGGGTTAGTCATTGACAGAAGTGAGCAAGAAATCGTGCCTATTTTACCCGATAGCAGTATCGCCTCCTTATTGGGTATCGATGCGTCACAACCCATAATAGAGAAACGGACCCGTGGTTATCTTGCTGACGGTACTGTCTTTGAATATAGCCGCAATTTCTTTAAGTCGACAGATTACAAGTTCACCTTAATTGCTAAGCGGCACAATAACTAATACAAATTGAACACAAAAAAGACCAACATCATGTTGGTCTTTTTTATCATATTTAGAAGTAACTCATCACTATCTAAATTTAATGCCCATTAACTAAAGTTGAGTTGCTCTTTTAGTTCACTGGCCAGAGTAATTACTTTTGGTCCAAATATAACTTGAATGCCTTTTTCCATCCGCACGACACCCATTGCTCCGAGTTGCTTCTTCCAAACATCATCAGACGCTGTTAAAGAATCATCAATCAAGGAGACTCTCAATCGAGTGGCGCAGTTGGCGACATTTTCGATATTTGCTTCACCACCAAGAGCTTCAATTATGTCTGCCGCTAGCTTGGATTTATCATTTTGATCTTTCGCTTTAAAGTCACTCTTTGAGTACAAGGTTACATCTTCACCTTCATCTTCACGACCTGGCGTTTTTGACTTGAACTTCAAGATAAAGTACTTGAAGGTGAAAAAGTACACAACAAAGTAAAGAGGTACTAACCACAGCAGTGACCAAGCATGGACTTTTTGCGGTTGCAGCAAGTTAGGCACCATAAACAACCACTGGTTACCATGAATGGAAACATTGGTCATTTCAGTTAGAACATACGCCAAACCATTTAGAGGCACGTGCACAGCAAAGTACAAGAAAGGCTGAACAAACAAGAAGGTATACTCTAACGGTTCAGTAATACCAATTACCGCGGCAGTAAATACTGCTGGGATCATAATCGCAGCGACTTTCTTACGGTTCTCAGGTCGAGAAGTAACATACATCGCGTAGGCCGCACCAACTAGGCCACCAGACTGAATAAGAATACGTCCGCTGGTAAAGTTATGAGTGATGTAACCCAATGCGTCAGGCGAGCTCATTTGGCCGTTCATGATGTTACGAACACCTTCGTATACCACACCATCAATTTCCATTACACCACCAACACGAGTGTACTCGATAGGGAAGGCAATAAGGTGGTGCAGACCAACAGGTAGTAACCCTTTGTCAAACACACCAAATAGGAATGAACCAAATAGACCAGAACTGGTAATTAACCCTGTTACTGACTGAAGCGCACCAGCGATTGGAGGCCATGCGTAGTAAACAACCAAGCTAATTGGCATAACGGCAAAGTAACCGAAGATCACTACAGCACGTGGGCCAGAGAAGAAGCTCAGCATGGTTGGCATTTCAAATTTATAGAAACGGTTGTGTAGCCACGCCGTAATACAGCCCATTAAGATACCGCTAAAGATACCCATGTTGTAACTAAATACACCTAAGCTTTCACCCCATAGAGAGTTAAAATTCTGTGCATCTGGCGTTTCCATACCAAAATCAGCAACTAAAGATTGAACACTTGTTGTTTCTTGAGTCCAGCCATTAAATGCCGCAATGGAGCCTATAGCTACGTTAAAACACATAAACATGGTGAAGCCGGTAAATGCCGCCCAACCCTTCTCCGATTTTGCGAGAGCAAATGCCAAGCCAATGGCAAAGAAAGGAGGTAAGTTTCTCATTACCATTAGACCTAAATCGAGCATTAGCTTAAAGAATGCCCATATAACCGAGTCAGAAGATGACATCTGGTTAATAATACCTGCTCCAACCCCAATAAATATCCCCGCGATAACCAATACGATGATTGATACCATCATACCGCCAGCAAGTGCTTGAACCTTATCTCTCATAATTTACTCCTAAAGTGATATGAGAACTTTCACGTATATTGAAAATGCTTTTTTTAATGACTCAATACGAAGCCGTTCGTTTGGCTCATGTACGTTTGTTTTGTCGCCGGAAAAAGTAGGGCCAAATGCAACACCATTCTGTAACGAACGAGCATAAGAGGCCGCTCGCTTACTAAAACAGTGTGCTTCAACACCCATAACATCCAAGTAGGCTTTTTCCATTGATCGGATAAGTGAACTTTCGGGAGAGAGGTAAGATAGAGGTAAGTACTGATGTTCAGTCCAATTCACTTCATACTGTTTAGACAATAATTGAAGTTGGGATCGAATCGACTCAATCGTCAGGCCTTTAGGATACCGAAAGTCAAAATCCACACTAAATGTTTGTTGATCCATATTGATGGCTGAGACACAACAGGTTGTCGAACCCATCTCATCGTCAATATGATTTAAACCTAACTTTGACCCATTCGATGATGCTGCAAATAGATCATCTAACAGTGAGATTAAATTTTTGGCGTTATGGTCTAAATACTCAACCCCACGCAATACGTTAACCATTTTATCCATACAATTTGACGTATTTTGTGGGTTTCGGGATTTCTCCCATGGCGTTTTTAAACTTACCGAGACCGTATTATCTAAAGTGTGCATATCAATAACACCGTTCGGAAATAGTTTGGCCACGTCCTCGGCCATACTGCCTGCAAGAATCAACTCTAACTTGTGACAGGTGGATGTTCTGTCACGTTCGCTAATGATGCTTATGATTCTGCATAATGCTTCTTCACTAGGCTTGCTACACTGCCCAGAGAATGAAGAATATAAGATGCCAGATTCTCCGTTAACGATTGGGAAGTCGCCATCGGGAGAAAATGCATAATCAGGTTGGGGCTGTGTCTTGAAGTAATGCTCGATACATTCCCAAGTGGTCTCTTCAGCACCACCAACAATAATTCTGATTTTTTTGTCTAGCGGTAACTGCTGCTCTTTAAACAACTTAAGCAGATATAAACTAGCAATCAGAGGACCTTTATTGTCTGTGGTTCCTCGACCATAAATGAAGCCCTGTTTTTCTACTACTTGATACGGAGGAGTGTTCCATAGGGAGTGATCCTCAGCGGAAACTACATCAATATGGTGAAGTATGGCGATCTCTTGCTCACCCTCTCCATAACTAATATCAATAGCATAGCCATTATGGTCTTCAACCTGAAAACCCATCGCTGAAGCCATCGCAATCAGTTTGTCGAATGCTTGACGAATGGGTTTTCCAAATGGGGCCAAGTCACAACGAGTAGACTCTTCTCGTACCGAAGCAACGGCGACAAGAGTGGAAATATCGTTAACAATATTGTCTCTATTCTTTTCAAAATAGTGTTGACTCAATTGCGTGAATTCATCCATAACCATCATCTACTCATTATGCTCGTTAATCTGTGTCATTACTCAGTCACAGAAACCCATTCCACACCGTTGTCATCAGAAAAAGCCATAAAATCGGCTTTTCGATGAGCAAAAATGCCGTTTTCAACAACACCCGGAATGGTATTAAGTTGCCACTCCAAGTCGGCGCTATTACCAAATGGTAAACCTGATGTGTCTAAGATGATATTACCATTATCCGTCACACAATCCGCACGCTGTACAGGGTTACCACCAAGTTGTTGCAAGGCTTCAACAGCTGATGCACGACCTGCAGGAAGAACCTCAATTGGCAGAGGGAATGTACCCAGTTTCTCAACCTTACGGCCTTGATCTGCGATGGTAATAAACACATTAGATTGCGTGGCTAGAATTTTCTCTCTAGCCAGTGCAGCACCACCACCTTTAATCGTCGCACCTTCCATTGTTCCTTCATCAATACCATCGATGTAGAAGTCAACAGAACTGCACTCAGATAAAGGCTGTTCATTAAGAGCCAAAGCTTGTATCGCTTTGCTTGAACGCTCCGAACTTGAAACGCAATAAGCAAAATCCGCTCGACTCTCTACTAACAAGGTTAAGAACACTTCCACCGTGGCTCCGGTACCCACACCAATGACACTCGATGGGGTTAAGTGATCAAGCAAATAGTCTAATGCCACTGTGGCGGACTTTTCGCGTAAACACGTCGTGGTTACATTAGAAAAATAGTGTGATTTAGCCATTATTTTTGTCCAATACTGCCTGCGCTTTAGATACAACATTATCAACGGTAAAGCCGTATAGTTCGAACAGTTGATCCGCCGGAGCAGACTCACCAAAAGTGGTCATTGCCACGATGTCACCATCCAAACCAACGTACTTGTACCAGTAATCTTTAATGCCTGCTTCAATCGCCAAACGACAATGTACGCCGGAAGGTAATACCGACTCTTTATATTCTGCGCTCTGCTTATCAAAGGCATCAGTACAAGGCATAGAAACCACTCTCACCTCAATACCTTTTTCAGCGAGTACTTGTTTCGCTTGCATCGCTAAGTTCACTTCAGAACCTGTGGCGATAATAATAAGCTCAGGTTCACCACCACAGTCAGATAGAACATATCCCCCTCGGGCAACGTTACTTAATGTCTGTTGATCTCGGTCGAACTGAGGCAGATTTTGACGAGAGAAAATAAGCGATGTCGGGCCATCTACGCGCCCTACAGCGTATTTCCAAGCAACCGCGGTTTCTACTTGGTCACAAGGTCGCCATGTGCTCATGTTTGGCGTTAGTCGTAGTGAAGAGATTTGCTCAATAGGCTGATGCGTTGGGCCATCTTCACCGAGTCCGATGGAGTCATGAGTGTAAACAAAGATGGCTCTTTGCTTCATCAAAGACGCCATACGCAAAGCATTTTTTGCGTACTCCATGAACATCAGGAATGTTCCGCCGTAAGGGATAAACCCACCATGCAACGCCATACCATTCATCATTGCTGACATCGCGAACTCACGTACACCATAGCTAAGGTAATTACCTGATGCATCAGCAGTAGTAATCGCTTTTGAGCCGGTCCAGTTAGTTAAGTTGGACGGTGTTAAATCTGCAGAGCCACCAAAAAACTCAGGAAGCATAGGTGCAAAAGCTTCTAAAGCATTTTGCGACGCTTTTCTGCTAGCAATGTTTTGTGGATTTTGTTGTAAATCAGCAATCACTTTTTCACTGATGCTTGACCACTCTTCCGGTAACGATTTATTGGTTCGGCGGGTAAACTCTTTTGCTAACTCAGGGAATGCTTGTTGATAAGCGGTAAACAGCTCTTGCCATTCGCTTTCAGATTGCGCCCCTTGTTCCTTAGCATCCCACTCGCTGTATACCTCAGCAGGAATTTCAAATTCGGCATGCGGCCATTCTAGCTGCTGACGAACCAACTTAACTTCATCTGCCCCTAGCGGAGCTCCGTGACAGTCATGGCTGCCTGATTTATTTGGAGAGCCATAACCAATCACAGTTTTACAACAGATCAAGGTAGGTCGATTTTCATCTAGCTTAGCCGTTGCAATAGCTTCAGATATCGCATTAGCGTCATGGCCATCTACGTTGGCAAGTACTTGCCAACCGTACGCTTCAAATCGTTTAGGGGTATCGTCAGAGAACCAACCATCAACTTCACCGTCGATAGAGATACCGTTGTCATCCCAAAAGGCGATCAGTTTACCTAAACCTAGTGTTCCTGCGAGTGAGCAAGCTTCATGCGAAATACCTTCCATCATGCAACCATCACCCATAAAGACATAAGTATGGTGATCAACAATGTTGTAGGTTTCGCGGTTAAACTGCTCAGCCAGAACCTTCTCAGCCAATGCCATACCAACACCGTTGGTAATACCTTGGCCTAGTGGACCTGTTGTTGTTTCAATACCCGGAGCATAACCATACTCAGGATGACCCGCTGTTTTGCTGTGCAGCTGACGGAAAGATTTAATATCATCAATGGAGAGCTCATAACCGGACAAATGCAATAAGCTGTAAATCAGCATTGAGCCGTGACCATTAGATAAGATAAATCTATCTCTGTTAGGCCATTCAGGATTAGTTGGATTGTGCTTTAAGAAATCACGCCATAATACTTCAGCGATATCTGCCATTCCCATAGGAGCGCCAGGGTGACCAGAAGCGGCTTTTTCAACCGCATCCATGCTCAGTACGCGAATAGCATTGGCTAATTTAGAACGATTCATCATGATAACTCCTACAGACGATCAGCGATCATGGCTTCAAGCTTGCCCTGATCCACAGCGAAGTTACGAATGCCTTCTGACAGTTTTTCTGTTGCCATAGGGTCTTGATTCATCTGCCAGCGGAATTCTGGCTCAGTCATTGCTGCAGGTGCTGCGAGAATGTTCTCGCGTTTGCCGTCCAACTTAAGATCCACTTGACCTTCGGACTCAGCAAGTTGGTCTAGTAGTGCCGGACCTATGGTCAAACGGTCACAACCAGCTAACGCTAGTACTTCATCAATGTTACGGAAGCTTGCACCCATCACCACGGTTTGGTAACCATGATCTTTGTAATAATTGTAGATTTCGCTTACCGATACCACGCCAGGATCTTGATCCGCGGGGTAAGATTTGTTTTCTGTATTTGCACAGTACCAGTCAAGAATTCGTCCAACAAATGGCGAAATTAGAAACACGCCGGCTTCTGCACACGCTTTTGCTTGAGCGAAATTAAACAGTAAAGTTAAGTTACAGTTAATGCCTTCTTTCTCTAACTCTTTTGCTGCACAAATCCCTTCCCACGTTGCCGCAAGTTTAATCAGAATACGGTCATTGCTGATGCCAGCTTTGTTGTACATAGCAATCAATTTACGTGCTTTGGTAAGGCTTTGCTCTTTATCAAATGATAAACGTGCGTCCACTTCTGTTGAAATTCGACCCGGTACCAGCTTTAAAATTTCTAACCCAATGTTTACTGCCAACTTGTCTGCTGCATCGATAACTTGTTGTTCTGGCTTGTCACTCTGTTCTTTAGCCCATCCTACTGCTTGTTCAATAAGATGATCATACTGAGGCATCTCTGCCGCTTTTAGTACCAAAGAAGGGTTAGTTGTTGCATCTTCTGGTGTAAAAGCTGAAATAGCATCAATGTCACCGGTATCAGCGACGACGGTTGTATATGCTTTAAGCTGTTGCAGTTTGTTCATTTTTTTCTCTCGTTAAATTCTGTTACTAGTTCCGTCAACGTTAGCTCAGCCATTGAGCCTAATACTTTATCCGCCGCAGAAAGATCTAAATGGCGAGTTAAGAAGTTGCTGACTGCTACTGTGGTAATTTTCGCGGACTTCGCTGCCGTAATTCCCGTGGGTGAATCTTCGAATGCTAGAGCGCGATCGGCATCGATTCCTAACTGATTAAGTGCTTCAATATAGACATCAGGTTGCGGTTTTCTTCTTTGCAGCTCAATTTGATCCGCACCTACAAAGCAATCAAAAAAACCACACAACCCTAAGCGATCCAGTATTGGTAGGTAGTGCTCTTCTTCGGAGCTGGTCGCTAATGCAATCTTCCAGCCTTGCTGTTTGGCAAAAGTAAGGTAATCTCGACCCCCTTCTCTCGCCTCTGATTGCGCAATAAGTTGATAGGCTTTATCTAAAAGCAATGCGGTAATGTCTTGATCCGATATGTCACTCGCCGTTGCTTGACGATACGATGCATAAAGATCGGTAGCTGGCACTGAATTTCCAACCAGGCCAGCTACCATAAGCGGCGACACCTCAATATTGTATGGTGACAACAGAGCTTCCCAGGCTCTAAACATACAAGTTTCGGTATCGACTACAAGGCCATCAAAATCAAAGATCAATCCTTGAATATCCGTGTTCAAAAGCCCCTCTCTACCTGACTCATTGATCTCTGGATAATCGACGTTCACTCTGCTTTTCATGGCTTGATCCTATGATTGAATCTGACTAGGCAAAACTGGCTTTTAACATTGCTTGCATCTCTATCCCACTTGTTGTCGGAAGATCAAAAGCAAAAATAGGCAAAAGCGCATCAAGTTCTTGTTCTGTCACACCAACCTGACTCAAGCTGGTCTCTAAACCAATTGATTGCAGGAATTGCGAAACATAACCGGAGAGTGATTCTGCTTTCTCTTCGACGCTGCCAGTGGCACCAAATAGTTCCGCTACTTTGGCGAAACGCTCTGGTTGTTTACGCCATTGCTCAGATAGATACGCAGGGTAGACCACCGCTAGAGTAAGCCCGTGAGGCAATTGTGTTTTAACGCTGCCTAGTATTTCACCCATTGGATGCGGTGCTCCGGCACCACCATTTGCTAGTGAGATACCAGCATAAGTGTCTGCCATTGCCAGTTTGTTGCGACCTTCTATGTCTGCACCATTTTCAACAACAGCAGGCAGTGTCTCGACGATAAGCTTCATCGCTTGCAGAGCCATGCTATCGACAAATGGAGACGGTCTATTGCCCACGAATGACTCAAAGGCATGAGAAAATGCATCGAATCCGGTCATAGCCGTCATTCTGGCTGGCAGTGTTAGCATTAATTCAGGATCGATAACGGCTTGTTTTGGAAAGAATGATGGGTGAAATAACGTCAGCTTTGCGTGCTGTTCAGTGTCAGTAATCACTGCCGCATGAGTGACTTGCGACCCTGTTCCCGATGTTGTCGGTACGGCGATTAAAGGCAGAACATCTGCTGGTAACGTTTTAATCTCACCAAATGGCTTATCAAAATTTTCAAACCAAAATGACCACTCGATCTGGTCGAGATTAGTCGCGGCTGAAATGATTTTTGCAGTATCTATCGAGGATCCTCCCCCGATAGCTAATACCACATCACACTGTGCCTCTCTCGCCATCTTGCACCCAGCTTCAACGACTTCTGTAGGAGGGTTAGGAACAACACCATCAAAATGCGTTATCTCTATCCCTTGCTGAGTTAAGTTGTGAAAGATGCCATCATAAGCTGGTTTTACAGCCGCAAATACAGGTTCAGAGACAACAAGGCATCGGCTTCCCCACAGAGCAACAACTTGGCCAATGTTATTAATTTCTCCTGCACCAAAATGCAAAATGGTGGGTTGATGATGATTAAATCCTGTCATGTTCTTTCCTGTTTTTTTAACGCTAATCCAGCTGGTTGTTACAACAGTTAGAATTAGCGTTGATGATTGTGTACAAATCAATGACCCTATAGGTCAGTAACTAGGGTCTGTTGATCTTTCGAGAACAAATTTTGTTCAATCTGAAAGCGGTTTGAGCAAGGCATGAGGAGAGCAGCATAGTTATTCTATGTAAACGACTCATAACACAGCTCAAGGCGTTTTCAGATGAACCTTTCGGGCAGCGTTTGTTGCAAAAATAGTCGCGAAAGATCAACAGACCCTAATAAGAGAATTAAGCACCTTGCTCAGCGGCTACTTTCTCTTCTGCTTCGTCCAGTGCTGCACGGAAATCACGAACTCCCGCAGTAATGCCATCTTCATGGCCAAAGATATTGGTTGATGCAACCATTACATCGATATCTTCTTTTAGCAGTGGCTCAAGGTTGTAGTTACGAATGCCGCCGTCAACACACAACTCACAATCAGGGTTGCGCTCATTGATCAACTCTCTTGCTTCACGAATCATAGTGATCGCTGATTCACGCCATAACCACTCATCATTATTTACACCGTGGATAACTAAATGCAGTCTGTCCAAGTAGTAGATCGCTTCTTTGATGAATGAAACTGGCGTAAAGCAACCAACGGTTAGACCAAATTTCATGTTGTAGTCACGGCAATACTTCATCATGTAAGCAAGAGGAGCACCAATAAAGTGTTCAGCTGGAAGAATCAGCATATCCGCACCCGCAGCTGCAATTTTCTCAACGAACAGGCGATCACAATCTTTAAAGTATGCGTGTACTTCAATCGGCTTCTTAGTATATGGACGAATGCCTTCAACGATTTGGTGACCACCCATCAATTGCAGGTTTTTCAAGTCATGCATATCTGCCGCATCACAGTGGATATAATCCGCACCAGCATCTGACACTTCTTTCACAACATCAGCGATGTGGCCATAATCAACATGCGCTAGACCCGCTGCAATTTTTACTTTTTTCATGGTATTTCCTTAATAATTAATAGGATGGTTGATACGTTCTGGTGTTCTCTAGCGTGATATAGCGTAGATACTGACCAATGCCACAACCGTTGTTATCTGTAACAATAAGATTTGCTTTTCGTTTAAGAGACGGGCTGGCGTTTTTCATCGCCACTGGCTCTCCAACAGCATCAAACATAGATATGTCGTTGTCACCGTCACCAAAAGCAACAACTTGGGTAGCCGGTATGGCGATTTGCTGTAGCCAAATCCCAACAGCTCTACCTTTAGATGCCTGTACTGAAGTAATATCGAGTTTATTTGGTGTAGAAAGATCTGCCTGAAGATGCTGCTGTAAGCCATCTCTTAATGAGCAGAGTTGTGCTTTGTCATCACTAAATGCCAGTACTTTATAAACATCACCGACTTGCGTGAGCAATTCCGTTAAATCTGCAATCACTTCAATTGAAATATCAGCCTGTACTGCAGAGGCTTTCTCTCTCAAGTAGTTAAGGTGGTTTGATTCAGCGTAGGAAAAAACGCCGCGACTAGAGTAGATGGTGAATCCTACCTTCTTTGCATCAAGGTCTTGCAACAAAAGACACAACAGATCAATCTCAATAGGGTGAGAATCAATCACTTGCTCTTTGATAGGGTCATAGACATAAGCACCGTTACAACATATAAGCGGCTCTGTAATACCTAATGATGTTGCATAAGGCTGCATTAGAGTGTGAGGCCTGCCACTGGCTAGAGCAATTTTGTAGCCATCATCAATCGCAGAACGAATAGCAATCGTATTCACTTCATTAATTTGATCGTCATCGCTTAGCAGTGTTCCATCTAAGTCAAATACAAATGCTTGGTAGTCCATCTCATTCCGCCCTCTTAGTGACCTGTTATTGATATTAAATGGTCACAAGGCGTCATGTAAAGTCAAATCACTTCACGAATGACACTTAATGTGTCATTAATCACACTTTTATCGCCAAAAAGATTCATAACAAGTCAAAAAACAAATATATTTGCCAAAAAAGTCAAAAGAGGTCAAAATAGGTCAAGAATTTTCATAGGTGTCAGGTTTAATAGATGAACGAAGTACAGCGCCAAGAAACGCTACTGGATTATTTAAGCAGTAATCAATTTATATCTACTTCTGAATATGTAGATATGCTCAATATTTCTTTATCTACTGCTCGTAGAGACATAACTAAACTTGCGGGTGAAGGCCGGTTAATAAAGTTACGTAATGGTGCGCGTTCTAGTGATGATAAGAACACGTTTGAATCTCATACTCCAACGACATTTATTCCGCTTATTACTGATATTGAAAATTACTCAGCTAAAAAAAGAATTGCTCAAGCAGCAGCAGGATTATGCGATGAGCAAGATAGTATTGTGGTCAGTGGCAGTAACACCACGTTTCTCATGAGTGAGTTTCTTGCCAATAGGGATATTCAGGTAATCACTAACTTCATGCCTTTGGCTTATCAGCTTATTCAGCAAGGGCACCAAAATATTATTATTTTGGGAGGGCAATACATCGGTGAGCGACAAATTACCATTTCACCAGATAAAGAAGCCGCTGATGATCTAAAAAGTCGATTTGTCTTTTTTACAGGAACAGGTATATCCAACGCCGGAGTTCATACATCGGATCTCTTAGTGTATATGGCAGAGCGAAAACTACTGCAGTATGGCGATAGGCTGGTGGCTGTGGCAGAAGGCTCTAAAATAGGTAAACATGGAGGAAAGTTATTGGTACCAACTGAACAGTTGGACACATTAATTACTGACTCAAGCGCAGATCCAGATGTGCTCAATGCTCTAAAAGAGAAAGGCGTTAAGATCATTATTACTCAGTAGAAGTTATGACGTTATTTTTAGTCTGTTAAGGTTTACCCCTAAGCTTCTGTAGATTAAAACCTATCCCTCAATCACTAAATTGCAGCTGAACAGGCTGCTTTTTTGATCCCGCTTGAGAACCGTTTCTCAAATTCCAAATATAAGCAGGCGCAGAACTGGCACATTCATCACAAACAATGTGCAACTCTTCTCCTTCATTTCCCCATACCGGCTTTAGTAATTCATAGGACAATTTTTCAGAGCCGCAAAAAGGACAGGCTTTATTTCTCATGATTCAATCCCAAAAATGAAAGTACACCAAATAACATTAACAAGGCATCCATTTGAGTTAAATAAAACGCCGTTTTATACCGTACGGTTTATTTTAACGAGATCGAACATAATCGCAAGAGTTATGTGTGATTCAAACAATATATACTCAAGTGACCTTTTTCTGTCTCACTAAACAAAAAAAGCCCCTCGAAGAAGAGGGGCAAAGTACCATCGCTAGTTATTATAGTTAGATGCCAGTAAACTCGTTAAGGTGACAAAGTTAACCAAAGTCACCATTCACATAGCCTTGCGTTCTGTCATCTTGAGGATTGGTAAATATATGATGGGTATCATTATGCTCGACCAACTCTCCCATGAGAAAGAATGCTGTACGATCAGATATACGGCGTGCTTGCTGCATTGAGTGGGTGACTATCACAATGGTGTAGTCTTTCTTTAACTCTTCCATTAACTCTTCAATTTTGTGTGTTGCGATAGGATCCAGTGCCGATGTAGGCTCATCCATTAAGATCACGTCTGGCTCCATTGCGATAGTTCTAGCAATACACAGTCGCTGCTGTTGTCCACCAGATAGTCCGAAAGCATGTGATTTTAAACGATCTTTGACTTCGTCCCACAACGCGGCTCCACGGAGTGATTTCTCTACCACTGAATCAATATGCTTTTTGTCCTTTATGCCTTGTGCTCTTAAACCGTAAGCCACATTTTCGTAAATACTCATAGGAAACGGATTCGGTTTTTGAAAAACCATACCAACTTTGATGCGCAGATCGGCAACATCGATATTGCCATAGACATCCGTTCCATCCATCTCTAAGGTGCCGTTAATCTTTACACCTTCAATGAGATCATTCATACGATTTAAACAGCGTAGCAATGTCGATTTTCCACAACCCGACGGGCCAATTAACGCCGTGACCTGACGTGTTGGTATTGGTAAGTTAATCGACTTTAATGCTTGATTGTCACCGTAAAAAAGATCTAAGTTTTCAATATTAAATTTGTTCATATTCTTCATCTCTGCATTCTTGTTATCGTGCAACATCAGCATTAATACGTTGCGGTATTAAATCGTCTAGCAATTAATTTTGTGGTCATATTGATCAATAACACCACGACAATAAGCACGGTGGCGGTTCCATATGCTTGGTTCCACTCATCAATGGTGAACAACTCTGTGGTCAATTTATACAAATGAACCGTCAAAGTTCGACCTGAATCAAGCAATGATTCTGGCACTCGAGCCACCATACCAGCAGTTAGGAAGACCGGCGCAGACTCTCCAATAACACGACCAATACTTAAGATGATCGAGGTAATAATTCCCGGCATTGCACTTGGCAAGATTAAACGCCAGATAGTGTATATTTTTGATGACCCAAGCGCATACGACCCTTCACGATAGCTGGGTGGGACAGCCATCAACGCTTCTTCTGTCGTTCTTATGATGACAGGTAAGATCAAAATACTTAATGTCAATGCACCCGATAATATTGAGAAACCTAAGCCAAGAATGGCGACAAAAAAAGTCATACCAAACAAACCAAAAATAATCGAGGGTATGCCCGCCAGCGACTCAGTACAAAAACGAATCACCTTAACAAAGCGACTGCCGACTTTGGCATATTCAGTGAGGTAGATGGCCGTCATAATTCCAAGTGGCGCGGCAACCGCGATAGAGGCGATGACCATGTAAATGGTTGCCACTATCATAGGGAAAATGCCCTTCTCTTTGCCTGTAGCCGTGTAATTGTCAGTAATAAAATTCCAGTCAACGAACTTCAGCCCGTTCGATAAAATGTACCAAATTATCCAGAATAGGAAACCCACGGTTAATCCAGCAGCCAACCAGATAAGTCCCTTTAATATCGAGTCTTTAAACTGGCGAGCTTGTTTCAACTTTACTGTGTCCATATTATCTCGCCTTCTGTCGGTTTAAATATAACAACGCGGCATTTAACATCATGATAAATACCAGCAAGACCACCCCTGTGGCGTAAAGCGCATTTGCATGGACTCCACTGGCATATGACATCTCAATAGCAATGTTCGCGGTTAAGGTACGAGCTGAATCCAAAATGCCTTCAGGCATAGCTGGAGCGTTCCCCATGACCATAATAATAGCCATCGTTTCACCTAGCGCACGACCAATGCCTAAAATCACGCCAGTCATAATACCTGAGCGAGCAGCGGGAACGAGCAACTTAAATATGGTGAAGATTTGTGAGGCACCGAGTGCTAATGAGCCTTCTTTATAAGAACGAGGAACAGCACGTATCGAGGTTTCTGAAACGGTAATGACCGTTGGTAAAATCATCACACCTAAAACAATAATTCCCGCCAGAATGGTATTCCCTGCCGGCACTGAAAAGATATTTTGAATTAGAGGAACAATAATGACTAAACCGAAGAAACCATAGACAACGGAAGGGATTCCCGCCAATAGTTCAACCGCAGGGCGAATGATATCTGCAAGTCGTTTCGGGGCGATTTCTGCAATAAAAATAGCCGTTAATACACCAATGGGAACCCCCACCAGCACAGCACCAAATGTGGAGACAATAGAAGCCACAATCATGGTATATACACCGTAAAGTGCTGGAGGCAACCAGTCTCGACCTAATACGATGTTAGAAACTCCCGCTTCTTGAAAAGCAGGAATACTCTCTTTCACTATATAGTAAGCAATGATTGATAGGGACAATATCCCTATAACAGCACTGCACAAAAATAATCCATGAAAAATACGCTCTCGCCAGTCTACGCCCTTATGGGTGCGTAAGCCGTTGGGCTTTTCCATGTTAGCTGAACTTTCACTATTCGTTGCGATGGTCATAGCAATCTCACAATTTAATATCGTGGTATTGAAAAAGCTCAGTTCTAAATAGGCGAACTGAGCAATATTTTATTGATGATTGAATTTAATCAACTGAGATGTAGCCTTTATTAGAAACCAGTTTTTGCGCTTCTTTGCTTAACATCCAGTCAAGGAATTTTTGTGTTTCCGCAGAAGGCTTACCTTCTTTGAAAAGAACAAGGAAAGGACGAGCGACTTTGTAGCTACCGTTTTTCACGTTATCTACCGTTGCAGGTGTACCATCAATGGACAAAGCGGTAACAGATGAGTCAACAGTACCTAGAGAGATGTAGCCAATAGCGTAAGGGTTTGATGCAACATTGGTTTTAAGTGCACCATTACCACTTGCAACTTGTGCTCTTGGTGATATAGCAGAGACTTTCTTACCTGAAATTTTCTTTTTCAGCTTCATGATGTCTTCAAATGCACCACGTGTACCTGAAGCCGTATCACGAGTAATCGCAACGATTGGCTTATCTTCACCACCAACGTCTTTCCAGTTCGTGATTTCACCTTTGTAGATAGCAGTTACTTGCTCTGCAGTAAGCGCTTTTAAGCTATTTTTCGGGTTAACAACAACAGCGATGCCATCACGAGCAATCACTTCTTTCTTGAGACTTGGTTCTTCCTCTGAAGACTTTAGGTTACGAGATGACATACCTAAATCAGCAGAGCCATTTTTTGCAGCTTTAACACCAGCAGATGAACCAGGGCCTTGTACTTCAATGAATACACTGCTGTTTTGCTTCATGTAAGTTTCAGCAAAAACTTCCATCAATGGTGTAACACTTGAAGAACCTACCGCTGAGATTGTTTCTTTTGCTGAAACAGGGTTTACCGCTAATGCTCCTAGCAGTGCGATAGTACCGATTACTGTCTTTTTCATTTCATTATCCTTTATGGCTTCATTGCCGACTTTGTTTACCAGACGGGATAACTTTAGAATTTATTTATGACAGTTGTGTTTCATAATATTGAATACTCTATGACAGTGGAATTATTTCTTAAAAACGGACAAAAACAAAATAAGCCATTGATTTAAAATGGCTTATTTTGTTTAAGTTTGGAGAAAGGATGAAAAGTGACTGTCACATTTATGTCATCTAATACGGCAGAGACCGTAACATCGATTCCATTATATAAAAATGCAATGACTCATTAGCCCGCTCTTGATCCATTAGGAACAGCAGCTTCAGGCATAGCCAGAACTGGCGTCACTTTATCTTCATAACCAATGTCAAACAGCATTCCTTGAGACAACTCCCCTGCCATTTTTCTTTCTGGCAGATTTACCACAAAAAGAGCCTGTTTACCTTCTATCTCTTGAGGGTTCTCTCTCTCTTGTTTGATCCCCGCTAGAATCGAACGTTGATGATCACCAAAATCGACCATTAGCTTCATTAACTTATCCGATTTCTCTACTTCGGTAACACTTACAATGGTTCCAACTCTAATATCTAACTTAGCAAAATCATCAAATGTGATGAGATCTTTTATTGCTGCAGGTTTCATATGATCCTCTTATTTTTAATCGGTGCGGACAATTTCAGACAATCAGCGCGCTAATACCCATCGCTTCTAATCTAACTGTTCAAATTGGTCAATAGCTTGTCGGGCTTCGGCTACGGTACATTCTGTTTCAGCCACTAGCTGATTGACCGTTATATTTGGCTGGTTAAGTAAACACTCTTGCAGAGATAACTGTTTCTTGGGCAACGCCTTTTCTACTGCCTGTTTAATCCAGTAGTCGGCGATATCAATTAATCCCGCTTTAAAGTGATTCAGTTGCAGCTCCGTCCCTGACAGTTGCCAATGTCTGGAGCGCCTAATTCGTTTTAAGCGACACTCTTCCTTTAATGCCAACGCTAGTATTCGTTCTTTGTCGTCGACACGTCTTACAAAACTGTTCAGTTGAATCGAAATCATCTATAAATTTGGCATTAAACGTCTACTGTTCAGGTTGCTTGAGTATAACAAAAAGCTCTGATGATTTCTCTCAGCTCGCTTTCTGTAGCAGTCCTGCTCTAAGGTTAGGCTTACTCAGATGATTATATATCAACGCAAATACAAATAGCCCCGACTGAAACAGCACAATACATGCACTGGTTGCACCATCAATATGATAACTGATGATCACACCACAAACGGTAGACAACAATGATACTGCTAACGCTATCAGCAACATAACTTCAAACTTATTACTTAGCATCAAGGCAATAACACCAGGCCCCACAAGCATCGCGACAACCAGAACCACACCGACCACCTGTATTGCTGCAACTGTGGTTAAAGCAATAAGAATCAGCAATAAGTAGTGTAAAAAGTTAGTATTTAACCCCACTACTCGTGCATGGCTTTTATCAAAACAGTAAAGCAGAAGATCTTTATAGAAAAAAAGCGTCACAGCCGCTACAAGCAGGCATATAGCCGTCGTCTGCCACATTAATTCCACTGAAATACCAAGAATGTTGCCAAATAAAATGTGCATTAAATGCTGATCCGTCTCTACGTGCGTAAACAAGATCAAACCGATGGCAAACATACCCGCAAACACAATACCAAGAACAGTATCCTCTTTGATTCGGCTGTGATTTTTTATATATCCAGTCAACAAGGCACTACCAAAACCTGAGATAAACGCACCAATAAACAGAGGAACAGCAAATACGTGCGCCAATACCACACCAGGCAGTACTGCATGTGAAATGGCATCTCCCATTAGAGACCAGCCTTTTAAAACCAGATAACACGATAAAAGCGCACAGACTAAACTGACGGCAAGTCCCGTCAACAGTGCATGTTGCATAAAAGCGTATTGAAGAGGTTCGATAATATAACTCATTAGCTATAACTCCCTTTCTGTCGCTGTAAAATAGGAGCTATGCGATACTGCTTGGCTTTGATCAGGCCATATTTAGGGGCAAATAAAAATACCAAGCTAAAGCAGATCACTTGGTTCAGCACAATAAGTCCACCCGTTGAACTATCAAGAAAATAACTTAAATAAACACCGAGTAAGCTGCTAGTAAATCCTATTACCGCCGAGTACCAAAGCATATAGCCAAACCGATCCGTTAACAGATAGGCCGTTGCTCCAGGAATAATGACCATAGCAATCACCAGCAATGCTCCCACTGCCTGCAACGAAGCGACAGTACTGGCACTCAATAAAATAAAGAAAGTTCCTTTATAGCCATTCACGTTCAGCCCCGTTGCCGATGCCTGATTCTCATCAAAAAACACCAGCAGCAATGGCTTCCAGATAAAACTCAACGTTAACAAGGTCACCACGGATATAGCCACAATTTGATACAGCTCATTCGAGCTGATCATCAAAACATTACCAAAGATAACCGACTGAATATTGATTGATGTGGGGTTTAAAGAGATGATCAATAGGCCTAACGCGAAAAAGCTGGTAAACACCAAGCCTATAATGGCATCCTCTTTTAAATGAGAGAGCTTATTGATAATAGCCATGCTGCCCGCAGCCAGAAAACCTGCAAAAAAAGCCCCCACCGAAAGTGGTAAGCCTATGCTATACGCCACCGCGACACCGGGAACAACAGAATGAGAAAGTGCATCACCAATTAATGACCAACCTTTAAGCACCAGATAACTTGATAGCAAGGCACAGACCGTTCCAACAAGCGCACTCACAAACATCGCATTGCGCATATACTCATAATGAAAGGGTTCAATCAGATAATCCATTCTCTTTACCCCTGTTGATCTTGAGGTTCTTTAATTAACTGAGCGTGTTGCTTTTCTTTACCATAAAATACCGCAGGTTTATCATGATCCGACAATATAACAACCGTTCGATCATCATCATCTTTATGCAGCGTTTTTCCTGAAATCCCTACCTGAGTTAACTCTCCTCCAAAGGTAGATTCCAAATTTTTTTGCGTATAGGTCGACGCTATACTGCCGCTGGCGATAACCGTTTTATTGATTAGTATGACCTCATCGCAGTAGTCTGGAACCCGACCTAAGTTATGAGTGGATACTAAGATCAAATGGCCTTGATCTCTTAGGGATTGGAGCAAGTCCATAATGCTCGCTTCCGTAGTAAAGTCGACCCCGGTAAAAGGCTCATCCAATAAAATTATTTTACTCTGCTGGCTCAGGGCTCTGGCGAGAAAGACGCGTTTTTTCTGTCCACCAGAGAGTTCACCTATCTGCCTCTCTGACAGATGAGCAATCGCCATTTTTTCCATCGCCTGCTGTACCATGTTTTTATCTTGCTGGCTTGGACGTTTTAATATGCCCATATAGCCATAACGTCCCTGCATAACGACGTCTTTAACCAAAATAGGAAAGTCCCAATCGATATCTTCACTTTGCGGTACATAAGCAACTAGGTTAGATTTCAACGCCTGATGAACCGGCATTCCGGACAAAAGTATTCCCCCAGTACTCAGTTTCACTTGCCCCATAATACTTTTGAAAAGCGTAGATTTGCCACCACCGTTTATACCCACCAACGCGCATATGCTTCCTGCCGAGAGTGAAAAGTCAACGTTCTCTATGGCGGTGAAGCTATTGTTATACACAACACTCACCTCTTTTGCCTCAATACTCACTTGAGAATTAATCACTGTTCTAACCCTCGCATGATGGTATCCGTCGTCACTTTCAGCATATCGAGATAAGTCGGCACAGGGCCATTGCTGTCTGATAACGAATCAACAAATAATACTCCGCCATAGGTAATACCGGTTTCTTTCGCAACCTGCTTGGCGGCACGGTCCGAAATGGTACTTTCACTAAAAATTACCGGCATAGCATGAGTATTGATCTTATCAATCAGTTTTTTTACTTGTCTCGGCGAGCCCTGCTGTTCGGCATTAATCGGCCATAGATAAGCTTCTGACAGACCAAAATCCCGGGCTAAGTATCTAAATGCACCTTCACTAGTGACCAGCCATCTTTTTTCGTCTGGTAATGACGAAAAACCTTGTTTAACGAGCAGAGATAACTGAGAGATTCGGGCTGAATAATCCCGCGCATTCCGGTTGTATGTATCAGCATTATTCGGATCGATATCAACCAGCGCCTTTCTGATGTTTTCCACATAAATTAACCCATTGTCTGCCGACATCCATGCATGTGGATTCGGTTTACCTTGGTAAGGGCCAGAGTAGATAGATAACGGCGAGATGCCCTCAGTGACAGTAACAGAGGGAATATGTGACATATTTTGGAAAAACTTCTTAAACCATCGCTCCAAATTCATACCATTCCACAAAATCAGATCGGCAGATTGAGCTTTAACAATGTCTTTGGGTGTCGGTTGATAATCATGAATCTCTGCACCAGCTTTCGTGATTGAGACAACATCAGCTGCATCACCGGCGACATTTTGGGCAATATCCTGAATAATGGTAAAAGTAGTCACCACCTTAATTTTTGCATTCGCTGAATATGAGACCAATGCAATCAGTAAAATGAACCCGTGGATAAATCGAGATAGAGTGTTCATATTGGTTCGCTAGTAGTTATTTACCTCTTAATACTAGATGATAATAATTATCATTTGCAAGTAGTTTCTGTAAATATTGCCTCTTATTGACAATCACGGCGGCTATACCAAGGGAGGCAAACAAACCATTGAGCATAAAATGATGAATTTAACCGCAAACTTAATACAGACTAGTTCTGCAGAAGATCTGTCATATCACCGGCATTGAGAGGCCTATAAAACCAATAGCCTTGTGCAATTTCACAGCCTAGTTGTTCACAAAATCTAGCCTGATCTAATGTTTCAATACCTTCGGCAACCATTTGAAAATTCAATTTTTTTCCAACATCAGTAATGGCTTCAATAATAATTCGATTCTCTCGGCTATTGGCGGGACCAGAAATAAATGAACGATCTATTTTTAAGTGCGTTGCCGGAAACGTGGTTAAATAGCTAAGCGACGAATAACCGGTGCCAAAGTCATCGATGGATATTTCTGTTCCTCGTGCTCTAAGCTCGTTTAAACGCGCCAGTAACTCGTCGTTGGCTTTCAACAATGTATGTTCCGTTATTTCAATACCGATGTCTTTTTCTGATAAGTCGAAAAATTCTAGCGTTTCATAAAACAGGTCGAAAAAATCACTGTTTACGAGTTGCTTACTTGAAACATTAATATCGACTTTTATCTGACGATAACCCTGCTTTCTCCAAACCGAAAGTTGTCTACACGCCTCTTTAAGCACCCAATTACCGATCAATATAATCAAATCGGATCGTTCAGCAATCGGGATAAATACCGCAGGGGAAGCACTCTCTAATGTAGGAGAACGATGCCAACGTAACAGAGCTTCACAGGCTGTCACTTTATTGTTTAACAGATCCACTTTGGGTTGATAAACTAACTCGAATCCCCCTGCCACCAGCGACTCTTTTAGTTGATTAGCCACCTCTCGCTCAAACAGCATGCGGTCATTCATCTCTTTATTAAAAAACAGAAATCGATTTCGACCCGCCATTTTAGCTTGGTACATAGCGGTATCTGAATGCTGTAATAGACGCTCAGTAGTAGTGGCATCATCCGGAAATATGCTGATACCGATACTGGCGGAACTATAGATATTTTGTTCCGCCACAAGGAAGCTCTTAGTAAACTGATTTAAAAGCTTATTGGCGGCCGCTTCGACATCTGCTTTATCACCAATATTTGGCAATATCACCACAAACTCATCACCACCAAATCTTGATAAGGTATCGTATTTTCTGAGCTTATTCCGAAGTCGATCTGACACTTGGATCAATAGTTGATCACCAAAAGCATGACCCATGGTGTCATTCACCTCTTTGAAGAGATCTAAATCTATAAACAAGACAGCCACTTTTTGTTCAAAGCGCTTTGCTTCAGTTATTCGCCTTTCAAGTTCTTCTTCAAGAAACCGTCGATTAGGCAGTTTGGTGAGAGTATCTGATATCGCAAGCCGTTCTAACTCAGTTACCGCCTTATGCTGTTCAGTCATATCAATATCGATACAAAACATCTCAGGCACGTCTGTCCACTCTTTGAGCATAATATGCATAGAAAAAACAGGAACGAGATAACCATCTTTATGCAGTAGCTTAAGCTCAGCAGCTGGAATAGCGTTACCATTGGTAACCCAGTCGGTATGAAACCCCACCACCGCATCCCGCATTGGTTCAGGGATAATCAACTCTTCTAAACGTTTACCTAGTGCCTCTTGTTGACTGTAACCATATAATTGTGTGCTGGCTGCATTCCAATAGATCACCTCTCTATCCACACTGTAGCCTTGTACCGCGACCTTGGATAAGCTTCCTATTAATTGTATAAATCTACGTTCGTCCTGCTCTAATAGCTCTTTATCATTTTTCAATCTCTACCTTCCCGATCCAAGCTGACATTTTTATTTTGTTATTTTTTATCTTTATACAATTAAAAGTAGCAGAACTAACGGGGAAATCGATTAATTAACAGACAGGAAGGATCCTTTGTTGATCATATAAAAATTTACACTGTAAATAAAAGTGATATAGCAGTAATAAGTAAAACAATACCTAGCCATTGATACCGAACAACGGCTAGATAGGAAGCTCTAATTAAGACTCTTGATAAGTTGGATAGTCGATGTAACCTCTTTCGCTACCACCATAGAGTGTTAAACGAGCATCAGCATCAAAGTCCATCAGTGGCCAATCATTTTTAAAACGCTCGACCAAATCAGGGTTAGTCACATAAGGTGTACCGAAAGCAGCAAAGTCACAATAACCTTTTTTGATAAGATCTTGTGCATCTTCAACGGTAAGTTTACCTGCGATCATAATTGGATTCGGGTATACCTCTCGCACCTGTTTACGGAAGGATTCCGGAACATCAACATAACGTGAAATTCGCTCAGAGAAATGCACATAGGCGAGATCATTAGCCAGCATTTTTTCTAACGCTTTCAAAGTGACATCCACAATTTCAGGATCCTCTTCAGCGAACCCTTCAATCACATGAGGCGATACACGCACCGCAACTTTATCCCCCCCAATTGCGTCAGACACTGCCTGAAGGGTCTCCAGCATAAATCTCATTCGATTCTCTTGGCTACCACCATATTGATCCTGACGTTGATTACTCTCCTTACGCATAAAAGCATCAAGCAGATAACCATGTGCAGCATGAATCTCAACACCATCAAATCCAGCTTCCATGGCGTTATTGGCGGCTTGAACAAAATCAGCAATGGTGTTTTGAATATCCATTACCGTCATCTCACGTGGGACTTCAGTTTCTACCATACCAAAGCCACCAGCAATTGGGCCAAAGACTTGATCCGCGACCTTAATGGCTGAAGCAGACACTGGTTGTTCACCCGATATAGAAGAGTGGCTTCTACGGCCAACGTGCCATAGCTGAATAAAAATCTTGCTCCCTTTATCATGAACGGCTCTGGTTACTTTTTTCCAGCCTTCAATATGTTGTTTGGTATAGATACCCGGTGTCATCGAATAACCTCGACCAACATCAGAAATAGGCGCACCTTCCGTAATGATCAATCCTGCCGTGGCTCTTTGCCTATAGTAAGTTGCCATTAAATCATTTGGTACATCACCAGGCTGACTAGTACGAGAGCGAGTCATTGGTGCCATTGCAATACGGTTTTCAACGGAGAAATCTCCGGACTTAAATGAATCAAACAACATTTTTACTGTTCTCCTATTATTTCGAATAAGTTGGATAGTCAATCAGGCCTTTTTCAGCTCCACCAAACAGTGTGCTTGGATCATGCTCTGCCAGCGGGTAACCTTTTTCGATACGTTCTGGTAAATCAGGGTTTGAAACAAACGGCCGACCGAAACCGATCATATCTGCCAAACCTGAATCAATGGCGTGTAGCGCTTTGTCACCGTTATAACGACCTGCATAGATAAGTACCCCCTGATAAACTTCACGAAGTGCTTGTTTAAATGATATAGGCGTATCCGGAGCATCATCCCAGTCAACCTCAGCAATATGTAAATAAACAATATTGTGTTTATTCAGCAATGAAGCCGCAGCGGTATAAGTCTTGATAGGATTTGCGTCAACCGTCCCATTAAGCGTTGTTAATGGAGCCAAACGAACACCGACACGCTCCGCACCAATGGCATTGACCATTGCTGCGACTACTTCATCAAGAAAACGCAGCCGGTTTTCGAGGCTACCACCGTATTCATCCGTGCGACTGTTCGCTTCAGAATCAATAAATTGGTTAATCAGATATCCATTCGCGGCATGCAGTTCGATGCCGTCAAATCCAGCTTCAATGGCATTAAGAGCGGCTTGACGATAGTCAGAAACCACCTGCTTAATCTCCTCAATTGTCATTGCGCGAGGTTCAACGACATCAACAAAACCCGGCTCATCAGTGCCGTTATCAAGGAAAACTTTAACATTTTCAGCCTTGATGGCTGATGATGAGATAGGTTGCCGGCCGCCAATGTTTTCTGGATGAGTGACACGGCCAACATGCCAAAGCTGCGCAAAAATAACTCCATCATTAGCGTGCACTGCATCTGTTACTTTTTTCCAACCAGAAATCTGTTGCGCGCTATAGATACCGGGAGTCCACGCATAGCCTTTACCCATTTCTGATATTTGTGTGCCTTCAGATACGATTAGGCCTGCTGTCGCACGCTGTGCGTAATAAACGGCCATCATTTCATTCGCAACATCTCCGGGTCGACTGGCACGAGAACGAGTCATCGGAGGCATGACAATGCGATTTTTTAGCGTGATGTTTCCTAACTGCAATGGCTGAAACAGAGATGTAGTCATAGTAAAAACCTTCTAATGTAGAGTGAAGGCATGATAACAAGTTGCTTGATGGCTATTTAGACCAGAAAATACAATTCAATTTTGCTGTAACGACAAAAATAAACAGATAAAACGGCAATTTTGATAAATGAATTTTGCGGAAAAAGTCAGTTACAGGTGGCGAATTAATCTTTAGTTATGTCGGTATAAATAACCAATAGCTTCTTCTGATACGGCGTATCAACTCAGTTCGCCCCTAACTGCTAGCGAAATTTTATCAATCTGGATTATTGAAAAATAAACAATACTCTTTTGTATAAGTGATAGTGCTTGCCTTGTCTATGCGGATGCTATTATTGTCATAAATAAACGTAATCGCTATGTAACGTAAGGAAGAAGGTATGCTTACTCGCTCCGATGAACTGGAAATCTTTGTCGCTGTTGTTGATCACGGAAGCTTTTCAGCTGCGGCAGTCGCTTTGAATGTTCAGGTTGCTAAGGTTTCTCGAGTGGTAAACAAGCTGGAGAAAAAGTTAGGAGTGACCTTACTCAATAGAACAACACGACGACTTAACCTCACAGATGAAGGTCATTACTTTGTTTCTTCTATCAGAAAGTCCCTACAAGAGATTGAACAGGTCGAAGAGTCCTTACTAGTTCTAGGAGAGGCTCCAAAAGGTAAACTAAGAATTGACGCAGCAAGTCCATTTATTATCCATCAGATCATTCCTTTAGTTGAAAAATTCAAATCTGAATACCCTCAGATCACGCTGGATCTCACTTCTAATGAAGAGTTTGTCGATTTACTTGAAAACAAAACAGACATTGCCATCAGAATCGGGAAAATGCCCGACTCCACATTAAGCGCGAGAAGCTTGGGGCACAGCCCTCTTCATATCGTCGCTTCCAAGGATTACTTGGCAAATCATGGCACCCCTAACTCGGTAGAAGAACTCAGCCACCATTCACTTATTGGATTCAGTGGCCCAAAAGTGTTAAATCAGTGGGGGCTAAAAGGGTGTGAATATATAGAGCCTTCTATATCTGCCAGTAATGGCGAAGCCGTTCGCCAGTTGGCGCTCTCCGGCATTGGTATTGCTTGTTTATCGAACTTTATGGTGCATAAAGATATAGAGCAAGGAGCTCTGGTTCCGTTATTAATAACAGACAGGGTTACTATGCCAGATCGAGAACAGATAAACGCGGTTTATTATAAATCTTCATCAGTAGCTTGCAGAGTCTCGGTTTTTATAGACTTTCTCAAAAAGCATCTCAATTTATAGTGATATATAAAGTCAGCCCATGAGATAGCCGAGAGCGCATTGCCCATAAAAAACGCATGACTTACGAATTGGTGAAGAGAAAAAAGTCAATTTAACGAAGCGGTAAAGCTAGGCAAAGTGTATTTACACTGTAAATGAACTAGCTTTGTTAAACTAAAATTATGGTAGCTGCAAACCCAACTTAAACTTATGTCGATATTCACGGGGAGTGAGGCCATGATATTGCTTAAATTGACGATTAAAATTAGCCTGATTCTGGTAACCCGACTTTTGGCTGATCACCGCAATACTATCATCGGTATCAACTAACCATTGAGCAGAGTAACTTAATCTGGTTTTCTTTAGTCGTTGCGTAAAGGTTTCGCCAAAATGAAGTATAAAAAACCGGTGTACGCTACTCTGGCTCATGCACATATGATCTGCCAGTTGTGACAAGGTAAGCGGATATGCGAAATGACTATCAATAAATCTGGCAAGTTTTTCTATTTTACTTACCTCATCAGTCTCCTTAGCTGTTGGCAACATAGGCTGACTCACTAATAAAGGAACCGTACTCGTATCCTGACAAAGCAAACTCAGCAGCTCAATAAAGGCCGCTAACTGAGCCAGTTTAGCCTTACCACAATCAAGCTCACTTAAAAGTTTCACAGCTTGTTGTGCAGTCTCCTCACTAAAACGAAGCCCATAGCGAGCGCTCTTCAGCCTATCATTCAAATGTCGAAACTCTTCACAACTGAATGCCATATTGCCCAACCAATCAGCTCGAAACCAAATATAATGACTGTTCGCTTCAACGCCATCTTTAGCGGTTTGATCATAACAATGGGAAGTTCTTGGCGGTAACAGCAATAGACAGTTACTCTCGATCACAAACTGCTGTTGGTTCAGTTGCAATACCCCTTCGGCACCAATATGCAAGGCGATCTCAAACTCACTATGATGATGATAAGGCTGCTGTAACGATTGGTATTGGCAGTGTTTATAACGCCACGACATACCAGGCCGTGTTGGAACTTTATCTAAAGGGCTTTTCATCTACTTAACGATAGCAATATACGATTCATAAATGACAATATAGTACTAAAAATCCACAAATAAACAGCGACAGATAAAAAAGTACTGATCATTGACAGTAATGTACTGAATTACCGTCCGGCGCAACGATAAAGTATGGTTAAGCAAATAGACACTATCCACCTTCTAACATGTTGGGAGTAACAATGAACAAACGAATATTTGATTTAACTCATCAGGATATAACCACAGCGACAAGACAACAGCTACTCGATTCTATTCGACTCTCGGAAGGGCGAACAATGATGGTAGAAACCATTGCTTCTGCCATTCCAACGGTTGATGTCGTTAGTAATGCTGAGCTTGCTGCTGCGTTTGGTGCAGATATGATCACACTCAATTTATTGAATCTATATAACCCATCAGTAAAGATTAACCTTCATGACACAGCGCAAGAGATGAACATTGAGCAAGTTAAGCAATGCACTGGCCGTCTTTTGGGGTGTAACCTAGAACCGGTTCCTCACGAGGTTGACGTCAATATAGAAGCAGGCAGAACGCTCTCTAAAGAGACCATTAATAACGCCATAGAGTTGGGCATGAACTACATCATGTTAACGGGCAATCCCGGCATGAAGGTAACCCAACAAACCATCCTTGACGGCATTAAGTTAGTCCGGAGTGTCTCCAAAGAGATCATCATCATCGCAGGAAAAATGCATGGCTCAGGCGTTGGAAATGATTACAACTTAGATATTGTCGCGGATTTTGCATCGGCAGGAGCAGATATTGTCATGTTTCCGGCACCTTATACCACTCCCGGTGTCAATGCCGCGCTTGCGCAGCAGATGATGAATGAAGTTCACAAAGCAGGGCTACTCGGTATGCTCGCAATTGGCACCTCGCAAGAGGGAAGTTGTGAAAGTTATATTGAAAAAGTGGCCATGGAATCGAAGGCTGCTGGCGCAGACATTGTGCACATTGGTGACAGTGGTTATTCCGGCTTGGCGATACCAGAAAATATCATGCGTTTGGGGATAACATTACGAGGCCGACGCCATCAATATAAGAGGATGGCCAACCGACGTTAGTGACCAACACAAGATCGACTGGGCTAAAATCTGGCCGAAGAATCAATAAAGCCAGCAATATGCTGGCTTCATTTTTATCGGCTAAATGCAGACAATATTTATTTTTCCGTCTCTTCTCGAATTGCTTTAATCAGAACCGACGTGTCCATACGGCCGAAACCTTGCTCAGATAACTGCTTATATTGATTTGTCGCTTTTTCGGTTTGTGGTAATTGAAGGCCTTGTCGCTTGGCTTCATCTAAACAGAATCCGAGATCTTTTATCATCCAGTCGATGGCAAAACCAAAATCAAAGCTGTCTTTGGCCATGGTGTCAGCTCGGTTCTCCATCTGCCATGAACCAGCGGCGCCATTTTTTAAGCAGGAAATTAACGACGAGATATCTAAACCGGACTTTTCTGCCAATATCAGCCCTTCAGAGAGACCAGCCAACGTTCCGGCAATACATATTTGATTGACCATTTTAGCACGTTGCCCCTGCCCTACACCGCCCATTAATACTGATGACTTACCATACGCATCAAATACGGTCTGCAACCTGTCAAAGTCCTGTTCTGAACCGCCACACATAATGGTTAACAAGCCATTTTCTGCTCCGCTTTGTCCACCAGAAACAGGCGCATCCATAAAGCGAATCCCGCTTTCTTGACAAGCAACAGATAGCTCTTCCGCTAATTCCGCAGATGTCGTGGTGTGATCCACCAGTATCGTCCCACTCTTCATCGCAGTAATAGCGCCGTCAGAATGCGTTGTCACGCTTCGTACATCATTATCATTACCAACACAGCAAACAACAATGTCGGCATCCTGTACGCTCTCTGCAACGGTCTCACAATAGGATCCACCATACTGTTTAGCCCATTTAGACGCTTTCTCCGTGGTGCGGTTATAAACCGTGACCTCAAACCCTGCGTTCTGCAGATGGCCAGCCATTGGATAACCCATGACACCTAGGCCAATAAAACTAATTTTCATTATTTATTCCTTTATTCGACTTGTGCATCACTGCGACAGCTTTAATGCGTGAAGCTTTGTTGTTCATTACGATATATGAACATAAATACCACAACATATGAACATAAAAAAACCGGGCGAGCTGCCCGGTTTAATCTTTGTATCAAAGGAGAATTACAGCTCAGCGTTGTGGTAAACCTGCTGAACATCATCACACTCATCAAGAAGATCTAAGAACTTTTGGAACCTTTCCGCGTCATCACCATTAATTGGCGTGTTGGTTTGCGGAACAAAAGTAATTTCTTCAACATCTAAAGTGACATCTGGAAATTCAGCGTTCAGTGCTGTTTTCGCTTTGAAGAATTCAGTATGCGGAGCAAAAACCGTGATAACACCATCTTCTAGCTCTATATCAGTAACATCCACATCTTCCATCATTAAGGCTTCTAGTACCGCTTCTTCGTCTTCCCCTTTAAACTGCAGAACAGCTTGGTGGTCAAACATATGTGCGGTAGTACCTGGGCTGCCTATTTTTGCACCCGTTTTAACAAAGCATTGACGAACATCTTGGAAGGTACGATTGCCATTATCGGTTAAACAATCCACTATCACACTTGCGCCACCTGGAGCGAATCCTTCATAACGAGCGGGTTGGTAATCTTCACCGCCACCACCTGTCGCTTTATCTAGCGCTTTATCAATAACGTGTGCAGGTACTTGGTCTTTTTTAGCTTTCGCGATCAAATGCTTAAGCGAAAGGTTCATGTCAGGGTCCGCGCCACCATTTTTAGCTGACATGTAAATTTCTTTACCGTATTTGGAATAGACTTTAATTTTTGCGCCTTGAGTTTTAGCCATTGAGGCCTTGCGCACTTCAAAACTTCTTCCCATCGGGATGTTCTCTCTGATTCAAATTATTCGGGCAGATTTTAGCAAAAAGCAAAATCAATTCAATTTGTAAGAGCAACCAGCGTTACATTACGCCCATTACTCTCTTGTATTTCTCGATCGACTGTTCAAAACATGCTCTCTCTTCATCACTTTTTAGCTTAGCAGATTGGGCAATAATTTCTTCTGGGCCCACTTTTGCTTGTTTTAATTTCCAAACTAAAAATGACGCTTGTTTATCAAGCTCTATGAGCTGTTTTTCATTGGCAGCTAACAAAGATAGATTTACAGACATGGGTTTATTCATCGATTATTTCTGAGGCGAGCAATATAACACAGAGGTAAGAAACTAGTGAATACTAGAACGTTAACGAAATGGTTATTTTTACGCTTTTCCGAGCTTCGCCACTAGGCTGAGACAAATAACAAGGGCGACCATTTGGTCGCCCATAGCGAAACTTGCAATCTTAATTGCTATCAATGAAGTAAGCCCATCTCCTCGGCTTCCTCTAATGTTAAGCCGCTTTCGCGAATTTCGCGCATCGCTTCAATACGACGACGAGCTTCAGCTGACTTAACGTTCTTCTTTGATTGCTTGGTGTCTTCTTCCGTGAAGTCCCAATTAGATGCAATGTTTGTCATTTCGTCATGATCAATTGAGTTGATAGACATACATACCTCCGTTCAAAACCCCATTAGGGACACTGCTTATTTAGCAAAGTGCCATTTCTTTGTTAAGAGAATCTGGTTAAGAATGTGAACTAGGCATAACTTCTATAATGAAGTTTATAAATCTGTCATTAAGGCTTTGCTTAAAAGAAATTTCAGTCATATTCTTAAAAGATTCCTCGCAATAAATGTAATGAGAGCTAGGTCTCGCTATTGCATCCTCTCAATTGAGCTAAACCAAACTCCTGACGGTAAATTTCAATATCAAACCAGAGTTTGTTGACCTTTCTCGAATACTTTTTACAACAAACTTTTGTCGATGGCATCATATCAAACGTCAATAATGTCTAATTTTCTGGAACGATGATCAAGGCATTCAATTTTGAACAGGCAAAAAAAAAGCGAGTACAAGTACTCGCTAAAAATCATAAATAAATGTAACTACATGAGCCAATCTATAATTAGATATGGATAAAGGGTTGTCTATTCGTCGTTAAGTTTACTTGGCAACCAAAACCGAGTGTCAGGGTTATGTTAGTATTCTGTCCGTAGTTGACTAAATTCCTATCGCAACATCATCTAAAGTCCTAAAGACTTCTTCATCCAGATGTCCCTGTAAAATGGACTTAGAGACTTTACGCCTTACCGCAAGGCCGGATATCAACCTTTCAATTGAAAGGTGCTTATTGGTAGATTGAGCGTTAAATAACTCGATTGTCTTACTAAGAATTTCATAATCGATAATATCATCGCCCACTTTTAACCAGTCCAGCTTCTCTATGAGCTCCTGACACTCTGTTTGAATCGAGGAAGGTGAATGCCCGGTCATTGCAGAAAGAGCCGTTACAGCTCTTTCTAGAGCTTCATTTGAGGTATATTTCGATAAAGTAATGGTTAGTTCATCGGCATTGATCTCAACAAGGTGCTTACGTAACTTAACTCTTCGCCCCAAACGGCCCCCTGATTTAGAGGGTTTACGTTGAATCGGTTCAAACTCACCATCAATAATTTCAGCCAGTTCATCCAATTTCTGCTTTGAAACCAATTCGTTACGAAGAGGGTTCGGTAACGTTGGCGCCATATTGCGTTTACCGGCGTTGGTGGTTCTTGCTCTAGAGTAACGTAGTACCTCTTCCACATTACATTTTATATCCAACAGGTAATCAGAGATCTTACCTTTTGTTTCAATCTCAGATATCACTAAGTGATAACCCCACAGGTTAACGGTAAACAGCGTATCTGTACTGTCATCTTTAGATAATTTCTTCAGCTCTCGAATCAACTCAGATGAGAACTTACGCCACTCAATATTTCTTGCGAGCTTTTGATTTAACTCACTTAATAACAGTGAATCCGTAAATCTTCGTGACATTCGGCTACGGAAAAATGAGTACAGTTGAAACACTAATGTATGTTGTTTCAATATCTCTGGTGGAAACAAGAAGAAGTAATCTTTTGTTAGCAACTCTTCATAAAATGATGGCTCCCAAACTAAAATATACAAATTGGGTTTAATTCGGATTTCACCAGATGCATCTTCAGATGGCGCTTCTTCTGACGCAGTGATGGTACGAGCTAAAAAACGGAAACGATCACTTTTAAACCCTTCGGGCATATTTTCACTTAACCAACGTCCGGCAAGTTCATGTAATTGAAAGTCGGTAAATTCAATACGATCGATACTTTCCCGGATCGAGTCTCTCGCAGGGCCACTGTCTTTTTTACCTCTCATTGATAGGATGTCGGTTATATACAGAGGCGTTTTGTTGGGGGTCTGCTGAGCGTTGATATGATAGTCGTCTTGGTGGTGCTCATGATATTGCACCGTTAATGTAAACAGAGCAAACAGAGTCATTAGATCATCAACGGTCATGATATTTTTTGATGATCGTGTCTCAATGATGGCTCTTGATCCTGAAATAGAGACCATCGATTTTTGATAGCTTTTTCTTGTTCTTGGTGGCGCTAACGCTTGATCAATGATCCCTGCCCAGTTTGTAGGGGAAACAATAAATTGATCCGCTTCATCCTTCATTGCTGGTGGCGTTTGCAGGCCGTATTCTGTTAATAAACGTCGGTTCACTTGTGTTTGAGCGAGCGCTTTTGATCGTTTCTGTTTCTCGGTCTGTTTAGACGTTTCCGTCATCAAACTTGAGGCGCCTAATACAGACACCAATTGGCTTGGATTAACAAAGCTATGCAGCATCGTTTTTCCTGCCAACCCTTCTTCGAACTTAACCGGCGTTTGAGTAAATAGTCCGATACTTACCGCGGCTCTTAATCTTTGTTGAATGGCTGCTCGCGTAAGGTGTCTATCTGTTGCTTCAACTATTTCTGTTGTAGAGACATAACCATCTTTACTGCTTAACCCTCTTAAAGAGATTAGATTCAACAATTCTAAAATACTTTTAGTGACGCCTTTAAAGTGTTGATATTGTTCGATCCAATCAACTGCGTTTTGTGAAACGGCAAATAGATGGCCATCTTTATGATTTCTTGGTAAACGAATTAATATTTTTTCTTCAGACTTCATTTAAGACAATCCATTTTTCATATGCCGTAAAAAGGTTATAGTTCCAAAGAGTAAATAAAATTAGATCATAAATAAAGAGAAATTTTGTTTGTGGGTTTATAACTGATCATAATGATTAATATGATCTATATTGATATAGTGATCTAATGATCTGGGCGTAAAATTATCTTTAACTCTTTGTATCTTAATGAAAAAAAATTAGCCCTATTCGGACGCATGATCATGGTGATTTCGGGATAGTGATCAAGGAAAGCCTGCAAGAATGATCATTACTTCTTGAAACAATGATCAAACGATCTTCGAATAAATGATCACTGTTTGTATGAAAGCATGATCAAGAACTTTACACACTTTATCCACAGAAATATGGATTATTGTTAATCATATTTATCTCGAACGGTTAGTTTGTTTGAGTTTTATGTTCTAGAAGCATGATCAAGGTATGAAAGATTGGCCTATTGCTTTGGTTTGGTTGTTACTCAAGTATTGGAATGCAAAATAGCAGGTAACACCTTGTTGCAAAGGGATATGCACAATATCGGGAAGCATGATCAAGAGATTTATTAATCGTATTGATTTCACTTTATGGCAAATCCAGTTGGCGATGGAGCAGGAAAACAATGTCAGATCCCTCATTCAATAAGCATTCGCCGTAATTTACCGTGTTTTTTACATGCTTCCGTAACGATACATCCCCTTGATCATTGATCCGATTATTGATCTCTTTATCTTTATTTTATTTGCTTAGTAAATATACACTTTTATTCTTGATCATCGTTTCGGCTGTTTATAGTTGAAGCGAAAGAATGATCAAGGTGCTCCCTTGATCATTCTTCCCTAATGGGTGGCAAGTTAGCGAGAGTATGTGGCTATATTTACAGTTCAACTCACATCTCCCGTAGTTTATCGCCGATTTGTTATCGTTCCGTAAAAAAAACAATTTTACACTGTAAATAAGTGACGCTGTGACATTTTAATTCTGAGGAGATTTGGGTAGCTTTACTTGAATTAAATTTAGCAAATTTTCATCAAATTTAAGAGGCTTTTAGAGGAAAATATATTCTATGCTTGTGATGTTGCTCTAAAATGAATGTTCAGCTATTTATTGAAATGTTCTTTTAATGCTGTACAATCATGCCCATGCATTTAAGTTAAGGTATAAGCTGATGAAACGTGAAAAAACCATTGATAATCTATATCAGTTGGCAGAGCAAACAAAACAGGTTCAAGCAGACCGTATTGAGATTGTATTAGAAGAGCGCAGTGAAGATCACTTTCCTCCTATGTCTAAAGCGCTAATGGAAACACGTTCTGGTCTTACTCGTAGAAAGTTGGATGATGCGATTAGTAAGCTGGAAGAAAATGGTCATCAGTTTACTAAAAATAATGCTAACCACTATTCTATTTCGTTAGCTGAAGCTCATATGCTAATGGATGCGGCGAAGGTCCCGGCTTTCCATCAAAGAAAGCAGAGTGAGAATAACAAACCTTGGGTTATTAATGTTCAAAATCAGAAAGGTGGAACGGGCAAATCTATGTCTGCGGTTCATCTTGCAGCCTGTTTAGCGCTGAATCTCGATAAGCGTTATCGTATCTGCTTAATCGACTTAGACCCACAAGGCTCCCTGAGACTTTTCCTTAACCCTCAGATTAGCATGGAAGTGCATGACAATATTTACTCTGCCGTAGATGTGATGCTTGAGAATGTACCTGAGGGGACGGTTGTTGACCGTGAGTTCTTAAATAAAAATGTATTGTTACCAACACAGTATCCAAATCTAAAAACTATCTCTGCATTTCCTGAAGATGCGATGTTTAATGCAGAAGCTTGGCAGTATTTATCAGAAAACCAGTCTCTTGATATTGTTCGTTTATTGAAAGAAAATTTGATCGAAAAGATATCTGATGATTTCGATATTATAATGATAGATACAGGGCCACATGTTGATCCGCTGGTATGGAATGCAATGTATGCATCCAATGCTTTGTTAATCCCTTGTGCCGCCAAACGTTTGGATTGGGCCTCGACAGTAAACTTTTTCCAGCATTTGCCTACTGTATATGAGATGTTCCCTGAGGATTGGAAGGGCTTAGAGTTTGTTCGACTCATGCCAACAATGTTTGAAGATGATAATAAAAAGCAAGTTTCTGTGTTGACGGAAATGAACTATTTATTGAATGATCAGGTTATGATGGCGACGATTCCTCGAAGTAGGGCCTTTGAAACCTGTGCGGATACGTATAGTACTGTTTTTGATCTAACGGTTGGTGACTTTGAAGGTGGCAAAAAAACGTTAGCTACAGCTCAAGATGCAATTCAAAAGAGTGCGTTGGAACTTGAGCGAGTATTACACAGTTATTGGAATTCACTAAACCAAGAGTAAAGAAAGATGGCAATTAAAACTTCTGAACTTAATGCTAAGTTATTTGGAAAAGCGAATAAGCGCAGAGCAACAACTCCGCAGCAAGCGCAGACAGCAGCGAAAGATAAAGCTCAAGTCATAGAACTTGCTGTTGCTGGAAAAGAGTTAGTTCAATTTGAGCTAATGACTATACCTGCGGATAAAGTGGCCTCTGATACTTGTGTTTTTGAACAAAACTCTCGTGAGCAGTCATTTTTAAATGAGCATGCACTTTCTGATGTATTGGTAACGCTAAAAGAGAGAGGACAGCAGTATCCGGCAGTAGGTCGACGTGATAAAAATGGAAAAATAGAAGTACTTGATGGTAGCCGTCGTCGTATGTCTTGCATCTTGGCTGAGAAAGATTTTCTAATATATGTTGCCGATGGTATTGGAGTCGAAGAAGCTAAGTTTTTATCTGATGTTGCTAATGCGCATAAGCCTTTATCTCTTTATGAAAAGGGAAAGGAGATGCAAGCAAAATTGGATAGCGGAGAAGCTGAAGATCAAAAAGCCTTAGCTCAGATATTCCAATGTAGTGAAGCTTTGGTGAGTGGCGCGTTAAAAGCCGCTTCATTGCCTCTGCCTCTGTTGCAATCATACCCTAATGTTGCAGAGCTCGGTCGACCAACAATGGTAAGACTGCATAAACAATATAATGAGTTGGGTGACTCTGCTAAACAAGCATTACTCGATAAGTGCGATAGTAATGGTGGTTTTATTTGGCAGCAAAGTGATGCCCAAGGTGTTGCTCGAATTACCAAGGAAGTGTCTGAGCAGTTAGAAGAGTGGATCGAAAAGTTACAGCCAAAGAAAACAGAGACAACCGCTAAGAAAGAGTTATTAGAAGGGCGAGTTCAGTACACAAGGAAAGGAGCTAATTTGGCTCTACAGCTGAAAAAAATAGATGATGATACAGTGGCAGATATTCTCGCCTATATTGAATCTAAGTTGAACTAAACCCAGTTCTCAATCAGTAAAAAGTCGCATTAGCGGCTTTTTTTTTTCTCTGTGATACCATTAGCTTTCTAGTCACTACATTATTAGATGCCACATGTTGCCTTTCTTACCGTTTCTACTCTCGCTATCCCAATTGGCTGAAAAACAGAATCATCGATATTTAGTCCGTTTGAAAGGGAGCAAGCAGTGGAAAGAGCAGCTCTTTACCTCTTTCATCCAGCAAAAAAGATATTCAGAAGTCATTAAATTGGGCGGTAGTTCAATTGAAGGGATCTCCAATTTAACTTATCGACAGGGGAGCAGTTTACTAGGAAAAGAGTGTGACTGTATTTTCTATGATTCTGTTAACGGCTTCGATGGTAATAGCCTGGCTGCGGCGTCTGGCTGTCTAAAAGGTGGCGGACTGTTTTTCTTTCATTTTGTAGAGTCAGACAATAACTCCTCTCGCTGGATTGCTGATCATTTAGAAAACGGCATTACTTTGGATCAGGCACAACCCTGTCCTGAGTTACCTTATGCAGATAATAGTAAACAGCAATGGGTAAAGAGCGAGGGGGAGCGAAGTTATGACGAGCAAAATTGCGCGATAGCCCAAATACATAATGTCGTCTCAGGACACAGTAAGCGTCCTTTAGTTATAACGGCGGATCGAGGAAGAGGCAAAAGTTCCGCTCTCGGTATTGCATCTGCGCAATTGATGATGCAAAAAGATATGGTTATTGCGGTAACGGCGCCCGCCCGAAAATCAGTATCACCACTGTTTGAACATGCAAGGTTAAATCTGGCTAATGCCGAGTTAGTTGAGCAAAACACTATTCAGTGGAAGCAGTCCCAACTGATCTATGTTGCTGCTGATGAACTGTTGTCGGGAGAAGTCTGTTGCGACTTATTGCTGATTGATGAAGCGTCTGCGATTCCAATAACGATGCTTAAAGCGTTAGTTAGCCGTTATCCTCGTGTTGTACTCTCCACCACTATTCACGGTTATGAAGGGTGTGGAAGAGGATTTACTCTCAAGTTTTATCCTTGGTTACAAGATAATAGGCCGGGATGGAAACACTATCATATCAATGAAGCAATACGCTGGAACAAAAGTGATCCTTTAGAAGAGTGGATATTTAAGCTGTTTTTGTTAAATCATGATCTTGATACTGACAAGGCGGTTTTATCTTCAAGTGATAGCAGGTCGTTTTCTTTAGTCGACAAGAATGAGTTGCTTCAATCCTCTGAGCTATTTCACCGCTGTTTTTCTCTTTTGGTTAATGCTCACTATCAAACTTCGCCTAACGATTTGTTGCAGATACTTGATGACCCGTCGCTTCACCTTTATGCGCTGCGTTGTAAGGAATCTGTTTTGGGCTGTTTGGTCGTAAAGCAAGAAGGTGATATTGAAGGGGAGCTTGCCAACGCTATTGTGGCTGGTTCAAGAAGACCAAAAGGGCATTTAGCGCCATCTTTAATTGCTAGCCAATACGGCCTAAAGGAAGCACTGTATGAGCCGTGTGTCCGGATTATGCGCATAGCGGTATCACCAATATTACAAAATAGTGGTATCGGAACGAGTATGCTGGATGAGTTAATCACTCGTAATGATTTTGCGGCCAGTTATTTTGCAACGAGCTATGGTGTGAGTGGCGATTTACTGCATTTTTGGCAAAAGAGTGATTTCATGCCCGTTAGGCTTGGCTCAAGCTATGATAAAGCCAGCGGTACTCACTCTCTATTAATGGCCAAACAAGTTAAAGCTATGCCATGGCTTGATACGGCATTGAGTTATTTCCCTCGTAATTTGTTATCACTATTGGCGGACAGTTTTACTACTTTAGATACAAGTCTGATTAAATCTATGCTTGCTTCGGATAATGTTGCAGCGCATAAGTTGAGCTCATCAGAACTGCAATTACTAAGCTTATACGCAAGCGGTGGAAGTTCTTATGAAAGTGTTCTGTTTCTATTAAGTGATTTTGTTGAGCAGCAACTGTTCAGCGCCAACGACCGTCTGTCGAATTTATTGATAAGCAAAGTGTTACAAAAGCGGACATGGTCGGATTGCGCCAGATTATATGGTTACTCTGGTCGTAAACAGACTGAGAGAGAATTGCGACAGCATATTCAGTTATTGCTGGAATTTACACTGTAAAGTGGGGGTGTTTTACAGTGTAAACTCTTAGTGTGATTTACACTGTAAACTGCAAAAGTAAATCAATGGTTAAAAAAATGAACATTTTACAGTGATGGAATACTAATTTTTGTCTAAACTTTTACAAATTGTTTCATTCTTTAGTTAGACTGGTTCTGAAACTTGATATGAGCTTTATGTGAAATGTGGAAAGAGATCACTCGATTAGCTGATGATAAGAAAAGTGTTATTGCTCAACTGCCAAGAGGCGATGAAGTTGGGCCTACTTTTAGTGTCCAAGGATTAGATACCTTACTTAATTCATTGGGAGCGGCGGCATTCTTTTATGATGAGGAAGAAGCAAACCGTTTTGTAAGAGCTGCAAAAGAAAATAAAAAATCAGCCTATGAAGGGGTGGTTGTTGCTCTTGAGAAAGACGCAGAAGTAATTGTGGATATTACTGACCACGATATGGTCGCGACAATGAAAGTGACCGGAGCATATGGAGGCAAGGCATTAAGAGGCCCTGATGTACTTAAAGTGCTGGCTGAAGCTCATGTGACGAAAGGCATCAATAAACTGGCTCTGAAGAAAGTTCTCTCCGTCAGCAGCACGTTATCTCCGGGAGAAGTATTTGAACAACCCGTTGCCGTTGGCACAGCAGCTAAACATGGGAAAGATGCCAAATTTGTCCCTTTAGTTGAAGATGTCGATAACAGAGTATTAGCTCCGCAAGAAACCAATGCTAAAACCCACAAAGTTGATATGCGAGATCTGGGCGAAACCATTACTGTTGCTGCAGGAGAAGCTTTGATGAAGCGCGTCCCTGCCACATCAGGTAAACCTGGTTTTACCGTACTCGGTAATGTATTGCAGCCAAAGGCTGGTAAAGATACACCACTAAAAGAAGGCAAGGGTTCGGCTTACGATAGAGACGATCCTAACTTACTCCGTTCAAGTAACCCCGGCATGCCGATCATCAAGAAAAATTCTGTCGATGTGGATCCGGCGTTAAGCTTAACGAAAGTCGATGTAACGACAGGTCACGTTAAGTTTAAAGGAAGCGTTGTTGTATCCGGTAATATTGAACCGGGTATGGTCGTTAGAGCAACTGGTTCATTGACGGTAGGCGGTTTCATCGAATCGGCAGATGTTCAGGCCCAAGAAGATATTATCGTCGGCAAAGGCATCATTGGCCACGCTGTTGATGATGGTGAAGATAAAGCGTGTGTGGTGAAAACTAACGGCAGTATTAAATCCAAGTATGCGCAATATGCATTTTTGCAAGCGACAAAAGACATCAGTTTAGAGCTACATAGTATGAATAACACGATTATGTGTGCGAGAGATTTTTCTGTTATAGACCCCAGTGAAAAGAAAGGGACCTTAAGCGGCGGTTTAACAAAAGCAGGGGGCAAAATCCTCTGTGCAAACTTGGGTGTTGAGGGGGATACGGCAACTCAGGTACAAGCGTTCGTCCGTTACAATAAGTATAAGCAAGGTATTAATGAGCTGAAAGAGAGATATCGTGTTGCGCAGAACAATACTATGGATGCTGTCCGTGCCGAAATTGAGTTAAAGAAAACCCCTAAATCTGAGCGCAGCGAGAAAGATGTTACTGATTTAGAGACGAAAAAGTCTGAGCTGAGCAAATTAATGGAAGAGGCGAAGACAAAGCTTGAAAGAGCAGAATCTGAGTTAGAACGATTACTTTCTGAAAATACGGTGACGGCTAGAAATCATGTCTTTACTCGTGTCACTGTCTTGTATGGAGATGAATCTGTTATTACAAAACGAGAGCATGGTTCCAGTGTGTTCTCCTTTAATCAATATGAGATTAAATGTCGCTCCATGGTTGAAGGTGCAGAGGAAGGCGAGGGAGAAGAAGAGCTATAAAAGCAAACAAGCATTAACCGGTCACTTTCTAAGTAGAATAAAAAATAGCCCTCAAATTGAGGGCTATTTTGATCACGCAACATTGCAAATAAAGCGGTGTAGAACCAATCTGTTAACTTACGGCTCGTACTCTGCCATGTTTTAAGTCGTCGAGAACTTGATGCTTAGGCCCATCCGCGATCACGGCGCCTTTCTCCATGACGATGATTCGATCGACGATATCCAACATCGATGTTTTATGGGTAATGAGAATTAATGTCTCGTTCTTACGCAGTTGAGCAAGTTGATTCTTAATATGCATCTCAGTACGATTATCCATGGCACTGGTCGGTTCATCCATAAGAAGAACAGGCGGACGGCCTAGCAATGCACGAGCAATGGAGACCGATTGACGTTGTCCACCGGAAAGCAGTAAGCCACCTTCGCCGACTTGTCTTTCGAGCCCTGCGGGATCTTGCTGAGTAAATACGGTAACACCCGCTCGGTTTGCAGCATCCAATACTTCTCTATCATCCACCAGCGTTTGACCTAACGTTATGTTATCTCTAATGCTGCCAAAAAACAGGGTACTCTCTTGCGGCACGCAACCAATGTTACGCCTTACATCCACATGATGCAGCTGGTTGATGTCTGTACCGTCGATACGTACATGACCTTCTGTCGGTTGGTACAACCCCATAATAAGTCTTTCTAGGGTGGTTTTACCTGAGCCTATTCGTCCAATAATTGCTACTTTTTCACCCGGATTAATACGGATTGATAAATCACGAATTGCAGCAATGGGGGCATCAGGGTAATGGAAAGTCACCTTATCCAGCTCAATTTTCCCTTGGATAATCGGACGGTGGATATAGCGTTTTCCTTCTTCCTGTTCGTCAGGCATTGACATCACTTGTTCAATAATCGTCATTGATGACTTGGCCTGATTGTAACGAGTAGAGAGTAATGACAACTGGACCAAAGGACCAATAGCACGCCCACTCAACATGGTAGCCGCGATTAATCCCCCCATGGTCAGTTCACCATCGGCAATAAGATAAACGCCGAGTATGATCATACCAACGTTACAAGATTGCTGAACTAAGCCGGCCATATTTTGGATAGTGTCGGTAATGCGACGGGTTTTGATGTTCCAATTAGCCATGTGAGCCACAGCTTCTTCCCATCGATACTGAAACTGACTTTGTGCACCAAACAGTTTTACTGACTCTAAACCCGCTAAGCTCTCAATTAGGTTGGCGTATTTTTGAGAAGCTAACCGAGAGCCTTCTTCGATACTCTTGCGTAAAGGCCCCTGAATCAACAGAGAGTGGATTGCCAGTATTAATACACCGATGATAGGGATAATGACCAAATTGCCAGCCAGCAGCCATATAACCACTAAGAAGAGCAGAGCAAAGGGCAGATCGATCAGTGCTGAGATAGTGGCGGAAGTAAAGAATTCTCGGATCGACTCAAACTCTTGAAGGTGTCTGGCAAAGGCACCGACAGAAGGGGGCTTCGACTCCATGCGGATGCCCATTACCTTGCTAAACAATTTTGATGAGATGATCACATCCGATTTTTTCCCTGCGACATCAATAAAATAGCTTCGCAATAACTTCAATATAAAATCGAATATGAAAACAACAAAAATACCTGACGCTAACACCCACAATGATTCAAATGCGAGATTTGGTACAACTTTATCGTATACTAGACGGGTAAACATCGGAGCCGCAATAGCAAAGATATTCACCAAAAGAGAGGCAATTAATACATCTCTATAGATATGTTTAGACTCAAATAAAGTTCCCCAAAACCAATGTCCATCACGGGTTTTCAATATCTCTGGAGAGCGCTCGTCATAACGAAACTGCTTTTTAACTAAAAAGTATCGTCCAATATACTGCTGTTCTAGTTCCTCCAATGGAATAGATACTGGCATGGTGTCGGATTCTGCTGTGACAACTTCCGCTTCACCGCTTTCACTGTTAACGCTAACGAGGACACAAGCATCGCCGTCTTTAAGCAGTAACACCGCAGGTAGAATTAAATCAGAGATAGCAGATAACTTGGCGCGATTCTCTTTGGCGACTAACCCTGCTCGCTCTGCAGAGCGAGGAAATAGGAATGGAGTAAGCCTACCGTCAGACAAAGGCAAACCATTGATTAATGCGTCAGGGGAATTCGCTAGTCCATAATATCTACTGATATAGATAAGAGAATTCAATAGTGGATCATGCATTGTGCTACGGCCCTTTATTTATCGACGATGAAGCCTTGGAACACTTCTATAAAGTGCTCAGACAGAAAATCTAATTGAGCTTGTGTTTCTACCCTTGAAGCAATGGTTGTCACACCAAGATCGTGTGCGGTTCTTGAAATAGAGGTTAACGTATAACGCTGTTTCTCATCTTCAATTTGATGGGTATATAGATAATCCAGTTTCACATATGTAGGTCTAAACTCATTGATGTAATCAAGTGAGTGGAAGTTTCGACCGTAATTATCAACGCCAAACTCTGAACCACTGCTGCGAATTGCGTGGCACAGTAGGGCGGTATGGTGTTGGTTATTCACAAAGCAGATCTCAGGAATTTCAAAATGCAGTCTATTGGCGACAGAGTGATGTTTTGATAGTACTTTGGTTAACCAGCGGATAAAGCTCGGTTCAGAAATACTGCTAACCGTTAAGTTAATCGCTATGGTTCCTTCGATGCTTCCTTCTTCTAGTCCCTTGATCATGCTTTCGATAACATACTCATCAAAGATGTAACCGGCATTCAGTTGCTCAAGAGCAAATAGGTACTGGTTTGCAGTATAGCGAGTGCCATCTTTCTCAATGGACGAGAAGACTTCTTTGTGGAAACTTTCACCATTTGCTTGGTTTGCTGACTGGAACTTAAACTCGATAGATTGGTTGTTAATCGCCTCTTCCACCAGTGCTTTCCACTGCTGTTTACCCAGCATCATTTGATCATTGCTATTAGAGACCAAGCCATAGCTCTGCTCTGGATGTGAATGCGCTAAAGAGAGTGCGTTATCCACTAAAGAGAGAATATCGGTAGTGGATTTGCGTTCTTCGTTATACACCAGACCTAGCGATAGCTCCATTGGCGCAGTACCTGTTGGGTCAGGCCGCATGTTTTGTGCATTATCTACAATATTATTCGCCAACAGTTTTAGCTCTTCTTCGCTGACATTAGGCAGAATAAAGCCAAACTCTTCGGTGTTGATTCTTGCAATGGTGACCGCTGGGGAGTTCATGGTAACTTTGAGATGGTCAGAAAGCTCCTTGACGAGTTGATCGCCAGTCTCATAACCGGACTCATCGTAAGCATCTTTAATAAACTGAGCTTGAAGGAGAGCAACCCCTCCTTTGCCAGACTCATTCAACCACTGAGTTAACTGTCCCATGAAGAATGAACGGTTTCCTAGTTGAGAGACAGGGTCCATATAAGCGCGTTTACGTAACTGTTCCGCTTCTTTAGCTTGTGCTCTAAAACTCTTTTCTACCTGCTTTGACATGGAGTTGATGCCTTCAACCACAGCAATGAGATCTTTTGTTCTCGGTTTTTCTAATGGCTCTCCAAAATGGTTTTTCGCAATATCTTCCATTTTCCGAGTGATCAGCTTTAGTGGCTTAAGTGCACGTGTAAGCATCAATGACACAAGAACAATACCAATCAGGAACATACCTAAAAAGGCGGTGGCCAGATTAACAAGAGCGGCCCAGAGTTGCTCGTAGGCGTCACCGGGGTGGCTAACGATCTCAATTTCAGCAAGCTGCATCCAACCACTGGTTACCACTCGACGATCATGTAACTTATTGAGGAAGTTAAGCTCAGTAAACCACTTAGGTACACCATTGGCGACTACGGGATAAGAACGGACAATCTCTTCATCGGTATCTAAAAAGGTCAATCGAACAACGGAGTATGAACTTCCGTCGAAAAGAGCGTTGATTACCGATTCAACAGCAACGCTATCTTTTTGTTCAAGATAGGGTGCTAAAGCTAATCCTACGGTATTAATGGTATTGTTCATCTCTGAACGTTGTTGCTGCATTAAGAAGTTGCGAGTGGTTTTGAACTCGACAGCCATTACTGAGCCAATCAGTATCAAAAATACAGCTAACATACCCGCGACAAGTTGTTTATATAATGTCATGGTGGTTACTCATCGTAGTTAATTATTGGTTTATTGAATTCCAGCGATTTATTGCGGGAACGTAGGTCATTCCATAAGCTTAATCTGGACGCTTTACCGGCCAGTTTTCCGCTTGCTTTTTCTTTCATGAGCCACAAGTTCTTACCGTTAAAGCTATAGATAGGCAGTAAGTCACGGCGTTTAGTGGCCGGTTTTATTTCTGGATCAATATTATCCAGTAGAACGGGTACAGCATTTGGGGTTGAGTAATAGGCCAAAACCATATGGAACTGGTTAAGTGTCAGTGACTTAACATAAACCAATCTCAGTTTCTTATCGGATATACCCAGTTCTAGTAGTGAAAAATACTTGGCGATGGTGAAGTCCTCACAATCGCCGGCGTTGCTTCCCAAAAACTCTAATGGTGTTGCCCAGTAATCGTTCTTTCCCCATAAATCGATATCATTGACAAAGTAGAGCTGATTAAAAAACTGATTTATCTTGCTCATCTGTTGCGATTCACTTTGAGACTTAAGTGACGCCATTGTTTTCCGCCAAGCATCGACTCGTTTACCTGCCCGAGGGCCATATGTATTTGATACTGCGTCAACCCAGCGCTGTTCCTGACTATTGAGAGCCAGTGAGGTTACTGAGAACATGAGTAGGGAGAGCAGTACTAGGCGAATCATCACGGCGTAATATCACCTATATTGAAATAATACATAGGCTGTTTATTCCCTGAGTGCGGTCTGTTTTGCCGAAAGAATAGGTTTCAACAGATAGTCTAAAACCGTACGCTTACCGGTAATAATATCTACGGAAGTGGTCATTCCTGGAATGATGGGCAGTTCTCCCATAGCCCCAAACTTATGCTCGTCAGTTCGCACTCGAACTAAGTAGAAGCTATTTCCCTCTTCATCTTGAATGGTATCGGCACTAATGTGTTCCAGAACGCCTTCTAAGCCACCGTATCGAGTAAAATCATAGGCGCTAAACTTAACAATGGCTTGCAAGCCCGGGCGCAAAAATGCGATATCTTGCGGGGCAATTTTAGCTTCAACTAAAAGCGTGTCTTCGGAAGGTACAATTTCAATTAGGTCCATGCCCGGTTGGATAACACCACCAACGGTGTTGATATAAAGCTTCTTAACTGTCCCTGTGACAGGCGAGATAACCACGGTACGATTCACTCTGTCTTCTAGCCCGACAGCAGACTCAGTGATGGCTGACAACTTATCTTGAGCCTGATTGAGCTTCTCTTGCTGCTCGGAACGAAATTTAAGGGCAGCATCAACTCGGCTCAATGTTGCTTCACGGATAGCCGATATTAAAGTCGGAATTTTGAGTTCAGTCGAGGTTAACTCTCGTCGAGTATCATTTAATTGACGTTGCAGTTTCAGCAGTTCAATTTTAGGAACCACCCCTTCGATGGCTAGAGGTTCTGTTATATCGAGCTCTCTTTTGGCAAAGTTATAACTGGTTTTCAGGTTTCTCGCTCTTGCTCTTAGTTCCACCAGCTCTTGTTGTTTCTGGTTTACCTGTTGCGCCAAAACGGATACCCGATTGTTTAAGTTCTCGAGGTCCTGTTTGTACTCTGCTAATTGTCGTTTTACAAGAGCGGGTTGTCCTTCAGACAACACCGGAGGAAAGGCAAGTTTATTCGAGTTGATTTTTACACTCTCTTGCCAGTTGCTGTTGTCAAAATTTTCCATTACCACAACACTGGTAATTGACGCGGATAATTGTAAAACACTGGCGGTAAGGTTTGCGACTTGTTGTTCGCGTTCCCTAAAATCAGATCGAAAACGTGTGTCATCAATTAATATGAGCTGTTGTCCCTCTTCGACCATTTCACCTTCTTTAACTAATAGGCGTTTAACTAATCCGCCTTCTAGGTTCTGTACGATCTGAAGTTGAGAGGAAGGAATGACTTTCCCTTGTCCGACGGTGACTTTATCTATTTGTGCCCAGCCAGCCCAAGCAATAGCGGCAATAAAAAACAGTACCATGATCCAAAGTAGTAACCTTGCACTACTTGGTGTATTGAGTAGCAGTGCTGCGGTTTTATCATCGATATAATCTAATTCATTATCTGTTAGCTTTTGATAATTCTTACTACTCATTCGCTATCCCTAGAGATTTATAACACCAGTTATTTGATGAAGACGGAGAACTCAAGCATTTTAAAAGGCTGATAGCACAGCTGTTGCCGTTGAGCGGAGTTACTTGAGTATATATTAATAATCAATTTTATTCTTTGTTAAGATAAATGTTAAGGTTCAGAGACTTTTATTTGGCTCTCAAATAGTTAGGTTTGGTATATTGACGGTATTGTTTGCTGCTATTGCCGCAAAACAACGATTAATCAGTGATTGATCTGTCTTGCTTGTTATAAGGTATATACTCATTTGACCTCAAGATTCAGGAGTCAGATCTGCATCAACAGGTTCAGTTCAAAAAAGATAATCGAAGCAATGGCATCCCCTTTCAAGGTTATCTGACGCAGAAATGGGGAGGTTGATGAGCTCCCAAAGGGCGAGTTTTATTGGCTCCTGCTCTGTGTTACGGATTCTTGTCGTAGAGTGACTATGTCTTCAAATCAGTGTTTTGATCACAAGCCAATGAATTCTCGCTTAATAAGCCTCTTGAGGTTAGTTGAATATAAGCGCAAAATCGAAAAAAAAGAGTAAGGATTAAAAATGGAACTGTCAGATATTCGCCGCGAATATATAAAAGGCGGTCTACGCCGCAAAGATATCAATGAAAACCCAGTGGAACAGTTTAATCTCTGGTTACAACAAGCGGTTGATGCCAAGTTAACGGACCCTACCGCAATGACAGTTGCAACCGTTGATAAAACTGGGCAGCCTTTTCAGCGCATCGTGTTATTAAAAGATGTTGATAATACGGGCTTTGTGTTTTATACCAACTTGGCCAGCCGGAAAGCACAACAAATTGAAGATAATGCAAAAGTGAGTTTGCATTTTCCGTGGCACCCAATAGAGAGACAGGTTCATATTACAGGTGTTGCTGAGAAGCTCAGCGCAGTGGAGAATATGAAGTATTTTTCTTCTCGACCAAAAGAGAGTCAAATTGCGGCTTGGGCGAGTAAACAGAGTAGTCGTCTTTCTGCTCGAGGGCTGTTAGAAGGAAAGTACCTTGAGCTTAAGCAGAAATTTGCCAATGGAGAGATACCTATCCCTTCATTTTGGGGAGGATACCGTATTCGCCCTGAGTCTATTGAGTTTTGGCAAGGTGGTGAACACCGTTTGCACGATAGATTTTTATTTCAGAAACATGATGAAGAGTGGGATATTGAAAGGTTAGCGCCTTAATTTTATCGCTTTCTAAATAAAAAGACCGGGTAGTGATGCCCGGTCTTTTTAGTGGTTGTCGGTTTAATTAAAGCTGTCTTAGTATTCTAAAGCCAACATAGTTAGATGCGGTATTAGGAGCCAAGAACAGTCGACTGTACGCAGTGGCTTGATTTGGTGAGAAGCTCCAAGCGCCCCCTTTTGTTACGCCTCGGCTGTCATTGGTCCATTCCCAAACATTTCCTACTACGTCATAGAAACCAAAGCCATTAGGTGCAAATGTTTTTACCGGAGAAGCACTTACGTTAGACCATTTGGTGCCACCCCAGCCGGTATTCGCTTGACCTGCTCCGAATGAGTCACCCCACCAAAAATCGGTGTGTGCTCCGGCAAGTGCGGCGACTTCCCACTCCGTCTCATTTGGCAGACGGTAGTGATAACCTGTCTCTTTAGATAACCATCGCGTATAGGCAATCGCATCGGCTTGGCTTATACAAACTGCAGGATAATTTGCCGACTGTTTAAAGCCCGGGTTGCGCCAATAGCTGCCACTAATTGGAATAATTTGAGACTCTTCTACCGTGGTGCAGATATTTTTTAATTCCGCATCGGTTTGATAACCCGTTGAGCTAACAAATAGTTCAAACTCACCAACGGTAATAGGTGTCGATGAGATTGAGTAAGCATTATCGATGTTAACTTGCTTAGCCCCGTTCTCGCCGATCAGATATTGCCCAGAGCCTACAACTACCATTTCCGGTGCCTTGGTGTTACTACCAAGTGAATCCGCAAAGACTCGACCTGAATGAGGAAGGTTTTCGGTTTCTCGTAGTACGGCTCTTAAAGTTTGATCTCCAGTCACTTTTAACTCTTGATGAAACGAGCGGTAGCCTTCTTTCTCAATGCTAATCATGTGTGGACCAACAGGGATCATGATGTCTAGAGGTGTGCTGCCGTAACTCACGCCATCAATAGAAACTCGATCTTGGTACTGATTTGAACGTACTGTTAGCGATACCCACTGTACTTCTTTCTGCTGCTCGGAGTTGTTTTGATCTTCTCCTTGGTCAAAGCAGTAGTTTGACGCAACGTTCAGCAGTTTACACGGTGTATTTTTGGCAGGTCTGGCTTCAAGGTTGACATCCAATGACATGGTGTAGCTCATCTTATCGGAAAAGCTAGCTTTGTTCGTATTGCTGCCAATAACATGAATACTTAAAGAGGTTTGAGCAAGGTGCTGTTTTACTAGCTTTGACTCAGTTGTGGCATTGATGAGCTGAGACTGAAATTTGTTAACCGCTTTTTGTAGCGTCAGGTTTTTGGTTTGCTCAGTACATTGAGCAATGGTCATATCCGTTTTACAGGCATTTGTGTAAGTTACGTCGACTTGTCGACTCGGTGTGAGTTCTTGACGTAGCCTTTCAACTCTCGCTCTGATTCTATTTTCAGTAATACTTTCCAGCTCTTGCTTTAAGCGTTTCTGATCCAACTCAAATAGAGAAAGATCGGCATACAACTCTTGCAGTTTATGCTCCGCTTCTAAGCGAGTTTTTTGGTTTTGTTTTACGTCTGCCCATGCTGATTGATATGCACCTTGACTTGGCCTGATGTCAAAATCGGGCTCATCAGAAATACGAGCAAAATCTCTATCGAGGGCTTTTTTACTCTGAGCTAGTTTCTTATCTAACTGTGCAGATTGATTTTCTAGACGAGACTGCTCTTCTTGAGCTTGCCTAATCTTCGCTTTCTGTTCTGCTACCAGTTTTGCGGAAGCATCCATTTCAATCTGTTTTGCTCTAAGCGAACTTTCAACATCCTGTACTGAAGCAACCGTTGCATCGATAGCGAAGCTGGTTGTCGGTATCAGACAAGGAGAGAGTGCAAGCAATAATGCAGGTAAACCTTGGCGCATAGTTCTAATACTACTTTATTGATTAATTGGGCAATTCACCCATTCTATACGAAAACGCCACTTTGTCAGGAGTTATCATTGTGTGATAGTCGACAAAATGGCGCTTAACAATCAGCTTTGTGAAATCAATCAGAAAATTCAAAGCGTTTCTGAGTGATTTCTTAGCTTTCTTTGCTTGGAAGAAGTTTCACCCAAACTGTATCGTTACCGTTAATTGAGATAACTCGGTTATAGGTTTCATAACCTTCTTTTGAAACAGTTACTTGGTGACGACCTGCAGGAAGAACGATTTCTACCGGTGTACTTCCGTACTTAACACCATTGATAGTGACTGAGTCATTATATTGATCCGAGCGAACAGTGACGTTTGCCCACTGCTTATCATTTTTCGATTTTGCAGTCGATTTGCCTTTTAAGCAGTAGCGAGATTCAACACTTAGCAATTTACATGCGGCAACCGCTTCGGGTTTGGCTTGTAATTGTGCTTGCATTTGTGTGTGGAATGCATTGCTACCAGAGAAGCCACTCTTAATAAGCTGGCTTTCTTGTACGTGAATGTTCAGTTGAACACCGTCCAAGTTCTGTTTTGCCAATGTCGCTTCAGTTAAGCTAGACAACAGATTACCTTTAAAGGTTTTAACCGCTTTCTGTTTGGTGAGATATTTGCCTTGGTTAGCACACTCACCCAACGTCATGGTTGTCGAACATGTTGTGGTGTAACTGGTTTCTAGTACGCTACTTTCACGAAGCTCCGCAGCAATACGTTTCACTCTTGCTTCAATATGAGACTCTTTTAAGTTCTCATACTCATTAGAAAAACGTGCTTTCTTTTGCTTAGTCTGTGAGAGACGAACTTCACTCTCGGTAATTTGCTGACTAATGCTTAACTGGTTCGCTTGGTTCTCTTTAACGGACTCCCACGATGAACGATATTCATCTTGAAAGCTGGATAAATCGGTTTCTGGATCATCAAGAAGACGAGAAAACTGCTTATCAAGAGCCGCTTTAGAACGGTTGCGTTTTGCTTCCAATTCCGCCCCTTGCCTTGTTAAGTTAGTTGCGTCCAGTTGAAGCTGTTTTAGATTCGCCGATTCAGAATCATATTCTTGATTCACTGCGTCTATATCGGCCTTCTTTTGATCAATCTTCTCATCAATTGCAACAACAGGATCGATCTGTTGTACTTCCTCAGTTGCAAATGATGCAGTCGACCAAAAGGGAGTTAGCGCAAGCAAAAGCGCTGGGATACGGCTTGTGATCATAGGTCCCTGCAATAATATTTTATTTGATACTCAAAGAATTATATTAATAATCCGTGAATCACTCAGTAAAAAGATAGAGTGACAAAAATTTTAAACAGTGAGCATACCATCATTCACCATTTAAGTTTGAAAAAAATATCTCATTTTGAGCTGTAGAGAAACAAATTTCATTAAGATACCAATTAACGCTTATCGAGGTAATTGGGCAAGCATTGACCGTAATTTATGTGCACTTGATCATTGTTCCGTTTACTTTTAACACCTTAGCCGCTTTTTGACTCCAATAGACAAGCAGAAGTAAAATGGTTCTGTTTTTCCTAAACTATGGTTTATCACCGCTTATGGCTGCAACAAAACAATCGACGATAAATGGCGTATTGCTACCCAAACCCGCTGAGTTGATTACTTTGCCATCACATATGGATTGTCATGATCACAGTTACACACAAATTGTGATTGGTTTAAAAGGGCAAGCTGAGTTTGATGTAAGTGGTGTAGGGAACTTGATTGGACCGGGGCAAGGTTGTGTTGTGACTGCCTTTACCGATCACGCTTTTGGTGGTGTGATTGGTTCTTCAGACATTTTGGTACTGAACCTGCCACAAGTGACCGATGATAGTCCATTGCTGTTAACCAAATTAAATGAGCTCGCTCATACCGATATCTATTTTCAGTTAGATTCTCAAATTCGTCAGTTAATTCAGATGTTAGTGATGGAGATGCAAACCAGTCCTGATGATCTGCTGCTTAGTCGTGCCTGTAATGACACTATTTTGGCGTTACTGCACCGCCATATCTCTTCATTCTCTTCTGATTGTCGAGAGCAGAGAATCGATTTGGACGTTATTGACCGTTATATTGAAACCCACATCAGTAAGAAGATTTCCGTTTTACAACTGGCGGGAAGTGTTTTCTTGGGTGAGAGCCAGTTTCATACTCTATTTAAAGAACAATCGGGTATTACGCCCCATCAGTATGTATTGACCAAAAGAATTGATATGGCGAAAACGCTCATCGAACAAGGTAAATTGAGTTTAAGCCATATCGCCGATTTAACCGGATTTACAGGTCAAAGTACGTTTACCCACGCTTTTTCTCGCCTTCAAGGTTTATCCCCTTCTCAGTATAAAAAACGTTATTTTTCGAAATAAAACGTTAATCCATATTAAAACTATTGCGTGATATTGTTTGAAAATTGTTACAAAACCAAGTTTTTCACAAAAAAACAGGAGTTTTTGACAACTATCCTTCTCAGGCTCAAAATACACTGCTCGCCATTGTAAGGGAATCCTGAATTGATCAGGAATTGAGATTGAGGAAAACGCATGTTCACAGCATCAGATGTGCTTAGACCAGACTTTATTGAGAAGCCTCTCAATGAGCTTTGGTCACTGATCTCGCCATTGTATATGGTCGATGAATCGAAATGGTTAAATCAACTTATTCCATTAGCTACACCTTCGGTAATGGAAAAGACTGAAATTGAAAAAAAGACCACCAGTCTAATTCAATCTATTCGAGCAGATAAAAAATCTATCCAAATGATAGATGCCTTGCTTCTGGAATATAGCCTAGATACTCAAGAAGGTATCTTGTTAATGTGCTTAGCTGAAGCGTTAATGCGTATTCCTGATAGTGCAACTGCCGACGCGCTTATTCGAGATAAGTTAAGTGTCGCGGATTGGAAATCTCATTTAAAAAATTCAGACTCTGTTTTTGTCAATGCCTCTACGTGGGGATTAATGTTAACGGGGAAAGTTGTCGGTCTTTCAGATCAAGAAAAACCCACCCCTAACCAAGCGGTGTCTCGCTTAGTAAATAAGATGTCCGAGCCAGTTATTCGTCAAGCGATGCACCAAGCGATGAAAATAATGGGGCACCAGTTTGTTCTCGGACGCACCATTGAAGAAGCACAGAAGAACGGCAGTTCTCAGCAAGAAAAAGGCTATGACTACTCTTTTGATATGTTGGGTGAAGCGGCGCTGACGACGGCTGATGCAAAAAAATACTATCGCGACTACCTTACTGCTATTGAAGCGATAGGCAGCCAGAATCGCGACAAAGATCTTGCGACCTCGTCGATTTCAATAAAACTCTCCGCATTGCATCCTCGGTATGAAGTGGCGAATGAGCAGAGAGTGATGTCTGAGCTGTATGCCACTTTGATTGGTCTAGCCAAGAGAGCAAGAGAGTTAGATGTTGCGATTACTATAGATGCCGAAGAGATGGATAGACTTGAACTCTCTTTACGTCTATTTAAAAAGCTTTATCAAAGCCCAGAAATAAAAGGCTGGGGAAAATTTGGTTTGGTAGTGCAGTCGTATTCAAAACGAGCATTACCTGTGTTGGTATGGCTGACGGCATTAGCGAAACAGCAGGGGGATTTGATCCCTTTACGCTTAGTGAAAGGCGCTTACTGGGATAGTGAAATCAAGTGGGCGCAACAGAGCGGTTACCACAACTATTCGGTCTTTACTCGTAAAGAGGCGACAGATGTCGCTTATCTTGCTTGTGCAAGGTTTCTATTAAGCCAGTCGGTTCGTGGCAACATCTATCCTCAATTTGCTAGCCACAATGCTCAAACCGTTACCTCCATCGCGGTAATGAGCAGCCATAATGATTTCGAGTTCCAGCGTCTACATGGTATGGGAGAGTCTTTATATAACCATGCCATGGAAGCCTATAAAGCCAATGTTCGTATCTATGCGCCGGTTGGTAACCATAAAGATTTGCTTCCGTATCTTGTGCGTCGATTACTTGAGAATGGTGCAAACAGCTCGTTTGTCCATCGATTGGTGGATGCTAGATGTCCTGTCGAGACTCTAACTGAGCACCCAGTTGACATGCTGCTCAATTGTGAATCGCTGCATAATAATAAGATCCCGTTACCTCTTGATATCTTTTCAGACCGAAAAAACTCCTATGGCATCAATGTCGATATAGATAGTGAGTTAGAAAGCTTTGAAACAGAAGTAAACACTCACTTAGAGCGTATCTGGACCGCTGGCCCTGTAATAAATGGTCAGCCACTCTACCAAAGCATGATCAAGCAAGAGCAGACAGCCGAACGCATTACTGCTCCGTATGACAGAAGCATCGAGGTGGGAAATGTCATGTTTGCTCGCCTTGATCATGTTTCCGAAGCAATTGACGTCGCAGAGCATGCTTTCGGTGACTGGCAAGGGCTGCCGGCTGATGAGAGAAGTCATTATCTCAACACTTTGGCCGACTTACTGGAGGAAAATCTGGCGGAATTTGTGGCGATTTGCCATAAAGAGGCTGGAAAAACAATTCATGATGGTATTGACGAAGTTCGAGAAGCGGTGGACTTTTGTCGATACTACGCTAGCCAGAGCGAGCTATTTGCCAGCCAAGATATTCAAGGCTTTTCTGGTGGTTCTTACCGTGTTACGCGACAGGGCAGAGGTGTCTTTGTTTGCATTAGCCCTTGGAACTTCCCATTGGCGATTTTCCTTGGACAGATAAGTGCAGCATTGATGGCTGGCAATACGGTTATCGCTAAACCTGCTGAACAGACCTGTTTAATTGCCGCTCGAGTGTTCGAGCTAATTAAGCAAGCGAAATTCCCTGACGGTGTAGTGCAATTGCTGCCGGGTAAAGGAGCAGAGATTGGCGCGGCATTAACTTCTCATCCTTCCATTGCTGGTGTGGCATTTACCGGCTCAACCGAGACTGCTCATCGAGTAAATCGATCTCTCGCTGAGCGTAACGCAGCTCCTGTGCCATTTATTGCTGAAACAGGCGGGCAAAACGCCATGATTGTTGACAGCACTGCCTTACCTGAACAGGTTGTTCGAGATGTTATTCGCTCTGCATTTGCCTCTGCCGGCCAACGATGTTCTGCTCTTCGAGTTCTTTTTGTACAAGAAGACATTGCAGAAAGAATTATCGCTTTAATTGATGGGGCAATGAGTGAGTTATCGGTTGGTTTACCTTATTTGCATAAAACCGATGTTGGGCCAGTCATTGACAAGGCTGCAAAGCAGAGGTTGCTGGCTCATATTGAACAGATGAGTTCAAGTCAGACATTAATAAAAACATTGCCGCTAGATGAAGAGTGTCAGAAGGGGGACTTTGTTCCACCAACGGCATTTGAAATAAGTGATATTTCGGTTCTTGAGCAAGAGCATTTTGGGCCGGTATTGCACATCGTGAGATTCAAAGCTTCACAATTACCTGATGTGATCGAGCAAATTAATCGCACTGGTTATGGGTTAACAATGGGCGTTCATAGCCGAAACGAAACGACCTACCGTCAGATCGAAAAAACAGCCCGAGTTGGTAACTGCTATATCAACCGAGACCAAGTTGGTGCTGTTGTAGGTGTTCAACCATTCGGTGGACAGGGTTTATCTGGTACCGGGCCAAAAGCAGGCGGACCACACTATCTGTATAGATTTACTCAAGCTAGTTATCAAAGAGGACAAGCGTAATGAGCATGACTAAACCTTATTTCTCTAACGCTTTTTCTGTATGGGAAGAGTGGAATCTTTTGTCATTTGATGAAAAAAGTGAGTATTTACTTTCTCTGGAATCCAAATTGAAAGGTGGCTTTCAAGATGCATTTCAATATCAGATGGTGTGCAGTAAGCAAACAGTAGGTTATGTACATAACTTGCCCGGTCCTACCGGGGAGACAAATGAACTGTATACCGCAGGTCGAGGCGTTGCGGTATTGGTTGTTGATTCTGAGCACGAAAATAGTGAGAAAGCGGTCGGCGCTCTGCTTGCTGCGATGTTGGCCGCGGGAAACAGTACTATTGTTTGCTGCGACAACCCCTCTTTACTTGAGACTCTGTCGACGGCATTAGATCAAGCAAATTTACCAACTAACTTAGTGCAATGTGTTTCTTTAGAATGCGGAAATGATTTGCTGGAAGAAGATATTCGTAACTTTGCCTTTGTTGGTAGTGAGCAAGATGTTCTTGGTTATAACAAGAAGCTTGCATTACGTTCTGGTGCAATTACTGCGCTGGTTTCTGAAACGGATCTTGAGGCATTACCGCAATCTCAAGACCCTAAGTTGGTGCTTCGTTTTATTACGGAACGTACCCGCACCATTAATATTACTGCGGTAGGTGGAAATGCCACTCTGCTCGAATTGGGTAGTGATGGGCACTAAGCCATATATTCCTTTCCTCAAAGGATTTGGGGAAAGGAAAATGATAAATATAGAGGATATTTTTAATGATCGAGAATAGCTTTGCTATTACAGCAACGTTTGTTGCTTATCTAATCATGATGCTGGCAATTGGATATGTCGCATTTTTAAGGACGTCGAGTTCTAGTGATTATTTTCTTGGTGGCCGTTCACTAGGTCCATGGCCTTCAGCGTTATCTGCTGGTGCGTCGGATATGAGTGGTTGGCTATTACTTGGACTTCCTGGTTACGCTTATGCGGCAGGTATTGAAGCATTTTGGTTAGCTGGTGGATTGCTAATTGGAACATGGGCTAACTGGTTATTTAGTGCTAAGCGTTTAAGAACGTACAGTATCGCTACAGACTCGCTAACCATTCCTGAATTTTTAGCTCGTCGATTTAATGACAACTCTAAGCTAATTCAAACAATCTCTGCTTTCTTCATATTGTTGTTCTTCCTTTTCTATACCAGTTCTGGTCTAGTTGCAGGCGGTAAATTGTTCGAAACAGTGTTTGGCTTAGACTACAGCATTGCGGTGATTATTGGCGCAGTATGTGTGGTTTCCTATACCTTATTTGGTGGCTTTTTAGCGGTATCTTGGACGGATTTAGTGCAAGGTCTATTAATGGCTGCGGCGCTAATGATAGTACCAATTGCTGCTATGAATGGAGGCTTTAGCCAACTAGAATCTGATCTTATTGCTATCAACCCTGATTTGATGACATTTTGGGATGATTCAAAAGGTGAACCATTGTCTGCTATTGCCATTATCTCTTTAGTGGCGTGGGGACTAGGCTATTTTGGTCAACCTCATATATTGGCTCGTTTTAAAGCGTCAAGAAGCAACAAAGATTTAGCAACCGCACGTCGTATCGCGGTAATCTGGTCTGCACTTTCTATGGCAGGTGCGATGCTAGTCGGTTTGGTCGGTTTAGTTTACGTAACCAATACTCAAGGTGGTCAACTTGCTGATGGTGAGAAGATCTTTATGGTGCTGGTTAACGCGATGTTCCACCCAGTTATCGCCGGTATCTTGTTAGCGGCGATTCTGGCTGCAATCATGAGTACGGCTGATTCTCAGCTTCTGGTCTCTTCGTCTGCGTTGGCTGAGGATTTCTATAAACAAGTCTTTAGACCTGATGCATCATCAGAAGAGGTGGTTAAGATTGGTCGTATCGGTGTGGTACTGATCTCTATTTTTGCCTTGGTACTAGCGATTAATCCTGACAGTTCAGTTCTAGGATTGGTTTCTTATGCATGGGCTGGGTTTGGTGCGGCATTTGGCCCTGCAATCCTGTTGAGTCTGTACTGGTCACGTATGACCCGTAACGGTGCTTTAGCGGGTATTGTGGTCGGTGGTATTACCATTGTTGTTTGGAAACAACTCTCTGGTGGTTGGTTCGACGTTTACGAAATCGTACCGGGAATCATTTTCTCTACCATTGCAATTGTTGGCATTAGCTTACTTTCTAAAGATGTTGATACTAAAGTGGCAGAACAACATAAGAAGTATGAGAAACTGCTTGTTGAATTAGACTGATAGTTCTGTCAAAGAAACTGTCTTATAAATTAGGGTGTTGGCGCAAGCCGCACCCTTTTTTTGTGAGGTTACTCGGATATTTGAAAAATAGTGTTAAAGTTTTATTGGGTTATTTGGGATCGATAGCAGACTTTTATGTAAATCATATTATTATTGGCCAGATTTTCGACAAATCGTCTAAATAGTGTAGTGAGTGATAAGGGATTTCTTATGCCAGATATATTTTGCGACAATTGTAAAAAGATGACACCACATAAGTCACTTATGTGCCGACGCCAAGACGTTCCTAGTTCAATTGTGCAAAAATTCAGTCAGTTTTTCAGTCACGTGGCCAAAGGGAATCATTACTATGATATGGAACCTAGGTATTTTTGCCGAGGTTGCAACTCTCAGAACATAAAGCAGGAAGCTCCCGTGAAACCAATGACGACCTCTACTCAGATCGGCGTCGTTTAAAAACACTATTATTTATTATTCTCTCTTTTAAAATCCAGATATTTATATCTGGATTTTTTACATTTAGGCTATCAAAAACGTATTACTGCTAATCCATTGTTAATGGTCGAATAGAGACGGATAGATGTGTTAGATAGAATAAGCGTGCCAGCCTAATAGCCAATGACGATGTGAGATTTAGTGAAGTAAAGGGAAAAGAGCTGAAGGGTCGAAACGGCAAAAGAGAATGTAAGGAGTGCCTTTTCAGACACTCCTTAATACGGGTTTACACTGTAAAGCGACCTACCAGCTCAGATAACTCTTGAGCTTTACTGTTCAGTTGTTGACTGCCATTACGGTTCTCATTTGCCAACTCAGCAGATTCGCTACTCTTATCAGAAATAACCACAATTCTTTCAGATATCTCTTTGCCTACTTGGCTTTGTTCTTCTGTTGCGGTTGCGATGAGTGAGTTCATATCCATAATCACGTTAATTGATTCTTGAATTTGAACCAGAGCGGTTGCTGCTGCGTTTGCTTCTTCTACGGTTTGAACACTACGGGACTTACTCTTATCCATTGTGCTTACCGCCGCGTCTGACGCCGCTTTCAACTGTTCGATCATCTTATGAATTTCAAGAGTGCTCTCTTGAGTCCGGCTGGCCAGTTTACGAACTTCATCTGCTACAACGGCAAATCCACGCCCTTGCTCTCCGGCACGAGCGGCTTCAATCGCTGCATTCAAAGCAAGTAAGTTGGTTTGCTCTGCAATGTCTTGAATCACTTCAAGAGAGGTGGAAATGTTTTGAACATCACCTTCTAGCTGTGACACCACTTCGTTGGCTTGCTCTACATCACCGGCAAGTGCTTCAACAGAGCTTGCCGCGGCGTTAACAATTCGCATAGCGTCCGAAGAGTTGTCTTCAGCATCTTTGGCAGATTCTGCGGCTTGAGTGGCATTGCTAGATATCTCATGCGCAGTGGTGGTCATCTCTGTCATCGCTGTCGCAACTTGCTCAGTCTCTTCTCGTTGCTGAGATGCTAATCCGTCTACTTGACCTGCTCTACTTGACATATTGGTGGTCTCATTGGCCACTTCGCTACTCACTTGAGAGACGTTCTTGATAATAGACTGTAGGCTGGCTACAAACTGATTAAAGTTGTGCCCCAGCTTAGTAAATTCAGGAACAGAAAACTCCTCCATACGCGCAGTTAGATCGGCATCACCGGAAGCGAATGAAGCGATTGAGCGGTCAAAAGCGTTCAATGGACGAATAATGCTTTGGTTAACGATTACCGCAAAGATCGCAACAATAATAACAATAACTAAGGTAGCAATGGCGATAGTAACTAACGCACCATCTGCAAGAGAGCGCGATTCCGCTTCCATCGCTGATAGGGTGGTTTCTACATCATCGATATAAAAACCGGTACCGACAACAATATCCCATTGAGACAAATAGATGGAGTAAGCAAGTTTAGGTGAAGGCTCATCCTCGCCCGGTTTAGGGAAGTAATAGGTAGTATAGCCGCCGCCATTTTTACCTTGTTTAACAATATCTTGAATCAACAGAAAGCCGTTTACATCTTTAAGTGTCCAATAATTGTTGCCGATACCACTATCACTTTGCCCCAGCAATACACGAACCCCTTGTGAGTCATACCCAAAGATATAACCGTTGGCACCAAACTTGATGTTTGCCAGTTCAGCAATCACTTTCTCTTTTGAAGCGTTCGATGCTTTTAAAGGAGTTAATACAGTATCAACGATATCAAGATAAGATTTAAGCTCGTCTTTCTTGGACTGCATCATACCGTCACGAGACGAGTTCATATGCGCATTGTTTAAGCTTTTTAACTCGGCATTAGTGAAATACATAGTACCTACAGCAATAATCAGTAGGGGGAGTATGGCTAAAATATAGAGCCTTGCTTTTATTGTTAAATTCATTACATCTTACCTACAGTTAACTTGTTATCTTATTATCAGTTTAGTCAATAAATAAACAATGATTATAAAATTAGTACATTATACTAATCGCATGTATATGTATCGGCATTTTCAATAAGATCTTTACTGTTTTTGTGAGTGGAGGTCGGAATCGAGTGCGCTGAGCGATTTTGCAATTTATTCAATGGCTATTGCAGTTATTTGCAATTATTAGTGTTAATTATTGGCAATTGATGGTAGATATGTGGGGCAAATTGATAAGGTGAAAAATAATGAGTATAAGCAAAGAGATTCAACAGATTAATAATCGTCTGGACAAGTACCAGCGCAAGTTGGCGGCAGCAATGTCGAGAAACGACAGAGCTATTATTAGTCAGTTTGAAAAAGAGATTGAGTCTCTAACCAAAAAGCGCAATCAGCTAAAGCACAAACAGCAGTATGAGCTAAATAAAGATCGCAAAAACTTGTCCGATATGGCGTTCCAAAGAGCGTTAACTAAAGAAGAGCAAGCAGATTTAGGTAAGTTGAAAAAGAGAGTAAAAGGATTGGTTGTGGTTCACCCTTTAACTAAACTGGGTAAAGAACTGCGGATAGAAGTGGTAACAGGCTTCGCGGAAAAATCGTTTTAACTCTATTTATCTTAGCTTGGGTAATCTAAACCAATAAGCGTGATGAGAGACACTGGCGAATAGGTGAAATAGGGCAGGAAGCCCTCTCTCAGCTCAGTTTTTATTAATATGCCTTAACACCAAACGTTCGTAGTGCGCTCGGTAATATATTATCTAGGTTGTCTGTATCATGCTTTTCTAGTTCAATAATATTGAAGTTATAGCGATGATAGATGGCTAAAACCGCTTCTCTACTTATCTCTGTTTGTGTTTTGTCCCATAGTTGAATGTAGACACGGCCAGAGGGTAAATAAAAATTACAGTATAACTCTTCTTCAATGGGGAGTTTTCGTTGGTAAGCATGCACTAACCCCGCCATATATAACCAGTTATCGATGAGCATCTCTTCTTTAGTACAAACATAATGACCATCTGAAGTTCGGTGCTTCGCTGAGAATTTTTGCTGGAAACTAGAAAATGACTTATCTGTGGATACAGTGTCTGAATCTGTACCAAGAAATTCGCTGACTGAACGACGAAAATTTTTGTCACGCAAAATGGTGTCATGCCAAACAATAAACTGGCTTGAGGCGTTTTTGGGCTCTCTTGGTTCTCCCCCTGCCTGTACGCCAAGATCTGTTAAGTGCCAGCCATCCTCTTCTTTATTCATCCACCCCAGTTCATTGAGTATTTGATTGATTTTTTTAGCATTTAACCCCAATTTATCGCCAATTTGAGTTGCAGTTAACCGCACTCCTGCGCTGATGCTTGTATCAATTAACAAATTACTTGGCCAAACAATAAAGGAGCCAAACTCTTTGTGGTCGACATATTCACCACCAAAGCGTAGTCCTGTATTGGTCAGTTGCCACTTATCATTATGACGAACAATGTAGCCCAACTGATTGAGTTGATTAAACAGAGATTTTGAATCGGTGTTTTTCTGCTTTGCTAATGCTGTGGTGGAAATTTTGTCCGTCATTGAGTTTTGCTCTTTGTTATTCATACGGAAGTCTATTGCATATGGTGACTATTCATTCACAAACGTTGCTTGTAAGGGACTCTGAACAAGTGTGCTAGCGGTATGAGCATTTGACCCTAACCGCCAATCTAGCACAGATTATATTGAATTTCGCAATCTTCCCTGAGCACGCATCCTTGATGCTACTTGAGTAACTTAACCATTTTCCGTTTAACAATGGTCAGGCTACATTTGCCAACTGGCTAATAGTTACCATACTTATAGTGAGAGTATACATCTAAGGTACCTATTATGAAGAATGAACTGGATCCAAGCAAAGTCCTTAAAGCCTATGAAATGGTGATGGATAACGGTACACCGACAGAGTTTGGTAAGATCTACGAAGGTGTAGAAGCGTGCTCAGATTATGATGGCTACAATGTGTTTATGCGTGGCAATGGTGTGGAGCTAACGGTGGGTTTTCATAACACCTATCACCTTGAGTATGACCAAGAACATCTGCGGGATAGCTTTCTAAAAAAAGTAGAGGCGTTAAGTAAATAACCGACCTCTACTTTTTATGGCTGTACCAGCTTAATTGAATGAGTACTTATGTTCCGTTGTGAAAGGAAGAACTGTCGCTACAAAAAAGCCGTCTGATTCAATAGCAGATGGACAACGATACTGAGCGCGTAACCTAGCGCAATCACTGGCATCCATTTTAGGTGGCCAAAGAAGGTGTATTTGCCGTGAGCTGCGCCCATCAATGCCACTCCGGCGGCTGAACCGATAGAGAGCAAGCTACCCCCTACACCTGCCGTTAAGGTCACCAGTAGCCAGTTACCTAATGACATCTCTGGTTGCATAGTGAGTACCGCAAACATCACCGGAATGTTATCGACAATGGCAGAAAGGACACCAACAACGATATTCGCCCAGATAGGATCCCATTGTGTGTACATCACTTCAGAGACTAGATTTAAATAGCCAAGTAAACTCAACCCCCCTACGCACATAACGACGCCGTAGAAGAACAGTAAGGTATCCCACTCCGCGTGAGAGACTCGTCTAAACACATCAAAAGGTATGATAGACCCTAATCGTTTTAGTGCCGCTTCATCGTGTGCGGCAACAGCTTTTGCTCTTTTGCGAGCAATAGATGCGGGTAATGTTTTGCGCAAGAAAAAGCCGAAAAACTGCAAGTAGGCCAATCCCATCATCATGCCGATAACCGGTGGGAAGTGCAGGTAGCCGTGGAAACAGACCGCTGTGGCGATGGTTAACAAAAACAACCCTATAATGCGCTTACCACCGCGTTTCATTTCTACGTACTCATGTATGGCTTCTGGCTGAGTTTTTGGTACAAAGAACGACATAATAATCGCTGGCACAATATAGTTAGCAACAGAGGGCACGAATAGGGAGAGAAATTGAGAAAATGAGACTAAGCCTGCCTGCCAAACCATTAGCGTTGTAATATCTCCAAATGGACTGAAAGCCCCACCCGCATTTGCCGCTACAACAATATTGATGCAGGCTAAATTAATAAACTTGGCGTTATTGCCTCCTACCTTGAGAACTACCGCACACATCAATAGTGCCGTGGTTAGATTGTCAGCAATAGGAGAGATAAAAAATGAAAGAATGCCGGTAATCCAAAATAGTGAACGAAGGTTAAACCCTTTACCGACCATCCAAGCTCTAAGACAGTCGAAGATTCGCCTCTCTTCCATAGCACTGATGTAAGTCATTGCCACCAGCAAGAAGAGCAACAGTTCTGCATATTCTAATAAATTGTGTTCGATAGCTTGTTTGGCGACTTCTGTCTGACCATGTTGCTGGTATACATAGCCAATCATTATCCAAATAATGCCGGCAGCCAATAGTACCGGTTTGGACTTTCTTAACTGGAGGTACTCTTCTGCCATAACGAGTCCGTATGCCAGGGTAAAGACCAATAAAGAAGCGTAACCAATAGTAGATTGAGTCAGTCCGGGGATGGGCAGATTGTCAATGGTTGAGGAAAAAACGGTAGTAGAGAATAAACTGAGTAATATTGCTAAAAAACAGCGTGTTAGTTTCATGTAATTTTCAATCCTTCGAAAATAGACGTTTAACATTATTTTAGTAAACCCGATTTATAAGTTGTGTGAACTACACCAAGTAACGCTAATATCTTTGCTTAAATGTTAGTAAACAGACAGCGGCATTGACGCTCGGTGGGCGCATTTTAAACGGGTCATTATTATCTTGTTGGCTAATAGTAGAGCAGATTTGTTGATAATTTGTAAAATTGATGATCGGTTTATGGGGCATCTGACGCAAAAAAAACGAAAGGGAAAATAAAAACGAGCGGCAGGCCGCTCGTTAATTAACTATCAAGTTGCGTTGTTCTATAAAGGCATGACGCGATTTCGACCTAAGCTCTTCGCTTTATATAGTTGCTTATCGGCACTATCAATAAGAGCAATAGGGTTCTGTTCCTCAACAAACTCAGCGACACCCAAAGAGGCTGAAATATTTTCTACCTGTTTTCCTGAGCGCTTATCTTTAACGGAAATTTTTTCAATGGAGCGACGTACTGTTTCGGCAAATTGGCGAGCAATACGAAGTGATTTATTGGGAACCAACAATGCAAACTCTTCGCCACCGTAACGATAGGCTGCGATGCCATCTCGGCAGTGTAACTGAAGTCTTCTTGCGATAGCTTTGATCACCATATCTCCAAATACATGGCCATACTGATCATTTAAATTTTTAAATCTATCGATATCAATTAAAATCAAACAGAGTGGGTGGGACTCACCAGAGCTGCAAAACGAAGCGATATCTCTATCAAAAGCTCCTCGGTTTAATAAGCTAGATAAACTATCGTACAGAGCATCACGCTGCACTTTTTCCAACTCTTTCTTCAGCGTTGAAATCTCTTCACTGGCGGTACTTAGCTGGTTATTAAAATACTGTGTTGAGTGTTTAATCTCTTTTGATTGTGCAACAAAGCCTCTTACCAGTGAAAGCAGCTCATCAAACGTGATGCCTTCTTCTTCCATGGCTTCTAAATTGGTGAGACTTTTTTCAATATTGTTCTGAAAAGTACTTGTGTCTGCCAACGTGTCTTTCATTGACATGAAAATTTCGTTTATCAGGATCTCGAGATTATTTCGTAGTTCCTGAACATCTGCTTCGGTTTGGCTTGCTATGTAGGTTTTGTATAAACCTTCGCTATGACTAGGCAGGCACAAACCATACTCTTCGATAATATTGTTGAGTTCTTGATTCAGTTCAGGTTGAGTTTCTGCAACGTAGGTGTACCACAATGCATAATTTTCAGGCGTCGTTGGCACCTGATTTTTTATCATTAGGGGAACAGCTTTGCGTAAGTTTTCTGCTGCTTTCTGAAAATCTTCGTTTGTCATTACGTAACCAGAGTCTATGTGTATGGTTTTTTTATGTGCTTGTTTAATGGTAGCGAATTTATTCTAGAGTTTCCTATTAGTTTTCAATTAATTTGCATATTTTTTGATTTGGCTCGGTACTGCTAGGGTCTGTTGGCCTTTCGCGACCTTTTTTGCAGCCGATTGCTGGTGCTTTAAACAACGGCAGCCATGGCTGCCGTTAGAAACATCATTTTCGCTCACTACTTAGTCGCATTAATGATCGACATAAAGGTAGTTTTGCCAGCTTTTCATTCGAATAAGTATTTTTCTCATGACAGAAACATGTTCAAAATGCGGAGAGTACACTGCGATTTCAGCTGCGCTACCCAGTGGTAAGTTAAATGATGAGATATCATCGAGGATGCGTAACTTAACCATCAGTCGACCTTGAGTGTTAAGCGCGTTGGTTCCTAATAAGGTTCCTCGTGCTTGTATTTGTCCTTCTGCGATGGCTGGAATTAACTCGACCACTTCTCCTTTAAACGTTTTACCGGGTAATGCACGAAAGATGAAATCCGCCTCAAATCCAGGTTTAAGTCGCTGGGAGGCATTTTGTCTAAATGCGCCCACATAGTACTTGTCTTCGGTATGAACAAAGGTCATCACTGGGGCCAAAGGCAAAGGAACCGCCATCATCCCAGGTCTTAAAGCCAATTGAGAAACGTAACCGTCTGTAGGCGCATAAACGGTAGTTTCGTCTAAGTTGAACTGCGCTTGTGTAAGTGCCGCTTTGGCACGAGCAACAGAGGTGTTTTCACCATTAATTTCTGATGTATACGCCAATTCAGCTTGATTTTGATTAGCAAGCGCTGCTTCCAAAGAGGCTTGTGCGGCTTTGTAACTTTGTTGTTTGGTATCGACTTGTTGTTCAGTAAATGCCCCTCTAGAAAAGCCTTTTTGGTACCTTTGATATTCTCGCTGAGCTTTGTCTCTCTCCGCGGTTGCTTTAATTGCGGTAGCTTGTGCGGCTTTATAAACGGACTCAAGCTGTAATACATTTTGTTGCGAGGCAACCAGTGCCGCTGTTCTGTTGACCACTTCTGCTTCGAATGGGGTGGGATCTATTTTGAAAAGTACCTCTCCCTTTTTTAAAGGCTGGTTAGCAACGACATTAACCTCAACCACTTTCCCCCTAACACTACTGACGATAGGAGTGGTGTTAAAGATCTGTCCACCAATATGGGTAAAAGGGTGGTTATAGTTCATCACAAGCACCATTGAGCCAACCAGAGCTACTCCCCCAAGTACGGCGGTAGGAACCGTCCATTTGTTTAGTGGTATCTTAAAAACTTTGAAAATGGCGACACAAAACGCGGTGTAGGTTAAGACAAGTAATGTTTCCATTATGCGTCTCCTTCTGTTGAAGGTTCAGCATGGTTATCTGATGGCTTGCTGACCTGATACTTTAACGCGTTCACCTCTTTTTCCAACTGCAAAACTTGCTCTGAAAGTAGTGTGATTTTATGGTTTGTATCCAGCTGTTCTTCTTCTAACTTATGAAACCCCCAACCTCTGTCTGAACGCCAAAGAGTCGCCCAAATCCAAAGAAATGGCCACAATACATGTAAAGTAAATAAGCTGACCCATCCAGCAACATGAATGGCGTCTTGGTGAGGGTGATTGCGTTCTTTAGATATTTCATATGGGATGTCATGTATAACAATGATGCCATAAAACATAACCAGTGCGACAAAGATGAGAAGGCCAAGCGCAACGTAATCTAGAAACATAAGCATATCCTTGCTTAAAGTAGATGGGCGTGCGCTAAAGCAAAGACAATTTCACAAATAAAGGTGAAAGAGTGATGTTAAAACAGCACGTTAAATCGAACCATGATTTTCAGTTTAGCAAACAATATAGCCAAGTGGTATAAAGTCGTCTGCCGCACGAGTGGTGTCGGTTGTTCTTTTCAATGCTGTTTAGCTGAATAGGGAAACGTTACTCTTCAACGCAGACTTGATTTCGTCCGTTGGCTTTGGCGCGATATAAGGCTTTATCTGCCCGGTAGAAAGTACGCTGAGTATTTTCACCGTCCATATGCATTGTTACGCCAATACTTACGGTTAATCCACGTTCACCAAGCACCTCTTTCCAGCCATATTGATAAATACGTTCCCGATAGTGTTCGGCGTGCATTTGAGCTCGATCGAGGTTGGCATTTTCCAGTATCACTAAGAACTCTTCCCCACCAAATCGGACACAGGATGCGCCTTTGAATTTGAAGTGAGATTTCAGCTCTTGGGAGACATTAACAATCGCCTTATCTCCTACCAAGTGGCTAAGCTCGTCATTGATGGATTTAAAGTGGTCAATATCGATAACCAAGAAAGCAAAAGGCGTATCATGCAGCAGCAGATCTTTTAGCTTCACCTCCATCCAACGACGGTTGTGTAGTGAGGTTAAAGGATCGGTGAAGACATCTTGTTGCAGTTTGGCCACGGTATCTTTTTGATTTTCTGTGGTCTCTTTTAGCTCTTTGTTCTCTTGCTCAGACATAATGAGTTTAAGTTGTAACTCAAATCTAGAAAGCCTACGTAATTGATGAGCGCCGAGGTCACTAATAGGAATGCTCTTGATCAGATCCGTTGAGACTCTGTAACCCATTTTTTCAAAGGTAAGAGCCTGCTGAAACTGACCTTGATTCATAAACACACGGCTTAATGAGTCGTACAGTTTTTGTAACAGCAGTGGTGATGAAGTGGTACGGATTTTCTTAGTCGTGCTCTGCAAAATAATACTGGCGAGCTCAACTTTACCAATTTCAGTTAGGTTTCTTGCTTGCTCTAAGCGCAGCATATTTGCAAGCCAATAAGCGTGGTGGCGGTTGACCAAATAGTGGGTTTTGGTCAGGGTCACTAATGCTTGATGGTAATTTTTCTCTCGTCGTTCTAACTGCGCTTGATAGAGAACAATTTGTCCTGCCAGAATTTTGTCACTGACCAGAATACTCAACTCTTCGCACTCAGCTAACAGTTCTCTGGCTGCATTCACTCTATTTAAAGAGATGAGACACGCCACCATATTTAACTTGTAGTTGAGACGTAGAGAACGGCTGGTTAAAGCGTGATCAATACCGTCAATTTTTTGATAGTAGCGCAGTGCTTTCGCATGGTCACCGTAGGCATCGCAAAGACTCCCCATACCTAGTACCGCTTGGGCGTATTCATCAATTAAGCTGTACTCTACCGCTAAAGAAGAGAGATCAACGAACTCTTGTAGCGCCTCGGTGTAGAGTCCTGACTCCACCAGTCGGGCGCTTAAGCTACTACGTATAGTAATAATCTCTTCTACGTTGTCCGGCAGTATAAGTAAATCCAACGCTTTTTTAAGTTCATCGATGGACTGGCTGTTTTGGTTTAGTTGGCTGCGGTATTCGGCACTGATGAGGTAACAATATGCCTTCTCACGCTGTGAAGTGGCAATGTGTTGCAGTATGTGATCCCAGAATATAATGGCTTCTTCTCCAGAAACCGAAGAAGGGTCGAGACCCGCATCAGATACTTTACTGAGAAGTTTATCCATGTTCGCTATCCACGTGTTGATTTAACTCATCGAGTTGCTCTAGAGTAAATGGGAAAGTAAGAATATCGTGCAGTTCAACCAGCGGTCTATCTTGTGCTAAGCCACGTCTTTCCCATGGGTAGTTGTTAAGCGTTTGATTGATAAATTGGTATAACTGTTTGGCTTTTTCATCTTTAACCGCCACCAACAGTCCCACTCTATCTTCACTTATACGCGAAATTAAATCTTCCCTATTACATAAGCATTGAGAGAGCTCCAAACAGACCTCTAAATAGGCTGGATTGGCATGTTTAATCAAGATAACAGCATGTGTAGATGCCGTTAATTCACTCTTGAACAGAACCAACTGTTCCCACCAATAGGTTTCAGAAACAAGGTTAGAGTAACCAATATCGCCGTGATGAAATTCTACTTGGCGACGAATGCGGTTAATCAGCTTACGGGCGCGTTGATCAAGTTGACGTTTTGAAGCTCGTGCTTTATCTAGGCTTAATCTGTTAGTCTGTTCTTTCAATTGGGTAATCGAATGATGACGGTATTTTTTAAAGGCTTTGAGTGCGCCTTCAAAGTTGCCCTGTTTTTCTGCCACTGCTGACTGTTGGAAACAGATTTGAGACAGTAGGTCATCATCGTTAAATGTCTTTGCCGCAGCTTCCGCATCACTTAAAAATTGTTTGGCATTATCAAGGTTGTTGCGGATAAGCTCTAACCGAGCTCGGCTAATAAATGCTTGTGTCTTAATCCAAGTCAGGTCGTTATCAATCGCCAGGTTATACGCTTTAACGGTGGCAATCTCAGCGTCATCTAGACGCTCTAAACCGAGTAATGCTAAACCTCGAAGATCCCATATCTCCGCTTTCCACTGTTTATGGGAATTATGTTTTAGTACTTCTTCTGCGCTGTCTAACGTGGAGTACATTTCAATGTAGTTATTGAGAAGATAATAGTCTTTAGCAAGGTAGATACTCGCTTTACCTTCTAGCCAATCGATACGGGCATTATTGGCAACATTGACGGCCAAGCTGTGTGTGGACATCGCCAATTTGTGCTGCTGAGTGACACGCCAAACATTACCAAGGCCAATCAAACATTCAATTTCAATAATGGTTTCGCCAACAAGCGCAGCTTGTTCAAGGGCATTGATCCAAAATTGTTGTGCGGAATAGTATTTTGCTTGTCCCCAAAACTGCATCGCATGAACATGCAAAATCTCAGGAAGAAAAAGATCGGTGTCTAACCGGTTGAGGCGAATTAGAGCTTCTTTGATGGATTTTAACCCTTGAGAGTAATCCATCATATGCCAGTAACAGCGAGACATAATAATGCAGGCTTTAATTCCGCCTTCGGGATAAAGTATTTGGTCGGCTTTACCTAAACATTGCTTGGCAATAACCAAAACAGTTTCAGGCTCCACTTCATAACGGGAAGCGAGCTGCTCTAATTCATTTTCGAGTAATGTGTGAGCTTTGTCCAAAGGCTAAGTCCATGATGTTGACATATAAACAAACAATTCATTATATGAATAGTTTCGTTGAGAGCACCAACTATAATTAGCTAAATTGAATATAGAGCAATAAAAGTTAGTGTCGACTCACAAAGTCTGTGGGATTATCCGTTATGACAATAGCTGTTTTAGCGTAAGTGGTTGGTCTGTTAACCCTAAGCTCTGCGCCGGAGTAAGCCCATCTTTATCTTGGTAGCATAAATTGTGCCAAGCTCGAAATATATCCAACATAGGAAGGATTCCGCTTGGTCTGAGTTTTCGGCGAGGTTCGTTAATAAAGCTGCCGAAAAGGAGCTGAAAACGATCTTGGTAGAATTTGGTGTTTTGTACGCTTGCCTGCTGTAACCACTGCTTTGTAGAAGAGTTATTGCCTGCTAGATAGCAGATGCCTTTGCTGACATTTTGTTGCTCAGAAATAGCCCAACGATCTTTCCACCATCCCATATGAACAATATCAACTTTTTCAGGTAATTGACTATTGTCCCAACCCGCATCTTCTTCGACATACATTAGGTCAATATTTTGACGTTTAATTCTAGGCAAGCAGATAGTTAAAGCCGCTGAACGTAAGACGGGATCTTGAGGTAAATAGATGGATACCTGTTTATCAATATCGCACATTTCTAGTACATGCAGAAAATGGGCGTATGAGGTATAAGGTGCTCGGATCAATGCGCCTTTAGATGGGTAATTAAAGCTGGTCATATTACCCATAGGATCTTCAACATTTCCTCTGGCGAGAATAACTTGGTATTTCTCGTCAATTCTTTCTCTTAAATCGGACGATTGTACCGAAATATCATTGTTTGCTTCAGGCTGATAATGACGTGAAACATAGCGTGATGGGGTTTGGTAGGGGTCATGATCGAGAGAACCTTGCGCCTCTTCATCAATAGAGTAATTGATATGTTGCGACAAGATATAGCCGGAGTTTGCTTCACCAGTAGCGAACCATAGCACCCCGTTATTACTTTTTGGCTGCAGCGGCATAAAGTGTGAAGCCAAATGATAATGATGAGCATGGTTAACCCAGCGGGCATCAAACATGGCAAGCTTACGACGGCAGCGACTGGCGATATGATCGACGTGATCGTAAAACGTCTTGGGATTGATCTCTAGTTTTCGACACACTTCTCGTACCGAGAAGCTCATAAAAAGCAATCCTAATAGGTTTTCTTGAAAGTTGAGTTTTTTGTTCGCACCAGACCATTTATCCACAAAGGTGGATTGGCATTTTTTGCAGCGATATCTCTGGCGATCACCACTGTAACCAAATGCATGGTATAGGTTTTTATGGGTATGAACCGATAGGCCAAAATTGTCACACTCAGTATTGCGACAAGTTGGTAGACCGTCGCTATGGACGCGACGTAAACGATGTAGTTCGTTTATAACTTCTTGGTTGTTAAGTAAGGGGGGGAAAGCACCACACTCTCGGCAGACCATCGCTGGACGCTTAGGGTTTACGTGTTGAAGAACATAACGTTCTGCATCGCTCAATCCAAAGTTGTCACACGCCAATGTTTTACAAAAGTTGAGTTGTAATCCATCTACGTCCTTCGGCAATTTGCCATTTGACACGATCGCCCCCTCGGGAATTTATATGAGCAGCCAATATCGCTATTGGCTGCAAAAATCTTATAAGTTAATAGCCGTTTCTAAAGAAACTTTCATCATGTCATTGAATGATTTTTGACGGTCTTCTGAACTCAGTTTCTCACCACGAATGATGTGGTCAGATACCGTTAAGATAGTCAGTGCTTTAGCACCTAGGTCTGCCGCTACGCCATAGATACCAGCCGCTTCCATATCAACACCTAAAATGCCTAGTTTTTCCATTTTTTCGAAAATGTCAGCTTCAGGAGTGTAGAAAAGATCTGCAGAGAATACGTTACCTACTTTTACAGGAACATCTTGAATGCGAGCTTGTTTAACCGCTTCTTCAAGAAGGCCGTAATCGGCGATAGCAGCGAAATCATGATCATTAAAGCGGATACGGTTTACTTTAGAGTCAGTCGATGCACCCATGCCAATAACAACGTCCATTAGTTTTACGTCGTCACGTACTGCGCCACAGCTACCAACACGGATAACGTTCTTAACGCCGTACTCAGCAATAAGCTCATGTACATAGATACAACAAGAAGGGATACCCATGCCGTGGCCCATAACGGATACTTTTTTACCTTTATAAGTACCTGTGTAACCGAACATATTTCTCACATCACACACTTGCTTAACGTCATCTAAGAATGTCTCAGCAATATATTTAGCACGTAGTGGGTCACCTGGCATTAAAACAGTTTCAGCGAAGTCACCTGGTTGAGCATTAATATGAGGGGTTGCCATTTTGATATCTCCAATGTTGTATCAAATTTGATAAGTATACGCCTAACGATAACCAATTATGTTGATGTGGTTATATGGGCTTAATGGCAATATTAGTCGCTATTTTGCGCTTGCTAAGAGATCAAGATCACAAAATTACTCTGGATCTTGTTTTATGGAATTGTTAATAACTGTTTCTGTTTAAACGGAGAAAGCAATCGATTTGCCAAATGTACGCAATAGATTGCGTTAAATATTTTGCTAAGAAATAAAAAATAGTGACACAAAAAAAGAGAGGTAAATCACATAAATTTACCTCTCGAACGAAATGTTTTTAATAAATAAAGATTCTAACGGGCAAAAAATCTTAATTAGAGGTGTGTATACTCAAGTGACCTCAAGATGCAGGATCAAGATTTTGAGGTCACTTGGGTATAGTAGAGGTGTTGGCAGTTATAAATCTCGAATATCGATTAATTCTTCAAGTAACTCGGATAACTGGTTGTATCGATCTTCACCAAACCTTGCTTTTAGTTTTTCGTACTGTTTATCAATATCAACACGCATCTCTTTTACCAGCAGTTCTGCTTTCTCCGTTAGCCGAATATTGACTCGTCGTTGATCAACGTCAGATTTAATTTTGCAGACATAATCTTGTTTCTCTAGGCGGTTAATTATGCCCGTTAAGCTAGGGCTTAAGATGCAGCTCTCTTTGGAAAGCGTTGTAAAATCGATTTCATCATAAGCATGGATTAGTCTCATTACTCGCCATTGTTGTACCGTCACTTCATATTCTGATAATACTGGACGAAAGAAATCAAGAGTGACGTCTCTAGCTTTAATGAGTTGTAATGGTAGTGAGTCTTTAAATTTCGTCATAAATACCTTCGCCTTCCTTTCCTTTTTGCGATGAGATAAATCAATAATTATTTTCTACATTTTTGGTGACTTTACTTCGGTATTCTGATGCTGTCATGTCTGAATACTTTCTAAAAAATCGAGCAAAATACGCAGGATCTCTAAAGCCAAGGTCATAGCCGATTTCAGAGACACTCTTAGAGGTAAACTGAAGTGAGCGGCGTGCTTCCTGCATTTGTCGATCTATTATGATCTTTTTCGATGATAGGCCACTGACCCTGCGGCATATATCATTCAGTCGTGAAACAGAAATACCTATCTTCTCCGCGTATTCTCCTAATGCCCAGTGCTCGATATAGTGCGTTTCCACTAAGTGGTTGAAATTGTGAAAAAGAGTGATATCCACACTGCGATTGGTTTTTTCCGACTTATTTCGAATCCCTAATCGCATCACTTCAATGAGCACCAGTTGCAGCAATGATTGGGTTGCCTTTTCTTGCATCATACCGCTCGAATCTAGCTCCCTTTTTAGGTGCTGTATTAATGAAAGAATAGGGCAATCTTGTACTAATTGAGTACAAAATGGCTTCATTTGATCGACCATTATATTATTTAATCCGCACTCCATGTCCAATAATCGCCAAACAAGTTGTTGCTGAATCGTTAACACATAACCTGACGAGCTCGATTCAGTGACAAATGAGTGAGGCACTGCTGGAGGGGTGAAGAACAGTGTAATTCCTTCATTAGTATAGTGTTTTTCATCTAAGTGAACGTGAGTGCTACCATCAAGTATTATATGTATCTGATAAAATCGATCATGGTAATGCACTGGCATATTTCGACCAAAAAAATTCGCTAGATTGTCCAAGTATTCAAAATGCAGCTCAGAATTAGCATAGCGCTGATCGTACACTTGACCAATATTGATGTTTGGAATTTTCGTAACCACCCGCATTGCTCCTTGTTTTACACAGGTTTGTTAACATTAATGTAAAAATATGCCTAACTTCACAATATTTTCACAAAACAGTTAACATATTAACGAATCCTGTGAAAAGTGCAATTGTTCTCGTGCTTAATCCATTTAATTGCCCGAATGTTAACATGATAATAACAATCATTCGGTAGCCCCAGCAATACTGTTAACAATAAGGGCTAGGATCGTATGATTAAAAGGAAGTAACCATGAAACAAGCAAACCCTCTATTAGAAAAGTTACAGGAAATTTTGCCTACGATTGCTGCTAATGCTGCACAAGCTGAAATCGATAGAATGCCACCTGAAGAAAATATCCGTTTATTAAGAGAGATTAAATTCTTTCGTGCTTTCCAACCAAAAAAATATGGTGGTCTAGAGATTTCACTACCTGAATTTACAGACTGTGTTGCTGCACTAGCAGGAGCTTGCGGGGGGACAGCATGGGGTGCAAGCCTGTTGGCCACTCATAGTCACCAAATGGCAATGTTCTCAGAACAAGCTCAAGAAGAATTTTGGGGAGACAATCCAGATGCAACAGCAAGCAGCAGTATCGCACCATTCGGAAAAACAGAAGAGACTGAAGGCGGCGTTATCTTTAACGGAGATATGCGATGGAGTAGTGGATGCGACCATGGAGACTGGGCCATTCTTGGATTCAACCGCGAAGATGCAGATGGAAACAAAACCTACTGTTTTGGCGTGGTATCAAGAGATGAATACACAATTGTTGATGATTGGTATGCCGCTGGTATGAAATCGAGTGGTACAAAAACCCTATCAATTAAAGATGTTTTCATTCCAGAACACCGTATTGAAACAGCAAAAGGCATGATGGAAGGTAAATCCGCTGGTTTTGGTCTCTATCCAGACAGCGATATTTTTTACACACCTTATCGCCCTTATTTCGCCTGTGGTTTCGCGGCTATTGGTTTGGGTATCGCTGAGCGCATGCTTGAGGTATACAAAACTATTACTCAAAACCGTGTTCGTGCTTATACCGGCGCACGCGTTGGCGCTGCGACACCCGCATTGATGCGACTGGCTGAATCAACCCATCAGGTATTTGCCGCCAGAGCGATGTTAGAGAAAACATGGCAAGATCATAAAGAGCACGGCGAGCGTAAAGAGTACCCAACAGCGGAAACATTGGCTTACTGGCGAACCAATCAAGCGTATGCAGTGAAGATGTGTATTGACTCTGTTGATCGTCTGTTTGACGCCATTGGCGGAAATTGCTGGTTCTCTACCAACGAAGCTCAACGACTGTTCCGTGATTCCCACATGACGGGTGCTCATGCTTATACCGATTATGATATTTGTAAGCAGATTTTAGGCCGTAGTCTAATGGGATTAGAACCTGACCCAACGATGGTTTAGTAGGGCGAACAGCAATTTATTTGCGGTAACATGAAAAGCTCTTCTTTAAAAAAGTAGAGCTTTTTTAATAGGTTAACTGCATCGATGGACATGGTTATAGACTAATGTCTAATAAAGAAAAGTAATGGAATTGTTACAAACTTGATCTTCTTAACATATTAACTAAATTGATAATGGTAGATTGTTAATATGTTATCGGTTTTAACTGGAACATAACAAAATAAACAATTATTAAACCAGCAATACAAGGATGTGTCATGATTAAATCAAAAATCTCTATGGTTGTTAGCGCCGGGTTGCTTCTCCTTGCTTCCACTAGTGCTAATGCCGCGCCAGAGAAGGTTCTAAAAATCAGCTCATGGGCTTCACCAAACCACGGTATTAACAAAGTTGTATGGCCGACGTGGGGTGAGTGGATAAAAGAAGCCACCGAAGGTCGTGTTGAAGTGAAAATTGAGTACGATTTGGCACCACCTCCATCTCAGATAGATGTTGTTACTGATGGCATTGGCGATGTTACTTGGATTTTCCATGGTCATAAAGCGGGTCGTTTTAAATTAACTCAACTGCCTGAAATCCCGACATTCCAGGGTGGTGTAAGCTCTGAGTTAGCTTCAAAAGCGTACTGGAATACCTACGAAAAATACCTAAAACAAGGTAAAGAGCACCGCGGCGTTGAAGTGATGGCGGTTGGTGTGCATGGTCCTGGTCAGTTGATAACAAAAAAGAAAGTTGAAACGTTAAGTGACGTTAAAGGCACAAAAATTCGTGTAGGTGGTGGTGTTATTTCTGATATCGCTAAAGGGATGAAAGTAACGCCTGTGTTTATTTCTACGCCTAAAGTGTACGAATCACTGTCGCAAGGGGTAGTAGAAGGAACTTACTTACCCGTTGAATCACTAAGTAGCTTCCGTTTAGCTGAAGTGGCCAACAACACCTTAATGTTCCCTGGTGGTCTGTACCGCGGAAGCTTCGCGATTGTAATGAACCGCGACGCACTAGCTGACCTTTCTAAGAAAGACCAAGAAGCGATTAAAGCCGTATCTGGTGAGAAACTATCTCGTCTATTCGGAAAAATGATGGATGATTACGATACCAACGCTTACAACAAAGCAAAAGCGAATGGTCACGTATTTACCGATGCTTCTCCAGAGTTAGTTGCAGAAGTGAAGGGAATGACAAAGGGCATTATCGAAGATTGGTATAAAACAGCGAAGAAGCGCAAAGTCGATGGTCCTGCTGCGTTTGATTATTACCAAGAGCAAATCAATAAAGGCTTGTAATTATTATGATAGCTGAGAATGTTTCGATAGCTGTGAGGCGAGGGTTGGAGACCCTTGCTGCGCTCAGCTTGTTTTTAATGATGGGTATTACATTTATCGATGTTTTCGGACGCTATTTTCTAAATTCACCGATTGATGGTTCAACAGAGATGATAGAGGTTCTCCTTGCTGTCATGGTGTTTATGGCTTTTCCTTTAGTATCGTGGAAAGAAGAAAACATCTGCGTAGACTTACTCGATGCCTATTTTCCTGATCGTTGGATAGACCTCCGCCAAGCAGTTATCAACCTTATTTGTGCTGTATCATTAGTTTTAGTGGCCATGATGAACTGGAAGTTAGCTGGCCGCTCACTTGAATATGAAGAAGTGTCTGAGATCCTCGAAATTCCGTTAGGTTATGTCACCTATCTAATTTCTATTACTGGTTTTGCCGGTGGTTTCTTAACCTTGATGAACGCCATAGTGTATTGCGCAAGATTGCCAATTTTTCGCGCTGCAACACCAATTTCAGAAGAAAGGGGTAGTAAATGATTGAATCAATAATTGGTTTTACTGTCCTGATCATAATGGTGTTCTTACGACTACCACTCGCGTTTGCTATGGGTGTAGTCGGCTTTGTCGGGTTTTGGTATATCAATGATTATAACTGGACTGCGGCCATGTCTATGGCTGCGCGTCGAATTATAGATACCGGACAAGACTATGGTTTGTCAGTTATTCCACTGTTTATTTTGATGGGTAACTTTGTTACCAGAGCAGGTTTATCCGCGGAGCTATATAGGGCGTGTAATGCGTTTGTGGGGCACCGTCGGGGTGGTCTATCAATGTCGACTATTTTAGCCTGTGGTGGTTTTTCCGCTATCTGTGGATCTAGCTTGGCGACATCAGCGACCATGTCAAAAGTGGCTATGCCGCCGATGCGTAAATATGGTTATTCTGATGGTCTGGCTGCCGCTTCCATTGCAGCGGGAGGAACATTAGGTATCTTAATTCCGCCAAGCGTTATGCTGGTAATTTACGGTCTACTCACCGAGAGCAGTATTCGTGAACTGTTCGCTGCTGGATTTTTACCGGGATTACTTGGTATTACCTTGTATCTGTTGACGGTTCGCTGGGTTGTATTTCGTTCACCTGAGAGTGCGCCTCCGGGAGAGAGAGCGGACTGGAAAGAGCGCTTTGTTGCTCTAAAAGGTATCTTCTCTACATTAATGCTGTTTGTTTTGGTGATGGGTGGTATCTATGCTGGTGTATTTACACCAACAGAAGCGGCCGGTATCGGCGCGTCTGGTGCATTTTTCCTCGCTTTATATCGAAGAAAACTCAATTACGATGTGTTACGCGATATTTTAGTCGATACGGCGAAGACCTCCGCTTCACTATTTGCCGTTGTAATATGTGCGTTAATCCTGTCGAACTTTGTTAACCGTGCAGGGTTGCCAACCGCACTGATTGAACTGATTCAAGTTGGTGATATTTCGCCTATGATGGCAATGGGCATTATTCTTCTTATTTACATCATTTTAGGATGTGTATTTGAAAGTATGTCTATGATGCTATTAACCGTGCCAATCTTTTTCCCTGTTGTGGTTGAACTCGGTTTTGACCCGATTTGGTTTGGTATTGTGGTGGTGGTAGTAACAGAGATCAGTTTGATTACCCCGCCAGTAGGCTTAAATGTATTTGTATTGTCTGGACTTGTTAAGGACATTAGTACAGGGACTATTTTTAAAGGTATCTTGCCATTTTGGGTTGCGGATATGGTGCGCTTAGCCATTGTCGTTCTATTCCCCGCGGTGGCGTTATTGTTACCGAGTCTTATGTATTAAATGATTCCCTTTGTTCGTGTTTGAGTGTTGCTTTGGACTTCGGTCCAAAGCTTTTTTTGTTTTTGCTCTCTCATTTTTTATATCCCTTACTATGACGTGGATATAAATATTTACTATACTTATGTAAATTAACAATAATTTAACATTTGAAGTAGAGAGAGTAGATGAGACGTTACCTCTTGGTGTTGTTTGCCCTGTTTTCCACTTTTTGTTATGGCAGCAACTTAGTCATTGAATTGCCCAATGGAGAGCGAAATGAGCTCTCATTCGAGTATATTTCCTCATTGCCGAGTAAGTCGGTAAAGACACATTTGCCATGGTTTACTGGCGAAGAGACGTTTACTGGGGTGAGCTTAGAGAGCTTGATCTTGAGTTACCATAATCAAGGTATGCCTAAGACTGTTAACGTTAGGGCACTCAACGACTATGCCATCGATATTAAGGGGGAAGATATTACGGTTTATCAACCTATACTGGCCTACTTAAAAGATGGTAAACGAATGAAAATTCGGGATAAAGGCCCCTACTGGTTGATTTACTCATTAAAGGATCATCCATCTATTGATAACAGCAATTATCATTCTCAAATGGTATGGCAGATAGAGACAATAAAAATAGTTGATAATGACTGATATTGAGAAAATCAAACTGACTCATCCTTATCTGAGAGTCTCCAAAACATTGCTGTTGATATTTGCAGTGGTGTTATTTGTGTTGGATATCATGCTCTACTTTCAAACGGATCGCCTCGCCAAAACCTATACAGAGCAACAAAATCAAGCGACTTGGTTTCTATTTCAATTAAGTAAGGAGTTTTCTGAGCTGGTGGCTCATTCGGATCATATGGATGAAGACGCTAGCCATATTAATGAAGTGCTGCTCAAGTATGAGTTAACGTGGAGTCGATTCGATCTGTTGGTAAATAACCGAGAGTCGGATAGTTTTATGAAAATTGCCGATGCAAAACAATTTTTTAGTCAGTTGTTTACTCAGTTTCAAGAGTTAGAACCCATGATGGAGCAAGTGGCTAATGGCAACCAACAAGTGATTCAAGAATTTTACCAACGAGCAGATGCTTTGCACATCTCAATGATCGATTATATTAATCAAAACTTTCGTGTAGCCAGCCCATTGTATGAAGAGCAGAGGAAAAAAGCGCGGGCATTAGCAACCGCAGACTTCTATTTAGTGTTGGGTATTGTGGTGTGCATATGCTTACTGTTTTATGTGCTCTATAAAGAGTCTGTTTACATAAAGAAGTTAGCACTTACCGACCCGCTTACAGGCTTATTTAATCGACTGGCACTGTTTAGCTTACTAGAAAACTATGACAACGACGCTCAGGATTACACCCTATGTTTACTTGATCTTAATGGCTTTAAACAGATCAATGATGACTTTGGTCATCAAGCGGGTGATGCCGTGCTTATTGAAGTTGCTCGTCGGTTACAGTCCCATTTTCAGCAGCAGTGTTTGGTGTTTAGAATCGGCGGTGATGAGTTTGCACTTGTATTGAAAAAGTCGGTGTGCCAGCAAGGAGAAATTGACCAGTTTTGCTGCGACGTGCTCAACCAGTTTGGCCTGTCATTTAACCACAATGATGTTGACCTCTCTTTTTCTGCCAGTATCGGTTGTGCAAACTTCCCTCAAGACAGCAAAAACATCGATGATTTAGTGCAGATAGCGGATAGAAGAATGTACCAAATGAAACGTGAATCTCAACAAGCTTAAAAATAGCGATTAACACACAAAAGTATGCTGGTAACCACGCGACTTAACCGTTAAAATTCCGCCAAAACCAGTGGCTTGCCACTTTGATCCTTAGTGCATCAATAGGTGCATGATAATACGGAATAGTAAAATGATTGAAAGAAGAGAAACAAAACAGCGCATGAGCCGTGCTGTTATTCATAACAACACTGTTTATTTTTGCGGTCAGGTTGCAAAAGATTCTACCAAAGGCATTAAAGAGCAGACTGAAACCATGCTTGAGAAAGTAGACGAGCTACTTGAAAGTGTTGGTTCATCTCGCGAAAAACTATTGTCTGCAACCATCTATGTAAAAACAATGGATGATTTTGCAGGTATGAATGAAGTGTGGGACAACTGGGTTCCAGAAGGTCACGCTCCTGCTCGTGCTTGTGTACAAGCACAAATGGCGAGAGAAGAGCTGTTAGTCGAAATTTCAGTCGTTGCTGCGGTTTAAATTAAACAGCAAGAACAGCCTTGGGGGATAACTCCTCAGTGCTAAGCTTAATGAGCCTATCCCATAACTGGATAGGCTTTTTTATAGCGGGTTGTTTATTTAAGTCCTGTCGTGCTAATTGCTAATTAAATCAACAACGGCCTTTTTGAGTACCATTAAGCAAGTATCTGTTACTTTTGGTAATAGCCAGCGCGAATGGTGGCTCCGATAAAGTTACACAGAAGTCGCTCTGCATGAATCATCGAGATATTCCCAACGTCGCAGCTCGGGGTGATTTCAACCAGATCCATACCGACGACACGTCCTTTGTTTACCAAGCCATGTATTAACTTGTGCAGCTGAATCCAGTTAAGACCTCCCGGAGTTTGCGCGAGAACCGCAGGCATGATGGTAGGGTCAATACCGTCCGCATCAATCGTGAGATAGTAGGTTGCGTTATCAGGTATGGATTTAAGAACTTCGTTCATCCCGAGATCATGTAGCTGATAAGCCGTTGTAATCGAACAGCCGTGCGCAATCGCATCATTTACTTCTTCCGTTTTGGCGCTGCCAATACCGCGTAAACCAATTTGATGAATAGCAGTGATGTGATCAAGCTCTGAGGCTCGACGTATGACACTTGAGTAGCCATTCTTCTCGCCGTTGATACTGTCCCGCCAATCTAAGTGGGCATCTATGTGAATAAGCACAATATCTTTTTGTAGAACGTCTAGGGCTTTCATTATTGGAATGGGAACACCGTGATCGCCTCCTAAGGTAATTAAGGTCGCGTTGGAAGCAAAGACAGACCGAGCGATTTTCTCCGCATCATCATAATGTTGTTCTGGATTGGCCAAATTAGCTTTAACATTGCCACAATCAACAACTCGAATTTCTTTGCCGTCTAGCAGAGTGCCTCCCAAATCAAAATCGTAATGATTGAGCGTCATCTCTATTTCACTGAAAGTGGACCAGTTTCTTATATGATCAGGTGCAGTGCTTTGATCGTTAGCTTGGCCATCAACACTATAAGACATACCAAAAGGCACACCTAAAATCGCGATGTCAGCAGACAGATTGTCGACGTTGTCCAGTAATGGAAAGTTAAGAAATGTTTGAGGAGTTGTTGTCGGGGCTTGGGTTAAAGGGTTACTCATATCTGATCCTAATAATATAGTTGTAGTGGATTTGCAGAGGTTGAAGCCATGGTTGCAATAAGAAGTGGTTCAAAGAGTAAGAAACTAATGCTGTTAAATAAAACTAAAAAAACTAAACTATCTTTAGGTAAACTAAACATGGATTGAAAATGTTTGATCATAAAGAGCTGGAAACCTTGGTCGCAATTGTTGATGGCCAGAGTTTTGACCATGCCGCTCGTCAGTTAAATGTCTCTGCTGGGGCCGTATCGCAACGGATAAAATCATTAGAAAACCGCATCGGCAGTGCGGTATTGATTCGGAGTACGCCTCCTAAGCCTACGACGACAGGCTTGCAAGTATTGAGTTACGCACGTCGTTTGCTGTTAATTCATAACGAAATGGATATCGCTCTGCATCACCACGCGCAAGAAGGTACGTTGCCGCTAACCATCGCCGTTAACCATGACTCTTTAAGTTGTTGGTTTTTGGAGGTAATAAATAGGCTGAAAGATAACACCCACCTCTCTTTTGATGTTCGTACGTCTAACACGGTGGATACACAAAAACAGTTAAAAAATGGTGATGTCGTTGCCGCTATAACCTCGTGTAATAGCCAAGTAGCGGGATGCAAAACGCGCTATCTGGGTAAACTGGAATATGTGGCAGTCTGCTCGCGTTCGTTCTATCAACGTTATTTCAACTCAAGTATGGCTAAGGCGCAATATAGTAAGGCCCCTGTGGTGGTTTATGATAGAGACGACCATTTAATTGAACGTTATCTTGCCTCGCGGAATATTGATGCTCAGCCTGAAAAAACGCACTATATCCCGAGTTCTCATGTGTTGATGGACGCGGCAATAAAGGGGTTGGGTTGGACAATGTTGCCTCGTGGGCTACTTAATAAACATAGTAGCTCACTGGTGGTCATGGAAGAGTCCCCTTTATATGTTGATTTATATTGGAACACATGGGATCAAGTGTCTGATATTATTGCTGATGTTGAGAATGTTTTGTTGTCTGTTGCAGCCGAAAAGTTGCTAGCGTAGAAAAATAAAGGTGTGTTATGAAGAAGCTCGGTTTGCTGGTATTGCTATTATTGATAACGGTCGTGCTCGCTGGCATTTATCGATTTAATGTAACCAATGACGATATCTATGTTGAGCAATCAGACGGTCAAGTGGTGAAGTATGATGCCATTGATAATAAAAAGGTGATGCTGACGTTATTTGGTGTCGAAACAGACAATCAATGGCGAATTACGCTGCCGCATTCTTATCAAGCGCAATCTCAAGTGGCGGTTACTTTAATGGATATTCGTCAGGATAGTGCGCCGCCTGTGGCGATTGGAAACTATCGAGATGGAGAAGAGGTTGGTCAGGTCGCTGTGGACTATAGCAAAATAACCCCACTTAATTTGAGCAACCGTGATGACCAGATGGTGTTTGTGGTGCCCTTTACTGTGTCTAATCAGGGAAGTGGTGTTTTCTACTATTTGGGGCTGTTTAATCTCAATACCAAGCAATGGCGTATGGAGCAGCTAGACACTCTATTTATCGGTGACAGAGTTATCATTGAATCATTAGCAACGGATGAACCTTTTGATGTCTCTTCTCGTTTGTCTTTGCGATATCTGGAGCATGGCGAAGGGCAGAGTATGGCTGAGCGGGCGAATAAAACCGTTGACCAGTTTATTAAGGTGACTGCAACGAGCTTAACCATGGCTGATCATTAATTGCCAGTCATATTGGTAGGCCGTTATTCTCACTTGACACGATTTGTGCGGTTTTTTCCCTTAATAGCTCCCGAAATGCTATCACTGCTGGGCTAACTTGCTCTCTGCTCGGGCAAATTAAATGCAGCTCAACAGGAGGGGATTGATAGTCTGGTAAAATTTGCACCAGTTTGCCGCTAGCTAGATCTGAAAAGACGTCTATCTGAGATCGGTACGCAATCCCTTTTCCATTAACCGCCCAGCGTCTAACAATATCGGTATCATTACATACTCGATTGCTCTCCACTTTAATCTTGTATGTTTCTGAACTATCCATGTACTGCCAATGGTTAAATAAACGCCCTGCTAATCGGTGAAGTAAGCAGTTGTGTTCTACTAAGTCTTCAGGGTGTGTAGGTGCTCCGAACTTAGAGAGATAGGCGGGGGACGCACAGGTGATTCTACTCATCGTTGCAATATGAAATGAAATCATGGTTGAGTCTTCAGGCTTTCCATAGCGCAACGCCATATCAACTTGATCTAAAAAAAAGTCAGAGAGGGAATCACCAACAGTTAACTCGATTGACAGTAAAGGATGCAGATCGAGCAACTCTTCGATCCAAGGCAGAAGCGTATTGCGCCCTAAGTCGGACGACACTGATAAACGCAGTTTTCCACTGACGGTTCCTTGAGTTTGATGAGCGGCTATTCGACCTTGCTCCAAACTCTCTAACGCTTGGCGACAATGAAACAAGAACTGCTCCCCTTGTGGAGTGATCCTTAACTGTCTGGTTGTTCTGATAATCAGTTGTACATCTAACTGGTGTTCTAGTCTTTTGAGGGCAGAGCTTACTGCCGCAGGAGTGAGACTTAATTGCTTAGCCGTTTCTGTAATGCTTCCTGTTTCTATAATGCGAATGAATAGTTTTAGATCAGATATGTTCATTATTAAATTATTTTTAATAGTATTTAAATCATTAGTGTGTTTTTAGTTTAGTAAAAAGTAACGATAATGTCTCTACCGCTTTTTGTTACTGCGCGTAAAAATATCAATATTTAAGAGGTAGATATGATTGAACAGCAAGTTCCCGCTCAGATACTCGACTATCCATTAACGCTTCCATGTGGTGCTGTTATTAACAATCGACTGGTAAAATCAGCCATGTCGGATTCACTGGCGGATGGTGCAGGAAATCCTACTGATGCTCAGGTTCGGCTTTATGAACGATGGGCAGAAGGAGGAGTTGGATTATCGGTAGTGGGCGAAGTACAAGTTGACCCCAGATTTCCAGAAAAACCTGGAAACTTAGTTTTAGGTGCTCATTCAAACTTGAAGGATTTGCAGCGATTAACCTCTCGGGCATCGGTCAATGGTGCTCACATATGGCCTCAGCTCGGCCATGCTGGTGGACTCTCTTATTTGCCATTAAGCAACCCTACAGGGCCATCGGCGTTAAATATCGGCAGCTTTCAATGTTCGGAAATGTCAGTGGGAGAAATACTTAAGTTAACAGACAGATACGCTAAAGCCGCAATAGTGGCAAAGCAAGCTGGGTTTACTGGTGTGCAGATACATGCCGGCCATGGCTTTCTTCTTAGTCAGTTTTTGTCTCCGTTATTTAATCGTCGAAATGATCCGTACGGTGGTTCTATAGAAGCTCGTAGCCGAATCATTGTAAATATTATTGAGAGAGTTCGGTGTGCGGTTGGCTGTGCGTTTCCTATCGGAATTAAGATCAACTCTTCTGATCAGTTAGAGGGTGGCTTAAGTCAAGAAGAAGCCTTAGAAGTGATTGGTATTTTGGATAAAACATCGCTTGATTTGATTGAGATAAGCGGAGGTTCGTATTTTCCAGGAGCGACCCCGAGTTCTGACAGCGCGTCAAATGGCCCATATTTCGTTGATTTTGCCAACAAGGCTAAGGCATTAACTCGCATTCCGCTGGTGGTTACGGGGGGATTTAAAACCCGAGATCAGGCCGTGGAGAATTTATCTACTGGGATAGTTGATTTCATTGGGTTGGGACGTGCATTGGCACTCAATCCGGACTTAGCAAAAAGCTGGCTAAGTGGACAGGACGTTGTCCCTGAGTTTCCTAAATTTGACGCACCGCCTCAAGGTGGCGTCACAGCTTGGTACACCATGCTGCTCACCGCAATAGCGAATGACAGCGAAGGCGAATTTCCGCTAGATCTATTGTCAGCAATGGTGGCTTACGATAAGCGCGATAAGGCCCGCATTAGCAAGTGGCTGGCTAAATATCAATGATTTCGATGGGATGCAATATTGTGCAAGAAACTTTAATACTAATAAGTCACTCTTTCTCCAGTACTGATTAGGAGTTAGCTATGAGTCTGTTTTTAATTTGGTTAGGTGTGATGTTTCCTCTGGTATTCAGTCCGGGCCCTGCAAACATCGTTTTTGCTGCCTCAGGTGCCAGAGTTGGGGTGAGAAAGTCATTACCACTTTTGGCTGGAATCGATCTTGTTTTTATTATTAAGTCATTAATTATCGGCTTTGGTTTAGGTCAAGCAGTGCAGAACTACTCAAGTTTGATGAATGTTGTCCAGTTAATTGGAGCCAGTTACTTGATTTATTTAGGTATTGGCTTTTTAAAAAGCACAGCTAACACTTCAAAAGAGCAACAGAAAGTATTTAGTTTTACCGATGGTTTGCTCGTTCAGCTTCTTAACAGCAAAGGTTGGTTGATGGTCTTTCTTATGTTCTCTCTTTTTAGCAAACAAGCTCAGAGTGCATTTGGAGAGCAAGGTATTTGGGTTTTAGTCATCTGGCTGGCGATATTGAATATCTCCGTGCATTTGCTGTGGGTGAAGATGGGTTTTTGGTTGTCAAAAATTAGCAGTAGTGAAAACTACGCGAAAGGTTTGAACCTATTTTATGCTGGTTGTCTGATTTTAGTCTCTTTTGGACTGATCGTTAACAATCCAATTTTGATGTAAATGCTGATGGGGTATAGCGCTATCCTTTGTGATAGTTCTGAAACGCCCTTGGAGAGTAACCGGTACATTTCTTAAATGTGGTAGAGAACGTAGCCAAGCTTTCATAGCCTACGTCAAAGCACGTGTCTGTTATGGAGTGACCTCGCTTGAGTAGCTCCTTAGCTTTTGATATACGCATATCTCGCAAGTAGTTTCTAGGTGTTACCCCATATAATTGTTTGAACATTCGGACGTAGTGGAATCGAGACATAAATGCGGCTTTAGCTAAGTCATCTAATTCAACTCGTTCAGAGTAATTCTTCTCCATATACGCTTTCGATTGACGAATAAGCGTGTACTGTTTATCTGGAAGTGAGATATCATTGTACAAACGCTCAAGTTCTTTTTCATAGAAAGTTTTTGGTGCGGATGGCATTTTACGCCTGCGGTTATTAGATGAATATGTTTTATACTAGCACTGAACAAGCAATGGCGTATATTTCAGGCATCATTTCTCATGCCACCTGAAAACACGACTGCGTTACAAGGCTTTTATAGTAGCTGCATTATTTGGATGTAATTACCGCAGGTGTCATCGAATACTGCAATGATGACATTTCCAGCTGGCTTAGGAGTTACTGAGAACTGTACACCAAGCTTGCACAGCCTTTCGTATTCTTCGTTAATGTCATCAACAGAGAATGATGTCCAAGGTATCCCCGCTTCTTTCAAGCTAGTTTGGTACTGCCTAGCCGGCTCGAACGCCATAGGTTCAAGCAACAACTCAACCCCTGATTGTTCCTGTGGAGAGACAACCGTTAGCCATTTATATTCACCAAGAGGTACTTCCGTTTTCTTGATAAAACCTAAAACATTGGTATAGAAATCCAACGCTTTATCTTGGTCCTCAACAGGAACACTTGTTATACAGATTTTCATTCGTCATCACTTTTGTTTGTTCGGAGTAAATAAATGATAGTCAAAGCGAGGCAGCAAAACTTATTCTAGATTGCTTTTTTAAGCTCCTTATCATTATGACTTGTTTATCACCTTATACACTTCTGCGTAGTAATCTTTAATTTTATGCTTTCCATAGGTTGGAGCTGTAAAATCATCTCCCATAACCGTTAGGAAAAACTCAGCAGCTCCCCCCCACTTTTCAGGTAGCTGCTTCATTAAACACAAAGTTAAACGTCTTAACCAATCAGGTAATCGGACAATACTCACTTCTTTATATTGTGCTTCAAACGCAAACTGTGCAATTTGACTCGTGGTTAATACTTCAGGGCCACCAATGTCTAGTTCTTTCACGTTGGAGTGAATAGCTTCAATACAAAATTCAGCGAGGTCTTCACCATGAATTGGGTTTAACTTTTTCGATGAAGAGCCAAACAAGTAGACATGCCCTTTGCTTGCCATGTGATAAATTTCTTCCAAATCAGAGAAGAAGCCACTGGGTCTAATTACACATGGTTGTAGCCTTTTTGAGTTGAGTAGGCGGGTAGAAAACCTCTCTTTAGCTTTCAACATGCGAACATTGGAATATTTTGCTGCATTGAGTGCTGAAATATAGATAAATTTCTCAACGCCTGCTTTTTCTGCCTCTAGCAAAATGTTTAGATTGGCTTGGTAGTCGATATCCATGTATTTCAAACCATCTTGTTGTCGAGTAATACCTAAGCAAGAGATAACGACATCGACACTATTGCAAACGCCTTCAAGTTGTTGCTGACTCGTCACCTGCGCCTCAATAATTTGTGCTTCATTTACGCCGTTTACTAATAACTTTTGTCTGTTTCGAGCCAGTGCAACAAAATCCAGCCGATGTTTTTGTAGTTGTTTAATGATATGCAGGCCTAAGTAGCCAGTTGCCCCCACGACTAGAACTTTTTTCGATGTCATCATATTTTCCTTACCTTTTACGGCTAGTTACTCTGCTAGTGTACGGCGGTACGGTTCTTCTCTCACGCCATGAGAAAGTACTAACTTAATCATGAAAATGGGCGCTATCCACTCCAGACCCACAGGGGAAGCGATAAGCTGAGCAAGAATGATCGATAGCATTACGATCAATAACGCAATAGGGCGTTGTAGATACAAGGGGGTAAAATGAACAATCACAATTGATACCATCATCATGCCATACCAAAAGAAGGCATAAGACCATGCGATGTCAAAACAGAGTGGAATCGCAAACAATTGAAAATGGATAGCTGGAAAGAGGAACTTGCTTCCAACCAGTTTTCCCAGCCAATTTACATCTAGATTTTGGTCGGTATAAAGGTATCGCTTCATTGACCCAAGTGAGTTTGTTAGCACTCCACCAATCATATCTAAGGTCAAAAGCGCTGCTACGACGACTTGCAATACACTCCAATCAAGCGATTTCCAAGCAAAAAAGTATAGGATTACAGGTGCGATGAATGCAGCATAATTTGCAATGACACTTTCAGCTTTAGTGGCACCATAGCCTGTTGTGAAATTGAACTTGCCGTTGCATTGCCAGTTAATAGGTGCATCTTTTATGGTGAATTGATCTGTAGTCATGTTGTCCCCTTCATTTGAAATTATTACCGATAAGCAATAATGCAATCTTATTTAGTCCGATTGGTCTAAATAAGATTAGCCGATCAACGTTGAGTCTGTCAATGGTTTTTGGTCCAAGTGGTCTATTAAGTGTCAGTTTAGATCGTCCAGTGGACTTTTAAAGCAAATGAAAATATAGTCCATGTGGACTTTAAAGAGATGAAACCATGCCAAAAATTGTTGATCGAGAAGCATACCGCAGTGAATTAATTGCCAAAGCCGTTGATATTTTTTCAGAGCACGGGCTGAACGGATTAGGAATGCGAGGCATTGCTGAAGCACTGGGTGTATCTAAAAGCGCTCTTTATCATTACTTTTCAAGCAAAGAAGAGTTATTTACCGCTTGTACAGAGTTTGTGCTAGAGCCACACTCACTCTATGGCGTAGAGAGTCATTCACCTTTACCAGAAGACAGCAAGCAAGCCTTAGTTCAATTGATAGAGACCTTGGATAGCCGTTTTAAGGGAGAAATGACGGTGTTATTGGACTATGTTAAAAATCGGGACAGTCAAGATATAGCCAATGATAAGCTTCTAAAAATGGCCGATAGTAAATTCTTAGCAGAACTAAATAAAATTGTAGGCAGAGAGAATGCCAATCAAGCTTATGCGTTGTTACTTGGTGGTTTGATGACCAGGTTACTCAGTGGCAACCAAACCAAAATTGAAGAGATAGCTTCTTGGATCCTCCAACTCTCTGAGCAGGATGTGAAAGTCTCAAACTAAAAGATGGCACCGCTAATTGAGGTGCCAAATCTGAAAGGACATGACTGAAGCTAAAGGTGTCAGTTGTAGTGCGTCTGAGCATGAATAAACGCAGTCATAGGTCTTTAAATAACTCAAGCTCAAAGGGCTGTTGTTTTCACTTTTAGGTGATTACGATTGTCACGACTGCTTCGGATCAAGTCTTCACTTTCATCCATGCTGCCCGATTTCGCTAAGCGATCATAGAGTAAGACGTTGACGGTTGCAGCTAGGTTCATACAACCAATGGTCGGTATATAAACAACATGATGAGCTTTGTCTGCAACCTCTTGACTGATCGAACCGTCTTCAGGTCCAAAGATATACATTGCTTTTTTAGGGTGTTGAAAGCGTGGAAGCGGGGTTGCGCCCTCGGCGAGTTCTACACAAACGATCTCTGTTTCAGGATCAAGGTCATCAAGAAATGAGTCGACGGCCGTCAAAGGAATTTTGCGAGTGACACTTTTGGTATCTGTATGAAATTTAGCGGATTTTTCGTATCTTAGGCCAGTGTACTTTACTTCATTAACCTGAAAGCAACCTGCTGCACGCATTACCGCACCAACATTTGTTGGGCTCTTAGGGTTGGTTAGACCAATTGTGACATGGTTTGCTTTCATTGCTTTTCTCGTTTTCAAATTAATACAGCGGTGTAAATAGGGGCGGCATTCTAACAAACTTGTTATAAAAAGTTGACCTGCTTTTGTATTGCATACTGAAAGGTTTGATTCCAATTGAGTGAACATTGGTTTTAAAAACCTGAAACATTGCAACCACCCCACAAACTTGGTCATACTGGTAGAATACTTTTAACCATTACAGATACTATTAAATATGAATATCCTTGAGAACTGGACATCGGAACCAACAGAGCACAGAGAGAGCTTTGTAATCCCTGATGGCTGTCAGGATATTATCTTTGTTCAGAAACCAAATGACGCTCCCTTTGTCTATCTCTCCCCACTTTACAATACGACCATAAAAGTCGAGCTGGCAGCGAATACTTTTATGATGGGATTTCGCCTTCATCCCGGATGTAACGTAAAGGATATGGATAGCACGGGCTTACTGTCGTCCATCAGCTCTGTTGGTGCGCTCACGGACCAAATAGAAGGGGCAACTCATACCGACGATAGGGTTTCAGAAGCACTGGCCTGTATCCGGAGCAATGGACAAACGATAGAGTTTTGCGCTAAACAGCTGGGTGTCAGCACCAGAACCCTGCAACGTTTGCTCTCTGCCCACACGTCCGGAACGCCGTCATACTGGCTGCGCCTCGCGAGGGCGAGGCAGTGTGCCAAAGAGTTGGTTAACAGCGGATTACATAATGAAATCGCTTATCAGTATCATTATGCCGACCAAGCTCATATGTGCCGTGAAATAAAGCACTGGTTTGGGGTTACACCCTCGCAACTGTTAAAGCGCGAGGATTTAACCGAGCAACTTTTCTGGCCCGCCTATTAACCCCGGACAGGGCTGCATAGCTCAATCAGGAAACCGTTGATATCATGTACATAGGCGGTGGTTTGTCCCCATGGCATTTCCTCAACATCCTGAACCAGACTTGCCCCTGCAGCCAGCGCCTTATCCAGCGCTAAAGCCACATCGTTTGTTTCAAAAGCAATCTCAAAGCAAGGCGAGCCAGCAACAGGTGCTACCGCTCCTTTGCCTAACTGTGCCATCAGCTCTAGAGACGAAAAAGAGAGTGATGTTGTGCCTGTATTCAGCTCTCCGTAATCGCCGCTTTCATGAAGGGTAGCAACCTTCATGGAAAATGCCTGCTCATAAAATGCCAATGTTTCTGCCACGTTGTCTACATACAAAATGGTGTATTTAAGCTTCATTTTTGTCTCCTTAGTAAATGACCAAAGAATAGGAAAGAAGGAGATAGCTGTATTGAAGATATGCGACAGGGGGACGAAAAATACAGAGATACATATGGTTACTACGGTAGATTGTTTATTACTTTAATCTTGGCATATTGTGATGGAGATAAGGAGTGAGCTCATGTTGACTACGAAAATTGATCTGTATCAGTTTGTTCCTGTTTAGTTACTTTTTGTGTGACTAGGCACCAGTATTTAAATCATTGAGTTCGGCCATATTAGAGAATTGATACATATCAAGAAACTGAGGCAGCAATGGAGTAAATTGGCTGTATTGACGTTATAGATACAACAGTAGGTAAGCGAAGATGAGACAATCGAAAGAAGAGACTGTTGCGAGAATTAAGGATGCAATGACCTCGTTATCTCAACATTCCAATATTAATAAATTATCTATTTATGATATTGCCTCAGAAGCTCGAATGTCCTCTTCAACGATATATCATCACTATCCAAACGTTGAAGTATTGCTATATGAAATGATGGAAAATGTTTTCAGTGATTTTATCTCGGTTGTTAGAAACTGTCTTAGTGGAGTGGATGTTCAGCATTGGCGTGATATTAATAGAGAGGTAGAATCATCTCTCATTGAGTATTGTGATTCTCATCCATTAGCTAAAAAGATTTTATATTCTCAACATCCCTATTTGTCTATACAGGAAGCAGCAAAAAAAAACGACTTGATTTTAGGTCAAGAAATAGAAAATTTATATAGGAATAACTTTAAACTTCCCACTCTTCCTACACACATTAATATTTTCATTGTCGCTTTAGAAGCGGGTGATAGCTTATATTTTTCTCATAATGAAGAAGGTAAGCCAGTTTCTAATGAAATAATACATGAGGCCAGAATATTAACAGAAAGATACTTGAGTTATTATCTTCCTGAATATCTACCAAAAATAGAATAGAAATAATTTAATAAAGTTATATCGGCGCATTATGTGCTGAGGAATAACTGTAACTATAGAAATTAAGGAAATTAAAATGTCTAGAATTTTAACCTCTATACCTGTAGAGGATGGATATCGTATGCCTGCAGAATGGGAACCACATTCTGGGTGTTGGTTAATTTGGCCAGAAAATGCCGACAATTGGAGAATGGGAGCTAAACCTGTTCAACAAAAATTTGTCGAGGTGGCGAGTGCAATTGTCAAATATGAGCCCGTTACCATGTGTGTCACATCTCAGCAATATCGTAATGCCAGAGCAAAGTTGCCAGAGGAAATTCGACTAGTAGAGTTAGCCCACAAGGACGCTTGGGCACGAGATGCAGGCCCTACCTTTTTGGTTAACGATCAAGGTGGTTTACGGGGAGTAGACTGGGGATTTAATGCGTATGGCGGATTGGAAGAAGGACTACATTTCCCTTGGGACAATTGTGAACTCGCTGCCCAAAAAATATTAGAAGTAGAGAGAGCAGACAGATACCGTCCGTCAATTATTCTTGAAGGTGGAAGCATTCATGTAGACGGACAAGGTACTTTGGTTACTACAGAGGAGTGCTTACTTCACCCAAACAGAAATCCTGATCTTACTAAAGAAGAAGTTGAAAAATATTTAAAAGATTACGTGAACGTGACAAAGGTTATTTGGCTTGAACAAGGGCTATTTGAAGATGAAACCAATGGTCATGTAGATAATATTTGTTGTTTCTTAGCGCCGGGTGTTGTGGCGTTGGCTTGGACAGATGATGAAAGTGATCCGCAATATGAAATATCTAAGCGATGTCTGGAAATATTACAATCAGAAACTGACGCAAAAGGAAATAAATTAAAGGTTGTTAAGTTTCCACAGCCAAAACCTATTATTTATACAGAAGAAGAGTGTTTTGGTATCGATCTAGATGAATATGCAGAACCTCGCTGCCCAGGTGATAGAACAGGGGCAACTTATTTGAATTTTTATATTGGTAATAATGTCGTTGTTTACCCAACATTTAATGATAAAAATGATGAAGTAGTCAAACAAATTCTTTCTGAATATTTTCCAACACGAGAAATTATCGGTATTTACGCTAGAGAAATTATTCTTGGCGGTGGAAATATTCATTGCATTACACAGCAACAACCAAAATAAATTAGGTAACTTATAATGAAGAACTTTATAGATCCAATCGATTTTACAAATCAGCAATTATTAGACTTAGCTGAACTGTCCTTGATGTTAAAACGTTTTGATAAAATGGGAGCATGCCCTGAATTACTTAAGGGTAAATCTTTAGGGATGATATTTGAAGAGTCATCGACCAGAACTCGTATTTCATTTGAGGTAGCGATGACAAAGCTGGGGGGCACGCTTTGTATTTGCGTCCGGGTGAAATTCATATGGGAACTGGCTATGAGTCCCTTTATGACACAGCAAAAGTTATCTCGCGCTTCTGTGACATAGTATGTGCTCGTGTGCATGAGCATGATGATATGCTGGAATTTGCAAAACATATCGACATCCCTCTAATCAATGCTATGACCTGGACACTTCATCCGTGTCAGGTGTTATCTGATCTTTGTACAATCCTTGAACATAAACCAAAGGACAAGAAGTTATCAGATCTGACGGTAGCATGGATTGGCGATACCTCTGATTATGAATGTGTTGCGAATAATCATGCTCAGTTTCTGACTCGCTTTGGAATTACCTTGTACCACGTATCACCTGAAGGGTTCCGATTGACAGGAGAGAACTTGGATCGCGCAGTTAATGCTGCGGAAGTAGGCGGTGGTCAATTTATTGTTACTGAAGATGCTGAACAAGCGATTAAAAATGCTGACTTCGTTTATACCGGTACTCTTTGGTATCACGGACAAGAGGACGACGCGGAGCGTCGTAAGCAAATATTCATTCCTAATTTCCAAGTTAATGAAGAGATCTTCGCTAAAGGTCCTGAACACATGAAATTTATGCATTACTTGCCAGCCATTCGTAATGCCGAAGTGACTGATGGAATTATGGATCACGAGCGTAGTGTGATTTTTGATCAAGCTGAAAATCGTATGTACTCAGAAATGGCTTTGCTGGTATCTCTTATCGAAAGTGAAGATAAATCGACGTTAAAAGCATATGCAGAAAACGCCGTTAAAGAATTTATCACGCAGAGTGAAATTTAATCTAAGTTAGGCCACATTACGGTTTAGTGGCCTATTCTTTTCAACGCTTTTAGGAGGCAGTTATGTCTAATAACAAAAGCATGGGTACATTCGATGTAGTTCTTTATGTTATATCAGCACTACTATTTCTTGATCAGTTAACAGCAGCAGCAAGCGTTGGCGCTCAAGTTTATTTCTGGTGGATTGCAATTGCGGTCATTTATGTTGTTCCTTACATTCTTGTCGTTACTGAATTGGCAACCGCTTATCCTTATGAAGGTGGGATTTACGACTGGATAAAACGAGGTTTTGGTTCAAGAGCAGCCGCTAATGTTTCATGGTTATATTGGATTAATATGATGTTGTTTGTTCCTACAGCATTCTTATTATTTTCTGGTATCTTCTCACAGCTATTTTTCCCAGATATGACGTATATCGGTCAAGCTTCAATTTGCATTAGCCTTATTGTATTGATGACGATGGTTCTTTGTATGGATATGAAGTTTGCCAAGTGGTTACCGAACATCGGTGCTATCTTAAAATTACTCTTCATCGTAGTTATCTCTGTGGGTGGCATTTATGTCGCAATGACTCAAGGGTCGGCGACCACAATCACTAGAGAGACCATGTTACCCCAGTGGGGAGCGGGCATTGGCTTTCTTGCTATGGTTGTGTTTAATGTAAGTGGCTGGGATACCATCGCTTGTATGTCTCGTCACATTAAAGATCCAGCTAAAACCATTCCAAAAAGCTTCGCGATTGCCGGTGTTGTTGTGATTGTCATGTACTTGTTCGCAACAACAGGAATTTTGGTTTCAGTTCCAGTCGAAGAGCTGGGATTAATCAATGGCTTTGTTGATACATTCTTAGTGATTTTCGGCAGCAATAATGATCTCATTGTCTATGCTTTAGGCTGTATGCTGATGTTCACTTTCTTTACTAATAATGTAACTTGGTGCATGGCTGCCAATGAAGCCGCGATGGCTGCGGGTCAGGAAGGTGAGCTCCCTAGCGTGTTTGCAAAGATACACCCTAAAACTCATGCGCCAATTGGTGCGGCGTTATTGGGCGGTGCAGTAGCGATAGCAGAGGTTGTGCTATATGGATTTATGGCTAAGGATGCCGAAGAGTTGTTCTGGGTTCTACTTGCGTTTTCTACCATAATCTTTTTCCTGCCGTATCTGGTTATGTTTGTCACTTTTATTCGTTTACGCAGTATTGATGGTGAAACAGAGAGACCATTTAAAGTGCCTGGTGGCGATTTTACGGTCAGATTAATTGCTACATCTCCTTTTGTTGTGATTTGCGCATGTATTTGGTTCTTATTACTGCCCCCTGGAGAGCCTGTGGATCCAATATATCTTGGTTCTATATCGATAGGATGTTTAGTCGTTATTGGTTTTGGTTCCCGTATGGTTAATCATTGTCTTAAAAAGCAAGTTAATTACACAGTAGATTCAAAAGCAAATTAAGTTATTTAACTTAAGAAAATAGATGTTATTAAATTAAAGGAAAATAAAAATGAGAACTCCTAGTTCAAGTGCCACTAATTTAAATAAAAATAATTTAACGCATTTTATGAATATGAATCAGTTCAGCAAAGAAGAAATTTTAAACTGGATTGAATTAATGGAAGTACTGAAAGATGCCAGAGCAAAAAATGCTTTGCCTCAAACATTCAAAGATAAATCTCTTGGTATGATTTTTCAGCAGTCATCTACGCGTACTCGTGTTTCTTTTGAAACAGCAGCGACATTATTAGGAGGACATGCACTCTTTTTGTCACCAAGAGATATTCACCTAAATACTAAAGAGACGTTGGAAGATACATCGCGTGTTATTGCCCGAATGTGTGATGTGGTGATGATTCGTGACGACCTGTATTCAGATATTGAGAAATATGCTGCTGCCTCTACCGTTCCCGTTATTAATGCGATGAGTTGTGACGTGTATGGTGATGATTGCGGTAATCACCCAACTCAATGTTTAGCCGATTTATTGACCATAAAAGAGCATTTACCAGAAGGCAAGAAGCTGGAAGATGCAGTGGTCGTGGTTATTGGTGATGCGTCAACACCAACAGCATCCCTTGCTTATGCGACTTCAAAGCTGGGTATGACAATGAAAGTAATTAGCCCAGAAGGCTACAATTTGCCTCAACAAGTGATCGATATTGCAAATGAAAACAATACGGTTTCTGGTGGTGAACTTATCATTACTTCAGATGTAGAAGCGATTAAAGGTGCAGACTTTGTTCAGGCTGAAGAGTGGTGTTGGGGACGTGATGCAAAAGAGGTTCTTAAGCGTGATGTCATTTTTGGTGAAGGCGGTTATGTTACTACGATGGAGCTACTTAAAAAGGCAGGAGCAGAAACTAAGTTTATGCATGTATTACCTGCAAACGCAGGACATACTCAGTGGGAAGAGCACAAAGAAGTGACTAGAGAAGTGATGGAAAGTGGTCGCTCTGTTGTATTTGATGAAGCAGAAAACCGCCTAAGTGCGATGATGGCATTATTAACCTATTACGCACATCCACATAAAGTGGAGCCAAAAGAAGAAGACATCGAATATTATAAAGAAAGAACTGAAGATCTAATGAATAAAATATTCAATTAATAATCTCTGTCCTATTTAATTAATATTTAAATTAACCAGAACTCACATTGTAATTATTTATACCACTATCATGCACTCTATTTATTGCGTGTAGGGTCTTTGCATGTGAGTTCTACACAATATTTATTTAATACGATGTATTAAATCGTAAGGAATAGTAATGGCGAATGTATTAAACACGACTCCAAAAAAAGATGGCTTCCGTCTTGTAGCAGAGTGGGAAACACAAAAACAACTTTGGATGATTTGGCCTGAGCATGCAAATAACTGGCATAGCGGTGCTAAGCCTGCTCAACGTGTATGGGTGGATATTTGTACCAAAATCTCCGAGTTTCAGCCTGTGACGGTAATCGCAAGCTGTGAGCAATATAAAACGGCGCGCTATATGCTTCCACCTCAAGTTCGTGTCATCGAGATGTCGATTAACGATTCCTGGGCACGAGATTCAGCCCCTAGCTTTGTTATTAACGATAAGACCGGAGAGGTTCGCGGTGTAGATTGGGGATATAACGCTTATGGTGGCTTAGAAGATGGACATTATTTCCCGTGGGACAAAACAGAGCAAGTGGCGGGCAAGATCTGTGAAAGTGAGTGGATGGACTATTATCAGGCTCCAATCGTTGTTGAAGGTGGCGCGATTCATACTGATGGCGAAGGTACTTTGATGACAACCGAGGCAGTACTTTGCAACAGTAACCGTAATCCTCAATTTACAAAACAACAAGTAGAAAACCACCTTAAAGAGTACTGCGGTATTGAGAAAGTGATTTGGCTACCGGAAGGTCTACCAACCGATTGTACGGGGGGGCATATTGATGACCTTGCTTGCTGGGTAGCGCCTGGCAAAGTGATCCTTCAATGGACGGATGATGAGAGCAGTGAAAACTATGACACAGTCCGTCGTTCATACGACATCCTTTCAACAGAAACAGATGCTAAAGGTCGTAAGTTAGACATCGTGAAAATGATGGCGCCTCAAAACCCAATTATTATTACAGAAGAGGAAGCGCAGAACTACGACCTTGCTGAATATAACCTTGAGATAGAAGACGGTTTTGAACAAGTAGGTTCTTACATCAATTTCTTAATCGGTAATGGGGTGATTCTTGTACCAAGTTATAACGATCCAAATGATGATTTGGCGGCTGAAACACTTCAATCTTGCTTCCCAGACAGACAAGTTATCCAACTCGAAAACGCTCGAGAAATAGCCATCGGTGGTGGCATTGTTCATTGTATTACTCATGAGCAGCCTGCGGAACAAACCAAATAAATCATCAGGTCATCAACAGTTGTAGATGACCCTTTAAAAAGAAAGAGACGAATAATGAGAATTGTACTTGCTTTGGGTGGAAATGCCCTGTTAGAGCGTGGTGAGGCACTTACCGCGGAAAATCAGTTGAATAACATTAAAAAGGCGGCTGCAAGCATCGCTAAGATTGCGAAAAATAACGAGCTTGTGATTGTTCATGGTAATGGTCCTCAGGTGGGGCTATTAATGGAACAAAATGCTGCTTACAATGAAGTTTCACCAGAGACGACACCTTATCCTATGGATGTATTGGGTGCGCAAACTTGTGGCATGGTTGGTTATATGCTGCAAAAAGAACTGCTTAATGTCGATAGCTGTCTTGGTGTGGTTAGTCTTTTGACACAAACGGTCGTCAATAAGGAAGATGAAGCGTTCAATAATCCTACTAAATTTGTCGGGCCTGTTTATTCCAAGGAGCGTGCTGAAGAGATCATGGCTGATACCGGTGTGATGTTTAAGGCTGACGGTGAATATTATCGTCGTGTTGTTGCTTCTCCAACTCCTCACAATATTATCGAGCTTTACCAGATTGAAGCACTACTTAAGCAGAAAAGTATTGTGATCGCTGGTGGTGGTGGTGGTGTTCCAGTGGCCTATGATTCAAAAGGTATAGAACTTACAGGTGTAGAGTGCGTAATCGATAAGGATTCTACCGCTTGTCTGATGTCCAAGCTATTGGACGCTGATATGTTTATCATTCTTACTGATGGTGCGGTATACGAAGATTTTGGAAAACCAAGTCAGCGTGCTATCCAGAAGATCTCTTCTACAGAACTAAAAACTTATGATTTCCCTGCGGGTTCGATGGGGCCAAAGGTTGATGCTGTCTGCGATTTTGTTGATAAGACTTCGAGAAGCGCTGCGATAGGTTCGTTGTTTGAGCTAGACGAAATTCTACGCGGTGAAGCAGGAACGCATATTACAGACCGTGCGGAATTAACTTATTACCTATAAATATGATGTTTCAGACAATCAAATTATCAAATTAAAATCAATCAGGAGACATATCGACATGAGTGGTATCATAAAGAATTCCAGAAACACCGGTAATGCCCCAGAAAGTTCAGCATCAACCCAAACCGTTGCGTTTTCTCACTACAACAATATCTCAGCGCAACTTCCGCTTGATCCAAAAATAGGTGCTATGGTGGAAGGTGGCGTCAAAGAGCAGGCGACACAGTGTCTAAGAAATATTAAAGCCATAGTAGAAAGCATCGACCACACTATGACTGATGTAGTTCGTATCAATATTTATATGAAAAATATCATGGATATTGATGCTATCAATGAAGTTTACTCCTCTTTCTTTCTTGGTTATCTTCCGACCCGTACTGTATTAGCTGTTGATGCACTTCCGATGGAAGGAGCTTTGGTACAAATGGATGCGGTTATCTCTAACGGTGAAGGTTCTGGTACTCAGCCGCCTTGTGATCTCGTAAAACTGGTAAGAAACTCTGAAAGAGCACCAGTATGCTCTGTGTCTACCCATTCTGTGGCTTTCTCTCACTATAATCATATTTCAGCTCAGTTACCTGTTGACCCAAGAACAGGCAATATCGTTGTGGGAGGAGCTAAGGAACAGACGGCTCAATGTCTAAAGAATATCAAAGCCATAATGGAAGATGTAGATGTGCCATTTGATGATATTGTGAAAATCAACATACACCTGCAAAACCTTGAGGATTTAGATGCTGTGAACGAAACCTACACAAGTTTCTTTCCAGACTCATCTATTGCAAGAGCGGCAGGTTATATGCCTGCTCGTTCAATTGTTGTTACGTCTGGCTTACCAATGGGGGCTATGGTTCAGATTGATGCCACGGTGTCACATGGTGACGGTACACCTCCACAAGCGGTTGAAGATAGACATGGTATCGTTATTAAAGCCAATAATACCGACTCAGCACCGAAGAACTCTCTATCAACCCAGACTGTGGCTTTTTCTCACTACAATAATGTTTCTGCTCAACTTCCAGTTGATGCCGTTACGGGGACGGTGGTTGTAGGTAGTGCAAAAGAACAGGCAGGGCAGTGTTTAAAGAATATTCAGTTAATTGTAGAGAGTATCGGCCATGAAATGGATGATATTGTTAAGATCAACATTCAGCTAAAAGATGTTGCAGATCTTGATTCTGTAGACGAGATTTACCCGACTTACTTCAAAGGGGATATGCCGGCTAGAACAGTAATCGGAGTGGCTGATATTCCAATGGGAGCATCGGTACAGATCGATGCCATTCTTTCAAACGGTGAAGGTACTTCTCCAGAACTGTAGGATAGTCTCGACGATCGACACTGGCTATAACGAAATTATCTCAACTCATCATTTCATTTTAGCCAGTGTTTTTTGCAGTTAAACCGCTAAGCCATTAAGTCACTACAGCTCAGCTAATCCTGATTCATCAGGTTTGTTCACTTTCTGTTTATTGGCTTTTTTCAGTAATTTCCGTATCGTTTTTTTATCCCATGATTGGCCGTCAGGCGTATAAATCGCCTTCATAATGGCCTTCATTTCTTGTTCAATGTCAGCTTTGATTTTCTCATCAATATCTTGATTTTCTGCTAGCCATTGCGTGACTAAAGTTTGCAATTTAATACCATCGTTTTGTGCAATTACTGAGTCTAACTGTTTAATAATGTTGTTATCTTTTTCGGTAAGCGTGTTTACAGGTTGTGTTGTGGTTGCCTTTTTCGCTTTCAGCCACAAGGCCATAAATAGTAACCAGAGCAGAGCAAAAAAAGCGCTGAGATAAGGCCATAACCCTGCATCAGTGACGATAACTTCCACCACCTTCTCATCTTGTGGAGGAAGGGGGTTTAACGGGTTGCTAAGTAACGCCGTTGATTGCTGTTCTCCTTGCTCAACTTGGAGAGTTAGGCCACTAACGGAAGCGGAGGCGAGTTGTTTTGTCGAGGTGTTCCACCAATTAATGGCAATTGCGGGTAACTCTATTGAGCCTTCTGTTTTGGCTATAATGACGTGTTTAACCGTCATCACCACTCGGTCATCCAGTTGCTGAAATTTTGCCTGTTCAGGGTAGAGACGAATAGAGTCAGGGTAATTTAGCTCAATATCAGGAAGTTGAGATGGAGCAACACCTGCTACTTCTAATGTAACTGTACGTGTAATAGGTGCTCCAACACGGGTGGAGAAGGCATTTTGTTCATCAATGCTGTTTCCTTCTTCATCTTGCCATGTCTGTACTAGGTTCACGCGAGTGCTTGGCAACCAGTGGCCTTGAAAGTTGTCAGGTTTTGCTAATATTGTCACGGCTATTTCATTAGCATGGGTATTAATGGAGACCAGCTTATTGGCACCATTTTGTGGGTTTCTCTCAATAATGGTGCCTGTTAATGAAGGGCCTGTTATCACAAATTGACCTGACTGAGAGCCACTTACTTGGTAGCTTTGATCAACAATGGTGACTTCTACACCGTCGATGACCTTTTGGTACTGCTTTGATTCGCCAATGGCTTCTAAATCTATCCCTTGGGTTGCTTGTGGGGGCGTGATTTGCGGATTTTGTAATCGCCTTAGGTTCGTTTTGATAATGAGGCGAGTATCGAGTTTGGCTATCTCTTCAGGGTACAGTTGGCTCTTGTTCAGCTGGCTCTGGTATTCGATCAATTCGTCTTGGGTTGTTTCATTGGGGTCAACGGTAGAGGTGATGTAAAGCGTGTCAGTCTGGTTGCCGCCGACGGTGAAACTTGGTATTGAGAGAACGCCTGCGCGAAGAGCGGCAAGGGAGAGGTTCCATTCACTTCTGATGGCGCTTTTACCATTGAAGGAGTTAACTGACATGGCAAAATTTGGTCTGCCAATAAAAAAATCTTGCTCTAGAACAGAAAAATCAATGTCATCGGATGAAAGGCGCTCGTCAGCGACCACTTTAAGCTGAAAAACTTCGCCTTTCGCTACCTTGTTTTTAGAAACCGTCGCAGTTAATGATGCAAGTGAATACTCACTTACTAGCGCTAATATTAGCCCAAGAAATAGAGGTATATAACGACGATAAGTTAAGTGAAATGTGTTCATGGTTACCACGTTTTTCCATTGTTAACAGGGGCAGGTTTTTCTCTGGCCTGCAGTATCATCTGATTTCTAAGTAGTAAATTGCCATCTCTAGCACTTTCAACCTGTTCAAGTTTTCTCAACTCCGCATCGACACTTTTACTATTGTCGTTGCTGTTGATCTCGCTATCGAGTGGGGTATTGGCAGGCTCAGCTTTTGCGTCATCATTCTTGTTATCTTGCTTCTGTGCCGTTTGTTTCTGTTGAGTCTCTTGGTTATTTTGCGACTCATTTTTAGAAGGCTCGGTGGACTGAGAGTCTTTATTTTCGGACTTATTTTCGGACTTATTTTTGGACTTATTTTCGAACTTGTTATCTGAGCTTTCAGGTTGTAGGTCTGATCCCTCTTTTTGAGTAGAAGAGTCGTTATTACTGGACGTTTTTTGCTGTTTACCTTTTAAATCTTGTTGAGATTGATTGTTACTGCTGTCAGATTTTTGTTGCTGTTGCTGTTGCTGTTGCTGTTGCTGTTGCTGTTGCTGTTGCTGTTGCTGTTGCTGTTGCTGTTGCTGTTGCTGTTGCTGTTGCTTCATTGCGTTTTTTACAATGTCTAAGTTCTTTTTAGCGTCGTCAAAATCTGGGTTATTTTTTAAGATATCTTGGTAAATCTGCTCTGCTTGCGCCAGTTCCCCTTTCTGAGCCAAAGCATTGGCAAGATTATAGCGAGACTCCACATCTTGATACTCTTGCAGTAGATCCGCAGCTCGTTGGTATTGTCCGGCTTGATAGGCTGCGGCCGCTTGCCATTTGGCATCAACAAATTGCTCTGCTGCGGCATTGAAATCCCCTTTTTTATAAGCGGCGAAAGCTTGTTGATCATCGGTTTGCCAAGGGGAAGCAAATGCAGGCTGAGATTGGCTAAGGCTGCCAACCATCACCAGTAACCCCAGTAGTACGCCACGACGAAAGAGCAATAGCGCCAAAGGCAGCAATAAAGGCAGTAACCAAATACCGTTATTTAGCCGTTTTTCAAGCTGTTGATCTTTGCTTAGTACGTTGTTTAGTATTGCGTTGCTGGTGGCGCTGGCAATCAGCTCTACATCAGCGTTATCATTTTGGCTCAAGGCAAATACGCCGGCCGAACGTTGACTGAGTGCAATCATATTATCGATATTCGGTTTAGCGATAATAGTGGTGTCCGTTGAGTTAGTTAGTAGAGTTCCGTCTTGTAGAGGGATTGGTGCACCCGCTTCAGAGGCCACTGCTAAAATAGATAACCGCCATTGCGTGTCTGCAAGTAGCGCCTCTATTGTTTTCCTTTCATTGTTATCAATGTCATCGCTGATTAAAACAAGGTCTCCTTGATGGAACCCCGCTTGTGTCAACATCGATATCGCCAGTTTTACTGCCGCGCCAGCATTCGCTCCGGGGTAGGGCATAATACTCGGTGACAAATTGGTGATTTGGTTAACTAATGTGGCGGCATCACTGGTTAATGGGCTGATGGTATAAGCATCTCCGGCATAAGCGACTAACCCTGTTGTGCCTTCTTGCCATGCGGGGAGTAGATCAAGGGCTTTATATTTTACCTGAGTTAATCGATTTGGCTTTATGTCTTGAGCATATAGAGAGCGGGACATATCCAGCATAAGCACCCGTGCATTGCTGTTGTTATAGACAGGTAAAGTCTGCTTTTGTAGGCTTGGTGCTGCCAGTGCGAGAATCGACAAAAACCAAAACAGGCCAACAAGATAATAGAGAGAGCGATGGTTTTTATGCCGTGCCAGTTGTAGTCCTGTCGCAATATGAGAAGCGATCAAGCTTGTGGAGCGACTTCCTCTAGAAAAATAGATGAGAAGGAGTGCCAAAGGCACAATGGCGAGCAACCATAAAGGGGCAATAAATACAAAATCAACCATGGTTTTTTCTCATAACAAAAAGTACAACAGATAGAATCAACGCAAGGGAAAGTGGGTATTTAAACCATTCGGTTTGTGGACGCAAAATCTGTTTATCTGTTGCTATAGGCTCTAACTCATTTATGGTTTGATAGATACTTTGTAACTGTTGCTGATCTCTAGCTCTAAAATATTGCCCTCCGGTTATTTCTGCAATTTTGCTCAGACTTTTTTCATCCAGATCTCTCGCGGTATTCACTTTTCGTGACATGAAAAAATCATTCACGACCATCTCCCCTGCGCCAACACCTACGGTATAAATGGTGGTGCGATATTTTTTTGCTATCTGTGCGGCTTTAATCGGGTCTAACACGCCAGCGGTATTTGAACCGTCGCTAAGTAATATTATGACCCGTTGAGGGGCGTCACTATCAATAAATGTTTTGGTTGCCAGTCCTATCCCTTCACCAATGGCGGTTTTTTTGCCAACCAGCCCAAGCACTGTGCGATTAAGTTGCTCTGAAATAGTTTGTCTATCTCTAGTAAGCGGTGTTTGTAAATAAGCGTGATCAGCAAAAAGAATCAGGCCAAGACGGTCCCCTGTTCGCTGCAAAATAAAGTCGGATAGGACCTGCTTTACCGCTGACAGTCGGTCAATATACTCGTCACCCGATAGCATATCTTTCTGTTCCATTGAACCGGACAAATCCACCACCAGCATCATATCGCGGTGTTTAGGTTGGTGTGCGATGGGCTCCCCATACCAAACGAGTCGTGCGCTAGCGGTGACAAGTAACAGCCAGATGAGCCCAGCAATAATTTGGCTTAAAGAGAATCGCGACTTGGTTTCCGCAGCTTGCTGAGGCAAGTAGGGTAAGGTAACGGCTGCTGTGGTATTGACTGCAGGTGTAAAATAATAGACTAAAACGGGCAATGGCAGCAGAAACAGCATCCACCACCATAATAAACTGATGTTAAACAAACTATCCACGACCGCCTCGTTTGGGTGGCAACGCGGTAGTAAGCCAGTGATCACACTGTTTGATCATCTCTTCTCGGTCAAAATGGCTCTCTTTTTGATACAAGGCTTCTAACCACTGACTCTGATTGCTGCTAAATATGGCACTGCTAACTTGAGAATCTAAGAACTGCAACCATTTGTCTCCAGATAAATGAGCAACACGGGAGCGAGGGTAATAGCTTAAAACCGCTTGGCGGACGATTTCCATGGCACCAGACGGTGTTAGGGTGCTTTTCTCTAAAGTAAGCAGGGCTAATGCTGCTTTTTTAGCTCGCAGTCGGTTTTTTCGCCAACGCCATGTCCCAACAATCACCAATATGAGTAATATGGCGGCGGCAAGTAGACTCCACCAACCCCATGCAACTGGCCAAAATGTGGGAGGCTCAGGTAAATGAATAGATTGAAGAGAAAGGGGATGACTTATATTTGTTGTTGTTTCTGTCATGACTGCGTCCCGGCAATTTGGTTAATAAGTGGCTCTGCACTTGATAGTGAATAGTATGGAATCGCCAATGATTGGCATAGAGATTTAATTTTCTGCTGTTCTATATGAAAAGCGCTTTCCAGTTGTTGTTTGGTTTTTTTATTGGAAAAGTTTAGCCAGATGCTCTGTTTTCCATTGGTTACTTTTTCTGTTCCTCTGAATGAGGTTTGCCCATGCTCTAGTGGATCAAAAAATTGAATCATTTGAACACGGTTGTGCTGCCTAAGCTTGGTTATAATGGCTCTGTCTCTCTGCTCATCAAAACGGGTAAAGTCACTACAAATAACGATTTCACTTCCTTTTGGGCACAGTCGATTTAAAGTATAAAGCCCATTTTGCAATGATTGCTCAGCACTATGTAATGCGTGGTTATACAATGCGCCATTATGCATTTCAATCAATTTACTTAGTAACTGTAATGGGCCTCGATTTCGTGAGGTGGGTTTTAGCTCAAATAACTCTGTACCGCTGTCTAACACGGCGCCTATACGATCTTTCTGTTCTACCGCTAACCAACTGATTAAACTGGCCATGTGTGCCATTTGAACCGACTTTAATAGGTATTGGGAGCCAAACCTCATGGTTCGACTGAAATCAAGGTAGAGCATGACGGGTTTTTCACGCTCTTCAGTAAATAATTTGGTGTGGGCTTTCCCGGTTCTTGCGGTTACTCGCCAGTCGATGGCGCGAATGTCGTCACCGGCTTGATATTTTCTCACCTCGGCAAAGTTCATTCCTCGTCCCTGTTGGCCACTCTGATGTTGACCGTTAAGTTGAGACCATAAACTTTTAGCGGGTGCAAGCCATCGAACCGTTTGACTCTTATAAGGCAAAAGCTCATCTAGACAGAGTGTCACGCCATTGGCGTTGCTAGGTAAATCGATCTTCATGACAGATTTATGCGCTACCCACGGTTGTGATCAGTTGAGAAATCACCTGATTCGGGTGGATATTTTCTGCCTGAGCCTGATAACTCAATAGCAGACGATGGCGAAGTACAGGAAAGGCCATTTTTTGGACATCATCAGGGGTAACATAGTCTCGACCCGCTAACCAGGCATGAGCCCTTGCACATCTATCTAACGCAATAGTGGCTCTTGGACTTACTCCCATCTCTAACCACTGTTCGAGCTGTGAAGAGTACTTAGCGGGTTGGCGTGTGGCCATGACCAGTCGCACTATATATTGTTCGATGCTTTCAGCCATATGAACAGACAGTACATGGTGACGAGCAGCGAAAATAACCGATTGATCAATTAACACAGGCTCAATATGTTCATTGCCAAGTGCTTCACCTCGGTTTAGGCGCAAAATCGCCAGTTCGCTGTCACTGTCGGGGTAGCTGACATCTAAATGAAGTAAAAAACGGTCCAATTGAGCTTCAGGAAGAGGGTAAGTTCCCTCTTGTTCTATAGGGTTCTGTGTCGCCATAACCAGAAACAGATCAGGCAGTGAGTAGGTTTTTCTTCCGGCAGTAATCTGTTTCTCTGCCATCGCTTCTAGCATTGCAGCTTGAACTTTGGCGGGTGCCCGGTTGATCTCGTCTGCCAGCAGCAGGTGATTAAAAATAGGACCAGCTTGGAAAGTAAAGTCCCCTTTCTCTGGCCTGAATATGTCCGTACCTGTTAAGTCTGCTGGAAGAAGATCCGGAGTAAACTGGATACGATGGAAATCTCCCTCAATGCATTCTGACAGTTTCTGTACTGCGCGAGTTTTCGCTAAACCGGGAGGGCCCTCTACCAAAATATGTCCATCGGCAAGCAAGGCAACAAGGAGTTGTTGTACCAATTCGCTCTGGCCGATGATCTGGGTATTAAGATAAGACTCAAGTTTTTGAAATAACGCTGCATGCATAAGTGAATGTCTCGGTAAATTTTTAATACTTGGTAAGTAAAGGCATAAAAAAGTTCAGTTATTTACAGATTATGAGGCTGATCATACAGTTATCAAGCAGTTTTTTTTAACAGATGTTATTGCGATGCATCGAGAGCCCCAAAGCAGAAACAAAATGGCATGTATGGCTGGTAAGCGTCTTCTGGCTTGTGTGTGAAGAGATAAACCGAGAGTAGAATCAAACCTTGTAAGTAGGTACACTTTAGTCAGATAACTATTGAAGTGGTACCAGAATGAGTGATTTTGAAAAAGAGTTAGAAAAAATGTCCCAAGAATCCAATGATGAGCCGGAAGTCAAACTTCCCTCAATGGAAGAGCAGAAAGCCGTGGTTGAAAAGCTAAAGAAACTGGAAGCTGAGGGAAAACTGACACCAGAAGCATTAGAAGAACATTTTGGAAAGTTTTATCAGAAAACAGAAAATCCAATTCACTGATGTGCTAGCTGTTTTTATCGGTATTTATGCTGGTAATAGCCAAAAGGTGACGACTATTTCTACCAAACCCCATTTAGCGATAAATGGGGTTTTTAATAATCTATTGATGGAAGTCTGTGATTTTTCTATCTAATATGTGTATTGTTTCTTAATGTGAGAGTGATTATCAATAATCAATGTCTCACTTTACAAAAGAACACTAAACTTAGTAGAAAGAACTGCTTGAATTTTTATCTTATTAACGCATTCTAATTATTAAGGACTATTATAAATAATGTTGATGCTATTCCTTGATAGAATTTAACGATCTAGATTTATCACCGTTACAGGTCAGAAGAGGTTGAAATGGAGTTGTTTGCTGATCTTCGTGATCCCAAAAGAACAGATGAAACAGAAGAAAAAAACATACTGCACGAGAATCCATGGCGAGTATTGCTAGTAGACGATGATGAGCAGATGCATCAAATTACTCGTATTGCACTGAGTGGTTTTGAGTTTCAAGAGCGACATTTAGAGCTTATTTCTGCGTTTTCTGCAGAGCAGGCGAAGGTGATACTTCAAGATAACGATGATATTGCCATTGCGTTAATAGACGTAGTGATGGAAACCGAACACGCTGGTCTAGATTTGGTTAAATACATTCGTACAGAGCAGGATAACCGTCTTATCCGTTTGGTATTAAGAACGGGACAAGCAGGACAGGCACCTGAAGATGTCGTCATTAAAGAGTATGAAATTGATGACTACAAAGAAAAGACCGAACTGACCACGCAAAAGCTTCGTACCTTGCTCTATTCAATGCTGCGCTCTTATCGAGATCTCTGCTTAATTGAAGAGCAGAAAGAGGGGTTAAGCCGAGTAATTACCGCTTCTGCGAACGTACAAAATACCAATACGTTAAAAACCTATGCGACAACCGTTTTGCATCAATTAACCTCTTTATTAAAGTTAGATGCTTCCGCTTTTTATTGCTTGGTTCAACCTAGTTCGGATGGTGAAGATACTCGTGCCTTAACGCTTGCAGCAACTGGGGACTATGTTAATTTTTATCCTGAGTGCTCATTTGAATTGTTGCCTGATGAAGTCGCAAAACGTTGTTTAGAAACGATCAATTTTGGTGCGTCATTAAGTTATAAAGATGCTTATGTGTTTTTTGCGACTGATGATAGAGGGGTGAACAGTATCCTCTATATCAATTTAAACACAGAGCTGTCGGAGTTAGACAAGCAACTGCTTGAGATATACATGCAGAATATCTGTCTGACGTTTGAAAATATTAACCTAATGGTGGATTTGCAAGACACCTCGAAAGAGTTGGTTTACAACCTTGCCAATGCGGTTGAAGCTCGCAGTAAAGAGACCGGTGCGCATGTACAACGTGTTTCTTTGATTAGTGAGCGGTTAGGGCAGTTGTATGGCTTGCCTGACAACGAGACTCGACTCATTAAGCATGCATCTCCACTGCATGATGTGGGTAAAGTGGCCATTCCTGATAGCATTCTTCATAAGCCCGGAAAACTGAGCAGTGAAGAGTGGGAGATTATGAAGAAGCACGTTGACTATGGCGTTGAGATTCTGAGTAACTCTAAACGTCGGTTAATCTTGGTCGCTAAAGAAATTGCAGGTTATCACCATGAGAAATGGGACGGTAGTGGTTACCCTAATGGCTTGTCAGGTACAGATATTCCAGTCGCAGGACGATTAACCGCGGTTGCGGATGTATTCGATGCATTGGGTTCAAAACGCAGCTACAAAGAACCGTGGCCGGATGAAAAAATTAAGCAAGAGTTTGTCTCGCAACGAGGTAAGCATTTTGAGCCTAAAATGGTGGACTTGATTTTAGATAACTGGGAAGAGTTCTTAGATATTAGAGAGAAGTTCCCAGATTAAGTCACAATGAAAGTGATAGAGACGAAAAGGAGGTAAACACGGTTTACCTCCTTTTTTCTTATCTAACTTTCTTCTTATCTGAAATGGCAGCCGTTATTAACCGCTGCCATTAACCATGTTGTTGGCCTGAAACATCTTCTAATTCTTCAAGCTCTTTTTCGACCGTAAGAGGCAATTGGCTTGGTAACCAGAACTTAAAGTGCACACCTTGCCCGGGCTCTGAATCGAACTCTAAATGGCCTTCCAGCTTGTGCTGAATAAGATTAAACACCAGATTCAAACCTAACCCAGAACCGCCTTTGCCTCGCTTGCTAGTGAAGAAAGGTTCGAATATTTTTTGATGCAGGTGCTTTTCTATGCCGCTGCCGTTATCACGATATTCAAATACCACTTTGTCCCCTTCTTCTGTGAAATTAATAACAATTTCTGGGGCAGTTTGGTTGGTAAAGGCGTGATTGACACTATTAAGAACCAAGTTTGATATGACCTGCGTTAACACACCTGGCAGACTGTTCATGGAGATATTAGTGTCGCCAACTAAGCGTGGTTCCACAGGAATCTTGCGAGTTTCAGGATGCAGACTGGCAATAAGAGAATCCAATACTTGGTAAACCTTAAAGATACTGCGACTTTCTGATACTTGGTCTACCGCCGTTTGCTTAAAGTCGCGAATTAGTTTGGCACCTCTATTCAAATTGGTTTCTAACATATCGGTGCTTTCATTCATTCGCTCCATGAGGTTGGAGAACTGACTTGTGGTGAGTGTTTGTTGAGCAAATGCATTATTGAGTTCTGCGATAATCTCTTTAATGATAGACGCGGCAGTAACGGAAATACCTAATGGCGTATTGACTTCGTGAGCAACACCAGAGACCAGCCCGCCTAAAGCCGCCAGTTTTTCTGACTCAATCAGTTGTTGCTGCGTTTTTTGTAGCCTATGCATGCTGGTTTCAAGATCTTGAGTACGCTCTATGACTTTGCCTTCTAGGGTATTATTCAGCTCTTCTAGCTCAATTTGAGCTTGCTGAAGTACGGTGATGTCGATGGCCGTCCCTCTGAAGTTGGTAAACTCTCCATCTTTATAGTTGGCATTGGCTTGGAAAAGTAAGTAGTGAGTGATTCCGTCTATCACTACGGTTTCCTGACAAAATGAGAAACTTTGCTTCTGGGCTATTTTATCTAGCAGTTGCTCGGCATTTTTTAACGCCGGTAGATCACGAAAATGCAGTTGAATATTTTCATTAATATCCAAAGCGTCGATCATTTCTGATGATGCGTAAATGAGAATGTCGTTCTCATCTGTTTCCCATAGCCAGTCGGAGGCGACATTAGCAAAATCTGAAAAACGTTCTTGCTCGTACTTAATGTTGTTATAAAGAAGCGTCAGCCTAGACGTGATCTTGTTGGTCTCATTACCTAACTGATTTAATTCATCATTATGTTGCGTGACAACTTTAGTGGAAGGCAATTTGAGAGGCTTACTTGGGTGCCGTGGATTGTAGCGTCTCAGATATTGAGCAATAGAAAAAATTCGTCGATTAATGCTGATGTGGATCACCATCAATATAACTAAACAGACAATGATGGTTTTGAAGGCATTGATGATCAAAGTGATGACAAATTGGCGAATCAGGTAGTCGTAAATTTCTTGCTGATCAGATTCAACGCGCAACGTGCCCAGTATCTCGGGTTCTTCATTGTACGAAGACTGGTAAACAATGAGGTACTCATCGGTTAAAGCATTGTCTTTTACTGGGCTGCCTGCGTAAAAAAGCTCGCTTGCGGAGCGGACTTCAAGATAGTTAATGCGAGGCAGGTTTATTAAGCCTTCAAGCTTTTGTTGCAGTAGTTTTAAGTCGAACTCCCACAGGGATGCAGCCAATAAGGGGACATGGATGGTCTCTATCTCTTTGTGACGATTTTCTACGTCACTGACTTCACGTTTATAATCCCATACCAGTTGAAGTGTTGTCGCTGTTAACGTCACCGTACCACTTATCAACACCATTATTAGAATAATACGTTTACCAATGCGGCTTCTAATTGGGTTGCTGATGTTGTTTGCCATGGCTTTTACTGTATTCATACCTGACCTTAAAAATTCACACTTCTGTCAGTATAGTTGCCCTTGACCCTTTTGGTGAATCAGACAAATCGCATAACGTGACCTTGCTAAGGTTCGTAATTGATATTTTTCAGTTCATATACTCAAGTGACCTCAACACGCCCATTTCTGCGTCAGAAATCTTGAAAGGAAATGCCATGCCTTCAATTATCTTTCTTGAACTGAACTTGTTGATGTTGCTCTGAATCCTGCACCTTGAGGTCACTTGAGTATACAAATAATGGCCATTGAAATGGTGGCTTGAGGCAACCTTAGAAAGAAGGTGAGTGGTTCTATTATTTCCTTTGAACGGTTCAACCAATGTTGCTCTGAATACGGTGTCTAGAAGGGGTTTTAGATTATAAGCCACATAATTATGTTTAGAACTGCTATTAGCTTAACGTTATAGATATTTGTTTTACCTATTCAAAGATTAAATTGTTATATTTTGTGCAGGAATCAATCTAGTAATTTCAGAACATACTCTACTGTTTGAAAGTGTGCAGCACTTTTAACGTTAGAGTTATCGATAATGCCGTTTTATGATAAATCCAGCTATACCACTTGAGTCCATAGAGGCTTGGCAAAATCTTTTTTCACGTTTTCAGCGACTTATTGGTTGCCGGTTTGTGTTATGCCAATTTGAAAAAAATGCTGAGCGTTTTTTGCCAATAGTGACTTCTGATAAATCCATAGATCTCAACTCACTGAATGAACAGTGGCAACCGTTTTGCTCTCGTGTGATGGAAAATGGAGCGTTAACTCGTGAGCTTTTAACGTCTGACCATCTGATTAATGACGATAGCAAAGAGCCGACACAGCAAAGTCCGAAGAAGGGCATTGAAGTGGTTGGGCTACCTATTTGTTGGCTGAGTAAAAAGCGCTTTGGCTGTTTAGTTGTATTGCCAAAAGATGAGCCGTTAAGTGACGATGATGGTCTCTTACTGGATAGCGTGGTGAGTCATATCGAGAAAGATTTGATCGCACTCTATCAAAAGGCGCAGCTCACTCACCAAGCTGAGTTGGCCGCTGCGGGGGCGAACTTTGAAGCGCCTGATTTCCAAATGTTTATTGATAGCTTTAAAGATCATCTTTGGGTTAAAGATATGAACGGCGTGTACACTTTTTGCAATAAAGAAGTGGAAGCCGCATGGCACTCCAGAATATCGCAAATTATTGGTTACACCGATGGGGAAATATTCGATAAGGAGTTAACCGAGAAGTTCCTGATTACCGATAAAAAGGTAGTAGAAGAAGGGACTCAAATGGTTGTGGAAGAGTACTCAAATGTATCTGACCCTGAAAATAAAACTTGGTTAGAAACCATTAAAGCGCCGATTGTCGATAATGTGGGTCAAACCGTGGGCATTATCGGTATGACACGAAATGTAACCAATCGAAAAGTGATTGAAGATCAACTGATGATTGCTGGGACGGTATTTGAGAACTCAGTAGAAGGTGTCATTATCTCTGATCGCAATGGCAATATCGCTTATGTAAACAAAGCTTTTTGTGAAATTACCGGTTACTCAGAAGTGGAAGCAGTAGGTCGTAATCCTCGCTTTCTTAAATCAGGCCGTCATGATGGTGATTTTTACCGAGAGATGTGGAACTCACTTGTGATGAATGGCAAGTGGCAGGGAGAGCTGTGGAATAGACGAAAAGATGGCGCTATTTATCCAGAGCTCTCGACCATTAGTGTTGTCTACGATGAGAACAATGAAATTTGTAACTTTGTTGGGGTGTTCGCGGATATCTCTTTGATCAAGAAGAGTGAAGCCGAATTGACACACATGGCTTACCACGACCCATTAACGGATCTACCCAATCGGTTAAAACTGTCTACGCAGATTGAGCAAGAAATTCAGCATGTTGAGCGAAATTCTGGTCAATTTGCCACTATATTCATCGATATTGATCATTTTAAACACATTAATGATAGCTATGGCCACTTAATTGGTGATGAGGTGCTTTGTGAAATTGCCTCCCGATTGAAGAAGAACTTACGCGCAGAAGATACCATCGCCCGTATTGGTGGTGATGAATTTGTGGTGTTACTTACTGGCGTTTCTGATCCTAATGCTGTTGCCTTAGTTGTTAGCAAATTGATGAAGATCTTTGATATGCCAATCGTGCTTTCTAACGGAGAGCAACTGAGGTTTACCGGCAGTATGGGAATCGCTCTTTATCCTCAAGATGGCGCGGACAGTGGCACGCTATTACGAAATGCTGATGTGGCCATGTATCGAGCAAAGCATGATGGTCGCAATAATTTTGCCTTTTATACCGAGTCGCTTACCAAAGAGTCGGAGGTGCACTTAAAGTTGCAAAGTGCCATGCATGGGGCTTTGGAAAATGATGGCTTTCAACTGGTGTATCAACCGCAGTTCAATATGGCTTCCGGAAAATTAATTGGTTTTGAGTCACTTATTCGTTGGAAGCATCCAACTTTGGGAGAGGTTTCTCCTTTGGCGTTTATTCCGGTAGCGGAAAAAGCGGGGTTAATACATGACATTGGTCGCTGGGTACTTGAGACCGCATGCAGACAAGGTGTTGAGTGGCTAGAACAAGGTTATGACTTCGGGCGGATCGCGGTTAATGTCGCTGGACCGCAGCTGCAAAAAGAGTCATTTGTTGAACAGGTTATTTCGGTTGTCACTGAGACGGGCTTGCCTACCCACCGTTTAGAGTTGGAAGTGACGGAAGGGTTTATGATGAGTAAGCCTGAACGTTCGATAAAGTATTTGAAGGCGTTACGCCGGTTTGGAATTGAGCTTTCTATGGATGACTTTGGTACGGGCTACTCGTCATTAAGTTATCTTCAACAACTGCCATTAAACAAAATTAAAATTGATCAATCCTTTGTGAATGACCTGCCTCATGATAGTAATGGTATTGCGATTACTGACGCTATTATTGCCATGGGTAATGCTTTGTCTTTAAAAGTGATTGCAGAAGGTGTCGAGACAAAAGAGCAGGTGGATTTTTTAATTCAGCGTGGCTGCTTGCAAGGACAGGGATATTACTACAGTAAACCTCTTGCGGCGGAGCAGCTAACGGAATTGCTGGAAACGACAAGAAAATAACCGCCAGTGTGAACTGAGCAAGTAAGCGAGTCATAGATTTGCATGTAGCAAAGTATGATCTCAATGAGAAACGAACAAGGAAGTATGATGATTAAAGAAAACAGTTATTTTGATGGTGGAGTAAAATCTCTTGGCTTTAACCAGCAAGATGGTGACAGCAGCGTGGGTGTGATGGCTGTGGGTACTTATACCTTTGGCACACAGGCCGCGGAAAAGATGACGGTGGTTAAAGGGGCATTAACCATTAAGCGTGAAGATGATAGCGAGTGGGTACAGTTTAAAGCGGGTGAAGCATTTGATGTCAAAGCTAACTCATCATTTGATGTCAAAGTGGACGTTGCTACTGCCTATTTATGTGAGTACCTAGGGTCGGTTGATCTTTAAAGTACAAGTGATGTTCAATCTACAAGCGTTTTGAGCAAGGCATGAGGAGAGTCGCATAGTACTACTTCAGCCCTTTTATTCTAAAGCCGATGAGTAAAAAATGAGCCTGTTTGCGGGGAGGCTAAAACAGGCTCTAATGTGCTTCAATCAATGTGGTTAGTTTTTCGAGTTATTCTCGAAAGGGACTCCCAAGTGGTACAGAAACAAAGACTCAGTGGCAGTGGTTTTGTGTAAATAGATGGCTTTAGATGGCTTCGCCATTCACAGTAACCGCGACGTCTATATTGCCACGCGTAGCATTTGAGTAAGGGCAAACCTTATGAGCAACACGAACAAGTTCTAACGCGTTATCTTGCGGAAGATCTAAGCTTACCGCTAGCTCGACACTCAGTTCGAAACCCCCTTCTGCATTTGGTCCAATGCCAACTTCGGCACTAACAGGCGCTTGAGCAATTTTAACTTTTGCTTCTTTAGCGACATGTAAAATCGCATTAGAGAAACACGCGGCATATCCTGCTGCAAAAAGTTGTTCTGGGTTTGTTGCAGTGCCTGACCCCCCCATCTCTTTTGGATAGCTTAGATCGACATTTAGCAATCCGTCTTCAGTTGCTACGTTACCGTTTCGGCCAGCGAGTGCCGTTGCTTTTGTTTTATATAAAGTTGTCATTGTATGCTCCAGTTATTTAAGTTGTGCGCAATTAGATTGTTTGCAATTATATGTCGAACTTTATTCGTAATGCAAGTATATTGTGCGCAATATATTTATGAGGCAGTAAAATGACATCATGTAATTCTGAGCAAGATGCAGAAAAACTCACCTTAGACAACCAAGTATGTTTTCCTCTCTATAGCGCAGCTAATGCGGTAATTAGGGCTTACAGGCCATTTTTGCAACAACTGGATTTAACCTATTCTCAATATTTAGTAATGATGGTGTTATGGCAAACTAATGGTATTAACGTCAAAACCCTAGGTGAGAAATTGTATTTAGATTCAGGCACGTTAACGCCTCTCTTAAAAAGACTAGAGAGCAAATCTCTGGTGGAGCGAAAGCGGAGCCTAGAGGATGAACGAGTGAGAATGCTCTACTTAACAGAAAAAGGGGCACAGTTAAAGGAACAAGCCATGGCGATTCCAGAGGGTATGTTTTGTAAAATTGGCTTGCCACTGGATGACCTTATTCAGTTGAAGACGCTGTGTGAAAAGGTGCTTTCTCGCTTAGACTAATGTAACTTTAACTTGGGATGAGGAAGTCAATCTAACTTTTAAATTCAATAGGTTATAAGTTGACGAGGCGCGGTTAGGTGCTAAAAGCAGCTATGCTGAGAGGCTTAAATATCTCGAGTTGAGGTTAATGAATAAAATTAATGGATTAATAGATGAATACAGTACAGTTAGGTGACAAAAGAGTTAAGCCATCAAAAATCGTCTGTGTAGGACGAAACTACATTGAGCATATTGAAGAGTTAGGTAACGCCATGCCAGAACAGATGGTGGTGTTTAATAAACCCAATTCAGCCATCAGTAACCGGTTATACGCATTCTCTCAAGAGCCTCTCCATTATGAATCAGAGATCTGCTTCTTAGTTCGACGCAAAAAATTGGCGGCGGTAGGGTTTGGTTTAGACTTAACTAAGCGTGAGTTACAGTCTCAGTTGAAAAACAGAGGGCTTCCATGGGAGCGGGCAAAAGCGTTTGATCACTCTGCGGTATTCAGCCGGTTTGTTCCTTTAGACGGTGTAGACATTGATTGCTTATCTATCGAACTGTTTATTAACGGTGTGAGGATTCAAAGTGGTCATGTGAACCAGATGCTTTACTCACCTAGAACTATTTTGCAAGAGCTGAGCGGTTATACAACATTAGAGACTAGCGACATAATCATGACTGGAACGCCAAAAGGGGTCGGTGTCGTTAGAGCGGGAGATGTGTTTACCGGACGAATAAAATGTGAAGAGCGCACCATTGTCGAAGCGGAATGGTTGGCTGAGTAAGTCAGTATTTAGAAGGTGCGACTCCATACGCATTTTTGAACGCTCGGTTAAAATGACTCTGGTCATAAAAGCCAACGTTGGTCGCGATGTTGGCGATGTGTTCATCTGATTTTCTTAGCATTCTACAGGCGTACTCTAAGCGTAATTGTGTCAACCAAGCATGCGGCGTAATGCCGATGGTTTTTTCAAATCGACGCAAGAGCTGGTAGCGGCTTAAACCTGAGATGCTGCCAAGTTGAGCTAAAGTGATTTTGTCGGCCATATGTTCACGGCAATACTCATTAATCCAATCCCAGTGTTTACCGGATAAACCGCCCTTTATTTCAGGGGCTTTACTCTGGTTGAGTTGTGAGAGAATAGGGTGCAGAACTTTTAACCAGTTTTCTTCAACGGATAATGACGACAGCTCTCCCGTTCCTTTGATTAATGAGAATAAATGGCTGAGCTGTTTTGACAGTATTGCGTCGTCTAACATTGCCCCTGCAAAGGAGACAGAACGATGGCGATCGAAAATATCCAAAAAATGCTCATCGAGCATATCTTGAGTTATTCGAAAAGTATTGAGCCGATAGTATGGGTCTTGATAAGCCGAGCCATCATGTATCTCCCCTGGCGGCATGATTGATACTCTTCCTGGGCCAAGAAGTACTTGTTGGCCATTAAACTTTTGTTGTTGCACGCCACTAACGACCAGCCCGATATGAAAGTCGATGTGGTAGTGAGGCTCAAACCTGTAATCGATATAAATACCTTCACTCAGTGTTAAATCCGCAGAGTCGGCAACACGGTGATATTGGACCTTATCTTTTATACTCAAGTGATCTCCAGATGTAGGATTTAGAGCAACCTCAGTACTACCTTGATCGCCTTTAACCTTATTAAAATCAACACAATAGATTTATCTCCAATGTATGATTTTGCTTTGTTGCCTATCTAAAACGGCAGTACTGAGTAACCTATGCATTTCATTATATGAAAACATAGGTTATTTTGACTTTCTTATCCAGAGCGAAGGCTATGGAGTAAACTCAGCCACTTTCTGGATAAAGTAGTCTACTTGCTCTGGTTTGGTTGAGAAATTCGTTACTAGCCTAACAACCCCTTCTTCCCAGCGGTCATGATAAAACTTGGCTTCGAGGTCGACGAGATATTCAATGAGCTCGGGTGACATTTTGCAGAAAATAATGTTGGTTTCTGTTGCTGAAATCAGTTCAACTTTACCCGTGCGCTCTAGGCCATGGCTTAGCTTCTGAGCCATAGCATTGGCATGCCTGGCATGGTTTAGCCACAAATCATCGTTAAGATACGCGTGTAACTGGCAGGAAAATAGACGCATCTTAGACAGTAAATGTCCGGCTCTTTTACGGCGAAACGCCAGTTCTTTTGCGTGTTTTTTGTTAAATAACACGATGGCATCTACGCCAAGGGTACCATTTTTTGTTGCACCAAAAGAGAGAACGTCCACACCTGCTTTCCATGTCATTTCCGCTGGCGTGCAGTTGAGTTTGACCAGAGCGTTAGCAAAGCGCGCCCCGTCCATATGAAACCCTAAATTATTGGAGTGACAAATGTCGCCAATATGGCGGATTTCGTCTAACGAATAGCAGTTTCCAGCTTCAGTCGCTTGAGTAATACTGACCACAGAGGGCTGAACGGTATGCACATCACCAACTTTAGCTGCCGCCATTTTCGCCAGCAAGCTTGCGTCCATTTTACTGTTTGTTCCGTCGACTTGTATTATCTTGCTGCCATCAGTAAAAAATTCTGGAGCGCCACATTCGTCATTGTTTATATGACTGTCTGGGTGGCAGAGGATCGCTCCCCACGGTGGTGTTAAGCATGCTAAGCTCAGCGCATTAGCTGCGGTTCCGGTCGGTACAAGAAATACCTCTAGATCGGTTTCAAAAACAGTCTTAAGCTGCTCCGTTACTTGCTGAGTTAACGCGTCGTTGCCATATGGCGCTAGCGCTTCTGTACTGTTTTCAATGATTGCAGCGAGTATTTCTGGTGATGTTCCAGCAATATTATCACTAGTGAAGTTAACTTCTACGCGATTGGAAGGTGTATTAGTCATGATGTTCAGTTCTTAAGACAAGGTAGAAAGGCTCTACTATGCCTCATTCGTTTGCCTTAGCATTGTAAAATATTGCAGTTTTTGTCGTTCGATTTAATTTATTTATACTCAAGATAGTGCTGAGACGTTTTTAATCCAATTGCTGTCTACGGCTATGAGCGTAAATGTTTGCGGCTATTATTTTCTAATTTGCTAAATAACAAAGATAAAATAAAGCAAAGAACAAAATAAGATAATCCAACAATAAGCCATATCTCAAAAATTAGCCCTGATGAATTTGCCATTTCAGTCCCCACAAACGTTAACTCTTGTATTGATATCAGTGAGACAATGGAAGAGTCTTTAATGAGTGAAATAGCCTGACCAGCTAAAGGAGGAGTAATTGCTGTGATCACTTGCGGAGCGACCACATAACGGTATTTCGACCAAATAGAGAGGCCAAGAGCGTCAGCTGCTTCCCACTGTCCTCTTTCAACGCCTTCTAGTCCAGCTCTAACGACTTCTGCAATGTAAGCTGCTGATAGCAACCCTACACATAAGATACCGGATAATAAGTTTTCCCAAAGATAGGCTTCACCAAATAACCAAGACTGTATTAGGTTTATATCCCCATTATGTTCTCTCAATAACGGCTCTAAACCGAGTAACGGAATAAGCTGATTAGAGATAAAGAAATAGAAGATAAACACGAATACCAAGGGCGGTATGTTCCGTATTAACTGAATATACGCAGTAGCGGGTGCCTTGAGTAGCCAGTGGTTGGTATGACGAGCAACACCCAGTAATACCCCTAGAATCATGGCAAACAGCATTCCCCAAACGCTCAGCCGAATGGTAGAGAGTAATCCTTGGAAAAAATAGGGTAGGCTACCATCTGCTCTAGGAGTAAAGATAAGCGACAGTGCGTTAGCCCAGTCCCAGTGATAGTTGATATCAGCAGATGAGCGATGATAAATCCAAGCAAACGCCAAGGCAACAATGGCTAAAAGTAGATAATCGAGGGTATTCAATTTCAACTTTTTAGCTACTTTGGTGCCTTTTCTCCCAGAAATAGGTAAGGGATTACTTTTTATTATCATCGCAACTACTTCGCCTTATCGACCTTGAGCTACTTGGTTTTGCCAATCAAGGGTGGCAAACCAGTATTCGTAACGCTCTGCTAACCAGCCATCGTCAGTACGAGCTTTTATCCATTTGTTAAAGAATTCGGCTTTATCTTCTTCACCTAAACGAACGGCAAAAGCTTCGTTTCCTCGTGACAATCTCTCTTTAAATGGCAAAAACAGCACATCTGCGTGTTTAATTGCTTCATGTTCCGGTTTTGGACTGGATGCAATAACCGCATGAGCGTTGCCATTAAGTACTTCTTGAAAGGCTTGTGCGTCATCGTCAAATTGTAAGATTTTAGCTTTAGGAAAGGTTTCACGTGCAACTTGCACGGTAAAAGCGCCTCGGCGAGCGGCAATTTTTACGCGTCGTGAATTGAAATCGCTAAATTGACTAAATCCATCCGCCAGTTTTTTGTTTGCAGCGACTTGCACACCAGAGTGAGAATAAGGGCTGCTAAACAACACGCTTTTTGCACGCTCTTCAGTGACAGACATGCCGCCAATGATCACATCAAACTTCTTCGCTAAAAGGGCGGGAATAATACCGTCCCAAGCGGTAGGTACAAACTCTACCTTCCAGCCTGAATCTTCCGCTAACTTTTTAGCAACATCAATTTCAAAGCCAATCAGTTCACCTTGTTTGTCTCTCATTGCCCAAGGAACAAATGTGGACATTCCTACTCGTAAAGTGCCTCGCTTATCGATACTGTCTACATTTGGACTGTTCGCCAATACGGTAAATGAGGTTAGTATGCCTAATAATATGGCTATCCCTGTTTTGATCGTTTTCACTCTCTTCTCTCCATATAGTTTTTCTCTCGACTCACGGTACTAGCGGCTGCGCCACTGAGAGCCTAGTTTGTGCTCCATATAAGCCGCTAACCCTGATAGTGAAAGGGTTAGTAGCAAATAAATTGCCGCTACAGTGAACCATATTTCGAATGGCATAGCGGTTTCAGAGACGATATTTCGTCCCTCTGTCGTTAAATCAAATATCGCCATAACGCTCACGATAGACGAGTTTTTTACCAGCGATACGGCTTCATTAGTAAGAGGGGGCAGCGTTTTCTGAATAACCTGCGGCAAAATAATGTCGCGGTAAGTAAAGAAGCGAGAAAGCCCCAGTGTACTTGCCGCTTCAAACTGCCCCTTATCAATGCTGTTTAAGCCTGCCCGAAAGACTTCCGCGGTATAGGCTCCCTGAAAAATAGCCAAAGCCAATACTGCCGTTGCGAAACGGTCTAGCCCTATCACGGGGCCAAATACGAAATAAAGGAGGTATATTTGAACCAACAAAGGCGTATTGCGAATGATCTCGATATAGCTACGGGCTAGAAAGCGGCCAACAATCGAGTTAGACAACCTAAGCAGCGCGGTAATCAAGCCTAAAATTAATGTGGCCGCAAGGCTTAACATGGAGATCTTAATTGTTACTAGAAGCCCTTCTAATAATTCTGCCGGCCACCACTGTTGGTCTTCATAGAACCATAAGTAATCGGGAATACGATGCCATTGCCAACGATATCCCATTGCGTCTGCGCCACTGTCCAGCAACCAGCTGAGCCCTGCGAGCAATAACAGTATTTGCACGATAGCAGAAAGCGTGGGCTTGATAATAGTTGTCAGCATTAATGGCTCAGAATTTGTTTTAAGAAGGCTTGTGTGCGTTGATTTTGAGGTGATGAAAATAGTGTTTCTGGTGGTGCAACCTCAATGATTTCTCCTTCATCCATAAAAACAACGCGATCGGCGACTTTTTTAGCAAACCCCATTTCATGAGTCACACACACCATGGTCATACCATCTTGAGCCAATTCAACCATCACATCCAGTACTTCATTAATCATCTCAGGATCCAGTGCGGATGTTGGTTCATCAAACAGCATAATACTAGGCATCATACACAGTGAACGTGCTATCGCGACTCGCTGCTGTTGGCCGCCAGATAATTGCACAGGGAACTTTTCCGCTTGATCAGCAATATGAACCCGATTTAAAAAATGGAGTGCGCGCTCTTCAGCTTGTTGTTTTGACAGCTTCAACGTTCTCATTGGAGCAAGCGTGAGATTCTGTAAAACAGTGAGGTGCGGGAAAAGGTTGAAGTGTTGAAAAACCATACCGACTTTGCCCTGTTGTTGAGACAAATTTTGTTTTTCAAGAACCGTCAGTTTACCTGAGTTAATTGCTTCTAACCCATTGATACAACGAATTAATGTGGATTTCCCCGAGCCTGATGGGCCGCAGATAACCAAGATCTCGCCTTCATGAACAGATAACTTAATATCCGATAAAGCCTGAAAGTTATCAAACCACTTGTCTACATTCTCAAACTCAATGGCCAATGATTGGTTTTGGGTCAAAACTAACTCATTCTTTTTTGTATTTATTGCTAAGTATATACATAAATTTAACCAAAATGCAGAATTCACCTTAAATTCATGCAGTTTATAGTCATAAGAAAAAACAACTGTAAAATATATTTTACAAAGCGTGAAAAGTGTAAAAATAGCATTAATATTGAATTTTGTGCAAAAAACTGGTTGAAGTTCTCATTTTTAATAGATAAGTTACATGAATGATGAAATTAAAGGCCCTGCATACCGATAGATTACTTACTAGTGATAAATCGAGTATAGCGTGAGTACGATGTAATACAGGAAGAAGTGCAGTTATGTATCAAACTGATGATGTAAGAATTAATAGAGTTAAAGAGTTACTCCCGCCGGTGGCCGTTTTGGAAAAGTATGCCGCGACAGAAACCGCAGCCTCAACCACTTACCAAGCTCGAAAGGCGATTCATAATATTTTGCAAGACAAAGATGATCGTTTGCTCGTTGTTATTGGACCCTGTTCCATTCATGATCCTGAGGCAGCGTTGGAGTATGGAAAGAAGTTAAAAGTATTAAGAGATGAACTGGGTGATCGCCTAGAAATTGTCATGCGAGTCTACTTTGAAAAACCACGTACGACCGTTGGTTGGAAAGGGCTGATAAATGACCCGTATATGAACGACACCTACAAATTGAATGATGGCTTGAGAATTGGTCGTAAGCTTTTGTTGGACTTGACGGATATGGGAATGCCAACCGCCAGTGAGTTCTTAGATATGATTACCCCTCAGTATGTGGCGGACTTAATTAGCTGGGGAGCGATCGGTGCGCGAACTACGGAATCTCAGGTGCATCGTGAATTGTCTTCTGGCTTATCTTGTCCTGTAGGCTTTAAAAACGGAACGGATGGCAACATCAAAATCGCCACAGATGCAATCCGTAGTGCCAGCGCCTCACACCACTTTTTATCGGTCACTAAGTATGGGCACTCTGCGATTGTAGAAACAGGCGGAAACCCTGATTGCCATATTATTCTGCGGGGCGGTAAAGAGCCAAATTATAGTGCAGAGCATGTCGCAACGATTAAGTCTCAGTTAGAAGCGTCAGGTTTAGGCCAAAAAGTGATGATCGATTTTAGCCACGCAAACAGTGCTAAAGACTATCGTCGCCAAATGGTGGTGTCGGATGATGTTTGCCAACAGATCTCGTCAGGTGACAGCGCAATATTTGGTGTGATGATTGAGTCGCATCTTGTTGAAGGTAGACAAGATTTGGTGGACGGCAAAGCTGCTTGCTACGGCCAGTCTATTACCGACGCTTGTATTGGTTGGGGTGATACAGAAAAAGTATTGCGTCAATTAGCCGATGCGGTCTCTGCCCGTCGTGCTTAATTCATAATAAAAACCTTCTTTACGAACTGACCCCCAATAGTTGGCCACTCCAATTATTGGGGGTCTTTTTTATATCTCTCAGCATCTTTAAAATGTTATTTATCTAAGTCATCCCTATAAAAATACAGTACTTATTGCTGACTGTAATTTAATATTAACTAATATAATTAGTTATCATAATTGCCATGTTAATAGTTGAATATGATATTCAATTATTAATTATTAATATTGAATACTGTTCTCTCAAAAATATTATATTAAGGGGTATTTATGAGAGTATGGTTATATTCAGCAGCGTTATCTTTAGTGTCGTTAGTAGGCTGCGGTGGTGGTGGTGATGGCGGTAGCGGTAGCGGTAGTGATAGCGGAAATTCAGGAGCCCGTGTAGTCAAAAATGGTGTTTATACGAGTGATGTGGATAATACGGTAATGCTTATTGATGCTGAGAGAAAAGATTGGCCAGCGGTACTGTATGACAATGCAAACAAAGAACTATATCTTGTAGAGAAAGGGACGGCATCTGCTGACCGCTATATTGGAGAAGGGTTATACTACACTAATCAGACTGGACAACTTAAATACGACGCAACAAAAAAAATGGAGGCCCGTTTTAACAATAACCAAGTCACTGTTGCGGGAACAAATATTTCGGGTCAAATCTTAACCTTCTTTATGAGCAAGAACCAAGCACCTTTCACTGTGTCCTATATGTATGGAAAGTCTATAAACATCAGCGAATCTGGCAACACTAAATCATGGGATTTTGAAGAAGATGGACAATTTACTATTACCGATAGTAATAATTGTATTTTTAATGGACAATTAACAGATAATGGATACTACTCTAGTGCAACTAATGTTGTTGTTAGCAATTGTAATGATCCAGATTATGATGCAAATAATTATAAAGTGATCATCTTTCCTTTTACTCGAGGGAATAGTCCCTTTTACTTTTATCTAGCCTTGAGAGAAAATCCTGATGGTTCTTTATTCTTTGTGAGAAGTTATTATTTCCCGAAAGTATAAATTAGAAGTATTACCTATCACTCGAATTAAAAAGCTACCTTTAGGGTAGCTTTTTAATGAGTTGTTTTCTGTCTTAAATAGTATTTGATTGTCTGATATTTATTATGCAATATGATGCCCTAAATAATAAAAATAAGAGTATTGCATGTTTTCAATAACGATAGATAAAGAGATAAAGTTGGCGCTAGTTGAGCCTTCATTTGCCTGCCAATATACCAAGCTTGTTGCTGATGATATTGAGTATTTAAGTGAATGGCTGCAGTGGCCGCCACACTGCCAAACTGAAGAGGACTTTAGAGGTTTTGTCAGCCGTTCTTTACATGACTATGCCGACGGTAAAAGCATCACCTGTGCCATGATGTATTGTGACGAGGTTGTCGGGAACATCAGTTTTAATTCAATCCGCAAAGATGTTCAATCGGTAGAGATCGGTTACTGGATAGCATCCAAATACCAAGGGAAGGGTATTGTTTCTCGATCGGTTTCAGCATTGATAGATATGGCCTTTCAACAGTTAGCAATGGAAAAAGTGCAGATATCGGCTGCTGAAGGAAATAAAGCCAGCCGTGCTGTCTGTGAACGATTAGGGCTGCGTCTAGAAGGTACAATAACCAACGCGGAAAACTTACATGGTCGTATTGTGGACCATACCATTTACGCGATGCACAAAAAGAATTGGCTAGAGCACAAACGGTGAGCATTGCCCCAAGGTGTTTAATATAGTGAGTGAGGCAGGGGAAACTACAGCGTGCAAGCCAATACGCAGGATGTCATCTGCCTCTCCTCCCTAAGCCTACGCGTTAATAAATTGTTATAAGGGGGATTTCGGCTAATCGTTAAGCGAGTAGATTGAGTTTATGCTTAGGTAATAAGGATAGACAATGAATCATCGACAATCTGCACAGCAACATTTTGATCAGAGCTCACAAAATATTGTGGTAGGGGATAGCCAATCTTGCCCACTTCCTATCGAGCAGCTAATTAATATCACTGAAGCCTCACCCTATGTTAAACACGTTTATACTCACGGGCTTACCGCAGAAATCTTCCATTTAAGTATTGATGGCAACGAATTTACATTAAAGAAGAAGCGTGCTGAATCTAAGGTTTTGAATGTTGACGGAAAATACTCTTTCCTGAATGAAGTTCAACGCCGTAACGACTTCGAACGTTTGAAGCGTCAATCTAATCAGTTTGTTCATATTGTTGACACTATTTACGCCAACTATCGGCAAGGGATTATTTTATCTCCGTGGATAGAAGGAGAGGAGATATCTTCACTTAACCAAAACACTATCGCTCAACTGTTTACTACTTTGCTGGCATGTGAGCAGCAAGGGCTGTTTGAATGGGATTTGTGTGCGGGCAATATTCTTGTTGATCGCAGTGGAGATATTAAGTTGTTTGATTTTGGCTATATGTACCGTTTTGATCCTCTGCATGAGATAAATAGCAACGGTTTAGCTGATCCAATTTTTCATTTGTTAGAACGGTTCGAAACTCGATTTCTGTTTGGTTGGTTGCTCACTCAGCCTATAAGTGAACAGCAACAGAAAATGATCTATCAAATGGTAAAAGAGCAAGCGAGCATGGTTTATGAACAAAAGTTGGCATGGCTTAAAAACAATCACGCTGATCGAGACGTGGTACAGCATGCTGAGATGATCTATTTACAGTGTAAAGAGACACTAAGTAGTGAGCAGCAGCGAGACAAATGGTTTCTATTGGACTCTTTTCGTTCTCATGTACTGGATATCGAAGATGACCTGCATGGAAAAAGTTGTACTTCGTTGACGCTAAGGAGAATAGATGTAGTCGAACAGTTGTTAGCGAATCATTTTGAACTACTTAGTCACAACGGTGCGTTTTTCTATGGTAACCGTAATAAGAGTGCTGAGACTCTATTGAATGATTATCGGCAAAAAAGAGAGCTAGCTCGTCAATATTGTTTGTAAATCTATATTGCTTGCAAATCTATATCGCTTGTAAACCAATAGCCAGTGAATGATGGCCAATAAGCTCTGGCTTTGGTGCGACTTTTGACATTTTTTAGGCAAAAAAAGCAGGTAAAAGTGGGACCTTTTACCTGCAAAAAAGACAATACACTCAACACGATCTTACTAAATTTGATTTGATGAGCTTGCTATTACACCAATGCTTCTTCTTTTGGTGTGGCACAAGCGACTTTCTTAAACTCTCTCGCGAAGTAAACGAGCGCATCTTTATCTTTGTTGACCACAATATTGTCAACTTCGACAAAGAACACACTGTGCGTTCCTACTTCAGAGATATCGGCTACTCGGCCTTCTAAGCTTGCTAGGCAGCCCGATAATACAGGCACTCCGTGCAGATTTTTTTGCCATACCGGATTGGCAAAGCGCTCTTCCATCGTCATATCTGTCATACCAGCAAAGTCTAACGATAATTGTTGGTGCTCTGCTGCGCAGACATTAATGCACACCTGCTTGTTGGATTTAATGAGTTCATTTGATGCGCTGTTGCGATTCACGCACACCATGATAGTAGCCGGTGTATCAGTGACTGAACATACTGCTGTTGCCGTTAATCCTACTGTCCCAGCATCGCCACCCGTGGTCACAATATTTACTGCAGCCGCTAGATTTGACATTGCATCTCGAAATAGTGGTTGATTAGACATCCTTATCCGTCCCTTCATGGTTAATGTGATGTTAATTTTCTGTGCTAAGTCAATAAATGAAAATAGACGAAATCAGCTAAAGCTTGCACTTTTCATAGAATTTGTTGTGGGTATTCACTACTAAGAGCTTAGTGTTTTCAGGGTTTGTAGTGTTTTTTTTGATCATGGGTTGGACAAAAAGAAAAAACTGGCCGTCGCTATATTAAATAATGAAATGTGATCAAATGCGCATATTTGTTAACAAAAATTCAATATTAATCCAAAATAAATTCTTTGTTAATCATTGGGTTAAGTAAAAAATGTAGCGAGAATGGGGTAAATGTTGACTAAAATTGTCTAGTAATTAGTTAAGATGTTAATTAAGATGTTTAATATGTTAACTAATATGCGCCGATTTTATCGTCGTAACAAGAATAAGAATATTGGCAAAGGAAGGTCAAACTATGCTTACTCAAGAGCAGATTCAGAAAGCCGCAGAAAAATTGTATACAGCAGAGAAAGAGCGCTACCAAATACCTGCCCTGACCCTTGAACACCCAGATATGACCATGGAAGATGCATACGCTATCCAGAGTGAGTGGGTGGAAAGAAAGAAGAGTGAAGGTGCTAAAGTTCGAGGATATAAAATTGGCTTGACCTCTAGAGCCATGCAGATGGCGGTTAATATTGACCAACCAGATTATGGCGTATTGCTGGATGATATGTTTTTTGAAGATGGTGCTCAAATTCCAGTTGGTGACTTTCTTGATCCCCGTATTGAAGTTGAACTCGCCTTTGTTCTTAAATCGCCGCTAAAAGGCGAAAACGTCACGATCTTCGACGTTCTAAATGCCACGGATTACATCATCCCTTCTTTAGAGCTTATTGCTGCCCGCTGCCACCGTACTGACCCTGAATCCGGCTATACCCGTAAGGTTTATGACACCATTGCAGACAACGCTGCTAACGCCGGCATTATCGTAGGCGGACGCCCTATTAAACCGATGGATTTTGATATGCGTTGGGCTGGCGCCATGTTGTACCTAAATGGTCAGATTGAAGAGACAGGTTTAGCAGCAGGTGTGCTAGGTAACCCTGCAAATGGTATCTGCTGGGTCTGTAAGCGTTTTGCTCCCCATGATATCGGCCTAGAACCGGGTCAAGTCATTCTGTCTGGCTCATTTACCCGCCCAGTACCTGTGAAAGCAGGAGACACCATCCATGCTGATTTTGGTCCGCTTGGTGGCATTTCCGTTAAGTTTGTCTAGGTAGGTAAAGGTTATGTTGCCAGAAAACACGTTTAAAAAAGCCCTACAAAATGACGAAACACTGTGGGGGTTATGGTTAGGTTTACCTGATACCTCTTGCGCGGAAATATGCGCAGGGGCGGGATTTGATTGGTTGTTAATTGATGGTGAGCACGCACCATTTGAGTTGAAAACGATTCTGCATCACCTTCAAGCATTAGCGCCTTATCCGGTTTCTCCTATTGTTCGTCCTGAGAATGGATCAATATCGTTGATCAAAAGGTTGTTAGATGTTGGTGCTCAGACCTTATTAGTTCCTATGGTTAATAGCGCAGATCAAGCGAAAGAACTTGTCTCTGCGGTTCGTTATCCGCCAGAAGGTATTCGTGGAATGGGCAGCTCTCTTGCCCGAGCCGCTCGCTGGAACAAAGTGCCGCAGTATCTACAAAAAGCCAATGATGAGATCTGTTTGATAGTTCAAGTCGAAACGTTAGAAGCGATGGATAACCTTGAACAGATAGTGGCTGTAGATGGGGTTGATGGGGTGTTTATCGGCCCATCCGATCTGTCCGGTGCTATGGGGCACGTTGGCAACCCAGACCATCCAGAAGTGGTGGCGAAAATTGAGTGGGCGATGGAGGTGATTAAGCAGTCTGGAAAGGCCTCAGGCATTCTTTCGCTCAATTTGCAAAACGCTCAGCAGTTTGCTGAAACTGGGACCAAGTTTATTGGGGTAGGTGTCGATACGCTGCTACTAAGGACGGGCGCAGAGCAACTTATCCAAAAAGTTAAAAATCAAAATACGCCAACAGGTAATGAACCTGTATCAAGCGGCTACTAATGTAAATAAAAGGATTTCTAATGAGTTCAAACCAAATAGTGAAAGGTAAACTTGTTTGTGTCGCGCTCAATGATGCGAGCCAACTTGCTCAGCTAGACAGCACATTCAACGAAAAACCGTATCTCAAACCGCCAACGCAGCCGGTACTGTATTTTAAAACCCATAATACGTGGTCTACTGATGAGGCCAAGATTGCACCAGCAAAAGATGGCCAATCACTGGTTGTAGGAGCCAGTATCGCTGTGGTTATTGGTAAGCAGTGTTGCCGTGTTAGCGAAGAGAGCGCAGTTGAGTATATTGGTGGTTTATCTCTGGTTCACGATTTCTCGTTACCTGAAACTAGCTACTACCGCCCGGATATTAAAGGGAAGTGTCTTGATGGTTCTGCACCTGTGGCACAAAAGCCAGTGGCGATGTCTGATATCTCTTCTTTGCAAGATTTAGAGGTGACGACCTCTGTTAACGGCCAGCAGCAACGCACGCTAAAAGTGACAGATTTACACCGAAGTGTAGAACAGCTTATCAGTTTGATTTCGACCATTATGACCCTAGAGGCCGGAGATGTTATCGCGGTTGGCTTCCCTGGGGAACGCATTCCAGTGCAAGCAGGTGATAGTGTCAGTTCAACGATGAGTGGTTTTGTTCAACTTAATAATTCGGTAATGGGAGAGTAACAATGAAGAGAGCACGCGTACTCTTTCAAGAGACAGTATATCAAGTAGAAGTGACTCAAGCTGGTGAATTAATAACAGACTCTGGCGAGAAACTGAATGAAGAGCAAGTCACTTGGCTTTCACCAATTGAAAAACCGGGAACCATATTTGCGCTGGGTTTGAACTATGCTGACCATGCCTCAGAACTGGCTTTTGCGCCACCAACTGAGCCGTTAGTGTTTATTAAAGGGCCAAATACTTTAACGGGCCACAAGCAAAACTCCTATCGTCCTGATGATATTGAATTTATGCATTACGAGTGTGAGTTGGTTGCTGTTATTGGTAAAGACGGAAAGGATATTCCTCGCGAAGAGGCGATGGACTATGTTGCGGGATACACCATTTGTAATGACTTTGCTATCCGAGACTACCTAGAAAATTACTATCGACCAAACCTTAGAGTAAAAAGTCGCGACTCATTATGTCCAATTGGCCCTTGGTTAATAGACAAGGATGATGTGGGCGACATAAGCGACCTGAAACTGGAAACGACAGTTAATGGTGAAGTGACTCAGCAAGGCACAACCGCAGATATGATTTTTGATGTTCCGTTTTTGATTGAGTATCTCAGCGCTACGATGACGCTTAAACCCGGCGACATGATTGCTACCGGCACACCTAAAGGGCTCAAGGATATGCAGCCTGGTGATGTGGTTGTCTGCTCTATCGAAAAAATAGGGGCATTAGAAACCCATATGGTTTCGGAGCAAGAGTTTTACGGGTCAAATTATTAGACACTGTTCGATCGGCCTCGGCCGATCTTCAAACAATATATAACGACGATAGGCCAATATCTTTAGCGTAAATAACCTTAGCGTCAATGATTAAAAGGGACGAAATTATGAGTCAGGAACTTCAAAACAATATTGATAAAGCCGCTACCTATTTAGCTCGCTTTAAGGACAAAACACTCGGTCATTACATTAATGGTGAGTGGACGCTAGGAACAGAAGGTGAAACCTTTGATAACACTTCACCTATTGATAGCCAATCGTTAGGCATGGTAGTAAAAGCCACCAAAGAAGATGTGGCGGCTGCGTGTGATGCGGCACAAGCTGCTCAAGCTGAATGGGCAGCAATGAATGGAGCAAAGCGTAAAGCCATTTTGCATAAACTGGCAGACAAAATTGAAGCGAGAGCAGAAGAGATTGCTTTAGTAGAGTCTTCCGATTGTGGTCAGCCTCTGCGTTTTATGCGCCAAGCCGCTGTTCGTGGCGCCGCTAACTTTCGATTCTTCGCGGATAAAGCGCCAGAAGCTCGCAATGGTTTAGCTCTGCAGCAAGATACTCATACTAACTTTACCGTCCGTACTCCAATTGGGCCAGTTGCGGTTATTACACCTTGGAATACGCCGTTTATGCTATCGACATGGAAGATAGCTCCGGCGTTAGCGTCAGGTTGTACGATTGTTCATAAGCCAGCTGAGTTTAGCCCTCTAACTGCGGCTATTCTAGCAGAGTGTGCAGAAGAAGCAGGACTGCCAGCAGGTGTCTGGAACATGGTTAACGGCTTTGGTGAAGTGGCAGGTAAAGAGCTAACGCAACATAAAGCGATTAAAGCAATTGCGTTTGTTGGTGAAACGGTTACCGGCTCTATGATTCAAAAACAAGCCGCCGATACGTTGAAGCGCTCTCACTTTGAGCTGGGTGGCAAAAACCCGGTAATCGTCTTTGATGACGCGGATTTTGACCGCGCCCTCGATGCCGTAGTGTTTATGATATACAGCCTAAACGGTCAACGTTGTACCAGTTCAAGTCGACTATTGGTGCAATCGGGTATTAAAGACAAATTTATCGCTGCATTAAAAGAGCGTGTGGCCAATATTAAAGTCGGGCATTCGTTGGATCCAGCCACAGAGGTTGGTCCGCTAGTACATAGCTCTCACTACAACAAAGTTTTGAGTTATGTTGATGCCGCGATTGAAGATGGCGCAACGGTTGCTGTTGGTGGCAAAAAAATTACCACACTTGGCAATGGTAATTACCTAACGCCAACTCTATTCACCGATGCAGATAATAGTATGCGAATTGCTCGTGAAGAAATTTTTGGCCCAGTACTAACGGCGTTAACGTTCGACACGGAGCAAGAAGCCATTCAGATGGCGAATGATACCGATTACGGCCTGGCCGCTTATATCTGGACTAAAGACACCGGGCGTTCTATGCGTATGGCTCATGCTGTTGAGTCTGGTATGGTTTGGGTTAACTCAGAAAATAACCGTAACCTTCCGTCACCATTTGGTGGTGTGAAAATGTCTGGTGTAGGCCGCGATGGTGGTGACTGGAGTTTCGATTTCTATATGGAAACTAAGAATGTTTGTATCGCCTTTGATACGCACACGGTTCCCGTACTCGGTCGATAACTAGCGATTAGCTAAAGGTGATTAAAACGTGGTTTAAAGAGGCCCTGTTTTAGTCACCACCTCATCAGATGATTTATTAAAACAAGATAAACAAAAGGAACTTGAATGCCACACTTTATCGTTGAGTACTCTGCCAATATCGAAGAACAGTTGGATATTCCACAACTGCTGAAAGTGTTGAATGACACGGCAGTCTCCACAGGTGTTTTTCCTTTGGGGGGCATTCGTAGCCGTGCGATTCGCTGTGAACATTTTCGAGTTGCTGAAGGTGCTGCTGAAAATGGCTTTATTCATTTAACCGCTAAAGTGGGAAGTGGGCGGCCAATCGAAACATTACAGCAAGCTGGAGATACTATTTTTCAGGCGTTTACTGATTTTTTACAGCCTATTTTTTCCAGCCGCTATTTAAGTATTGGATTTGAGCTTACCGAGTTACATCCCGTACTTAATTACAAAAAAAACAATATACATGAAAAACTGAAAGCACTGTCCAATAACCAATAACGGAATTTAATTGAATTTTAATTAGAGCTTACGAGGCTTTGATTTACTTAACAGGGAGATAGACAAGATGGGTGAACTTGTTGTTGCTGCAAAAATTACGCACGTACCGACCATGCTTATGTCGGAGCAGCCAGGGAAATTATTTGGTTGTCGTGATCACGCTATAAATGGCCATAAAGAGATCGCCCAATTGGCGCGTGACAATAACGTTGATACGGTTGTGGTATTAGATACACACTGGCTAGTGAATGCGGGTTACCACATTAATTCTAAAGCGCACTTTAAAGGGGTATTTACCAGTAACGAATTCCCTCATTTTATTAAGGACTTACCTTATGAGTATGAAGGTAATTCTAAACTGGGTGATTTGATTGCGGATATCGCGACCGAAAAAGGGGTGTTTACCCTTTCTCATCAAGTGGAATCTTTAGAGCTTGAGTACGGAACCTTGGTTCCAATGCGTTATATGAATGAAGATAAGCACTTTAAAGTGGTCTCTGTTGCGGCAATGTGTACCGTGCATAGCTTAGAGTCGTCACGCAAGTTGGGTGAAGCCATTCGTGAAGCAATAGAAGCCAGTGATAGTCGAGTGATGCTATTGGCCTCTGGTTCATTATCACACCGTATTTGGGATAACGAAGATTACGCCGCCAACAACGGAACGTTCACTATCTCTAAAGAGTTCAACCGTCAGATGGATCTGCATGTATTAGAGATGTGGGAGAATGGCGATATCGACACTTTCCTTAAAATGTTGCCTGATTACGCGGATAAATGTGATGGTGAAGGTGGAATGCATGATACCGCTATGCTGTTCGGAGCGCTTGGTTGGGATAACTACAAAGGCAAAGGCCGAATTGTAAGTGAGTACTTCCCGAGTTCGGGAACAGGACAAGTTAACGTACTGTTTGAGGTGTTGTAGTCACATGTTTGTCACCGATACGAGTTTAAGCTGGCAATCGGCTCTGTTGATTGCACAAGCAGCCATTGAGTACGCAGAGAGTAACCAACTTAAAGTCTCAGTATCGGTGCTGGATAGACACGGCAACCCGCTCAGCCAAATACGCATTAATCATGCTGCACTTCCTTGCACGCAGATTTCCGCAGATAAAGCCTATACCGCAGTGAGTTTTGGTTTTGCCACTAAAGAGTGGAACAGCCGATTAGAGGCGAAACCTTCTTTGCTGCATGGCTTGTCTCATCAAAAACGCATGGTGCTGTTTGCTGGTGGAGAGCCCATCTATTACCACGACCAGCTAGTCGGAGCGATCGGTGTGTCTGGTGCAAGCGAAGACCAAGATGCCGCCTGCGCAAATGCTGGCGTAGCGGCGTTTCAGCAACAGGCTATTCAGCAGTCTCGCGCTATGCCGTTGCATGGTTCGCACTGTTATTCATCCCATGAATAAAGACAATCAACTGACCCTATTCTTAATTCTAATGGCAATGGTTAGCCCTGTTGCCCTCAATATTGTTGCCCCCATCATGCCGTTGCTGGCGGAACAGTTTTCTTCTTCAGGTAACATCATTCAGTTGAGTTTTACGGCTTATTTGGCAACGCTGGCAATTGGTCAGTTGTTTGCAGGGCCGATCGCGGACAAATATGGTAAACGACGCTTACTATTGTGGGGATTTGGGCTGCATATTGTTGGTGGCTTGGTGGGTGTTTTTGCCAGTTCTGTCTCTTTGATACTGCTAAGCCGAGTGATGCAGGCCGCAGGCGGCTGCATTGGCATGATGCTGGCTCGCAGTATACTTGTTGATATTTACCCGTCAGATAAAGCGGTTGAGAAGCTGAGTTACATCACCATGGGTGTGGCCGTTTCGCAAGCTATTGCACCAACCATCGGCGGTGTGTCAGCAGAGATTTTTGGCTGGCATTCGGTATTTTATTTGCCAATGTTTATGGCATTTTGTGTCTGGTTAGGGGTTTTCTTTCAGTATCCAAAGCCTATTACTGAAAAAAACGTGGCGAGAAAATCTTCTTTTTTGGCCACGTATCGCTGGTTAATATCAAATAGGGTATACACCAGTCTTGCATTATCGAGTACCTTAATTGCCTGTGGTTTTTTTGCGTTTGTAACTTGCGCTCCGTTTATTGCTCATCAACTGCTGGGAGATAATTTAACGCAGTATGGCTTTTGGTTTCTGTTTGTTGCACTCGGCTTTATGGCTGGTAGCTTTGCCAGTGCGCAGCTGTCGGCTAAATGGTCACATGCCACCACAATTGTCGCCGGCCATTGCCTTTCGTTAGTGGGCGCCGTGACTATGTTGCTATCGTTGAGCTTTTATTCCGTCAGTTACCAGACACTGTTTCTTTCCATGGCCATTTTTACTTTTGGGCGGGGGTTAAGCCAGCCTCACCTGCAGTCTTTATCGATTTCTGCTGTGCCGGTTAATCGGGCGTCAGCTTCTGGTTTACTTGGTTTTATCCAGCTATTATTGGGCGCACTGTTTGCACAGCTCATTGGTCTGTTAGTCGAGTATATTGGCTTTATTATGTTGCCTATATTGCTAACGAGCTTTGCCATCATCGCTATCGTTTTATATCTCTACTGTCACCACTATTTAATACCGCAGCAAGAGACAACTATGCCCTCGACAAACTGATGGAAGACAGAAAGATTGTCGACTTTTTACAAGGATCTAGGTAATGCAATTAAATGATATGAGTTTGTTTAAACAACAATGTTACATCAATGGTCAATGGAAAAGTGCTCTTGATGGCGATGTAACCGCGATCACCAACCCATCTACCGATGAGGTGATTGGTCATGTGCCTAATATGGGACAAAAAGAGACCCAAGAAGCGATTGAGAGCGCTCAGGTTGCATTTAAATTGTGGAAAAAAGAGACTGCCGAGCATCGTGCTAAAGTGCTTCGTCGTTGGTATGAGCTTATGCTTGAGCATTGTGATGATCTTGCCACCATCATGACGACCGAACAAGGTAAGCCATTTAACGAAGCAAAAGGTGAAGTGATGTACGCCGCCAGCTTTATAGAGTGGTTTGCGGAGGAAGCACGTCGTGCTTACGGGGATATCATTCCAACCCATAAAAGTAGTGCGAGAATCTTAGTCACCAAAGAGCCTATTGGTGTTGTCGCCGCCATTACGCCTTGGAACTTTCCAGCTGCAATGATCACCAGAAAATGTGGCCCTGCATTTGCCGCAGGTTGCCCTGTTATCTTAAAGCCGGCGCCTGACACTCCTTTTACCGCTTTGGCGTTGGCAGAGCTTGCAGAGCGAGCAGGGATACCAAAAGGGGTATTTAGTGTCGTTACTGGAGATGCCATTGCCATCGGTGGCGAGCTAACTCAAAGTAAAGTGGTGCGTAAACTCTCGTTTACTGGCTCAACCAATGTCGGCAAAATTTTGATGGAGCAATCGGCATCGTCGGTTAAAAAACTCTCTTTAGAGTTAGGTGGAAATGCACCGTTTATTGTCTTTGACGATGCGGATATTGATGCCGCTGTAGAAGGGGCCATGATCGCCAAGTTCCGTAATGCCGGACAGACTTGTGTGTGTGCCAACCGACTCTTTGTTCATAGCAAAGTGTATGATGAGTTTGCTACTAAACTGGCGAACAAAGTTGCTCAATTAAAAGTGGGAGACGGCTTTGAAGAAGGCGTTTCTATCGGCCCTCTTATTAATGACGCCGCGGTAAATAAAGTCACCGAACATATCCAAGACGCTTGCGATAAAGGCGCTAAGGTACTTTATGGCCAGTTGCCTCCACAGGGCAGTCGGTTAGTGGTTCCTCATGTGTTAACCGGTATAACAGATCAAATGCAAGTGGCAACGGAAGAGACGTTTGGTCCTCTTGCGGCGCTGTTTTCGTTTGAGACCGATGAAGAGGTGTTACAGCGAGCTAACGACACCGAATTTGGTTTAGCGTCTTATGTTTATACTCAATCTCTTGCTAGAGCTTGGAACGTCGCTGAAGAGCTGGAGACAGGAATTGTAGGTATAAATGAAGGGCTGATATCGACAACCTTAGCGCCATTTGGTGGCGTAAAAGAGTCCGGTCTTGGCCGTGAGGGTTCTCATTTAGGTATGGATGATTACTTGGAGTCAAAATACATGTTAATGGGCGGTTTATAACCGTCACCGGATTATAAAAACCAGCGTTTGTACGCTGGTTTTTTTGTTAAGCGAGCTCATTGTCGAACTGAACTGAGCGAACGGTGCCTTAATTAGCGATAGCGGTCATAAATCTTCTCGATCGTGCCATCTTTTACTAACTTATCAATCGCCTTGTTGAACCTAGGTAACGCCTCTTCTTTGTTTGGATGCAAGCGCAGCATCATATCGAGCGAGTTGTAGGTTTTACCTACCACGACTCGTTTACTTATATGTTGCTGCTGAATTTCATACTGAGCAAAATCTTTATTGATGAGTGCTTGATCGAAGCGACCAGCAAGCAATAACTTGATCAGTATATTTTCATTTTTTACCGACGATGTTTTGATACGCCCATCGTTAAAATAGTGTGAGAATTTAGGGTAGTGGTACCCTTTTATGACTCCAACTGTTTTGTCTAATAGGTCATCTGGTCCATTAACTCTGATATGGTGGTCACTATTAAATAGGATAACCTCTTCGGCCACGGTAAATGGGATACTATAAACACCAATGACCTTTGACTTCCCTCGATACGCTGGATTGGTCATCGGCTCAATATCGATCTCACCTACTTCGAACTTATGCAGAGCTCGATTAAAAGGAACCCTGACATACTCAAAGGTATCACCTGTTTCTTCAGCAATGGCTGAGTAAATATCTTTGATCGTTCCTGTCCGTGCATCATCTTCTTCAAAAAAGTAAGGTGGGAATGACCCTGTATGCAGCATTACGTGGAACGTTTCAGCTGACACCAATGAAGAGAATAGAGAAATGAACAAGATAGTAATGGATTGTCGCAATGGTAGATATCTCATTTGTAATTTGTATGGAGTAAAGTCGAACAATTAATAATAGCCTAGTCAATAGCGATCAAGCTGACAAAAGTAATGTGTCACTATGTGAGATTGAACGACTTTGAGGTTGAAACAGGTTCAATAGTAAAAGGTGTGCCTATTAGCGCTTTCTTCTATGGATGCTATCAGTTTTTGCTGAGTCTCAGGAATAAGACTTTAGAACAATCCTATTGACCTTTACATAACCTTACACTAATTATGGTTAAAAGGAGTATGATTTATGTGGGAAATTGGTAAAGGAGATGACCATGAATAAATATATCTTTTCTATATTACTCGGTTGCCTAACTATTTCTCTTTCAGTGGATGTTGCTGCAAAAGGAAATGGTCGAATGGGGATGTCTCAAGCTCCTGTCTTTGCAGATATTGATGTAAACCAAGATGGTTTGATATCTGAAGAAGAGTTTGTTGATTTCCAAAAGGCAAGACAGGAACTTCGTAGATCAGAAGGTCGTTTATTAAAGAATTCAGTTTATAGCGATGAGATGTTTGAACGCATTGACGTCGACCATGACGAATTCATTAATATGGATGAGTTTCAATCGCATAGAGGCTCTAGGAGATTTTCAAATCTATAAGGTCCTCTAAATTGAGAGGTAACTTTCCTGTTGCCTCTCAATATAATCTCACCTTGTTCCTTTGTTCATCGTAATTTGTAGGGTGGTAACAAGGAAAACAATATTCGCGTTCGCAATGTGACAAGCCAATGCATTGTAGCCATGACAAAGACACCGTTAATCCATTAACTCACGGTGTCTTTTCTTTTCTGTTTTGTTCTTATTCCTGATCTTGTTGTTTATAGTGATTCAGCAGCGTTAACAAAAATAGGCGTATTTCATTGCTCAACGCATCGTTGTTGGTGCCTTCGATACAGGCATTCAGAATAAAGTCTTCAACTTGTAAGTAGAAATCGGGTTGAGAATTGTTCGCTGAGTTCATAGCTAGATCCTATGTAGATTCTGGTTAATCACCACTCAAAGGTTCCTAATCAAGGGGTGGCGAACTGAACAAGGTTAGGAACTACCGCTACATAGGAAACGGCGCGCCGAAGCGCCCTCGCTCAGCTCACCATAATGTTGATTATTGCCGTTAAAATAGGCAATGCCATTAAATTCAGGTGTGCTAAAGCCGCACATTATTATCCAGTTAAAGCTGGTATTAATGCGCCTATGTATTTGAATGCAGGGTTCCTAATCCCGACACTGGATTTTGCCAGTGCGAGCTAAGCATATGATTTCTAGGGTTGAAGTGTCAATAAATTAAACTTGATGACCATTCCCGTTTACGCTTGGCTTTTGTGGCCTGTTTTTGGCGAAGAGTTAGCCAAAAACAGAACCTTAGACTCTAGGCATTAAACTAGAATAAGTAACTTGAAGTGTTAATTGCTTGCAGAGACAGTGCGGTATCCAAATCGAGCCAAGTAATGCCAAACTTTTTTGATATCTTGTTCGTCATAACCTTGCTCTGTAATGGCTAACCCCAGTATTCTCGCATTAATCTTACCGTTATGAGCCAGCTCTGTAGCGAGTTCGATAAATTGCTGCCCACGATAGTCAGGATGACGACGCATTTCCTCAAGACTTAACTCATAACCATTGTGCCATTTTATCGGCACACCTAGTTTTGAGGCATATTCAGCGACATTTGTAGAGCGATAAATCGGGTCTAACACAACACATTCAATATCCTCTTTTACCGATATAATCCCATGAACGTGGGCCTCAATATAGTCATCTAACAAATCCACATTTGATGACGAAGCTATATCAATGAGTGTCATTAAGTTGCTAGAGACAGCAAAATCTTCGGGCTGAAAAAAACTATCTGGGTAGCAAAATGTTGTTCGCTCAAAAATGTGAGGCTTCAATTGAAAGAAAGAAGAACCAAAACGACAGGAAGCCCCTGCTGCATAATGGCGGTAATTTAGCGCACCATATTTTGGTCTGAGGTTGTTTGGGGCATTATCGTACGCGCCATTAAAGACAGTTTGTTCCCACGACCATCGCTCACCGCCAGCATAAGCCGTTAAACCACCATTGCTTGTCGCTGTTTCAAATTGAGATTTCAAAAAACCATCATCCGCAATAGCTTGAAGCAGCGGCTTATTGTCTGACGTATAACGGTCTGGGTGAAAATTAATTGTAATAGCGCAACTTAAAGAACCCTTCATTCCTTTCGACTTCAATCGGATATTTTCGATCGCTTGCTCTACGGCATTTTTAGCCATGAAACCTCCTGTTTGCGATAAAGGGCATAACGTTGTTTATACGGGAGAACGTCACTTTTAATCTTCATATAATGCCCGCTTGTTTGATTATTTGCGTACGATAACCGTTAACCTAAAATAATGAGTTTTGTACTAGAGGTCTTAATAGTAGGTTTGGATCGATACCTTCTGTACTTCCAACCAAAAAAGGACTTTTGGGGTCATGGAGACTCTTGTTTTTCATCACCGCATTTTCATTAAAAGTCGCATAGCAATATGAGCAGCCATGAAGACATGTATTATACATGCCTATATCAATACTTTTTATACAGCCACAGGCGTCTCTTTGGCCACTATCCTTTTTAGAACTTACATCTAAGTTAAACACCGATTTTATCAAGAGATCATCAATGCATTTTCCCTGCTTGATCCCAGATGATTCTCGACCAATCTCTTCGGCACAGCTTTCTATTGTCATGCCATGTTCATTAGCCACTTTTGCCATGTAGTTAGACAACTCGTATAGCTCACTTGGCATCTTAGTTATGTCTGCGAATGTCAGGCCATCTATTCGGTTTAAATTTCTTTCTGTCTTTTTATAAAAGTCAGAAAAGCTAATGTTCCGAAGAGGTAACTGTCATGATAATACTGTCGCTGAGAGCTTTTTTTAATTGTTAAAACGTGAGCGTGTTCGAAAAAGATATATCTAACGCAAAAAAAGCACGGTCAGATATTCTCGACTATATCGAGATGTTCTATATCTTTAAACGTCAGAACAGTCATGCAAATAGGATGTCTCTATTTGCTCTAACTAAATCTTAGCGAAGATTAAGAGCAGTTATGTTAAAAACTGCCCTATCCCAAACGAGATTTATATTAACTTATTGAATAAAACTTCGAAATTTATCCTCTAACATCCGAGAGCCACTCAACGTTAAGTGACTACTATCAAAGTAAAAAGGGACACCTTTATCATCACTAAACACACATTCATATCTACAAAAAACATCCGATACAGATATTCGTTCATATAAGTTCGATTCAATAGAATCCAACTTTTTAAAAATAGCCTCGTTATCTTCCAAATAACTATTTATGTTCTTGGTTAAGTTACTAGTATCCTCTTTTAACAACGTGTACATATGTTTAGGTACATGCTGGTTCCAAACTGGAACAGGATCTATAACTACTACTTTGATTTCTTTATCTATAGCAACTTTCGTTAGTTCCAGAACGTTTTTGATGGGAAAACCACTTGTAGAATAGTGGATTACAATTTTATCAACTTTCTGAGATAAGGCATCTTCAAAAATTCTGGATACGGTAAGACCACCTTCCATTAGGGGGTTATTAGGTACTAAAAATATCAATTTTGCATTTTTCTCACTAGATATCTTAGCTAAGGATGTTTTTATAGAATCCGCGTGGCTATTACCTACAAGCATAATTGTTGATTCTGGATTAATCACGTTATTCTTTTCACAAGATATAGCAATTGGTTCTAAAATTCTGATTAATTTACCACACCGGTATTCGCTCCTATCAGAAAATGCTTTAAAAATATACTTTTCTTTTTCGGTTAATAAATTATCTTGCAAGCTAGATGAAATAAAAGAAAGAGTCACAATTGTAAGTGAGCTAATAATAGTAAATGTAAATATTTTTTTTGATTTAAACTGTTCAATATAATTAAATGAAATGTATGAAAATAACCCAATAAGAAAGACTATTAACAATTTTTCGCCCAATGACTCAGTGTTAAGTATAGTTCCGCCAAAAGGTTTAGATAAGAAAATTACAATTATGGGAAAATGAGCCAAATATATGGAATATGAGTATTTCCCTAAAAAAATAAGTGCTTTCCCACAAGTGGAATTTTGAATGGCTAAAGGTAAACCAAACAATAGTACTCCGCTAGTAGCTAAACAAATCAACACTGAAAACAAACCAGGATGACCAAAAATAACACTAAGTGATTCACCATTTACAGGCATAAATGGAATAATTGTTAAAGTTATAACTGAAAAAAAACCAATCCATTCTCTTCCTTTATAACGAATCTTTCCTTCATTTGTGAAATGTTTTGCAATCCCAAAACCAATAAGAAACTCCCAAACTCTAAAAGGGAAAATAAAAAATGATGTTTTCGGTGAAATAGTTAATACTAATAAGCATAGAGTCAAAGAACAGAATAAAATTATGGGTAAAAAATATTTAGACTTTCTAAAAAACCATGATAATAAAGGTATGATGATATAAAATTGAATTTCAACACCCAAAGACCATAAATGTAACAAAGGGTTAAACTCAGATTTACTAAAATATGAATTTTGCATCCAAAATCCAAAATTTGATGCAAAAAAAGAGCTGAATATTGATTGTTCAACAACTTGCTTAGTTTCATTAGCTGTAGTAAATGCAAAAGAAGCTAATAATGTAACTAAAATTATAAAAAAGTAAGGTGGTAAAAGTCTTTTAGCTCTACGTCTAAAGAATTCAGTTTTATTTCTGAAATCATATAATATTGCCATTAGGAAACCACTAATAACAAAAAACACATCTACACCTAAGAACCCTCCTTTAAAAGAAGATAAGCCTAGATGGAACAAAACAACAAATAAAACAGATAATCCTCTTAATATTTGTATGTCATATCTAAAAATCATAATTAGCATCCAATATAAAAACTATGCACATCGTAACTACAAGGAAAAATCACAAACATTGACAATTTAGTATTACTAATCCGCTATAACAATAATTTTATAAGCTTATCACTAAATAGCATAATTCCGTTAAAAAATTGATCCATGCTTGATTATAATCAATTGTTACCTATCTAACAATAATTCTTACTGTAAGTTGTAACTATTTTTTATTCAATTATAAGACTTATAACTAGAAATTTGATTCGTACCAACGAATCGTGACGTAACATTAAATGCATAGACTAATCATAATTGATTGCAGTGTTTTGTGGCGTGTGTTGAGTTTGTTGCTCCGCTGACGGCATCACAATGTGTCAAGACTGAAAAGTAAACAGAGATAACCTAACGAAATGGTTACTATGAAATGTAGTGTTATTAGTATCGATTTAACAAAGAATATCTTTCAAATCTTCACGTTTAGTTACGAAAGAAAAATTATATTTAACAAAAAATCAAAATATTCTAATTTACTTCACGAATTACAACCATTCGAATTCGTTCTTGTAGTGATGGAAGTTTGCTACTATTCCAATTCTTGATTCAACATTTCGGTCATACTGTAAAGTGTATTCTTGCTTTTTTATTAAACCCTCTGAAGTGGTTAACTAAATTTAGCTACCTCATTATAAGTATTTAAAGATGATAATAACGATACATTGGCAATAGTTGAAGCGCCAATTTGAACGACATTGAACTTTGTTTCAATTTAGCTCTTTGAACAGTAAGATGTTTAGTGTTTTAATTAGATAAGAAAATTACTCATTAAGCTGAAAGGTGCTTTGATGAATTAGCTTAGATGACTACTTGCTGAATTTGGTGAATAAAAGTATCGCGAATGTTAAAAGTCAGTTACCATTAATTTTAGAGAATAGCAAAAATGAATTGGCGCTCTATTCCGGTAGTTTCATCATCAGAATATCGCTTACTATTCGTATATTCTCCAAGCAGACAAAGAACATAAAATTGGAGTTATAATAGCTTTTTTTCCCTCGAAGTAACTATCAAGGGTTCCTTAATATACTTGATGTTGCCTACATTATGGTCTCGCTGCTTCTGGCTTATATAAATGGTCTCCAGCTCGTAGCTTGAATAGGATTTATACCACGGCAATATGCCAGCGATACTACCAACTGGCTCGGTAAAATCAATAAACGGGCGGCAGAATATTCAGAAGACTTCTCATTCATCCTTGCAAATGTATCGTAGCTTTGGCAAATAAACTTGCTCATATTATCTGGGCAGTATTATCGATGAAAACAGAGTTCTAAGCTTTTGCTTAACCAGTAACACAATCTACTGAAAACTAGGTAACATGAAACGGTAACAACACAATTAACAAAAATCGACATTCACCCTGTTAGGAACCTCGTTAAGAATAGGTGTTTGATAATAAAAGCATTGTGTGTAATAGGAAAAAGGACTCATGAACCTCATTGAAGTGCTTTGTAATAAAAGTGGAAACCAGACTCTGGATATATGTCAAAATACAGTATTCCTTAACTTATATTAATACTGTTAATTAGTGTAATAGAAGAAAAATTTCAGCTTTAAGACAAAAGATCTTTAATCTTTTCTTTATTAAAGTGGCTATAAATGTCCTTTTAGTTTTTACAGTATATCAGTATTCTTATACTCCCAATTTTTACTTCAGTGTAGCTATAGTCTTTATCTACACAAAATAAAATAACACTCTATATTGATAATGACTGTGGGCATGTAAGGAGTACATGATGAGCCGAATTTCCTTTTTGACATTATTTGCGTACAACATTACTTGCGTACGATAACCGTTAACCTAAAATAATGAGTTTTGTACTAGAGGTCTTAATAGTAGGTTTGGATCGATACCTTCTGTACCTCCAACCAAAAAAGGACTTTTGGGGTCATGGAGACTTTTGTTTTTCATCACCGCATTTTTATTAAAAGTCGCATAGCAATATGAGCAGCCATGAAGACATGTATTATACATGCCTATATCAATACTTTTTATACAGCCACAGGCGTCTCTTTGGCCACTATCCTTTTTAGAACTTACATCTAAGTTAAACACCGATTTTATCAAGAGATCATCAATGCATTTTCCCTGTTTGATTCCAGATGATTCTCGATCAATCTCTTCGGCACAGCTTTCTATTGTCATGCCATGTTCATTAGCCACTTTTGCCATGTAGTTAGACAACTCGTATAGCTCACTTGGCATCTTAGTTATGTCCGCGAATGTCAGGCCATCTATTCGGTTTAAATTTCTTTCTGTCTTTTTATAAAAATCAGAAAAGCTAATAACAACTTTATGGGTTTTGTTTGCTAGCATGGCGGCAATTTTAGAGAATATTCGCTTGTGTTCATTCATATCAACAAGATTGGACAGCAGTATTGGGTCATACCGCCAGATGACTTTATCAGCACCTATTTGGTCACTGAGTTTTATAAATGTATCAATCGCCTTATGAGGACGGGGAACTCGAGTCTCTAATTGTTTCGGGTAGGCAGTAATCGTGTACTGAAAGTAGTATTTATGCCCTAGGGAATCTAACTCATTCAGGTGCTTCATTAACATAGCGGGGTTTCTGGTCCAAAAGACAAAAAGCTCGACATCTTTTGGCAACAGGGAAACCCTTCTAACTTGATGGGCGTTAAAAGGGTTTCTAGTCAATAAAAATCCCTCACGGATTCTGTTCATAAACCATGGCGTATAAAAAGCTGGAATATCAGTCCTACGACTAACGCTAATGATCATATCTTTCACCCAAATTTCAGCATGCTATATGCTGGGTAGTTTGTAACATCTATGTTTATTATTTTAGCTTGGTGTGGTGATAATGTTTGTCTCAAACCGTTCGATGATAATCTGTTTTAGCCATGAGTGAGCTAAATCTCGATCTCTGTTTTCGTGCCAAAATAACGGGTATGTTAACGCGGGAACATCAACGGGTAATAGTATAACTTTTAACCCCATTTTCTTCGAAGTCTGTTCAGCGAATCGTTTTGGCGCCGTCAGTATTAGATTGGTATGGCGACACAACTCTACCGCATTGTTAAAGTCAGAGACGTAAAACGCAATGTTCCGTTCTATGTTTTTTTCTGCCAACTTGATGTCCACTAACCAACGTTCATTGGTGTAGTTTTTAACCATGATATGCCGATAAGATAGGTATTGTTCAAGCCCCCAAGTACTCTCTAGGCAAGGATGTTTAGGATTGACTAAACAATAAAGCTCATCTTGATATAGCTCTTGAGAAACAATCCCTTTCGGCGGTATCAAAGTACGAGCTTCATCTTCGGGTTTTAAGTCTTTACCTGTAATAGCAAAATCAAGCTCTCCTCTTTGAAGGCGCTCAAATGTGTCAGCTCCCCAACTAACCGAATCGATGGTTATGTTTGGTGCTATTGTCAGTGCTTCAGCGATAAATTTTGGGAAAATAAGCGAGTAAGCGCTTTCTACGACGGCAATATGAAATTTTCTGGTGCTTTGGGCTGGGTCAAAACGGGTGGGGGAGGTTAGTTTTTCAATATCAACCATTAAACGTTGCAAGTCAGACTGAATTTGTTTCGCTCTTAGTGTCGGTTCCATTCCATAACCTGAACGTTCTAGCAGTGGATCATCAAATAGCAACCGAAGTCTAGCCAAGCTTTTACTGATTGCCGATTGGCTTAAGTTCAAATGCTCTGCAGCTCTACTCACGTTACGCTTTTCTAACAAAACATGTAGATTCACGAGTAAGTTCAAATCGAGTTTAGCTAAATTTTCAATGTGCATGAGTAAGACCCTGATCTATTCCTTTCGGGAATGGTAGCCCTGAATATAAACCACTTCTGTTCATGAGACTATTCCTCTAACCTAATGTTTGTAAAGTGACTTTGAAAGCGTAGGTAAAACGAGATGATGGAATTGTCATAGATTACTTGGGTGCTTTTGGAGCCGTACCTCGCGATCTAGACATCAATAGGCTTTTAGGTCTTGCTATGTTGCTTGCTGGAGCTTACATCATAATACGGTAAAGTGTATGAAAGTCAGAATTAAACTGATATGGAGTATCAAATGCGAGTTGTAGTGACAGGTTCAGCTGGTCGAGTTGGCCGTAATATCTACATTCATCTAATGTCATTTTGTGAAGTAAAAGGCATTGATCTTATTCCCTGTTCTACGGTTGATTATCTTGGAGACATTCGAGATTCTACCCTGCTAAGAGAAGCGCTAACAGACGTTGATGTTGTGATTCATACTGCGGCACTTCATGCGCCACATGTTGGTGTTCGTTCAGATGAAGAGTTTATTGATATAAACGTGAACGCAACTAAATTGATAGCAAAAATAGCGGTTGAGCAAGGTGTTTCTCATATCGTATTTACCAGTACGACGGCACTTTATGGTCGTACATCTACCACACATGGAGAAGCATCTTGGGTTACAGAAAATGAGACGCCCTTGCCTAGAACGATTTATCACAAAAGTAAAATCCAAGCAGAACAATTGCTTCAAAGAGTATCGGAAGAGAAATGCTTGCCAATAACAGTGCTGCAAATGTCTCGTTGCTTTCCCGAGCCAGCCGATATGATGGCTGTTTATCGGTTAAATAGAGGAGTCGATGCTAGAGATGTCGCGGCTGCCCATGCTTGTGCCATTAAGGCACGGCCCAATGGATTTACTCGCTATATTATTTCAGCCAGTTCACCATTTAATAGTAGTGATTGTGAGCGACTTTACTGTAGAGCAGAGGATGTGATTAGGGAATGCTCGCCCAATTTAGTGCGTGAATTTCACCGAAGAGGATGGCGCCTACCTGTGAGCTTGGATCGTGTTTATGATTCATCTCTCGCGCAGAAAGAGCTGATGTGGACGCCCAAATACGGTTATGAAGAGGTGTTTGCACAGTTAGACGCATGTATTGCTGAAGTGCTGCCAGTATGTTGATAATGACCGTGGGCATGTAAAGAGTACATGATGAGCCGAATTTCCTCGGTGACATTATCTGTGACATTGATAGCGAGTTTAATCATGAGTTCGAACGCATTGGCTATGGAAAAAGCCGTCCGGCAGACCGCCGATTTGAAAGTGATAATTAACTAGAGTAATTTGCCCTTTGTTGCCACGAGAATGAAGTGGCAATAAAGGGAAAAAATTGGTTGATAAGGAGCTCGTATAGCGTTTGTACAACGTCGTTTACTTAAGAAGGTCAGGTTATAAGGGAACGACAGTCCACTGCATTAGGTTCGGTGTTATTTCGTCACACTGAGCTAACTGAAGCGGTCTTTTTACCCATGGGCCTGCGGTTTGTGTTTCTGATGTAACAGCCAGACAGTAGCTATTATCCGCCTGTAGTCTAATTGTTTGATCGTCTTCTTGGTAAACAAAACCCTGATGCTTTGCATCACTACAATCTAGTAATGCGAGTTCGCTTTTTCCTTTCGCTAAAAGACCTTGCATACATAGGCCTTCAAAGGCGTAGGATTGAATTCTATTGGTTTTGCTATTGTACTCAAACCTGACATCATGCCCGGAATGGTTTCTAGGTGAGCCTTCATCTGGTCTCGGTTTACAGGTGTGAGTTTGCAACAGTTCAGAGTGGCCACGACCGTACGTGTCAATGCAAAATCCATAACCGTTTGGCTCATCTAGATTGTCACTTAACACAATATATGGGGGTTCTGTGGGGACAGTTGGCTCAGCTGCCATAAGAAGTGAAGGAGAAAAAACTAAGCTAAAAGCGATTATAACGTTGGTCATGCTGTTCGGTTTCATATCTATATCATCCTTGTTATGAGTACTATCGTTGGTGTTAACATTCCACCACCCTTGTATTGGTAATAACGGTTTTCGTAATCGGTAAATCATTTACTGGTTAAAGCTATCCGTGAACTCGACAATTCGAGCGGCATTAACCCCCTGATCACTTCGTCCTACTCGAGACACACTACGAATGTCGATACGGCTTTGGTTATTTATCGGCGTTACTTGGACGACGATGTCATCCATAAAGGCAAAAAAGGGTGTTTTGGCGGTCGCTTCAAAACGCAATGTTTCGGGGTCTTCTGCTATGATCTCCCACCCTTTGCTGTGCGCAATGCCCAAGACTTTTTGGTAAGCTTCTGTTGTGGTGAGGTTTGATTGAATCGGCTTGATGTATGGATAAGCTTTTCTCTGTATTGCCGCCACCTTTTCTCCCGCGTAAATCAAAGAGTTTTTCGCACCAGAACGCGTGTTATCCAGCACTAAAAATTCAGGAGGGTTGGTGGTATCCGTTGTAATATCATGAATTGCGGGGGCACGCTTTGTTGGATTAATGGTGCCGTAAATCATGGGAGCGACTAAACCCAGTCCGATTAGCACAGCAACAAAGGATTTTATTGCCCCATTGCGGTTTCGTGCGACCAATTGAAATATAAGCCCCAGAGAACTTAAGCTAAGCAGAGAGATACCAATCGGGTTAAGGTAGTTTCGGAAATAGCCAAAGCCTACGATGGGCTCCCACAAGCCCAAATGCGCGCCGAAGATCATCATGGCAATAATTAACACGGCTGCGATTGCTAATAGTAATACTATGGTTCCAACATGAGATGTACGACTGTTCGTCATTTTCTATCCTTTGACTGTCATTTTCGAGAAACGATGAGCAGTTCCTTAGCTCATCACTATAGATAAAAATAGCAGTAAATGGGGTTAAGGAAGGGTTAAGGAAGGGTTCAGGGGGGACTTATTTGTTGGCTTGATAATTACTGTCTTTGCTATCTTGCAACAACATCGACACTTCTACGAAGATTAGACTCTAAGCATAGCGCTATTTTCTTAAGACAATCGTCTCCTTCTAAGTGGCCGTGGTGATCATTATATTGCTTAAAGAAGTCTACATCACAAATGGTTACCGATAGTTCAAGATGCTCTCTGAATGTCTTATCCAGCTCTTTAGAGAAAACCTCATCAAAACCACGCCTGTTGAGAATACCCGTTAACCCATCCGTTATTGCCATCGTAACGTCGAGTCATTTTTTCCCAGCTGTTGGCGACATTTATAGTCTTATGTATGGAGCGGGAATGAGGGTATGTTGTTTAGAATGAACTCTAGTTTGATGTTCACTCCCACGCTGGCGTGGGAGTGAGGTATTTTTCTCTTACAAATATAACTAGGCGCCAATCACACCGCCATCTTTACGGGTAATAGCAATAACTGAAGAGCGTGGAATACTGTCGCCACCTTGCGGGAAGTGAGAAGGCGCCAGCTCTTCTCCTGGGTGCTGAACACCAACAAACATGGTCTTGTAGTCAGGTGAGAAAGTAAGGCCGGTTATTTCACAAGCTATAGGCCCCGTTAAGAAGCGGCGGATTTCCCCCGTTTGTGGATCACTACAAAGCATTTGGTTGTTACCCATGCCAGCAAAACCATCTTTGTTTTTGTAGTTGCCGTCTGTTTGAATCCAGAGACGACCAAAGCGGTCGAATCCAATCCCGTCTGGACTGTTGAACATATTGTCTTTATTAATATTATCAGAACCCGCCATCAAGCCCGATGGGTGAACTTCAGGGTTACCTGCTAACACATAGATGTCCCACTCGAAGGTATTATCTATATGGTTGCTGTTAGTCGGGCGCCAGCGAATAATATGACCATAGGGATTTTTTTCACGCGGATTTGATGCATTTAGAGGCTGCGTATCTTTAACACCACGGTACTTGTTGTTAGTCAGCGTACAAAATACTGAGTTATTGTCTGGGTGAACTGATACCCATTCAGGGCGATCCATCGTGGTAGCACCAACCTGAGTAGCTGCAAGACGTGCAAATATCATCACAGAAGCCGCATCTGGAAAACCGTTCTCCGGAGTCAGTCCATTTTTACCCCATGTCAGTTCTAGCCACTCACCCTTACCCGTTAGTTCACCTTCAGTACCGTTAAACTTAGCGACGTAAAGCGTACCTTCTTCAAGAAGATCCAGATTGGACTTTGAACCTGGAATATATTTGTTTTTAGAAACAAATTTATACAAATGTTCGCCACGTTCATCATCTCCTAGGTAAACAACTGCATGACCTGAACCATTAATCGTCAGCGCTGCGTTTTCATGTTTGAACCGACCAAGTGCGCTGCGCTTTTTCGGGGTGGAGTTTGGATTCATAGGGTCAATTTCTACAACCCAACCCATTCGATGTGGCTCATTTGGATGTTTAGAGATATCAAAACGTTCATCATGTTTAAACCAGTCATAGCCCCAGTCATTACTCTTCAGGCCATATCGCGTATAGTTTTCATCTAATTTGTTTTCCGCAGACGCTCCGAAGTAACCGTTAAAGTTCTCTTCACATGTTAGGTATGTTCCCCATGGTGTCTGACCATTAGCACAATTGTTCATTGTGCCAAGGATCTTCATACCAGATGGGTCTGCATCCGTTTTGAGAAGTGCATGTCCACGAGCTGGGCCGGTCATCTCCATCTCAGTAAATGCAGTAATACGACGGTTTGTACGACCTTCAGGGTTTACCATCCATTTGGCATTCTTCTTAACGAGTTCAACAATAGACACACCGTGAGCGGCTTGTGCTTTACGTACATCGTCAGCGGTAATGTTTTTGCCTTGATGTTCATATAGATATTCATTATTGGTGTACTCATTATTTACCGCCAATACAGCACGCGTATCTGAAATTGGGAAGAAAGTCATCCCGTCATTATTATCACCAAACTGCTGTTCTTGTGCCATGGAGTTATTTGACTGGCTGAACTCAGGCGCTCCTTTAACAACAGGATCTCCCCATGAAATTAGGACATCGGCCTGATAGCCAGCAGGAACTTCAATCGTATCTGAAGTTGAGATTGGAATGGCTTCGAACCCCAATAGCTCAGACTTCGTAGATATAGAACTAGCTACTGCCTGGCTGATTGGACTTGCGGCAAAGAAACCCACAGTACTCGCGGCACTTGTCGTTTTCAGAAAATTACGGCGGGACATTGCAGCTTCAACAAGGCGGTTGAACTCAGGCTCGTGATCTAATGGGCGCTGATCGCTGTTTTGGTTAAAGTGTTTCATTTAGTGACTTCCTTTTACGTGCTGATTTTTAGCCTTTTTAGGCATTTATAATTTCGCCACTATATTGCAAGCCGAATGTGATGGTTACGTTACATTTACATAACATTTAAATTGCAGCTGTAAATAGGAGTCCCTAGAATAATAACAAAACGGCTCTTACCAAAAGCTTGGTAAGAGCCGTCTACTACTAGTTAGTGTCGCTTTTAATCAGTCGCCTAAATTATACTGTTTAAGCTGCAGTTTTAGTGACACGGACATCTTGGTGAGTGCATCGATCTTTTCTTCTAACTGCACCACACTGTCGGATGTTTTGTAAGAGAGTGCGCTAATGGAAGTGACGTTCTTGTTCATCTCTTCGGCAACGCTAGATTGTTCCTCTGCTGCGGTAGCAATTTGCATGTTCATATCATTAACATCGGTAACGGAATCAACAATTTCAGAAAAGGCATCTTCAGTATTTTGGATTTGCTCCACGGATAAGTGGACTTTTTCTAACCCTTTTTCCATGGCATTTACTGCATTGCTACTGCCGCTTTGTAGCCTTTCAATCATGCTGTTTATTTCTACTGTCGATTGTTGAGTGCGTGAAGATAATACCCTTACTTCGTCGGCTACCACGGCAAAGCCTCGGCCTTGTTCACCCGCTCTTGCGGCCTCGATTGCAGCGTTTAACGCAAGCAAGTTGGTTTGGTCGGCAATACCACTTATGGAATCTGTAATGTCACGAATTTGTTGGCACTCTTCCGCCAGTAAATTGATGGAGTTGGAGATGTTAGAAATATCTTCAGACAGTTCTAGAATTGTTTCGCGAGTTGATGACACCATCATCTTGCCGTTGTTGGCGGCCATATCGGCAGTGGATGCCAGTTCAGATGTTCTTGATGTATTTTGAGCGATCTCTGCAACGGTCGCACTCATTTCATTCATCGCAGTTGCTACCATTTCTGTCTCGGTATGCTGGTGGTTCATGCTCTCTTTGGTGGTGTGGCTATTTTTCGACAGCACGTCTGTGGCAACAACGAGATCTTGCGATGATTCACCAAAACGTCCTATCACCGCTTTTAGTCGGCCTTGAAGCATTTTGGCTGACATGACGGTTTCGCCAATTTCATCCTGCTTAAGTATCTGGATATTATCCGCTAAGTCGCCTGCAGAGATGCGTTTGATGATGTTGTTTAGACGATGGATTCGCTTAACAACATCGTGATTAAATAAGTATAGAAGCGTAGAGAAAACCAAGATAACCCAAATGTTTGTGGCTATATCCAGTGGCGCGGCACTGAATAGAAAGCCGCCATGCCATTGTGCAAGTAAGAAAGTGACGAAAGCTAAGCATACGAGTGCATTTACTTTGGTTGCCATTTTCATGGTAGTGAAAATACTCGGTTTGGGAATGGATTTTTGTGGGTTACTGTTTAGCTCTTTATAGAGTGTTTCTGCCGCGGAAATTTGTTCTCGAGTCGGGCAACTTCTAACCGATTGGTAGCCAATCTTTTTTCCCTCTTCAAACACCGGCGTAACATAGGCATCTACCCAGTAATAGTCACCATTTTTACACAGGTTTTTTACCATGCCTTGCCAAGGTTTGTCAGCTTGAATAGTGGCCCATAGGTCAGCAAATGCGGCTTTTGGCATATCACCGTGGCGAACAATATGGTGGTTAGAGTTGATCAACTCTTGCTCTGAGTAGCCGCTAATTTCAACAAAATCACGATTACAGTATTGTATTACCCCTTTTAAATCGGTGACAGAAACTAAGGTGGAGCTTGGCGAAAACGTTCTTTCTTTTCCATTCATGGGCTGTTACCTATTATTTTAGTTATAAATACATTGAGTTTTATTAATGATAGCGTCAATAAGTTAAATATACATGAAATTTTGAGCTTTATTGTTAATTTTATCGGTATGAAAACAGAAAACTGTAGTCGTTTTTTGAATTCGACCTCCATCAGGTACATTTTGTGATTATTGAATGAATTTTTCTTGGTCACTATTTACGGGCAGGCAGGCGTTTTTTAGTTCGTGTCTATCTACTAATAGTGAGTTTATTCTGTCGTTATCTGTTCTCTTCTTGGTAGATAAGATAACGGTTTTTTCCGTTGATCTTAGCGTCATACATGGCTTGGTCGGCTTTGGACAATAAATCTTCAATGTCTCTGCCGTGCTCGGGGAAAATGCTAATACCGATACTGCTGCCTAGTTGGTAATGTTGGTCGGCTATTGAAAATGGCTGATACATAAATTGAGTGATGTTTTTTGCTCTACTCTTAATGGAAGCAATGTCGGTAATATTTGGGATGATGATGACAAACTCATCGCCGCCAAATCTAGCGACAACAGCACTCTCTTCAAGCTGCTGTTTAATACGATTGCTGACTTGCTGCAATAGTAGGTCACCTGTACGGTGACCAAACTGGTCATTTACTGGTTTAAAGTTATCAAGATCGATAAACAGTATGGCAATTTTACTGCCATTGCTCTCCGCTATCGCCGTTGTGATTTTTAACTGTTCCATTAACAGTCGCCGATTGGGCAAGCCGGTTAAGCTGTCGTGATTAGCAAGTTGAAGAACTTTTTGATTGGCTTTTTCTAGCTCAATATTTTTTAACCGGTAGATCTCTGCAAGTTTTTGCTTCTGCTCCAGCTCGTGTTCAAAACCGAGGCTTTTTAACTTCAATTCTGTTTCCATTAGATCGTATTTTTTCGCCATTGCGTTATAACTTTTTAAATACTCTAATGCGTGTTTATAGTCTTGTTTCTGCTCGTAGACGAAACTCAGTTTTTGATAAGCGTGGCAGATAAATCGGCCAATATCATGAGTTTGGGCTAGCATTTTAACTTGGTCAAAATAGGTGAGTGCGAGCTCGATATTTTCATTCATTAAAGCCAGACAACCCAGCTCATATAAATGCTCAGTTTCTATCTTTTTATTTCCCAACTGCTTGGAAATATCAAACCCCATCATAAAACAGTGCTGGGCGGCTTTTAGGTTTTGTTGGGCAAGATTGAGCTTACCTTGCGTGACTAGCAGTTCAGATTCAAAGTAAATATCGAGATTTTCTCGGCTGCGCTTCAGGGCAGAATCTAAGTAGTGTTTGGCGTTTGTCCAATCAGCTTTGTCTATGTAGTACAAAGCAATGCATTTTGATGCGGTATAGAATCCGGTACTGTTGAGTTCCGGAATGTCGAGAGCGCTGCTAAAAAACGAATAGGCTTCTTCAATATTGTCCAGTCCTTCGTATAGCAAGCCTAGGTTTGCTAGTGCAGAGGCTTCACGCTCTCGATTGCTTTTTTTGCGGGCTCTTTTTAGTGACTTTAGAAAATAAGGTAGGGCACTTTCGTAGTTGCCCATATCTAAATGAATGGCACCTAAGGCGTTAATGGCCTTTAGATAGCCGACCTCATCGTTAAGTATGTTGTACTGCTCAGGGAGATTTTTTAGCAACGGAAAAGCAAGATTAAACTCGCACTTCCATAGGTGATACCATGCTTGATTGAAGTCCGCGTCGAGTATCCCTTTCTGATAATTCAGCTCTTTAGCTGCATCTCGAGCTTTGTTACATTGAGTCAGTGCCAGTTCCATATCCTGAGTTAGGATGTCATGGAAATTGTCATTAAGTGAATCAATGGTGGCAATGCCTAATGTAACTATATCATCCATACGCCAGTCTATTGGTTTTGTTCAAGATCGTTTATTCGTTTTCTCTAATACTTCTACTCCTATTTATCATTTCATAACATGACTTTTATCAATAATTTAAGAAACACTCTATTTTCTTGGGTTGGACTGTTTTTGCCGACATGATAATTGATAAATGCATATGAGTGGAAATGGTCTGCTGATACCGAAAAATAGTATGCTTGGTGGGTCTTTATAGACGAACTGAGAGTGACTAATTGCTTAACATTAGTTGATTCTATTGGTGAAACCGCGTTAGCCTTAACAGTGAATGATAAATTAACAAGGTAGTGTTGACGTGCTGCGAAGTATGATGGTTTTGTTAGGTTTGGTGATGACTTTCTCCAGTTATTCTGCCAGTTATCTTCTGCCCGAAGATGATAGTCAGGTAGTGGGGCGTTTACAGCATCATGTCGTTGAAAAAGGGGATACCTTTGCAAAACTAGCCAAGATCTATGATGTCGGTTTGTTATCGCTGATGGCCGCGAATAAAGGTATTGATCCTTTTTTGCCCGATATTGGTACAGTATTAACGATACCAACGATGTTCATTTTGCCAACAGAAGATCGAAGCGGCATCGTTATCAATCTCGCGGAACTTCGACTTTACTATTTTGATGACGATAAAAAGCAAGTACATATATTTCCCGTTGGTATTGGTCGTATAGGCCGAGACACTCCAGAAATGAGTTCGTATATTAACGAAAAAATCCCCAACCCCACTTGGACCCCTCCAAAATCGATTCGTGACGAATATTTAGAAAAAGGCATTGAACTGCCGAAAGTAGTTCCCGCTGGGCCGGATAATCCATTAGGTGAGTACGCGTTGCGGCTGGCCTATGGCGTTGGTGACTATTTGATTCATGGAACAAATCGAGATTTTGGTATTGGGCTAAGAGTAAGCTCAGGGTGTATTCGAATGGAACCGGTTGATATTAAATGGCTGTTTGAGCAAGTATCACGAAAAGATCGGGTAAGGGTAGTTAACATTCCTATTAAAGTCTCTCTTGAACCGGATAGAAGTGTGTTTATGGAAGTGCATGAACCGCTAACAAACAGTGATGGTGTTCAGGAGCCTCTGGTTATGCCACAAGAGTTACAGTGGTGGATGATGGAATTTGATATTTCAATGAACAAAGCCAGAGCGGCAATGATTGTTCAAAGTGGTGTGCCAATTGAGATAGCGGCTCCTTCGTTATAAAGAAGCCGCTATCTCTACTTAAGTCACTTTAAGGTGCTTATTCAGCAAGAACAGACAAGATTACTTAGTGTAAGACTGAGCGATATTATCAATACGCTCATTCGCTCTTATCGCTTCTTCTTGAGCTGAGAATGCGTTCTCTTTTGCTGAGTTCGCAGTATCTCGAGCATCCGTTGCTTTCATTTCAGTGCGAGACTGATTCTGTTTTAGCGTGGCTATTTCATTGTTCAGTTGTTCTATTTGACCGTTCAAGCTTTTAATTTGACTCATTGTTTGGTCATCAGGACCAGAAGAACAACCAGCAAGTAAAAGTGTTGAACCAATGGCCAATGTTAATGCTATTTTCTTATTCATTTGAGCTCCCTGTTACTATTATCTCTTCAATGACTGTTCATACTTGGCCTGAGCTTAAAGTGAACAATCGCGCTGATAAATAACGCCATCGCATAAACTCGTTGAGCAACTTAAAGGTGAGTATATGAATGGTTTATGAATTACTGCGTTTAGTTACGCCATTTAGAGAGTTTACCTCTCCTATTCTCTCAAGTCATAAACTTGTTAACTATTAGTTTAGTATATAGTTTAAAAAGAGCAGATACTTTATGACTCTTCGATGCTAGTGAGTTGATGATAAAATAATCGTGATTATTTAATGTGATCTATATCCATAGATGGTGTTTTCACGGTATCATTGCGGGCTATTTTTATCATCACAATCCGTGGAGCGCACTTTGCAGTTTAAAGAACTAGGTCTTGATAACCGCTTACTTAAAAACCTTAATCACTATGCTTTTAAGCAGGCAACTGACATTCAGCAGCAAGCCATACCGGTTGCAATTGCTGGAAAAGATCTACTGGCGTCTTCCAAAACCGGATCAGGTAAAACCTTGGCGTTTGTTTTACCTATGCTACATAAAGCATTAAAAACAAAATCATTTTCTGCAAGAGATCCTCGTGCCGTTATATTAGCCCCAACTCGTGAACTGGCTAAACAAGTTTATGGTGAGCTGCGAAGTATGCTTGGAGGCTTGTCCTATACCGGTGCACTTATTGTTGGTGGTGAGAACTTTAATGACCAAGTAAAAGCGCTACGTAAGTACCCTAAATTTATAGTGGCCACCCCTGGACGTCTAGCGGATCACCTTGAACACCGTTCAATGTTTTTAGATGGTTTAGATACCTTGATTCTAGATGAAGCTGATCGCATGCTTGATCTAGGTTTTGCACCTGAGTTGCGCCGAATTCATAAAGCGGCAAAACATCGTCGTCGCCAAACATTGATGTTTTCTGCTACGTTAGAACATACTGAAGTTATTGATATCGCAATGGAAATGCTCAACGATCCTAAGCGTATAACGGTAGGTTCTGCCAGTGAGCAGCATAAAGATATTGCTCAGTCATTTTATCTTTGTGATCACCTTGATCATAAAGAAGCTATTCTGCACCGTCTTATTGAAGATGCAGATTATCGTCAGGTCATTATTTTCACCGCCACACGTGCGGATACGGAAAGGCTGACAAAAGAACTCAATGATAAGAAGTTAAAAGCTATCGCCTTGAGTGGGAATCTAAATCAAGCTCAACGCAATACCATCATGAGTCAGTTCGAGCGTAGTGTCTTTAAGATACTCGTCACGACAGATGTTGCTTCTCGTGGACTAGATATTGCCAATGTAACCCACGTAATTAACTTTGATATGCCGAAACACACTGAAGAGTACGTGCATCGTGTGGGAAGAACAGGAAGAGCAGGAAGCAAAGGAACAGCGTTATCACTTGTTGGCCCGAAAGACTGGGATAGCTTTAAGCGAGTAGAAGCGTTTTTACATCAGGACTTATCTTTCTCTGAATTAGAAGGCCTTAAAGGTAAATTTAAAGGCATAAAACCTCGCCAGCCAAATGTTAAAAAGCGAGTCACAGATCAGAAGAAGAAAAAAGCGGCACAGAAGAAAACTGCGAAAAAACCCGCTAAACGTGATAACAGCTTTTACAAGAATGTTTCTGTCGGTGATGAGGTATTCGTACCAAAGAAAAAGCCAGCAGCGAAACCTTCGGAAGAGTAATAGCGGTAGCGACTCTATTGCTATAGTGACACTCTGAATAGGCACTTTGTGGTTAACTGGCCGGTAACGTCAGCTAATGAAGCACTTTTAGGTGACAAGAGAACAATGTTCATATTAGGTTCATGTTGAACGGTATATGCTCTTTAAAGTCGCTTAGTTATAAGGCTGAGTGACTTAATTGAATCATCAGAGGTAGAATATGAATAGAGTATTGTTTTCAGTGTTGGCAATTTTTACCACTATTATCACGATGGTTTTTAGCTTGATAATGGTTATTCCACTGACTATTGCCGCCGTGATTACCGGCAAGCAACTGCAAAATAAATTTAAGGCTGATGCTGAGGCTGCGTCATATCAGCAGCGTTCCGCTATAGAAGGTGAGTTTGAGGACGTTTCAGAAAACGAAGTCAAATAATGAATTGTGATTCGCTTTTATTGCTCCAACTAGGATGTCAGTAAAAGCGAATTTTGCTAATCAACTGCGTTAAAAGTCATCATTCGGTGCGAACGTGAAGCCTTGACCACCAATAGAGGCTTCGTACATAAGTCCTCCTTTCGTTACTGTAAATACCGCCATATCATCAATATATTTTGCCTTGCTTTGCTTTTCACCAGCGGAAGCACTGACGCCATTTGATCCTGCCGTCGCGCTTGCTCCGATTGTAAGTGCGACTGCTGAGGCTTGTGCTCCAAACTCAAAACTGTTGCTGGTAAACGATAAAAATGCCGCTTTATTTTTAAAGAATATGATTTCACTGTAAGCTTGCGCACCAAATTGTAAGCCAAAAGTAAGTTGGCTTAGTGACGTATCACCAACATACTTGTTTTGTCGATATACTCGCCCTTCACCATATGCGCCACCAATTCCTATACCACCTTTTCCTACCGTGGGAAAAATAGCAAAGCCATAACTTTCATTAAAAAAGCTATCTACCTCAGGGGCTTTTTTGAAGCGATTGATCGCAGACTGGTATTTTCCTGATTCAGCATTTGCCATGGTTGGCACAATGAAGGTAACTACCGCCAACAAAAATAGACTCAGAATTTGTTTTATTGCACTAACCTGCATTTGAATAATCCTTTCAATAAGTTGAAGCCATAAATGGGGCTTATGGTTTAGGCAAAACAGTGGCTCTGCTTCGCCGATTTATGATACCAGTTTCTGTAAATTAGTCAGCATGTTCTCTGTTGTATTAAACGATGGTTACATTTAAGTACTTTGATCTTAATAGAATTGGAACACCCCAAGCCCGTTTTCTAAAAGTGTGAGCAATTTAGTGGCTGTAGCGTCAGCCTGCTTTGTTGTTCACAGATTCTATTAGGAACTTGTAGCAAAGTACCATGCAAATCGCTTTGTCTAAGGAGGAAATCTGAGTGTATAAACAGTTAACGGAAGATAAGCGTTTACAGATTTGGGCCATGCGTAAAGAAGGGAAATCCCAATCAGAGATAGCCAGAGTATTAGCTGTGCATCGCTCAACGGTTAGTCGAGAACTCAACCGCAATTCGGGCCCGTATGGCTATGAGCCACAGTTAGCGCAAAGAATGGCTATTTATCGTAAAAAATTTCATCAGCAAATTGTTGAAAGGCAGTATGAAGAGTTGCTCAAGGAGTTACTCAGTCTGGGATGGGATAGAGACCAGTGCCAGACATTTATTGTTCATCATCATCCCGAATTGACAACAGAGCAGCTTAATAGCTTGCTCGATAGCTTTGAACCAGCAATTTAATATTATTTTTTAGAGCAAGATCACGTGTTGCACTTGCTCTAACTTTCCCTCATTTGACTTATTCTAGTTTGTTGCACTTGTCATGTAGATATCGCTAAAAATGTTGTTTTTAAAGGATGATTTTGTTGCACTTGCCCCTGTTGGTTTTTTGTGCGCATTTGTTGCACTTGCTTGTTTACTGAATAAGAGTAAATAAAATTAATCATATAATTCAATAGGTTATCTCTTATTTTTGTGTGTGATATATGTCACATTCAATCGAGGGAGTACTCACTATATTAAATGCCGTACCCAAAAAACAATTCAAGGAGTGATAGATGAAAAAGTTTAATCATGTTGGTATTCCGACATCAGTCGTTCATGAGGGGGAGACATTTAATGCTGATATTGGCTTGTATGTGACCGACTTTTCTAATAGCGATAATCGTATTGAGTGGTTACGATTTTTACCAGAAAGCCCAATGCCTGAAGCGTTAAAAACGACCGCTCATGTTGCTTATGAAGTGGATGATTTACAACAAGCAATGGTAGGAAAAGAAGTGCTGTTGGAACCATTTGATGCCAGTGAATCATTAACCATTGCTTTTATTTTGGAAGATGAAGCCCCTGTTGAGCTAATGCAGTACCATTAGTGGGCGCTAACATCGTTATGATTATAGGTCAGTCAGATCACAGTGAAATAAAGCGGATTTAACTGATTTTCTATCTATTCAGTTCAGATTAATAACTGAACAAGAACGTGATAAAGAGAACCCTACAATGAAAAAATTTATCAATAATAGCGAAAATATTACGGTAGAACTTCTTCAAGGTTTGGCTATGACTTTTCCTCACAAAGTGAAAGTTCTGTCAGATAAAATTGTGGCTAGAGCGACAGCTAAAGAAGCGAATAAAGTTGCGCTTGTTACCCTTGGTGGCGCAGGTCATGAGCCAGCATTAAGTGGTTATGTAGGAGAGGGAATGCTCGATTACTCTGTCGTCGGTGATATCTTTGCCGCTCCTGGTGCCCCAAAGGTATTTGAAGCGCTAAAGCTTGCGAACTGTCCGGCGGGTGTTCTATTAATTGTGCTTAACCATGAAGGTGACGTCATGGCAGCCAATATGGCGATGGAAATGGCTAAACGAGAAGGTATCAATGTCAAAATGTTACTTACGCACGAAGACATCAGTGCGGGCTTAGATGCTGATGAAAAAGATAAGCGAGGGTTGGCGGGTTGTGTACCCGTTTATAAAATTGCCGGAGCTGCAGCTGAAGCAGGGCTTTCTCTAGACGAAGTTATACGCATTGCTGAAAAATTTAATCAAAACATGGCAACTCTAGCAGTAGCAATGAGTAATGCAATGCACCCTCAGTCAGGAATGGCGATTGGCGATTTAGCTGATGATGAGATGGAAATTGGTATGGGACAGCATGGAGAAGGTGGCGGTGGTCGAATGAAGATTCAGACGGCAGATGATACCGCTAATATCATGCTAGCGCAGCTAAGCAAGGCACTTAATATAGAGTCGGGTGATGACCTTATGTTAATGGTCAATGGCTCAGGAGCGACTACATTGATGGAAATGTTTATTGTTGCCCGAGCATGTCACCTTTCATTAGAAGAGCAAGGTGCCAAAGTAGTCCGTTCAAAAGTCGAAGAGATTTTGACGGTTCAGGAAATGGCAGGTTTCCAGATGTGTATCGGTAAGTTTGATAATGAAACACTTCAATATTGGGACAAACCTTGTAACACACCGTACTGGACTCAACAGTAGTGATTAATTGGCTTGCTGGCCTAAATCGCCAGTGAGCTGAGCTAAACCCCACCCTAAGTTAAATGGTTATGCGTCTTTGGCGTAGGGTGGCGTTTTGCCTGAATTCAGGAGAAAGGTAATGACAGAGTTCAACCAAAATGTGCTATTTGGCATGTTGGAGTATGCCGCTGAGAGCATTGAGCAACAGGTACCTCATCTAAATGAGTTGGATGGAAAAACAGGTGATGGGGATCATGGCACCACCATGATGAGAGTGTGCCATTGCATCGAAGAGTCACTCAAACAGTACGGTAGCGATTGGAATAAACAAGTCGATGATCTTGGTTGGTCGATCATGAGTCAGGATGGTGGTTCGGCAGGAATGTTAGTGGGTAATTTCTTTTTGGGTCTGGCTGAAGGCTTATCAGAACCCGAGTTATCACCCTCGCAAATTGCCAGCACCTTCCGTGCTGGGTTAGACAAATTAATGCAATTTAGTGGTGCACATGCGGGTGATAAAACCATGTTAGATGCGCTTATCCCTGCTGTGGAATCATTAGAGCGATCCTCGTCGGATGGTGAGTCTATCGAATCTATGTTTGCCCGTGCTGCGGACTCGGCCACTCAAGGTGCAGAAGCGACTAAACAAATGATTCCAACACGTGGACGAGCAAAAAACTTGGGTGAAAAAGCCGTGGGATTTATCGATCCAGGCGCGACTAGCATGGCAATCCTGTTTGAATCTTTTAATCAATATATACAGAACGACAAAAGCTAGGAGTAAGAAAATGGCAGATAAAGATGGAATGAAGCAGGCTAAGAATTACGGCTTAGATACACCACAAGCGAATCAATCGTTCTATGTAAAAGGAATGGATCACGTTGACTGGGGTATGAAGGACAGACTGAGTCGAATATTCAGACCTGATACAGGTAAAACAGTCATGCTCGCGTTTGACCATGGTTACATCATGGGGGCGACAGCAGGATTGGAGCGACTCGATTTAGCGATTGAACCGCTTGCTCCGTATGCTGATGCGCTAATGGCGACTCGCGGTGCTTTACGAAGCTGTATTCAACCGACTCACAATAAAGCCGTCATTCTGCGTGCGAGCGCAGGCAGCACGGTTTTGAAAGATGACATGAGCCACGAGGTGGTGGGTGTCGATATTGATGACGCTTTACGTATCAATGCTTCGTGTCTTGCGATTCAAGTGTTTGTCGGTTCTAAAGGAGAGTGCAGCAGTTTACAAAATTTAGTCAATACCGTTGATGCTGGTGCCCGTTTAGGCGTGCCTACCTTGGGCGTGACCGCGGTCGGTAAGGAGATGGAAAGAACCACTCGCTATTTCATGTTGGCAACCCGAGTCATCGCAGAGCTCGGCGCTCATATTGTAAAAACTTACTACTGTGATGACTTCGATAAAGTAGTGGCCGCATGCCCTGTACCCATTGTGGTTGCTGGTGGTAAAAAGCTGCCTGAAATGGAAGCGTTACAGCTTACTTACAATGCGATCCAATCTGGTGCAGCGGGCGTAGATATGGGACGCAATGTATTCCAATCAGATAGTCCTGTAGGGATGATCAAGGCTATTAGCGGTGTCGTTCACGATAACCTAACTCCTGTTCAGGCGTACGATTTATATCAAACAGAGAAAAGTATCCAATCTTAAGGAAGGTAAAGATGAAATTTCAACAATTTATAGTGATACCTGTAATTGTCGCGTTTTTGGCATTTACCATTCAAATACTTGACCAACTACTAGCAGGGTTTATGCCTGTTGCTAATAATGTTGGCTTTGGCTGGATTGCGTTTATTGCATGGGCGATGTACTTTATGGCTGGTTGTACACTTGAAGGTGGCAAAAAAACGGTATTTGGCTACATATCCGGTATTATCGCCTCAATCGCCATCATGGAGTTAGGCGGTGCATTTTCAGGTTTTGGTTTTTTTGCTTTTCCGTTCGCCATTTTTGTTGTTGTTGTTCCATGTATCTGTTTAGAACGAATGCCGCCATTTGATTTTGTACCTGCATTATTTGTTGGTGCTGGTACGTTTTTTGGTTTTATGTCTTATGTATCAGGTGCTACCTATGTAACGGCGACAGTAACTGAGCTTATCTATTGTGGGATAGGAATATTGTATGGATGGATGACGGTAACACTCAGAGGTCGTTATGAAGCATACATTGAAGAGTACAATGAAGGTCATGGAGGGCATCATATTCCTCATTAAACGAGTAAGTTAACATTGGTAATAAAGAGACAAAAATGGCGTGATATCCCAATTTCGCCATTTTTTATTAACGTCCATAATCCGATTTTTCTTAACTTGCTGATATTTATAGTTAATTTGTTTTATCAGCAAAACCGTAATTGCTTAGTCAATTTCTAAAGTAAGCATTACAAACTAGTTATTTTACCTTCCTTCGTTTTATCTGATCATTGTTTAAAAATAACAACTAAACAAAGCACCATGATCAAATACCCTAAACTTATTGCTCATAAAGAAAATATTAAATTTAATGCTCAGGCTCTAATTAAATCTTGCCAAAAATATGGCGTTGAACCTGTTGCGGTGACAAAATTAGTATGTTCTGCCCCCAGTATTATTCAAGAGATTATTCAATCTGGAATAGACACAATTGCAGATTCAAGAATAAAGAATTTAAAGAAAGCACAACATATAGCCGTTAAAAAAATGCTACTAAGATTACCTGCTCTAAGTGAAGTGGATGAGGTCATTAAATATAGTGATATCTCCCTGAACTCTGAACTGGATATTTTGCAGGCTTTGTCTCGTTCTGCGGTTGAACAAAATAAAATACATCAAGTAATTATTATGCACGATCTCGGTGATCTCCGAGAGGGCTCGATAAATATTAATATGACGCAGGAACTCGCCAGCACCTGTATCCACCTTGAGAATATCGAGTTGCTTGGTATTGGATCAAACCTTGCCTGTTTTGGCGGAGTTGAACCAAGCATAGAGAATCAGTCCGAACTGGTTGCTATTGCTAAAGAGATAGAGAACAAGTACCAAGTGAAACTGAAGATAATATCAGGGGCCAGTTCTGCCGGGTTACCTTTAATGATGGAAGGGAGCTTGCCTACCGAGGTTAACCAGCTCCGTCTTGGTGCGTCGATTCTAATGGGCATCGGCCTGAATGATATGCCAGTGAAAGGGACAAAACAGAATACCTTTACATTGAGTGCTGAAATCATAGAAGTAAAAAGAAAACCCTCTGTTCCTCAAAATTCCTCGGCGCTAGATGCATTTGGAAATGTCCCTACTTTCACAGATAGAGGCAATCGCATGCGAGCCATATGTGCCATTGGCAAACAAGATGTAAATTTTGATGAATTATTCCCCGAAGACGCGGACGTTATCATTGTCGGTGGTAGCAGTGACCACCTAATTTTAGACGTGGATGATTGCCAAAATAAATATAAAGCAGGGGATATTATTAATTTCAATCTTGGTTATTCCGGCGTTCTTCAATGCATGACCTCTGAGTACATCAGCAAAGACTTTTAGGTAATTAATATATTAAAAATTAATTACTATTATTAAGTGTGAAATGGAAATAGATATGTTTAAAATTAAAAAAATACCCAATACCTTTACAATATTATTTATACTAATTGCCTTATTTTCTATATTAACTTTTATTCTACCTGCTGGAAAATATGACCGTGTTGAAAATACTCAGTTGGGGCGAGAAGTTCCTATCCCGGGGTCTTATAAAATCGTAGAAGCGACACCACAAGGATTTTTTGACACTTTAATGGCGCCAATTTCGGGCTTCTATAATCCGTCTACTTATGAAGTAGGGGCGATTGATGTCAGCCTTTTTGTTCTTATGGTCGGCGGGTTTCTTGCTGTAGTAACCAAAACAGGGGCGATTGAAACCGGCATTGCACGAGTGATGGTGCGTTTAAAGGGGCGTGAAATATGGATGATCCCTATCTTGATGCTGCTGTTTTGCCTAGGTGGAACTTCCTATGGTATGGCTGAAGAAACATTGGCGTTTTATGGGCTGCTTATTCCGGTATTTGTGGCGGCTGGGTTCGATCCTTTAGTGGCGGTAGCGGTGATTTTTGTCGGCTCAGGAATAGGAACATTGGGATCCACCATTAACCCTTTTGGAACAGTTATCGCGTCAAATGCTGCTGATATCGATTTCATTGAAGGAATGACCACGCGCATTGTTGTGCTGGTGGTGGCGTTTGTTGCGGGCTGTGGTTATGTGATGCGCTATGCGCATAAGATTAAGAAAACGCCTTCTTTGTCATTGATTTATGAACTATCGGATTCTAATAAGAAGCACTTTCTTGGTAATCAAAGTGCGGATCAAGAAATACCGGCCTTAACTCGGCCACAACAGTTTGTGCTCATTCTCTTTGCCGCCACATTTATTGTCATGGTTTATGGTGTTTCGACACTAGGCTGGTGGATGGCGGAGATGAGCACACTTTTTATTACCATGGCGATCGTGTGTGGCATTGTTGGTAAATTGAAAGAAGACGAACTCATTAACTCATTCATCGCGGGAGCAGCCGATCTTATTGGCGTTGCCCTTATTATAGGTGTCGCTCGTGGCATCGTTGTGGTTATGGAAGCGGGGAGTATTACTGACACAATTTTGCATTACTGTGAAGAGCTGGTAGTCGGTAAAAGCTCCATTGTGTTCGTTAATACGGTGTATTGGATAGAAATGATGCTGTCATTTATTGTCTCTTCAACATCTGGATTGGCGGTCATGACCATGCCTATTCTTGCTCCTCTTAGTGATTTTGCTAATACAGGCCGAGAGCTCGTTGTCTCCGCGTATATGTTTGGTATTGGTACGGTACTCTTTGTCACACCGACCTATGGTGTATTGATGGGCTGTTTGGCTATTGGGCGCGTGCCATACGGAGCTTGGTTGCGATTCATTATGCCGTTAGTTTTATTCTTTATCGTGCTAAACACTATAATGCTCTCTATTAGTGCTAGCATGTAAAATAATATGTATTTTTAAAGCTTCTTTATTTGGCTATTTCTCTGAAATGTGTTGTTAACCGCTCAATATGCGTTGGTATTGAGCGCTTTTCTTGAAGGTAAACTATGTACAAAGCGTCTAATTTTGATTTAAAGCTACTTAAAATATTCGCCCAAATTGTTGAGTCAGGCGGCTTTTCTGCTGCTCAGTCTAAACTTAATATGCACCAGTCTTCGATAAGCCAAAAAATGCACGATTTAGAGCAAAGATTAAATATGAAGCTTTGTCAGCGTGGTAGAGGTGGATTTAAGCTGACTAATGACGGCTATAAGGTGTATGAAGCCTGTAAAGCGTTGTTTGTTGATATAGAGAAATTTGAACATGTGATTGATGATATTCGTTCTGTCACACTGGGGCATGTGCGATTAGCGATGACCGATAATATTGCCACTAACCCAGAATGTAATGTCTATCATGCGATACAGAAATTCTGCAAAAAATACCCTAATGTGAGTTTTGATACCGATATTATGGACTCTCAGCAAATTGAAGAGCAGTTGATCTCTGGCAAAGTGGATATTGGCATTACCTCTTCTGAAATTATGCGTTCGTGCTTAAATTACCATTTTCTTTTTTCAGAAAAGCAGCGACTTTACTGCACACCTGACCATGACATACTGGCTTTAGGTGAGATCACCTCACGCAAAGACATCGCTCCTTATGCCGTGGTAGAAAGAGGATTGGCACACAAAGTTACCCCCTTAAGTCATAAAGACGATGTCATGCATATGGCCAGTTGCATCAATATGGAAGCGACAGCGCAATTAATATTGTCTGGACAATTTATCGGTTATTTACCGACGCATTATGCAGAGACATGGTTGAACCAAAAGCGGTTAGTGGCCCTAGACGCGCCGAAACTGGATTATCTGGCGGATTTTCACCTCACCATTGCCAAGCAAGAAGATGAGCTTTCGGTGGCACCGCTTAATTTTTATAGGGAACTTCGGGCTGCTCACAGTAAAGAGTGCCGTTAGATAGATGCTTATCTCTCATTATCGCAATTAGCTATAGCATCTTTCGACAACTTAGTTTATTAATTAACGAGTTGTCTATAGGTAGAAGCTTGAGAGCAAATGGAAAATATTTTTATTCTTGTTGTGTTATTAGTGGTGTTCTTTTTGTTGGTACAAAAAAAACTGACTAAAAACGAAAGTTATAAAGATTGTGCATATAAGAGCAAGAATGCGTTATTAAACTCCCAAGAAATGGCGTTTTATAATGCACTGATAACCGCTGTTGGCGAGCATGGTATTGTGTTGGCAAAAGTGAACATGACTCATGTTGTTGCACCAGACAGTAGTAATAAGAAGAAGCGCTTTATCGCTAGCAGCAAAATAGCTAAGAGTTATTTTGACTATCTGGTGTGCGATCCACGTTCTTTAGAAGTGAGAGTCATTATTGAGTTTGATAATGGAAAAGAGCTTGATAAAGGCAAGATAGAGCGACAAAAACTGTTAATGCATGTTTGTAACTCTGCCAATATTCCATTAATTGGAGCGAGCATTAAACATAGTTATCAAGTTGGACGACTACGCCGCTTATTGGCGTCACATATTGACCTGATTGAACCGGATAAAGAAGTGCGTTTTTGTAAAAAGTGCGGCAGTCCAATGGTGATTAAAGTGGCGAGTAAGGGGGAGTTTAAAGGTCGTCGTTTCTTTACCTGTAGCCGCCTGCCGATCTGTACTTATACCGAAAACTACAATGTCGTGTTTGAAGACGAGGATCAGTAAAGGCAACGGCTTTTAGAAGCATTTTGTTTTTAGGACCATTTGTTTTTAGAACCATTCGATTTTTGATACATGTTTATTCCGTGACGGATATTGAAAAGCTCAACGGGATCTTAGCATCCGTTGATATCGACCTAGCATACTTTCATTCCCCAATAATCCACCCTGATGAATATACATTAGGGTTTTATCCTTATTGGCTGTCATCCACGGTTTAAGGCAGCGCCACATAAAGGGATCATACAGAAGATCAAACTCTATGCCGGTTTGTTGATGGAGAGACTGCCATAGCTGATAGTCGTCTAAATCTAATCGACCAAACTGGTGTTTCTGCTCAGCAGCTAGAATGGTGGGCAAATTAGATGATTGTTCCAACATGGCAAATTGTTCAGTTAGGTATGCTCGGTTTCCAACACAGGCGCAAGTAAGCACCTCTATATTCTCTTTGCTGAGATGTTTTTGTAAGTAGAATGCGGTAGTGCCTGTGCCAGATGGAAGAGCCACCACGAGATTGTCAACCTGCTGTTGAACCTTCCACTGTTTTATCTCTTTGGCTAGTTGTGCTACGCCATGTTCTGCTATTGGGCTGCGCCCTCCTTCTGGAATAATCATTGCGTTACTTTGATGGGCATATGTGTCGCGAATATAGTCGCTGGCATGTCGTTGTTTACGGTCATCTTGCTGTGATAAATCGATGATTTCCGCCCCCAGTTCGAGTGCGCCTCGGTAGTTTCCTCTCGGTGACTGTTTTACGTAGCTGGCAATATGATCAACATAAAAATGTAAGGTCCACTTCTTAAGGTGGCAGAGTGCAGCCAATGAATAGAGTGAATTGGCTTGTACGGAACCATAGCCCACTAAACAGTCAATATTTGGGTAGTCATTCTCTAGTAGAGACATAAACTTACGTGCTTTATTTCCTGAAAACTGCGCATGTAATAGATCATCTCTTTTAAGATAAAAGTCGTGCTGGTCAAATTGATGTTGTGTTACAGGGCTATTGATCAAGTTCATAAAGGAGTTGAGTCACTTGTATAATTTAAAAGCAGAAATTGAAATTTATCGCCTAAATTGAAGGTCTAGTTATCTATTGTCAATAGATAGGTTTTGAAATATGAATAAGGTGACATTAGCTTTGTTATCACTACTGGGCTTTGTGGCGATAAGCGCGAATGCTAGCCAAGTATGGCAGCATGATGGCAAACCCGCGCAGCTCATAGAACTTTTCACATCAGAAGGTTGCTCGAGTTGTCCTCCTGCGGATAAGTATCTTAGTCAATTTCAACGTAGTGAAAACCTCTGGACGGAAGTGATTCCATTAGCTTTTCATGTGGACTATTGGAACTATTTGGGCTGGAAAGATGTTTATTCACACCCCTCTTTTAGCCAGCGTCAACGTATTTACCAAAGCTATGGTGCAGCGAAATCTGTTTATACGCCTGGCTTCTTTGTTGATGGTAAAGAGTGGCAAGGTTACTTTTCTCGTCGCGCATTACCTACGCAGCAGGTAAACAAAGCAGGAAAGCTGGTATTAACCCAGTCTGGTAACCAATTTGAGATCAATTATCAAACAGAAGGGCGCTTTATCGCCCATTTGACACTGCTTGCACTGGACGAAAAAACCTCAGTGAGAGCGGGTGAAAATCACGGTAAACAGCTAGAGCACGATTTTGTAGTACTGCAAAAATATCAACTGACTGCTGAAAATAATTGGCAGTTCTCTCTAGCGAATATTCCCGACAATACCGATGCTGTCGCGGTATGGCTAACTAAAGAAGATGGGTTTAAACCTATTCAAACCGTTGCGGGATATTTTAAACATCAAGCGAACTAGTTGTTGAGCGACAAGGATAAAGTTATTGAGACAAATTAACGGTACAAACTAAATTTTGCGGTGGTAATAAGATAGAATAAGCCAACAAATAAGGGTTATTGGAGCGCTAGATGCACATTCCACAAGTTGGATTTAATCACAACAAAACAGAGTCAGCAGAGTTTGAAGTGATTGAGTTGCAGACGCTCTATCAGCGGCAGTTAGCGCTCTCGCCGGAAAAACCTCACCGGGTGAGTTTCTTCAACTTCATCTATATTGAACAGGGTGATGGCGTTCATATGGTGGATTTTGAAGAGCATGCATTTTCTGCCGGCTCCTTTTTGTTTGTTCAACGTGAACAAGTCCATGCCTTTGATTTTTCTTCTAAGCCAAAAGGTAAGGTGTTGCTCTTTACTCAGGCATTTTTAGACCAAGTGCATGCTAATATGCGTTTGCCTAACTATACGCCGACCCATTTAAATCGATACCACACCCCTTTGATTCAATTGGATAGTACACACATTCAGCGTTGCGATGCCATTATTAAGGAAATCATCACGGAGCTGGCTCATGCACAATCGGACCCGTTGATAGTGATGTATCTTTTTTCTTCTTTGTCTTTGATGCTGCATCGATTGCGTCCTGATATGCGTCACGATAAGTTATCTGCTTCCCAGAGCAAAAAGTTTGCCGATTTTATTGAGCTGCTTTTTCAGCATTTTTATCAGGTTAGAGACGCAAATTGGTACGCAAATCAGATCAACACGACGTATAAAACATTGAATCAGGTGTGTAAGCTGGCGACACATTTAACCGCCAAGCAGCTTATTGACGCCTACACGATTACTGAAATTAAACGAATGTTGGTTGTGAGTAATATTACCACTCAGCAGATGGCCTATGACTTTGGCTTTGAAGACGCCAGTAATTTTGTTAAGTATTTTAAGAATCTGTCTGGTTACACTCCAAGCCAGTTTCAGAAGAGGTACCTTCAGCCTGAGTTATAGTTAGGTTCGATATTCACCATTTTTATGCATAATTCCACTCTGCATTCATTTCATTAATGTCAGTAATATTGTCCGCAACAAATCAGAAGGACAATATTATGAACAAATCATCCCTAACAAAAATCGTTAACCAATCTGTTATGGCGGCAGGTATTCTTTCTGTTGCTGCGTGCTCTACCGCGGGAACAGACAGCCAGCTCTTGTCTAATAAAGATAAAGCTGTCGCTGTGATTGCCAGTATTGAAACCGGCGCGAAAGAGCCGATTGGTTTTATCAACCCTGAAAAGTATATCCAACACAATCTGGCGGTTGCTGACGGCTTAGCTGGCTTTGGTGAAGTTATGCAGATGCTGCCAGAGGGGAGCGCAAGAGCTAAAGTAGTGCGAGCCTTCCAAGATGGTGACTTTGCGGTAGTGCATACCGAATATAATTTCTTTGGACCGAAAGCAGGCTTTGATGTGTTTCGTTTTGAAGATGGAAAAATAGTAGAGCATTGGGACAATTTACAAGAGATAGCTCCGCCTAACGCCAGTGGTCGTACTCAGTTTGATGGAGTGACAGACATTACTGACTTAGATAAAACGGAACAGAATAAAGCGATAGTGAGTGATTTTGTTCAAACTATTCTCATTAATGGTGATTTACCACAAATAGGCAAATTTATTGGCCCAGAAGACGAGGATTATCTTCAACATAACCCGGGTGTTGCGGACGGTTTAAGTGGTTTAAGTGCTGCACTCACGGCGCTTGCAGAGCAAGGAATGCCGATGGTTTACCACAAGAACCACAAAATTTTAGGCGAAGGAAATTTTGTTCTGTCTATAAGCGAAGGTCAGTTTCTTAATAAACATGTCTCGTTCTATGACTTGTTCCGTTTAGAAAACGGCATGATCGTTGAACATTGGGACACCATTGAAACGATTCCAGCCGCTTCGGAATGGAAAAACAGCAATGGGAAGTTTGGCTTCTAATAGCGATATGATTCGCTAATACATTGCTAAGTGTTCTCGCTACTGATTCGCGAGAACACTTATTTCTCAATTTGGTTCTGTCGATACAATCAACATAGCCACTGTATCGGCGTAGGGAACAAGCAGTTCTTCGTTTCAGGGGAGCAGTTAAGCCAAAGCTTTACCAAACCACTCAAAATAAGCACTATCGGCCACACGGTTTACCATCAACATTTTACCTTCATGGTTGATTACTGCCTGATCACCAAAGTGACCTTCCTTAACTTCACCACTGGTTTTGCTGCGTACTTTCAAATACTCATGATAGAAGATATGCCCTGGATGTACTTCAATTACATGACTGGCAGCAGCGTCGATAAATTCAATCTTACTAAAGATAAAGTCCCATGTTTCTGGTTTGCAAAGCCCTTCTGAACCATCACGCGCTTCATTATTTACAATGTAAGCCAGTCCGTAATGGAAAAGTTCTGCCATTGCTTTTGAGTCGGCTTTCTTTAGCCCTTCCGCATATTTTGTTAGAAATTCTTGACCGAGTGTTGTTGAGCTCATGTGTCCATTCCTGTTTATGTGTAATGAATTAGTTCCGGCCTTGTTTGAGGATATCTACCTCATACAGCGCGCCTACGGCTGTGATAAAGAGCTTGTTGCTAATTATGCAAAGTGTGATCTTTATCAATTTCCCTCAATGATATGGCCTAGATTTACCAACAAAAATAGCTAAAAAGTAAATTGTATATGCACTTTTTAGTGCACAATTAGCAGCTCAGCGACCTCGACATTAGCTTGCTCCGTGTATAGTTTACGACCAATCTTCAACTCGGCTTCTCGGATACTTACGCAGATGGTTACCTTTGCATTCTCCAAGTTTTTAATAGCGAGTTTCGCGATGTTGTCGGTTGCATCAGCGAACAAAATAGTTTTCGTAGTCGCTCCTTTATTGTCGGCTTGTTTTGTTGCGGATAAATGTAACGCTGGGAATACTGAAGATAAGTAGCATTAAAAAAACTTCCTTTATGTACTTTTTGGTGCACAATGTATTTTATTTGATGCTTAGTGGAATGAAGTAATGGCGATAGAGTTAAATAAGCAATTGATGGCATTTGTTGATGTGGTTAGGTATGAAAGCTTTGCAGAGGCAGCAAAGCACAGGGATATGCTGCCATCACTATTATCAAGAAACATAAAAAGCTTAGAAGAAAAGCTTGGTGTAGTGTTGCTCAAACGTACTACGCGCGCGTTATCGTTAACTGAAGCTGGCGAACAAATCTATCAGCAGGCACTGGTGCTAAAAGACCTAGAGCAAAAAATGAATAGTTTTGCGCAAAATTACAGTACAACAGCCAGTGGACTCGTACGTCTTACCTGCGCATCACATCTCAGTCACGACTATGTCTTACCGACGATCAAAGCGATTCAGTCAGAATACCCCGAAGTTCATTTTGAAGTTGATTTCGATGACAGGCGGGTTGATATTGTAAAAGAAGACTTTGATATGGCCGTTCGCATCTGGGAACCACAAGACAGTTCACTGATTGGTCAGAAGCTCCGCTCTTCCAAGCTAGTATTAGTGGCAAGCCCCGAGTTTATCAACCATTATGGAATGCCAGAAAATATCTCACAACTTAGCACGTTGCCTGCTGCTTGTTATGCGAGGCTTGGGGTCATCAGAGATAAAATTCGTTACTACGATGCTGAAGATAAAATTCGAGTGGTTAATATGAACCCTGCCTATAAATCCAGTTCCCCTGAGTCTCTGGTACAAAGTTCTAAAGCAGGGATGTATTACACCATGGTAGCAGATCATAACTTGAGTCGGGAGCTGGCGAGCGGCGAGCTGATACAGCTCTTCTCGGAAGTAAGATTTCCGGCTGAGGGTTCAATTTATGCTGTTTATCCAAACAGAGATCTCAGCTTTGGTGCGCGCCTATTTGTTGACAAGCTTAAAGCACGTTTTGACTCGTTAAATCCATAATGCAAGATTGAAATACGCCCATTAATGTGGAAAAAGTACATAGTAAATTCACCTTGTGGGTATTTAAGTAATTGGTTAAGTCTTCTAATCTGAGTGTACTTTATACATATTAGGAGGCGTGATGCTTTTCTCTAACTTCAAATTAGGTGATACCGAGCTTACTAACCGTATGGCTATGGCTCCGATGACCCGTTCCCGCGCAGGTCTGGATGGTTCTCTGAATGAACATATCGTTAAATATTATGAGCAGCGTGCCACAGCGGGCCTCATTATTACAGAAGGTGCGCCTGTATCTACCGTAGGTCGTGGTTATTCTTTTACTCCGGGGATTTACAACCAAGAGCAAATTGACGGCTGGAAGAAGGTGACTGATGCAGTACATGCCGAGGGCGGTAAAATCTTCATTCAGCTATGGCACGTTGGTCGTGTCACTCATCCTAGTATTACCGGTGGTGAGCAACCCGTTGCGCCTTCTGCTGTAAAAGGTATCAACAAAGGCTTTGGCCCTCTACCTGAAGGTGGTTACGGGTTCGTTGATCAGGAAGTGCCGCGTGCGATGACCAAAGAAGATATTGTCCAAACTCAGGGGGATTTTGTTCAGGCGGCAAAAAATGCGATGGAAGCGGGTTTTGACGGCGTTGAAATCCACTCTGCAAACACCTACCTGTTTGAGCAGTTTATGTTGCAAAGTGCTAACCAGCGTAATGATGAATACGGTGGCAGTCAGGAAAACCGTGTACGTTTTCTAGTAGAGACGGTTTCTGCAGTTTCTGATGCTATCGGTGCTGAGAAAGTAGGCTTCCGTTTGTCTCCTTATCTGGTAATCGATGATCCGGATGTGGATCCGGAGATGCCATCACTGGCGCTAAAAGCGATTAAAGCGCTAGCGCACCTGAAACTCGCGTATGTGCATTTCTCTGAGAACGTTGCGACATGGCGTCCGGTTCCGTCTTCATTCCGCAGTCAGGTTCGTGAAATCTGGAAGAACCCTATTATTGTTGCTGGCCGTCACACCAAAGAGACAGCACAGGATATGCTGGATCTCGGTTATGCCGATCTGGTTGCCTTTGGTGAATACTACATCTCTAACCCTGACCTAGTGTACCGTTTTAAAGAAGGCTTGCCTCTTAATGTGAATGACCGCTCAACCTACTACGGCGGTGCAGGCAAAGGCTTGACGGATTACCCGATTGTTGATCCGGAAGTTAAGCATCTGTTGGTAGCATCAGAATAACCCTACTTATCTATCCAAGGCGAGCGACTAGCTCGCCTTTTCTGCCTATATGGCAGGTATCACTAAAACATAAGAATCATAATTAAGTCGGAGAAAACTATGTCAACTTCATCGCCATTTAAAACGCTCAAACCTTATGCCGTGACGTTATCGGTTGAGGATTTTAAGGGATTGATTCGCTGGTACTGTGACAAGCTTGATTTCACCTTGGTAAAGGAAAAACATTACCCGGAATTTGGTACTTCATTGGTACTGCTTGAACTGAATGGTTATCACGTTGAGCTCATCAAAGATGCAGAATCGGTTGCCGGACCGAAGAAAGATATCCCACCGGCCCACACTCGTTTTCAAGGCTTCACCCAATTTTCATTGATTACCAATGACATTGCTGAGGTGCGGGAAACCTTGGTGGCGCGCAATATCCCATTAACTTGGGAATTTGCCAATGAAGAACTTGGGTTGTCGTTTATCTTTATTCAGGACCCCGAAGGTAACCTGATCCAATTTATGCAAAAGCTGTAAGGAGCATTCATCCTGGCTTAAGAACATTCAGCAGTTGGCTGAATGAAACTAAATGGGCAGGGTGAAACGAACACCGTCTCTATGCTGTTCGCTACAAGCTGTTTTTGCCGTTAACAGGTGAAGAAACTTATCGGCCTAAAATGTTACTGGCACGCATGGATATAGTGAGGTGACGCTACTTGTACGATCAGGTTGCGTCATGATTTGGAAACCAACAGGTTGAATCCAGGTTAACTCAATTAAGGCCAGTATTTGTTAATACAGTGTTTAATCACATCAGCAAGTGAGAGAGTCAGCTCTTTGTTTTTGGTATAACAGACTGTTTTCTCAATTGTAATTTCGCGATACGTTTACTGAGTGTGTATATGCTTTTAAGAGAGTCGACCCACTCCATTTCGTAGCGGAACAGTTGTAGTCTGTTTGGGTCAGGATCCACCAGTCGTTCTGCCTGATGTTCCAAAACCGTCTCAAGTAGAGAATTGAGTTCCCTCTTGGCGTTTAATACCTGTTTAGCTAAAGCGTCATCACCCCGACGGGTCGCATTAACGCAGTCCAACATAGATTGATTCACTTTATCTTGTGTGGCGTCAAGAGTCGCTCGCATTTTGGAGCTAATAACGACATTGTCGTTTAGGGCTTTGTAAGCCAAAGGCACCATCACATCCACCACTAAATCCGCGACACTTTCTAACTGATCAGTGATACTGATCAGCTTGATTTGGTGACTGCTTTGTTGATCTGATAAAGGCTCCATTCGCAATCGGCCTAGATAGGACAATATATGGCCATGAAGTCGATCTACTTCGTCTTCGATGGACTCAATTTTATTAAGTTGTTCACGTATTGCCTGCTTTTCTGCTTCATTACCAACTTTATAGGCGAACGGCGGCAACATATTCATCATATTACACACCCTTCGTCCCACCCGAGCGATTTCTAATTGAGCTTGTTCTAGCGCAATATCGGGCGTGGCGAGAAAAGCATTTCCCAAATATTTTGGTTTGATTTTCTTGCTACTGGATTTGGCTGTCGTTTTTGGTTGATGGGGTAAAATTTTGCGAACAAACCAGACGAAGGTGCCGGCAAATGGCACCATGATAATGGTATTGGCAATATTAAATAGTGTATTGGCATTGGCTATTTGGCGAGGGAGTTCTGCCGCTAGGCGGTCGACGCCAACTAAATGTTCATGACTCGGTGATATACCGACACTAATCTGGCTGAGTATCCCAATCAAAGGCAGCCAGATCACTACGCCTAATACATTAAACAGAATATGAACCGCCGCAGTTTGCATGGCTTCTCGGGTTTTGCCTATGGCTGCTAGCAAAGCGGTCACGCAGGTTCCAATATTGGCACCCATTGCTAAAGCAATCCCTGTTTCCAACGAAATAAACCCTTGCCCTGCGAGGACAATAACAATACCCGTTGTGGCCGATGAAGATTGCACCAGTGCAGTAAATGCTGCCGCAAGTAGGATAGCTAAGAAAATATTATCCATATGCGCCATTGCATCGATAAATGGCTGATAACTGCGCAGTGGAGACATGGCTTCACTCATCAGGTTCATGCCCAGAAAGATGAGCCCTAAACCGAATAGCATATTGCCGTAATGTTTATTGGTTTCGCTCTTTGAGGTGAAGTGAATCATAAAGCCAATAGCAACCATTGCTAATGCAGCTTTAGTTACTTTAAATGCAATTATTTGTGCGGTAACCGTGGTGCCGATATTGGCACCCATGATGACGCCAACGGCCTGAGTGAGTGTCATTAAGCCTGCTGAAATAAAACCAACCAAAAGTACGGTGGTTACCGATGACGATTGAATGACTGCGGTAATGCCTGTCCCTGTTAAAACCCCTGCAAATCGATTGGAGGTCAGTTTTGCCAGCAAAGTCTTCATTCTATCGCCTGCCGCTCGCTTTAAAGCGTTTGACATCTTTTCCATACCATAAAGAAAGAGCGCTAGACCACCTAATAATCCTACGGTCATTGGCAAATAATTCATTTCAGATGAGCCGGTTTCAGCCATTACTGGTAGGGGGAGCAAACAGACAAGAATAATAGCGATACGATGAAGAAATAGAGTTGAGGAGAAGGAAAACAATTGCATATGCACCACCAGAACTATTTTTATTATTTATATATTTAAGCGTAGTCATTACTATTCGACATCCCAAATAGCGGTGGAAAAAAGTGTAGGAGTCGTCATCAATTATCAGTAAAGAGGAACATTGATAATTGTTGAATACGTCATCACTGAAATAAATATGATATAGCGCACACATATCTTGACTTCATATAGTGATATGTGCGATTTATAGTCGGTTTTCTAATCTCGTTTTAAAGGACTGAATCTCAATGAACCTCGCTCTGTTAAGCGTATTTATCCCTACTTTTTTCTTTGTTTCGATTACACCGGGAATGTGTATGACACTGGCGCTTTCTATGGGTATGAGTATTGGTTACAAACGAACCTTGTGGATGATGGCGGGCGAGGTGGTCGGTGTCGCTTTGGTGGCAATTTCTGCAGTGGTTGGTATTGCAACGGTAATGTTGAACTACCCATGGTTGTTTGTTGGTTTTAAAACCATTGGGGCGGGTTACCTGTTTTATTTAGGGGTGCAGATGTGGCGCTCCAGAGGGAAACTTGCGATCAGTAGTGATAACGCTGATGTTGAAGTGGGGAAAAACTGGGATTTGGTGGCGCAGGGATTTATTACTGCCATCGCTAACCCAAAAGGGTGGGCATTTATGATCTCCTTACTTCCTCCTTTTATTGATCATACCAAGCCGTTAACAATGCAACTGATACTTCTGGTTTCTATTATTATGCTTTCGGAGTTTCTTTGTATGACCTTATATGCCACTGGAGGTAAAGGCCTTAAACGCGTGCTTGGTCATTCGAAAAATGTTCGATTTATGAATCGTATTTCTGGAACGTTAATGATGGGCGTAGGTGTCTGGTTATTTATGACCTGATTTTTATACATTTTTTGCTAGACATGCATCTCCTATAGAATTACAATGTATATACATTGTAATTCTATAGGAAGTTAATATGAAACCTGAAATGATTGAACATCGCTCTATCGGATTTATTGAGCGTATTTGTCTGTTGTCTATCACGGTTGTTGTCTCGGTATTTACCTTTGCCTAACCGTTGATTCAAACATACGTTTTTGCCTCTCTCGTGATAATAAAGAGAATGGCGCTCACTGAGCAATAAGCCGCATTAGTACTCGTTACTGGCGGCTTGCTTTTTTTCTGCCTTATGATCATATAACCAGCTTCAGTAAAAGAAATGCCGCCATACTAATGGTTGCGGTAATCAGGATATTTTTGCTTTTCCACGCCAACAGAGCCGCGAGTAGCGCAGCGATGAAATAGGGGTTGTTAATACCTGTATTTAGCTGACCTTCTGGTAGAAAAACAATCGGAGCCCAAATGGCGGTCAAAACCGCAGGACTTGAATATCGGAGTATTCGTTGAGCTGTGGTGTTCAATCTCAAGGGTATTGCGGGTTCCAAAAATAGGTAGCGGCTAAGAAAAACGATTAAAGTCATGGCTAAAATTGACAGCAAGATCATGATACTCCCTCCGACTTGGTATTGGCTATTTCACAGAAATAACCGGCAAACATACCCAGAATGGAAGCAATCATTAATGATCCTTCAATTTGATAGGCACTTGTGACTACAGAGGCGGTAAGAGAGACCACAACCGATGCGACGATCGGCTTGTTCGTCATGGATGGTACCACTAAGGCAATAAATGTTGCGGCAACCGCGAAATCCAGCCCTAATTCCGTTAGGGAAGGGAGGTAACTTCCCGCCACAATGCCTGCAAACGTCGCCAAGTTCCAAATAAGGTAGAACGCTCCCCCAGCACCCAGAGCAAACCAGCGATTAAACTCACTATTGGATTGGTTTGCACAAACAGCAAAGAGCTCATCGGTTAACCAATATCCCAGAATAAATCGCCAGCGAAAAGGAAGAGGGCTGATTTTCTCTCGCAGAGTCACACTGTATAACAGGTGTCGTGAGGTGATGAAAAAAGTGGTAAGCAGCAATGTGCCTAAGCCGACACCCGCTTTAAACATTCCAATCGCCACCAGTTGAGCAGACCCGGCAAATAATATGGCTGACATTGCTTGCGCCTCCATAATGGATAGGCCCGCTTCAATGGCAAATGAACCCGCAAGTACCCCCCAAGGGAGCACGGCGATGCAGAGTGGAAGAACCGCCATGGCTCCTTTTATGAGTTGCTGCTTGTGCTGCAATTGGCTGCAATCGATAGATTCAGTAGTCACATTCTCTCCTGTTGTCATCTGGATATTGAGGTCAGTTTGAGTATAAAGGGAGATGTAACGCGTATATTGTACGAGGTTGCGCCCTGTTTTTATCAAGGCGAGATGAATGGGGTAGGTGGTTAACGCATCTTTAAATATTGGCCGGGGGTGTAACCCATGGCACGTTTGAAATGACGATGAAAATGACTCTGATCGTGAAAGCCGCTTTGTTGTGCTGCATCGGAAATCGAGTGTCCTTGCTTTAACAGCGTCCTTGCCAAGCGTAATCGCGCTTGAATTTGGTATGCGTGCGGTGGTAAGCCATAGGCTTTTTGAAAGGAGCGAACCATATGATATGGGCTGATCCCGGATAACTTCGCTAAGTCTTCCAATGAGACATCCGCTTGAGGAAAGTCATCTAAGAACTCTTTAACTAAACTTAGCTGCTTTTGTGGCGTTGCTATGCTGGTTTGAGAAAGGTGAGATTTACCATGTTTGGCTATCAGTTTTACTAAGGTGCCATACACCAACGTCTCTCTTAACAGTGGGTTGGTGGAGTGCTCTAGAGTATTGAACACCAGCCGTAATTGACCTGCCAGTTCAGGGTCATTAACCACGGGCTGCATAAAGTAGGGAGCGCCATAGTTGGGCAAGCCAAGCTCATTGGTAATGTTTTCGAACTGTTCTGGCAACGGATACATGGCTTTGTATTGCCAACCCCCTTCGTGTGCAGAGTGGCCACTGTGAACTTGGTCGGCATTAACCAAAATAATGGTGTCTTTTGGAGCGATGTGGTGGCCGCCAGTTCGATAGAAACGTTGAGCTCCTTGTTCTATCACCCCAATGGTATAGCCTTCATGGCTGTGACGTGAAAAATTCTGCTTATCATATTTTGCATCGAGGATCTCTAATCCTCCGAGCTCTTGCGCGACATGGAATTTAGCTTGTTCGATGCTGTTTTTCTTTTCGGTCATCTTTCGCCATTTCGCTTATTGATTCAATTTCCACTAGGTCACTTGAGTATATAATGAATATTAAAAACATGTTTTGTACAAAATTGCTTTTTATCTGTCAGTAAAAAGAAAAATTAGCGAGAAAAACGTGCTAGTAAGCAGTAGAATACGCGCCTGAAAATGAATTAGACAAATATTGAGATAGTCGTGGATAAAAGCCAATTTGAGTTGTTAGCCCCAGGTGGTGACATTGAGTCAATAAAAGCCGCTATTGTTGCGGGTGCAGATGCTATCTATTGTGGGTTGGATAGATTTAATGCTCGTAACCGTGCAGAGAACCTAACTTTCGACAACCTGAATGATGTTGTCGAGGTTGCTCATCAGCACGGCTGTAAAATATTTGTCACTTTAAATGTGATCATTTTAGAAAATGAAATACCTGCGGTTACTCGCTTATTGCGAGAGCTGGTGAATACCAAAATAGATGGTGTTATTGTTCAGGATTTCGGCCTTGCTTATATCCTGAAACATCATTTTCCACAATTGGATGTTCATGCTTCAACTCAGCTTAATACCCACAATGAAGGGCAGATTCTACTGCTTAACCAGCTTGGTGTTAGCCGGGTAAACTTGTCTCGCGAACTTAATATTAATGAAATTAAACGCTTGGCTCAGTTTGGCTTAAAGCATGATGTTCTGATGGAAGTCTTTGTTCACGGTTCATACTGTATTGGTTTCTCTGGATTATGCTATATAAGCTCTGTGCGTAATGGTGCGTCAGGTAACCGCGGACGTTGCAGTCAACCTTGCCGAGATCAATACCAAACCACGGAAGCGGGTAGTGATTTTCCGCTTAATATGAAAGACAACTCCGCGTTTGGGGATCTGGAAGCACTGGCTGACGCAGGCGTCTATTCATTGAAAGTGGAAGGCAGAATTAAGAAGTCCCACTATGTGTATACGGTCGTGGATAATTGGCGAAAACAGATCGATGCTTACTGCAATGGCGATGAAATGCTTACCGATATGAGTGAGCTGTATACGGTGTTTAATCGGGATTTTTCCAATGGTTATCTAAAAGCGGATATCCATCAGAATATGTTTATTGATAACCCAAGAGACTATTCAGCCAAACATTTTAGCAAAGTGTATGCCTGCTCAACACCAGAGAGCCAGCAGCAAGTTAAGCAGCAACTCTACGATAAGAAAACCGCCATTATTCGCAATGTCGAGTCTAAAACCAAGCACTTACTCCCTGAACCAATGAGTCAGGCGGTGACCAGCTTAAAATCAGGTGGCGTGATAGATGCTCCTGCATTGGCAGAGCATTCACCGCGAAATGAACCGAGCAACATTACCGTGCTGATATCATCACCAGAGCAGATCTCTCAGCATAGCGATGGCAAAACCGCGGTCTATTATGAGTTGCCAAGTTCAATGGAAAAAACGTTAGACGAAGTGGTGGCACTCTTTCAGCAGCACTCATTTTTGATCCCTTGGTTCCCATCAATATTGATAGACAAAGAGTACGACACCGCACTGTCGTTTATAGAGCAAGTTAAACCTGAGTGGTTAGTGGCGAACAATAGTGGCATTGGTTACATCGCCAAACAGCAAGGTATAAAATGGATTGCTGGGCCGCAAATGAACATTACTAACTCGTTTGCTATTCAGTGCTTAATCGAAGAGTTCAACTGCTCAGGTGCGTTTATTTCTAATGAGTTAAGCAAGCTCCAGATGCGGAAAATTGTGCGCCCAGAGGGTTTCAAGTTACTGCACAGTATCTATCACCCAATTACATTACTTACTAGCCGTCAGTGCTTATTTCAGCAAAGTATGGGGTGTAAGAAAATGCGCATCAATAAGGGCTGTTTGCCACGATGCCAAAAGCACACGTCTATTATTAATTTGCAAGACAACCCGTATATAGTGGATAAGCAAAAAGGTCATTACAACAGTTTGTATGGTGAGTACCACTATATGAACATGGATGTGATAAATGATCTGTCGACGCTTTATAGCGACTATCTACTGGATCTTCGCCAAATTGACACCATGACCCAACGCAACTTAACAGAGCAGCAGCTGGTGGAACAATTTATTTTAGCCAGTGGAGGCGATCCTGATGCGGTCGCTGGAATAGCGAAGAGTGTCGCGCCGACCGTGAAGAATCAGTATAAAAAAGGCTTATGATGATCTAGTCAAAATCTGACATTTGCTAGAATCTTCTGACAAATTTTTAACCGACGATGACAAGCGCTGAACAGAGCGAATAGCTGATTATTGTACATTGATTACCCCGTTACGAGTTAAGTAGGTAATCAATGATGTCAATAAATACAAAATACCGAGTGAGTGCAACAGGGCTACCAGTATTGTCTATTCAGTCGGGCAAACAGTTGATTAATGAAGTTGCTGAAAAATCAGCGCTGACCAATACAACTAAGAGCGAACCACAAGGTGTCGTTGTCTACTTAGCGAACCCGAAGAAAGCACCGTCAAAGATGGTGACTTATCAGCTCAATCAAAATGAACTTACTCAAACTCGCCACTACGATAAAGGAACTCTGTTAAACGCAGTGGCGTAGTATTGTAACGGTACGAGATGTACCGAATGACCGCTCTTTGCTAGAGCAAAGGCATATTAATTGTTTTGCATGTCATCGGCAGGGAAAACTACCCCAGTCTGTTTCCTGATCTCAGTAATGACCTCAGACACTTCTAGTGAACGCTGAACATAAGCTTGGTTCATTTCACCCTCTTCAATCTGTTTTGCAAACGCCACTGCTTCATAACTCATGGAGTTTTCATCTTGAGTAAGGTTAATAGATTTGGCTTTACCATTTCTTAGTTTTACAGTGAAGCCACTGCATTCGGAAAAATGATCCAACAGAATCACGCCGCTCTCACCTTGGATTTCGCTAGGTACGTATCCGTCAGAGACCTTGGAGTGCTGAATGGAAACAATAAAATTTGGATACGTTAGAGTAGCGAATCCGTACGCATCAACCCCGGACGGTAATAACTTAGCACTGGCTTGTACGTGATCAGGTTTACCGAAAAGAGAGACAGCAAATGCAATACAGTAATATCCAATATCCATCACTGAGCCATTGGAGAAGGCAGGATTAAAGGTATTTGGATTTTCGCCATTGAGGTATTTTTGATAGCGAGAGGAGTATTGACAATAACTTAGACTGACACAGTTTAACTTGCCGACGCTGCCTAAATTGCGCTTTAATTCTTCAAAGTTAGGTAAAAACTCAGTTTTGAATGCTTCAAAGAGAATGACACCTTTTTCTTCTGCCAAAGCGTACATTTTTTGTGCTTCAGCGTAGTTGGATGAAATAGGCTTTTCACAAATAACATTTTTGCCATGAGTCATCATTAAACATGCTTGTTCACAGTGAAGACTATTTGGAGAGGCAATATAAACCGCATCGATATGCTCATCTTGGGCCATCGCTTGTAAGTCATCATAATAGTGACAATTGATGGTCTGCAGTGGGGTAGCAAAGTTTTCTGCTGAGTCAATCGAGCGTGAAAAAATGGCGCTTAATTGGAATTCTCCTGTGCCGACGGCGGCTTCAACAAACTTTTCTGTAATCCAATTTGTACCAATAACGGCTAGATTGATCATAACTGCATCTCCTTGATTGATTTTTTCTGAGTTCAACACTACACCATAACGACACGCTTTTACCAACAAGTTTTGTTATTGAGTAACTTAAATGTTGCTTCATCGGATGGGCATTGCGGTTTATTTTTGCTGTTATTTTTGTAATCCATATCCAGTTTTTAATGTTCTGTTTACAGGAATGCTACAGCTATGAAATAAATCACATTATTTATGTGCATTTAGGTGCAATCTGTATTCGTTATTAAAAGTTGATGGAGTAACTTTGCATATATCTATCCGAAAAATGACGTGGAAGACGAGTAGGCGGTTAAGTCCGCCTACTCTGAAGATGTTTTGAATTTGAACCATCATTTCCAGTAATTTTTAGGAGCCTTATATGCCAAATAAAATCCGCAATATTGCCTTCATTGGTCAAAGTGGTACCGGCAAAACCAGTCTTATTGAACGTTTACTGTTTGAATCAAAAACAACATCTCATCTTGGCAGTGTTGATAAAGGAGACACTGTTACCGATTTTGATGAGCAATCCATTCATTATCATCACAGTATCGAAGCGACTCCAGTTGCGCTTAGCTGGAATAAACACCGCATGAACCTTATTGATACTCCGGGACAAACGGAACTGCTTGGACGGACGATGAGCATTTTTCCCGCGGTAGAAGCAACGGCATTAGTGGTGGATGCGAATACCCCAATCAGCCAAGTGTCAGATCGTCTGTTTTCCTTTGCCAAACAGCAGAAGAAATGCCAGATGATTGTGGTAAATAAGATCGACTTAAACCCTAAGAAAATAATTGAAATGATGTCGGTGATTAACGAGCATTTTGGAGATGCTTGCTTACCAATAAACCTTCCTGCTCAGGATGGTGACTCAGTGATTGATTGTTTTTTTACCCCAGAATATGACCAACAGACACTGTTTAATGATGTGAGTAGCGCGCATGAAGCTTTAGTTGATCAAGTGATTGAAGTCGATGAACAGTTAATGGAGATTTATCTGGAACAAGGTTCGGAACTGACGCCAAACCAACTTCATGATCCCTTTGAAGAAGCACTCCGGACCGAGCATATTGTCCCTATCTGTTTTGTCTCATCCGAGACGGGAGCCGGTATCCCACTGCTGCTAAAAACCTTGGCAGAAATTATGCCTATGCCCTATGAGGGGAACCCTCCATTGCTGGAAAAACAGGGCAAATTGATTCCAGTAGATTGTGATACCTTGGAACATACCGTCGCGCACGTATACAAAGTTAGTATTGACCCATACATGGGTAAATTGGCGTACATCAGAGTGTTCCAAGGCGAGATCAATGCTGGCAGCCAACTGTATGTCGGTGAGAGTAATAAAGCCTTTAAAGTGGGACATCTGTATCAGCTACAAGGGAAAAAACGTATTGAAATTAACCGAGCGATTGCGGGTGATCTATGCGTACTGGCTAAAGTGGATGACCTGTTCTTTGACTCTGTTATTCATGATTCTCATGATGAAGACGATGTAAAAATGAGAACGCTCTCTTTTGCCGAGTCTATGTACAGTCAGGTGGTGAAGCCAATTAAAAGAGGGGATGAACAAAAACTGTCTGAGGTGCTGCACCGTATTGTGGCCGAAGACCCTTCATTGCGTATTGAACATAGAACTCGTACTAATGAGACCCTACTAAGTGGCCAAGGAGAGTTTCATTTAAAAATGGCACTAGAGAAAATGGAGTCGATCTACAAGCTAGTGGTCGAAACGTCACAACCTAGTGTCGAGTATTACGAAACCATTACTCAACCAGCAGAGGGGCGTTATCGTCATAAGAAACAGAGTGGCGGAGCCGGTCAGTTTGGTGAAGTACAGCTAAGAGTACAGCCTCTAGAACGAGGAACTGGTTTCAAGTTTGTGAATAAAGTGGTGGGCGGCGCTATCCCTACAGCGTTAATTCCAGCAGTTGAAAAAGGTATTCGTCAAGCATTAGACGAAGGCGCTATTTCTGGAAACCCGCTGCGTGATATCGAAGTAACGGTTTACGATGGCAAGTTCCACTCTGTTGATTCTAAGGAAATCGCGTTTGTTATTGCGGGCAAAAAAGCTTTCCTAGATGCGGTTAATAATGCCGACCCAATCGTGTTAGAACCGATAGTGCAGATAAACCTTCATATTCCTATTCAATCGGTGGGTGATGTATCCGGTGATTTATCTGCTAACAGAGGGTTAATCGAAGGTACAGAGACTCAACCCAATAGCTTTGCTTTATTAAAAGCGAAGTCTCCAATTAATGAGTTACAAGACTACTCTCGTCGATTGCGAGCATTAACAGGAGGTGAAGGTAGCTTCAGCATGACATTAAGTCATTATGAGCCAGCCCCAGCAGCGATACAAAAAGAGGTATGTAAAGCATCGGTAGATTAGTTTTAGTGAGTCAATGAATAGGGCGTGACTTGTTAAAAGTCGCGCCCTATTAGTTTAAGATGGTTGAGCTTAATGACAAAAACCGCAGAGTTAACCGATTAATACTGAGGAAAAAACAGAACATGATGGAAAAATTTGACGCTATTTATGCCAGAGCAGCGGAACGAAAAGGTGGTGAAGTTCGTCTTGAGGAGTTGGTTAGCCAGCCGTTATCTGCTGCTGATGTCGCCGCAATCAGTAATGACCGATGGTTATCTGCATTCTCGATGAAGGTTTTTCAATGCGGAATCTCTTGGGATGTGGTGCGTAAAAAGTGGCCAAATTTTGAAGAGTTGTTTTTTCAATTTAGAGTAGAACCTTTATTGATGCTTTCTCAAGAGCAGTGGGAAGCAAAAGCACAAGACAAAGCCATTATTCGGCATTTAACTAAGGTGATGTCGATTGCCGATAACGCGCATATGATTCACTCTGCCTCTATTGAGCATGGTTCATTTGGTCATATGGTTGCTCAGTGGCCGGCTGACGACGTGATTGGCTTATGGGAATACCTAAAGAAGAATGGAAAACGCTTGGGTGGTAACACGGGGCCTTACGCATTACGACAGCTTGGCGTTGATACCTTTATTCTTTCTTCGGATGTTGAGTCCTATCTTCGAAACTACGACATTATTGATTCAGGGCGAGGAAGCAAAAGAGCGTTAAAAGCTGCCAACACGGCGTTTCTTAAATGGCAGCAAGAATCACAACGCAGTTTAAGTGAAATAAGCCAGATTATTGCCTACAGCGGTGGGGATAATCGTGTGTTGTAGGCTTTGTATATTTTAAGCATGGTATCTAGTAAACATCGTGTATTGTAAAAATGCCACTAAACAAAGGTTTAGTGGCATTTTTGATATGCTTTACTGGCTAACAGTCACTCTTTATGAAACTAGCCTAGAGAGGGGAGGTAGCCGAACGTAATCATAAATTGCGCACAGACAATTAATACACCACAACCTGCGACTACGGCCAATGTTAACTGGCCACCTTTAACTTGATAAAGGTCATCAACCTGCTCTGTTTTAAATGCATCAGAACGAGATTTCTTGATCATGGCAACAGGTAAAAATATCGCTAATATTGCCAATGCGATGGCAGCATAGCCCAGCGCCATAATGAAACCTTGCGGATAAAATAGCGCAAAACACATTGGAGGGAAGAAAGTAACAACAGCAGAAAGTATGCGGCTGTTTTTACCGTTACCTTTATTAAGTGTGTCACCAAGGAACTCAAATAACCCTAAGCTCACTCCTAAAAATGAGGTCAGTAATGCTAAATCAGCAAAAAGGCCGATGATTTGACTGAGTTGACTGAAGTGAACTTTCTCTCCAAGTGCCGCAATTAAGTTGCTCAATCCGCTATTTTCAGACAGCTCTTGTTGGCTAACAACACCTAAAGTAACCACTTGCCAAAATAGGTATATGACCAGCGGAATCGCAGAGCCAATAACGATGGCCTTTTTAAGAGAGCGCGTATCGCCATCTAAGTAGTTCACGATAGCCGGAATGCTGCCATGAAAGCCGAATGAGGTAAAAATAACCGGGATAGAAGCCACAATCAGCCCTTGCTGGATAGGCATATTTAACAGATAAGACTCAGTCACATTAGGCGCAAGGAAAAACAGCACAACAGCCATTGTGATTAACTTGGTGATGAACAGCAGTCTGTTTAAATGGTCTACGGTACGTGTACCGATAGTAACCACAAGAGCCACAATAACGGTGAATATTACCGTCGCCATCGAGCCACTTATCTCAGCTCCGGTTAATTGAGTAATGCGTTGACCAAATTGAGATCCTCCACCTGCAATATAGGCGGCGCAAAGAGCATAAAATAGGAACAACATAGAAAAGCTTGCTATCCATTTACCTTTATCACCAAGAAACTGTTTAGCTAACGTATGTAATGTGGCGTTTGCTGGTGCATGTTGGTGTAGTTCCAGCATGAGAAGAGCGGTATAGGTCATCAATGCCCATAACAAAGCCATAATGGCAAGAGAAGTAAAAAAGCCAATACCTGCAGAGGCGAGAGGCAAGGCAAGCATGCCTGCACCTATCGTGGTACCAGCAACGATCAAAGTACTACCGAAAACTTTGGAGTTAGTCATTGTATAAATTCTTTTACAGTCAAATGTGTGTTAATAGCTTGTTACGCTGAGCTACAGGTTGTTTATAGTCATATCTAGTGGTGAGTGTGGATTCTGTAGTATTTATACTCGGTGATCAAGTGTAAGTGTAAAATAAATTATTGCTGGTGTAATTTATTGTTTACAGTATGAGTGGAGGTAAATATTTTTCTCTATAATTGACAGGGCGTTGTCGTTTAATTAACGCAATAAATGGTATTAATTTTGTGACAACTTATTGTGACAACAAGGGAGTTGATGCGTGAAGCCTGTTGTTTATGAATATATCTGCTGAAAATTTAGACTGGTAAAGTCGCGAGGAAAAACTATAATGTGATCTGTGTCAGATATATCTCCCTATGCACGCTAGAGTTGTACCAGTTTTGATCAGTCAGTACTCGGTAGGGTAATGAGAAATAGCGAAAGCTAATTCGAGTGGATTAAAAGGATGTTAAGCCTTACAAAAAAGGTTTTCGTGCATAAAGTGAAATTTGTTGAATATCTGTAGTAAACAACATCCTAGGAAAGAAATAACGATGATGAAACAATTATTAGTAAAATATGAACCAGCAATATTCTTAACCATAGTCACTCTATTAGTGATGCTATCATGGCGAATAATCTGGTAGATATTTGTTTTATAGAGACCGCCCCAGAGGCGGTTTTTTAATGTCAGCCAGATAAACTGGCTAACATTTTTAAATGGTTTTTAATTCTCGTTCATCTCTTGTTGTTTATAGTGATTTAACAAGGTTAAAAGAAATAAACGGATCTCATTGGTGAGTGCTTGATTGGCTTCTGGGGTGTCAGAATTAAAAATAAAATCTTCTACTTGCAAGAAAAAGTCAGAATCAGATTGATCAACCATGGTGACCTCCTAGTGTAGTTATAGTCATTTACCACTCGGAGGGTCTAATCTTCGGGTGGTGAACTAAACAGGGTTAGACCTACCGCACACTAGAGGCGGCCAGCATAAAGCTGCCCCGCTTAGTCCACCATAATTTCGAATAAACTGATTAAAAATTTACCAGTTCAACTTAATTTGGGTGTGACAAAGCACCACATTAAACGGCCAGAATATTAAGGCGGCTCAATGCGTCTAGTGTAATAAAAACAGGGGTCTAATCCCGGTGCTGGATTTTGCCAGCACTTGGCAAGCATATGATTTATTGAGTTGTAGTGTCAAATAGATGTTGATTCAGAGCGAATTTGTTTGGTTTAGCTTTATTGGTCTAACCAAATGAAAATCAGCGGACTAGATTGCGAACGGGCGAGACATGGTCTTCAAACGGTACATGTCGTCGCAAAAACGTTTTCCCTTTAATCAGTTCAGGTTGGCTAATTCGATCCATTCTAAAATGGCGAAAGTCTTCACGTGTTGGATCCCAAGCAACCAAATACCATAAGGGGGGCAAAATGAGCATCGCTTGTGGCTCAACAACTCGGCTGGTCATCGTTCCATTAGCGTCACAGTATTGAAATTGCAAATACTGTTGTTGTAGAAATGCGGCTTCGAAAGAAGGCAATAGTGCGCTGTCCATCTCTGCCATATCCGTTATGTTCACTTGTTCTGCAAGCTTTCCCACATATAAGCAACTTAACAGGCGGCGTAGGTCGTGAAGTTTGTCTGATGGTAAAGCTTTTTCTATTTTACTCAGTGCAGTATCTGCAAGTCCGGAAAATGGAATATTGCCTATGGTATACATGGATGACACGCTGATGAGCAGGGCAAAAACCTCTGCTACTGAAAGTTTAACCGTAGTTTGTACAGAGCGTGGATCGAGCTGCAAACCTCCTCCTCTGCCTGGTTCGGAATGAATCACATAGCCCTCATCACGAAGTGAATTAATGTCACGTAATATCGTTCGTCTGGATGCGCCTATCTCTTGCGCGAGGTTGGCGATGGTGGAAGTACCATTGCGGCGAAGGTGTCGCACTATGGCGTCTTGTCGTAAGCGAATATTCATCTTGTCAGATTATCCCTCAATGGTGCCAATATTTGTCACCATTACGATATATAAATAATCCGTTGATGTCAGTAAATGCCAAACATATACAGGAGAAATATAATGTTTGATCTAGCGGATTTTCCAAAACCTAGCCTAATTTCAGTTAATGGTGTGACACTTGAAGTGTTTGAAGCCGGTCTGTCGAATATCGGTAAACCGATAGTGCTTTGCCATGGCTGGCCAGAGCACGCTTTTTCATGGCGTTATCAAATCCCAGCTCTCGTCGAAGCGGGCTACCATGTTATCGTTCCAAACCAGCGAGGTTATGGTCACTCATCTTGTCCGTCAGAAGTAACGGATTACGATATTAAGCATTTGTCAGGAGACCTTGTTGCTCTTCTTGATCACTATGGATACAAAGATGCCATTTTTGTTGGCCATGATTGGGGCGCGATGGTGGTTTGGGGATTGGCTTTGTTGCATCCTAACCGTGTTAATAAGGTGATCAATTTAAGCTTGCCCTACCAAGAGCGTGGGGAGACACCCTGGATAGAACTGATGCAGCAATTCCTTGGTGATGACTACTATTTTGTTCATTTCAATCGACAGTTTGGCGTAGCTGATGCGGTACTAGAACAACACGCTTGTCAGTTTCTTCGCAATTTGTATAGGAAAAATAAGCCTGTTAGTGCGCCGGAACTCGGCATGGAGATGATCAACCTTGCGAGAGCGGAAAAGCCGATAGGTGAACCTCTTATGAGTGACGAAGAGTTGGCTGTTTTTGTCGCTGCGTTTGAATCAACAGGGTTCACAGCGAGTATCAATTGGTATCGAAATCTCGATAGAAACTGGCATTTATTAGCGGATGTGGATCCTGTTATTCGGCACCCTTCTCTTATGATCTACGGTGATCAAGATGTCATTCCTCAGTTTGAAAACTTACAGCAGTTCGTACCTAATGTGGACGTCGTTAATTTAGATTGTGGGCATTGGATACAGCAAGAAAAGCCGCAACAAGTAAATGAAGTTATCATAAATTGGTTAGCTCGACGCAGTGGGGAATAAGTTCAACGGTTGAAGCTTTAGCACTTGCCACATCTGCGCTGGAAAGCTATTTAATTGGTTGATAAAGCCTTTGCATGTTACTGTTTTATCTTAAAACAAAACAATTTTTGGTGAAGTGTCATAGTGTTAACCAGTATCCGAAATTTAAACCTACCTTATGATGAAGAACGTTACATCAACGAGCTTTGTCATAAGCTTCAGTCGCTTGTGGGAGATAATCTTGTCGGTGTGTATCTGCTAGGTTCAGCTAGCCAGTCTTGCTATGTAAAAGGCGAGAGCGATCTTGATATTCAAATGGTTGTTGCTCAAGAGTTAACGGAACAGAATAAGATCGATGTGTCGCAAGCATTACGCCATGATAATTTCCCATGCCCAGCAACAAAGCTAGAGTTTGTAACCTATACAAAGTATGGGCTCTCTTCTCCCGAGCTGCTGCAATATTCAATTAATCTCAATACGGGTAAAACCATAGCTGATTATGTTTCATTTGATTACACCAGTGATCCTCGCCATTGGTTTGTGTTGGATATTGCGATGGCCGAGAAGTATGGCATCAATTTAGTTGGGCAACCTTTCTCTGCTGTTTTTCCAAACATTGATCAGAATTTGCTATTGGATGTTATGCAAGAATGCTTAAATTGGTTTGTTAGCTACTTCCCCGGCGAAGCTTGTTATCACTGTGCTTGCCGTATTTTGTACTATTTAGAAAAGGGTGAGCTGGTAAGTAAACGAGATGCGTTAGATTACATAAAGTCGAGTGAAAAACTGATCGCTATTGAACAGCAACAGCTAGTAGATTGGGTTTTGGTTAGACTTAAAACCTATGTAAGATAAAACATGGATGAGTTGTCAAAATGGAATTTGATAGAATGACTGGTACTGTTCGTAACATTAATCAACGATTTTTCAGTAGTAAAACTAACCCGCATTTGACTATTCGCACGACAAGCTCAAGCCTACAGAGTTATAAGGCTCACAGCCATTCAGAGCTATCTATTGGTATCTTGTTGTCGGGGTCGACTTGTTTATCTTTGCCGACAGGTCAAACCGTTTTACAAGCAGGTGATGCCGTTATTATTGAACCGAATATGGTTCATGCTTGTAACCCTATAGCAGAGACTCCCCGTAGCTACTATATGCTTTATGTTGATAATGAGTGGTGTTGTAATGTGCTTTCTGCATTGTATGGCTATAAAGTGACTCAACTTACCTGTGATCATAAACATTTGTCCTGCAGTGACGTTACTTCAGACTTAACAGATTCGGTTTGCTCACTGCTAGAGAATGAGTCTAAACAGTCTGCTCTTGAGATCGATAATCATCTGTTTTATTTATTGAGCCATTATTGTTCACCGAGTTATCCGCTAAAAAGTGATGACCTGTTGGCGGTAAATGTGAGAGAACGATTGCTAGAGGATATTAGTTACTCCCTATCTCTTGATGCTATTTCTCAACAACTAGGTAGACCTACAGAATCGTTAATCCGGGCTTTTAAACGTCGGTTTGGGATAACGCCAAAATCGTTCTTAAACAATCATCGTGTTGAAAAAGCAAAGGCGTTGTTAAAATGTGGAATGAATATTGTCGATGTTGCTGCTGAAGTTGGTTTTTCGGATCAGAGTCAGCTACATCGAGCATTTGTGAGCTATACAGCTTCAACGCCTAGACAGTATCAACAGGGAGCGTCAATTTTCGACAATAATTGCTAGGCTGAAAACCCTATAGTTTGACATCATTTTTACTATAGGTGCTGTCTTATGTTCTTCTCAACTTTTCTTCCCGCTGCATTTCCCGCTTTAGCTATTGCCCATTTCGCTGCTCTTTTGAGTCCGGGGCAGGATTTTTTTCTGATTGTGGCGCACGCTCTTCGTCATAAATTGCGCGGAAGTCAATATATTTGTCTTGGTGTTGCACTGGGAAATGCTGTTTATATTGCGGTTGCTATCGTTGGATGGACCAGTATTCGGGATAACACTATGCTCTTTTCGCTGGTAGAAGTATTGGGTGCTACCTATCTTATGTGGCTGGGGATAGGGCTACTGAAAAGTAAAAACCATGGTGTTGCTCTTGAAGCTGACAACACAGAAGCCCCTTCGGCAATGAGACAACTGGTGCTTGGTATCAGTTCGGCGCTATTAAACCCTAAGAATGCCTTGTTTTATATGAGCTTGATGACGGTTATTTTAGGGAGTGACGTTACGTTTGCGCAGCAGGTTATTTGTGGTGTGTGGATGTTTTTTGCTGTTCTATTTTGGGATTTATTAATTGCGATAGTCATTGGCTGGCCAATGGTACAGAAAACGTTAAAGCAGAGTGTACATATTATTGAGAGGGGAGCAGGGTGTATTCTCATCGCATTTAGTATGTTCCTATTTATCGATTATCTTCCTGTTTAATTGTTGTCATTAATTTTCTGGGTCAATATTTCTGTTGGAATTTGGTGCTATTTGGGTATAAAAAAGCCGCCACAAATGTGACGGCAAAAAAAGGAAAAGATGAAATGACTACCTTTTACATTGAACCTAGTTCGTTTGCAGTAAGAATGGCGGCTAACACTAGCTCTGGTGTAACTTCAAATGGCATGTTATGAATAGTTTCGCCTTCAGCGCATGATGCTTCTGCTACTTCCAGTAATTTATCACGATTGATTTCCGTAACACCCATCATTTTCAGGTTAGTTGGCAGGCCAACAGAACGACAGAAGTCGAGTACTTCGTTGATCTCTTCCATTGGTGCATTTTCTAAAACAAGCTGTGTGAGTGTACCAAATGCTACTTTTTCACCATGGTATAAGTGGTGGCACTCTTCAAGCTTAGTTAAACCGTTGTGGATGGCATGAGCCGCTGCTAGACCTGAACTTTCAAAACCGATACCAGAAAGGTAAGTATTCGCTTCGATAATGTTCTCTACTGCTGTATTTGATAGATTTTGGTCGCAAGCGATTTTTGCTTTCAGGCCGTCAGCAATTAATGTTTCATAACATAGCTTAGCTAGTGCTTGAGCCGAACGAGTTGGTGCGCCGCCAGCCATTGTCGATTTGCCAGAAATGCCATTTGCACGAGCTTCAAAATAAGTAGATAGCGCATCACCCATACCTGCAACAAGTAGTCGAGTAGGTGCACCTGCAATGATCTGCGTATCCATGATAACCATGTTCGGGTTGCTTGGATAAATTAGGTACTCTGCGAATTCACCTTCAGGTGTGTAAATAACAGAAAGCGCACTTGTCGGTGCATCTGTAGAAGCAATCGTTGGTACCACGATGACTGGAATTTTGCTGTAAAAGGCAATGGCTTTTGCTGTATCTAAGGTTTTACCACCACCAATACCAACAATGGCTTCAGCACCTTGTGCTTTTGCGATGTCCATTAAACGTTCAATTTCTGGACGGCTACACTCTCCGACAAATTCTGCCATTTTTAACTCAACGCCAGAGTCATTACAGCTTTTAGATACTGTCGCACCAACTAATTCCGTTACAAAGCTATCTGCGATGGCGAGTACGTTGGTGCCCAGTGGTTTTACATATTCGCCGATAGATTTAAGTACGTTAGCGCCTTGAACATATTTGCTAGGCGAGATAATGATTTTGTCCATTTTAGACCTCTTTGAAATTGGATGCGTAGGGTTCTTTATTTAATGTAACCAGTTATTTTCCATCGCGACAGTGATCGATGACTCATTTTGTGCATTAATGGTGTTTTGTGAGTGTTATTTTTGATGTTTCTCTCAGTAAAACGTTTACACTGTTGGAAATATTACAAAAAGTGACATGCAGCAACGACAGAGGGTGGGTTGCCTGTTATTTTAGCTCCAATAATTTATCTATAAACAGTGAAGTGAATGTGATGAAAAAACTAATTAATGAAGTAGAAAGCGTTGTTTCTGAACAAGTAGAAGGGCTGGTATTAGCCAACCCAGAGTTGAAACTAGTGACAGACCCGTATTTTATTTATCACGATAAAAGCCAAGGTAAAGTCTCTTTAGTTTCTGGTGGTGGTAGCGGTCATGAGCCTCTACATGCCGGTTTTGTTGGTAAGGGCATGCTGACTGCCGCTTGTCCTGGTGCTGTATTTACTTCGCCAACGCCTGACCAGATGATGGAATGTGGCAAAGCTATTCCTAATGAAGAAGGCGTTTTGTACTTTATTAAAAACTACACTGGCGACATTTTAAATTTTGAAATGGCGGTTGAAATGTTGCATATGGAAGGCATTAAAGTGGGCTCTGTGGTCATTGATGATGACGTTGCAGTAAAAGATTCACTTTATACCGCAGGTCGTCGTGGTGTTGCAGCAACGGTCCTCATTGAAAAAATCGTAGGTGCCGCGGCTGAAGCTGGAAAAGATATCTCCTATTGTGAAGCACTTGCGACGCGTTTAAATAATCGAGCGCGTTCGTTTGGTGTCGCATTGTCGGCTTGTGTTGTTCCTGCCAACGGTAAGCCATCATTCGAGTTGGCTGATAACGAAATTGAGTTTGGTGTTGGTATTCATGGCGAGCCGGGTATCGAGCGTCGTGAATATAAAAATGTTGATACGACAACATCACAAATGCTTGAAGAGATCTTAGCTTCTGATAGTTACAGTCGCGTACTGAAAACTTGGGACAGAGAAGAAGGTGCTTGGATTGAAACTGAGCAAGTAACAGAAAGTTTTGAAAAAGGCGATGATCTTATTGTATTGGTAAACGGACTGGGTGGAACACCTGAATCAGAACTGTTTGGTGCGTATCGTAAAGTGCATAAAGAGTTAGAAGCTGCCGGTTTCAATGTTGCCCGTACATTGGTTGGTAACTATTGTACGTCGTTAAATATGGAAGGTTTCTCTATTACTCTGCTTAAAGCAGACCAAGAGACTTTAGAGTTATGGGACGCACCAGTCGATGCGCCATCACTGCGTTGGGGATGCTAATTATGTCTGATATCAGTAAAAGTCAAATCATCCGTTGGTTAACGGATTGCAGTCAGGTTTATATCGATAACCGAGATATGCTAACGGAACTGGATGCCGCTATTGGTGATGCCGATCATGGCTTGAATATGGAACGTGGTTTTGCTGAAGTTGCCGCAAAATTACCAACCGTTGCCGATAAAGATATTGCTAACGTATTTAAGATCACAGGCATGTCTCTACTTTCAAAAGTCGGTGGTGCTTCTGGCCCGCTATACGGCACTCTGTTTATTCGTGCCGCAACAAAATCTGCTGGAAAGGAAGCATTAACATTAGAAGAGTTTGTTGACGTTCTTCAAGCGGGTGTCGACGGTGTTGTTGGTCGCGGTAAAGCGGTCGCTGGTGATAAAACCATGTGTGATGTTTGGTGGGATGTTATTGAAACCGCTAAGCAATCAGCCGCAGCGGGTGAAGATGTTAAGGTTGCGCTGGCTAACATGGCGTTAGTGGCTGAATCTGCCGTTGAAAAAACCATTCCAATGCAGGCTAAGAAAGGGCGTGCCAGCTATCTTGGTGAGCGCAGTATTGGCCACGCTGATCCGGGTGCAACGTCAACAAAACTAATGATTCAAACACTTAACAATGTGGTAAATGAGGCATAAATAATGGTAGGTATCGTTGTCGTTTCACACAGCGAATTGCTGGCAAACGGAGTGGTTGAGCTAGCAAATCAAATGACTCAAGGTCGTTGCAAAATTGCAGCGGCCGGAGGCATTGATGATCCTGAAAATCCGATTGGTACAGATACCATTCGTATTATGATGGCAATTGAAGAAGTTTATGATGACAGCGGTGTCGTGGTGATGATGGATATGGGATCAGCGCTATTGAGCACCGAAACTGCATTGGAGCTTATTGATCCTGAGATGGTAGAGCATATTTCATTGTGTTCTGCTCCTATTGTTGAAGGAACCATGGCGGCCTCGGTCGCGGCATCTGCGGGTCTTGATATTGCATCTGTACTGCAAGAAGCGGCGGGTTCGCTATCTGCCAAACGTGAGCATTTAGGTGAGAGCGATCAAGACGAAGTGACAGTGGACGTTGTAGAGATGTCCGGAGAGATAGTCGAGTTCAACTGGACGGTACTTAATCCACATGGCTTGCATGCACGTCCTGCTGCGGCGATTGTGTCTACTCTCGCTGGCTTTGATTCTGATATTCAACTTGAAGCGCCAGCGGGCATAGCCAATGCGAAAAGTTTAAATGCTATAGCAAAACTGAGTGTGAAACTGAATGAACAGATTCGCATCATGGCATCAGGATCGGATGCAGATAGAGCGATAGAAGCGTTTGAACGATTAGCCAATGAACATTTTGGTGAATCTGTTGAGGCGGAAGTGGTTAATAGCGCTGAAATTGCGACTCACAAGGCTGCTGAAGAGATTATTCAGGTCGATGGCGCAATTGCAGGGATTCCGGTTTGTGATGGTATAGCAATGGGCCAAGTCTTGGGTCTTGAGAGTGCCATGCCTGAAGTGCCAGAGCGTCAGTATTCAGGTGAAGCTCAGGAAATCGCTATCTTTGATGATGCGTTAGCAGCGGTGTTAGCTTCTCTGAAGCAACAACATGCAGAAGCTGAGAAAACATTAGGTAAAGAGCATGCCGATATTTTTAGTGCTCACTCTATGATGATTTCTGATCCAGAACTGCGTAGTTCCATTTTGCTAAACATTAAAAATGGTTCGATTGCGGAAGCATCACTGCTCTCTGCAATGTCTGAACTTGCTAATGAATACGCAAGCTCTGATAGTGATTACATGCGCGAACGTGAAGCGGATGTATGGGATGTGGCGAAACAGACCATGTATTCATTCGCGGGTGCCAAAGCAGAAAGCATAGAATTAACGGATAACTGCGTTATCGTTGCGGTCGATCTGTCTCCTGCACAAACCGCACAGTTAGATCCACAAAAGGTGGCTGGTATCTGTTTAGAGGCGGGTGGGCGTACTTCTCATAGCGCCATTATTGCGAGAGCAATGGGAATTCCGTGCATAGTAAAAGCAGAAGGCGCATTAGCGTTAACAGCGGGTGGACAAGACGTCATACTCGATGGCAAACGTGGTCACCTTTGGTTAACTCCTGATGCAGAAACGCGCTCTCGACTTACTGAAGAGCGAACTATCTGGATGGCCGATATTGCTGAGAAAAAACAGCAGGCATCTAAACCAGCAGTCACAAAAGATGGTTTGAAAATTGACGTTCATGCCAATATTGGTGGCTTAGAAGATGTTAAGTCGGCGCTAGAAAATGGTGCAGAGGGTGTTGGGTTACTGCGCACTGAATTTGTATTTCAGTCGCAAGAAACATTACCAACAGAAGATGACCAGTTCCAAATCTACCGAGACATTGCAGCGGCGTTAGGCGATAAACCTCTCACTATACGTAGTTTGGATGTGGGCGGTGACAAGCCGTTACCCGCTTATCCAATGGCAGAAGAAGAGAATCCATTTCTCGGTCTTCGTGGCGTGAGATTATGCTTGGCGAATGAAGCCCTGTTTAAACCGCAACTTAAAGCCGTATTACGTGCTGCTAAGCAACACAGTAATGTTCAGTTGATGATACCTATGATTGCTGAAGCTGCTGAACTACGTGCGGTTAAAAAGCTTATTGTTCAGTGTCGAGAAGAGCTGAATTTGCCTGACAGCGAATGCCCATTAAAAGTGGGTATCATGATTGAAGTGCCCGCAGCGGTGCTCAATGCTGATGAGCTAGCACAAGAGGCAGATTTCTTTAGCATAGGAACCAATGATCTTACTCAGTATGTCATGGCGGCTGATCGCGGAAATACGTCGGTTGCCGAGCTGGTGGATTATAAAAAATCGGCTGTCATTTCAGCCATTGAAATGACATGTGTAGCGGCCAGTAAGCACGATATTCCAGTAAGCATGTGTGGAGAAATGGCTGGCGATACAGAAATGTCACAAATGTTGATTCAATTAGGCGTGCATAAACTAAGTGCTAGCGCATCACTGCTTCCAAGCCTTAAGGCTCAGATTCGTGATGTGGATGCAATTGGATAGTATGTAGCTGAGTGGGTGTTCCCTGGTCGGGAATGCTACATTGATATTGACATATAGACCGTGTTTTTGATTTAGCGTAATTGCTATTGATGAAATGCGGTCTTTTTTTGTTCGTTAGGTAACTATTTATGTAGTAAAACTACATAATAAATTGGCGCGTAAATTAGTTTACCCAAGACAGGCTCATTAATAGAACGATGGTTGCTGTAACGGTAAACATTGTTGCTAGAGCAGCGATTTCAGCGAACGTATCTTTTAACTTAGAGCTGATTTGTTGGTTTTCAGTTGTTGTGATTTGTGATGATAAGATTGAGCTCATAATGATTCCTTTTGAATGTGTTTTTTAGATTTCGGTCACAATTATGAGTCTTTATGTGATGCAAGTCAAATAAAAATGGTAATTAAATTACATTTATGAAGAGAAAATTACAAAAATAGGTGCCTATTTCATAAATATCGAATGAAATTATTATGTTAGTGGTGTATCAAGCCCGTATTATTGTTTTTCTGCAGGTTGCTCAACAGTAAACCATTTTAATGCTCCATTGGTTTCGTAAGCATTTTCTGCCTTGCAGATCATGTAGTAGTCGCCGACCTTTAAGAGTGCACCAACGGAGTAACTTTTATCTTGGTAGTAACAGACTCTTTTTCCTATATCACTCCCTAGACCAACCACGACCGCAGTATTAGGAGTGGATACCACTTTGGCACTGCTGAACCATGAAAAAGTGACCAGTGAAAATAGTAAAACTAGCTTAGTACTTTTATTGCTGAACATTAATTTTAACCTCATGCCATGCTCGAACCGCGTTCAGATTGATCAACGTGTCTATTTGTAAGATCAACAGACCCGTGAGACTGATAAGAGAACTGGTAATAATTTATTGAATTAGTATAGCGCGTGAAAGTGACATGAGATGACATTGTTGTAAATGATCTGCGTTAGTTTGATGTTTGATTAATGTCACTATGGAGAAGTAAATGGGAGCACAAAAAACAACGGGTTAAGCCGATCCCTTGAGGTTTATGGATTATTGTCTGATTATGTTTCAATTGGAAACATAATAATAACTATTTGGCTACTGGCTATTTTCTATTATTATGTAGCAATTATTTACATTATCTTAGGTCAATATGTCTTCTCATTCCCCAGTGCTGGGTGCAAGCTGGATGCTAACCGCAGGGCTGGCTTTTGCTGTTGTTAATAGCTTGGCACAGTACGTCAGTATCAATTTTGGTTTGCCGTCTACCACTGTTGCTTTAATTCAGTACGCCATTGCGTTGATCGTAATCTTGCCTTACTTAAAAACGCTTGGTATTCGTCGTTCATTATCGACGAGTAATCTTGAGCAGCATATTTTTCGTGTGTTCTTATCGGTAATCGGCATTCAGCTGTGGATGTGGGCACTTGCGTACCCTGTACCAATTTGGCAAGGCATAGCATTATTGATGACCTCTCCTCTATTTGCCACCGTCGGTTCAGGACTGTTCCTTAAGGAGAAGGTAGGGGTTGCCCGTTGGAGTGCCACGTTAGCGGGCTTTGCCGGTGCCATGATCATACTAGAGCCGTGGGCTGATGATTTTAGCTGGGCAACTCTGCTGCCAGTAGGGGCTGCTTTTTTCTGGGCTTGTTACTCGTTAATGGTGAAAAAACTATCGTCGCAAGATTCTCCTTCGACTATGGTGGTGTATCTGCTGCTGTTCATTACCCCATTTAACATTTTGTTGGCGTTGCCTGACTGGTCAATCCCTTCTGGAACCCAAGTTTGGGTGATCTTATTTGTGGCAGGAGCGATGACAGCGTTGGCACAGTGGGGAATTGTGAAGGCATATTCAGTTGCTGATGCCTCATTTGTTCAACCTTTTGACCATGCTAAATTGCCTCTAAATGTGTTGCTCGGCTGGTTGGTCTTTGGGTGGGTTCCACCGGGTAGGCTATGGCTAGGCGCGTTTATCATTATCGGTGCAGTGGCCTTTATCACTCAATGGGAAAGACGTTTACAGCATAATTATCAGCGAGATTGATCGCTATTGAGATAATGCGGTGATGTCATAAAGACAACATCGTGTTATCTTAACGCCCTGTTCAGTATTTGAGATAAAGAATGAAGGCGTCCGTAGAGAAAGTATTACTACAAATAGCATTGGATTTAAGTTCAGCCCTTCCTAAAGGTCAGCACTATCAAAAGCTTATTGATTCTGTAAAGCAGGTGCTTCCTTGTGATGCTAGCGCGTTATTTGTGTTAGATAAAAATGGAGTATTAGTGCCTGTGGCGGTGAGTGGTTTGTCTACCTCCGTTCTTGGCCGACAGTTTATTCCTGCCGATCACCCTAGACTCAGCAAAATCTTATCAAACAAAAAACCGATCCGGTTTAGTGCAAACTCCGAATTACCCGATCCATTTGACGGTTTGTTGTCTATTGCCCCAAGAGAACAAATAGATGTTCATGACTGTATGGGCTGTAGCTTGTATGTCGAAGACAAACTCGTAGGGCTATTGACCCTTGATGCGTTGGAGGTAGGGGCGTTTGATAAAGTGGATGCGATTACCATTGAAACCTTTGCTGCGCTTGCGGCTGCAACCCTACGAAATATCACCCTATTTGAAGCGTTACAAGAGTCCAACCGCCAACAGAAATCCATTAATCAGCTGTTAATAGAGCAGGCAAGGCATAAGCAAGGACAGTTAGTGGGGGTGAGTCCTCAAATGCAGTCGTTGAAAGACAGCATTAGCATGGTGGCGGCGTCAGATTATGCCGTCCTCATTAGTGGCGAGACGGGAACAGGTAAAGAACTGGTAGCTCATGCTCTGCATGAGAAATCGACACGCAGCGATAAGCCTATGATCTATGTAAACTGCGCTGCGCTGCCCGAGTCCATTGCCGAGAGTGAGTTGTTTGGGCATGTTAAAGGAGCATTTACCGGAGCAATATCGAATCGTGCCGGAAAGTTCGAGCTTGCAGATGGTGGTACCATTTTCCTTGATGAAATTGGTGAGCTCCCTCTACTGTTGCAAGCTAAGTTACTCAGAGTTATTCAGCAGGGCGAAGTGCAGAGAGTAGGGGCAGATAAAAATGCCTTGGTAGATGTGCGTATTATTGCGGCAACAAATAGAGAACTTCACCATGAAGTCGAGCAAGGGCACTTTAGAGCGGATCTTTTCCATCGATTGAATGTATTCCCTATTTATATTCCGCCATTAAGACAGCGGGTGGGGGACATTCCTGTATTAGCGGGTTACCTTCTTGATAAAGTTCGTAGTCAATTTAATATCCCCAATTTATATATTCATCCTGACTGCTTAGCCGTTATGGAGAGAATGGAATGGACAGGCAATGTAAGGGAGTTAGAGCATACTTTAATGCGAGTAAGCTTGAAGGTGATACAGCAAGGAGGGCATGTTATACATTCGGCTGATTTGGGTCATCCGATACCGTCAATGGAAGCGACGACTGAGCGAGATTATTTTCATCAGGCACCAAAACCGATGCGAGAAACGGTTGAGGTGTTTCAGAAGCACCTGATTCAACATGCACTGCAACAGTCAGATGGTGTTTGGGCAAAAGCCGCGCAGTTTTTACATATGGATCGCGGAAACCTCTACCGTATGGGTAAAAAGCTCGGCATTGAAAGTAAATAGAATGGCTTGATGTAAATATGACAACGTGACGTTGTGGTATTTACATCACTTTAAGCGCCCAGTTTAATTAAAGTTGTTAAAAATCAACAGGATAAGTTTTGGCACGGAGTGTGCTATATCTGCTCCGAAATGAAAAGCTATTGGCAGAGTATCAATAGCAAGAATTAATTAACTGGAGCTTAAACTATGTTCTGTATTCAATGCGAACAAACGATTCAAACCCCTGTAGGGAAAGGCTGCTCATACACCCAAGGTATGTGTGGTAAAACAGCAGAAGTTTCTGATCTGCAAGATATATTAGTATATTCTCTTCAAGGTGTTTCTTACTGGGCGGATCTCGGTCGCGCAGTTGGTGTTATCGACAATGAAATTGATCAGTGGGCACCAAAAGCATTCTTTTCAACGTTAACCAATGTCAACTTCGATCCTGAACGTGTTATTGAATTTGCTCAACAATCTGACGCTTATAAGCAAAGCTTGTCTGAAAAAGTGAAAGCAGCCGCGCTTCTTTCCGGGTTTGAGCTTCCAGAGCTTTCTCCAGCCGCTAAATTTGATCTACCGAATGATGCTCAAGCGATCATCTCTCTTGCTCCTGAAGCCGCGGTAAACCGTGGTCATGATACTTTGCATGAAGACGTTATTGGTCTTCGACTGCTGTGTCTATACGGCCTTAAAGGGGCTGCAGCATACTTGGAGCATGCACGAGTACTTTCTCAAACTGATGATGTCGTGTATGGCGAATACCATCAAATTATGGCGTGGCTTGGGACTGATCCAACGGATCTGCAAGAGCTACTAAAATGCTCTATGCAAATTGGTTTGATGAACTATCGAATCATGGAGATGCTGGATAAAGGTGAAACTGACACCTTTGGCCACCCTGAGCCATCTCAAGTTAACGTTAAAACAGTGAAAGGCAACTGCATTCTTGTTTCTGGTCATGACTTACACGACCTTGAGAAAATCCTTCAGCAAACAGAAGGCAAAGGCATCAATGTTTACACCAATGGTGAGATGCTGCCTGCACACTCTTATCCTGAACTGAAAAAATACCCTCACCTAGTAGGTAACTACGGAAGTGCTTGGCAGAATCAACAAAAAGAATTTGCTAACTTCCCGGGCGCTATTGTGATGACATCTAACTGTCTACTTAGCCCTGACGTGGGTCAGTATTCTGAACGTCTATTTACTCGCAGTATTGTTGGCTGGCCGGGTGTTGCTCATATCGAAGGTGATGATTTCAGCGCAGTAATTGAGTGCGCTTTGGCACAAGATGGCTTCCAACACGATGAAATTGAACAGATGATTACTGTTGGTTTTGGCCGAAATGCACTAATGGCTGCAGCCCCAGCGGTTGTTGAACAAGTGAAAGAAGGCAATATTAAGCATTTCTTCCTTGTGGGCGGTTGTGATGGTGATAAAGCAGAACGTAGCTACTACACCGATTTTACCGCGCAAGCTCCAGAGGACAGTGTCATTCTAACACTGGCGTGTGGTAAGTTCCGATTCAACAAAAACCAGTTTGGCGATATCAATGGTATCCCTCGCTTGCTTGATGTTGGCCAATGTAACGATGCGTATTCAGCGATTCAATTAGCGCTTGCGTTATCAAAAGAGTTTGATTGCGACATTAATGAGCTTCCTCTTACCTTAGTTCTATCTTGGTTTGAGCAAAAAGCGATCGTAATTTTGCTTACGCTATTCGCTCTAGGTGTAAAAGGCATTTACACAGGGCCGACAGCACCAGCATTCTTAACAGATAACCTATTGGCTATTCTGCAAAAAGAGTTTGATATGCGTAGCATTTCTACCGTAGAAAACGATCTTAAAACAATCCTCGCTGCTTAATTGTATTAAGGGTTTCCCGGCACTGCTTATGCGTTGCCGGGTTTTTTTGTTTTAGAATTCGAGGATGTAAATCATGTTAGCTTGGACACACTCAGATACCATAGAACTTATCTGCAAAGATAAATGGCACGAAACCCCTGATAGCGTTAGTTTTATACTGGCCAGCGCTGATAATGATGTCAGCTTTTCATTTAAGCCGGGGCAGTTTGCTTCGCTAGGTGTTACTCTTTCAGATAGTGTTCAATATCGTGCTTATTCAATCAGTTCGTTACCTAATGAGCACTTTTTGCAGTTTACTGTTAAGCGTGTAGACGGCGGGCTTGTCTCAAATTACATACTTGACCACCTTCAGGTGGGTGAAAGAGTAACAGTGTTGAAGCCGGCAGGAAGCTTTAACAATATTGACTGCATACCGCAAGAAAAGGTGACTATGATCAGTGCTGGCTGCGGAATAACGCCTGTTATGTCCATGGTTAAGTATTGGCTCAACAGCGGTGAAAAGATCGACATTGACTTTGTTCATATGGCGCGTGATAAAGCCAATACCATCTACTTTGATGAGTTAGAGTTATTGGCCAAGCAATACGATAATTTTCATCTAAAGCTGCTACTAAAAAATAGTGCTGACACTCAGTACCCTCAAGGAAGATTAGATCAGAAATGGTTATCAGAGCTGAGTCCTGACATAACGCAAAGAACCGTTTATCTGTGTGGGCCTGTCGGTTTTATGCAAGATATCAGTCATTATTTACAGCAGCTGAATTTTGATAGCGCCAACTTTTTTGAAGAGAGCTTTACGCCAGATATTACTACTGACACCGAAACAACGGTTGATACCGAAGTGGCCGGAACAGTGTCTATACAGGTTCCAAGCTTTGGTGCAGATGTTGAAGCAGACAAAGGTTCAATGCTTATAGACGCCCTAGAAAAAGGGGGAGTGCCTGTCATTGCCGCATGCCGCAGTGGTATTTGTGGCTCGTGTAAGTGCAAAGTGACGGTTGGTGAAGTTGAACGTACAAGTGTCGAGACGTTAACAGAGCAAGATATTGAGCAAGGTTTTGTATTGGCCTGTTCTTGCAAAGTACACTCGGATGTCGAAGTGAGCTTAAACTAGCTGACCACGAAAGTTGCTTGCATTATCTCAACGGAAGATTTAATAGATACGGCCTAATTATACTCAAGTGACCTCAAGATGCAGGATTCAGAGCAACATCAACAAGTTCAGTTCAAGAAAGATAATTGAAGGAATGGCATTCCCTTTCAAGATTATCTGACGCAGAAATGGGCGTGTTGATGTGCTCCCAAAGGGCGAGTTTTATTGGCTCCTGCTCTGTGTTACTGATTCTTGCCGTAGAATGACTATGCCTTCAAATCAGTGCCTTGATCAGGAGCCAATACATTCTCGCTGAACAAGCACCTTGAGGTCACTTGAGTATATGTCAGGCCTGTATAACCTCAAAGTAATGGTGTGGAGTTAATTCAAGCAGCAGCTTATTAGTTGATTTCTCTCTATTGGCTTAATAAAAATGCCACTAAGATTGTAATCACTGTTCCTGTACCCTTCCAAATTACTCTTAATTGCATCTGCTGTAATAAAGTAAGCGGGCGTCTCTTTATACTCTTCGATTGTTCTGAGTCTTTTTAAGGTATCAGGACCGCAAAGTATTGGCATATGGATATCCAGCAAAAAACAGTCGATATATTTGGGAAATTGCTGTTGTTCTATTGCTTTAATTAGCTCATCACCATCGGCGAACGCAATGACCTTCGCGCCTTCTGAGCGTGCCATATACTTTAAGATCTCTCGATTAAACGCTTGATCTTCTACAATACAGATCACTTTATTTTGTAAATAGCGTTTATTGTCAGAAAATAATGTCGGCCTGTTTTCTGTGAAAACTTGTTCTTCTTCGACTTTATCTAAATATAAAGATACCGCGACAATAGTGCCTCGGTTAGGTGTTGAAAATAACTTTACATTTCCTCCCATCAGTAGAGCAATTTCCTTTACTATCGCAAGCCCTAATCCAGTCCCTTCAAAGTATTTTTCTGAACTTTTGAGTTGTTTAAACACTTTAAACACAGAGTTTCTATGATGAGTGTTGAGCCCGATACCGTGATCTCTGACTAATATCATTATTTTATGTCGATTCGGAGTGCGTGTTGTCAGCGACGAGACGCGGATTTCAACCGGGGCATCTCTGGAGAACTTAATGGCATTAGAGACCAAATTAAAAATGATCTGTTTAACTCTAGTCTCATCACCAATAAATTGATCTTCTTTATTGATAGTAAATTTTGAGATTAGATCAATATTGTTCGCGCTGGCTTTAAAAGATTGATTAGATAACACGCTTTCAATGACGTTAACTAGGTTAAACTTATGTTGATCCAATTTAAGCTGGTTTACCTCGATGGATGAGATATCAAGAATGTCATTGACTAAGTTAAGTAGGTGATCGACGGATGCTTCAATATTACTATGATACTCGTCGTGCTTTGATGAATCGGAATGTTTTATCAGATCAAGATAACCCGAAATTGCGCTGATGGGGGTACGGATTTCATGGCTCATTTTGGCTAAAAATAGATTTTTTGTTTTTGTTGCCTGCTTTAAATTCAGCTCCAAACGTTTTTGTTTTGAAATATCGACCGCTAAACACATTACGCCAATAACCCTATTTTTGCTGTCAAATATCGGTGCCTTTTGCGTGAGATAATAATGAGAATGACCTTTTGAGTTTGGTACCTCTTCTTCAATGGTCACTTTTTTCTTTTCGCGAATGACTTGTTGATCAAATTGGCGAATATGTTCGGCTGTCTCAGGGGAAAAAACAAATATTTCTCGATCGGTTTTTCCTAATACATCTTCTCTTTTTACACCAACAGAGTGTTGGTAACACTTATTGGCAATAAAGTGTCGTCCTTGAAGATCTTTGGCACAAATAACGGCGTCAATATTATCTAGAATTGTGGAGATACTAAATATACTGTCGTCTCCGCCGGAAGAGGTGATTAATTCAGAGAGTAATTTGCTATCTACACTGATGTTGTCGGATAAAAGCATCATTATTGCTCGCAAGTTGTATTGATAAATCAATATTGAGAGCTAATAGGTCAACTTTTAATAGCATATAAAAAGTAATTTAGATAATGAGATGCTAATAGCTGACTATCCAGCGCGACTGTGGCGAGTTATACAACAGAAAATAGAGAGAGTTGAGAGGGATAAAAAAGGCCTCTTTAGTAAAAAGAGGCCAAATACGAGGATGGATAATGTTATTAGAAATCCGCTATTTTGCTTAAGAATTCCGCTTGTTCAGCGTTCTTACGATAGAATACCGCAGGTTTGCCTATAGGTGCGTCGACGGTAATCCAACCACCGGTATAAACCTCACCTGTCCATACATGTACCCACTCATCTTCGGGAAGATACACTTCTTTCTCTTGTTCGCCTTGGTTGTATACAGGCGCAACTAATAGGTCACGACCAAATAGGTATTCAAACTTAATTTCATACGATTCTGTGTCATTTTCATAATGCATAAACAGAGGACGTTGAATAGGTAATCCTTCTTGAGCGTTCAACTTGCTAGCCGCCTTGATATAAGGCTTAAGATATTTGAATATCTTGGTCATGCGGGCAAGGTGAGCAAGGGTTTCTGCATCGCTATCAAATTGATGGTTGTCTCCCGGGCGGTTACCTTCATGGCTACGCATAATTGGTGTAAATGCTGCCATTTCAGCCCAACGTTGGAATAGCTCTTTACTGCGTTTCATTCCGTGAAGCGTGGTATAGCCACCAATGTCGCTATGGTGAATACCATTACCCATTAAACCGGATGAAAGTGCGGCTGGGATAACAGACGCCAAGCCATCTTCAATACACCAGTCAACGCACTGATCGCCACCCCATAATGTGTGACAGTAGCCTTGAATGCCGGTACCACCCGCACGCATAAAGAACAGGATATCATCCGTTTTTCCGGCTTCTTCAATCGCTTCATGCTGAACTTTTGCCCAACGATATGGCCACTTATTGTGTTCGATTTCAGCACTAACCCCGTTGCTTAGGGAACAGTCAGTTGGTAAGTACTCACCAAAATCACCCATCCAACCATCAAGACCAAATTCGATCATGTTCGTTTTAATTACGCCTTTATACCACTCACAGGCTTCAGGGTTAGTGAAGTCAACCACGCCGCAGTAGAACTCACCGAAATCAACCACATACTTCGAGCCGTCTTGTTTAGTGGCAAGATAGCCATTTTTAGCCGCTTCGTTATAAAGAGGGAAGTCTTCTAAAACATAAGGGTTAATGTAACCAAGGAAGCGCACACCTTCTTCTTTCAGTTTGTGAATCTTACTATCAAGCTCTGGGTATAGCTCTTTGTTCCATTGCCAATCCCACTGCAAGCGTTTACCAAAAGAGGTCATCTTAATGCCTTGCCAATCTTGGCACCACGCACCTGCAACTTCGACACCTGCCGCTTTCGCATTGTCTATTTTGCTTACTGTAATGTCCGTACCACCCTGAATACCGAGGATCACACCATCATGAACCCAGTCTGGCATTTCTGGTTGGCGGCCAAATACACCGGTAATGTTTTTCACTAAGGCAGGGAATGATTCTTCAGCATCTAGCAGCAGATATTGAGGAATGTTCCAACACTGTAGTTCATGGAAATCCGCATTAGTGAAATCGAAGTCAGCGTAGGCGGTAGTTTCTAGGTGACAGAAGTATTTCTTGTCGGAAACAAACGTCGGTTGAGGGTAGTTAGTGTTGTAGTAATCGCCGCCTGCTTTATCTTTAACATCAGCAAGCCATGTCACGTAATTGTTTTTGTTTCTGCCTACTCCAGGCTCTGAAGACCAAAGAGGGAAGTTTTTGCCTCGCAGATTAAAGTAGGTGAGCTGTTCGCCACAGCCATAAACTTTCTCATCTTCTGTGGCAGCAAGACGAATCCAGAAACGGTTATATTTTTCGTCTAAAGCAACAAATTCAGCTTTAAGACGGGTCTCTTCTGTTTCTGAAACCACCATTTTAATACTTGGCTCACCATCAAAATAGAAGGTTACTGTTGTCGCATTATCACCTTGCTCAACATCATATTGGCGCATTGGCAATCTTTCAGTCACATAGTCCGTAATATCAAAATTACCACGGTACATGTCGTAGTTCGCTTCACCTACACCTAAGAATAAAGAGGGAGTGTCTTTAGAGTGCTGGAATACAATTCTATTTTTATGTTTTATGATTAAAGCACTGTCGTTGCAGGATACGTCCATTTTTAGGCTCCAAATAGTCAGGAAAAATTACTAATTTATTTATGTAAATAAATTTAATTAAATGTTCTTTGTAGAAATTATTTAAATAAATAAATGAGATTTCATTTGAAATAAAAGGAGAGAATAATTGCTCTCCTTTTTGTCATCTTAATTAGCCTCTCCAATAGAAGAGGCTAGAATATTAAATAATAGACTTATTTAAACTGTACTTTATAGTCAGCGTCGATTTTAGCTTTACAAGTATTGATTTCGTTTTCAAAACGTTGAAGCCATTTTTCGCCTTCCGCACCAGAAGTTTCTAAGAAGTAATCACGAACAGGCGCTGCTGCTGTTTTGAATGCTTCTTTCTCTTGGTTTGTTGGGTTGTAGATCGCGCCGCCAGCTTTCTTAAACTCTTCGTAAGCTGTGTATTCACGGTGCTTAGGATAAGAACGTAGGTACTGGTTTTGAGCATTAACGGCATCGATGATGACGGCTTTTAGCTCATCAGGGAAAGATTGGAATTTCTTGTCATTAAATACCCAAGCACCACCCATGTATGCGTGACCATCAAGCACCATGTAGTTTAAGCTCTCTTGGAAGCGGTTCTGTACGATATCTACGATACCATTCTTAGTTCCGTCAACCACACCTGTAGAAAGGGCTGTGTAAACTTCAGGCCAGGCGATAGGTGTTGGTGCACCACCAAGGTTCTTAACCAATTCTTGCTGAATTTTAGCTGGAACAGTACGCAGTTTTAGACCTTCAACATCAGTCGGAGACTTAACTTGTTTCTTGGTTGTAGCAATGTTTCTCCAACCACCTGAGTTAGAAACCATCATTAGACGAGAGTTTGGTGCTTTTTTAAGAACGTTTTGACGAACGTCGCCAAGGAACGCTTCATTATCATAAACACACTCTGCCACACGGTCGTTTGGTAGCATGTAAGGTAGGTCAAACGCACCTACAGGTTGCCAGTAGTTAGCTAGCTCGGCGATTGTTGTTTGGAAGTAATCAAACATTCCTGCTTGGATACCTGCTAAACACTCTTTCGCGTTGCTACATAGCTGACCTGATGGATAAATATCAACTTCAATCTGTCCATTAGAACGAGACTCAACATAGTTTTTAAATACTAATAGAGACTGGTGGTTGTAACTATCTAGGTTAGATACATGAGGGACTGTTAGTTTATAGTCTGCTGAGTATGCTGCGCCAGATACGAACAGTGCTGAAGTAACTAATCCAAGTAGTGTTTTTTTCATGTTATATTCCTTAACTTATTGTTTTATTTTTTCAAATAAGATTTTGTTTCACGAATAATTCGGTGTTACATAACCCCTAATAGTTGCGGTAAACCGATAACTAATGATGGGAAGAACGAAATTAAGAAGATGATTAAGAACTCGATTGCTAGGAACGGGATAATCGCCTTCGAAATGTGTTGCAGTGGTACACCTGAAACGCCAGATGCCACGAAGAGAACGAGACCCATCGGTGGTGTTGCAAGACCGATAGAAAGGTTACATACCATTACGACACCAAAGTGTACTGGGTCGATTCCTGCTGCAATCATGATAGGTGCGATGATTGGAGCAAAAATTAGAATGGCAGGACCTGCATCAAGAAACATCCCTACGATGAACAAGAAGATGTTGATGATAAAGAACAGCAAATATGGGTTATCAGTTATGCCGTTAAAGAACGCGGCAACACTGTTAGAAATACCAGAGAAGCTGATTGCAGATGCAAATCCACTAGCGGCGGCCACAATGATTAGAATGGCTGCAGCGTTAACTGCTACTTTTGAAAACAGAGCATAAGTCGCTTTAATGTCACTAACTTTAAGAATGTAAACCGACAGTATGATGGCGTACAGTACCGCGACAGCGGCTGCTTCAGTTGGAGTGAAAATACCACCATAAATACCACCAAGAATAATTACTGGTGTCATTAAAGGTAGAATGGCCATTTTCATACTCTTACGGCGTTCTTCTTTCGTCGCACGTTCAAACGGCTGAACATTCGGGTACTTGCGAATCTGAATACGGTTAACCAGCATTAAGCCTAAGCAGAAAATTAACCCCGGAACGATACCCGATAGGAACATAGCCGCTACCGATGTGTTCATAACAAACGCATAGATCAGCATAATACCGGATGGTGGAATAATCGTTCCCAGTACAGTGGCAGCAGCAGTCAGAGCAGCGGCGTATGCTTTGTCGTACTTGTAACGAGTCATCTCTGGGATCAGCATATTACCAATCGCTGAGGTCGCAGCTACCGCAGACCCAGTAAGTGCTCCGAATAGTGTTGAAGCGATGATAACAACATGTCCAAGTCCACCACGCATATGTTGAACGCGAGTTTGAGCAAAAGAGATGATACGAGGAGTAATCCCCCCGCTAGACATGCATTCACCTGCCAACATAAAGAATGGCAGAGCTAACAGTAAAAAGTTGTCTAGACCAGAGTAAAGTCTCTGATAAAGCATGTTTATAAATAGAATTTGGTCGTCTTGAACAAAAGTGATGATTGGTGATAGACCTAGAGCAAACAGAACAGGCACACCAATGATCAGAAATGTCATAAAATAGACAAGAAAAATTGGAGAAATCATAATTATTAGTCCCTATTCCGCTACTTCTGCTAACTTACGTTGGTCAGCGAAATGAATAAAGTTGTGTACTGACGCAGCTAGCTTTTCTAGAGCCGTTAAGCTTGATATGGCTAACATCACAGGTGGAATGATGTAGATGGCATACATCGGAATTGGCAAGCTATCTGCCATTACTCCACCCGTTTGGAAGAAGATGTATCCATAGTAGATCCAGATTGCGAATAGAATTAGTGCCGCAATATGAGCGATCATCATAAACACGTGATAAACGCGTAGATTCTTAAACTTGTCAGTTACGAATGTCATTGCGATGTTTTGATCGCGTAGATAAACGATAGGTAAGCAAAGGTAAGTCATATAAATCATCAAAAAACGAGATGATTCGTCGGTCCAGCTAAGAGGTATATTCAAAATGTAACGGCATCCGACTTGTAGTAGTACGATTACTGTCATTACTAATAATAAGATACCTGAAACCTGAGCAGCAAAATTTGCTATAGGTGCGTTAATCTTATTCAACGCGTTTTCAATACCTTTAAACATATAGTCACCATTAAAACTTTATTAAACAGGCGTTATAGAAACAGCATAATCAAATATCTCTGTTTCGGTAATCTATTGGAGAACTGCTTTATAAAGTTGTTATATTATTTCTTGAATTGAATCCTATCAGTTTGGTTCAATCGAACCGTGATGATTTTCACATTCAATCAAGATTTGTAATTTTGTGTATATTTGATGTCACATTTATAACATTATTTAGGGAGGGCTACTCCCTAAATAATAGTTATTTAGATTACGCTTTACCGTTTGAGCCGAATAAACGAATTTTATGTTGAACCACTTCTTTCATGGAAGCGATACCAGTATTAAACACATCTGCTAGGATAAAATCATTTTCATTTTTTGCCCAGTGCCCTTGTACGCCTCTTATGAAACCTTGACGAAGCTCAGTGTCAACGTTTACCTTTGCAACGCCACGTTTTACTGCTTCAATGATTTGGTCGTCAGGCACACCAGATCCACCGTGAAGTACGATAGGCTTTTTAACCGCTTGTTTAATTTCACTTAAACGATCAAACTTCAATTCTGGTGTTGTTTTGTACACACCATGTGCAGTGCCAATTGAAACTGCAAGATAGTCAACACCTGTGCGTTCAGAAAAATCAAGCGCTTCTTCAACGGTGGTGATCATGGCATCTTTCTCATCCACTGTGATGTCATCTTCTGTTCCACCGATTTTGCCTATCTCACCTTCAGAGCCTAAGCCCAGTGCTGCAGCAACTTCGCATACGGTTTTCGTGATACGGATATTTTCTTCAAACGGTAATGCTGAGCCATCAAACATAAGTGATTGGAAGTCACGTGTTGCTGCTTCCATGCACTGTTCGAACTTACGGCTATGGTCAAGGTGAATACAGATTGGCACTGTGATTTGGTGATGTTGAATAAGAGAATCTACAGCATCACGTAGAGGCTTCATGCCCATTTCATTAATTGCTTTCTGGCCAATTTGAAGCATGATTGGAGAGCGTTCTTCCTCAGCAGCAAGAAGAACCGCTTTGATTGTTTCAAGGTTGTGAGCTGTGAAAGCGCCGATAGCGTAGCCATTGTTCCACGCTTCGTTAATCATTGTTTTACCAGATTGGTATGGCATTTGAGAATCCTCATAATTAGTTCGTGTGGGTAAAGTTACCAGTCAGTGATTGTCATTTCTGTTAATTAAGTACCACTTTTGGACAAAAATAATCATAAATGGACATTTGTGAGCGTTATGACACATATTTTTACGCTGTGAGCACTGGACATGAAAAGTTTGTTGAATATTGATGATTTGTCGGAATCGCTAAGGCTTGTTGATGCATCAATACATTGCGGCAAAATGAGCGGCGACAGTTCAATAGGCTTTAATGACGAGAAGCCAATGGACAGAGCGCTCTAAGGGAAAAAAAGATGATGGTGTTTAAACCATCATCTTTAATGTCTGACAAGTTATCAGGTTAAGGTTACTGCATCTTTTGATCGAGTAAACCTTCCGCTAGCGCAGGTGCTAACCCTGGTGTTAGTGGCAAACGAGGAATGACCAAGCAGTGCATCAAGTGATAGATGTCTTGTTTGCCATCCCATACTTTACTGGTGCCAGCTTGGTTGTTAACGTCAAGCTCTTGCCACCATGAACATCCTTCGTAATCAATTAAGTAAGTGCGGCAATAATCCCACCAAATTTGATAGAACTCTTCATATTTTTTGTCGCCTGTAACGGTAAATAACGCATAAGCAGTACCGATGGCTTCAACGGGTGTCCAACGGATACGCTCACGAACAACCGGTTTGCCATCCCAATCTACCGAATAAACAAATCCTGGTGCACCATCTACAGACCATGCATCACGTACTGTTGCATCGAATAAACCTTTGGCATCTTCCAGCATCCACTCAGGAGCGTCAGCGCCAATTTCCATCAGCGTGGCGCGTAGGTGACAAATCAGGCGTCCCCACTCGATCCAGTGACCCGGAGTACCGCCGTAAGCACGGAAGTGGCTGGCAGGAGTTTCTTTATTGTAATCGGGCAGTGGATTCCAGTCAGAATCAAAGTGCTCGTTGACACGGTAGCTGAGGCCTTTGGCTGTTTTGTGGATCATAAACTCTGTGATGTTCAGTGCGCGATCCAGCCATTTCTTATCTTTAGTCACATCGTAAACGATGAGGAAAGCTTCTACTGAGTGCATCGCCATATTACCGCCACGGTAATCTTCTGTTTCAGTGAATGCCTGATCCCATGACTCGTAACACATCTGCTTTTCTTCTACCCAGAAGTGGTTTTCGTAAACCGTAATAGCTTCGTCTAGAAGAGCTTGAGCACGAGGATGACCGGTAGTTACCGCACTGGCAGCGCCAAGTAGTAAGAATGCGTGCTGGTAACCTTGTTTAGACGAATCCATAATGCCTTCGCCTTCGTTGTCGATGGTGGCAAACCAGCCGCCATGAGTACTATCTTTCATCGGACCTTCCAGAGCAGCGATACCGTGCTCAACTAGATCCATGGCGCCCGGACGACCCATCAAAGCAGCCAGTGAATAACAGTGCAGCATACGTGAGGTGATCCACAGACGTGTGCCCATCTCTTCGCGAACCTGACCGTTGTTACCAATCCAGCCAAAGCCATTTGCTACGACAGCATTTCTGCCAAATTCAAAAATACGATCCGTTTCAGTTTCTAACCAAGAGTTATGGGACCGAGTGTTAATCCACTTCATAAAAAATTTCCTCATTGTCTGTTAATACTGAAATTATCAGTCAAACAGTTTCATTTCTGTTAGATAAGTATCACTTTATGACATTAATCTCCAAAAATGGACATTTTTGCTGGTTAATGTCATAAAACGACAATCGTTGTGTCACTATTAATAAAGATAAATTAAATAAAAAAGGCGCTCGCTAAGAGCGCCGATGAACATGAGAAACTGATTATCTAACGTCAAAACGATGGATTGTTTTCTCTTGGTAAATGTCACCCGGATTTAGACGAGTACTCGGGAAGTGAGCTTGGTTTGGGCTGTCAGGAAAATGTTGCGTTTCCAAACACATTCCACCACAAGACTCATACTTAAAACCATTTTTTCCAAACCACGGTTTATTTGATAGCTTTGAGCCGTTATAAAACTGAACCGCTGGTTGTGTGGTTAGTACGGTCATTAGCCGACCTGATGATGGCTCATATAGCTCAGCTGCCATGGCATATTCACCTTCAGTTTCACGCTTATGAAGAAGATAGTTATGATCAAATGCGCCATTTACTACTCGCTGTTTGTTTTCAGCAATAACCGTTGACTGAGTAAAGTCGAGCCCGGAGTCTTTAACCGATAAAATCTCCCCCGTAGGGATCATGTTATCTGACACTGGGGTGTAAAAATCCGAATAGAGTTTCAGACTATGCTTGTCTACCGGTCCGGAATCATGTCCAGCTAAGTTGTAGTAGCTATGGTTAACAAGGTTGATAACCGTTGGCTTGTCTGTCGTGGCCTTAAAATTATAGTGGACTTGATTATCTTCATCCAAACCGATGGTATGAGTGACTGTTAATGTACCACCATAACCAGACTCACCGTCAGGAGAGATTCGACTGAAGTGTACAAAAACACCATTATCAGTCTGTTCAACTGAGTGGTGCCAAACATACTTATCGAACCCCTTGCTGCCACCATGTAAATGTTGGACAGTGGGTGGTTCATTGGTTTCTAGCTGAAATGTTTTTCCATCAAGTTGGTATTTGCCATTCTTTATGCGGTTTGCAAAACGTCCGGCTATTGCACCAAAGAAGGGATGACCCGCGAGATACTTCTCTAAGCACTCGTAGCCAAGAACGACGTCGGCCAATTGGCCTGAGCGATCGGGTGTTTCTATTGATGTAACAATGCAACCGAAATTAGTCACTGACATTTTCATGCCACTTTTGTTTTGCAGAGTGAATAGTTGAACAGGTTTATCCTCTCCCTCTACGGCTCCCCAAGGTGTGATCGTCAATTCCACTATATTTGCCTCGTCGGATTATTTAATCTTTGCTTCAAGCCCTGACGTTACACGAAGTTGTTCCAGAACAGCCGTCCAATCTTGTCGGCCACGTCCTGCTGCTTTGGTTATACTATAAAGCTCGCGTGATGCCGCGCCACAAGGCATTGGCACATGAACTTGATTGGCTAAATCTAAAGCAATGCCGAGATCTTTATGCGCCAGATCAACCATAAATGCTGGAGAGAGATCGCCCGCTAGAACTTTGCCAGGCCATGTAGTAGTAAAGTGACCTTTACCAGCTGGTGTACCATTCATAACGGCTAGCGCAGTATCAAACTCTAAGCCGATTGCTTCTGCTAAGGTTGCGGCTTCTGCTGATAATGCATTTAACGCGATACTCATGTAATTGTTGATGATCTTAACGCGTATACCTTTACCCGCACCGCCTGCATCGATGGTTTCTGAACCCATGCAGTCGAATAGAGGTTGTGCTTTTTCGATCTGTTCTTTTGTTCCGCCTGCCAAGATTAATAGTTCGCCTTTAATGGCGTGATCAGATGTACGGCCTACAGGCGCTTCCATCATAGCGAAACCTTGCGCAGTCATATCTTTAACAAGCGCATCTGTTTCAAAAGGGTGAATAGTCGACATGTCTATAAGCAGCGCGTCTTTGCTCATGCCTTTTATGATGCCATTGTCCGCAAAAATGGTATTACGTACTAATGCACCATTTGGCAACATTGTGACGATAAAGTCTGCACCTTCTGCTGCTGCTTGTGGTGAAGCGGCACTTGTTGCTCCTAGGTTGACTAAAACATCAATCGCCTCTTTGCTAATATCATAAACCTTTAGAGAATGGCCGCCTTTGATTAAATTAGCTGCCATTGGGCTACCCATTTGACCAAGACCGATAAAGCCGATAGTTGACATGAACTTTTCCTTTTAAATGTGTTTAAACTAGCGCAACTATAACCTTTTCAACAAAAACAACCGTAATCAATGTCACATAATGTTGTTTTATGCTCATGAAATGTCGTTTTGTGATTGCAATCCCAACCAAATCCGTCATTTTTCTTATAATGTGAGAAAACTTAGCCCTTATCTTATGTAAATATGGTACAAGAAAAGCCAGTTAGACGTGAGATATCAATAAAAGAGATGAAAATGATGCCGATAGCTTGTGTAGGAATCACCGTTTTAGACCGAGTACAGCGCGTAAATAACCTGCCAACAACGGGAGGAAAATTTGTTGCGACGGATTATTTTGAAATAGGTGGTGGCCCAGCGGCGACAGCTGCAGTAGCGGTCGCTAAATTAGGCAAGTCTGTTGATTTTATTGGCCGTGTAGGTGACGACTCGGTTGCTGACACAATGTTAAAAGAGATGTCAGATTATGGTGTGAATGTAGACAATGTTATCCGCATTGCTAATGCTTCCTCTGCATTTTCTGCTGTTTTAGTTGATGATGAAGGTGAGAGAATGATCATTAATTATCAAGACAAATCATTAAGCAGAGATATTGAGCGGCTGAAAACTGTCGACTTTTCTACATATTCTACAGTGTTGTGTGATGTTAGATGGCCTGAAGGAGCGGAATACGCTCTAAAACAAGCAAAAAAATACGCTATTCCTTCTGTTCTAGATGCTGATTTGTCACCTGAACCCATTGATAAGCTTGTTGAATTAGCAGACCATGTGGCCTTTTCTGAGCCTGGGCTTGCAAGATTTACTGAGACAGAAGACCCAATTAAAGGGTTAGAAATTGCTCAAAAAAGGACAAATGGTAAGGTTTATGTTACTGTCGGCGCAAAGGGATGTTACTGGTTGGAAGACGGGGATCTTAAACATCAATCAGGCAAGGTTGTCGACGTTGTAGACACCACTGGTGCTGGTGATGTATTCCACGGGGCTTTTGCATTAGCCGTTTCTGAGCATATGGAAACGCGAGATGCAGTGATTTTTTCCAATACAGTAGCGGCTCTTAAATGTACTAAAATAGGCGGGCGTGAAGGTATTCCAGACAGAGAGACAGTTGAAGTCGATATCGCCAAATAATAATAAGGTTTATCATGACTAATCCAAGACAAGACAAGTTATTACAATTAGTTATCGATAAAGGTTACTGCACCGTTGAAGAATTAGCAGAAACATTGGATGTTTCTACCCAAACCATTCGACGCGATATTAAAAAGCTAAGTGATGAACGTCTTATTGTTCGTCACCATGGTGGTGCTAGCTCACCATCAAGCACAGTAAACCTAGACTATGAAATTCGAAAAGTATCTGAAACAGAAGAGAAAAATGCTATTGGTGCGCGTATTGCGGAGATGATCCCTGATAACTCAACAGTATTTCTTACTATCGGAACCACCACGGAAGTTATAGCCAGTCATTTGCTGAAAAAAAGTAACCTTCAAGTGATAACAAACTCATTGCGGGTAGCCAATGTTCTCCATAGCAATAAAAGTTTTGATGTTCTTATTCCAAGCGGAAAAATTAGAGCATCGAATGGTGGAATTGTTGGTACTGAAGCAATAGATTTTATTAAAAACTTTAGGTTTGATTATTTAGTAACCAGCGCAGGCTCTATTGATGAGGACGGTACGTTACTTGAGTATGACTTAAATGAGACGGCTATTTCGCAAAGTGTCATTAAGTCGGCAAGAAATGTATATGTCGCGCTAGATTCCACTAAATACACACCGAAAGGATCTATTGAATTGGGGCATATAAGCGAAGCAACGGTATTTTTTACCGATGAAATGCCACCGGATGATATAAAAGAAGTATTGGATCAAAGTCGAGTTAAACTGGAAATCTGCAATTAGGTCATACATCCGTTAATGAGAATGCCCAACAGATATCATGTTGGGCATTTTTTTAACCGTCACTTTTTGAAACTCATGTCTGGATTGAGAGTCGTCTAGCCTTCAGTTTGTTCTACACACGTTTCAATATCTTTCATATCTGTACCAAATGATTGCTGGACTGTGCTTTCGTAACATAAAGCAAACTCTTTCATGTCATTCTCATCGGTGAACTGATCGAATTTTTCTGGTGCTAGATCCCAGCATTTATCAAGTACCGAAACAAGAACGGCTTTAACTTCATCTGGCGATTTAGAGATACACTTAGCCAGAGGCGCTATAGACGTATCATTCTCTATTTCACTTTTCAACATTGAGTAGACCTGCTGTTTGGTCATTTTTGGCATCGCGACATTCTCTGCGTGCACCGGGTTAATCGCAAGTACAGTTAAAGCACTCACCACTAGCGTCTTCCTTATCATGTTACTTTCCTTTATTACTGACGTTATTTTTCGAACTGAACGTATTGATGTCGCTCTGAGTTCTGTATTTTGAGGTCACTTGAGTATAGACATACTTAGGCTAGTTCACTATTGCAGTTTCAGCGAGTATTGTCCGCTGAAATCCTGCGTTTTGAGCTTATTCGGCCATATCGACTTTTTGTTGCCGCGAGCCATTTATGAGGCAGCATAATAACCAATAAACTGGTTAAGATCAGTGCTAGCCCAAACCATGCTTGTGTGGATAATATTTCTCCAACAATAACAATGGATAGTATGGTGGCGACGACGGGTTCAAATAGGGTGAGTGTTGTGGCTGTACTTACGCGGCTATGGCTCAGGCCGTAACCAAACAAGCGATAACCAAAAAACATTGGTATAACCGCGAGATAGAGGCCAATCATACTATTGTGCCATGATGATAAGAAGGAAGCGGAGTCTTGAACCGCGATGGGTAACAGCAGCATGCTGGCAAGGCCAAATAGCACACCCATGACCGTTTTCGAACAGAGTTCTTTGCTAATTAGACGTTTTGCACTCCATGAATAGCACGCGTACGTTATACCCGCGATGATTCCTAAAGCAATACCTAGTACCGACTGTAGGGTTTGTTTTGCGTTGAGGTTTGTGGTTTCTTCTATGTTTAAATGTGTGGCGATAGATAACATAGTGACACCAATAAGGCCCAGTATGCATGCCATCATCCAGCGTGTTGTTAACGGTACTTTCTCTACTGTTCGTTCTATTATTGCTGATGCGATTGGCGCGGAACCAATGGATACGACTGTCCCGATAGCGACTCCAGACAATTGCATTGATGTGTAGAATGCCAGAGGGTAGCAGGTGATGCACAACACCGCTAATAGGGTCAGCGGAATGTTTTTCCGCCATACGGCTAAGCTACCTTTGTAGTGAGGTAAAGCAGATAAGAACAACAATAGTCCACCACCTCCAGTGGTTATTGCGGCGATAGAACTTGCTGAAACATCTACCGCAAACGAAGCAACCGTACCCGTTGTTCCCCATAAAATGGACGCTAATAAAATGGCTAGATAGCCCATTGTTTGTTTAGAGAAAAATGATGGCTTAAAAATAAGTTGTGATTGCATGAACCTTGCTCTTTGATGCAAATTGGTCATGGAAGTATAAGAGTAAGTGAATATGAAGATTGTGCAGAAAAGACGCTATTGTTGTTTGAGAAGATGCAGCTTATGGTGCTTGTTATGATTTTCGAAATGCGCTTGGTGCTTGGCTGAAATGAATGGAAAATCGGCGGCTAAATGCAGATAAGTCATTATAGCCAACTTGTTCAGCTATGATTTGAATGGGCGTATCAGTATGGATCAACAGTGCTTTTGCTTTTTCCATTCTTAATTTTGTTACGTACTGCATAGATGATAGGCCGGTACTCTGTTTAAACAGCTTCTTAAACTGCGTGGTACTTAAATAGGCTGTGTTGGCAAATTGAGTGATTGAATAGGATTGCGATAGGTCGTGCTGAATCAGCTGGATCACTTTTTTAATACGAGAGTCGGTACGGTGAGTGAACTCTTGTTGTTGCAATAACTGTTGGAAAAGATCAAGGGTGAGCTGTTCTACCTCAATATCAATCTGACTTTCCAGCTGAACACCAACATATTGAATAAATGACTGAAGAGACGGAGAAATTGCAAAATGAGTGTGTTGGCCATTCTCTATATTGCTAGGAAGAGCGATTAAATCGGCAACGATAAACTTGGCTTGGTCATCTGCGCAAAAACGGTGAGTATTATTTGCTTTTATCACGACACAATCGCCAACGCTAATAATGCCATCGTATACGGTTGACGCGTTTTCAGTAATGGCAATCTCGATAGAACCCTGTATGGGCAGCACCAGTTGATGATAGGTGTGCGAATGACTGTTTGACTGTTTGCTGTATGAGCGTACCGTTAATCGATTCTTCATAATGCGGCTTATCTCGTAGGGTTAATGCAATTGCGGCTAATGCGGGCTTTAGTATCCCATATGTCGAAGATGAATCAATATTTCATATTACAATCATTTCTAGTAACAAATATTTTACATTTGACGGCAATTTTGAGAGCATGACGACAACTGGTTTAACCAGTTGCTGGTATGACAACAGACCCTAGTCAGAAACATCAACTCTATTTTGAAATGGACAGTCAAAATGAAACTTTTTCAGCAGTCACATTATCTGCCGGTGAGTGATCACACCTTACATATCAAACGAATCTGGTTAGATGATAACCGGCCAGTCGTTGTGATGTTTCACGGGGTCATTGAAGATGGTTCTATTTTTTATAAGAACGATGATAAAGGGTTGGCGAACTATTTAGCCAATCATGGTTTCGATGTGTATGTGGTTGATTTTAGAGGCAAGGGGATGAGTCAGCCTAGTATCGAACAGAACAGCAATCACGATCAGTTTGACGTCATATCAGATGATATCCCAGCCGTGATTAATTATATTCAAAAGCAGACTGAGCAGCCTATAAACATTGTTTGTCATTCATGGGGAGGGGTTCTTTTTTCTAGCGCGTATATTCGTCAGAAAGGCTTCAATAATAGCATCGCTAGTATTGTCTGTTTCGGCACCAAAAGGCGAGTTGCCGTCTGGAATATGGACAGGGTATTAAAAGTAAGCCTGTTTTGGAACAACTTAGCGCCTATCTTGGCCAGTAAAAAAGGCTATTTGGACGCAAAATTCTATCGAGTTGGCGCTGCCCCAGAAACGAAAAAGTTCATCAAGCAGAGTGTTGCATGGGTAAAGAACAAAAGGTGGGTCGATCCAGTCGATAATTTTAACTATTATTCCGCGGCTAAATCACTCACTTGGCCTCCTACTTGGTATATGACGGGCGTGAGCGACCTCAGTCTAGGCCATGCAGAAGACGTGTTTCGATTCTTACAAGAAACACGACATCCGGACGCTAAATTTTCTGTTCTTTCAAAGCAAAATGGCAACTTAGTGGATTATGACCATATCAATATATTGACGCACAAACTGGCTGAAAAAGACCACTTTATTGACTTACAAAAGTGGTTAAGTAACGCAAGCAGTGCAACAACATCCTTATCTTGAGCTCAGCTCTATCAGCTTGTCAGCGACAAATAGATCTTGAATCGCGATGCCAGAGCTATCAAATATGGTGATCTCTTTGTCTGATGTGCGTCCCGCTGCACCCTTACTAATCACCTGACCAATTTCAGTTAAAGAGGTTGCAGGTGAGTGCTGAAACTCGCCAATCACCTTCGACTGACTTGCTAGATCGCAGAACAGTACAGCTTGATCATAAAGCGCATTTGGTAGCTCATGTTTGCCTACTTTATCTGCTCCCATGGCGGAAATATGAGTCCCTTGTTTGACCCATTCTGCTGAAAAGAGTGGTTGGCAAGCGGTGGTTGCGGTAATAATGATGTCGGCATTTTCAGTACCATACTGACCAGAGGCAACTGTTGCTTCAATTTCTCTCTTGGCTAGGTTTTTAATAAAACGTTCACTGTTCTCTTTGCTTCGACCAACCACAAACACCTTGTCTATATTGCGCACTTCACATACTGCTGATACATCGTATTCTGCTTGATGGCCAGTGCCAAAAACCGTTAGTGTTTGTGCGTCTTGTCGAGCTAGATGATTGACAGCCACCGCATCGGCTGCTGCGGTTCGATAAGCGTTTACTTGGTTTGCTTCAACAATAGCATGCAGAGCTCCAGTCTCTGGGTTTAAGAGAAAGATGGTGGTGCCATGGTTGGCAAGGCCTTTGTTAATATTCTCTGGCCAGTAGCTGCCGGTTTTCCAGCCTACCAGTGTGGACGTACAAGCTGACTTCATCGAGAACATCGAGCCTTGCTGTGGGCCAGCTGCGTTCACCACTGGAAACAGGGTAGAGTCACTGCTGCATGCCGCAACAAAAGCTTGCTCAATGGCTTGATAGGCAAGTTGGTGACTAATCAGTTTTTGAGTTTGCGATTCGGTTAAATAGATCATATTACCAGCCCTTAATTCTTGCCCAAGTTTCATGTGTTTGTGATTCTTTATCAATGACTTGATAGTTATCGTGCATAGCCGTGGTAGCGCAGGCGTGGTTGGGGAGAATGTGTAATCGACTGCCAATTGGGAATTGTGAAAAATCGATATTCTCCCCGTCTCTATGCTTGATTATGCCGTGTTCCTGATTGACGGTGTCGACCAATAGTGACGGGATCACTTCACCCGCTTGATTGGTAATCAAGCCGTAGCCACAGTCAACGGGTTGGTTGGCTGTTCCTCTATCGGATGACAAAGCCATCCATCCGGCATCTATAAATAACCAACCTTTTTCTCTGTTGTGACCAATCACCGTTGTTACCACACTTAACGCGATATCGTCATGCTGGCATACGCCGATACCCGCCATCACCAGATCAAAAAAGCTGTATACGCCAGCACGAACTTCACTAATTCCAGTGAGATCTTGATAGCGACAAGCCGTTGGTGTAGAGCCAATACTGGTAACCGAGCAGGGGATGCCCGCTCCGGTCAACTGCTGCTTGGCAAGTAACACTTGATTCACTTCATTGGCTGCGGCCTGTTTTAATGAAGAGTCATCAAAACAGAGGTAGGATTCCCCTGCGTGAGTGAGTACTCCTAAAAACTCCGCCGCGCCCTGTTGCAAAATCTGCGCTATTTCTATTAATTCTGGATCGTTTGCCTTTATACCGCCTCTATGCCCATCGCAATCGAGTTCAATAAGGGCAGAAATTACGCACTGTTGCTCTGAACAATAGTTATTAAGTGCAACCGCCTGATCCACACTATCAAGAATAATATCGACTTTTGCACCTTGCTCTATTAATGCTTTAACCCGAGGGAATTTAGCTTGGGCAATGCCGACAGCATAAAGAAAATTGTTGTAACCCATAGAGGCCAGAGCTTCGGCTTCTTTAAGGGTAGATACCGTTACAGGCGCAGAGTGATCAGACAGAACGAACTTGGCCGCTTCTAAGGCACGGATCGTTTTAAAGTGTGGTCTTAGCGTTGACCCAAGCTGCTCAATCTTGTTTTTTAACATGGCAAGATTGTTCAAAAAAATGGTTTTGTCGATAGAGAGAAATGGCGTATCTAACTGATGATAACGGGTTAGCCAATCTGCTTGATGTTGAGAGTCTGGGTGCATAGTGATAAACCTTGAGTCGTTGGATTATATTTACTCAAGTATCTAATAACTTGGTTATGCATTATATTAATTTAAATTTACTTATTGATTAGGTTTTACCTTAATGATTAATACGGACGATTTGCGCTTTATCGCAACCATTGCCAGCCACAAAACATTGGCTGATGTTGCGCGAGCATTGAATATAACTCCCCCATCGGTGACCCTTAGAGTTAAGCATATAGAGAAAAAGTTGTCGGTGACTCTTATCCAGAGGCCATCCCGGACGGTGGTGCTAACAGAAGAAGGGCATATGTTGCTGGAACGCGGCAGGCCTATATTAGAGGAGTTGGATAACCTCCAAGAGCAGTTGGATGAGAGAAAACAGCATATCTGTGGAACATTAAGGGTGTTAGCACCACTAGGGTTTGGTAATGATTATGTTGCGCCCTTATTAGCTCAGTACAAGCAGCAGCATCCACAACTTAAAGTTGAACTGGAGTTATCAGATAAACCATCGTGGTCGAATCATCATAAATGGGATGTGGTGATCTATATCGGTGCTCTAAAAGACTCGTCACTTAAAATGATCACGCTGGCCAAAAACAGACGCTTTATTTGCGCCTCACCGGACTATATTAATAAACGAGGTAACCCTAGCTCTCCCCAGCAACTGCTCAATCATGACTGCTTGGCTCTTCGCGAAAACAACGAAGATGTGACTCTATGGTCTTTTGTTAATGATAACAATGATAAGCAGGATCTGGTTCGAATTAACCCTGTATTGGCATGCAATGAAGGCCGTGTAATAAAAGAGTGGGCTAAAGACGGCTTAGGCATTGTTATGCGTTCAGAATGGGACGTATTACCGCAGATAAACAGCGGTGAGTTGGTTAGATTACTCGATGACTATCACCTTCCCGATGCCGATATAGTGGCTCTGCTCAGTAGCCCGGAGAAAGAGCGTTCTGCCAGAGTGTCTGGGTTTATAGATCTACTAAAACAAGTGCTAGAACCAAGACCATGGGAAAGCTGTAGGACACCTGTCTAAAATGATGGTAATTTTGGCAAATCTGAGCGAACGGAGACGACGGCTGGGGCTCTAAAAAAAAGATATACCAGCGAGGCTGGTATATCTGACTTGATTACTCGGCTTGTATTGCTTCACCTTGAGCTTTTCTTAGCTTATTAATGCTCATTTCTATTAATACCAAAGCAAGCACAATGGCAATAAGAGTGGGGCTAGAGTACTGCCAATCTATTACGCCAGTTAGAATGTCTGGGAATACAAAAAGCAAGCAGGCAAACAGAAGCAAAATCGCGGGTATAATGGCTACGATGTAGGCAACTCCTTTTCCTCCCGGAATTTTAAACGGTCTTTTTGCTTCTGGCTCTAATGTTCTTAAGCGAACAAATGAGATAAAGAAGAAAAAGTAAGTAATAAACAGTAAGAAGTTAGCGAAGGCAAACAGTGACCAAAATAGATCATCCGCACTTCCCGCCATAAAGCCGTAGATGATTAACGCGGCAGTGGAAATTACACCGGTAAGTATGTTGGAACCAAATGGTGAACCATTTTTGTTTGTTACTGCGAATATTGCTGGCATTTCCTGTGCGTTAGCCGCTTCAACTGCCGCTCGAGAAGCGGCCATAATCCAAGGGATGATATAGGTAAACAGCCCCAACACTGCCAATAGTGATAGAGTAATCGTGACGACATTACCTATGCCAGTGTGACCAAATAGTATTTGTAATGTTTGTACTAGCCCACCAACTAACGATAAGTCTTCTTGCGGGATTGCTAATATCATTGATGACGTTGCAAACCAGTATAGAACCACAATAATGGCAATGGCGATTAATATGCCTAGAGGTAAGTTACGCTCGGGATTTTTAATGTTGGATCCCAAGCAGGCAACCGTTTCTACCCCTAAAAACATATAGATCAATGTGGGTGCATAAATAAAAGATGCTCCCATTGACGGTTTCATGGTTTCTAGCGTCAGTTCTACAGCAGGCTCGCTACCATTGCCGATCAGCATGTATCCACCAACCGCAAATGCAATCATGATGGCTACTTTTGAAATGCCGCCAATGGTGTTAACAAGTTTTCCTGTGTCCATTGATGCATTGGCAACAAAAACCGTTGCCCAAACCATGACGATAGCAATCGCTATCATTCCCCAAATACTCATATCAGGCCAGAAAAGCTCAGATAGCATGCCACCACAAATTAAGTAAACAGAAGGTATCCAGAAGGGAACGTTTATCCAATAATACCAACTTACTCGGGCAGCATTTTTTGAACCCATGCCACGCAATGTCCATTCATAAATTCCACCTTCTCCGGGGAACGCTGAACTAAGTTCGCATACAATAAAAACATAAGGGATGACGAACAAAAGGATGATAAGTAACCACCAACCAAAAACAGATGGGCCTACACTCGCTGCCGGTGCTAATCCATCAATACCAATAAGACCCGACAGGACGAAAAAGATGATGCTGGACAGGCCAAGTTTTGTTTTATTTTCCATAGTAAGTACCTCGGTTTACACTGCCAAACGAATAATAATTGGCAGTGCAACGCAATTATTTAATAGCAGGAACCTGTTGAGTAATGCAGTGAATATTTCCTCCTCCCAGAAGAATGTTTCGCGCATTTACACCAATCAATTTATGCTCGGGAAATATCTCTTTTAGAGTATTTTCTGCTATCGGATCTTTTTCAGCATCAAGTAGAGGATAAACAATGAGATTGTTAGTAATAAGGAAATTAGCATAACTGCCTGCTAATCTTTCTCCAGCACTTCGCTCCATGCCTTCACACACATCAAAACCATCGGCTTCTGCTTCTGTGATGTACAGTGGGCCTGGTATGTCCAACTTGTATATTTTTAACTTACGGCCTTTGGCATCGGTTTCGTTATCAAGGATTTTAAACGCCTCTTGAGAAATTTCGTATTGTGGGTCGTTTTTGTCTTCTGTCCATGAGAGTACCACTTCTCCGGGGCGAGCAATATGAATAAGATTATCAATATGGCCATTAGTATCTATGTCGTTGTACAAACCACGAGGTAACCAAATGACCTTGCTCGCATTGAGATACTGTTTGAGGTGGGTCTCTATGTCTTGTTTGCTTAGGTCTGGATTACGACTTGGATCGAGTAGACACTCTTCGGTGGTAAATACCGTCCCTTCTCCATCAACATGAATAGAGCCACCCTCAAGCACAAGTGGTGCTCGGTATCTGTCATCATTGTGAAATTCAGTCACTTTGCTCGCCACGGCGTCATCAGCATCCCAAGGGAAGTAAAGACCATCCAACAAGCCACCCCAAGCGTTGAACTCCCAGTCGATACCACGTCGAGAACCATTGTTGTTTGTTACATAGGTTGGTCCCATATCTCGCATCCAGGAATCATTAGTCGTCATCTCTACAAGTCGGATGTCAGCGGGCAGTTGCTGTCGAGCATTTTCATATTGATTATAGGAGACAACCATATTCACGGGCGTCTCTTGGGCAATGGCTGTTGCTACTTCAACGAAGGCACTTTGAGCCGGTTTTGCCCCCCATTGCCAACTGTCAGTTCGCTCTGGCCATGCAATCCAAATTGCTTCTTGTGGCTCATGTTCACCGGGCATTCTATAGCCATCTAGCTGAGGAACTGAGTTAAGTTTTCTAGACATATTTCACCTTCTTTTTGACAACTGAGTAGTTAAGCTGTGCTTTTACCTTACTCGTTATGGGTTAATTTTTGCCCTATTACTACAGCGCCAAATAGTGGGTAAAACTGTGATCTGTATTGTTTATCGATCGGCATGGCTTCTGCTGGTGTACTTGTGTGCGATTATTCACATTTAACGGTTGTGTGAAGCGTAGAACGTCGATATTTGAAACAGTATCGGTTTTTTTGTATCAGCCACACTTAACATTTTGGTGAACGATAAATGCTTAAAAAAATAGTTAAGGAAATTGATATGCATGCCAAGACCAGAACCACAGGACCAGTAACTCATCTGCTTGATACGATTGATCTGGAAAAACAACAAATGCTGGATCTGTTCGAAACGATTCGAATGTTGAAAGAAGCGGATATGCAAGGGGCGGTACCTCAAATACTAAAAGGCACATCGTTAGCGATGATTTTTGAAGAGCCATCAACCCGTACTCGAGTGTCGTTTGAGACAGCAATGACTGATTTGGGAGGACATGCACTGTATTTGAAACCGGGTGAAATTCATTTTGGTTCTCACGAAGCGATTAAAGATACGGCCAAGATATTGTCAAGCATGTGTCACGGGATCATGTTTAGAAGTAAAGAACATGAAACCTTATTAAATCTAGCTGAACACGCTACCGTACCAGTGTTTAATGCGATGACGTATTACAACCACCCAACTCAAGGTATTTGTGATTTCTTTACCATGATTGAACATCTTCCCGAAGGTAAAGAGCTAAAAGATATGCATGTTGTTTTCGTTGGTGATTCTCGTGAAGATACCGGGATCATGAGCAAAGAGACTGGGCATATGTGCGCGACACTCGGATTACGATATACCGTGGCATCACCTAAGCGCTATTCCATGTCTGAGCAAGAGCAGAAAAAAATTCGAGATAAGATGGAAGTAACTGGCGGCACGTTAGTGGTGACAGACGACGTTGAAGACGCGATCAAGGACGCGGATTATATTATTCCTGATGTTTGGACCTACTATGGTTATGAAGACGAAGAAGAGGATCGTATGGAAGCGTTTATGCCTCGCTATCAGCTAAATATGTCTATGCTGAATAACGCTCCGGATCACTGCAAAGCATTGCACTGTTTGCCTGCCAACCGTGATGTTGAAATCACCAGTGAAGTGATGGACCACCCAACACGATCGATTGTGTTTCAGGAGGCAGAAAACCGTCTTCATACACAGCGTGGTTTGTTGACTTGGCTACTTTATCCAAGGTTACGTAAAGCGGATAGTACGTTGAGTCAGTATACGGAAGGGCAACTACGCCAATTCTTGGATACAAGGCTTAAATAGAGTTTTTCATTTTGTTAAATAAGCAGAACAATGCCCAACTTGGTGATTGTTTCACAACATAAAGTGAAACTTATTTAACGATTACAATTCGACCTTTGGGCATTTTATATGCCCTTTTTTATTGTTCTAGCAACTCAAGATAGTCCGGTAGGTAGTGAGACAGGTAGGACTCGGCAACGATAATGGCCTCTTTATTGATCGATTCGTTTTCAAGCCCTGCGTTTCGTGAAAAGTACACGCTATCGCTTGCTTCGAGAGCAATCACAAAAATATTAAAATGCTTTGGAATTGGGGGTAAATTAAAGTACTGACGATAGAGTTTCTCGATCTCTTCTCCTAAACTGTTATCCTTTTCGACTATCATTTCCCGGACAGAATGATAAGAGTGATAGGTATAAAGAATCTTCATAACCAATATATTTTCATCACAATAATCTGATAGTGACGTCTGTATTTGGCGATTCAAATCTTTCCAGTGTGTGACCTTAATGTCATTCGCACAGGTTTTTACGATTCGCGTAAAATTGTCAAAAATATCATCTAAATAATTCAGTATGAGCGCATTCATGTTAGGAAAGTAATGATAAATGGTCGAAGGTGACATTTTTCCTTCGAAAGCAATATCATAAATCGATATTTCTGTGAGCTCTTTTCTTTGACCAACTTGAATAAATGTCTCTTTTATTTTATCAATTTTGTCTTGTTTTGACGTTTTCATACGGAAGAGTCAATTGGAATGAGATGGTTTAATGTATCACATTCTGTTCCTAAGTGACCTCTAGATGCTTGTTTAGCGAGAGTTTATTTGCTTCTGAACAGAACTCGAATGTGAAACTATCGTCAATCTACGGCAAGGTTCAGTAACACTGAGCAGAAGTAGGGAACAAGTACCGCGATAAGATTGCTGAAACTAATAGTTGTGTTATCAAGATAAATCCATACACTTCTACTGCAAAATGCGGGGCAAAAATAGTGCTCTGATATCAGTTTATAGTGTGTGAGGTATTTGCATGTCTAAACGCGACTTTTACAGCGTGCTCGGTGTCTCCAAAGATGCCTCAGAAAAAGAGATTAAAAAAGCCTACAAAAAATTGGCGATGAAATACCATCCAGATAAAAACCCGGGTGATGCAACGGCGGAAGCAAACTTTAAAGAAGTAAAAGAAGCCTATGAAGTTCTGACAGATACTGAAAAACGTCGTCAATACGATCAGTTTGGTCACGCCGGATTTGAAAATTCCGGTTTTGGTGGACAAGGTCGTTCACAAGGATTTGGCGGCGGTTTTGAAGATATATTTGGTGACGCATTTAGACAACGTGGGCAAGGGTTTGGCGGCTCAGGCTTTGGTGGTTTTGATGATATGTTTTCGCAGGGTAGAGGACGTCAAGCACGACCACAAAAAGGTCAAGATGTCGAGTTCTCTGTGACGGTCGATTTTATTGATGCGATTCAAGGCGCCGAAAAGGTGGTTGAATTACCTATAAATGGTGAGCAGAAAAAGATCAATGTCAAAATCCCTAAAGGCATTAAAGATGGCGAGAAAATTCGCTTTTCAGGTAAGGGTGGTCCAGGTAGAAACGGTGGCCCTGCGGGTAGTATGTTCATCAAAATTGTTGTTCGAACTCATGCGTATTTAGAGCGTGATGAGAATGATTTAATTTGCCATACAGAGATTAATGTTGCTACCGCGGCACTCGGTGGACAGATCGATGTTCAGGCGTTAGATAATCGTTTTAAACTTAAAATTCCGGCTGGAACACAAACCGGACGCAAGTTTAAGGTCTCAGGAAAAGGCGTGACCAGCCGAAAAGGTGAAACAGGGGATCTGTTAATCAAAATAAAGGTGGTTACCCCTACTCAGCTAAGTGATAAACAGAGAACATTGTTAGAGCAGTTACAAGAGACGTTTGTTTGAAGAACTACCTCGACAACAGGGTAAGTTGCTTTATGTAGTAACTTATTAAAAAGCAATGAAATATTGTTATGTCATAACCTTGCTATTCTTTTATGAAAAGATAAGCGTATGATGATAATGATTACTTGTTAATAAATAGGGACGCAGTCAACTTGAAAAACTCATACTTTGCTCGTCAACCAATAATGAATCGGGATAGAAAAACCGTAGGCTATGAATTGCTGTATAGAGATGGCCCTCGAAATTCATTTCCTGAGGTGGACGCTGAGTATGCAACCAAGTTGCTGCTCTCCAATTATTTTCTTAGTGGCAGCAATGCGGTCTTAGATAATAAACTTGGATCCGTTAACTTTCCCTATCAAAGTATACTTAATCGACTGCCTGCCTTGTTCCCTAAAAATGCGTTAATGATAGATATCCTATCGGACTGTCCTCCAACAGAAGAGTTACTCGATGCGGTAAAGGAACTTTCAGAGCGGGGTTATAAAATTGCTTTGGACAATTTTATTCCCAGCAAAGAGTGGATAGACTTCTTGCCCTATATTAACCTAATTCGGTTTGATCTACGTGTTCTTCCAATTGCTAAAATTGCCCCGCTGATACGGCGACTACAAAAAAGTAAAATTAAGTTTTTGGCAGAGAAAGTCGAAACCTATGAAGAGTTTGTTAATGCTCGGCAGGCGGGTTTTCACTATTTTCAAGGCTACTTCTTTCGCAAACCTGAGATGATTCAGACCAAGGCGATTCAGCCCTCTTTTTTAACCATTGTTCATTTATGTAAAGCGATAGCTCAAGATGAAGTGGATTATGACGAGGTTGAGAAACTGATCACGGTTGATGTGACTCTCTCATACAAGTTACTTCGTTACGTCAACTCTACTAGTTCTATCTCCTCGGAGATTAAATCGTTCCGCCAAGCATTGGCCTATTTAGGTAAAGATAAACTGAAGAAATTCGTCTCTTTGGTGGCGATATCTACCGTTAAAAATGATAAGCCAGACTCTCTTTATAGTTTGTCGTTACAAAGAGCCAAGTTTTGTGAACTGTTGAGTGAAACGGTTAGTAGAAATCATAAAAGCCAAGCTTTTTTGATGGGACTATTTTCCTTGCTGGACTCGTTACTCGATCAGCCTTTGGATGATGTTATCGATGCTATCCCTATTGAGAAAGAGATAAAGCTCGGACTGCTGGAGCACTCTGGAGTATTGGGTGAAATACTGACATTAGTGATTGCCTACGATAAAGCAGAGTGGGATCAGGTGGATGTGTTAACGGAAAAGTTAGGGGTTATTCCCTCCATTACTGCTCAGTTTTATGAAGATTCTATGGTTTGGGTTGAAGAGCTATTTGGTGAGTTTCGCTAGGCTGTTTGTTTTGAGTTTAGATAGGGAAGATGATGAGCTCTAAATGCAATTCGGATGAATAATAAAATTAAGCTCACTTATAAGAACGGACTTCAAAGCCACCTGTTATTGGGTGGCTTTTTATAATATGAAATCTGACAGTTGTATTTTTACAATACCAAATTCGCAGCTTCACGTGTTAGTCGACCAATTTCGTCCCAGTTACCTTCATTGATTAACTTTTTATCAACCATCCAAGTACCGCCACAAGCAATGACTCGAGGAATGGCCAAATAGTCGTTAATATTGTTGGCGTTTATACCACCGGTTGGCATGATTTGAATATCGGTGTATGGGGCAAGAAGAGACTTCACCATGGCGATGCCACCTGAAGCTTCAGCAGGAAAAAACTTAACAGTAGTTAATCCCATTTCTAGTGCTGCCTCTACGCCAGAAGGATTATTGATGCCGGGGATAATCTCAATACCTATTTCTTGGCACGCTTTCACAGTATTTGGGTTAAAACCGGGGGAGACGACGAATGTGGCTCCCGCTTCTTTAGCGGCAAGTGCTTGCTCACGGTTGAGTACGGTACCTGCACCAATCAGCATGTCTGGTTGGCTTTCGCTAAGTAACCGGATTGCTGCTACTGCCGCATTTGAACGAAAGGTAATTTCTGCAGCAGGTAAGCCATTTTCTGCTAGTGCCTTTCCTAAAGGAATAATATCTTCTGCACGGTCAATCGCAATCACGGGAATGACTTTCAGTTCCTTCAGCTTTTCTGTGGTTCTGTTCATGTTGCTTCCTCTAAAATAAGTGATGACTGAAGGATCAGTCTAATGTATTGAATGTACTAGTAACTGGGGTTGTCGCGTGCTGAGCAACGATAGCCCCTTGGTGTTGAATAACGGCACCTGCTAATAGATTACCGCGTTGACAACTTCGCTCTGCTGGAAGGTCAAGTAAGTAACCACTTAAAAAGCCAGCATTAAAAGAGTCACCGGCTGAAGTGGTATCGACGACATTGACCACTGGTGTTGTTTCCACCAAGAGCGCACTATCCATGGTGGAAAAATTCTGATAAAGACAACCCTCTTTTCCTAGTTTGATTACCGCCTGCTTAACTCCCGCTTTTGCAAGCCTAGATAGACATTCATGAGTTGAACTGTCCTTCCATACAACCTGTTCATCATCAAAAGTAACTAGGGCGAGAGAGCAAAATGAGAGGACTCTTTGGTAGCAACTTTGTACTGTTTGCATGTCGTCATTAGGCCACAAGGCGGGTCGATAGTTACTATCAAACGCTATCTCAACCCCTTGCATGCTTAAGGTTTCGAGTATATCTAGCAGTCGTTGACGATCTGCTTTAGGTAGAATGGCTAAACTGATACCACTTAAATACACCATGTCGACATTGTGAAGCTGAGCTATGAGTGCTTCAAAGTTAGGCTGTTGCATCATATAGCGGGCAGCTGACTGATCTCGCCAGTATAAGAAGGTTCTCTCCCCTGAATCATCTAATTGAATAAGATAGAGTCCCGGCTGGCGAGTAGGGTCGCTTAGTACCCATTGAGTATTGATATTTTCATCATGCCAGCGTTGAATAATCCCTTTACTTAAAGGGTCTGTCCCCATGGCAGTAACGTAGTTTACCTCTATATGTTGACTCGCACTTCGAGCGAGGTAAATGGCTGAGTTAAGCGTGTCACCTCCAAATGTTTGCCTCATCTCAGCAAATGGTTTGCCGTTGAGCTCAATCATACATTCGCCAATAATCGCGATTTTTTTCATATCACTGTGCCTACTTTTGGAAGTAACGCTGAGCATTACCAAAACTAATGTTCTCTACCATAGGACCAAGTAATGACATGTCATCTGGTGCTTCGCCATTTTCTACCCATTGACCCACCATCTCGCACAGTATTCTTCGGAAATACTCGTGACGTGTATAGGAAAGGAAGCTGCGTGAGTCGGTTAACATACCTACGAACTGGCTAAGTAAGCCTAGTTGCGCTAGTTGCTGCATGTGCCGTTGCATGCCATCTTTTTGATCGTTAAACCACCAACCTGAACCAAATTGAATTTTTCCTGCTACGCCACCACCTTGAAAGTTACCAATCATGGTCGCCATCATTTCGTTGTCTCTAGGGTTTAGACAGTAAAGAATGGTTTTCGGTAATTGGTCGCTTTTATCCATCTCATCAAGCAGTGAAGATAACGGAAGTGCAAAGGCTCTGTCTGCGATGGAATCAAAACCTGCATCAGCGCCGAGTAATTTGAACATTCTGGTATTGTTATTTCGCTGCGCGCCAATGTGCAACTGCATGACCCAGCCAAGACGATGATATTGCTGCCCTAACCACACCTGAACAGCGCTGCTAAATTGTGCTACTTCCGTTTCATCTAGATGCTGGCCGTTTAACCGTTTGGTTAATAGATTATCGAGTTGGTTTTCTGACGGAACTGCTGCGAATCGAACAATCTCAATACCATGATCTGCGGCACGACAACCATGGGCATCAAAATGATCCAATCGGTTAGACAACGCCTGCAACAGGTCATTAAAACGAACAATGTTGATATCCGCTGCTTTTCCGAGAGCCTGCATATAGTCAGTAAAGCCATCCAGTTCAATTTTAAAGGCTTTATCTGGGCGCCAACTCGGTAAGACATCGATATCAAAACTGTCATCATTTGCGATAGCCGCATGATGTTCCAATGAATCGATAGGGTCATCCGTTGTCCCTGCCATGCGCACGTTCATCTGCTGCATAATGCCACGAGCACGAAAATCAGGGGTTGCCAGTTTTTCGTTGCATTGATGCCAAATCATTTCTGCTGTTGATGGTGAAAACAATTGATCAGCGATCCCAAACGGACGACGAAGCTCCAAATGAGTCCAGTGATAAAGAGGATTGCCAAGACATTGAGGGACAGTTTTCGCCCATGCTAAATATTTATCATAGTCTGAGCTAGCACCTGTAATGAGTTGCTCTTTAATGCCCGCAGATCGCATACCACGCCATTTATAGTGATCGCCTTCTAACCAAATTTGACCCAGATTTTCAAATTGACGATTTTCGGCAATTTCTTGAGGGTTTAAATGGCAGTGATAATCAAATATCGGCTGATTCTTAGCGTATTGGTGATAAAGATGCTTTGCTGTTTCTGTGCTTAGCAAAAAGTCGTCACACATAAACTCTTTCATGCTGCTCTCCTTATAGTGACTCAACGGCTTGTTTAGCACCTTTATTTATTAAAGTGCTATAGGCATTTTCTACCGCGGTAACAAATGTGCTGTTGTTTGCTAATTCTGCTGAGAAAATCGTTTCAATGGATAGTAAAGCTTTAACCACGCTGACAGTATGGCCATGCTGGTCGCATATGGCTTTTAGTGACTTGGCTAGAGGGTCTCTAACATCGATAGCTTGGCCTGTTTCATTAACCGCAGACACATAGCGCATCCAGCCAGCAATCCCCAGAGCAAGGTGAGAAAAGTCACTTCCCTGAGTGCAATGCCATTGAGCAGAGCCCAGCATGCGAGGAGGCAGTTTTTGACTACCATCCATGGCGATCTGCCATGTTTGATGTTTCAAGCTAGGGTTGCTAAAACGATCAATAAGAAGTTCTGCATAGGCTTTTAAATTTGTCCCTTCAGGCATGGTCAATGTTGTGGCCTGTTCATTCAACATTAGATGGAATGCTGCTGCTTTATAGGCAGGGTTAGTCATGGTGTCAGAGATATGATCATACCCGCCTAAATAACCTAAATAAGCCAAGAATGAGTGGCTGCCGTTGAGCATACGTAGCTTCATCTCTTCAAAAGGAATGACGTCTTCAACAAATTCAGCACCTGCTAAATTCCATTCTGGTCGTCCTGCGACAAATTTATCCTCAATTACCCACTGGCGAAAAGGTTCGCAAGCAATGCCACATGGGTCGGCAACGCCTAACTGTTGTTCAATCTCGTTTAATGTCTCAGGTGTTGCTGCAGGTACGATGCGATCAACCATCGTACAGGGGAAGGTAACATTCGTTTCAATCCAACTTGCAAGCTCATTATCGAGTTGTTGAACATAACCCATGACCGCGGCACGAGCCACATGACCATTTTCTTGCACATTGTCGCAAGACATCACTGTAAAGGGAGCTAAGCCTCGTTCGCGACGTATACGAAGTGCTTGAACGATGTAGCCTATCGCAGAATCTGGTTCAGTTGGATTAGCAAGATCATGAATGATCAGTGGATTGGTTTTGTCTAGCAAGCCTGTGCTGGCATCTGAGCAGTACCCTTTTTCAGTGATGGTCATTGAGACAATAGCGACTTGAGGTTCAGCCATTTTTTCTAGGATCGCTTGCTTGCCATCTAAGGCCGGATGCAATGATTCGCACACAGAACCAATTACTTTCAACTCCGTCTTTTCTGCCCCTTTTTCTGCCACAGTATATAGGTGATCTTGAGCTCTTAGCTGCTCGATTAGCGTTTCACCACCAAATAGGTTGACTTCGCAATAGCCCCAATCGCTGTCAGATGTACGAGCAATTTCATCGGTAAATAGTCCCTGATGAGCTCGGTGAAATGCACCAAAGCCAAGGTGGACTATCTTCGAATGTAGACGAGAGCGTGGATAGGTTGGTGTCGCAATGCTGGTATTCAGCTCAGTATTTGAAATAGTGTTTGTCATCTTTATTACCCGTTATTATTTCAGTGTAGAGAGTGACAAAATGTCACCATTTCGGTAGATGTCGCCGTTTATCAATAAGGTTCGGTTTTCTTGCTCTGGAAGCGAGATGGTGTAACCGTTATAGGCAGGTTCGAACTGGCCTTCTGTGGTAACGGTCAATGAAATCTCGTTGTTATTGCAATTCATCTCTATGTTCAACATTAAATAATCACCATTTAGATAAGCATGGGTTTCACCATCATCATCAAATACCGTCACTTTCGCTTTTCCATAACCCTTTATAGGGAATACTTCTAAGTTTCGTCGCGTATCTTTGCTGCGGCTGGTGTGTGCCACTCGCTCACTGGTCGGCAACACCGTTCCTGCTTTTACCAATAACGGCAAACGCTCCAACGGCGCATCAAGGGTGATAGTTTGATTGGCACTAAACCATTGCTTACTATAAAAATCGTACCAACCTTTGCCATTGTCCGGAAGATAGACATCACGCTGTCGCTGTCCTTGCTCGACAACTGAAGCAACAAGTAGCTCTTCACCGAGCATAAAGTCATCGTTCTCTACAAAGGTATTGTCGTCTGTTTCATGATCGAGGAATGTTGGACGCATCATTGGCTCGTCATCTCGGTGCGCTTTCCATAACAGGTTGTAGAGATAAGGCATCAAGCGATACCTTGTCGCCATCGCTTCACTAATAATTGGTGTGATTTCTGGGTACATCCAAGGTTCGTTTACTGTGCCGTCGTCGTTCCATGAATGAATGGTAAAACGAGGGTGCATAACGCCATTTTGAACCCAACGAGCAAACAGTTCTGGGTCTGGTTTGTCTCCTGAAAATCCGCCAACATCATGACCTAGGTTATACAGACCAGATAAACTCATCCCCAAGCCCATGCGTATGTTGTACTTCAGGCTGGTCCAGTTTGTTCTATTATCGCCACTCCAGGTCTGCACATAGCGGTTCATACCCGGACAACCTGAACGGGAAATAAGATAAGGACGAAGAGTTGGCGCATACTCAACTTGTGCTTCGTATGAGGCACGCATCATTAGCAAAGGTTGTAATGGACGGATCAATCCAATTGGAATTGATTTACCAAAGCCATGACATCTCGCAGCTTTGTCCCAAATTTCATATTCGTTGTTATCATTCCAAGTAGAATCAATACCTTTGTCCAGCAACTGCTCTTTTACGTTGTCTTGCCACCATTTGATGGCGTCAGGATTGGTAAAATCTAGGTGAGAACCGTCGGCATCCCAAAACACTGATATCTCAGGTTGGTCATATTCTGAATCCTGAATAAACAGACCTTTGTCTTTGGCCTCGTTATACATAGGGTGATCGTGCAGCAAGCAAGGTTTGATATTTGCCGCTAGCTTTAGACCAGCGCTATGAAAAACATCAGCCATTGCATTTGGATTGGGTACTTTTTGGTAGTTCCAGTTAAAGACGTAACGTTTATTTCCTATGGAGGTGTAGCCTGAAGATAATTGGAATGAGTCGCAAGGAATCCCATTGACCTCGCATTTTTCAACGAAACCTTCTAGCAGCTCTTGCGCGTTCTCTGCATCGGTATACTGCATGGTTGAACCACTGTAGCCTAAGCTCCACTTAGGACCAAATGCTGTTCCTCCAGTAAGTCGCACGAACTTTTTAGAAACATTAGCAACGGTTTTGCCAAGCATAAAGTAGAGGTCTAAATCGCCATCTTCTGCACGATAACTACGATATTTTACGTGGTAGTTGTCCAGTTCGTTACCAAGGTCAAACCAACAGCTGGCTAAGTTATCGTAATACAAACCAAAACTTACCGACTCTTGTTGAGAGGTGATACGGGTAATATAAAACGGAATGTGTTTATACAGAGGGTCTGTTGAGCTGGCGTCATAACCCATGGCATCGAGGTTTCGCATTTCAAAACGTCGACCTGCGCGATTGAGATCGCCTGTTTTCTCACCTAAACCATAATATTGGTCGCTATCACAGCGATTCATAAAGTGTGCAACGCTATTGTCGCTCACACCAAGTTGATACGCGCCGGTTTTTCGATCGCTGGCTAAAGGTAGCCATTGATCACCGGATTTGTATTGCCATTCCATCCAGAGCGGCTGATGGAGTGTTAATCTTAGCTGTTCGGTTTCAATGCAAAGTTGTTGCTCACTATTTGTCACCGTATAGTCAGGCAGTGAAAAGCCATCGGTAGAGAATCTGTCACGACCAGACCATGGAACGTCTTTTTTATCGGGGGCCACTGACCATGTGCGATCTAAGCGAAGTTCACATTTGTTTTGAAACATCACGCGAATGACGTCCTGTTCCAGTACGAAAATATGCAGCAGATGGCGATCATCGCACTGTAAATCAATGCGGTTGTTTTCTTGTTTAATGAGTTGCCACTGTTTAACTGATTTCATAAAGGGAATCCTTTAGTTGTAAATAGAGGGCGAGTGCTCTCGCCCTTGGTGCTTAATTGAATTAGTAGCCTAAAAAGAACTGTGGAAGTACAAGACTAAGCTGTGGAACAAACGTTACTAGCATGAGTGCTAACACCAGAACGGCATAAAATGGCAGAAGTGGTTTGACAACTTTGTCTATCTTCACTTTCCCTACTGAGCAGCCAATAAACAACGCACTGCCTACTGGAGGTGTACAGATACCAATACAAAGGTTAAACGTCATCATGATGCCGAAATGAACCGGATCCATGCCTAAATCCATCGCTATTGGTAAGAAAATAGGGGTAAAAATTAACAGCGCCGGAGTCATATCCATAAAGATACCAACGATGAGTAAAATAACGTTGATGATCAATAAGATGATGATCGGGTTTTCAGAGACGGCTAGCAATGCGTCACTGATCATATAAGGAATATCAGCATTTGCCATCGCCCACGACATGCCCATAGATGCACCGATAAGTAGCAACACAATGGATGTGGTAACAACGGATTCTAGAATAATGCTAGGAAGTTGTTTGATGGTCACTTCACGATAAAAACCGACCGCCAAAATTAAGGTATAGACGACCGCAATTGCTGACGCTTCAGTGGCGGTAAAGATACCTGCAATAATGCCTCCCATAATGACGATAATAAGTCCTAGGCTTGGTAATGCATCAAGGGTCTTCTTAACGACTTCGGCAGATGACGGTTTGTCTGCTACAGGGTAGCCACGCTTTTTGGCAATAATGCCCGCGACAGTCATCAACCCTAACCCCATCAAAATGCCGGGAATATAACCACCTAGAAACAGAGCGCCAATTGATGTCCCACCTGAGATTAGAGAGTAGACAATAAAAGTATTGCTAGGTGGGATAAGTAAACCGGTCGGGCAAGAGGTGATGTTCACCGCGGCTGAGTATGCTGGGTCATAGCCCTCTTTTTTCTGCAATGGTGCCATGGTTCCGCCAACCGCAGCGGCAGAAGCCACGGCCGAGCCAGAAATTGCACCGAACATCATGTTGGCAAGCACATTCACGTGGGCGAGAGAGCCGGGAAGGCGGCCACCGAGAACTTTAGCAAAATTAATAAGGCGGATAGCAATACCACCTTGGTTCATGATGTTACCCGCTAAGATAAAAAACGGAATCGCTAGCAGCGCAAAGCTATCTAAGCCAGAGGCCATTTTTTGTGAGATAACGGCAATTGCAGCATCAAACGGAAGTTGTAGCAATACGGTCAGTAATGATGCAACGCCAATGGCAAAAGAGATAGGAACTCCTAAGCCAAGAAATAAAAAGAAACTACCAAATAATACAATTATAACCTGCCATTCCATCAGGCTTCTCCTTTGGTTATGGGTTTAGCCGTTGATTGGCTTGTTGATGATAGAAATATTGTTGAGTAGATCTTCAATTAAATAGATAAGCATAAAGAAACCACTAAGTGGAATTGCGGCATAAACAAGCCCCATTTCAATTCCTAAGGCTGGAGAAACTTGTCCGGTAGAGAGCGTTTTAAGCATCAGTGAACCCCCGCCATATAGCATGATGATGCCAGCAAAAAAGAGGCTAACAAGGTTGATAACAATATGAAGAACGGCTTGTTTATGAGGGTTGTGCTCCATTTTTTGGGAGATTAAGTCAATGGCTAGATGACGCTTTTTACCTAGGGTATAGGCGGCTCCCATTAAACCAACCCATATGAAGAGGAAGCGTGCAACTTCATCAGTCATAGTGCTGGGGGCGTTAAGTACATAGCGGGAAAACACTTGCCATACTACGCATATCACCAAAAAGCTACTCAGCGATACACAGAACATAGACAAGGATTTGTCCATTACGGAAATAAGTTTTTTCATTTTCTAATCCATTATTAGTTATGAATGTTTCTACCTGTCTAATCAATTTTCCTAAATACAGACAAAAAGAATTTCGCCGATTATAGAACGACTGATTGGTTAGCCAAGTGAGCCAGATCACAGTTAATTGGTCCTACCAAAAAAGCGATAATCTTTGTGATATTGGTCAACCAATTGCCATTTTGATCTTGTAAATTGGTCGGAGAACAGCGAAATTACTTTGGCAATAACGTAAATAGAGGTCTGGTTGACCAAAGTTCGTCAATACGAACCACGAATCACAACTCATTAAAATGAGAGAAATGGAGAATATTTTATGTTTGGCAATAAAACAGCGGTAGCGACTTTAATGGCGTGTGCTATCGGCGCAACAGCTTCGCTTCCAACGTATGCAGCAACAACACTAAAGTTAAGCCATAACCAAGATAGAACTCACCCTGTACATAAGTCGATGCAATATATGGCTGATGAAGTTAAAAAACTGACAGATGGTGAAGTTAAAATTCGAATTTATCCAAATGGACAGCTAGGAACACAACGTGAATCTATGGAGCTAATGCAAAATGGTGCATTAGATATGGCCAAGTCAAATGCAAGTGAAATGGAGTCATTTGAACCTGCATACGGCGCATTCAATATTCCTTACATTTTCCGCGACCGTGACCATTACTATCGAGTATTAAAAGGTGATGTGGGCGAGAAAATTCTATCAGCTTCATACGATAAAGGTTTTGTTGGTTTGACATATTACGATGGCGGTTCTCGTAGTTTCTATGCAAACAAAGCCATCAACACGCCTGCGGATCTGAAAGGGATGAAAATTCGTGTTCAGCCAAGTCCAGCGGCAGTCAATATGATCAAGTTGATGGGTGGCTCACCGACACCACTTGCATACGGTGAGTTATATACCGCTCTGCAACAAGGCGTGGTTGACGGCGCAGAAAACAACCCGACAGCATTGACTAACTCTCGCCACGGCGAAGTAGCAAAAGTATATAGCTTAGATGAGCACACGATGATTCCAGATGTATTAGTTATCAGCTCTAAAGTGTGGGACAAGCTATCTTCGGATGAGCAAAAAGCACTGAAGAAAGCGGCGAAAGATTCGATGATGTATCACAAAACATTGTGGAGCGAAATGACTAACGCTGCGTTAGAGAAAGCAAAAAGTTCTTTAGGTGTAAAAGTGGTGTCTGTAGAGAAACAACCATTTGTTGATGCGGTAAAACCTATGCATGACGAAGCACTTAAAAATGCCGATATCGCTGAGTATGTCAAAGGCATCGACGCGTTGGCAAACTAATTGATAGTTGCATAAGTAGAGGGGATATCCTCCCCTCTATCTATCAAATCAATCGATGAAATAAGCATATTGATAATTAAGTACAAAATTGGTAACCACTTGGTTGACCAGTTTAAGATTGCTGCTATGATTCCACGCAAACTCGTATAAGACATATTTAAGTGATAGATAATGATGAAAGAAAACACTAATAACACCAAGCGTCTATACCAAGAAGTGGGCATACAGCTAATCAACCAAATTGCTTCCTCCGTTTACAAAATCGGTGACCGATTACCTCCTGAACGTGAAATTGCAGAGCGAATGGAAGTCAGTCGTTCAGTGATACGTGAAGCCCTTATTATGCTTGAGTTGAAAGGGCTAGTTGAAGTACGCAAAGGTTCAGGGGTCTACGTGATCGATGTGCCTAGTGACGATATAGAAAACAGCACTAATCAAAGTGATTCGGAAGAATCTAATGATGATGTTGGTCCTTTTGAAATGCTTCAAGCTAGACAGTTGCTAGAAAGCCATGTTGCAGAATTTGCGGCTACGCAAGTAACTAAGAATGATATTCATAAGTTACGCGCCGCTTTGGAAGTTGAACGAGAGCATTTAGAAGGCAATGAAACCGACTATGACGGTGATGAGATGTTCCATCTCGCCATTGCTGAAGCAACACAGAATAGCGTGTTAACGGACATGGTTAAAGACATGTGGGTTCGAAGAGAAAGTAGTTCAATGTGGCGACAATTACATGAACGCATTTCGAATCAGGATTATAGAAAACGATGGTTAAATGACCATGAAAAGATTCTACAAGCGCTAATCAGAAAAGACCCTGTAGCTGCACGTGAAGCGATGTGGCAACACTTAGAAAATGTAAAACAAACGTTATTTGAGCTATCGGATGTGGATGATCCTAAATTTGATGGATTTCTATTTAGTTCCTATTCCGTCGCTTCTTAGTCAATTAATAAGCCCCGCTCTCTCATTGTAGAGCGAAGAAGAAAGAAGAAGGTGAAAGTTATGGAACAGACCTGGCGTTGGTACGGGCCAAATGATCCCGTGTCATTGAGCGATATTCGTCAAGCTGGTGCAACAGGAGTAGTGACTGCACTGCACCATATCCCGAATGGGGAAGTATGGACAGTTGCTGAGATTGAAAAACGTATCGCCGTTTTGCAACAGCAGCAATTAACCTGGTCTGTTGTTGAGAGTGTTCCTGTACATGAAGAGATAAAAACCCGAACGGGCAATTATCAAAAGTGGATTGATAACTATAAAACCTCGTTAGAAAACCTAGCTAAATGCGGTATAGACACGGTTTGCTATAACTTTATGCCGGTGCTTGATTGGACAAGAACAGATTTAGAGTATGAGTTAGAAGATGGCTCTAAAGCTCTTAGATTTGACCAAGTTGCGTTTGCTGCATTTGAGCTGTTTATTTTAAAACGTCCATCAGCAAAAAATGATTATTCAGATACTGAGATAGCGGAAGCGAAGAGCTATTTTGACGCAATGTCCCAGCAGGATATCGATAAACTCACCGCAAATATTATCGCCGGTTTACCGGGGGCAGAAGAAGGCTATACCTTAGATGAGTTTCAAGCTCGACTTGATACTTATAAGGGGATTAGCAAAGACGATTTACGCGATCATATGGCGTTATTCTTAGATGAGTTGATGCCTGTATGTGAAAAATATGGCCTTAAACTTGCTGTTCATCCAGATGATCCTCCTCGACCTATCTTAGGTTTACCAAGAATTGTCTCTACGATTGAAGATATCGAGTGGTTAACCAATAAAGTACCAAGCAAGATGAACGGTATTACTATGTGTACCGGATCATATGGCGTTCGCGGTGACAATGATTTGGTTAACATGATTAAGCAGTATGGCGAACGAATTTACTTTACTCATCTCCGCTCTACACAGCGGGAAGACAATCAGTTGAGCTTTCATGAAGCGGCACACCTTGAAGGTGATGTTGATATGTATAATGTTGTCATGGCGCTGCTTGAGCAAGAAAACAAACGTAAACAAGCGGGTGATACAAGGTTGATTCCTATGAGGCCGGACCATGGACATCAAATGATTGATGATCTTAACAAGCAGACTAATCCCGGTTATTCCTGTATTGGGCGTTTAAAAGGCTTAGCTGAAATTCGCGGTATGGAGCTGGCGTTACAGCGTTCGTTTTTTGATAAGTAAAGCAGTCAATATAAGAAAAGAGAGCAGCCTATAAAGGCTGCTCTCTTTTTATACGCTTTGAAAACTAAGCAACCGCTAACCGTTGCAATTCCGGTGGCTGTTGCAGTTCTTCTAGCCTTTGACAAAGATAAAGGCACCTTGCTACAGCATTAGCGGCATTTAGCTTGAGCCAAAGCCAAATTATGCTCAGTTTTTTCATATAGATGGCAAATAACGATCTGCCCCATGTGCTAAAACAGTGTAGATAATTGCCTTTAAAATTGAAAGTGACTTAAATTCATTACTGTTATTCCATAATGGCACGATGCTGGCACCACCAAATATCTTAAACTCAACTTGTTAGAACAATTCAAAAATTAGCTGCTCGTTTTGTCGCATCGTGTTGACGGTCTGTTTTGCTTCTTCTTCTGTCAGTGATGACCGAATCAATGCTTGTTCGATTATGGTAGTGATTTCATCTTTTAATTCAGGTCGTCCACAGACGTAAATATTTGCGTGTCGATTGACTATCCAATCAGCCAACTGCTGTTGATGCTCAACAAGCTTGTCTTGCACGTACTGCTTTTCTTCACTATCACGAGAAAATGCCGTATCCAGTTGATGGACAATACCTTCACTGACATATTGCTGGATATCTTCGCGGTAGTAGAAGTCAGAGTTGCTGTATCGGTTGCCAAAAATAAACCAATTTTTCCCAAGATGTTGCTGTTGTTTTCTCTCTTCAAGTAGCGACATCATAGGCGCGATTCCCGCGCCAGTTGCTATGAGGATGGTGTCTTGCTGATTGTTTGGTAGCGGCATTCCTTTACCTGTTTTAATAAAACCTTCTATGCGAGAACCCAAAGCGATCTGTTCAATTAGATGATGAGAACATTTGCCGTTTTGCCACTCTCCATCGAGAAGAAATTGATGCTTGGCTATACATAGCGAAAGTTGGTGTGGATTTTTGCTAGGAGAAGATGCAATGGAATACAATCTCTCTTTATCACTACCTGGTGGCACAATGCTCACTAAATCATTGATCTGATATGGATGTTCGTCGTCTTGCTGGATATCAAACACAAGCTGGTATGCTTGGTTAGCACTGCCGCTCTTGTTTGGTTGGCTTGCGCTCTCTGATACATTAAGTGACGTGTTATGCAGCGCTTCTCGTTTGGTTAAAGTTAATGTCACCGGAGTGGTGATACGTTGAACTTGATCTGTGTTGATATCTTCATTCAACTGCTGAGAAAGCCAAGTTTGCCATGTCTCAAGTGGGTCTCCGCTCACCATCGTAGGCTCAGGGTTATTTGCACGCCCGAGTCTTACAAGTTCATGTTGAAAAAGCTTACCCGCTAAACAAAAGTGCTGATAACTTTTATCCCCTAAGGCTAAAATACTGATGTTGCTGGATAGTTCTGGCAGGTCACACAGCTGTTGATAAAACAGTTTTCCTTGATCCGGGATCTCCCCTTCACCGCATGTGCTAATAATCATAACAACTTGATTATATTCATTTAAGTCAGATGGATGCAGTGCTGATAATGATTGTACCTCTACACTTCTTGCCGTTTTTGCAATAATTCGACCTGACTGCAATGCTAAGTTTTCGGCTGTACCAGTTTGACTGGCGTAACAGACTAGAATGTCTCGATTCTCGTATACCGGTGTAAACAATATACTCATTAATGCATGGGTGATTTTATTCATAGTGGTTACCAAAATAGAGCGATTACATCATTGTGAGTAAAGATTGCAGAAGAAAGGCAATGATCACCCCTGCAGGGATAAACAATAAACCGAGCGATAGCCACTTAATGCCGTTGCTGGTGGTTGTTTTTTGCGGTTTGATGCTGTTCGGCAAACTCTGCTTGTTAGTATTGGCAGTACTCATAATGAGCCCCCTTTATTACGCACAAATATTGGTTTGATTAGGTAAACCAGCTTGTTTCTATAGAGAGTAAGTAGGGTTAGCATCTCTCCCGCAGGACAGAAAAAACGACAAAACATATCAGGTATAAAGAAAGCGCCAATCAAGATGGAAGGTAGAATAAACCACTGTATTCCTTCACCTTGGAGAGAAAATATCATAGAGAACGGTTCATAAGAGCCCGCGCTTGGATTTATGGTAAGAAAGCCGACTATCAACCCTGCCCATAGTCCAACTTTGGGAATATAGTGCGCATGCTTTAATACAGCAGGAAATAGAGGAAGATTGAGATTACTGATTTTATGAAGTAAATACTGTACGCCGTGAAATGGGCAGATGTTGCCGCAGTAGATATTTTTTCCCAGTAACACGATGGCTAATAATGTACTACCAAGCAATATCCATAGTCCTAGGTTTTCTGACAGCGACGGAATAAATCCCATCATAACGGCGGAAAAATTACTCACACTGATCATCTGATTGGCCATAAAGCCAATAACGGCTGTGCTGGCCAATACGTACACCAGTTTCAATGTCTGATTTTTTAGCCAAATATTCGTAACGGAACATGCGATGAGCAGTGCCAACAATAGATGAGTCACTGTGTAATTAATGGTGCTTGCTAATGGTTCTGTTGTACGTTCAAAGTAGCGTTCCGCAATTAGGTGAGAGGCGCGGGTATTGGCTCTCATGATAGCGTTGGAGCTGAGTGTTGCCCCGCTAACCGCATCCCAGTTTTTGTCTTTTACAGGAAGAAAATCAACCTCTTTTCGTAGAAACTGACGAAAATAACCGGCATTTTTCAGTTTTTGAATGTATGCAGGGGTATCGCTGTGATTCAAAATATCAACGGATTTAACCTTACCTTCTGACGTGATAATTGACGCGACGGTTAAGGGACCACCAAAACTATTTTCCGTTGCAATAGAGACATAGTAATCGGAATTTTTTTGAGTCATGGTAAACAGTACATCGCTATTATCAATTGAAGCGATGGTGGCTTGTGGATATAGAGACTGTAGAGCATTCTTCCAATCAGGACGGTTGAGTTCTTGCCCTGAAAACCATGCAATAACCAACGACACTAGCGCTAATAAACGAAACAGCTTTCTGTAATCAAAGCGCCACTTTACGATGGTTGCGGGGGTGTTTTTTTGACAAGATTGTGATTGACAATCATTACAACTCAAGGGAGTTACCTCAAAAATTATCGATGAATATAGCTCTGAATACTATCTACTTAACAGTAAATATTGTCACTGGGAAAAGTATCAGTGGGGCATGTGAAAAAGGGTGGATAGACGCATAAAAGTGGCAAGAAATGGAGTAATGAAATGACGAGAATGATAATGAAAATTAATGTCATGTAGATAGACTTATTTACATTGTTCAAGGTAGTATGATTGCTTTCGCTGAGAGTGGTTTATTTCTTTGTAGTGAGCGAGTTATGTTGAGTCGCGACTCATCGATTGGTTACGGCAGCTCTATAAGGTTAATCAGTTAATAATATAAGAGAATTTAAATTTAGTGATGAAAATGATGAGTAAAAAGAAACGGCTGGTGCAGACTCTGTTTGCTAGTCTTATGGTTTTTACTGTAAGTGCTTTGGCGAATAGCTCGCGAATGGATGAGTCACATCAAGTCGAAACTCGAATCACTGATCAGGCTGCGAACACTCAGAAAATAGTGTCGAAAAGTAGTGAAAACAGCCTGAAGTTACAAGTTGAGATTGATGCCTTGAAAGCAGAGTTGAAGAACTTAGAAGTGTATCGCTCACATCTGAATAAACTCGTACAGAGTCAGCAGCAAGAATTAACCAGTTTGCAGGTGCAGTTGCTACAAATAGACGACACACGCAAAAGTATCGTGCCGCTGATGTACGCCATGTTGGATGGATTAGAAACCGTGGTGGAAACGGATAAACCGATACGTTATCAAAAGCGTGTTGAGCGAACTCGCTCATTGAAAGAGATGATGTCGAAAGCGGACATAAGTGATGCGGAGAAGTATCGTCGGATATTAGAAGCGTTACAAATTGAAGTCGATTATGGCTCAAAAATGGGGCGTTATTTTGCATCCATTGAGGTTGATGGTCGCAATATAGAGGCCGAAGTGCTCTATTTTGCAAAAGCCGTTCTAGTCGCGAGAAGTATTGATCAGAAACGCTACTGGTCTTGGAGCGTGGTTACCGATGAGTGGCAGGATGTGAATCAAGATGTTGGGGAGAATATAGACCTTGCTTTTAAAGTCGCAAATAAGCAAATCGCACCGACTTTACTCAATTTGCCGGTCTCGCTGAGGCATGTATCGGAGCCGTTGAAATGAGTCGTTTAACTTCCTTTTTAGCCAACAAAATGGCTTTATTTTCAGTCGGTTTCGCAATATTCACGCCGATATCGTTTGCTGAAAACAGTATTAAGTCGCCAGTACAGTTATTAGATACGACTAAGCAAGCGCAACAAGTAGAAAGTCAGCATAACAAAAACAGAACAGAGCAATTTTTAGCCACGGAGCATCAACTTAAAGATCAACTTGCCCAGTTAACCCATGAAGTGGCGTTATTAGAGAGTCAGATTGATGAGCTTAGTGATCGCTTTACACTGAACGAGAAAATACTGGTAGAGAAAGAACAACAGTTACGATTGGCATCGAGCAGTTTAGGTGAACTATTTGGTGTCGTGCGACAAGCGGCTAAAGACCTACAAAGAGAGCAAGCTGTTACCTTCCAAGGTTCGGCACAGCAACGCCATAAACAGTTGGTGGATGATATTGTTGACGCTCGAACATTGCCTTCAAAAGAGCAGTTATACGGTTTGTGGCAGGCATTTATCGCTCAAACAACCAGTAGCGGCGAATTTGAGAAATTGGAACTACCGGTCGTACAAGCGAATGGTGAGGTCATCACTCAACCTGTTGTCCGGTTGGGAACCATTGGGTTGGGCAACCAACAAGGGTATCTTCACTGGAATAAGCATAGAGAGTTAGCAACTCCATATGCTTTGCAACCTAAACGGCCACTCAATCTTGCTGTTCTTGCTGACGATAATAAAGCAGCACCAAGCCATTATCAGTTGCTTGATATTGATGTTAGTCGTGGAGAACTGTTGACCCAATTAACCCATACACCAACCATGATGGATCGTATAAATAGTGGCGGTATTATTGGCCAAATTATCATTGCCATTCTGGGTATTGGTCTATTTGTCGGAATCGTTCAGGGCAGTTTCTTAATGATTTGCAGGAGAAGAATTCGACGTCAATTGACTCAGATAACAACACCAAGTGCTGACAATCCATTAGGAAGAATTCTAGCTCTTTATCATCAGGATCGCTCCAATAATGTTGAGGCGTTGGAGCTGCGTTTACTTGAAGGAGTGATGGAAGAGCAAGCTCGGCTTGAAAGAGGGTTATCATTTATCAAATTGTTGGCGGCACTGGCCCCCATGTTAGGGTTGCTTGGAACAGTGACAGGTATGATAGAAACATTTCAAACCATTACTCAGTTTGGCAACGCGGATCCAAAAATTATGGCAGGGGGTATCTCCATGGCACTAGTTACCACAGTGTTGGGTTTAATCGCCGCGATGCCGCTATTACTAACGCATAACCTCCTTTCATCGCAAGCAGAGTCCATAAGAAATAGTATTGAGAAACAGGGGATAGGATTGGTTGCTGAGCGAGCGGAGCAGGACATGGTTGCAGCAGTTAGAGTTGAATAATGGACGGTTTAAGTGACGTTATTTCTATAGTTGGAAACACAGAATGGCTGGCAACAGCAGAGCGATTTATGGCTAAAGGTGGTCCAATTCTGTGGTGGCTTGCTGGATTAATGACACTATTTTGGACGTTGGTTCTGGAGCGAGTTTGGTATCTGGTTCGAGTATTTCCTAGAGACCAACAACGCTGGCTTGGGTTTTGGCTACAACGCAGTGACCGTATTTCATGGTTTGCTCAAGCCCAGCGAGGTCGATGGTTAAGTGAAGCTAAAGCCAAGTTAACGGTGAATATGTCACTGCTGAAGTTGATTGTTTCGCTCTTTCCGATGCTAGGTTTATTAGGGACAGTTACCGGAATGATCTCGGTATTTGATGTGTTAGCGACGCAAGGTAATGCCGACCCCCAGCTAATGGCGGCAGGAATTTCGATGGCAACATTACCCACGATGGCTGGGATGGTGGCCGCATTGGTGAGTTTGTTTGTCTATTCGCGTATTTCTCGAATCACTGAGAAGAGGCAACTGCATTTAGCACGTTTATTACGTATCAACGCGTCTGAAAGTGGCAATCAACAATCTGTTTTGGCGAATAAAGAATTAACTGGAGAAGGGCAATGAGATTAGGCCGTCGACGAGAGAATAGAGATGATGCACAGATTGATATGACATCTATGCTAGACATCGTCTTTATCATGCTGATCTTTTTTATTGTTACTAGCTCTTTTGTACGAGAGTCGGGAGTTGAGGTAAATCGCCCTTCGGCAAACCACGCGACTAGCCAAAAAAACGCGGCGATATTTATTGCAATTACAGCCGACAACCATATTTATATCGACAATCGTCTGGTTGATGTAGAGAGGGTTCAAGCAACCTTGGAAAGCATGATTATCGATAAACCGGATGCCTCATTAGTTATTCAAGCTGACGCTTATGCTTTTAACGGGACAGTCGTTGCAGTTATGGATGGTGCTAAAGGAGCAGGTGTTGAGCGTATTGCATTAGCCACAGAGCAGAAACCATGATCAGGGTTTTGATTATCATCCCTTGTGCTCTGTTATTAACGATGACCGTTTTTGCTTTTATGACTTGGTTAGTTAAATTGGACGTGCGGTCACTACCGAGTACAGACTCTGCTTTACGGTTTGATGTTGTGCAAGTGGAACAGGAGAGTGAGGCCAAAAGGCGTCAACGTCGTCTTCCGGAGCCCCCTCAGCAACAGTTGGCAGCGCCAACGCAATTACTGGTAAGTAGCGCGGCACCTTTACAATCCATCCCGCTAGAGAATATCACGGCTCCTATGTTAGAGATTGACAACACAGTAACAGGGCTGGCTATAACCCCCCCGATTCTACCGGAACTGGCTCCAATTAAGCCGGCGAAAAACCAACAAGCGTTGCCTCTTTATCGCATAGAACCTCGTTATCCAATTCGAGCAAAAAAACGCAATATTGAAGGGTATATCGTGTTGCAGTTCACCATAGATGCATCCGGTGCTCCAGTAGAGATAAAAGTGCTAAAGAGTGAACCAAAAGGGATGTTTGATAAAGAGGCGAAGCGAGCGCTAAAACGATGGAAGTACCAACCCATGATCACAGATGGTGTCGCCACCGCTCAATCTGGACAAACGGTCAGACTTGAATTTACCTTGCAGAATGAATGATGAAAAGAGTACTTTTTCTACTGTTGTCTGTTGGAACGCTATTTCCTGTCATGCTTAACGCGAAAGAGCTCAGCTCTTTTGTGGCTAATAGAGTGAACAGTGCTTTTGTTCTACAGCAACAAGACAATAATGTAGCGGCGATTGAGCTACTAGAACGGACGAAAACTCGTAACGATTATGACCTAGGGTATGTTCAGCGCATGTTAGCCGTACTCTATTGGCAGCAGGAGGAGTCTGATAAAACCAAACGTGCTCTGGTTAAGGCGATAGAGAGCAATGGGTTGCCGCAACCGTTATTGCTCTCTACCCAGCGTATGCTCGGAGATATACTGTTCTCGGAACAGCATTACGTATTAGCAATAGAGCAATATACCAAGCTGGTTTCGACATTGCAGTCGGCCACAGAGATAGATAATGCTCAGCAGGATTCACTACTTTCATCAACACTTCTTCGTTTAGCAAAAGCCAACTATCAGTTACAGCATTGGCAAATTGTGTTGGATACCATGGCTCGCTACCAGCAGTTAATACCTCAGCTTACCACTCGGGAACGAGAGCTTTTGTTAGGCGCGTATCTTGCGCTAAAGCAGTGGGAAAATGCGCTGATAGTCGTCGAGAATATTAAAGCCACAGAGCCGAAAAAAGCGCGTTGGTGGAAATATCAGATTGATTTGCAGTTACAACTTAAGCAGTACTCAATGGCGCTTAGTAGTTTAAAACAGTACCAACGGGCAGGATTTTCTCTGACAAAGAGAGAGCTAATGACGATGGCTCAGTTATATCAGCAACAAGGATCGCCAGAGTTGGCTGCGCGAATATATCAAAATGATATTGACGACAAAAATGCTCAAGATTGGGCGACGGAAGCAGGTTATTGGCAGCAAGCAAAGGAGTTTTCGCTCGCGCTCGTAGCATGGAATAACGCTCGACAAAAAGAGAGCCGTTATCACTGGTCTTATGTGCAGCTGTTAATGCGGGATAAGCAGTATCAGCAAGTTATATCTGAACTGGATCTATTTAACCGTTTAACTCAACAGCAGTGGTTAACTAAGACTGAAGCGTATTTTTACCTTGGTGAGTTAGAGATGGCACGACAATCTGCCCGTCGCGCCGATGACATTAAATCCGATGGACAAACCGCCCGATGGTTAGCGTATTTTGACCGTTAAGGGAGATGGTTATTTTGATTTCTATTAATCCTTAGTTCGAGTTCTTTAATCAAACTGATATTTTACATTGGTTAACTCGCTAGAAAGTCGCCAAAGCTGCTGTGCCAGCTCATTTGAATAGGCAGCGTTACTTGCTTTAATTAGCGCTGGCTTTCCTAAAATTCCCAATCGGGGGCCTAGATAACTTCCGCTGGCGAGTTCGTGATCGCAACAAGCGCGAATTTGTGGAAGAACTCCTACCGTAACCGGAGATGCCACCATTTTGGCTAACAACCCGCCAACGCCGATGGTTTGTTGTCTCTCCGTTCCTGTTAACCCCGGATGCGCCGCTAGTGAATAGGCATCAATATTGTGCTGTTGAAACTCTTTCGTTAAAGAGTGAGAAAAAAGAAGGTTGGCAAGCTTGCTGTCAGCATAGGCTTTTATTCGATCATATGTTCGTGTTTGCCAATGGATATCATCAAAATTGAGGGTCGCATACTTGTGGCCTGCACTGCTTACGGTGACCACTCGAGCTTGAGGCGTTTTTTTGATTAAAGGAAGCAATAACCCAGTTAGTGCAAAGTGTCCTAAATGATTGGTGGCAAAATGCATTTCGTAACCTTGTCGTGTGCGTTGTAACTGCTTTAGGTTTACGACACCTGCGTTGTTTAACAAAATATCAAGACGTTGAAAACGTTGCATCACGTTCTCAACAAACAGGTGGATTGACGGAATGTCGGTGAGATCCATCAACATGTATTCAGCTTGAGCTTGTGGGCATTGACGCTTTAGTTCGGCAATCGCGCTGCTTGCTTTGTGTTCATCCCTGCAAGTGATAATTGTGTAGCAACCGGATTTTGCTAGCTCAAGAGCGCTTTGAAAGCCTAAGCCAGTATTACCACCGGTAACAATGGCGATTTTATTGCTTAGATCTGGTATATCGGTACGGGTCCAACATTTTTTCATATATGGTTCCTATTGCAGTCATGGTGTTCTTTGATGAATAGTATAAACTGTGTGGTTTACCACACAGTCAAGTGAAAAGTTGATGAGAGTAGGCGAACTTTGTAGAAGAGCAGGTGTGTCAAAAGAGTTGGTACGACATTACGAAAGTATTGGTTTGATTGAATCAACACCAGAGCCTGCTGGTTCGAAAAACTATAGGCAATTTTCTGAGCATACTGTTGAGCGACTTGACCTTATAAAGAAAGCGAAAGCTTTGGGGTTATCTCTTAGTGAAATAAAGCCTTTGTTAGATGCATTTGTTCAAGGAGATATGTCTCGACAACAAGCGATATTGTTACTGGAAGAGCGAGATCAGCATATGCTTGAAATTATTAATAATGCGGAATCGGTTAGGACGTTGATTGCTCAGAATATCAACAAGCTTAAGCAACAGTTGTTGAAGAGCTGTTTAGATAGGTTTAATGATTAACCCTAAGATAAACCAAACAAAACTAACCCTTTTTTACTCAATAGCTTTGTTAAATAACATTGTTACAAAAGGGATAATTTGAAATGAAGCAGCCAAATAATTTTCAGCAGATTCAACAGATAAGGAGAACAAATTGATTCGTCATTTAATGTTGGTTGAAACAAAACAGAGTGCCACGGTTATTGAGCGAGATGCAGCGAAAGCGGCTTTTTTATCGATCTCAGACAAGGTCGATGGAATAGAAACAGTGGAGTGGGGCGAGAATAATAGCCCGGAGGGAAAGAACAAATCTTATGATCTTGCCATAGTGATGACATTTTGTAGTGAGGAAGCCAGAGATCGTTACCTCACTCACCCGGAACATGATGCATTAAAAGTCCACTTCAGAAAAATCATTCAAGACATTGTCGTCGTCGATTATACAGTGGGCTGTTAAAACAAGCGCTATATCGCATCTTTAGCGGCGAAAAATAGCGAACAATAAAATAACTAGACGACTGGTCTAATTTTGTTTATTATCGTCCGCATGAAAACAAAAACGAATGAAACGCGACAGCACATATTGCAAACTGGCTATGAACTTATCGTAGCGAAAGGGTTTACCAGTGTCGGTCTGTCCCAACTGTTAAAACATGCAGAAGTGCCTAAAGGTTCTTTCTATCATTACTTTAAGTCAAAGGAACAGTTTGGCGAAGCATTGATAGAGGACTATTTTAGTCAATACATGGTCCGCTTAAAGGGTTTATTTGAAGATGATAACTTATCCGCTAATGAACGTTTGCTTACGTATTGGCGTCGATGGATAGAAATTTCTCAAGGCGCATGTGGCGCAGAGCGCTGCTTAGTCGTTAAGCTATCTGCTGAAGTGTCTGATCTATCTGAGCCGATGCGATTAGCGTTACACAAAGGTGCTAACGATATTACGGGTGCCATTGCAGACTGTATAGAGCTTGGAATAAAAGATGGTTCAATTAAAGTGACAGACAGTCATGATGCTGCCGTCAGCCTCTATCAACTTTGGTTAGGAACGAGCGTTTTATATAAATTGAGTAAAGATCCACAAGGTATGATGAATACATTGCGGAAAACAGAACGCTTTTTGCAAGGCAACTCATTACTCTAAACAGACAATTTGAGCTCGTATAGGTGGCTGTACGAGTTTTTTTATAACACAGAACTAGACGACTGGTCTAATTTGGTGATGGCAAGTTATTTTAATTGTCACGCCATAGATTAAACCGGTAACTGGATTTTGGCTGCATTAATCGGCACGTTTTTTGTCGTTTACTACCTTAGTAAATAGCAAAAAATAGTTAAATATAACAAGGATTAAATAATGAAAACTCAACTTGAAAGTAACAGCAGAATTGTATTGGCTTCTCGTCCCGTTGGTGCGCCAACAGAGCAAAACTTTCGTTTAGAAAATACCCAGAGACCGGTACCCGCAAAAGGCGAAGTGCTACTTCGTACCATTTATCTCTCTTTAGATCCGTATATGAGAGGCCGAATGAGTGATGCTAAATCCTATGCTGAACCAGTTGCCATTGATGATGTTATGGTTGGTGGTACGGTTTGTCAGGTTGAAGAGTCGAACAACAGTGATTTCGAAGTGGGTGAGTGGGTATTAGCTTATACAGGGTGGCAAAAACTGGCACTTTCTAATGGTGAAGGCTTACTGAAGTTAGGAAAGCAGCCTATGGCACCTTCGTATGCACTGGGCATTATGGGCATGCCAGGTTTTACCGCATACATGGGACTGTTGGATATTGGTGATCCTAAACCGGGCGAAACGATTGTTGTCGCTGCAGCAACAGGACCAGTGGGAGCAACGGTGGGGCAAATTGGTAAGTTGAAAGGTGCTCGTGTTGTAGGTATCGCCGGTGGAGAAGAGAAGTGTCGTTATGCTAAAGAAGAGTTAGGTTTTGACGAGTGTATTGATCACAAAGCGGCGGATTTTTCTGAACAACTAGCAAAAGCGTGTGATCAGGGAATTGATGTCTATTTTGAAAATGTCGGCGGGAAAGTGTTTGACGCGGTATTGCCATTGCTTAATACCGCAGCGAGAGTTCCTTTATGTGGTTTGATTTCGCAGTATAACGCCACCTCTTTGCCAGAAGGGCCTGACCGTATGTCGATGTTGATGGGAACCTTGTTGGTTAAGCGTATCAAAATGCAAGGATTCATAATTTTTGATGATTATGCACACCGTTATGATGAGTTTGCGGCGGATATGTCTGTTTGGTTAGCAGAAGGCAAAGTGAAATATAAAGAACAGATGGTGGAAGGGTTAGAAAATGCCGTCGACGCCTTCCAAGGACTTCTTGAAGGTAAAAACTTCGGAAAACTTGTTGTTAAAGTCAATCAACCTCTTTAAATAGCACGGATAAGATAAAAATGATCACATTACACCACCTAAATAAATCGCGCTCTAAACGCATCATTTGGCTGTTGGAAGAGCTAAATGTAGAATATAAAATTATTCCTTATCAAAGAGATAGCGTCACTTTCTTGGCTCCGCCAGAACTTAAGTCTATTCATCCACTGGGCAAATCACCCGTTATTGAAGATGATGGTTTGATTGTGACGGAATCTGGAGCGATTACGGAGTACCTGATAGACAAATATGCCGATGGAAAACTGGCACCGCCACGCGGTACTAAAGAGCATGTTGAGTACCTGCAATGGATGCACTTTGCTGAAAGTTCCGGTATTTTGCCGCCACTATTGAAGATCTTTGTCATGAAAGATGGTTGTGACACTAACTTTCTAGCAGATTACGCAGATGCAGAGCTGGCGAAAATTGCAGAGTATTTAAATTCGTCATTACAAGATAAGCGGTACTTAGTTGCAGATACCTTAACAGGTGCGGATATTATGATCTCTTTTGTTGTGGAGGCGCTACAGAACTTTGGGCTTATTCAGCAATATAGCAACATTGAGGCATACGCAGAGCAACTGGCAAGTCATCCTGCTTTTAACAAAGCAGGTCAAATTGAACTGAGTGCTCAATCTTAATCGTGTTGCAAAACTGATGCATTCAAGTAGCGGTTAACTGGACAGTACAAGTGGGTGTTACTCCTCTGCTTGTACTGTTCTCACACAATTTCTGCCGTTATTTTTTGATTGGTATAGGGCGATATCTGCTCTGGCTAATAAATGATCCAATGAATCACCATTAACTGCCTGCGTTACTCCCACACTTATGGTGATCGGCTGTGGAAAAGAGTGGCAGTTTTCTATTCTGGCGCGAATTTTCTCAGCCAGTATTGTGGCACTGTCTATATCACTATTGTGTGCCAAGACAACAAACTCTTCACCTCCCCACCGGCTTACGCAGTCTGATTGTCGAGTCGATGAGTCAATATTGGTCGCAATGGTCTGTAGTACCTGATCCCCTTTTAAGTGACCGTATTTATCGTTGATATCTTTGAACTTATCGATATCTATCATGAGTACGGAAATAGGCGTGGATGAACGTTCACTCTGCAACAGAGCTTTTTTCGCCTGATATTCAAACGCAGCTCGATTATTTAACTGGGTCAATGCATCTGTTGTTGCCATGGCCTCTAGCTGCTTATGAAAGAAATTTACTACCCAAGAGACAATAATGAGGATGACGATAATGGTGACTAGGCCGATAAACAGATTGGTATAGAGGATGGTCCGTATCTCGCTAAAGGTGATCTCTTCCTCTTGCTCTATTAACATCCACCAGTTGAGCTCAGCAATATATTGTAGGTTTAATAAGAATTTTCCATGCTCATTTTGATACTCAAGAATGGTTGAATCATGTTGATTGGCATTGCTCAGTGCATCGGAAAAAGTTGGCAGATTAGATATGGCTTTACTGTCGAGCATTGCTCCTTCTGAATGAGAAATAATATGGCCGTGAGCATCAAGAAAGTAGATGTTCTGGTTATAGTTATGTTTAAACTGTTGCAGAATGTTCTTGATAACATCGAACTTCAACCCTAAACCAACAACGCCTAATAATTGATCTTCATGAAATATTTTATAGTTAACAAACAGTGCTGGTGTATGGCTTGAGTCGATATTTGGCCCTACATTTAGCTCATACATTTTGTCGCTATTAACAAAATCAAAATACCATGCAGCTTGAGGATCATCTTCTGATTCATACATTTTAACCCCTTCAGAGTTAAAATATTGCTGTGATTCGGATGAAACGACAAAACTAATTAGGGCATTACTACGGTGTTTTATCTGAGCTAAATAGCTGACAAGATCTTCATCCTCACAGACATTGTTCTGTAACCAGCGTTGGATAAAACGATCATTGGCTAACATAGAGGAAGCGATAATGGCTGGAAGCACATTTAAAGTGATTTCAGAATAGACTTCAGTCGTCGCCTTTGGTAGTTCCGTTTCGATAATTGAATTGCGTAAATTGAGTTTAAGGTAGTAAAAATTTACTGCGTTGGTAAAAACAAACCCGGCCAGCATCAAAAGTGAAATAATGATGATTAATAATCCGCGTTTAGAATTTCCACTGTTTATTAGAAACATAAACTACCTATTGGCCGAACGAGTTTTTGTGTAAATCTAAGCAACTCGATACACTTATTTCACTCTAACTTATTCAATTATGGTGCATATTGATAAAAGAGCGAAATTCATCCTAAGGCAGCATAATGTTTATTGCCGTAACGTGAGCTTAATCATTAATCTCTCAATCTATCGGACGAGGTGATCATATATGTCCTCGAATAAGGAGTGTTAGCCGCCGATTAGTACCGTTGGAAAACCCAGTACTATGGTTCCACCGTGCGCTGTCATATCGGTCATTCTTGCTGCTGGCATATTATTAATTAGTACTGTGGCACTCCCTTTAATAATGCTGTCAGGTGGACCTACGCAGACACACATCTGTCCCAATGTTGCAGCAGGTAAGTTGCCTATTAGCACCGTAGATGGCATTGGCAGTATTGGGCCTCCGACGTGTGGAATCGGTACAATGGCAGGAGTTTGCATAGGACAAACATGCATATCAGTTGCTCTTGCAGCAGGAAACATTACAACGCTCCTTCTTGTTCGCCATTACCACCGTTAGCAATATCAGACCCCATATCAATATAATGCTTATATCGTTCTACCGCATGAGCACCATCCGGTAACACTGCGGTTAGATTGATACATCCGGCAACGGCTTGAGCATATAAGTTTGCGGGTGGAGGAACGATAGGATCGGTTGGTGATGTCATACTACCACCACTCCAAAACGCAGCTTGTGCAGCCCAGCCGGCACCTGTATCTAGAGTCGCTATTTTCGCCATCTCTTCGGCATGGCGCCGACTGGTTTCATCAGGCGTATAAACCCAAGCTTTGGCGGCGTTAACGGCGTCATTTTCTTCAGTCGACCAATCATCCCGACTCGCTGCGCAGTTACAGGCCCACCAAATAGATTCTCTAATTGGCAAGCCGTGAGCTATAAATGTGACTGCGTCACTATATAATTCACTGTTAATTGCTTGTTCTAGCCAATCATAAGGGGACATGTTTTCGGTCAGTGCTTCTTGAGCTTCTGCCGTTGGCTCGTATAGTGCCATTATGTCCTTGGCGAATTGGTGTGGAATTTTTAAAAATTTCATTAGTTTACCTTCGCAATTGCACCTTGAATTTGAACCATGGCACCTGCTTTAATCTCCGTCATCGCGCTACCATTTACCGAGACAAGGGCTCCCTTGATGTCGGTTTTCCCTTGCCCTTCAACGGTTACCATCGCCGCTTTAAGTTCTGCTTTTGCCTGTCCTGCAATACTGACTTGAGGAGCTTCAATTTTTATTCCACTCGCGCTAAGTTCGATTTTACAAGCGCCTACAGCTAAGGCAATTTTGGTTTTTCCTTTTAAGGAGATCTCTTGTCCATCTACGGTTATTGATGCCGTTGCGGTAATGTCTGCGTTTGAACTCGCTTCAACGGCGATGTTTTTATCCGATTTAATCGAGAAATCTTCTTTGCTCGTAGCTTGAACGGTTTTGCTGGAATCTAAGGAAAACGCTTCTTTACTGGAAATCGCCATCGTTTTTTCTGTGGCCGCGGTAAACGCTTCCTTACTGGTTACATCTAAGGTTTTTTCTATGTTAACGGCTTTTGCACCAGTGATTGTCGACGTGCTATCGTTTTCAACTTCTAGCAATAGATCTTTTTGTGCATGGAGATAGAACTGTTCTTTGTCTTTTTGATCGTCAAAGCGAATTTCATTGCTGGTTTTACTGCTTCCATCTGGCGTGGTTCGAGTGCGGATGCCACTTTGAGTTGCAGAATCAAATGGTGGTTTGTTGGATGGGTTATAAATTGAACCAGAGATAACGGGATAGTCAGGGTCGCCATCAATATAGCTAACGATAACTTCATCACCAATCCGTGGAGTAAACTGCATGCCAAATCCGTTGCTAGCAAAGTTTTGGGATACCGCTAGCCAACAGGAGGTGTTTTCGTCATTTTCACCATTTTGATCCCAATGAAACTGAACTTTTACTCTTCCCTGATCATCACTATAAATCTCCTCTCCACTTGGGCCTGTGACATAAGCGCTGTGTACGCATGATACACGAGGCTTACTTAGCATTTTAGGACGAAAGGTTGTGGTACTTGGAATACACTCAAACTGATTACGATATTGAATGTCTCGTCCTGATTCAGCGCTTTTTATATGATGAACGATTTCGGTGACTACATATTCTTGATTGCTGTCAGAAATTGGATGGTCAGAGAGCTTGAAATTGTATCCTGCAGAGAGCTCCATAATAGTAGAAGAAGAACTGCATACATATTTTTCTGCATCCAGCGACTCCATTTGTGTCTTAGCTAGAGTACGAATGATAGATTTATCCTTGCTACCAACGCCATAGTGGTAACTCGATAAGTCATTGATGCTGGTTGATGCGGAGGAAGACTGTTCGCCACTATCTATTAGCTCAGGAAGTTCATGGCTGAAATCAGCAAGGCTGACTTTGGCAGAGGTGACTTTACTTTTTTGTTTCCAATTGCTTATGGTGAACTCGTTACTACTCCCCAACTTTTTATATGAGTAAGGGCTATTTTTGGCGCTTTCAAAGCTTTGATTTTTATCAGAAATAAGTACTTTATGAGAAGAGGAAGAGTGATCAACTCGATAATGCCAACCTTCACTTGCCATAATACGATGAGCAAATGCCAGATCCGTCTCGTCCATTTGAGTGCAATATTCGTGCTCCTCGCCGTCGCCAGATACGGATATTTTGATATAGCTTTTTATTCCCGCTTTTTCAAAAATAGTCTCAAGCACTTTTTTGCTACTGACATTTTGGAAGATCTGTCGGTTGTGACGAAAAGCTAAAATAGATAGTGCGTCACTTGAACCTATTCGGTAGTAGTAGAGATCTTTCTCGATACTGTACTCAATAAGTTCAATTGAAGTAATTAACCCATTGAAAGAGCGGCTATTTTCACCTTGATTAAACTCAATCGCGACAGGTTTACCTAACGATGAATCTTGAACTGGTTCGGGAGAAACAAGTGATAGTGATAGTTTACTTCCAGCAGACAGCGCCTCCTTACAGGTCATATCGGTAATAATGTAAGGACCTTTTCCATCCAGTTTTACCGTCAAAGGGCGGGAGCTAGAATTGTACTCATCAACGGCCATATGTTCCCCAAAATAAGAATGAATTTAACATAGATTCAATGAATTAAGAGTACATCATATCAGCGTTTTAGTCATTATAGGATTTGCTCCTGAAGTGCTAATAAGACCAGTACTTATAAAGGATACAGAGTGAGTGAAGGCATGAAAATAAAAGGACAGCCGTCAATAATTATCAGGGACTAATTATCAGGGACAGTCATTACTACAGTTAGAAGATAGTCACATTGAATAAAGCCACACGTAGTTACATGAAATCTAAGTTAACTGGATCGGTTTTTACAATATCAACCTTCTTCGGTAAAGGCAGTAAACCGAAGAAGGTTGAACAATATGTTCGCTCTATAATTTTACGCAATAGTATTATTGAGCAAGTAGAGTCGGCCAGTTTTTATCCCCTTGAGCTATAAATCCGGGAACATCTTGTAACCACTGATTCTTGACTGATTTGTCATAGTTTAAATAGAGTTTGTCATCGACAATGCTCCACTGTTTAGGGTCCCCTGGAGCAAAGTCATTTTTTGCCGCTATTGCCCATGCACAGTATCCGCCATATTGTGGTGCGAACTTGTCTGGATCTGCTTGGAATTTATCAAGGTTCTCCTGGCTGGAAAAATACCAATCAGCACCTTTGTAAGAGATCTTGAAATCCTTATTGCCTTCTACTGGTTTTCCTTCGGTAAAGTAAGCAACGGTATCGTAGCCATCTAATGCTTTATTACTGAAAAAACCGGTATAAATGGCATCAGCAGCAAAGGCAGAAGTCGCGAAAAGGGCTTGGGCTGCGATCAGCAATAAACCGTTAATCCATTTTTTCATATTCGTTATCTCCGTACATTGTCTTTGTCTATGTTGTAGTAGAGAGGGGCAATGGTAAAAAAATTTCAGTGAAGGCCATTTTATTTTTAATACCTTCCCGATGGGATAATTTAAATGGTGATGAACGTGCAGTAATGAGCGAAGTGAAGGAAATTAAATCAATAAAGGAAATAGAAGTTATTAGCAGGGGGTTAACGAATTTTAGTAATGATGTTAGTGGTAAATATAATTATTTTAGTTATCGGAAATAAAAGAGTGATTAAGTGTTTTAATAAGTTTTAGATTTATATTTAAAAATGTTAATGGAATATTTTTAGTGAATTTAATTAAGCATCTTCTGATAAGTAAGCAAATGACTAATACTTAATGATTAGTTAATGCAATCACTCGTAAAGGCTTTTATGTGACAAATTGTAGTTCAATTAGATAATTATTGTTTCCAAAACTAACCCAATCAATGCTGATGTTAAAATGGATGTAAAGTTAACACATTGTTATTTATTGTGATTTTGACATTTAACCTCGTATGTAAAAGCCTTATATCACAATACGTCACAGTGATGGAGGTAGGGTAGACTATTTATTGCTAGCGAAGCTAAAAATTGTAGCTAGACTATATATAAACCGATAAACAGTAAGGTTATATATATTTACTGTTCGAAAGATAATAATAATTAAAATTTATCGACTAATACTTCTTTATAAGTGTTCGTCGCCTAATTTAATAACTGCACTGAAATTAGCATTTTTGCTAATTGCATCTCTACCACGGGAGCAACACAATGAAGGTGAATCTATTTGCCACCTGTCTTGGTGATATGGTGAAAGCCGATGTCGCTAAAAAAACCGTATTACTACTTGAACAGTTGAACTGTGAAGTGATTTTTCCACAAAAGCAGGGGTGCTGTGGTCAGCCTTCTCTCAACAGTGGTTATATTGAAGGGAGCAAGCCTGCAATGAAAAATATCATTCAGGCATTTGAAGAGAATGATTACCCGATAGTGAGCCCTGCGGGATCGTGCGCGGCTTCTATTAAGAAATACCCTCAATATTTGGCCGATGAACCTGAATGGGCCAGTCGAGCTCAACGTGTGGCAGATCGCCTGTTTGAACTGACTCAATTCATTGTTAATGAGTTAAAAGTTGAACACCTAGGAGCAAAGCTTAAAGGACGTGGTGTTTATCATCCATCGTGCAGTTTGATTCGAAAACTAGGCGTAATAGAAGAGCCACTAACCCTTCTCAACAATGTAGAAGGACTAGAGTTGCTACCCATTCAAAATCAGCAGACTTGTTGCGGATTTGGCGGCACTTTTTCCGTCAAAATGTCGGAAATTTCCGGTGAGATGGTGATAGAAAAAGTGCGCCATATTACCGAGGTTGAGCCTGACTATCTAATCGGTGCGGATATCAGTTGTTTAATCAATATTGGTGGACGAATTAGTCGTGAAGGTAAACCAGTAAAAGTGATGCACATAGTGGATGTATTGCTAAGCGGTGAGGTGAAGTAATATGTCGATGAAAACCAGCAATAAGCAGTTTCGTGAACGTATCAATGTACAGATGAAAGATGAGTTTATGCGTCAGTCTGTCGCAAATGCTCAGGAACGAATGTTTGCTAACCGTCAGATTGCCGCAGATAAGCTTGGTAACTGGGAAGAGTGGCGTGAAATGGGCATGGATATCCGTAACCATGTACTTGAAAATTTAGATTATTACCTGCAACAGCTTAGCGACAATGTGGCTAAGAACGGCGGGCATGTTTTCTTTGCAAAAACAGCCGAACAGGCAACGGATTACATCGAATCCATCGTGCAAAAGAAAAATGCCAAGAAGGTCGTTAAATCTAAGTCGATGGTAACGGAAGAAATAGACCTTAACCGAGTGATTCAACAAAACGATTGCGAGGTAGTAGAAACCGATCTAGGTGAATACATTTTGCAGGTCGATGATTGCGATCCTCCTTCTCATATTGTGGTTCCTGCGTTGCACAAAAATCGAACCCAAATCCGTGACATTTTTAAAGATAAAATTGGTTATCAGGGCAGCAATGATCCAGAAGAGATGACACAGTTTGTTCGTGATTATATTCGTCATGACTTTTTAGAAGCAGATATTGGCATCACAGGGTGTAATTTTGCAGTAGCAGAATCAGGAACCATTAGTTTGGTTACCAATGAAGGTAATGCGCGTTTGGCCACCAGTTTACCGAAGACCCATATTGCGGTAATGGGAATGGAGCGTATTGTTCCTACCTTCGAAGAGTTGGATATTGTCATTAGTTTATTGTGCCGGAGTGCGGTTGGTATTCCGTTGACGGGGTATGTAACTGCGCTGACTGGACCAAGAGAAGATGAACATTGCGATGGACCAGAAGAGTTTCATTTAGTTATCGTTGATAATGGTCGCTCTGAGATCTTAGGCTCTGAATTTAAAGATATTCTTCGCTGTGTTCGTTGTGCCGCGTGTGTAAATACTTGTCCTGCTTACCGGCATATTGGTGGTCAGTCATACGGCTCAATTTATTCTGGCCCTATTGGTGCAGTGCTTTCTCCTCTATTAGGCGGTTATGAAGATTTTAAAGATCTGCCGTACGCTTGTAGCTTGTGCCAATCTTGTAATGATGTTTGTCCGGTGAAGATTCCTCTATCTGATTTGATCCTCAAACATAGACAAAAAATGGCTGAACAGAATATTACCCCTGCGCTAGAAAGAGCCACCGTTTCAGCATTTAACTTCATTAATGCTCGCCCAATACTGTGGAATAGTACGGTAAAAGTGGGAGCGTCTGTAGCAAGTAGTCTGATTAAGAATGGCAAAATGCCTATTAATATTGGTGCAACGAGTGAATGGACAGAAGCAAGGGATTTACCAGAGCCTGATGGTGAGTCGTTCCGTAGTTGGTTTAAATCTCATCAAAAGAAATAGGAGCCTATGATGTCAAACGCTTTGTTAACAGAGGATGCTGAACGCATTTACAACCGCAATTCATTTTTGGACAATATTGCTCAGAAACTCGGACGTGAAAAAAATATTGAGCCGGTCGAGAGACCCGCTTTGCGACATAATTGCCATCATCAGGTAATGTCTGATTACTCTAAAGATGAGTTAAAAGAGGTGCTGCTGGCCTATACTCAAACTAATTTGGCGTCGCAGGCCATTGTGGTAACAAAAGAGTCTATCTCTACAGCTATCACAAAAGTATGTGAGCAATATTGTACGGTGGACTCGCTCTCTGAACAAAATAAAGAGACAAATAAAGCGGAAGTGCTGTTGTCCGCCGACCCAAGATTGTTGGCGTTGATCCCTGAACGCTCTATCGAGTCTGAACAATATGATATTAATACTTGGCAAGCGGCTATCGGCTATCAGCGCAATATTGAGCTGGCTGAACGAGCGAAGGTTGGTATTGTTTATGCTGAACAAGCGTTAGCAGAGTCTGGTACTATGGTGCTGCATAGTAACCCTCAACAGGGGAGAGCGGTGAGCTTGTTACCTGAAGCATCGATATTTGTTGTTGCTAAAAGTACGTTGTTTGCGCGGTTGACCCAAGCCACGGCGGTACTGCATCAAAAAGCCACCGCGGGAGAGAGAATGCCTTCTTGCGTTAACTTTATTTCAGGACCAAGCTCTACAGCGGATATTGAACTGATAAAAGTAGTAGGGGTTCATGGCCCTGTTTATGCGACATATATTATAATTGATGATATGTAACTAAGAGTACTTCTTATGCCAGATATTGATGACTTAGTCTTGTTTACCCAGGTAATTGAAAACGGCTCTTTTAGCAAAGTGGCTGAGCTGAATGATATTACCAAATCAGTGGTCAGCAAACGAGTTAGCAAGTTGGAGACAAAGCTAGGGGTGCAGTTAATCTATCGCACCACACGCAATCTCTCTCCAACTGAGGCAGGAGAAGTTCTCTACAATCGCGCCAAAGATATAAAAGACATCGCTAAATCGGCATTTAATGCGATTAACGGCTATAACGAAGTATTGTCTGGGCATATTCGTATGTCAGTGCCGACTATCTCGGGTGACCTACTGTTGGCAGAAGCGGTATCTGACTTTTGCCAACAACATCCCGGGCTTACCATCGATATGTCGATGGACAATGAGTTTGTCGATCTTATCGCTGATAAATATGACCTAGTCATTCGAACGGGTTATTTAGAAGATTCGAGTTTAATTGCTCGGTATATTTTCAATTCACGTTGGGTGATATGTGCCACACCTCAGTATCTGGAAAAGTACGGAAAACCAGATAAACCGAAAGATCTATTACGACATAACTGTCTTGGTTACACCTATGAAAGCACCGGAACATTTGACTGGCAGTTCAAGCGAAATAGTGACGTGTATACCTTGAAAGTGAGCGGTAACTTCTCTTCTAATAACTCTGCTGCATTACGAAGAGCTGCGTTAGCAGGGAACGGTTTAGCCTATGTACCGACTTGTTTGGTGTATGAAGATTTGCAAGAGGGCAGTTTGGTTGAAGTCTTGGCTGAACAGGTAGGGAAGGAAGTTGGCATTTATGCTGTCTATCCCTACACCCGTAAACCCGCCAAACGAATTCAAGCTTTGATTGAACATATCCGTGATCGTTATTTAGCGATAAACGAATATTTTTAATATCGATAAATTGAATCAGATTCATGTAGTATATACTCAAGTGACCTCAAGATGCTGGATTCAGAGCAACATCAACAAGTTCAGTTCAAGAAAGATAATTGAAGGAATGGCATTCCCTTTCGAGATTATCTGACGCAGAAATGAGCGTGTTGATGTACTATTGGCTCCTGCTCTGTGTTACTGATTCTTGCCGTAGAATGACTATGCCTTCAAATCAGTGCCTTGATCAGCAGCCAATAAATTCTCGCTGAACAAGCACCTTGAGGTCATTTGAGTATAGCGGCACTAACTTAACGATAGATGCCTATGACCATTGATATCAAAACAGATTCTGAGCCGACAATTAGCTGTTCCAACTGCCACGCTTGTTGTTGTCGCTTAGAAGTCATGATTTTAACAGACACTGGTGTACCAGAAGAGCACATTGCGGTAGATCGTTGGGGCGGAGAAACCATGCTGCGTTTAGATGATGGCTGGTGCTCAGCATTAGATAGAGAAACCTATATGTGTACCATCTATGAAAACCGCCCGTGGATTTGTAGAGAGTTCGAGATGGGCTCTTATGAATGTCGTGATGAAAGAGTGGGTTTGTAGTTCTACTCTTTGAGGTAATCCTATGGATATTTTTATAATACCAGTTGAATAAATATCCACTCATCCCCATATCCTTGAAACATGGATAACACTACGGATAGTTGAATGGATTACTTATTTGCCGTTACCCTTTTTGCCGTCTCCTCTTCGGTAACGCCCGGCCCCAATAACATTATGGTTATGACCTCTGGTGTCAATTTTGGCATCAAGAAAACCCTTCCTTTACTTAGCGGAATTTGTATCGGCTTCACCATTATGTTGTTGTTGGTAGGATTGGGGTTTGCGCAGCTTTTTGAGCTGTTTCCGAGTTTACACATGATTATTAAATGTATCGGAACCCTATATCTGCTCTATTTAGCATGGTTAATTGCTAAGTCTGCTGGTGCTATCGGTTCTGACAACCAAACAGAACCGTTATCCTTTTTGAAAGGGGCCTTGTTTCAGTGGGTTAACGCAAAAGCTTGGGTGGTGGCGACGGGGGCTATAGCCGCGTTTACCACGGCAGGAACCAGTTTTTACGGGCAAAACCTCACCATCGCCTTAACGTTTTTTATTGTTTCATTTCCTTGTGTTGGCATATGGCTACTGTTCGGTTCTATGCTGAAAAAAGTATTAAAAGATCCGCAAAAACGAGTCTGGTTTAACTATACGATGGCAGGCTTGTTGGTGTTGTCTGTGCTACCTGTCATTAACGAAATCGCTCAGCCACTGCTTCATCTGTAATAGAGAGCTCTGCTATGTGTATCTAATGAATCTCAACATGTCGCATTCCGGGTATGTAAATCGAGGGAGTTCTCATTGGCTTAGCCATAAAAAAATAGGCAGGCTCTTCACAAGGCCTGCCTATTTAACCTCAACTCAGGATAAGAAAGTCAAGACGCCATATTTAATAATAAGTTAAGCTTTAACTAGGCGCAGTGCTGCTATTTTTTGATTGTGTTGGCGAGGTTTGATTTCTCTATTATTCGTTTAGTTAAAAACGATCTGGAAAATCAGAGAATATCGCATCAACTTGCTCTAGTAAGGCAAAGTCTTCTGCCCGATTAACGGTGTAACACCATACCTGATAACCCTGTTGCTTTAGCGTATCTAGCTGATTTTGTGTCACAAACTGATAGTTTAAGTGACAACTATAGGCAGACACTTTTTGTAACTGACTCTGTACTTCGTCGCTGTACTCTTCACTAATAACGCCAATTCGAAATGCAGAGCATTGCTTGGCTAACTCATCTAAAACGGCGAAAGAAAAACTAGACAGTAAAACCCGATCTGTTGAGATACCTGATAAAATCAGGGCTTTTTTAAGGGTTCTGACCACTTTTCGTGCATTAGTGGTATCCAATTTCACTTCAATATTCAGATGAAGACCATGCTCTTTGGCTAAAGCTAATAGCTCATCAATGGTCATTATCTGTTCATTGGCACTTTCACTGGAGAACCATTGACCAAAATCCAATTGACGAATTTGATCTAACGTAAGGCTGTCAACACGACCAGTACCATTACTACAACGGTCTACAGTGAAGTCATGACACACCACTAACTCACCATCTTCAGTGGGCTGAATGTCAATTTCTACCCAGTTAAGTCCTAGCTCAACGGCTTTTAATATGCTCAGTCGAGTATTTTCGGGATAGCACCCAGAAAAACCTCGGTGGCCAACAATTTTTGTTGTCATGATGGAGATCTCTTTAGTGTACGAAGATGGATGACATTGTATTCAGTTTGCATCTAGGTTCAAGCGTTGCGATTCACAGTAATTTATTTTTACCGTTTGTTTGCTCATATCAGGCAATTTGCTGAAAGGCAGACAGAGCCGTAAGTCGCTTACCTTGAGTATCAAACAGGTGTAGATTCTTATGTTCTGCATACAGGGTTAGTGGCTGTTTCGTGTCCAATGTCATTTCTGGTGTAACGGCGATGAATGCTTGCTGGTTATATTTGCCGTGAACCAGTTGATTGGGGCCAAGTGGTTCTATTACGCTAAGGGATATACTCAGCTGTACGCTGTTGTCCAGTGGGGTAATTTCTGCTTGCTCTGGGCGAATACCTAGCGTGATTTCTTGATCTTTTAGGTGGGCATATTCTTCAAGAAAAATAACCTGCTTGCCGAGAACAATATGACCATCTTGTATGTGTGCAGAGAGAAAATTCATTGCTGGACTACCTATAAAACTGGCGACAAACTGGCTGGCGGGTTGATGGTAGACTTCTGATGGCGTGCCTACCTGTTCAATCTCACCTAGATTTAATACCACAATTCGGTCAGCTAACGTCATTGCTTCTACTTGGTCATGGGTAACGTAAACACTGGTGACTGACAGTTTTCGTTGTAGTTTTTTGATCTCTAACCGCATATGGGCTCTTAATGAAGCATCCAAATTAGATAAAGGTTCATCAAAAAGAAAAAGCTGGGGGTCACGCACAATGGCTCTACCCATGGCTACTCGTTGACGCTGTCCTCCAGAAAGTTTTGATGGTTTTCTGTCTAGGTAGGCTTCAATTTTTAGTGTTTTAGCAACCTGTTGAATTTTTTGCTCAATCTCACTTTTCTTCACCCCTCGATTTTTGAGGCCATAAGCAAGATTATTGTAAACCGTCATGTGCGGGTAGAGAGCATAGTTTTGGAAAACCATCGCGATATCTCTCATTGAAGGCTTAGTGTCATTAATCTGCTGACCATTTAAGGTGATCATTCCTCCCGATATTGTTTCAAGACCAGCAATGGAGCGTAAGATGGATGATTTTCCGCATCCAGAAGGCCCGACAAGAACGATAAATTCCCCTTGAGAGATGGAGAGGTCAATGCCTTTTACCGCTTGATGTCCGTTGTCATAAGTTTTTCTTAGTTGTTTTATTTCTAGCATGGTTTATTCCTTAATATGTGGGGCGTCTTTTTTTTAATGCCATTGGTGGCTACTTTTCGCTTTCAATGAGGCCTTTTACAAACCATCTCTGGAAGATTATTACGACTAAGATTGGGGGTAGCATGGCAAGAATGACCATGGCGAATGCGTAGTTATATTGTGGTTTCGGCGTTTCATTGATGTTGCTTAATATCTGCTTAATACCCATAACCATGGTGTTGTAGTTCTCGTCTGTGGTCATCATGATTGGCCACAGGTATTGGTTCCAACCCACCACAAACATTATGATGAAAATAGCCGCCATCATGGTTTTTGACAGAGGCAATAATATGTCGATAAGAAATCGGATTGGTCCGGCGTTATCCAGTTGCGCAGCTTCAATCAGTTCATCTGGAATGGTTTTAAAAAACTGGCGAAAGAAAAAAGTGGCGGTTGCAGAAGCGATCAATGGAATGATTAACCCAGAAAAACTGTTCAACATTCCTAAGCTCGACACAACTTCGTAAGAGGGAATGATGCGAACTTCCAATGGCAGCAATAAAGTGACAAATATGAGCCAGAACCATGCTGAGGCATAAGGGAGACGAAAATAGACCAGTGCATAAGCTGCAAATATGGAAATAATTATTTTTCCTATCGCAAAACCCATTCCCATGACTAATGAATTAATAATCATAGTCTTGGCGGTAACATTGCTAGCAAAACCTTGGCTCTGAGTCCAAGCTTGGTGATAAATCTCTTCTAATTTATCTCCGGGCCAAAACTGCAGCCCTTGCGTTAAAATGGTGGAGGAGTCGTGAGTTGAGCTAGCAAAAATCATCCAAATTGGGATCAGCATAAACAGTGCGCCAACAGTAAGGATGAGATGATCGCTCCAGTGATTTGATTGCATATTTAATTCTCCTTAGTAGTGCACACGTTTTTCGATAAACCTGAACTGTAGGTAGCTCAGAAATAGAACGATTAATAACAGCACCACTGATTGAGCCGAGCTGCCACCGAGATCAGCGCCAACAAACCCATCGGTAAATACTTTGTAAACCAAAGAGGTGGTTGAGCCTCCGGGGCCACCTGCTGTCATTGTGTCAATGACACCAAATGTATCGAAATAGGCATAAGTAAGGTTAATCACCAGCAAGAAGAATCCGGTAGGAGCCAGTAGTGGAAATGTAATGGTCCAAAACCGTCGGCTATCGCTATCACAATCCAAAGTAGACGCTTCTTTTACTGAATATGAAATAGACTGCAAACCCGCGAGAAAGTAGACAAAATTGACAGAGACTTGTTTCCAGACGGAGACTAAGACAAGGATGAATATCGCTTGTGTTGGGTTTGTTTGGTAGTGGAAATCCACGCCGAGAAGAGCGAATAGATCCACAAACATTCCAATATGAGGGTTAAAGACAAAATAACCCATTATGCCTGCTACTGCGGGTGCTACGGCATAAACCCATGTTAATAGAACTTTGTATGCGCCTTGCCCATGGATAACCTTGTCTGCTTTTACGGCAAGTAATAGCGCCAATGCAAGAGAAAGAAAAGAGACAATAATGGAGAAAAAAAGAGTAAACCCAACCGCTTTTAGGTACTCGCCAGATTCGAAAAGCATCGTATAGTTTTCGAACCAAACGAATGTAGAGGACATTCCCCAAGGGTCTTCCAGCATAAATGATAGATAGACAGCTTTAGCAGCAGGGTAGAGAAAAAAGACCGCAATAATCATGATCTGCGGTGCTAATAAAATGTAAGGCAGAGGAGAGTGCCGGAAATTTTGTCGATGTTGCACGTGAAAACCTATTTGATTAAGTACCCCAACGGACGTTGGGGTACTGTGAGAATGGCTACCAACAAGAGATAAGTTACTTAACGGTACGAGCAAAACGTTTTAATAGTTGTTTTGCTTCGTTATCAATTTTTGTCAGGCTCTCTTTAACGCCAGAATCGCCCGCAAAAATTTTGTCGGTTTCGCGGTACATCACTTCACGTATTTGAGGGTAAAAGCCCAAACGGTAACCTTTAGTCCACTCACCACCATCAAGACTTAGCTGTTTAACACCAATTTCTGCGTCTGGATTGTCTTGGTAGTAACCGGATTTTTTGGTTAGTTCATAAGCCGCATTAGTTACAGGGACATAACCTGTGGTCTTGTGCCAGTACATTTGAACTTCAGGGCTGGTGAGATAGTTAAAGAAAGCGGCGACCCCTTTATCTTCGGTTTTTTCATGACCAGACAGAGCAAATAGTGCTGCACCACCGATAAAGGTGACACCCGCATCTTTGTTTACCGATTTCCAGTAAGGCAGATACGTAGTCCCTAAGTTAAAGTCAACGCGTTCACGAAGGCCACCGAATGAACCTGAAGAACCAATCCACATAGCCACTTTTTTGCGCTCAAATGGTGTTTGGTTTGCAGACCAGTCTTTACCGTAATATTTGTAATAGCCTTTATCCGCCCACTCTTTCATTTTAGTGAAATGCATTTGTAGGTTTTTAGAGCTGTACTTAAGCTCGGTAGCTGGGGCATCAAAGCCATTGTTTTGATCAGCTAACTGCTGATTGTGTCTAGCTTTAAAGTTTTCAAAGAAGATCCAAGGAGTGTGAGACTGAGAAAATGCAGCATGCCCTTTGTTTTTCAACTTGTTGGCGACGACTTCCATCTCTTCATAAGTTTTTGGTGGTTCAACCCCTGCTTCTTTTAACATATCAGCGTTGTAATAGAGAACGGGTGTAGAGCTATTGAAAGGCATTCCGACCATTTTGCCATGACTATCAGCATAGAAGTTACGAACACCAGCCAAGTAAGCTGAAGAGTCGAATCCGTAGCCAGATTCAACCAGAATATCTTGTACCGGTTTGGCAACACCTTTTGCGTTCATAATGGTGGCGGAACCAGCATCAAAAACTTGTAATATGTTCGGCGCTTCGTTGGCACGAAATGCGGCAATACCTGCCGTTAGGGTTTCGGTATATGACCCTTTATAAACAGGAATTAATTTATACTCTGATTGTGTGGCATTAAAATCTGTTGCGATCTTATTTACAGTATCGCCGAGTTGTCCACCCATGGCGTGCCACCATGTTACTTCCGTTGTTGCTAGTGCAGTTGTTGATACGCTTGCGCCCAATAGTCCTGCTAACCATAGCTTGTTCATTCTGATTTCCTTTGTATCTGAAAAATATCATCAAAAGTTTCGTGCGAATATTGCTTTTTTCGTTCGAATACATGGTGTCGATCATTGATGACAAAATGGTTTCAGTTATCTATCAATTTTGTGAATGATTTATTTGAGAAATATTACGAAAGTGTCTGGAAGGTAGTACTAAACGGCTGCAATCAAGAGCGACAAAGTTTATTACTATGAAAATTATAGTTACCGGAACCACTGGCAGGGTAGAGCGCCAAATCTATGTCTATTAACGGTAAGTTGTATTTTATCTATGTGTTATGAGTATCTATTTTAGATACTTGAATCTTGTAGTGAATGTGCGAGGTGAGTATAGATATTGAGTTATTCATTTTAAAGCCCTAAATATGTAAGCACATTTTAGGACGAGACAGACTAATAATTAAAGGGACACTCAGTGAAGTGTCCCTTTTGCGTCATCTCTTAACGTACGTTAAGGCAAAGCCAACATTTACTCTAAGCCGTTACAGCTTGTTGTTTTTCATTTTGCTGTTTCAAGAATGCATAACCAAATCCGGTCACTGCAGTACCTGCTGCAATCGCAGCAATGTACATAATGACGGGTGAAATAGCATTAGGAATAAACAGTACGAACAGACCTCCGTGAGGGGCAAGTAACTCACAACCGAATAACATGGACAGTGCACCAGCAACAGCACCGCCAGCCATAGTACAAGGAATGACACGCATTGGATCTCGTGCTGCGAACGGTATAGCACCTTCAGAAATAAAGCATAGTCCTAGTACGAAAGAGGCTTTACCACCTTCACGTTCATCTTTGTCAAACTTGTTCTTAGCAATGAATGTCGCTAAACCCATACCTAGCGCAGGAACCATACCCGCAGCCATAACGGCCGCCATTGGTGCGTAAGTTTCTGACGCGAGCAGGCCGACACCAAAGGTATAAGCAGCCTTGTTTACTGGGCCACCGAGGTCGAAACACATCATGCTACCCAAAATAACACCCAATACGATGGCATTGGTGCTGCCCATGTTGTTCAGGAATTCGGTCATTGCAGACATAATGCTCGCGACGGGACCACCGACAATGTAAACCATGACTAAACCAGTAAACAGTGTTGCCACGAGAGGAATAATCAGTATTGGTTTAAGTGCTTCCATTGATTGCGGAAGCTGAACTTTATCCGCTAAGAACTTAGCTGCGTAACCCGCGATAAAGCCCGCTAAGATGCCGCCAAGGAAACCTGAGCCTATAGAGCTGGCCAACATACCACCAACAAGACCAGGAGCAAGGCCCGGACGGTCTGCGATAGAGAATGCAATATAACCCGCTAATACTGGAATCATTAGAGCAAAAGCGGAACCTCCACCAATGGTCATTAATGTGGCGGCTAAGGTGCCTTCTTCTTTAAATGCTTCAATACCAAATACAAAGGAGAGGGCGATAATTAATCCACCCGCAACCACAACTGGAAGCATATGTGAAACACCCGTCATAAGGTGTTTGTATGCCCCTTTTTTCTCATTATTAGAAGAAGCTGACGCACCTTGAGAATGGGTGTAAATGGTGGCGTTGGCGAAAGCATTATCCATTTCTTGAGAGGTTTTCTTTAGAGCGGGACCGGTCGTCGTTTTGTAGAGTTTTTTGCCGTTAAAGCGGTCAAGAGGAACGTCAATATCCGCGGCAATAATGACTAGATCAGCTTCGGCAATTTCTTGATCCGTTAGTTGGTTTTTGGCGCCAACACTACCACGAGTTTCGACTTTGATTTGATGGCCACGACGTTTACCTTCATTTTCTAGTGCCTCTGCGGCCATGAAAGTGTGCGCAACTCCGGTCGGGCAGGCGGTAATCGCGACAATTTTTTTGCTGTCTTGATTGATAGATGTATTCATAGTATCCGCTTCTGTTTTGGAAAGTTCAGTTGCATTTGCTAGTGCGTTCTGTAACCACGTTTTAGCATCTTGTATTACTTCTGATATATCGGATTGATACACTTTTTTACCCGTAAATCGAGTGGTATCAACGGTGGTATTCGCTGCGATAACAATCACTTCTGCATTGTTAATGTCATCTGTAGATAGTGCTGTACCTTGGATAACGGTAGATTGACACTCTATTTTTGCGTTAATTTGCAAAGAGTGTGCTGCTTTTTCAAGCAAGCCTGCGGCGAGGACGCTATTTGCGACGCCGCTGGGACAAGCTGTAACAATTGCTATATTCATATTTTTGCCCTTGTTTAACTGATTAGTTCAACTGGCTTAGTTGAATCTGTTGTTGTAGACGGTGCAGTTCATTGATGTCTTGAACGCCAACGCCTACTTGAGAAACGGCTAACGCAGATAATGCGGTAGCGAATGTCAATAATTCCGCTTTTTCCATGTTTTGCATGTGACCCCAGCAGAGCCCTGCGACGAGAGTATCTCCAGCACCTACCGTGCTTTTTACCTTCATTTTTGGTGGTTTAGCCATCAGCCATTGATCGTTGTGCAGCCACATCACACCATCAGCTCCCATAGAAACGACAATATTGTCGATGTTCTTTTTGGCTAGGTCTTCAGCAGCACGACGGCAAGAGTTAACATCGGTAAGAGGGTGACCAATAAAGCCTGACAGCTCTTCATCATTGGGTTTTATTAACCAAGGCGCTTGGTTTAACCCTTCTGCTAATGCTTCTCGACTGCTATCAAACAACACTTTTTTCCCAGCCTGACGCAGTGCTTTAATCCAAGTTGCGCATCGTTGAGGAGTGATTCCTGATGGTAAGCTGCCAGCAATAACGAAATATTCATGATCGTTAGCCAGTTCAAATAGAGTGCGTTCAAAGGCAACAATATCCTCTTCGCTTACGGTCACTCCGGGGAAATTGATATCACTAACGGCACCAGACTCTTCCACCAGTTTTACATTGATACGAGTTGCACCTTTTGCCCGAATAAAGCGATCTGTAACGGCTATTTGCTGGAAAAGTTGTTGAAACATCTCTTGATTATCTTCCCCAAGAATTCCTGTGACGGTAACATCGGCACCAAGATCGGAAAGTACCTGAGCAACGTTTACGCCTTTACCCGCAGCATGTAATGAGCCTTGATTAACCAGACTGACCGTGCCTACGTTCAGTTGGTCTAGGTTGCCAGTTAAATCCAATGCTGGATTAAGGGTAACGGTAACCACTTTTTTAGTGGGCATAGCGGTTTGATTTAAGGTTGAAGTCATAATGCTGCCCTTATCCTTCCCCAAGACCAGACTCAATAGCTGAGCCTATTGATGCAAGTGCTTGAGTGGCATCAGTGCCAATCGCGGAAAACTCTAGTTGGTGTCCGTGTTTTACGCCCATGGCGATGACTTTCATTAAGCTTTTGGCGTTAACCATAGTGTTTTGTCCATCGAGGTTCTTAACTTTGATGATGGACTCAAATTTTTTCGCTTCTGCAACAAGCATCGCGCCTGGACGAGCATGCAATCCGTGAGCATTTTTGATGGTAAAGGTAGCGGTTTCTTCATCTTCTTTACTCTGCTCTTCAACTTGATCTTGAGTAAACAAAGTCACTAAATCGTGGTTTGTACCCGTCGTGATTTTGCTTTGTTGTTGGTTGAATATCAGTTCGCTCAGTATGGATAACACGTTTTTATGTGCAGCGTTACAAACAGCAAAGGCCATCAACGTTTTAACGGGGTTGTTGTTAAAGCGGATGTCTGCCTTAGTGCTCACAATAGACAAACTGGTTTTGGTAACGGATTCCGTTGAGCTGACCATCCACAACCCGTCACCAAGGTAAGTCGGCTGTTGACTGACTAAGTGAGAGGCGAAATCAGCTTCCGCTGCATGATTGTTTTGAATCAAGCCAGCGGCAACGGCGATTAATTGGGTGATATCGTTGGCAGGAAATTCTGTCTGGATTAGCTGGTCATTGAAATGTACATCGAACTGCACATCACCATTCAATAGAGCAACAATATCTTGTGCTGACGAGGCTTGTTTGAGCTTATCTTCTACCCCTTCAGATGACAGTACTTTGGTCAATTGCTTCAAAATTCCAAGGTGTTCGTCTGACTTGGCTGCAATACCGATGGCAATATAGACCGTATTGTTGTCTCCCCAATCAACCCCTTGAGGAAAGTGGTGCACAACGACACCGGTTGTGTTCACCAAATCACGGGTATCTGTGGTTCCGTGGGGGATAGCAATACCATTGCCAAGAAAGGTTGAGTGTTGTGATTCTCGGCTAAGCATGCCATCGACATAACCCGCATCGACAAGCCCTTTGTTAGCGAGATCACGAGCAAGTTGCTGAATAGCAGTGGTTTTCTGTTTCGCGACTTGCTGTAGTTGAACATCTTGAATAGTGAGCTTTAGCATGTTGAGCCTCATTTTTCGCGTTTATAAATATGACAAAAACCGATCTGTTTATCGCCATTCATCATTATTTTAATCTATTAGCTGAATCGGTTCAGCAAATATTTAAAAAAATTCAGCAAACCGAGTTCATTGGCTGCTGACAGTGAAATTAGTGATTCAAATCAAATTTCAAGTTTTGCTGAATCCTTTCAGCTTTTATACTGAATCGATTCAGCGTACAATTCAAGTTAGAATAACGATTAAAAATAATTTTTATGATCCTTCGCACAAAAAGGCAGCGAAAATGACATTGAATGAAATCGCAAAGTTAGCGGGTGTCTCAAAAACAACGGCCAGTTATGTTATTAACGGTAAAGCAAAGAAGTACCGGATCAGCGAAAAAACTCAGGCAAAAGTCATGGCGGTGGTGGAGAAGCATAATTTTCGACCCGATCATGCTGCTTCATCGTTAAGAGCGGGCAATAGCCGTTCTTTTGGTTTAATCATTCCTGATTTAGAAAACACCAGTTACGCCAAGTTAGCAAAGCTTTTGGAGCAAAACTCGCGTAAAGCGGGCTACCAGATCTTAATAGGTTGTTCGGATGACGAGCCTGACATTGAAGAGAGTTTAGCTGATGCATTAATTAGCCGAAGAATTGAAGCGTTATTTGTAGCCAGCTGCTTGCCTAACGCCAGCGAATTTTATTTGAATGCACAAAAGTCAGGTACACCTATCATCGCCATTGATAGACCGATGGATGACGAACATTTTGGCTGTGTGATCAGTGAAGATTTTACCTCTGCATTTGATTTAACTGAGTCGGTGATCTCTGAGCATACCCAAACCATAGGGCTGATTTGTGCACTTCCAGACTTAAGCATTTCTAAACAACGTGAAGCGGGTTTTTCATCGTCTGTTCAAAACAATAACCTGAAAAGCATGGTTGGCTATGGGCAACATTTTGATCGTAGCTCAGGTAAAGAGGTACTGACAACATGGTTGAGCCACGATACCTTACCTGACGCCATCGTTACTACATCATATACGTTATTAGAAGGCGTGTTGGATGTGCTCCTCGAACATCCTGAACTTATGAAGAATGTTAAGTTGGCCACATTTGGTGATAACCGCTTACTGGACTTTTTGCCCATTAAAATCAATTCACTGCCGCAACAGTTCGAATTGATTGCCGATAGTGCTTTGGAGCTTGCACTAAATGCGTCTGCTGAACGAGCGAAATCCGGTATCGATCTAGTGCCGAGAAAACTGATTATCCGTTTGTAACGTCTTTGTTGGCACTCAGCGTGCGTCTTTAATGAGGTTATTTTCTTATCAGATAATGAATAGAGTATAAATGAGAGCAAGAATAAGACGCAGGCACTCGCTATCGTGCCCGCATCTTATTTAGGGGGTTGCTTTGTTATTCAGCCTAGAAACCTAAGCTGAAATATAGTCGAGTAACTGCTGTTTATTTGGCAATGCGGTCATCGCTCCTTTCTTGGTTGTCGCCAATGCACCGCAGCCATTCGCCCATTTTATTGCATCGATAATATTATCCCGTTGTTGCCATTGCTGACTCTGTGACAGTCGAGCAAGTAGACCACCGACAAAGGCATCTCCCGCTCCTGTGGTATCTACGGGCTTTACTGCCTGGGAACTAATTAATTGCTGCTGTGAATTGTGCACAAGCAGAGCGCCTTTAGCGCCTTGAGTAATAAGCATCACCGGGATATGGTATTGAGCGATATTATCTATGCCTTGTTGCAAAGACTCACTATCGGTTAAGTACAGCAGTTCATCATCTGAAAACTTAACCACATCCGCCATGGCTACAGCTTTAAGTACTTCAGTTTTTATTTCTTCTGGTTTGCTCCAAACCTCTTCCCTTAAGTTGGGATCAAAACTGACATAACCACCTGCGGCTTTTATTTCACTCATCGCTAAAAACGTCGAGCTTCTGCTTGGCTCATTTGCCAACGCAATAGAGCAAATATGTAGCCACTGACCAGCTTGGAATGATGGAATATCGTTTGGCTGAAGAAACTGGTCTGCGCTAGGTTTTACCATAAAGGTGAAACTGCGTTCGCCGTCATTATCTAGATCAACAATGACGGTAGAAGTACGCTGCTCGTTATCGAGTTGCAAATAGGATGTATCAACTTGTTCGGACTCTAAGGTTTGCTGCATAAAACGACCAAGTGGATCATTGCCCACGCGGCCAAAGAAGGCGCTGTCGGCTCCAAGACGTGACGCCGCAACGGCAACATTTGCAGGAGCCCCTCCGGGACATTTTAAGTAAGTTGTTTCACTATTAGCAATAAGATCAACTACGGCGTCGCCAGAAAGCCAAATTTTGTTCATAGTCATTTACCTTTGATGTGAGCGGATAAGGTTAATCATTACCGGATCCACTGGCTGGTGAAAGGGGCCAGAATTGACATTGAGCTTTTCCTTTAAGCGCAATTCCAGTGGCGGTATTCGGAACAAATATGCGACTGCTCATCACAAACTCGCCCTGATTAATAAAAATTTCTAACGATGAATTGTCGGAGAGAATATGCAAATCAACCACTTCACTCTGAAGTGCCAATTCGCGAATAGTATCCCCTTGCCGAATCTGAGTTTTGCTTCTGTCTAGGTACAAGGTGCGGTTCTCTTTATTCAGTGCAATAGTGACTTGGTTATTGTCATCTTTGAACAGCGACAAAGTATCCCCCCAGTGTAATTGTACTTTTAGTTCAAACGAGCGAGTTGCCAGTGACATCGTCGAGTTATCTAGTGTGAACTCCTCTAAAGGTTTGCGTAATGACGTGAGTTCACTCACCGGTTGTTGATAAAGGTGTCCGTCATTGAGGGAGAGTTCGCGTAAGCAGGTGAGCTGGTGGATCCAGCCATTATCCACGGTTGGGTGATTGACTTCATCGGGAAGCCCCATCCAAGCCGTTAATACTCGTCGCCCATCTTCGGTTTGCAATGTTTGAGGGGCGTAGAAATCGAAACCGTGATCGAGCTGTTCAAAATCTGACATGGACAAGTGGCCTTGCTCAGAAATGGTCGCTTTTAGGTAACCATTATGATGAGGAGTGGTGTGGTGTTGGCTTGTAGATGTAATACCTTGTGGGCCGATAACCGCCAATAAGTTGCCGTCTAACAGAAATAGATCGGGACACTCCCACATATAGCCAAAGTCACCCAGTTCATCGCCATAAAGTTGGTCAAATTGCCAGTTGTAAAGGTCTTTAGATTTGTATACCGCGAGACGACCAGTTAAATCTTGACGTTGAACGCCGAGTAACATCCACCATTCATCACCAATCTTGACCACTTTAGGATCACGACAGTGAGGCGTTACTCCTTCTGGTAGAGAGTCTATAACTGGGCCAATTTTGTTAAAGTCGATACCATTGTCGGAGACCGCCAAACATTGGGTTGTTTGCCGTTGACGTTCTTCACCAATCCGAACATTGCCGGTATAAAACAGCATTAGCTGCTGTTCGTTGCTTACCGCGTGGCCGGAAAAAACACCATGGCTATCAAACCAGTCAGAGGGTGTTAAAGCGATAGGTCGTGCCTGCCAATGGACCATATCTTTACTGGTTAAGTGTGCCCAATACTTATCTACGTGCTGACACTGAAAAGGAGACCACTGATAAAATAGGTGGTATTCGCCATTGTGGTAGATAAACCCATTGGGATCATTAAGCAGCCCTGATGGAGGAGCGATGTGCCAACTTGGACGGTAGTGGCATTCAACTGGTTTTTCCAATGATTGGATGGCGTTAAGCTGGCGGTTTTTAATGCTGCTACCAACCGACAATAACTTATACAGGTCTACCGTATGAGCAGGACGAAAGCTTACTTGAGACATAGCTGCATTCGTATTAATTTTAGCATCATCGACGACGAGGCTTAGCTGGTCTACTTCGAATATAAGCTGTTCGTCGCTGTGTAATATGCGAGATATGTTGTTGATGCCGCCGCAGCTTGCAATGTAATTTTCTAGCATTTCGTCGATTTCTGTATTTTCGGGAACGTTTGCAACTATAATAAAAGAAACCTCGTAACTCAAGAGGTTTTAGAAAGAGTGACAATAAAAGAGTGCTTTAAGGGCGGGCTTTAATGGATCTGTAGCTAAAAGAAGAGGCCTTTTCGCCAAGACACGATTAACAGGATTGACGTTCAATATTCTTGAACTTCAAAACGACTTTGCTCATAAGTTGTTGTTTACCATTGATTAAATCTAATATTACCGATGCGGCGGTTTCTCCCGCAGATTCAAAAGCGTAATGAAATGTTGAAAGGGAAGGGCTAGCAACCATACCTATTTCATCGTTACCTACTCCTATCACTTTGATCTCTTTACCGGCTTTTTTACCACTCTCTTCGATCGCTTTAATCGCGCCAATTGCAATCTTGTCCGTTGCGCAGAATATGCCATCTAACTCTTTGTTTTCTTTTATAAGATTCTTGGTTTGTTGGTAGCCTGACTCTATGGTAAATTCACCTCTACTGTGAAATATGGGTTCACCAAAACCAGACATTGATAGCTGTTGAGATAAGCCTTGATAGCGCATGGAATCTACCGCGATATCATCTATAGCAACGCCGATAAAGCCTATATGTTGACAGCCCGCAGCTATTAAACGTTCTCCAGCAGTAAATCCAACCCTAACGTCATCATGTATAATGCTCGGAATATCAAAAAGTGAACCATCTTGACCGATAAGAACGACAGGAGCGCTCGACTGCTCGATCACTTTAACCAGTTCATTATCTAAATGGGTCGCGTAGAGAATTATCCCTTCCACTCTCTTTTGGTTAAAGAGCTTGATGTATTCAATCTCTTTATCGTGATTGTGCTGACTATTGGCTAATAAAACGTGTTTTCCATGCTTGTCGAATACATGACTCAGGCCATCAACCCCTTGTGCAGTGGAGTTTGAAGAGAGAGCTGGGACAATGACACCAATCAAATTGGTTTTTTGTGATTTCAGATCTTTGGCGACTTGGTTAACGACGTAACCGCACTCTTCGATAGCTTTTTGAACGATCTCTTTGGTGCTTTTTTTTACGCCATACTCGTTATTTATCACTCTGGACACCGTGGATTTCGATACTCCAGCTAGCTTTGCGACGTCGTGTAAACCTGCCATTAATTCCAATATTCCTATTTTTATGCAATTGTTACCAATTTTCTCAGTAATCACTGCAGATTGACAGCGATATAAATCCATTTACCCCCTATTCTGATAAGCAATAAAGAGATTTTGATCACATATAAGTCATATTTGTTTTGACTGATGGGGTAATTTTCATAAAACTCGGTTTTGCAAACGTTCCCGAAAATAAATTTAGTTACGTAACATTCAATAATTGGAGTTGATTATGAATTACCCTGCTGTTGCAAAAGAGCTTATGCAGCTACTTGGTGGTAAAGACAATATTGAAGCTTTAGCGCATTGTGCGACTAGGCTTCGTCTTTCTGTTAAAGATGAATCTCTCATTCAAGAAGATGTCATTGAGAACTTAGATGGTGTTAAAGGCCAGTTTAAGATTTCTGGCCAATACCAGATTATTTTTGGTTCTGGCATTGTTAACCAAGTTTATGCTGAAATGGCAAAACTAACGGGTATCGCTGAAATGTCTACTCGTGATGTCGCAAGCGCGGGGGCTCAAAAGCAAAACTTAGCACAACGTTTAGTTAAAGGTTTGTCGGATATTTTTGTTCCGATTATTCCTGCCATTGTTGCTGGTGGTCTATTAATGGGGGTATTCAACCTATTAACGGCATCAGGACTGTTTATTGAAGGGCAGTCATTGATTGAGGCCAATCCTGGTCTTGCTGATCTGGCGAGTATGATTAACACCTTTGCTAACGCTCCTTTTGTTTACCTGCCTGTTTTGTTAGCGTTTTCTGCCTCTAAGAAGTTTGGTGGTAACCCATTCCTTGGTGCGGCTTTGGGTATGTTGATGGTTCATCCAGATTTGCTTAATGGTTGGGGTTTTGGTGGTGCAAGTGTGTCAGGCACTATCCCGGTCTGGAACATTTTTGGTTTTGAAATTCAAAAAGTGGGTTATCAAGGTTCTGTTCTACCTGTATTGGTGGCAACATTTATTCTTGCACAAGTTGAGAATGGGTTACGTAAAGTTATCCCTTCTGTATTGGACAACTTGTTAACGCCAATGCTGGCTATTTTTATTACTGGTTTCCTTACCTTCACTTTGGTTGGCCCTATTACTCGTGATATCGGTTTCCTATTAGGTGATGGCCTAAGCTGGTTATACGACTCTGCTGGCTTTATTGGTGGTGCGTTATTTGGCTTTATCTATGCTCCGTTTGTAATCACAGGTATGCATCACAGTTTTATCGCGATTGAAACTCAACTGTTAGCGGATATTGCAATAACTGGCGGTACATTTATCTTCCCTATCGCGGCTATGTCTAACATTGCTCAAGGTGGTGCGGCACTGGCTGTCGGCTTTACGACTAAAGACCTTAAAACGAAAGGTATCGCTATGCCATCGGGTGTGACGGCGTTATTAGGTATTACTGAACCCGCTATGTTTGGTGTTAACCTTAAACTGCGCTACCCATTTGTCGCGGCGATTATCGCGGCTGCAATCTCGAGTGCCTTCCTAACGATGTTTAATGTAAAAGCGACAGCGTTAGGGGCAGCGGGTATTCCGGGTATCATTTCAATTAGCCCAAATAGCATCTCTATCTTTGTCATTGGTATGCTTATTTCGTTTGCATTGTCTTTTGCGTTGACACTTGTACTTGCGACCCGTCAAAAAGCAAAACAACAACAAACTCAAGCTGAAAAAGCCGTTGCTTAACAGTAAGGTTATTGCTTAATTTACAATGTAAAACGCCCACTTATTTCAAGTGGGCGTTTTTTATGGGCATGTCCCAAATCTCACTGTGTTAACTGTATTCTTGGCCAGCAGGTGATGTTATCTGCTCATGCTGCATTTGTTGCCGACGCTTTTGCTTTGCTGCGTAAGGTGTAATTGACCAAAGCAATCAGCACTGGTACTTCGATCAGTGGACCAATCACTCCGGCGAACGCTTGATCAGAGTTGATACCAAATACCGCGATAGATACGGCTATGGCCAATTCAAAGTTATTGCCGGTAGCGGTATAGGCGATAGAGGCATTCTTGTCGAAAGGTAATCCCATTTTTCGTCCGATGGCAAAGCTGGTAAAAAACATCAGTACAAAATAGAGAGTGAGGGGGATTGCGACACGAACGACATCCATAGGTAGCTCAACGATCATTTCACCTTTTAAGCTGAACATTAGAACAATGGTTGCTAACAGAGCGATTAATGTTATTGGAGATATAGCCGGAATAAAGACCTCGTTATACCACTCTTCACTTTTCACTCTTGTTAATACTTCACGGCTTACAAACCCTGCTAAGAAAGGGATACCAAGATAGATCATGACACTTTTGGCAATGTCAGCCATGGAGATGTCAACGACCATGCTTTGATAGCCGAATACAGGTGGGAGTACGGTAATAAACAACCAAGCCATAAAGCTGTATGTGACAATTTGAAACAAGCTATTGATGGCTACCAGTGCTGCGCCATACTCACGATTTCCACCGCCAATATCATTCCATACCAGTACCATGGCAATACAACGCGCCAATCCAATTAAAATAATACCGACCATGTAGCCTGGGTAGTCAGCAAGAAAGGTCAGTGCCAGTACAAACATAAGAATGGGACCAACAATCCAGTTCATGATCAGTGAAAGGGTTATTGCTTGTTTATCCTTAGTTACTTTTCCCAATAGACGGTAATTCACTTTCGCTAATGGTGGGTACATCATCAAAATTAAACCAATAGCGAGTGGGACATCGGTGGTTCCAACTGACATCGCTTCATTTATCTCAACAACTTGAGGGAATAGAGTGCCGATAGCGACGCCAAGGATCATAGCTACAAAAATCCAAACCGTAAGGAAGCGGTCAAGTAGGCCTAGTTTTGCTTGTGTTTGATTTATATCCACAATAATTTCTCTGTTCGTTTATCGTCGAATGACGATTATTTAAGTTACAAATGGTTAAGGGTACAAATGACTAAAGCTATATCATTTACATGTCAGTTTAGTGGCAAATGGTGGAAAAAAGCGCTGAAAATTGGTCGAGTTTATGACGATTTATTCGATAGCACATTTTGGGTGGAATAGGTTCAGCAGATATAAATTCCGCCTGCTTTAAGATTCGTAAGTGCTCGGATACCGTTGATTGTGCTAACCCTAGCTCTCCAACCAGATCACTATTTAAACAGCCATCCAAGTTGTCCAGAGTTAACAATATTTTTAAGATTCTCACTCTAGCTGGATGAGAGAGTGCTTTTGCTAATGCGGCAAGCTGTTGTTCTTGTTGTAGCTCTTGCTCAGTAGAGGAAAAAGCTTGTGCATTGCTACTGCATCCGGTTGTCATAAGTTGCTGCCTATTTATCGCCGGCCTTCCTCCATTACTGATTTAATGATGAAAAGTGGCATATTGATAGTTAATCGTCGAATTGCGATTAATGTTACGCTTCCCTGTTAAAACAAGCAACGATTATTTTACTTTTACGGTTTATCTTCGTGATTACTCGTTTTAAGTGTTGGTTATGTTTATTGCGAAATATGTTGTTGAACAAAGTCGATAAAAGTTCGCATCTTAGCGGGCATATGCTTGGTTTGTGTGTATTGCATAATAATTTTCCCCTGATAATTACTTTTAATGGTCCAATCGGGTAACACGCGAACAAGTTGTTTGTTAGCGACCAACTCCTGAACAATAAAATCTGGAAAGATTCCTATCCCAAGATTGGCGAATACAGCATCCAAACGCATGCCAGTATTATTAACCGAATAGCGCCCCGCGACAGACACTTTTGTTTTCTGTTTGTCTTGTTCAAATTCCCATTCGTTATCATGAAGAGTTTCGCCAAGATGAAGACAACTGTGGTGGTATAAGTCATCGGGCGTTTGTGGAGTCCCCGCGTTTTGCAGATAGTCTGATGTCGCGCATAAGTATAGGTCGACACTGCCGATCTGCTTGGAGACCAAATGCTCACTGGCTGAACGAGTTAAGCGAAACACAATATCAACGTCATCATGGATAGGGTCGAGTAGGCGATCCGTTGCTTTAACATTTAACTCAATATTGGGGTATTGCTGCATAAACTGCAAAAGCAGTGGCGAGAGTACTTTACGACCGTAAGCTTTAGGAATAGAAACTCGCAATTTACCGTTGATCTCTCGCTGGGTGGACTCAGAAATATTCACCATCTCTTTAGCGTTATCCACAATCGCTTGGCAATGGATTAATGCTTCTTTACCTGCAGAAGTAAGAGATTGCTTTCGGGTGGTTCTCTCCAGTAAAGAGACGGAAAGCGAATCTTCTAAGTTGGCTATCTGTCGGCTAATTCTTGACGGCGTGACCCTAAGTTTTTTACTTGCAGCGGTGAAGCTTCCTTCTTCTACCACCGTAACAAACGCCACCATATCTGGCAGTAAATGGACAATTTTATTTGTGCTCATAAGTCATAAGTATTGTGAGTAATTAGCGTATTATATAACAATTAAGCATAGATTAAGATAAAGCAATTAGGTGGTAACTGTTAAATTAAACTGAAAGAGATAAGTAAATGTTATTGTTTCCATGCAAAAAAATACCCTATGCCGAATTGCTATTGTTGCTTGTGGCGATTGCTTGGGGGACAAGTTATAGCGTAACCAAAATGAGTTTGGTGTACACCACAGTGTTTTGTTTTCTGTTTATTCGCTTTTTTATGACCTCATTTATTCTCTTGCCACTGTTTATTTATCGTCATTGGCAAGGCAAGACTGGGCCATGGAAGAAGGCGATTCCTAGTGGCGTTGTTCTGTTTGCCATATTTTGCGCAGAAACGTACGGTGTTCTTCACACCACGGCTTCAAATGCCGCTTTTTTGATCAGTATTTGCATATTGCTGACACCGTTGGTTGAGTGGTGGTGGCTAAAAAAAGCACCGGCCAAATCACTGTTCTTATTTGTTGTTATCTCCTTGGTTGGCGTGCTGTTACTGACCGAAATTAACCTCTCAGAAATCTCTTTAAATCAAGGGGATTTCTATATTCTAATTGCCGCCCTGTTGCGGGCGGTGATCGTGGTAATGACCAAACAGGTCATCAATAGTAAATCTCTTTCTGCCCTCGAAATTACCACCGTCCAGTCAAGCATGGTTATGTTGCTTTCGCTTACTGTTGTCATTGTGTCGGGGGAATTGGATTTTCTAATTGTTCGTGATGATACATTTTGGTTAAACACCTTGTATTTGGTTATTGTCTGTACCTTGTTTGCCTTCTTTGTTCAGAACTACGCGATAAAACGCAGTTCTCCTTCTCGGGTTTCTCTTCTGATGGGGTCTGAGCCTGCGTTTGGTGCTCTGTTTGCGTTTATTTATTTAGGAGAGACGTTTAGTTCTTGGCAACTGTTTGGTGCGGTGCTGGTATTAACTTCGACCTTGTGCGTGGCAGCGAATATAGCTGATAAACCACTCTTCATAAGAGAAAAGTGGCTCAAACAGAGTTGATGTTATTTAAGCAATGAATGATGAATTTTTACCACCATTTTTTTTACATTAATTTGTGTTTCAGCGCTGCAGCCGGGCTTATGAGGTTCGGTTGGAAAAAAGAGTGCGCAATCGCCAGTGCGAAGAGTAATTCTCTGCGGGTTGGCAACATTGCTGAGTAATTGAAAATCGCTTTTTTCATCATAATCTGTGGCAGGAGTGTTATCAGCGTTGGGTAGCCCATATTCAATAGTCTCAGTTCCTGAAAGAAGCGTTTGAATATCAATGTATTGCTGGTGTAGTTCCGCTTGTTTATCTGCTGCGGCTTCGGTGGTGTACTCCATGACAACTGCGAACATTAAATCGCCTTTAATATCATGGCGACCGATCGCGACATTTTCATGATCGTCGATAGAAGCGATATATTGCAAACCCTGTCTAATGGCTTCTGGCAGATAGTGGTAATGTTCAATTTGATTAATATGGCATAACAACATCGTAATGTCCTTAAATGAAAAAGGGGAGCTTTCGCTCCCAAAAGACTACATTAATAGGTTTGGCAAAAACATCACTAAAGATGGAAATAGTATAACCAGTACTAAAACCATGAAAAGTGGCACTAGAAATGGAATGACCGAACGAGCTAACACCGGAAATGGAATATTACCGACTTTAGCAACTACAAATAGGGCGACCCCCATAGGAGGAGTTAGAATTCCCAACATCATATTTAAGACCATAACCACGCCAAAATAGACAGGGTCGATACCCAAAGAGATAGCCACTGGTAATAAAATGGGTACTACTAATAGTAATAGAGCAAGTGTTTCAATAAATGCTCCTAAGACCAATAACATTAAGTTAATAGCCAGCATAAAGATAATAGGGTTATCAGTGAAGTCGAGGAAAAACTCCGCGGCATGCTGTGGGATTCTTTCTTTCACTACGACATAACCAAATAGACTAACACCGGCGATCAATAAGCCAATAACAGCAGAGGTGTTTACTGTTTCTCTGATTATTTCCACTAGTTTCTGAAAGTTAAGCTCTTTATAGACAAAAAAACCGAGAAACAGAGCATACATAGATGCGACAACGGCGGCCTCGGTAGGTGTGACAAAACCAGAAAAGATCCCACCAATGATGATGCCCGGAGTTAAGAGTGGAAGTACAGCTCCTTTTAATGCCTGACACGCTTCTTGTCTTGTTGCTTTTGGATGTACGGGATAGCCTCGTTTTCTCGCAATAAAAAAGACCAAGGTCATAAGAGCTGCAGCGCATAAAAATGCGGGTACGATACCACCAATAAAAAGAGCCCCAATGGATGCGCCAGATGTCACTCCATAGATAACCATAGGGATACTTGGAGGCATTAAAGGACCAATGACACTGGATGCTGCGGTAATCGCCCCAGAAAAGTCATCGTGGTAGCCTTCGTCGCGCATCGCTTTGATTTCAAGTTGTCCTAAGCCACCAGAGTCAGCGTGTGCCGAGCCTGACATACCTGAAAATAAAAGGCTCGCTAATACATTTACATGCCCTAGGCTTCCTGTGTAGTGGCCAAGCATGGCTTTGGCAAAGCGGAACATTCTTTCCGTGATACCACCGCTGTTCATAAGCAACCCAGCGAAGATAAAAAATGGTACGGCTAGCAGAGGAAATGAATCTAATCCTGCTAACATTTTTTGTGGAGCCAGTGCAATACCGCCATTAAAGGTCAAGTAAACTAAAGAGGTGACCAATAGAGTCATAGCGACCGGCATACCGATGGCGAGTAATGTTCCCCAACCAGCAAAAAGAGTAAACATTTATTTGTGCTCCTCTGAGCTATGGCACGGCGTGTGTGCGTGTTGACCTAACAGAATTAAACTGTCTTGAAATATGTTTATGGTTGAGCGAATCGCCATTAAAGCGAAACCTACAGGAATTATGACGTACAGATACGAGACAGGAATATCCATTGTGATAGCTTGCAACCTGTCCATACGAAGTGTGGATGTATATCCGAGCTTAACTAGGTATAAGCAAGCCAGTAAGTAGATAAAATGTATACAGATAAAAAGTAGAGCACGACCTCTAGGCTGAAGCATATTTGGCACGAGATCGACCGTGATATGATCTCTTTTCGAAACAGCTTCACTGGCACCAAGCATAACTATATAGATGTAAAGCCAGCGAGAAACTTCTTCCGTCCAAACAATAGACATATCAAAAAAGTAACGACTGAATATTTGCAAAACTAGGGTAATAAACAGCACGACAAACAAAATGGTCGACATGTTTCTTTCAGCGTTTTTAATAAAGCATAACATGATAGGTTTTTCCGATTTAAGGCCCTTACCCCTGGTAGGGCAAAGGCCTGTTTACTATAGGCTAGTTAGTTGCTCAACGGTATTTTCGCCATATTGCTTATCAATATCAGCGTAGTACTCTTTCATGGCATTACGGAATGGTTTGAGATCAGGGTAAGTAAATTTAACCCCTTCAGACTTAAAGAAATCGATCAGTTTTTGCTCTTTCTCTTTTACTAGTTGGTTGTTGTACTCTCCTCCCGCTTTGATGGCTTTCATTAACCAAGACTTTTCTTGTTCAGATAGGTCTGCCCAAGTGCTATCTGAAATAACAATCGCTTGATCTTGCACGACATGACTGGTCATTGCGATGTTCTTCTGAACTTCATAAAACTTCATAGACTCAATAGTCGGCAATGGGTTTTCTTGTCCATCTACCGCATTAGTTTGTAAAGCTAAATACACTTCAGCAAATGCTACTGGAGTCGGTCGTGCTTGTGCCGATTTAGCAAAGTTTATTAGTGCTTTTGCGTTAGGTACTCGCAGTTTCAATCCTTTAAAATCGTCATATGAATTAAGAGGCTTGTTGGATGAAGTTTGACGCGAACCAAAGTACCAATTATCGATAGGTCGTAACTGGAAGTTATCGATTAGCTCACTTTTAACTTCGTTGCCCCAATTACTGTTAAAGATTTTTTGCAGGTGTTCAAAATCTCGTACGACATACGCGGTTTCTAGCACTTCTAACCTTGGTATATAACGAGCCATGCCACCAAATACCTGCATGGTAACATCCAGTTCACCAACAGAAGCTTGTTCAAGCATGTCATGTACACTCCCTAACTGAGAAGCAGGGTATACGTTCATTTTTAGCTCGCCACCAGACACTTCTTCAAGGACTTCAGCTGTTTTTTTAGCGCCTAGGTATGGCGGTGACGTTAGTGAACCTTCAAGGCCAAACATTAATGTTTTAGCCGCATAGGAAGAAAGCGGTGTTGCAATTGTCATGGCTGCAATACAGGCAGTTGCCAATTTTTTATTCCACTTCATTGTTTTGTCTCCGTAAAAGTTCTGGCTATATTGCCAGTAATATAATCATTTATGTTATTACGCTGTTATACCAGCATAGAGGTAAAATTCTATCAAATTTGAATAATTATGTGACTTATTGATGTTTATTATCAATAAGGAATTATTCGTTTATATGATTAAGTGATACTCCTGTTACTGTTCAGTTAAAATTAGTCAGAAACGGTATAGCTTTATAACCATGCCGCTCCACGAACACCGCTTGAGTCCCCGTGTTTTGCTCTTACTAGCTTGGTATGAACTTGGTCTGAAAATACATACTTTTGCCAAATTTTGGGAACGTGCGAGTAGATAGAGCTGATATTAGAAACGCCTCCGCCAATCACGATGACTTCAGGATCTATAATATTAATGATGACAGCAAAGGATCTTGCTAACTGGTCATAAAACCTAGCCATATGCTCAACAGCACATGGGTCGCCCCGCTCAGCAAGTTCAACGATCTCTGGGACGGTAAGGTTTTTATGATAAATCTGCTGAAAGTTTCGCGACACGCCTGAGCCTGAAATATAGCTTTCTAGACACTTTGTTCTTCCGCAATAGCAGATGTGTTCAGGACCATCAACGTTTTCGTCCCAATCAGGAAGAGGGTTGTGTCCCCATTCACCAGCGATACGGTTAACACCAGTGACCAGTTGGCTATTTACTACTACGCCACCACCACACCCAGTACCTAAAATTGCCGCAAAACAAGAGCTACTTGCCGATTTTGCTGCCCCATCTTTAAATTCTGATAAAGCTAGGCAATCTGCGTCGTTGGCAATTTTTACTGGCAAGTTAAAGTAATTATGAAGATCTGCTGCCAAGTCGTGTCCGTTAAGCACCTGACAATTGGCATTTTTAATTACTCCTGTGTCTGGAGATATGGCTCCAGGGCACCCAACACCAATAGTGGAAACCGTACCGACTTGTGACTCTGCATTCTTAATTAGATTAATGATCGCATCTAAAAAAGTTCTATAGTCATTTGTTGGAGTAGGTGTTCTTTGCTGATGCAGGAGCTCTCCTTGCTCAGATAACACCACGAGTTCAATTTTGGTACCACCAATATCTAATCCAATTCTCATAATATTACTCTTCTGAGTTAAATCATGTTGTCTTCGAGTAGCTTGTTTAATAGTGTTTCTTGATCTGAAGTCAAAGCCTGAAGCGGACGACGAACCCGTTCGCATTCAATGATGCCTTGTGCTTTTAAGATGTACTTAAGACCAGAAAAAACACCCACTTTTACTAAAGTGTCTATTACCCGATTAGCTTTGGCCTGATGAGTTTTAGCTAAATCAATATCATTGTTCGCAATTGCTTCACGGATAGCGGCATAGCGCTTGCCCATAATGTTGTAAGTACTTCCGATGCCTCCTCTGGCTCCTGATAATTGACCAGGCAAGAATATTTCATCAAAGCCATTAAAAATAACTTTATCAGGATGGTTGGATGCTATCTGCTCCATTTGATAGAGATCACCAGATGTCTGTTTTAACGCAACGACATTATCTATGCTCAATAGTTGGGAAATCTGATCGGCTGTTAAGCTGACTCCGCTCATAGCGGGGAAGTTGTAAACCACCATTGGTACACCATCAGCTGCGTCAACAATTCGCTTATAGTGATCGAGCAGAGCATCAAAACTTAATGGATAGTAGAAAGGAGTGACGGCGGAAACCGCATCATAACCAAATTGTTTAGCGGCTTTGGCTAGAGTGCAGCAATCATCTGTTCTGATTGTACCAACGTGAGCAATTAGCTGTAGATCGTGTTGATTCGCTTCTGCAGTCAATTCAAGAACCTGTTGACGCTCTTCAAGGCTCATCATAAACGCCTCTCCTGTTGAACCGCCAACATAGACACCATTTAACTGCTGATTCTTTGCGTTTTCTACTAGCGCTTGTACCCCTTTTGCATCAACGGACTCATCGGCAAAGAAAGGGGTTAACGTTGCGGCATAAATGCCGTCTAAATTAATCTGGGACATACTTGCTCCTAAAACATCTTACTTATTTAATTTCTGGTGTAACTATACACCTGTTATACCAGTACACCATTAAATTGTTGCTATTTGAAGCGGTTTTTATTGACTGGATCACAATTAGTAATAAATAGATCGTGGCAATTGGTTGGATTTGGTTGCTTTGCGGGTAAAGACCTTACGGTGTATTTACTTCGGTGATTGATATCAAGCTGGATTGATACCAGTGAAGAACTTGGTAATAACTGATGACTCAACAGACCCTAGTTAGTAAAGAATTAGTGAGTATTAAAAGGGGATATGCTTAAGTCAGTTTGAAAGGAGGCCAAGCTTGTTTTAGCAAGCTTGGTGTTGTTTGTAAGGTAAATTATCGGCGTAATAATATGTTAGCTGTAGTAGGTGTCGTATACATTATCTAAATGAGTTTTTAATGCGGCCTCTGCTTTGTCTGGGTTATGTTCTTTAATCGCAGCGACAATTTCTTTATGATGTTGATAGCTTGTTTTCGCAAGCTCAATGGGATCTTTCACTTGCGGCCTTGCTCTAATTAACCAGTCAACCATCGCTTGGTGAATGGCTAAATAAATTGGATTTTGCGGTATTTCTGCTAAAACTCTGTGAAAGACAATATCTGTTTTACTGAATAACTCTGGGCTATTTAAACTGTTTTCATTGCTTTTCAAGGCATTTTCTAATGCTTGGATTTGCTCGTCCGAAGCATTTATAGCGGCATAGCGCACCAAACTGGCTTCAAAAAATTGTCTTAGTTGTTCAAAGTGACGAAAACCGTCTGGGCGAGTAAGAAAATCTTTTGCCATACCCGACAATTCAGAGATGATGGTGTCAGCAGATGGACGGCAAGCACGCGCTCGCTCTCCACTGGTGATTTTAACTAATCCTTTGCGGCTAAGAGATGAAAGTGCCTCACGAATTGAAGGGCGACCAACATCGAACATCGCCATAAGATCTCTCTCTGATGGTAGTTGTTCACCTTCTGAAATTTCACCTTGGCGAATCATCATTTCAAGTTCTTCTTCAACTATTTCAGATAGTTTGCGTCTAGCTATAGGGCGACGTTGGACAAATTTATTCATATTTTTTTAGTTGCTTATATTTGATTAAAAATGGAAGTGATGCAGGCTAAGGCCTTATTACATCTATACATATCATGGTGTTATACCAGTGTCTAGGAGTTTACTTTTTTTCTGATGATCTCTGTGAATAAGGCGATTGTTTGTCAAAAGCACTCCGGTCAAATATAACCAGAGTGCAATGATTTACTCTGCTGCGGTAATAAACGTTGCGTATATATTTTTGCATAGTGGCAGAAGCGCTTTAATCAGCATCCAGCTCCAAATGATGATAGTAAGCGCCCCTAAGGTAAATGAAATTGGGCGATCAAAAAACTGCAACAGATTCGCGTCAGACTTGACTACAGAAGTGAGGAAATTTTTCTCCAATAATGGCCCTAGCACCATACCCAAAATAGCCGGAGCAACTGGGATACGTGCTTTAATCATTATCCAACCTAACAGACCTGAAGCGACCATAACAGTAACACCAAACCAAGAATTATTTATTGCAAATGAACCCATTACGCAGAACAGTAGAACCAACGGAGCCAGAATAGGATAAGGGACTTTAAGTACATAAGAAGAAACTCTAATCATACCAAAGCCTAAAAAAAGCAATAAAAGATTGGCAATAAAGAATACCCCAAAAGCAGCGTATAGAATTTCGGGATGATACAGAAATAGGGTTGGTCCTGGTGCGAGATCTTTAAGGTATAAGACACCGATAATAATTGCTGCTCCTGAGTCTCCAGGAATGCCAAATACCAGACTAGGTATCCATCCTCCAGCAATACTAGAGTTGTTAGCAGATGATGCTGAAGCTATGCCTTCTTCGGAACCGTGGCCGTATTGGTCTGGATTCTTTGAAAAGCGTTTTGCAAGTGCGTAACTTACCCACGCGGCAATATCTGCGCCGGCTCCAGGAATCGCGCCAACTAATGTTCCTAACAATCCACTGCGAACAATATTGCCTTTCATTTTCCAGCTTTTTTTAAATAACTGAGATTTTTTGCTACGAATAATCTGGTATTGACTTTGGTTAGCAGACGCATCGGATTTACTTGTCACCACTTTTAAGACTTCCGCAAGAGCAAACATGCCTATCATTGCAGGAATAAATGATATGCCACCCATTAAATCAATGTTGTTAAAAGTAAAGCGAGCAAATCCCGTGGTCTGATCCAGTCCAATAGTTGCGACAAATAACCCAATAAGCAGAGAAGTAAATCCTTTTGCAGGGTTATCAGCCGCGACTAATGTGGCACAACTTAGTCCTAAACATGCGAGCCAAAAGTATTCATATGAACTGAAGTTTAAGGCAAACTTCGCCAATAATGGCGCACCAAATGCCAAGATAAGTACGCTGATAAAGCCGCCTATAACGGAAGCGATGAGTCCCAAGCCTAATGCGGTATAGGCTTTGCCTTTTTGAGTCAGTTTATGAGCATCATCGCAATAAGCGGCAGATGCCGGTGTACCTGGTATTTTGAGAAGAGCACCAGGAATATCGCCTGCAAAAATTGCCATGGTACCCGCTGACGCCATTACTGCTAATGCAGGAATTGGGTCTAAGAAAAAAGTGATAGGAACCATCAATGCTAACGTCATACTTGCGGTTAAACCGGGCATTGCTCCCATGATTAGTCCAAATGATCCCCCTCCCAAAATGGCTAAAAATACGCTGGGTTGCATTAATAAGGACAAGGCAGTTGAAATGTTATCCATAATAAATGTTCCTTAGGGACTAAAAGATATCGCCAGTTGGTAGTGGAACAAGCAAATAGTTGGAGAAAATCCAGCTAAATACTGAAACCGCGATAAATGAAATAATAAATGAAGAGACGAATTTTCCTCTTCGCATTAATGACATAAGACAGGTGGTCGTTAGCGTTGAAATGAGTACGAAGCCATATTGCTCAGCAAAAAAAACATTGCTAAGTGGGATCAACAATACAGCTACAAAGATAGCAATGAGGCTTAACCAGTTTAGCTCTGTTTTTTGTCGTGATTTGTCTTGTACAAAATAAGAAGTCACGTTCTGTATGACAAGAAGTAGTCTACAAGGAAAAAGAATTGCCGCTATGATGGAGGGGAATGTTCCGGGGCCAACAATGTTACCTGGTAGGTCGGGAAAAGCATTGGCTTTTATATAAACATAGATTGATACCAGTGTGATTCCTAATCCCCAGCATAATTCGAACAGACTGTACTGAACCGATGGTGTGCTTTTATTTAACATTAGAATGTAACCTTAAATAGGGAGGCAAAGCCTCCCTCAATTTATACTTACCTAAAAATTGGAGTGCTACTTAATAATTCCGGCTACTTTCATGGTCTTACCCATTGCAGCATCAATAGAAGCCAACTCTTTTTCCCATTTGGCGCCAGTGACTGGGAATATATTTAGTCGACGCTTATTGGCGAAGGAGTGGATCTCTTCACTATTTTGGATCTCTTTTACTAGTGGAAGAAGTTTACTTACGACCTCTTCTGGTAAGCCTTTAGGGCCAACTAAACCGTTCCAAGAACCGCTTCTCCAAGAGATATTTGCAGCTTCGTCAATTGTTGGTATTTCCGGGTAGTACTCACTGCGTTTTTCAGACATCACTACGATTCCGTCAACTTGACCAGCTTGGATCATGGCATCAGATTCATTGATTGATGTTGACGTGAAATCTACGCCGCCCGCGACAAGTTCTTGTAACGCAGGTGCTGCGCCTTCACTTGGAACCCAGCGTACAGCGTCAGGTTTTAGTCCTGCCGTATTAAGTAGACCAGCAAGGTTTAACTGCCATACTGAGCCATAGCCGCCGCCGGATGCTTTTAGTTTTCCTGGGTTTTTCTCAATATAATCAAGAATTTGCTTGGCATCGCTGAACTTTGAACCTTTTTTCACTTGAAGGCCGCCAACAACGCCGGCGAACTTGCCAAGAGGGGTGTAACTTTTATAAGTAAGATCAGTGAGACCAGTCCAGTGCATCATAGTGATCTCGGCAGTCATTAATCCAAGGGTATAGCCGTCAGGTTTTGCATTTGCTATGGCACTATGCCCGATTACGCCTTGTCCACCCGTTCTGTTTACCACATTGACCGGAACCCCAAGCTTTTCTGAAAGGGCTTTGCCAACAATTCGCGCAGTTGTATCTGTACCACCACCTGCGCCCCAAGGGACGATAAGAGTAATTGGCTTCTCTGGCCATGCTGCAGAAGCGGCTGATGAGAGCAGGCTAACTGAAAGACCAACACCAGCAGCAAGTAATTTTTTCTTTGTGAATGTAAACATGGATATCCTCTATTTTGATTTTAAATTTCCATAAATGTAAGCGAACTTTGGATAGAAGAAGCTAGGTCCTTCTTCTGCCTATCGTTTGGTTGTAGGGGGAACGATTAGGTGTAACTATCGTACTGTTATACCAGTGGTATAACAGTGATGGGCGTCACATGGAAAGTCTAAATGAATAAGGTTGCAGTTATAATGAATTTTGTTAATAGCAGTGATGGGATGACTAAATTAAGAAAAACTCTTGAAGAATAAAGGGCTATCTAGCTATGGAACAGCTCATTTTGGAGAGTGTTTTTTCTTTTTTTAAAATTGATTATTGATTGTGAGATCACATTTTATTGAGCAAATATGATAGTTAAATTTGAATGACTAACTGGATTGAAGTTGCTACAAAATAATCGCCATCATATTCAAGAACCGTGAGGCAACTTGAGTATGATGGCTATTTCGAATAACGAGTATGGCTAGCTTATATACCAGTAACCTTTATTTACTAATTTACAGATAAACGCGATAGAAGAAGGGTCAATGCTATCGTTGAGGCGTGCTAGGTTGATTGTCTCATCATGGCAGAGTGTAGAAACCAATGTTGTTTGCTCGGGAGCGACACTAAATACTTCTCCGTTGATGTAGATAACGTTTTGGTTTTGTTGATGGTAAAGCGCTCGTAGCCCTGAAACTTTGTCAATATTTCCGCCTGCTAACAGGTGCTGAGCGATCTCTTCTGACTGCCATGGTGTCTCAGGGGGAATAATATTGAGTTGATGACGAGACTGGCTTAACAAACAGCCCATAAAGTCTTCTACTCTTGCACTGTCGTTTAGTCCAGCCTTCAACATTGCGGTTAGATTGGCTAAGTCGCTGGTGGCGATCTCACCGAAGTTTTCTTGAGTCGCTAATTCTGGCTTGTGCATATGAACATCACCAATGTCATGAGCGAGAATGTAATCAGCAAAATTACTAATAAGCTCTTGTTCTTTCGGTGAACGAAAGCCAATAGAGTAACTTAGTGATGGCTCAAGTGCATAGCCATCGTGAGGAAAACCGGGTGGAATATATAGGATGTCACCGGGCTGTAGTACATCGTCAATAATGGCATCAAAAGATTCTATTTGACGCAATGCGCTTGCACGACATGTTTCTACATACTGCCCTTGATCTTTAGCGCCAACGCGCCAGTGGCGCTTACCCATACCTTGAATAATAAATACATCGTACTGGTCAATATGTGGTCCAACGCCACCACCCTCGACGGAATAACTGATCATTAAGTCATCAAACAACCAGTTTGGTAACTGTTTAAATGGTTCTACTAGTTGCGCAGATGGCTGGTGCCAGTGATTGGCTGCTTGAACGATAAAAGACCAATGACTTTGACCAAGGTTGGCAAACTTCTCTTCATCAAAAGGACCATGTTCAGCGCTCCAGTTGTTGTTGAGATTAGAGACAAACCGTGAGTCGACCTCTTCTTCCATTGTTAACCCTGCTAATTCTTCTGGGCTAATTGGGTCGTGAAAGTGCGGAAAACCCCCTTTAATAATGGTCGGTTTTTTTTGCCAGTATTGAGTGAGAAATTCACTGAGAGAGAAAGAGAGTTGATACATTAGATAGAGATCACTTGCCATTGTTGGGGGCGGCATTGTAACAGTGTATCTGATGATCGTCTCGTATTATCACTATGAAAAAGCCGATCACCAGCTATCGGATACAAGGATTATTTTTGTTCGCTCACGAGTACTTTTTTTAGTAGCTCTGCCAACTGCTGCTGTTCCTTACTGTTAAGAACCCCTAGTATCTTGTCCATATTTTCTACGTGCTTGTTGGTCACTTCATCTATGAGAGTGAGACCTTGTGTGGTGAGTGCAACTTTACAGCTACGTCGATCTTCAGCGCTGGCGACTCGCTCTACCAACCCACGTTTAACTAACTGTTCTATTCGGGTACTGACCGCACCTGATGACAGCATCAAGGTTTTGTACAGTTCTGTTGGAGTAATGGGCTCAGGACCGCTTCTTCGAATTGTCGCCAGAATATCAAACTCAATATTGCTCAGGTCATGGGCTTTAAACACAACGGCTAGTTTTTCTTTCCAGCTTTCACTTGTGCGTCGCAGTCTTCCAACAACTCCCATTGATGAGCAGTCGAGGTCGGGTCTTACGGTTAACCACTGTTGCAATATCTTATCCACTTGATCCGTCGGCATGTTGTTTCTCTCCAAAAGTATCTTTTTGAAAAAATACTTGATCGAAAGCTAAATTTCCATTACTTTTTAAAAAGTATCTTTTTGAAAAGATAAATTCAGCCAATGAGGTTAGTAATAAAAAGCATGCAATACATTAAATCTATTTTGTTAACCGCAATCGCTCCAATTGTTTGGGGAAGCACCTATATCGTGACCACCGAAATGCTGCCTGCTGAAAGCCCTTTAGTGGCGTCAACGATCCGTGCGCTGCCTGCGGGAATCATACTTGTGTTATTTAGTAATGCGTACCCGCAGGGTATCTGGTGGAGAAGAATCGCTATATTGGGTCTGCTTAATATCAGTCTGTTTTTTTATTGCCTGTTTTTTGCCGCGACTTATTTACCTGGAGGAATGGCTGCGGTTGTTATGTCTATTCAACCTTTATTGATTATGGTGTTGAGCCGCTACTACCTCTCTATGAATTACTCCGTATTGCAACTCAGTGCCAGTGGATTGGGGGCAATTGGTGTTGCGCTGTTAGTACTTAATAGCGAATCACAACTCAATATTACTGGGGTAGCGTTGGGATTATTGGGGGCATTTAGTATGGCTTTGGGTGTGGTACTAACAAAAAAATGGGGGAAACCGAAAGAGATGACGACCATTGGTTTTACCGGTTGGCAACTGCTGTTTGGTGGTGTGGCTCTTTTGCCTACGTCGCTTTGGTTAGAAGGTATACCCCAGCAGCTTACCCTTGTGAACTATGCGGGATACGGATACTTGAGCATAGTTGGCGCAATGTTGAGCTATTTCTTATGGTTTCGCGGATTAGAAAGTTTACCGTCAGTAACGGTATCGTTTATTGGTCTATTGAGCAGCGTATCCGCTTGTTTATTAGGTTATATCGTCTTGGGAGAGACGTTCACATGGTGGCAATCTCTGGGCGCAATAGTGGTGATTCTCGCCATTGTATTAGTGGCTTCACCAACTCGCAGTCACTCAAATGTAGTAATTGAAAACTAATTATTAAAGGACACAACTATGAAAATTACTCTTGTATCAGCAAGTCAAAGACCGTTATCAAAAAGCTTAGACGTTGCCCATTATCTACAACAGCTTGCACAGGCTCATTTTTCAGACAGCACAATTCTGGATCTACAGAAAATAAATTTGCCGTTATGGAATGAAGGGGTGTGGAACAACAGTGAGGAGTGGCAGCAATGGAATCCAATAGCGGAGGAACTTAAAGCCTCTGACGCTTTTGTGTTTATCACTCCCGAGTGGCATGGTATGGCGACTCCAGCGTTAAAAAACTTTTTAATGTTGGCGACCGACGAAGAGTTGGCGCATAAACCTGCTCTGCTAGTGAGTGTTTCTGCCAGCATCAATGGAGTGTATCCTATTAGTGAGCTTCGTATGAGCGGCAACAAAAATAACCACGTCTGTTTTCTGCCTGATCATCTGCTGTTTCGGAACTGTGAGACCTTATTGACGGATGATCATCGCTGTACCGATGACGATTTTCAGCTGCGAAGTGAATATACAATGCAATTGCTTTCTAGTTATGCCAGTGCACTGAAGCCGGTGCATAGAGATATGGTGTTGACAGGAAAACCGTTCCGTTACGGTATGTAATGAATAATAGCATGGGCTATTTTTACAACCTCAGTAGTAAGCCGATTAGGCTGAGAACACCTCAGCCAATCAACCAAACATTTTTTGAGTTCGTTTATTTAGCGCCAGATGCTGATAAGGCATGGCTAAGCAAGGTGAACCGTCTTGATAGTTTATCTCTACTGATTCATTGGTCACTGCGATATGTGTAAAGCTAACCGTATGAGCATCCTCTCTGTGCATGCACGGAGAGCAATGTCCTTTCTTAGAGTCATGACTGTGGTGAAAAGCCAGTCGAGAGGTAACACTCTCATCTTCTTCATTGCAGTTAGCAAAGAGTTGTCGGCGCACTTGTCGAACATTATCAGCATCCACAGCACTAGAGATCAGGGGCGGTAGAGCGAGGCTATCGACCAGTGTTTTACCGTCCCACTGTAATGCTCTTACATGACCATTGTGGGAGGTCAATTGCGAGTCGAACACGACCAAAGTAAACGGCGCATATTGCTCAAAAGAGAGATGGCTGAAGTCGTGAATTAGGGACTCAGCAGAATGGTAATGAGCAAATGATTTAACTAACTGTCCGCGGCTAATAAGAGAGCCTTCAGGCGTTTCACCTTGATAAAAGTTCAGTAGGCAGAGGGTCAACCCAAATTCATTGGTGGCTATCCAGCTTCCCTGACCGACAGGATCAACCGGCATTAAAAAGGTGATCTCTCCTTTGGTAGTGTACTGCTGAGGAGGCAAAGCTTTCGCTCTCCCTTTCTGTTCATCCCGATTAAAAAATACCTGATAACCCGTTGGCTGTAATAACCATGATGCAGTGCACATTACGCCTGTCCTCTTAGATAGGTCGCCGTAGCAGGAGCATAGCCCAAATGTTCGCTTGTTTCGACATCGCAGTGAACGGTGATCACTTTAATTAGTGCAAAATGGTGAATGGTGTGACTTGCTACAAATAATAGCTCTCTTCTTATGCTTGACGGCATTTGACAAACTTGTTGTGTCGCGATGGATGCTTCGGAAAGAATGGTTACGGGTTTTGCCAACTGTTCTTCTTGTAAAGTCTGCAACCATGCTTCAATCTGTTTTAATTCGTCTAAGCCGGTTTGTAAGTCAGTTTCGACTTTTGCGCCACGGCGGCGGTGATCATAATCCACAACACCGACGTTTTGCTCATTTTTCACGGCAAGATAGAGATCAATAATATGACGTAGGTGCTCGCCAATGCTGCTCTGTACGTAAGGTACCGCTTTATGAACATAGTGGTTTTGGTTAAGCTGCTCACAAAGCTCTATACCTTGCGAAATAGCTTCTAAGTTACCGGAAATAGAAGGGCATACATGCTCACTGCTTGGCAACGGATTGTTATTATTCATAGTTGTTCCTTGATCAATCTGTAGACGGATATTGTTTCACTAATGCTTTTTCTTCTGCTAACGCTTTAAAAAGTGTCATTAAAGATGGGGGCTTATGCCCTGCTTTTTTCTGTAAATGACCAATTTCATAAAGAGAGCGGTACTGAAAAAGTAAGGTAGAAAAAATCTCTTTTAATGGGGTTTTACTATCCCAAATATGGGTGGCTTCACTACTGGCACCATTAATTTCGATGATCTGAAAATCTTCCCCTGCCATTAAGCTTTCGATATTTTTGAACTTGATGTCTAACCGGCCATAATAAAAACCGTCGAAATCATCAAAAATAGCGTCTAATTTTTCAGTCAGTGGTTGGGAAATGTACTCATTGCCATTTTTGAAAATGCTACCCCGGCTATGGCTACCCGCAAATGCCAGCCTAAAATCGACATTTTTCGGAATAACGCGACTCAACTGACCTTTATGGCGGTCTTTATAAATGTGAGAAAGTTGTCCTGCTCTTTCATCGTTGTCAATGAGCTGCTCCAGCGTTTTAACTCCATCACCTTTCACATAAGGTGCATACTTAAGAGTAATAGAAAATACTTGACCTTTTTTCTCCCCCGGATAGCGCATATAAAATACGCCTACCTCGGCATCAAAGTCGGATTTTTTCTGTAACAGATAATCCGCGCCTTCAGGAAAACGCTGAATATAGTCGACAAGTTGCTCTTGATTATGAACCAGCCTGACTCCTGCTCCTCGGCAACCTTTATCGGGCTTAGCCACTACAGGAAAATGCAGTTTAGCCTGCTCCATTGCCTCCAGAGCATCTCGCAACTGTACGTCGATGCTGCTGCTGTTTTTACGCAGTGTATTAAAGGGCAATATCCACTTATTCGCTTCTTTTCCTGCAAGATTCAAAATGTCTTTTTTAGACTCACCCACCATGCCACTTAACCAGATAGAGGGATTCGCGATAAGGGGTAAACTGATGCTTCGGTATTTAATGCTGTGCCATAGGCTTTGTGCCACTACTGGGGCGTAAAAAAACCACGTTGGCCAGAATTCATAGCGAGAAACCACGGGTCCAGAGCGGTCCATTTCAGGCATTCCCAGTTTTTGTTCTATAGATTGGTTTGATCGTATTGGCACTACATTGTCCTGTTTATATTGAGGAGCAAAATCCTGCTTGTTTTTATTTAAAGCTTTCAAGTCGATACTCCTTTACCACTATTTGAAAAAATCTTTTTTGATGAACGACGATTGATTTTCCATAAAGCAAATAAGGCACAAGGAGCGATTATCCATTTCCATTGATTGTTCTCTAACCACTCTATAGAGCCTAGTTGGTAAATTGCGAAGAATACAATTGCGGTCCACAGCGCTGTCGCGAGGATCACTGAGGTCATAAATTGAATAAAGTTGACTCGAAATAGGCCGCTTAATGTAAAACCTATGGTTCTTAATCCAGGGATAAAACGAATAAATGCGATATTTAGCATGGTGTGTTTTTTTAAACGTTGTCGAACCGTTCGCATCGCTTTATTGGTCAACAATCGATATCTAAGCGCTCTCCATCGTGCAGCTAACATCCCCAGCCCGTATAAACCAATATCACCCGATGCAATCCCGATAAATATAGCGAGTAAAGCGAGTGATGGGGTTATCGACTGATCCGCAGCAAGTAGTGCAGCGGTGATGATAGCCAAATCTTCCAATAGATAAGAGAGCAGAATGATCGAGATAAACAGGCCAGAAACCCCTAGGCTTTGTTGTAAACTCGAGCTGATGTTGATCCAATCTGTCATACCTACCTACTTACTCAATGTTATTAATCTACTAGACCTTAGTGCCAAGGGTTTTATTTCATAGATACGGTAAAAAAAAGCGATTTTTTTTAAACAGATATGAATTCGTCTTGTGAAGAGAAAATGACGTGTCAATCGAGTCAGTAGTGATGAATGTTTACTGAAATGACAAAGTGATTGGAATGAATGGTCTATTATCAGACCTTAACCATCACGTTATACTTTTTAATCGCGGTTTAAGTTGCGCAGAGAGTTAAGCACAGCAGTTTATCGTACTAGTAAACGGATAAGGTTATAAGGTGGAAAGTAGAATGCAAAAGACAATATTGATAACAGGTGCGACAGACGGCATAGGTTATGAAACGACAAAAATGTTAGCCTCACAAGGTCACCATCTTTTAATTCATGGTCGCAGTATGAGCAAATTGTCTGCTGTCAAAGAGGAGCTGGAGAGCTTATCTGATGTTGGTCAGGTAAGTGCGTATCTATGTGATTTATCTATACTTGCAGACGTAGAAGCGTTCGCAAGAAAGCTATTAGAGCAACAGACAAAGCTGGATGTATTGATTAATAACGCAGGAATTTATAACGTTGATCATGTGAGTACAGAAGAGGGATTGGACGTACGATTTGCAGTAAACACTTTTGCTCCTTACCTATTAACTAAACGATTACTGGATCTTTTCCAGCCCGATGGTCGTATCATCAATTTATCTTCTGCGGCGCAATCAACAGTGAGTTTGGAAGAGTTGGTGAGTGAAGGGAGCACACTGCCAGACAACATTATCTACGCGCAATCTAAGCTGGCTATCACCATGTGGTCACGAGCGCTAGCCGCTACCATAGGGGCTTCAGGCCCATCGGTAATTGCCGTTAATCCTGCCTCATTGTTGGGAAGTAAGATGGTGAAACAGGCGTATGGTGTAGCGGGGGGAGACTTACAAATAGGCGCTGATGTTTTATGTCGCGCCGCGTTATCGGAGCAGTTTTCCAATGCAACGGGATTGTATTTTGATAACGATATAGGCCAGTTCTCTTCTCCTCATCCAGATGCGTTAGACAAGCAGAAAACGCAGCAACTGGTGGACGTTATTGAATCGGTATTGGCAAAGAAAGTGAGATAGGGCAAAGCTATAAGCCGATTGCCCATGCTTGGTGTGACGGCGACTCCCTCAGCGGAGGGTATCTGTAGAGTGAGTCGCGGCATCCGTTATTAAAGTAACGGCTATTTAATTAACGCGAATGCACCTGTCCAGCGGTAGCACTGACCAGAGAACTCAACGGTATGAGTGTCTGATTGCTGCTGTTGATTTTGGTTTGAAATGCCAAAACGATATGAGTTACCTGACGAAGTTTGGATATCGATAACGGTTCCAATTTCGTTGTGACCCAATACCTCAACCGACTTCACTAACCCTCTCGCACCAACAGACGCTTCAATGGATTCATTAAAGTAACCATGAGTCTCTAATACAGAGGCAAAAACATGATCTTTTGCTGACTGGCGAAGAATCAGTGCAGGTTCACTGCGCAAATTAAAGTCCGGATCATTGGCACCGGTACGTGCGAAAATAACATCACCTTGTTGATCGACACTAGTTACCAAGCTGTAGTAGCTATTATCGTGCAACCAACTGACAAGAGTGCTCGACTCTACTTTAGCAGAGCCTAGATTCCACAAATGTTGGTAGCCATTGTCTTCACCTAGTGGTCTTAGTGTGCTTTCGGTTTGGTAGTCAAAGTTAGTTGCTATAATTTGCCCTGTATAATGCACAGGGAGATCATACTGATGGGTTTGCTCTGCTTGAATGCGATAAACATCAATGACAAGCGGCTTTTCAAACTCCTCAAGCTCAGCAAGAATAATGCTTCGTTGCATATCCACACCATCATAATAACCTGATATGCGACCACTCATACCTTGTAACTTTTCGTCCTCGGCCTTAAAGAAATGTTTCTCACCATGTTTTGACTCAGCTAATGCCGTATCAAAATTGTTTTGTGTTTTTTGATCCACAGTAACGGTATTGTGACAAACCGTCTGCTTGCAGTAAGACTTGTTTTCTGGGATATAACGTCCGCCAAATTTAGGCTCTACATTTACCCAACGGCCAAAACCATAATCGTGTAAGACTTCATGACCTCGGTTAAACACACTCAAGTGCAAGCCATCGTAGTGACCATGGTCTAGCGCAGAGTGGTATTGGTGATCACTGCCGTGCTGTCCAAACCAAATTAGTGCCATGGTGTCGTCGTCATGTTGATCTCGATGACGTAAAATGCCGACTCCTCCTTTGTCACCATTAGGGCCATCAGTAACAAATAAACTTCCCCAGTTAAATGCAGGAATGGTGTCGGCTTTTGCCACCGCGTCAGACAATGTTGCACCTGAACTATGTACCCAAACATCTTGTTGATGGTTTGCCATGCTCAACAACGTATCGCTCTGTTCATAACGGTGATAACAGACACTTGTTGCCATGATCACACCTTCATCATTGATGCTGATGGTTTTTGATGAATCGTTGAGTGCTGGCAAGGTTCCGTCTGGGAACGCAGTAGAGAACACGGCATAAGAGGTTGTCTTGATCACCGAGTTATTGAACTGATAGATATTGAGTTCAGGCTGACGTCGCTCTATTGCTTCTGCAAATAGGTAAATCGGACGCAGTGAAAAGCGGTGATAGTATGGGCCTTCCATATAATAACCGTCTGGCGAAAAGAGCTGGTCGAGCTGAGCAAGAAACCCTCCGCTTACTTTGTCCAATTTAAGGCCGTATAGTGCTTTGTCTACCGACTCTTGATCATTGATGGCGTAACCACAAATACCGACCGCGGCAACAGCCCAAAGGCCGTGATTGTGTACGATGTCAAAATCATGAGCATAGGTGACCACGAACATCTCAATCATTTGTTTAAGTAAGTCGTCTTCGATGAGACGTTTTTGTTGTTCACTCAATGTATGGTAAACGCAGCTATAGGCACACGAGGCATACAGCATCCACATGTTTTCATTTAATGTCTGGTGGAACAGTTTTCCCGGAGGGTTAGAATCGCGACTGGTGTTGCTCTCTAAAGTTGGATACACCTTAGCGTACGCGGTTAACATATCGACGATATAGTCGCGGTATTTGTCCTGTTGGGTGATTAAATACAGTCGACCAGCTAAATCCATATGGATGTAATTTTGCTTGTGGCGATTATGTTCATATCCGCCTGCTTCACCGTGCCCCGGAACTTCAATCCCTGTCTCAGTCATATACTGATCAGTTTGCTTTATGTCGCGTGACAGTGCATTTCCTAATAGGCTATCCGTGCCAAGTGCTTTGCGAAGCTCTGCAGCTTCGTCAAAATTGAGTAAAAGTGGTTGATAGCTCATTATTTTTTCTCCTGCTTTGAAGGGGCTCTCTCTATTGAGTAGCATCCCGCCCAGCTATATGTTTTGCCTTGTAAAGTTAACTGATGGTTTGTGGTCTCATTGACGTTTGCAATGTTACTGATCATGACTGTAATAACAGATTGTTCGGTTTCAATCTCTACCACACTGCCTGTGGTGTTATAGCCTATAATGCGAATATCTCTAACCACACCTCGTGCATTGGTACTTTGTTCGAACTCTTCATTAAAATAACCGTGAGTTTCTAGTACGGAAGCAAAGAGTGTCGATTCACCTTTCGTTCGTAGAATGAACGCGGGTTCACTACGAAGATTAAAACTTGGATCATTTGCGCCAGTACGAGTGAAAATTATTTCACCGTTATCATTAGAACTGGTGCCTAGCCAAGTATAGTAGTGATGGTTTTGCAGCCAACTAACCAATGCGGTCTCTTTAATGTTTCCAGCTGCAACTTTCCATAAATGCTGATAACCGAAATCACTACCTAGCGTATGGAGTTCTGTATAAGTTTGATAATCGAAGTTGGTGCGAACCAACTGTCCTTCAAACTGGTGCGAATAATCATACTGATGCTCACCTTCACCTGTTATTCGATACAAATCCAAAAGCAGAGGGGCAGTGAACTCGTCAAGATTCAGCATAAACACACTACGCTGCATATCAAAGCCATCATAGTGCTGATCTGAAAACGCACTCATGCCTTTAATTTGGTTGTCAGATACTTGGAAGAAATGTGGCTTACCGTGTATAGCATCTGCTTTATCAACATCGAAAGCACTCTGGCAAGTTTCATCTATAGTAACCAAGTTATGGGCGATGGTTTGTCTGGCGTAAGACTTGTTTTCGTCAAGATAACGTCCACCAAACTTGGGCTCTACATTTACCCAGCGACAGAAGCCATACTCACGCAATACTTCTTGTCCTCGGTTAAAGTAGCTAATTCCTAATGTATCAAAATTGCCGTGGCCCATGCCGTGTTGGCCATAGTTCATTACCAATTGAGATACGTCACCACTCTTATCCTGCATACGGATAAATCCTTGTGCGCCATTTTCGCCGTTCGGACCTTCATTGAGTTCGGCGCTTGGCCAAAATGGTAAGCCTATCTCACGTTGCTTAGTTGCTTGTTGGTATGCTTGTGATAGCTCAAGGCCACAAGGGTGCATCCAAACAGCGTCTTGAATTTTAGCCATGCCTAGAATGTTGTCATCCAACCCATAATGCTTAGAGTAAACACTCACGGCTACTTGTACACCCATATCAGTAATGCTCATGGTACGGGATGCATCGTTTAGGGCTGGGAATTCTCCATTTGGATAAGCGGTTGCTAATAGCGCTTGTACTGTTTTGCCAATGACCTTGTCTTTAAAGTTGTATATATCGAGCTCAGGCATATGACGATGTAGAACCTCTGCAAAAACACAGGTTGGACGGATTGCGTATCTATGATAGTAAGGCCCTTCCATGTAATAGCCAGAAGGGGAAAACAGTTGGGAAATCTGCGCTAAGAAACCACCCGACTCATTTCGCTCTATGCCGTAAACGGCCATTTCAAGATAGTGACGTTTTCCAATTGCCAAACCACAAATACCAACAGCCGCCACAGCCCAGATACCATGGTTGTGAATACGATCAAAGTCATGAGCGTATTTCTCAGTGAACATATCGAGCATAGGCTGAAATAGTTTATCGATAATATAGCTTTGCTCATCTTGGCTCATTTCTGAAGCAACACAAGAGTAGGCAAGGCTGGAAAACATCAACCAACAGTGTTCGTTTAATATTTGATGAAACAACCGACCGGTAGGATTGGTATTTTTTTGTACTTGGAAATCAAACGTAAGGTATTTATCGGCGTACTCAATCAACATCTGTTTGACAAACTGTGCGTACTTTTCATTTTGTGTAACAAGAAAAAGTCGTCCGGCTAGGTTCATGTAGGTGTAGTTTTGTTTGTGGCGATTATGTTCATAGCCACCTGCTTCACCATGGTTAGGGACATCAATAGGTAAACGCATAAATGCATCTACTTCACTAATATGTTTATCGATGGTTTTTCCCATCAAGCTCGACTGTCCAAGTTCCTTCTGTAGCTGAACGATTTCTGTTTCTGTTAACAAAATTGGTTGTGTATTCATATGGTTTGTCACCCTCAAACGAAAGGTATTGATCAATTAGCTTATCTATAAAGTAATACAATAATAAGTTTAATTGTAGTGTTTTGGCAAGAAACTATGATAAATATCGTCCATTTAGCTTTAAATAGTTGTTTTTATTATTTTAAGTTGAGTTTCTTTCTTGGTGTTTTAGGCGTGCTACTCGCTGGGGTATGAAAATATATGTGATCCACGTCACGATGTGTTAGATATATTGTATTACAAATAAGCTTGGTCATATATGCTTGTTCTCAAATCATTACACATTAACTTTTGCTGGAGAAGTACGATGAATCCATTCTTTAAGACACAGGAACACCCTTGGGAAGAACTAGGTGATGGCATTAAACGAAAAATCGTTGCCTATACCGATAATCTTATGGCGGTTCATGTTTGTTTTGATAAAGGGGCAATTGGTACCGCGCATATCCATGACATTCATGATCAAATCGGGTATGTCGTTAATGGCCGCTTTGAAGCAGAAGTTGATGGGCAAAAAATGATTCTCGAAAAAGGAGATGCATTTTTAGCACATAAGCACTTAAAGCACGGTGCGGTAGCTTTAGAGCAAGATAGTGTTTTGCTCGATATATTTAATCCAGCTCGAGAAGATTTTTTAAAATAATCAGTGCAACCTCTGTTGTTAAGGTAAGCAAAATGAAATCAGTCAATATTGCTGTCATTGGTGAATGTATGATTGAGCTACAGAAAATCTCTGGTCAGCTCAAGCAAACTTATGGTGGCGACACATTAAATACCGCGCTTTATCTGACTCGTCTATTGAAAGCGCAAGAGATCAATATCAGCTATGTGACGGCTTTGGGGCAAGACTCATTTAGTTCTGAAATGCTAGAAGCTTGGCAGGAAGAAGGTATTGATGGAGATTTAGTCCTCACCATCGAAGACAAGCAGCCTGGAATCTATTGTATTGAAACCGATGAGTTTGGAGAGCGACGCTTTCAGTATTGGAGAAATGAATCGGCGGCAAAATTTATGTTGCAGCAGCCTGAGTCGGCTGCCCTGCTCGATAAATTACATACATATGATGCAGTCTATTTAAGTGGTATTACCTTAGCCATTCTTACAGAAACGGGTCGCAATGCGTTGTTTGATTTTCTGGAGAGCTTTTCTAGCAAAGGTGGCAAGGTCTATTTTGATAATAATTATCGAGCCAAGTTGTGGAAAAGTAGAGAAGAAGCGATCGCTTGTTATCGGAAAGTTTTGCAATGCACAGATATTGCCTTGCTTACCTTTGAAGATGAGCAGGAGCTATTTGGTGATCTGGATGTAGAGCAATGTATTGAACGTACAACGTCAATGGGGGTTGCTGAGATCATTATTAAACGTGGTAGTAAAGCATGCTTAGTTGTTGAGCAAAATGGTGTTAACTATGTCGAACCAGACGCGGTTAGCAATATCGTGGACACTACTGCAGCAGGGGACTCCTTTAGTGCGGGTTTCATAGCGAGACGCTTAACGGGCGGTAATGCCGAACAAGCCGCGCAGTTTGGTCATGGTGTCGCTGGTGCTGTTATCCAACATAAAGGGGCCATTATTCCTCGCGAGCTAATGCCTGAATTTCAATTGTAAGTTTTTAAAACCAGACATTCTGGTTTGTAATAAATTAATGAGAATGCGTTATGACGAAATTAAATGAGCAGTTAAGTCATCTTAAAGTTATCCCTGTTATCGCTATTAACAAGGTTGAAGATGCGATTCCTTTGGGTAAAGCCTTAGTTGATAACGGTATGCCTTGTGCGGAAATAACATTTAGAACAGATTGTGCGGCAGGGGCGATTAGAGCGATGCGTGATGCATTTCCTGAGATGTTGATCGGTGCTGGAACGGTATTAACCAACAAACAAGTTGATGATGCTATTGATGCAGGCGTCGATTTTATCGTGAGCCCGGGATTTAATCCTCGTACAGTTCAGTACTGTCTAGACAAAGGCGTGACGATTATTCCTGGAATTAACAACCCTAGCTTGGTAGAGCAAGCGATGGAAATGGGGTTAGATACCGTGAAGTTTTTCCCGGCAGAACCGTCTGGTGGTGTATCGATGCTGAAAGCATTGTCTGCGGTTTACCCTGTCCGTTTTATGCCTACAGGGGGAGTGAGTTTAGCTAACGTGGATGATTATCTCTCTTTACCTTCGGTACTTGCCTGTGGTGGTACTTGGATGGTTCCTGCTGACCTGATTAATCAAGGGAAATGGGATGAGCTGGGTAAATTAGTTCGCGATGCAGTTGAGCGCGTAAGCGCATAACTGTTATTTATTGCTTTGATTTAGATGACAGCGTTATCTTTATCAAATAAACCAAGTTCTAGATATCACTAACAACCCTCTCTGTTATGCGTATTGGTTTGTTTTTGTGTAACAGTGGTGTTGTTTTTATTGATAAGACTGGGATGTCACCTACTATTTATCGTTATATTACCCATAATTAAGGGTATGACTAAGTGATAGCGGTATGGTATCTGATTGCATTTAACTCGTTTTGTTTTAGTTAAGGTAATTGTACAAGGATAAGTTTGATATCAGATCAATGTTAAGTTCAGAAAGGCTGAAATTATGACTATTGATACTTTTGTTGTTCTTGCCTATTTTTTCTTTTTAGTCGCGATAGGGTGGATGTTTCGCAAGTTCACTACATCAACAAGTGACTACTTTAGAGGGGGAGGTAAGATGTTATGGTGGATGGTAGGAGCTACCGCCTTCATGACGCAGTTTTCAGCATGGACGTTTACCGGCGCCGCAGGACGGGCATTTAACGACGGTTTCGTCGTTGTAATATTATTTTTAGCCAATGCTTTTGGCTATTTCATGAATTATCTCTATTTTGCACCTAAGTTCCGTCAACTTCGTGTTGTAACTGCGATCGAGGCTATTCGCCAACGCTTTGGTAAAACATCAGAGCAATTTTTCACCTGGGCTGGTATGCCTGATAGCTTGATTTCAGCTGGTATTTGGTTAAATGGCTTGGCTATTTTTGTCGCGGCAGTTTTCAATATTCCGATGGAAGCGACCATTGTCGTGACAGGCTTGGTGCTGATGTTAATGGCGGTGACTGGGGGTTCTTGGGCGGTAGTGGCGTCTGACTTTATGCAGATGCTTGTTATTATGGCCGTGACCATCACTTGTGCAATCGCGGCGTATTTTCATGGTGGAGGGTTAGGTAACATTGTCAGTAACTTCCATGGTGACTTTATGCTGGGTAATAATCTCAACTACGTCAGTATCTTTGTTCTGTGGGTTGTATTTATCTTTGTGAAGCAGTTTGGCGTAATGAACAACAGTATTAACGCCTACCGCTACTTATGTGCAAAAGACAGCGAAAATGCTCGCAAGGCCGCCGGCTTGGCTTGTGTTTTGATGATTGTTGGCCCTCTAATCTGGTTTTTACCACCATGGTACGTTAGTGCGTTTATGCCAGAGTTTGCCGAGCAATACGCATCAATGGGTGATAAAGCGGGTGACGCGGCGTACTTAGCTTTTGTACAAAATGTTATGCCTGCAGGGATGGTCGGACTGTTAATGTCAGCGATGTTTGCTGCGACGATGTCTTCTATGGACTCAGGGCTAAATAGAAATGCTGGTATTTTCGTTTGTAATTTCTATTCACCAATCGTAAGACCACAAGCGACTCAGAAAGAGTTGGTAGTGATAAGCAAAATCACCACCATAGTGATGGGATTAATCATTATTGGCATTGGCTTGTTTATCAACTCGCTTCGTCACTTAAGTTTGTTCGATATTGTACTTAATGTCGGTGCCTTGATTGGCTTCCCTATGCTGATTCCTGTGTTGTTAGGAATGTGGATCCGTAAAACGCCAGATTGGGCGGGATGGGCAACCTTAATTGTCGGTGGCGTGGTGTCGTATATCTTTGGTATTTCGTTGCAAGCGCAAGATGTAGAAAACCTGTTTGGACTCGAGACGGCACTTACGGCACGTGAATGGGCGGATCTGAAAGTCGGTCTGAGTTTAGCGGCACATGTGGTCTTCACTGGCGGGTTCTTTATCTTAACGACTCGATTCTATAAAGGGCTAAGCCCAGAGCGAGAGCAAGAAGTTGAGCAGCTATTTATCAACTGGAACACGCCATTAGTCTCTGAAGGTGAAGAACAGAAGAACCTTGATACTAAACAACGTTCTATGCTTGGAAAACTAATTAGTGTTGCTGGATTTGGTATTTTAGCCATGGCGCTTATTCCAAATGATGCAACGGGACGATTACTGTTCTTATTGTGTGGTTCTATTGTGTTAACGGTTGGCGTATTGCTGGTTAATGCTTCTAGAAACACAGGAGCGAAGCTTGCTGTGCAAGACTGATGCTTCTCTAGCTTTCATTAGCTAGCGGTATCACTGTTCGCTTTCTCAAGCCCCTTAACTGTTATGGTTAAGGGGCTTTTTGATGCGAGTGATTAATCCCTGCACTTCTGCTGCATCATTGCACCCTTCGTAGCTTGTTTAAACCATTTGTCGATAGAACAAAGTTGTATGTCAAAGATGGCTGACTAGAAAGACAGTATCGCAGGTTGATCGATACATTCAGACTAGTGCCCTAAGTGATCGTCAATTACGTCTCTGCTCGTATAGCGTGGCTCCTATAGAGTGAACTTGCTTTCTAATCTCGAATCAATGGGGATGGGGAGGAGAAAAGCGTATCACCGCTGCTTGATGATAATTGAAACCCGACATGTATTAGCCCTTAAGGTTTGTTGATTTGTCGATTACACATTCTGTTCATATGACTTCTTCGGAATGGGGTTGCTGCAGCGTTCTACCGCTCTATCTCTTGATTGATTAAATGACGACACTCCACAGGTGCTGCCTTGTATAAAGCACCAACACATTGCTGTGAAAGCATCGTAGTAGGTTAATAGATCAGAGTCGCTTTAATGTTTGATGGATTTGCGCTAGTGGAGAGATTAAGCCATTAAAGGAGAGTATGGAAAAGGGGGTAATTATTAGAAGGCTAAAAAAATGCGGCTGTAAACAGCCGCATTCGTATCGTTTTTGGTGTTTGATTAACTTTCTGTTGCTGCCGATTGTTGGTCGGGTTGTTTATCGTCCACCGCTTTAACAAGTAGAAGACCAACAGAGAGTACGATGGCACCACACAGAATAAAGATAAAGCGTCCCCACAATGGGTTAGGCAACAAGAACATTGCCATTACACCTACGCCCGCCACTGCGATTAACGTGCCTAGCATACGGCGTTGCTTATTATCCAGTATTTTCTGTTCTGCAGACTCAGCAACTAGTGGTGTTGCCAAGTTACTGAAAAATAGGTCAACATTTTTCTGGCGCTCTTCAGAGAGAGGTTTGTAGAACAAGGTTGATAGAACAAAAAATCCAGCGGTAAATACTAGGTGACCAATCAGGCCAATCGCTACTTTAATATCAGACCATTCACGACCTGTTAGCGGCTCAAGGTCAAACCAACTAGCAATCATCTCAGCATTAATCACAAAGCCGACAAAGTAAGAAACTATCGCACCAACAACCAGTGTGCCCCAGCCAGCCCAATCTGGTGTTTTCTTAATAAAGAAGCCACAGAATGCAGGAATGGTCATAGGGAAACCAATAAGCGCACCCACATACATCATAGTATCAAACAGGCTTAATCCTTTGAGTGAGTTGATAAACAACGCGATAAGAATAATGGCAATACCAAATACCGTAGAGGTGATTTTAGAGACGGCTACTAACTCTTTTTCGGTTGCATTAGGACGTAGAATGGGTTCGTAGAAGTTTTTAACGAATATTCCTGAGTTTCTATTAAGACCGGAATCCATGGAAGACATTGTTGCTGCGAACATGGCCGCAATCAACAGACCAACCATCCCTGCTGGCATGTACTCTTGCACAAAGTATAAGTAAGCAAAATCCGCAGCTTTCTTACCAGCTTCCGGATAAGTTGCAGCTAAATCAATGCCTTGTCCTGCGATAAACCATGATGGCATAAACCAAATAAGTGGGCCCATTGTCATCAGAATACAGGCAAGCAATGCGGCTTTTTTGGCGTTCTTAGAATCTTTCGCTGCAAGGTAACGATACGAGTTCAGCATGTTGTTAGTAATACTAAATTGCTTAACAAAAATGAAGAATGCCCAAAGACCGAAAATGCTTAGGTAATTAAGGTTATTACCAGAGACAAACGACGCGCCTTCTTGAACGGGGAAGTTATTGACGATTTCGCTGACGCCACCGCCTTGAATAACAGCAACAACAGCACATGTTACCGTTACCGACATGATGATAACCATCTGCATAAAATCAGAAGCAATAACCGCCCAAGATCCGCCGGTTACTGACATGACTAATACCACTAGACCAGTAATTATAATGGTTGTTGTCATATCAAAGCCAAAAATGCCTGATGCGATAATCGCCAGACCGTTAAGCCAGATACCCGCGGAGATAACGCTGTTTGGCATACCCGACCAAGTAAATACTTGCTCGTTAACTTTACCAAATCGCATACGAATAGCTTCGATAACGGTAACAACGCGAAGTTGGCGGAATTTAGGTGCAAAATAAAGGTAATTCATCAGATAACCAAACGCGTTAGCAACGAAAATTACCGCTACGGCAAATCCGTCGTTATAGGCTTTACCGGCTGCTCCGGTAAATGTCCATGCGCTGAACTGAGTCATAAATGCGGTCGCACCTACCATCCACCAAAGCATACTACCGCCTCCTCGGAAGTAGTCACTCGTGGTGCTAGTAAAAGTTCTGAACATCCAACCTATTGCAATTAAGAATAGGAAATAGATGCCAACAATAAGTGTATTGAGTTCCATCTTTAGACCTTTTGAAAGTTGTTAATGTCTTGCCAAATATAATAGCTCTCTATAGTTTTATTTGTACTACAATAACTCAAGTTCGTGATCTATGTTGCCGAATTGACCTGTTAATTAATCATACAAGTGATATTGATCTTAAAATGAAACTCCAACAAATATATTCATGGTCTTTCTATTTAATCGTTGTTTTTCGGTGCTTGTGGTAGTATTTGTTCACTATTTAGAGGAGTAAAGGGTATTATTAACAAGTGGGATATAGCTTGACAGGGTAGTTTTGGTGGGTTTATTTGTATTACATATAAAGTTCTCGTGCTGCCAAAGGCAACACGAGAGGGGAGCATTAACGAGCGAGCTTAAATACCTCGATTATGTCTGCTTTTGAAATAGGTTTAACTCCGGCAATAGAGTCGGTTCCTGGTATCGCAAACATTCGCACTACGTCGTCGGCCATTTCGTCAAATTTTTCATCAGTAATGCCATCGTCTGACAGTTTAATGTACATACCTGTACGCTTTAACCATTCAGTTACTTTCACTGATAATAATTTAGCGGCAACTTGATCATTTTGTTCTGTAACGCCAAAACAGCGACGAGCAAGTTGAGCCCAACGGTCTGGGCGTACATCAGAGAAATACTCAAGATAAGGAGGTATAACTACTGCCATACCACGAGCATGACGCATATCGTAGTGGGCGCTTAGTGGCATTTCGATGGAGTGCATAGGGATAGAACCTAATCGGCCTAATGCTTGAAAACCAGACCAGCCAAAAATAGAGCAGAGCGCTAACTGGCCTCTAACTTCTAAGTCGTTTGGATTCTCGATAATTTTATTGAAGTTATCGATCAAGTTTAAAATCATGCCTTCTGTCATACGGTCAGCAAATGCAGACTCAGCATCACTTGATAAGTAATGTTCAATCAAATGAGAGAAGATATCAATACAGCTTTCAGCAGTAATAAAATCAGGCAATGATGCGTGTAACTCTGGGTCCAAAATGGCCACTTTAGGGATGCGATATTCTGAACGGCTAAAGCTTTTTTCTTTAGTTTCCCAGTTGGTTAATACTCCACCGGCATTACATTCGGAACCAGAAGCCGCAACGGTTGGAATGGAAATAATAGGGAATGCGCCAGTGTATTCACGAGGAACGCGATCACCAAGAACAACATAATCCCAGCTAGAACCACCACTAAAAGAGGTTGCTGCAATATATTTAGACCCATCTATAACGCTGCCACCACCAAGAGCGATCACCAAATCGCACTTTTCAGCATTGAAAATTTCAATCGCCTTGTCAATGGTGTGAGCTCTAGGGTTTGGCTCTATTTCAGTGAATACAACGACTTCGATACCTGCGCTAGCAAGTGAAGAAACAACCGTATCAATAATTGGTGCGAATGTATCGTTGGCTTCGTATGTCGCTAAAAAAGCTTTCTTTCCTAGTCCTTTAGCAACTTGACCTACTTCGGCCAACTTACCTGGGCCATATACTAATTTTGTCGGAAAATTCCAAGCGAAATCTTGCATTTATTGCTCCTCGCAATGCTGTAGAGGCGGAATATTGATGATTACTTCTGCGTACATACGAGTAATAAAGATCAATATATCTTCTCATGCTAATACGGCTGTTCATCTGCGTTATAGCCGTGATATCAGTGTACTGCCTCAGTTTCTGAGTAATTACATGGGTTTATTGTATTAACGGCTAACTTGTAATTGAGCCATCAATAGAAAATCCAATTGTGTTCTTTTTATACATCATAATGTATGACAAATAAAAAGATAGTCCAAATTGCAAAAATTCCGTATTTGACTGAAAAAATACTAGCGAATAATTGCGCCTTATTAATTAACATTTTGTTTTTACATTGATTTTGGGTTTTGTAATGTTTGTGTAAAATCTTGTCTTCTCTGACGTAGCAGATTTCATTCTTGGTTTTTCTGTAATGAGTCGATATTTATGTCATATTTTATAAATTTGATGCTGTTGTGCGTTACTTGCTGAAAGGTGCGGTTTGAGCGTGGGGCTTTAACGGGGCTTTGTCCGTCAGGCCTTGCTGTGGTTGGCTATAGAGGGCTTTATTCAGAATCTGAAAAATCACTTCATGTCTTTTGTCTTGCTGTTTTCGTCTATGAATACCACCTAATTGCATAAATAATTATAAAATATGACATGATAGTTTTTCGGTCAGCCACCTTGAAATGTAACATTCAATATTTGATTGATGTTATTTGTTAACATTTCCTCTGTAAAAGGAGCAATAAAGAGATCAAGATCTGGTTATTAGCTTGGCTGATGTGACTTTTGTCATGTTTTTATTTCTCTATTATTGCGTCATATTTGTCATACAATATTCTTTGTGTTGAGTTTTAAGATTGTAAAAATAAGGAAGATGATATGAAATCTCTTGATGAAGTGGCTAAAGATGCGGTTGATTTAACGATGCCCGCAATAGCTAAGTTATTTGAACGAACGAACCGGCAAGAGCTTCATATTGTCATTATGAACCCTCAGTTAAAACCATGGGAAGCCTCTTTTGAGGATGCCATTTTATATGAAACGTCTTTAGGAACACCTGAATCTTGGTCAGTTGCCTTTGATCAACTAGCCCGAAACAAAGCCAAGCAAGCTTGGCGCGAATCAACAAGCAACATCCAACTACAAACCCAACATTGTGCCTCGTTGAGAAATGACGACGTTCTGTTTTACGGTTCTTTCGTATACGGAAATGTGGTGGTGGCATGCAGCGGTGTGCAGCAATGGTATGACATGCTAATTAGCGGCTGGATTGCTATCGCAATTGAGCAACTAACGATGCATGAGTACCAAACGGTCAAACTTGATACCCCTACACAAACATATCGAAATATCGATAAATAAAGGTCTTACTATGAGTAAATTACTTAAAACATTACTGGTTTCAGCTGGAATTTTAGTTTCTGTTAGTTCTATCGCGGCTGAGTATCCGGCGAAAAACATACGTTTAGTTGTCCCATTTGGAGCCGGTGGCGGAACCGATGCGGTTGGCCGTACTCTTGCAAATAGTGCTAAAGATGTATTAGGCAAAAATATCTCTGTGATGAATCGTACTGGTGGTGCGGGTGCAGTGGGAATGAGCTTTGGGGCGCAGCAGAGACCGGATGGTTACACGCTAACTGTGGTGACTCGTGAAATCGCGTCATTACCACAAATGGGCTTAATGCAGCACACTGCTGATGACTTTAAACTGATTCGTTTGGTTAACTTAGATCCAGCAGTAGTTTTGGTTGCTAAAGACAGCCCTTACAACACCATTAATGACTTGATCAAAGAAGCGAAAGAGAACCCAGGTAAAGTGAAGTTTGCATCAACAGCAGCGCCAAACTTTTATTTGATGACGTTAGAAAAAGATCAAAACATCAAGCTAAATGCGATTCCATATAATGGTGCTTCAGAAGCGATTCCTGCCGTACTTGGTCATCATACTGACGTGACTATGGTGACACCTGGTGAAGCCATTGCCCAACTTCGTTCGGGTCAACTTAAGGCGCTGGGCGTGATGTCGGAAGAGCGTATTCAGTACATCCCAGATGTCCCTACGCTAAAAGAGCAAGGTATTGATGTTGTTACGGGAACATGGCGCGGAATTGGTGCACCGAAAGATACACCAGATGCGATCATTAAAACGTTAGGTGAAGCATTTGATGAAGCAATGGCTACAGATGAATTTAAATCCTTTATGGAAAAAGGCGCCATGACTATCCACAATTTGAATGCGGAAGAGTTCACTCGCTTTGTTAATGACGATACCAAAGCACTAGGAACGTTAATAAACTAAATTCAGGTATTAAGCTTAGCCAGCTTGGCTAAGCTTTTAAAATATAAATTAGGTGACGCGACATCTATAGCGTTACCTATAAATAATTTGTAAGTTAGGTGAATTCTATGCCAAATAGAAACATCATTTTTCCATCGATTGTTATCCTTTTCAGCGCGTTAGCATTTGCTGTCACGACTCAATTTGATGAACCTATGTATCAAGATGCCAGTGTGGATGCGAAGTTCTTCCCTATGGTAATCTCCATCGCCTTAATCGTTATTAGCTTCATCTTGCTAGTTCAAAGCAAACTGGAGAAGTCGAGCGCAGAGCAGCAAGCGATCATGTCAAAAATGGCACTGTTTGGTGTGGCTTTTTTGATTGGCTATGCGTTGTTGATCAGTGTGGTCGGTTACCTTTTAGCAAGCCTTTCTGCATTCATTTTTTATTTGCTCTTTTTCAGAATTAAAAAGCCTCTCTACTATCTGGTCGCTGTTGTATTTGTTTTGCTTGTTTACTATTTATTTGGAGAAGTATTTTACATCTCCTTACCTCAAGCCATCTGGGCATAGGAGACTAATATGTTTGAATATTTGCTCGATGGCTTAATGACCGCCGTTAGCCCTGCGGTTTTACCTGTACTTTTCTTTGGCGTATTGGGTGGCATCATTCTCGGAGCTTTACCTGGACTGACGGCGACGATGGGGGTGGCGATTCTACTGCCGTTTACGTTTGGTATGGATGCAACTCCCGCACTGGTCATGCTCATTGGTGTATACATCGGTGGTATTTATGGGGGGTCAATTGCTGCTATTTTATTGAAAACTCCCGGAACACCTGCATCCGCGGCATCTGTATTAGACGGCCATACCTTAACAGTTAAGGGACAAGCCGCTAGAGCGTTGAGTATATCAGCGGTCGCATCATTTGTTGGCGGGCTGATCAGTACCATCATTCTGATCGCGATTGCGCCAAAATTGGCGACGTTTGCATTACGTTTTAATGCCCCTGAATATTTTGCGTTGGCACTTTTTGGTTTAACAATTATTGCGAGTGTCTCTTCAAAAAACATATTCAAAGGCTTACTGGCAGGTTGTGTTGGTTTACTTGTCTCGACAATAGGACTTGATCCTATTAGTAGTGTGCCTAGGTTTACGTTTGGCATTATGGATCTCTATAGTGGTGTCAATGTTATTCCGGTATTAATCGGGCTATTTGCATTATCTGAAGCGTTAAATCAACTTGAAAAAATAGTGTCAGAGAAAAAGGTTAAGGCAGTTAAATTTGATCACAAATTACTGAGCAAAAGTGATTTAAAAGAGATGATGCCAACCGCCATCAAGAGTGGCTTGATGGGAACCACCATTGGGTCGGTACCAGGTGCCGGCGCGGATATCTCGGCTTTTGTTTGTTACAACGAAGCGAAACGTTCGTCGAAAAACCCAGAAGAGTTCGGCCAAGGGTCAGTGCGTGGATTAGCATCGGCTGAAGCGGGCAATAATGGCGTCACGGGTGGAGCACTTGTACCATTGCTGACTTTAGGTGTTCCCGGTGATGCGGTTGCGGCGGTATTACTTGGCGCGCTTATTGTGCAAGGCTTAACACCCGGTCCGTTGCTGTTTGCCCAAAACCCGGACGTTGTCTACGGGGTGTTCAGCTCTATGCTTGTTGCTAACATCATTATGTTGGCCATAGGTTTGATCGGTATTCGATTCTTTTGTCGTATAGTTGAAGCACCAAAAATGTTGATGATTCCTATTATTATATTTTTGTCAGTTATTGGTGCCTATGCCATTAATAATTCAATGTTTGATGTGGGAATTGCTATTGGATTTGGACTTCTTGGTTTTGTATTTAATAAATTAGATGTGCCTTCGTCACCTATTTTATTAGCTATCATTCTTGGCCCGATGGCGGAAACAAACTTAAGAAAATCATTGCTCATGTTTGACGGCAGTTGGTCATTTCTTTATGAACGACCAATCGCGCTAGGCTTTATTTTACTGGCCGTTTTCTCTGTTTACTCAACGATGAAAATGAAGAAGAAGCAAGCCAGAAAAGAGGGCTAACGATGACATTGTTCGTTATGGGACCGTCTTTGTTATAACAAAGCTTTTCAACCGTAAATGCTCAACGTAAAGTTGGGCATTTTTTTATTGGAAACAATACAGCAATAGTTATTGGCTCATTTTATATAGTTGACCAAATGTCGTGCTGTTATTGGGTTGCAGACGCTTGTTGATCGCTAACAGTAACTCCGCGGTAGATACTGCATCTGCCAGTGCGTTATGGCTATTGTATTCAGGCAGATTATAACGTTGACGAACACCTGATAAAATGAGGTCAAGATCATCATCTTGGTTAATCGCTTTGGCGCGCTTTTTTTCAATACATAATGTGTCGATCCAAATCAGTGGTGCATTAGGTAGGTGAAAAGAGTGCACCAGATAGTGGTTCATAAAATTTGCTTCAACTGCGCAAGCATGGGCAACAATAATCTTCCCTTTTGCGGCTTGAAAAAAAGTGTTCATCGCGTCATGAATGGAGACGCCTTCAGCCAACATTTGCGGGGTAATATGGTTAATGACGGCTGTCTGCGGGTTTATCTGAGAGGCGTCGTTAATATAGATATGTTGCGCCGTGAGCAAGTCGATTTTTCCTTGGCTTATTGTCACCCACCCCATAGAGAGGATGAGGTCTTGCTTGCTATCCAGACCTGTCGTCTCAAAGTCCAGCACAATATAATCGAGATCCATGGCAATATCAGCGATGTTAGGAATCGGCTGCTGGATAAGTTGAGAAATAACATTGGGCAGAGGGAGTGATGAATGGTAAGCCTCTCGTCGACGTTTTATTCGTTCTAAAGGATGGAAGTAGCTAAGTAAGTTGATCATTGGTTTTTCTCATCACTGATAGTTTGTTTGCCCGATGTTGCTGTTCATTTGTTGAAAGTCATTTAATGATATTCACTTGCTGTTATTTAGCGGTTAGTTACACCTTGGTGCTCGATTTGCTGAGTCGAATCATCGGCTAAATCGTATTTTTGCCGCTTCTTGAAGGTCGGCAATAATTCTAAATGCGTCTTTTAAATGTTTACGCTCAAAGCTGCCGAACCGATCGGGATTGATATGGTTATCAGGTTTATTTCCCTGCTTTAACGCTTCGAGCTGGTGGCTGAAGCGAAAAGACAAAATAAATTGGTAGGCTCCAGTTATGTTTTTGAAAGCATCCTCACTCAATACACCCTGCTGTTTGGCTGCGTTGAAGCGTTCACCGGTCGCACTGAGATCTGATTCGACAGCGAGACCATAGATTCGAGCCAAATCGATGATTAAGTTGATGGCGTATTTTTTAATATTTAATGTCTTATTGTTTTCTCCGGACTTCTCCAGCACCAAACTATTAAAAATGCCTAAAGGAGGATGCGTATTGACTGCGTCCTTAACCAAGATACTGAGAAACTCACGATTGGAGCGAATATTGCTGTGCATTGCATTTCTCAGCTCTGTTTCATACTCTCGGTTGCCATAGAGCGAACGGATCTCCAAGAAGACACTAATATTTAGCAGACACTGGTATTCCGGATTGGCCACCCATTTCTTATAGTAGAGTTTCCACACCGCTAACGTTTGACACCATTTAGGCGTAACCGCCATGAACTTTCCGGGGCAGAGAGGATAGTGACAGTTCGCCAGACCTTCCGTTACAATCGTTGCCAATTGATTGAAATAGAGTCGATCTTGCTCGGTCGCATTATCATCAAGAACGATGGCATTGTCTTGGTCAGAGAGCATATGAACCTCATTTCTTGCGTGCGATCCCGCTACTATCCAACTGAAGTCACATGGCGGAGGCCCTAGCTGATCAATGGCAAATTGGATAAGACGTCGAGTATAGGCATCCATTATCATTGTCATCACTTTTCCAATGGTCTCAGGTGAGACTCTGCCTTCTACCAATGCTTCAAATATGGCCTGACGCTCAGCGGTGAAACTGGTTAAGGATGCTATGGAGTTGGCGTATTTTATTTTTTCGATCAGGAAAATAGCTTGAACACGATGATTTTGTACCAAGTGAGTAGTGGTGAGTAATCCAACCACTTGATTATTTTTGATGACTGGTAGATTACGAATATTGAACTGCATCATCATTGAAGCCGCATGGAGCACAAGGTCATCTGGTGCGATTGTGAGCGGTGAGTGCGTCATTACCTCAGAAATAGGTTTATCTGTCGCGACGTTATGCGCGATGACACGTTTGGTCATATCACGGTCGGTTACTAAGCCAACGATCTTTTCATCCTCATAGACCACAGCGCAGGAAGAGCGTTGAATCACTCGCATTTCATGCGCTACGGCTTGGATTGTTTGGTTAGCGGTAACAACGGCCACTCTGCCACTCGCCACCTCTTCCACTCGTTTAATGAATAGCCCTTTTTCTTTATTGGACCAAACCACATCAAGTGCCGACTGCAAACGCACCTGCGCTTGAGAGGCAAAATGTTCCGCGCAATCGGGAAACTGGATGAGCAGTTCTTGCAATGCGGAGTGAGGAATGAGATAGAGCAGGGTGTTTTCGATAGCCGTGGCGTGATAGCCATCCGCAGGAGCAGTGTCTGAGTTTAGAAAGGTAAAACCAAATAAATCTTCTGGCCCGAGTTTGGCTCGCAGCACGCCATCAGTTTTACGCTGTTCCATGGAGCCCGTACGGATAATATAAAGTGATTTTTGCTGACCTGGAGTACAAAAATCAATCACTTCTCCTTTTGCAAGGTAGGTTATTTTAATCTGCGAAGCCAATTGCCGAATGGCAGATTTTGGAATTTTATCAAACGGATCAACTTGACCGATAAACTGGATAATATTAGGTAATAGTGAATGGATCATAATAGATAACCATGATCTGTTGATTATTTGTATTATTATATAATGTAACTGAATTGTGATTAGGAAGGAAATAATTTTTAGATGGGTATTGGTGAGTCAATGAACAGAATAAAAAAAGCACACCGAGGTGGTGTAATGCCAGTCAGTTAAGCTGATTGGCATTTTTCTTATTAACTGGATACTTCCTCGGTTTCGACTTTACCCGCCTTGGGTAAGACCTATCTTCTCGCCTGGGGGGAAGCTTAAAATAACCCATCTGTTCTAATAATAGTTCATAGTGTTTAGGGATATTTCCCGGGCTCGTTAGGGGAAGTGTGGCAAAAAACTGAGTAATAGCCATCGAGCAACTGGTAAAGCTGAGTTGATTTGGCCATACACTATCAAGCTTTTTCGCTGCTGCGGTCATTCCTAGACGTATCAAGTTGTAACAAAGCAGTACCCCCCATAGTTCCTGCTCTATCATGTCTGGTCTCTTACTTCTCAGCGTATATTCACTGTTTAACAGTGACTGCTTCATTTCCCGATAACCTAGCTCAATCTCCCAGCGATAACGGTAAAGTTCAACTATCTCATCTCCGGGAAAGCGCATTTCATCTATCATAGAAGTGAGTATTCGATATTCTTTTCCGTTAATGATTTTACTTACAAGGCGTGCATCAACATACTCCGGTAACTCATTGAACTTTTTACGAGATTGCGGAGTTGTTTTAAGGCGAACACGGCAGTCATTCTTCCCTGCTCGATGCACGATTTCATAATTTAAATCTTTTCGTGCCGGAATGAGCCAGTGCCGTTCCACTCCGCTTTGATGCCAGCGATTGAGTAGTCCTAATGAGTAGTAACCTTTATCAAATATGGTTAATGAATGCTCTGGCGTAGCTTCAATAAGTTGCTCTGCCAGTACCATTTCATTGGTACGATAACCTGAGAACGCACTGTTGATAAGCTGATGACTGGTGAGTTCCATATGACAGACCATACGGATTTGAGGATAAGTATTCTCGCGATGTTGATTACTTTGAGTTTCGAACACCTTATGATTTTCTGCTGTATCAGCAGTTCGCCATACAACACCGTCAACAGCGAGAAGATTGAGCCCAGCCCACGTTTCGAATGAGTTCGTCTCGTATCCATGCTGAGAAACAGCTTTAAAAACTTCTTTTACAGCGTCAGAGCCTAAGCGCTGTCTTGCCTGAACTAAAGCGCTAGGAGCGACAAGTGGTTTTTTATCTGGCAACATAATATCCATCTGAGTAGCAATATCCCAGACCGATTTCTGTCGGTACAGAGCCATTCCAATAATTGACCACAGAACTGTTTCCAGTGGTAAGCGTCGCTTTCTAATAGTAGCTACTCCAGCCTTCTCAAAACCTTGTTGAATAAGCTCTGGAGATAATAACTCAGCATATTTTTCAAATGTACTGAAGGTATTACAAGACTTAAAAGCTGTTGCTAGTTCGCTCTCAAAACGCATAAAAAAATCCGATATCAATTAACCGATATCGGATTCTTACACACTGACAGGATCGTTCAATTGATCTTGTAATTAATGCCTTAACTGATCGGCATTACACCGAGGTGGTGTGCTTTTCGCTAAACGGTATAAATTAAGTCTATTACTCTTCGGGTAATCTGTGCTTTGAAGCAAGCAAATGATCCGCTGATGCTTGACGTGCTTTGTCACCATTTCCTGCCATGATGGCATCGTAAATATGTCGATGCTCATTGATGCAGGTGCTGCCTTCTTCTGAAGAGTGGGCAATAAAGTTAACGAACATGGTGGTTAAAATATTGCCGAACGGTAGATAAAAGTCATTTCCAGTGGCATTGAAAATTTGACTATGGAAGCGGGTATCTACTTCCATCCACTTTTCTTGATCAAACTCTGAAGCCTCTGCAATTTCTACCATTGCTTGAAATGTCTCTGACAACTCAATGCGTTGTTCTGCTGTAGCAAATTTCGCGGCGAGGGCACACGCCTCTGGTTCTATTGCGCGACGAAGTCCTAAAAATTGATGACAAAATTCATCAGGATCGGCCAGACCATCCATCCACTCGATTAATTGAGGATCTAGAAAGTTCCAATAAGCGCGATTAATCACTCGCGTGCCTACTTTAGGTTTTGATTCCAATAGCCCTTTGGAGGTGAGCAGTTTTACTGCCTCACGTAATGCTGTTCGACTAATGCCAAATTGTTCACACAGCGCCATTTCTCCGGGAAGTATAGAACCTTGGGCAAGCTCTCCAGATAAAATACCACGCGCTATTTCACGGGCAACTTGCACGTGAAGGCTACGTCTTGAACCTGAAATGGAACTGAATTCATTGGCCATAGTTATACTTATCTTTCGTTATAAATGTATTATTTAAGAACGATACTATCACTGAACAGTGCTAACACCAAATGAACATTACCTCATTAGTCTACTCTCTCACACCTTTATTTCGCTGATATAAGAGGGCCTTTTCTCGTTCGTCACGGGTTTTTGCTCTTTAATGGCCTTTTTTGTAATACAATTAAGCTCAAAATGACACTTGATAAGGTGATTTGTGTCACATTATTGTGCCTAATTTAACAGATTAAGTTGAGAATAGGCTTTTTTCGCTTGTGTATAAAAAGTGGTATTGTATTATTATTTAAAGTGTAAAAAACGATAGGTAGATTCTAATGTTTAACGATTTAAAAAATAAACGAGTTCTTATTACAGGTTCTACAGCTGGTATGGGGCTGGCCACAGCTCGAGTATTTGCAAAATATGGTGCCAAGATTGGTATAAACAGCCATATTGCAGGTGCTGAAGTAGAGAGCGCTCTTGCTGAGTTAAAAGAGCTAGGTGGTGATGTCGCTTTCTTCCAAGCTAACCTTATGGAAACATCAGAGTGTAATAAGCTGGTAACGGAATTTACCGATCATTTTGGTGGCTTAGACATCCTCATTAATAACGCAGGCGGTCTTGGCGGACGTGAAAATTTAGAAAACATCGATGATGAATTTTACGAGCGTGTTATGAATCTCAATGCGCGTTCTGCATTAATGACGACAAAGTTCGCCATTCCTTTCTTACGTGCATCAGCGGCTGAATCGGGTGAAACATCTTGTGTGATCAGTACGGGCTCTATCGCGGCACGTGAAGGCGGCGGTGTAGGCGCTGGTATTTATGCGGCATCTAAAGCTTGGTTACATGATATTCACCGTAACTGGGTAAAAGAGTTCACCAAAGATAATATCCGCTTCAATATTGTATCGCCTGGCACTATCGATACTGCCTTCCATGATGGTAAGTCAGACGAACTAAGAGCAACAATCTCTGGCACCATTCCAATGGGCCGTTTTGGTCGCATTGACGAAGTCGCTCCTTCGTTTGCTTTCTTTGCGTCTCATGCCTGCGCAGGTTATGTCACTGGGCAAATATTGGATGTGAACGGCGGACAGATGGCACCGTAGTATTGCGTGTACAGCCAACTATGCTAGATCAACCGCTCCAATTAAAAGCCAGATTTATGTATCTGGCTTTTAATTTATGAGCCTCAAGCATACTTGACATCATACTTACCTATACGAGAGGCACACCATGGCAACATTTTTATCTGTAGCAGGTTCTAGCCGAAAGATTCATGTTCAAGTAGCAAGACAAATTGCTCGCAAAATATTATCAGCCGAGATACTGCCAAATGAGAAATTACCCAGCGAAATAGAGCTGTGTGAATTATTTGGAGTTAGCCGCACCGCATTAAGAGAATCCACCAAACTTTTGTCTGCCAAAGGGTTAATTGAATCTAAACCAAAAGTTGGCACAACGGTTCGTCCTCGAAAATGCTGGCAATTTCTCGACCCACAACTCTTAGAATGGATCCAAGACCTCGACAATACCCAACCTTTTCTGGCTCAGTTTTTGGGTTTGCGAAGAGCAATAGAACCCGAAGCGTGTGCATTGGCTGCGGTCAATGCTACTGCAGAGCATCGCAAACTTTTATCTATTTATTTTCAAGAGATGAGTATGGCGGCAGAGCGAATGGATTACCAAGAGTGGACACAGTACGACCACTTGTTTCATCAGGCTATTTTCCTTGCGACAGGGAATCAGTTCTATGTTCCATTTAGCAATATTCTCTCTACTATTTTTAAGCAATTTATTGACCATGCGGCAGAAGGTGGGCGTTTCTGTTTAGCCGAACATCAAGCTATATACAACGCCATTATGCTTGGCAACAAAGCCGATGCGAAGAAGGCATCACAATTATTATTGGGGCAGCATAATCAGAAGATAGCGTTAGCGACCGACTATTAAATGCAATGGTCTTTAATATCAATCACTGCTTATCAATATTCACCAATGCTCAAGACATCTTGGTATCTGCATTAAATTAGGACGTGGCGTGTTTTCTCAATCTCATAACTGCAAGAGTCTGTATATCCGCAAAAATCTATCTTTGGCTTGGCCGCTAGCATTGAATGCACTGCTTATGCAGTCGATGCTAATGATAGACACCCTATTAATCTCTCCGTTAGGGGAAGTGTCACTTGCGGCGATGGGGATAGCAACAACCATTGTCGCCTTTGTCCTCGGCATTCAGATGGCTTTAGCCAATGGTACACAGTTGGTTTTAAGCCGCTCAGTTGGTTCAGGCAGTTCGCTTGCTTTGAATCGAAGCTTTTGCTCAGGGCTTTTTATCAATGTCATTATCGCGATATTTTTTTGCTTGATGATCAGTGCGTTTAATCAGGAATTAATCTCTGCGTTAACAGACGATGTTGAGCTTCATCAGGAAATTAATGCCTATCTTTCTATCAGTAAGTACCTTGTTTTATTTAACGCAGTTACACAGGTTGTAATTGCTTTTTTTAATGCGCGCGGTCGAACTCGAGTGCCGTTTAAGGGGTACTTAATTGAGCTACCCATTAACATCGTATGTTCCTATTTGCTGATTTATGGCGTGAATGATTTCTCCGGATTAGGGCTGCAAGGCGCGGCGATAGGAAGTGTGGTTGCGATAGTCGTTAGGATGGCGTATCTGCTTTCGTGTATAAAATTTGATGATAGCGCTAAGGTGTCCTTGCCAGCGCCTAGCCCTGCTGTTATCGAAAACATGCTTTATCATTTTAAGGAAATTTTCCCCGTTGCGGCTAATGTCACCATGCTGCAAATTGGCGCAACAATTTATCAGCTTTTATATTCGCAACTTACCATTCACTCCTATGTGGCGATTACGTTGATCATGCCATGGATACGAGCAGGCACGCAGTTTATTACTGCTTGGGCTCATTCGTCAGCAATTACTATTAGCCAAGCGATTGGCTCGAAGAAACTGCAAGATTTAAATAAGAATGTTGATGTCAGTATCGATATCGCGGTGGTTATTTCGTGTCTTTCTGCGGTTTTCTTTCTTGTGTTAAGTTTGTTTTTATCTTCAATATATCCGGAGTTAGATGATGCCACTTATCAGGCATTAACGGTTATTGCTCCTCTCTATATTCTCTTACCCGTGGTTCGTGGCTACAACACCGTTCATGGTCATATCTTGCGGGCTCTTGGTAAAACCACGGATGTATTTAAAATCAATTTTACTGGCCAGTGGCTCATTGCAATTCCGTTGTGCGCACTAGTGATCTTGGTTTTTGATGGTTCAATTTTCTGGGCATTTGCCATACAACCATTAGAGGAGATAGTTAAAGCATGGCCATTTCGTCGTTTGGCTCGAAAATCCCTCGCAGAGTTTGATGGCAACAAAGCGAATCATCTAATGTACGATTAAGTTATCGAGCCATAATTGGTATCACATGAGAATCACTACATAGACTTAAGCCATTGAACAAACTGCCCTAAAGTTTCATACCAAGCAGTCGTTGTTTGGGCGAGCAACCCGCCATGGGGAAGGTAATATTTCCACGTTTTTTCTTTATCTGAGTTCTTAACCCAATAGCCAGTAGGCGCGGGTATCGGATCTAACCCTTGCGACTTAAAGTAGTTCATGGCGCGAGGCATATGTGAAGCATTGGTGATTAGGATAACATCGGCGTCTTTAACCATTGGATAAATACGTTTTGCTTCTTCTTCGGTGTCTCTAGAAGAGCCATCCGCAAGAATATCTTGTTGGGGGACGCCAAGTAACATTAATGCTTGTTTTACTTTTTCCGCATTCGTCACCGAGTCGTATCCGGCATAGCCTGAGGTGATGATTTTTGCGTTTGGATGCAAATTGTAAATTCGTAGCGCTTCTACTGAACGCTCTAATGAACAGACGCCCAATTGGCTGGTTACCGGCAGTGATGGCGAGCTTATGTGCCTACAGCCCAACACCACGATGTAATCAATATTAGGGGCCTTATTTAAATAGGCAGGGTACTCATTTTCCAGTTGGGTCATAACTCGATTTGAGACTGGTGGTAATGTTGCTAAAAGCAATAGTGTGGTTGCCATGACTAAGCTAAAGAGGCTCAGTTTAGGTTTAAACCGATGAAGTAAAATAGCGGTCAAAAGAAGCAGAGATATTATGGTTACAGGCATGACTAAAACAGTAATGACCTTTTTAAGAAGAAATAGATCCATGGGTAATAACTACACTATAAGTAAAAATAGGCTTGATGATTTACATCAATAAGCTAGGTGAATGTTTATTCTACTACAATCTGGTAAAACTTACTTTTTGAATGATGGCTTTGAGTCTTGTCTTTCGCTAAGGCTTAGTGTTGGACGTGAAATTGTTTTTGAACGAAAGTTCAATTACACTTTGATGAGATGCGTAATTGAATCATTGGAAACAGAGTTATTCATGGTAAATAAGATAAAGTTCAACCGAGATGATGTGATAGCGAAAGCCACAAACCTATATTGGGAAAAGGGCTTTAATGGTACTTCTATGCGAAACCTACAAGATACGATAGATCTTCGCCCTGGTAGCATCTACTCTGCTTTTGGTAGCAAAGAAGAGTTGTTTAAACAGTCGCTGTCCCACTATGCAGAGCTCGGCCAACGTCAGTTATCACTCTGTCTACAAGACACAGATTCTATTATTGAAGGCTTGATGTTGTTTACTCAAAGGCTGGTTGTTAACTCTCAGAAAGAGAGCCCTAATGGCATGTGTATGCTGCAAAAAACCGTTGCTGAACTAACCGATGATCAAGCTGAACTTTTAGCGTTTGCACAGCAGTTAATGCAAAAGATGGAGCGAAAGTTTGCCGCTCTACTAAAACAGGCGATTGATAATGGGGAACTCGCCAGTGATAAAGATCCTGCCAGACTAGCACGTCATCTACAAATTCAGATTTTAGGACTTAGAAATTACGCCAGAGTGAATCGAGGAAACATAAATCAAGATGAACTGTCGGATTTAGTAAAAGGCATTTTTGTCCAGTCTCCTTTTTAAACCATGTTTTTCTACCAATCTCTAATCGACTAAAATCAGCCATGAGGTATCAACTCTGGCTGTCGATTATCGTTTCAACCCTATCGCTTAATTCACAATCGAATAACTAATAATATAATAATTGAACGATTGATCAAAATTGATATTGAGCGATCGTTCAAATTGTTCTATAGTGATTTAAAGCCAACACTGAGTCACCGTTTTTACCACTATTAAAGTGCCTCGAATCAACGAGTTCACGGTGTCATTTAAATCATTAAAGGGAGTTATTCATGCTTAAGTTCTTTTTTCATCAAACCCCAAACCCAATGAAGGTAGCGCTGTTTCTAGCGGAAACAGATTTACCGTTTGAGCTTGTTGCTGTGGATACTCTAAAGGGTGAGCAACATTCAGCGGAATACCGTGCTATCAATCCAAATGGAAAACTACCTGCTATCCTAGATAATGGTGTTCGAGTGTTTGATTCCAATGCGATCTTGCTCTATCTATCTGAGAAGACAGGTCAGCTGACGGGAAAAGCGGAAGAGCGTGCTGAGCTGTTGTCGTGGATGATGTTTATAGCGTCAGGGCTTGGGCCTTTTTCGGGACAGTCAGTGCACTTTCATCATGCTGCTCCGGAGTCGATTTCCTATGCAAAAAATCGTTATTTGCGTGAGGCACAACGTCACTACGAAGTATTAGACTTACATCTAGAAGGGCGTGATTATATTGTTGGTGAACAACTGACTATTGCTGACATTGCAGCGTGGGGATGGATAGATAAAGTGAAGCCCGTGTTAGGTGATGATGATTTACAATCATATCCAAACTTGCAACGTTGGTTTGACCGAATTAACAGCCGTCCTGCAGTGGCAGTGGCACGAAATATTGCCAACGGCGTTGACTTTAAATCTTCGGTCGATGATGAGAGTAAGCGTGCACTATTTCCATCGAACTTCCCGAAACAGAAGCGTGGACAGTAGGCTAGGGTGGTCAGCCAGCAGTTTTCATTTTTGCATGTAGCGTAAAGAGAACAATTAGCCGATATTTTATCTGTTGGTTTGCTACTTTTATTTAAAGAGCAATCGCCATTATACGGATTACATCAGTGATGTGTTGTGAAGTAATCAGCTCAGTCTGTAGACTCATCACATCAATTTGAACAAAGGAATAAATTATGAGTGATAAGCAGTATCAACCGCCAAAAGTTTGGCAAAACGAACCGAGTAGTGGTAACCAATGGGCGAACATAAACCGACCTGAATCAGGTGCAAGGTTTGAGCGTGAATTGCCAGTGGGTGAGCACTCACTACAGCTATATTCCCTTGGAACGCCTAACGGTCAAAAAGTAACGATTTTGCTGGAAGAGCTATTAGCTCTCGGGATTAAAGAAGCAGAATATGATGCATTTTTAATTAATATTGGAGAGTCAGATCAGTTCTCTTCCGGTTTTGTCGGTGTGAACCCTAACTCTAAAATCCCTGCTTTAGTTGATAAAACCGGTGATGATGCGGTAAACGTGTTTGAATCTGCTTCTATTCTTGTTCACTTGGCGGAGAAGTTTGATCAGTTTTTACCAAAAAGCGGCCCGGCAAGAACTCAAACGTTCAACTGGCTATTTTGGGCACAGGGTTCTGCTCCATTTTTAGGGGGAGGGTTTGGTCACTTTTACGCCTATGCTGATGAAAAACTGGAATACCCAATTAATCGTTTTGCGATGGAAGCTAAACGCCAATTGGATGTTCTGGACAAACAACTGGCGCAAAATACCTATGTATCTGGAGAAGAATATACCATTGCCGACATGGCTATTTGGCCTTGGTATGGCAACTTAGTATTAGGCAAACTATACAATGCAGCGGAGTTTTTGCAGGTAGAGTCTTATACCAATGTTGTGCGTTGGGCCAAACAGCTCGAAGCGCGTGAAGCGGTGCAGCGAGGTCGTATTGTGAATCGTTCATTTGGCGAACCGTCAGAGCAAGTACCTGAACGTCATTCTGCGCAAGATATAGATAAGGTTCTAAACTTGCGCTCTTAACGGCACTGCTATTACTTCTATTTGGTTACTTAACTCTATCATCAATGATTTGTTGTGCGATGCTGGTCATGGTGTCGCCAATAATGGTTGGCTTTTTGTAGATCGCATTGTAAGGGGTGTTAAATCGATTGATAAACGCGGCATTAAGCCCTGCACAGAGCGCACCGTGTGTGTCCCAGTCATGAGTGGCAACCAAGCATGCATCTTTAGCCGATACACCGATTGCTTGAAGTGCGTATTGGTAAGCATCCTTTGATGGTTTAAAGGTTCCAGCGCTTTCAACCGATATGACGTCATCAAATTGCTGAATGATGTTAGCGTTAGTTAGCTGCGCATCGAGCAGCGTGAGGGATGAGTTTGAAAAAGCGACCAACTTGAATCCGGCGTGTCGTAGCATGGTTAATGACGGTGATATATCGTCGTGAGGCGGTAAATTGGCGAATGTGCTGACAATATCGTCAAGTTCGTTGTCAGATAGCGCGGTCTTAAGACGCGCCGCCAAAGTGACTAAAGCAGTGTGAGCAAGCCGTTTAAAATTGGTTTTTACCCCAGTAATGAGGGAGACCGTTGACGAGTGAAGTAGCATTGCGAACCAAGTGTCCATATGGCTCTCATTATTTAAGTAAAGCTTGAACTTGGGGCGCAGTGGGCTGAGATCCAACACGGTTTCATTAATATCAAAAAGAATCACTTTCTGCATGTCTACAACTCCTTGTCACTTATTGGCAATATCGATGAGAACGATGGTTCAATAGTAGTGGTTATTTTTATATACAAAAAGTAATTCAAGCAGCTCCAGGCTTAACCAATGTGATTGGCTGGTGGTTTTTTACTAATGTCTAAAGCGAAGAGGGCTTCGGATGAGCAAAACAATTAAACTCGATATCATTTCAGACGTTGTCTGTCCTTGGTGCGTAATCGGCTATAAGCATCTTGAAGCGGCGATTGAAGAGTTGGCGATACAAGACAAGGTTGAGATCGAGTGGCAACCGTTTGAATTAAACCCTGATATGCCTGCAGAAGGAGAAGGGTTGCGGGAACATATTGCCCGCAAATATGGCTCATCTCGTGAAGAGAGTGATCAAGCAAGAGCGAACATTACTCAGCACGGCTCCCAGTACGGTTTTCAGTTTGATTTCTTTGAAGAGATGAACATGGTTAATACGCTGGATGCTCATGTGTTACTGGACTTTGCTCATCAGGTAGGTAAACAGACAGAGCTGAAATTACGTCTGTTTTCAGCTTATTTTACCGAGCACAAAGATGTTTCTGATCGCGAAGTACTGATTAAAGAAGCGGAGTCGGTAGGGATCGCTGCTGAACATGCGTTGGCCGCACTGGCGGATGAGCAAATTAGAGAGCGAGTAAAAGGGTTGGAGGCGCAGTGGCAACAAATGGGTGTGTCTGGTGTACCTACTGTCGTGTTTAACCGCACTAGTGCATTAACAGGTGCTCAACCGCAAGAGACATTTAAGCAAGTACTTACCGAACTGTTAGAAGAGTAACTCATTTCACATAAAATCTAGGGAAGAGGCATTTACCAACAGAGTTTCGAACGCTACTTTTGACCGTTGACATTATCCATGTAAGTGATTTAAAAACACCCCGTGAAAAATTGAAATTCACGGGGTGTTTTTGTTATTGATTCTTGCAGTAGAATGACTATGCCTTCAAATCAGTTCCTTGATCAGCAGCCAATAAATTCTCGCTGAACAAGCACCTTGAGGTCACTTGAGTATATTAATGGCCTAATTCCGCTACGTCATCTCGGTTTTCTTTACGACTAAACAATGTATTTAAATCTTCATTCACCATAACGAGAGCCGGGATCAGTAGCAAAGTAATGATCGTGGCAAACAGTATGCCATAGCCCATTGAGGTTGCCGCAGGGATTAAAAATTGTGCCTGCGGTGACGTTTCAACCAATAATGGCATTAGACCAAAATAGGTGGTGGTGGACGTGAGTAGGATTGCCCTAAGACGCCCAGTTCCCGAATCGACTAAAGCGTCCACAACGGTGAGCCCTGCTTCTCGGCCACTATTGTATCGAGAGATAAGGAGCAGACTGTCATTGACCACTACCCCAGCGAGAGCAAGAATGCCAAATAACGACAGTAAACTAATAGGAATACCGTGCAGCATATGGCCGAGTAGAGCGCCAATAATGCCGAATGGAATGGCAAACATGATGATAATGGGCTGAAGATACGATTTAAGTGGTATCGCAAGCAGGGCATAAATGGCAATTAAAGCAATCATAAAGACACTTTCTAGCGACTGCGTTATCTCTCTTTTCTCTTTGTCTTGGCCTGAAATTGAGACAGTTAGGTCAGGATAGCTCTGCTGAAGTTGACGTAAAATGCCGCCGTTGAGGCTTTCCATTACATCATCCAGTGAGGTCGTCGCTTTATCCACATCTGCGGTGATTTGGTTTACACGCTTACCATCAATTCGTTCAATACTTTTGGAGACATATCGGGTGGAAATCGTGACAACCGATGTTAGAGGTACAATTTTTCCCGTGGCGAGGTGGATATCCGCGTATTGAAGATCATCGAGCGTCTCTCGGCGATTATCTGGATATTGAATCTTCACTTTTACTTCATTTTGTCCTTTTTGCAGCCGCTGAATAACGTGTCCTTGGTAGGCGAATTTAAGTTGCTGAAGCAGTTCCGTATTTGTCAGCCCCATCGCCTGACCTTCGGAATTCACATTTATGTCAACCTGAGTTTGAGCGGCAGCCAATCCGTTTTTAACGCCAAAGACACCATTAATTTTTTCCAGCTCATTCGTCAGAATGTTTCCTGCAAGCTCCAATGTTTGACTGTTATTACTATTGAGTTCAATGCTTATGTCTTTTTCCGCAATCATATCAGCATTAAAACTACTGCTGTCCACCCCTTCTAGTGCAGGCACCATAGATTGCCAGCGCTTAGCAATTTCAGTGGCAGCAAAGGGTCTTTGGTTGTTAGCGGACAGTCCCGCGGTTAACGTTATGCTGTTATCTGAGGTTTCGGTTAACAAGCTTTGAATGGGGTCGATATCCAAAGCAAACTCTTTGATAAGGTCGCCATTAAGTTGCTCTGCTATACGTTCAATTTTAAGCGCTTCTCTTTGTACTAAACCGTAGCCAGCATCGTCTTTGAATAAAACGGTTACCTCAATAAAGTCCATTGATATCTCTGGGAAGAAAACCATTTTGATTTTTCCAGATAGTACCGAGCCAAAAACCAACACAAATAGCGAAACAAAAAGCGCCAGTGCCGCGTAACGATAGCGCAAGGTGATGATAAGAAACGGTTTGTAGTAGTGATGAGTCACATAGCTTAATCCAGCCAGCACCTTTTGTTGAAATCGGTTCCAGTAACCGCCCAAACTTCTCTTGTTAGAGTTTGAATGCATACGCAGGTGAGCGAGATGAGACGGTAGAATGAGTTTCGACTCGACGAGAGAGAAGAATAAACAAAACGTTGCCGCATAGGCGAATTGTGCGAATATTTTGCCAAGTTCTCCCTCTACCAGACTCATGGATAGAAACGCCACCATTGTCGTCAGGACGCCAAAGGTGGTTGGTGTGGCGACCTTTTTGGCTCCTGAAATGGTGGACTCTATACTCGGCCCTTTCTTTTCCCGCTCTTCATAGACACTTTCTCCGATAACAACCGCATCGTCGACCACAATCCCCAACGCCATGATAAAACCAAATGTGGTCATTTCGTTTAACGTCATTCCGAAGAGAGAGTCGCTCATAAGGATCATGGCACCGGAAAAAATAACCGGTAGGCCAAGTCCCACCCATAAGGCAACTCGAATATTTAGAAATGTCGCCAACAGCGCAATCACCAGAATCATCCCCATAAAGCTATTGTTTAATAATAGCGACAGGCGATTTTTAATGGGTTCACTGCGATCATTCCATAACTCAATATGAATATTGGATGGCAGCGTACTCTTGAATTCATCGACCACTTTTTTGGTCTCTTTGGCGACAACCGTTATGTTGGAAGAGCCATACATATTAACGTTAAGCCCGACAGAAGGATTGCCCTTATAACGTGTTAAGGCATTTTTGCTGGAGAAGTCATCTTTAACCTCCGCAATATCCGATAAGCGGAGGTTCTTTCCACTCGGAAGTTGTTTTATTGGAATGGTCGCAAATTCTTTTGCACTGCGTTTCTGTTGTTCGGTTTTTAGTACTAATGTACCTCCTTTCCCCTTGAGTTCACCGCCCGTATCGGTAATGGAAGCCGCGCTCACTTTGCGTGCAACTTCTGACAGCGATAGGCCGAGGGCTTGAAGTTTGCTCTCGTCAACTTGGATGGTGATCTCCTCGTTTTTCCTGCCAATATAATCGATTTTTGGGATAGCACTATTGGCAAGGAGTCGAGAACGAAGGCGTTCAGCATATTGCTGAAGGACCTTGTTGCTTACGTCACCATATAAGCTTATGGATATCACGCCATTGGTTTCTACTGCCCGATTTATAACCGGTTTTTCTGCCCGTTGTGGCAGAGTACTGATAGCATCTACTTTGTTTTTAATATCTTGGTAAAGAGTATCCAAATTATAATTGCTGGTTTTTGTCACGGTCATCGAAACAGCCTGACCCGTTGAGCTACTTTGAATGCTCTTTATGCCGTCGATACCTTGTAGCGCCTCTTCCAGTTTTAGCGCGATACCTTCTTCGGCCGATTGAGCTGAACCACTGTCAAAACTGACCTCGATGGAAACACTATTGGGCGGAATGGCCGGAAAGCTTTCAGTGCGAAGCTTGGACATCGCAATCAATCCTGAGACCAGAATTAAGACCATCAACAGATTGGCAGCCACGGAGTTACGGGTAAACCACGCGATAATACCCTGATTAGGGTTTATGTTATCCATCGGTTTTTTCCTCAGTTGCAATCACTTTCATACCGTCAACATAATGAGATAACGGCTTCTTAACTAAACTGATTTGTGGGTCGAGTTGACCTCGGGCAATACCAACTTGATTGGCATTTTTGAACAGGGTATTGGCTTTATATTTAAACAGCTGATTCTCCTTTTCGAACCAGATATACCCATCTGCAGTAAGTGACGATGATGAGATAACATAACTGTCGGGAATGGCTTTTCCTTTCAGACGAACGTTAACAAAACTACCAAATAGAAGAGGTGTTTCTTGCGCTAGTGGTGAATCGATTACGACCGTCAGGGTTCTTGTTCGTGTACTCTGATCAATGACCAATGCAAGATCAGACACGCGACCCCTCCATTGGTATTGACTGTTGTTAGGGGAGGAGATAGTGACGTGCAATGAATCAAGTGAGTTAGGAAGTTGCTGCCACTCTCTTTCTGATAAGGCGATCTTGATCTCCGCGGTTTTCGACGCTTTCAGTTCACCAATAGCACTTGCTTGGGAAACATAGCTTCCATTGGTGACATTACGAGCCGTGACAACCGCATCAAATGGTGCATACACTTTGGTATTGGCGAGATTTGTCTCGGCATTTTTTACCGCTTTACTCGCGGCAAGGTATTGAGATTTGGCGATTTCAAGCTGGGGCTCTCTTAATGCCAGCTTGGTTGGCTTACCTGATATTTCCGATTTCTTCCAGTTATCCTTAGCTCGCTTATGTTTTCTCTGTTCGAGTAACAGAGCTAAGTGAGCATCGGCTAAGGTTTTGTTCGCATTAGCTAAGGTCGCCTGATAGTCCGAGTCTTCAATACGCAGTAACAGGGTTCCCTTTTTAACCCGCTTACCCACTTTGAACTGCTGAGATTTCCAAACCACCCGGCCTGAAACTTGTCCTTGAATGGATAAGGTCTCAGAAGAGACCACTTCACCATATCCTTCAATAATGCTGTTGTTAACACCCGATGTCAGGTGCTCAATCGTGACACCCGGCAGCGTGATTTCGTTTTTAACCGATACGGTTTCAGGCTGATTACTGATGGCGTAGTTTGTGTATATGACCGCGGTGGGTATAGATAGGATTGCCAGAAAGCTGGCGCTGAGTTTTTTCATCATTGGCTTCTTCATAATCTACACTCCCATTCCTAGAGCAAGTCCAAGGGTAATTCGGTTGGAGAAACGGGCTTGTTCGGTTTCTAATAACTGTATTTTTGTTTGAAAGGTGGACTGTTTAGCAACCAACAGTGTCAGTACTCCGCTAGCCCCATCCTGATAGAGGTACTGATAATTGCGCATACTGGCGAAGGAGTGTTGGTAAGCTTTGCTTAGGTGGTACTCTTGAGATTTCAGTGACACCTCTTTATCAAAGGCGTTTTCAACTTCTGTAAGCGCGTTGAGCAGTCGTTTCTGATAATTGAGATAAGCTAATTTGGCATCCAATTCTGAAATCTTGGCACTGTTTTTAAGTGTGTCTCGATTGAATATCGGTGCAGTGATTCCTCCAATTAAGTTCCATGCCGAGGAACTGTCTAACAGTTGATTCATGGTTTTTCCTGTTCGGCTGGCTGAGGCGGTAAGCGTGAACTTAGGAAGCAGTTCCTTATAAGCGACCGAGGTGTTTTTATCTGCTGCGATGATTCTTTGATAAGCGGCGATGAGATCTGGCCTTGAGCCAATAACGTCCCCTAAAACGGCGATCGGTGGCGTTGAGACAGAGATGGGTTCGAAGGTGATTTCAGAGTGCTCATCTTCAGACTGGCCTCTCAGAACATTCAGGTTTCGAATCGCGATTGCTTGACTCTGTTTTCTTGAGATTAATGTTGCTCTTACTTTCTCGGTAGAGGCTTTGGCCGCATCGAGATCAGCTTGCTCTTTTTCACCATCAAGCACCTGTTCAAGGATGATTTCTTCGGTGTGTACTAAACTGGTCACCCATTGCTCCTCAACGGCAATGATTTGTGCGCGGTAGTTGATATCGAGCCAAGCTTGAATAACCCTTGCGGTTAAAGAGTTTCGAGCGTAAAGATAATCAAGTTCACTTGCTTTGGAGGTTGCTGATGCCGCGTCTGAAGCGTCAGCCAGTCGGCCCCATACATCTAATTCCCAACTCATATTGACCGACAAGGTTTGCGAGTTGGTTATGCGGCCCTGCTTTGCTCTAGAGGCTTGATAGCTGGTGGTTAAAGAGGGCTCACTCTTTATCTCTGCTTGATGCTCCAACAGACGAGATTGTTTGAGCCGAGTGGCGGTAGACCGTAGGTCGTAGTTTGCGGCTAAAGCTTCATGAACCAACTTAGTCACGGACTCATGATTGACCAATTGTAATAGTTGGTCAGTAAAGTCACCATTGGCAAACGCCTTGGTTGATTGCCATTTTTTAGGGACAGTGACTTCATTTTTTTTGTTGGCATACTCTTGCTGAGAGCCCGAAGAACTGCACCCTGCGAGCAAGGCAACGAGCCCAGCCGCAAATACGATCTTTATACTGCTTTTGTTGTAAAACATAATTCACCCTAATCATTTGGGCAAATTTATAGCTCACGCTAGGTGAATCAGGGGTGAAAAGTGATGACAAGCTCCATGAGTCGTTTAGCCTTCCTCAACAAGAAAGCGAATAGCTTGCGTCAACTCTCCCCATTTTCCATTATCTCAAGTGTTGTAACTTGCAACTGGACAAAAGCGTGTCAGCGACCTCTCTGAATTAGCAGTTACTGAACTATTTTTTGTAAGGTAAATATTGCAGGTTGATACGCCTTCTTACAGTTCACACTTTGTTCATTTATATCAAACGTCGCTGAGAAACTTGTATCTTATAAATCTTTCATATATGAAGGATTTATAGATGAAATACAATGTAATGACCAAAATTTCATTTTTCGATTTTATGAGTGCCGTTTGATCGTCGAAGAGACCGCAGAGCTTCGCTTTAAAGTAGTGAAGACCGTCAAGGTTGGGATAACGGAATACCAGTTCCTCCAGAGTGTAAACGGTTGATGAGGATGGTTAAGGTCAGGGAGCAAGAATACACCGTGCTGAAAAGTGGGAGAGCTTAGAAATGATTGGTAAAAGGCTAAGAACACCAACAGGCAATTACTTAACACCTAACAAAATCCTAATTGGAATTGGTTTACTCGAAATAAGTGCACCGACAGATGTAAAAACACTTAGTTATCTACTAAGAACAGCTAGGTGTATTGCTAAAATGCCTTAAAACATATAGCACAAAATCAAGTCTTATGCTCTTTCAAAATAATCGTTTATATCTTTTATATGCGTAAGAAAATCACTATCTTCTATTCCATCGCGGCCATATACTATTTCATAATCACCTTCTGAACTTCGATTATGGTCTATGACTTCATTTTCATCACAACAAAAAGCCAAGTCATTAATTTCATCACTAGTTAAGAAAATTCCAATCCTTGGAAGAAAACTTTCTAAATAAGAATATACATCAGAAAAGTCAAATTCAGAATGATTATAGCAATCTCCACATACACCATTGTCGATAACCATTTCAGTTATATAGTTTGAAACTTGAGTTAATACATTTTCTTGGAAATTAGAAATGTGCTCTTCAGTAATATCTTCAATAGATGACAACATTTTATAAACTTCCAAGTAGCACTCTGTGAAAAGGTGTCCCGATTGAAATAAGGACTGCAAAGTACTCATAACCTCATTAGCATACCCAGAGAAATAACCGTATTTAGCCATTAATCTCATAACTTCGACATGCCTTTTTGATGAAAACTCTCTATTAAAACTGAACTCACTGGTGAATTTAACAAGTTGCCTATCAATAAACATCTTTGGTAATGAATCAAAATCATTAATTAATATAAAGTTATAGAAAACTTCAGATTCATACAGATCTAACGCATCTTTGCTTTGACAGATATCCTGAATTAACAGAAGCATAATTTGATTATAGTCTTCTTTTTTAATTAAGGATTGATAAACCATACTACTTATATTGCCTATTGATTCTTTGTTCTTTAAGTTTCTAAGTATTTTATAAATTAGCTTATAGTTTGAAGTATATTCGCTATAAATAAAATCAGCTATTGATGGATTAAATAAGTCATAACTAACATAAGATTCAGAATGTGCATTTCGATTTAAGAAAGAACCTATTAAATGTCTAATCGTTTCAGTAAATGATACATCACAGTTAGGATAGAGATCACTTCCAACTATTTGATTAAAAATTTGAATAAGTTCATTTTCGGTTACTTTTTTTCCGTTAAGAGCCACAGTCATCACAAGGTATCTACCAATATCGCTAAGCTGATTTCTAAACGCATAACTCCATACATCCTTAGGATTCTTAAGTGTATTGCTAATATATTCCCAATACGAACCATCAGGGATATGCTCAACCCTACTAAACTCTGTAGTAAAAGAGATCAATCGTGGATTGAAATTTTTATGATTAATAACTTGCAAATATCGGTCATCTTTGTATATCTGCTCTATTTTTTGCTCGTTTAGCTCTCCGTGCCATATATGGTTGTATAGTATTTTACCCTTGTCCATTGAAGAAATATTTTGTATTGATATTTCATATTCTTTTTGATCTAACCCTTCTCTCTCAAAAAGTTCACTTAACTGCTTACCTCTGTTTAAGATGTTGGTTCTGGTAGTCAAAATAAACTTTTTGTTATTAGCTCTTTCTACCCTTTTAATAAAATTCACTATATGAGAATCTTTATTATCGTCTATTTGCATAAGAAAGTTTCTACCTAGAAAGTCATCATAATAAAAAACCTGAGGTTCATTGGGGTTAAAAATATCTTCAGCTTCTTTTATACTATTTTCTATGTATACGAATTCATAGCCGATAGCGGCAAAGTATTTAGACAATTGCTCTGCCAGAGTGGACTTACCAATGCCGGGAGCCCCTTTTATAATAAGGCTATTATTATCAATTAGCTTTCTCTTTGACTCTCTAAACGAACTAGTTTCTATATATAAGTTTGACTTGTCCACAATTTCATTGAGTATAAAATTACTACGACCATAAACTGCATTGTTAAGTAGCGTGCTTAATACAGAACTGCTAGTCATCCATAAATTATGGTGTCTTCTTTCTAATATCGGATGCTTCGAAATGTGATCATTTAAATCTTCTTTTCCCCAAACATCATTAGGACATTTAATATACGGAAAAAAGATGTTTTGTATCTCATTTTTGTCCGTTCTTGACAGTTCTAAAGATGTAACAAGTATATATCTAGCAGGTTTAAGCTTATCGACTTTATCAAATTCTACTCTTTTAAGGTGATTCTTAAGTTGTTTTAAACCGGATTTCATCCAGTGTTTACACTGTATGACTGATTGCTCATCGGAGACAAAAAATCTACCATCAACACCCTGATCTATACCGGGTTTAAATCTTTCGACTCTTACATTCAATACAGTTGAAAGCAGATCCGCTGCAAGTACTTCGAACTCTTTATCATTTAGAGAAGAAAAATCATAGTTTGACATAGCTAAAATTCAGGTAGATTTTGACAGTTAAACAACATACAACATACAACATACAACATACTACATAAGATGAATGTTATATGAAACATATGGAAATAAAATGCGCGATTTATTACGAGTCTTAGTTTTTTCGTTTCCTTTATGCATCTCGGAGTTGAGGCAAGTCTTTCTTACTCTTCAGAAAAGTTCGCCTCTGAAGTAATACCTGAATCTATACCTAATGAAATCGCTGACCTCAAAGTGTTGCAAACACTATAGTATGGAGTAAAAAACAACTTGATAAAGAGTTACTCCTGTCGGTTCGAATTAACTATTCAGAATGAACATACGAGTTTAGTCCGAATCCTTAATGATAAAATTACTAATAACTGTGCAGACATAAAACCTCAAATACTTAAGCTCAAGTTTAAAAACATACTTAATCGCTTCCGAGAAATTCAGTTCGATCATTTTTTATCTGAATAAAATACTGTGGAACAGTTGAAGTTAGGTGGAATTTACCCCCGTAATACATTACGGGGATTCACTGTGAACAGCATTAAAATGGATGATTTTTTGTCAGGCTAATGCTCATTAATAGTATGTGAATGAGTATTTGATCTAAAAAGTTTTGGGGCACTTTCTTTTCAGACAGTGCCCACTGTGAAGGTTCTGGACAATTATTATTTGAAATCTGGAGTTTTGAATTATCTCACTGAAAGGGAAGTGGAATACTGTGACAATGGGGATAGATAAATTGTTTGGAACAATTAAATGGAACGACTGAAAGAGTCTCCTTTAGAGTCAATAGATGACATGGAGAACGTCATTAAGAAAGTAGAGCGTCGTGAGACGGTAAAACTTTCTTCAGAGGCTATATCGAAAAGGCACGGAGCCTTAAAAGATGCAGCTAGATTACAGGCTCTCGTCTCTATTGCTCGTAATTCTGCTGAAAAAGTCTTGGTGTTGCAGAATTCATCTAATACTGAAATTGTTTTGCAAGAGCTGTGTAGTTATGCTCCGGGCTTGACGTCGGTGCGACTAAATAAATCAATTAACATAAACAATGAAATTATCTCTAGGCGAAAAGCTCTTTTGCCAGCAAAAGACAAAATGATTGCCTCCGATAATCAGCACTATGCAGAAATAGTCCGTGGACGTTCGATCGACTTATGTTGTATCAGCGGTGCGGAAAGACAGTATTTGTCTCCTCTGTTTTCAAACAAAAATAGCCAAGCGGTAAGAGATAGTTCATTAATGACAAAAACTATGGTGGCTATTTTTAAACAAATTAATCAGCGAGAGTTCAACCATTTAGAGGGAGACCTAATTGAAGCCTTTGGTATTTTTGGTTGCGAGCTCTTCAAAAATACGCAAGAACATGCCCTTAGAGACCAGCACGGTAGACCTTACATTGAACATGTAGAGGGGATGATTGCTTCATGGAAAGACCAATCAAGCGAGACATATGAAAAAGACTTTATAGGGCATCCAAGACTAAGTAAGTATTGGAACGACAATGTTGTAACGAGCGTAGACGGAACCAAGAAAACGCTGCGTTGTATGGAGGTGAGCTTTTTTGATACCGGTCCGGGGTTGGTAGGAAGGGCCTTTGGAACAAGCATTGACGCAGCCTCCGAGAAAGATGCTCTGATAAAGTGTATTGGAAAAAATTTCTCTACTAAATCTGAAAGTGGCGCAGGCAACGGCTACCCCACGATTTTAAATCAGCTAAGTAAAGTAGGGGGATTGATAAGAATTCGGTCTGGGAACCAGTGTTTATTCAACTGCTTTGACAGAGACAAGCATGGATTTTGGACGCAAGAGCAATCTCTAGAAGCCGCGAAACAGCAGCAAACCCAATATTTGATGAATTTTGACAACTGGACGAACAAAAGTCTTGGGTCCACTTCAGGAACAGTGGTATCGATTTTGGTTCCCTTAAGGAAAGATAGTGGACAACGTACTTTACTTTAACGCAGAAAAAGGTCTTGATGATCAAAAATTTGACATTCTATGTGCTTATCTTGGAGACGGAGCTTGGCAAGATCCATCTAGCTTTTATCCAGCTTTGGAAAAAGCGTTAAAAAATAGTGATACCCTTCCCGACGGCATCGTTATTTACGTACCTTCCGGTAAAATCAATGACTGCCTTCAACATTGGGAAAATATAGATTTACAAGACAGTTTTTTGGATCGTTTGTCGAAAAACAACGTGTGCTTCACCAAAGCCCTATACTTTATTGAACTTACTGATGGCACTTTTAAAATACATGAAGGTTATACTAGCTCGCCCCACTCCTTGTCACTTCAGACAAAGGATGTAGCTGATTTTTACTCAATAGGTCTGCGTAAGCTTGCTGAGCGCAATAATGTTCTGCATATTGCGCCTGCAGGACACACATTCAAACACCCATCTGGCCGCATCAGTAAAATGTTTATACAGTCGAGAGATATTGCTGCCACTGAAACTGAACTACAGTTCGTCGCTAACGGATTACGAACCTTAGTTGAAAATGCAGATTGGCTCAAAATTAAAACAATCTATATAGATACCATGGGTATTTACTCTATTGTAAAAGAAGCTGCTTTAACCGCTGAGTGTAGTGCTAATATTGAAAGCTACCATTCCTACGATTTTTTAAAAGAGCTTAATTTACCCAGTGACGACTACCTTGTTGTGATTTCTGCATCGACTTCAGGCGGAATGGCCACAGATCTAGTGAGCAGAGGTTTCTGTAAAGACAAAATCGTTACCCTGATTGATGTAGAAGTAAGATCCTCCATATCACATGTGCTTATCAACTTGTCTTCAACATGCTTGTTACAAGGAGTAAGTAATGTTGATGGTAATGAAACTGATATAGAGTTAGTGGGTGAACATTTCTCATATAAGGCTAAACCCCCTAAACAAGTGACCGTGGGCATCCCCCACAAGCCTAAACACCTTCGGGATATCCTCGAAGACTTCTGCATATCAGGCATCAACCCAATTAATCAACATGTTGATAAAATTGGAAAGAGTCCATTGCTAAGCCTCAAGCCAGAACATCTTCACACCAGTGACAAGTTTAATGACTGGTTGGACAAAGAGTTAAAGTGGTCTTTATCCTCGTCTATTGATACCGTAATATTCAGTGATGACGGCGCGTCTGAATTTTTAGCTCAAAAAACCTCGGAGTTTATTAAAAACGCCAGTGGTAATGGAGAATCTCCATCGGTATTGAAATGGCCGGATATAAAAAAAGAAGATTTACAAGATGCAACCGGAGTTATTGTCGTCACGGCATTTGCAGGTGACGGAGGAAAGCTGAGACAAATTAGTCGAGACCTTCGGGAATATGAAAGCAAAACCATTCCCAGACACTTTTTAATAGGCATTGGGCTACCCCAAAGCATGGAGTCTTGGAAAAAGCTTAAGCAATTCCTCGTTCGCAATGCAACACCGAGATTTTACAATTTTTCAGTATGGAAAGTATTGCCATTGGGACCAGATAACATCCAAAAATCATGGGGTGACTTGGTACAATTGGCAGCAAAAGCTCAAACTGAAAGCACATCACCATTAAATACAATTGAGTCCGATGAAGTAGAAACATGTTACGAAGCACTATCTGATTGTATTGAGAAATCTAGCTCCAGCTTGCTGCCCAATGCTAATGGTGATTCATTAAAACTTACCGAAGGTTTCGTATTTTTTGATGACAAGTTTGATAAGAAAATTGACAGTATTACGCAAAGCGCTACGCTTCTAACCATAGCCGCAGTGCTACAAACAGCGCGAGAACACGCAGATCCTGAAAAATGTTTAAGGCCAACAAACTATCAATCTGTAATCATTTCCCCAGAGAACTTCTTGAGGTTTAACGATGATATTTTGCAAGCCTGCATTCTTCGTGCAAGCCTACCATCAGAATTGGATTATTCGTCCGATCATCACTTAAGTGAACTGATGAAAGAGTTTCTCTACAAGGTTTTTATTAGACATAAGTATCCGTTTGGTTATGCAGCCCTTGAGTTCGCGGGCGCACTTGCAGTTGGCAAGCTAAAACTGAAAAAGGAACACTGTAGGGAGTTAGTGGAAAAATCGGTCAAATCCATTGGTTCGGAAAGTCGCGTTCTAACAGGTTTCTTGCTGATGGCAATGCCTAAAAGCTGATTCAACGACATTAAATAAGTAGTGGGGGCGAGACTTGCGTTTTGCCCGAATTACCTAACCATGTTTATTGAGAATACATAACTGATTGGTAAGAATCGTAGCAACTTTCAGATTAGAACAGCTAGTGCAAACTTGGGCTGTAGTTCCAGCGACTGCAACTAAGCGAAACTCATAATGGGGCACAAACGTGCGGATGAAAACCCGCTCTATGGCACCTCACTCGCTAGCCTATGGGATCAAGCAACCACTACCGACGGAGCACCGCGATCCATCGCCCTAAGTTTAATAGGCTGGTCAACGATGCAGCGACATAGGTCAGCGCCGCCGCCTTGAGAATTTTCTCCGCATGCTTCAGGTCACCATCGTGCAGATAGTCACCTTCCTTCAGGAGCGGTAACGCCTTGCCATAACTGGCATCGAACTCAACTGGAAGGGTCACTAGGTGCACTAAGGTACCTAGTGCTATTGAAACAACGCCGATCGCTATCATTAGAGCTCCCGCCTGTGGCAGGCGAGTTAGCATTAGGACAATGGGAGCTGCCACTAACATCATGCCAGCAATACGCTCGCCGACAACGGCAGCCTTCACGAGTTTCTGTCGGGTCAGGAACAATGCCTCGTTACGTGAATCCTGAATGGCATGTCCTACTTCATGTGCGGCCACAGTCACCGCAGTTAGGGAGTACCCTGAATAATTGTCTGGCGTCAGACGCACAGCCTTTGCGGCGGGATCATAGTGATCACCGGCAGAGGTCTCTTCTACTTCGACGTCGCCCAGACCGTTGCTGTCCAGCAGATGACGTGCAAGTTCAGCACCACTTCCTTGCTCGCGGTAGCGATCAGCGGGCTGTTTGTACTTTTCCATCACATGCTTGACCCACAGGTTTGGCACGAATACGCATATCGCGATTATGATTATTAAGGCTATCCAGATCATTTAATCAACGTATCATAAGCAACTAAAACATACAGCATATATCACATTTCTCTTTTTGCCATCACACAAAAAACGAAGTTCTTGCAAGAACAGGCACCTTAAGCCGCGATGAACAGATTGCAAAGGAAAAAGAATCTCCGATCATAGAAGTGTCGGATGGTATGGTGACTTCAATTCATTTTATTATTTTAACCAGTCCCGATACAATTTCGTTTCATCACCTAAATAATTTACCATCCAATCCAATAAGTTATGATTGTCGTGCTTTCTCCACACTAAGCAACACTCACTTGGCAGTTGAGCGCCATTCAAAGTACGCTCCACTAACATGCCAGAATCAACAAGTGGTTGCGCTATATGTCTCGGCATATACCCAATCCCAACATTCTTTTTTAAACATTCGATTACGGTAAACCAGTTGGGCAGCAATAATCGTCTCTGTTTTGGGTAATGCTCATTGTGACGTTTAGGCAACATCCTTGATGTGTCATCAAGACAGATAGCGGTAAACTGGCTAACGAAAGCTTCATCTAAATGCGCAGGATGAGCACATGGATGGGAAGGTGACATAACTAGGGCCCAATCCAACCGGCCTATTTTCTTGACGCCATAATCACCGCTTACCGGAATAGCGGTTGTCGCTCCTATAACAATATCCGCACGTTGCTGGGAAATCGCTTCCCAAGAACCGTTATAGACTTCCATATTGATTTGCAGCTCGGCAAATTCAAATTCTTGATAAAAGTCTTCAATGAGTTTCGGTAGTTTATCAACTCGAACCACATCGTCTAATGTTAACTTTAAACTACTTTGCCACCCAAGAGCTGTACGGCGCGTCTGGTGCGTAAGCTCATCCATTTTACGCAGCATTTGTCTTGCTTCGACCATAAAGACTTCGCCCGCGGGGGTTAATTCAACCTTTCTCGGTAATCTGTTAAACAGCTTAACGCCAAGCTCTTGTTCTATATGCCTCACGCTATAACTAATCGCAGAAGGGACTTTATGCAAAGTCTCTGCCGCGGCACTAAAACTTCCTAATCGAGCCACCACATCAAGCATTTCTAACGATGAACGAGAATACATATTATAGCTTTCAAATTTTTTGATAGATAACTACAAAATATAACGTTTTATTTTTTTAAAATCCAACAATAGAATGCAGTCCACCAAAAAATATGGGCTGGCGCCAACTCATTCCTGTGAAAAATATTCAAGGAATATTAATGAAAATATCTAAACTACAACTTATCTATCTTGCTGCGTTATCCATGTTAGGTTTTATAGCTACCGACATGTATTTGCCTGCGTTTAAATTGATTGAACAAGACTTTGCCACTGGGCCGGAACAAGTTGCGTTATCATTAACGGTCTTTTTAGTTGGTATGGGGCTAGGCCAATTCTTATGGGGGTTAGCTAGTGACCGTTTCGGACACCGTAAAACGCTGTTTGCTGGATTGACTATTTTTACTATTGCTTCAATAGGGCTCGCGTGGAGCCAAGAGGTATGGCAATTACTGACATTACGTACGTTGCAAGCTATAGGTGTCAGTGCTGCCGCTGTTATTTGGCAATCTATGGTGATTGACAAATTCGATAAAAAAGCCCGTCAGCAGATTTTTGCTACCATCATGCCACTGGTTGCTCTATCTCCAGCACTAGCTCCTCAATTAGGTGTGCTATTGACTGAATTATGGGGATGGCACAGTATCTTTGTGGTACTAGCCATTACTAGTGTTCTATTAGCGATCGTTACTCTGTCTATGAAAGAACATAAGAAAACAGACGTAACGCCACCGTCTATTGGTGCCGATCTAAAAAGCCTTATTAGCTCAAGAAAATATGTCGGTAATGTGCTGTTATTCTCAGTGACTTCTGCCGCTTTCTTCGCTTACCTAACTGGTATGCCGGAGATTATGAACCAACTAGGATACTCAGCAAAGAGCATCGGATTAAGCTTTATTCCACAAACTATCGCATTTATGTTGGGTGGCTATATAGGTAAGAAATTGGTCGCTAAACTAGGTGATGAAGCAGTATTAAAGCAGCTACTAGGATTGGAAACGGTCGCAATACTGCTTGTTTTTACAGCATGTCAGTGGGAACTAACCAGTGTATGGCCAATCTTAGCTCCGTTCTGCTTACTCGCCTCTGCTAACGGCGCTTTATATCCTATTGTAGTGAACCGGGCTTTATCAAGTGCATCGCACTGTTCAGCAACCGCTGCTGGGTTACAAAACAGCTTACAGATTGGAATTAGTAGCTTGGCGAGTGCATTAGTCGCCACATTTGCGGCTGTTGCTCAATCTGCTGTTGGTTACGTTGTTCTAGGTTGTTTAGCGTTAATGTGGATGAGTTATCTCATTGCGACACCCGCACTAACAAAAGAGCTGACTGTTCCTGACAACTCACGAGTTGTTAGCGACGAGTAAATATAAAAGTGGGCGACTAAGACGCCCACTTATTTCCACTTAAAATCAATAACACTAAACACAGGCTGGGATAGTTTTTAGCTTAGCTCTATCCTAATAAGCACCGAGAATTGCCTCTTCGGTGCTTTGCTCATTCAAAGCTACTCTAAATCTTGCTGCTTGTAGTGATTCAATAAGGTCAACAAAAACAAGCGGATCTCGTTCTCTGTGCCATTATCTAGGTTGCTGTTGGTACTGGCGTTTAAGATAAAATCTTCGGCTTGAAGGTAAAAATCAGGTTCTGATTGGGATTTCGTTGATTGGGTCATAGAGACTTCCGATGGTTGTATTCATGCTATTAACACCACGCAAAGGTCTCAATCTTTGGGTGGTGAACTGAACGGGGTTGAGACTACCGCACCATCGACACGGCCAACCCGAAGGTTGCCCCGCCCAGCCCACCATAATTTAGTTTATTGCCGTCTATTTAGACAATTTCACTATGTACAGATGAGCTAAAGCCGCATATAACAAAACTAGCATTTAGCTAGCTATTACACGCCGATGGTTATAAATTCGAGGTCTCAATCCCGACACTGGATTTTGCTAGTGCGGGGTAAGCATATGATTTATTTGCTTGAAGTGTCAATGTGTTAATAAGGAGTTTGATCAGTTTGTTCTGAGGATGAACTAATTGAAATTGACACTCTTCCTTGTAATGACTTTTGTAATGACTTTTGTAATTACATATATGTTGGTTATATATGGCAACGAATTAATATTCGTATTGTAATAATCTGAGTGTTTCAAATTAACATGTTCAGCCCTGTATTTAGAATGCTAATTGTACTGGTTGCACACGACTATCCGAGTTACCTTTAGGGTTTAATTGCTGAAAGCGCGAAGAGCGTCACCCTGCGAGTAAGACAGAGTCTAGTATCGGCTTTTGCCTGCATTCTTTTCTAATTTAGAAGCGTTTAATTTTTGTGAATAGTGTGGAAGTAAAGCGCCAGCAAGTACACTGGCGCTAATAGGCAGCATCGAGGCTGGCTATTGAAAGGACTTTTGAGATTATTAGAAGCTGTAGGTAATGCCGACACGACTACGCAACTGACGCGATGCGCTGTCGGTGCAAGTGCTATTGCATTGAACGTTGCCAAACTCAACGTATGGACGCCAATTTGAATCGCCATTTTTGTAGCCTAACTTAAAATTATAATCCCACTCGTACTTACCATCGCGATTACCTAAGTTCCAAGTATCATTGAAAAAGTCTTCCTTGTAATTGGCTTCAAAACCAAATTGCCATGAATTCCAATTGTATTCGATGTTACCTGTGATTTTACCTGCATCTAGAAAATCGTGTTCTTCACCATCTAGACCTGTTGAAGTGGTGCCTGATGCATAATTGCGAAATTCATGACGATAGCGAAGTTTAGTAGTAATGCCAGAGTCGAACTTGTATTGAACACGAACCTGAGGTTTGTATGTCACGGCCTTGTCACCAAACGTGATAGGCATCGAAGTGGAGACGCGCCATTGGTCATCAAGGTCAAAGTGGTAACCGTACTCGAACTCGCTGTCACTACGTTGAAGTTCACTTAAATTACCACTGTGCTTCATTTCCACTCCGTAGTAATGGTTTCCTGTATTGCCACCGATTTTAATACGGCCAGCCCAATCTTCAGAATCATGCTTGTATTCTTGGCGAAAATCTAACGATGCGGCGGAAATAGAGCCTGCAAAAAGGGTTGTAGCGACGGCTAAAGTAACTTGTTTTCTTGAGTTCATAGAATTTTCCAATGTAGATAAACTGTTGTACAAAGTTGCAACGTACGTGTACGCCGCCTTTTTAGGGTTTTATTGTTTGGGGTAAAGCAATTCGATGTCACGCTGAGTCCATACTTCAGCTAAATTCTTCTTGACGGCAAAGTGACCAACATCCGTTTCTGTCGTTTTGGATGCGAGGTTTGTTTTGCCACCGTGGCGTACCCAAGGTAGACCGTGTGACTTTGACTTATTGGGCCACCAATATGGGCTAATGCTCATGCAATCATTTTTATTGCCATTTGGCGGTGTCATACCTTTAACGGTAACCGTAAATGGACCAGCAAGGTCTGCTTCTTTAATAAGACGACTGCATGCACCTTTCATAGAATTACTCGCGTTATCTGACTGTAAAACTGCACGGTTCTTCTTAAGCGTGGCTTCATTAAGAAACACGAAATCCACGGCGAGAGAGTTAGCACTAAAATGAATAGTGCTGAGGAAAGTAGTTAAACGAAGATGCCGTAGGTCTTTCATTGCTGTCGATTTCTCGTGTATTAAATAATACAAATATATTACTCAATCGAGATTGGTCAATCTGTGAATTAGATCTAACTGTATGATCTATGATCGGATCTTATCTTGGTGTTAATTATCGAGAGTTTAATGTAAGATGTTGATATTATGTTGTTTGTAAGGGTTTTCTATATGCTGTCCGATAAGAAGGTTTAATCAAAAATTGTGCTGTCCTGCATATTTTTACAATAAACTAGTAATTAATTTGTAATATTATATGTTTCTATTTTCTTTTCGAAATACATTGCATCACGTTATTATTACCACACGATATAGAAGTATTTTTGTTGATAGGGACTAAATCAGAAGGTTAAGCAGCTTTGGTATAAAAACAGATACCGCTCATGTAAAAGTGAAAATATGGGTAACCAACAGAGCCTTTGGTTTTGGTTCAGATGGTACCCATAAGAGAAAATTACTGCCTTATAAAGCGATACAAAGTCATCAGCCGTCAGTTTATCCAGCCTAAGAACAACCACCACAGGTAGTCTAATGGCATTAGCATGACGATGGTGATGCCAGTCAGAGGTAGGGTGATTTTAACGAGATCGGTAAGACGTTCATTAGCCAGATGCATAGCGATGATTAATGGCGCTACTTGGTAAGGGAATATCACCGTAAAAAAACCGATTACCTGAGTCATTAAGACCGCCTCTAAACTAAAATTGCTGACTTCGGCAAAATTAGCTGCCATGGGCGTTAATACCGTGGGTACGCCGGGAATAGTGGTGACCAGACCGGTAAATGTTGAGATTAACGACAATGCCATAAAATGCAGCAATGAATGACTATCTGAAGCCGGCATTAAGTGGCTAAAGTTGTCACCAAGGTACTCACCCAAGCCGGAGGCATTGACTAATGCCCCAAGCCCTAGCGCTGCCGCGACAAAAATAATCGTGCCAAAATCCACCGAGCTGTTAAATGACTTAGGTGTCACGACTCCCCATTTAGGCGTTAGCAGTATTACCGCGGTGGCTAGGCCAATCCAAGCTGGGCTAATACCATGAATGGAATCTGTTATCCAAAAGAGCAGGGTAATGGACAATAAAACAGCGACACGTTTTTGTATCTTGCTATCAAATTGTTCATCTTGCTCCAGTGGCGAAAATGCGTTTGTTGTAGAAATGCTGGCCGGGAATATCCGTAGCACCAATAATACGATCAGCATTGACTTAACAATACCCAGAATAGGGAAGTGCAATAACAGATACTCGGTATAGTTAAAGCTAATGTCGTACAGCGTTTCACTTGACCCAGCCAAAATCATGTTTGGGATATTTGCGGGAAGCACCGCAAAGCTTGGCATATTGCAAGATAAAGCTAGAGCGGTAGCAATCCCGATTCGACCTTTGCTGCCCGGAGCAAAGCCAACTTGTTCGGCAAGAGCCATTCCGATGGGGATAAGCACCACGGCTCGACCAACGGAAGAGGGCATGACAAAACCTAATAACATTGCGCTAAAAACTAAGCCAGTGATCAAGCGTGCATAGCTTGATGTTAAATAGGGAGAGATAGCTAAAGCGAGCTTTTTGCCTAAGCCAGAGACGGAGATGGCTGCACCGATCACAAAGCCTGAGATAATTAACCAAACCGCCGTTGATCCGAAACCTGAAAATAAAACATCAGTTGGGATCAGTTTGAAAATGGCGACGAGCGCAAAAAACAGCAGTCCAGTTAAGAAAGGAGGCGCGGCACTAGTACTCCATAGAGTAAGGGTGATAATGACAACTGCGGCGCTGTACGAAAATATGTCGGGGTGGCTAGCCAGCGGGAATAGCGTTATTCCCAACGCAGTAACGAGAGCCACAAGTAGTGCCCCTTGTTTAATGCCAAATCTACTTTCCATGTTGGTATCCAATAAAGAGTAATAAATAAAACTTGAATTCATATGTTGCTGTTTCTAAGATAGCGAAACTTTCCTGTCGCTTTAAGAGGGCAATATGACAAAGTATATTCCTAAGGCGACAATGTTGTTGCCTAGTGACATCGCGTTTGTTCTTGACTCTAGTAAGCCTGTATTGAGTAATGCCAGAAGTATGATCGCTGAATCTGGTATGGTGCCTCACTCCCACCCTCGTGGGCAGCTATTGTGGGCGGTGGAAGGGGTATTGCGTGTTACTAGTGAACAGAATGTTTGGGTAGTACCATCGACGCATTCTGTCTGGATTCCGGGAGGTGTTTCCCATCAAGTTAGCTGTGAAATAGCGGCCCGAACCTGCAACCTATATATCGACCCTTCGTTTCCGATCCGTCAAAATGAAAAACAAGGGGCCATGCTTAGCATGACTCCTTTAATGCGAGAAATCGTATTGCGTTTAACTCAATCGCCGCCGCTTATGCAGCAAGCAAGTTTGCAACGTTTAGGTTTAGTGGCGATTGATGAGCTCGATAATTTACAAGCAGTCGAGGCTAAGCTCCCTTCAGGAAATGATCCACGATTAGTTAAGCTGATCAGTTATATGGTTCAGCATCCAAATGAAACGCCTTCCCTTAAAACGCTGTCAAACATGGCGGGAGCCAGTGTCCGAACAGTAGAAAGGTTGTTTAAAGCGGAAACAGGCATGACGTTTCGTCAATGGCGAAGCCGCTTTAGGTTAATGAACTCGTTAGAGTTACTCAATAAAGGAGAGAGCAGCACTTTTGTAGCTTATTCACTGGGTTACAAAAGCGTGAGTAGTTTTGTAAAAGCGTTCCGCCAAGAGTTTGGAAGAACACCAAAGAGTTTTATTGGAAGCAATGTAACGCTAAATACTTCTCCAGATACTCGGGAGAAAAGTATTTAGCTTATGTTATGGCAAAATTCATGGCGATTTTTGTACAGAGTAGTGTATTTGAGAGAGCAACATGACCAAATATCCACGGCTCTATAACATCATTTGCTAACAATAATGGCATACGATGATGATATTTTGCGCACTGTTCATTGGGTTTGGTGGTTAGGGTCACTAACTTGTCACCAAGGGCGATTCCGGCCATAAACAGTGGTTTTTGATCTGCATCGGCAAATAAGAACTTCTGTTTGTTTGCTTTATCACCACTCCACTCGTACCAACCTGCAATAGGAACAACCACTCGGTTGGTGTGATATGCCGCTTTAAATGTCGGTTTTACTGCGACTGTTTCTGCTTGTGCGTTAATAATTATGCGTTTTGCCCAGTCGGGCTTCATTCCCCAGTTAAGTTCCCGCTGAACCATAGCATTATTTGAAGCACCAATAACTGAAACATTTTCTGTCGGCCGAAGATCACTGTTGGCCACGCTGGCAAACGAGATACCAATAGCGTCGCAGACAGCTTGAGAAAATGGATCATCAGTAATATTGAGTCTTCCGCACATAATGGCCTCGACTAAAAAAGATTATCTATCTGTGAAAACGTAGCTTGTAGGTGGTAATAAATCCAGATTTAGACCATATCCGTTCATTTAAAGCACGCTATCAACACGCTGAGTGATCCTTTCTCTAAAAATCTTCCATGTAACAAATCATTAACATGTTTAGCTCAACTGTAAACTAATTCCTCCTTTTTCAATCTATTGATGGCATTCACTTTTCTTCTTAAATTATTTTTCTGTAACAATTATTTTACAATTTGAATGATTCTCACTGTGATTATCCATTTTGCATCCATGCATTCCATTCTCACGACTTGTGAGCCAAATTTGATTAAGGATAAAAAACAGACAACACAAAACCAATAGATACAAGGAGAAAGTTCATGGTGGATACATACAACCCGCTTGGCACGGATGGATTCGAATTTGTTGAATACACGGCCGTCGACCACAAAGGAATTGAGCAACTTAAAGCGCTGTTTGTGTCACTTGGTTTTGCTGAGATTGCTAAGCATCGTTCAAAAGAGGCTTGGTTGTATCGACAAGGTGACATCAACTTTATCGTCAATGAACAACCACACAGCCAAGCTGAAGCGTTCGCTAAGGTTCATGGACCATCGGTTTGTGGAATGGCTTTTCGTGTTAACGATGCAACGGCTGCAATGGAGCAAGCATCTAACAGCGGTAGTGAAGAGTACAAAACAGAGATAGGGCCGATGGAACTGAGCATTCCTGCCATTTACGGTATCGGTGAAAGCTTGCTCTATTTTGTCGATCGTTATGGTAAGCAGAGCATCTATGACGTGGATTTTCGATTCTATGACGATGCTGAAGCACGTATGGCGAAAGCGAATGTTGGCCTTTATGAAATAGACCACCTTACGCACAACGTTAAGCAAGGCAACATGGATGTGTGGTCTGGCTTTTATGAACGTCTTGGCAACTTCCGTGAGATTCGCTATTTCGACATTGAAGGCAAATTGACGGGGCTTGTGAGCCGCGCCATGACGTCACCTTGTGGCAAGATCCGTATTCCAATCAATGAGTCTTCAGACGATAAATCACAAATCGAAGAGTTTATTCGTGAGTATAACGGAGAAGGCATTCAGCACATTGCATTAACAACAGATGACATCTACAAAACGGTGAAAACCCTACGTGATCGCGGCATGGACTTTATGCCAACCCCAGATACTTACTACGAAAAAGTCGATCAGCGTGTCAAAGGTCACGATGAAGACACTGATCGGCTTCGCGACTTACGTGTTCTTATTGATGGTGCCCCGACCAAAGATGGCATCTTGTTACAGATTTTCACACAAACCGTTATCGGGCCGGTGTTCTTTGAAATTATTCAGCGAAAAGGCAATGAAGGTTTTGGTGAAGGTAATTTCAAGGCGTTGTTTGAATCGATTGAAGAGGACCAGATTCGTCGAGGAGTATTAGACGATGCATAAATGGATCTCATTTCCTCATCGGGAAGGGGTGTGCTCTAAACAGGCGCATGCCGATTTTCCCGAAGAGGCAATTTATGAAAGGGAAGCGGGGCGGAGCGGTTTCTTTGGCCCTGCGGCTCACTTTCATCACCAACATGCCCCAACTGGTTGGTCTGAGTGGGAGGGGGATTTACGCCCTCGCGCTTTTGATTTTAGCTTGGTTGAGAAAGCGAGCCAGATAACGCCTTGGGCTGTGCCTCACCTTTTGCACAATGCGGACTGCAAAATTCGTGTGTGGCGCATGGATGAGAAGATGGAATTCTTGCTGCGTAATTCCGACGGGGATGAGCTGCTGTTTATTCACCAAGGCAGTGCCGATTTCTATTGTGATTATGGCCATTTAGAGGTGAATGAAGGGGATTATGTGATGATTCCGCGCTCGACTAATTGGCGCTTGGAGCCTAGTGAGCCAATGTTCATCTTGATGATTGAAAATACCGATGCGGCCTATTCCTTGCCAGAAAAAGGTATGGTCGGTAATCACGCGGTGTTTGATCCGGCCGTTCTTGATATCCCGTCAATCAATGATCAGTTTCGCGCTCAGTATTCAGAAAGTCAGACTCAGGTTCACGTGAAACGCCATGACAAAGTCAGCCTGATCACTTACCCGTTCAATCCGCTGGATGCCGTTGGTTGGCATGGTGACTTAGCGGTGGTGAAAGTGAACTGGCGGGACATTCGACCGCTAATGTCTCATCGCTATCATTTGCCACCTTCAGCACACACAACGTTTGTGGGCGCAGGATTTGTGGTGTGCACCTTTGTTCCCCGTCCAATTGAGAGCGATCCCGGTGCATTAAAAGTGCCGTTTTATCATAACAATGATGATTATGATGAAGTGCTGTTTTACCACGCTGGGGATTTCTTCAGCCGGGACAACATTGAAGCGGGCATGGTGACTTTTCATCCAGCCGGGTTTACCCATGGTCCTCATCCAAAAGCCTTCAAGGCAGGTCTGGCGCACAAGAAGAAGTTTACCGATGAGGTGGCGGTAATGATTGATACACGCCATGCGCTGCAGTTCTCTGATGAACTGGATAGCGTTGAGAACAAAGAATACGTCTATAGCTGGCAAACCACCAGTCGCCAAGATACGGAAAGCGATAAGAAATAAGGGAGCAGAATGAAATTAGCAACCAAGAAAAACGGTACTCGTGATGGTTTATTAATGGTCGTGAGCAAAGATTTAAAACAGTGCGTGGCGACAACCGACATTTTTCATGCGATGCACCTTGCCCCAACCTTGCAAGTGGCTTTGGATAACTGGGATAACGTGGTTTCTCAGTTAGAAGCGTTATACCTCTCATTAAATAGTGGTCAGGTAACAGACAGTGAAGTCTTTGATTCTCAGTCTTGTGAATCGCCTTTGCCACGCGCTTATCAATGGGCAGACGGCAGTGCGTATGTAAACCATGTTGAGCTGGTGCGTAAAGCGCGTGGGGCTGAAATACCAGAGAGCTTCTGGGTTGATCCATTAATGTATCAAGGTGGCTCAGATGCGTTTATAGGCCCTCGTGACAATATCGAGTTTGCCAACGACGAATGGGGCATCGACTTCGAGGGAGAAGTTGCAATTGTGACTGGTGACGTGCCGATGGGGGCGAGCGACAAACAGGCGCAAGATTCCATTCGCTTGCTAATGTTAGTCAATGATGTCTCCTTGCGAGGCTTGATTCCGGCTGAGCTGGCAAAGGGTTTTGGTTTTTTCCAGTCCAAGCCCTCTTCGGCGTTTTCTCCGGTAGCGGTGACACCTGATGAGCTTGGTGAACAGTGGCGAGACAGTAAGGTGCATCTACCGTTGATATCCACCTACAACAACAAGCCTTTTGGTTGCCCAAATGCAGGAGTTGATATGACCTTCAGTTTTACGGATCTGGTTATGCATGCAGCGAAAACGCGTCCACTGTCGGCGGGTAGCATCATTGGCTCTGGTACGGTTTCGAATAAACAAGGCACTGACTACGGCACCTCAATTTCTGAAGGTGGTGTTGGGTATTCGTGCATTGCTGAGGTTCGCATGATTGAGACCATTCGAGATGGCAAACCTTCAACTCAGTTTATGTCGTTCGGTGACTCAATTCGCTTAGAGATGTTCGATGCGGTGGGTGACTCTATCTTTGGCGCGATTGAGCAAGAAGTGAGCCCGTACCGAGAGCGATAAGTACCGAGAACGATAAGCACAGAGAACTATAACTTACGCAACAGAGTGGTGATGTGACGCCACTAAATAAAGAGCGTAAGCGAAGTGATGGCATGAATGAGATCAGTGTATGAATGAGAATAGAATACTCTATGGTTATTGGCGTTCGTCTGCGGCCTATCGAGTGCGTATTGGGTTGAATCTCAAGCAGCTTAGTTATCAGTCTAAATCGGTTCATTTACTGCGAAATGGCGGCGAGCAACATGACGCACCATTTCGTGAGCTGAACGCCAGTGAGTTAGTCCCCGTGCTGGTGGATGGCGAGGTTCGGCTTAATCAGTCGTTAGTGATTCTTCAGTATTTAGATGAAAGCTACCCTAAAGCTTCACTGACACCAGAGCAGACGTCATTGCGTTACCAAGCTTTGGCAATGGCTCAGGATATTGCGATAGAAATTCATCCTCTCAACAACCTACGCGTGCTGCAGTATTTGGAAAAAGAATTATCGTGTGGACAAGAGGCGAAAATAGATTGGATCCACTATTGGGTTCACCAAGGGTTTCGTGCGTTAGAGGAAAAACTCCTCAAACACCGAAAAACCTGCGGGGATTCACTTTATAGTCTGACGGATTCGCCATGCCTTGTAGATGTCTGCTTGGTGCCGCAGGTCTATAACGCACAGCGTTTTGCTGTTGATATGTCGCCTTATCCGTTGATTCACTCGATTGCAGAAGCGTGTAATCAGTTGCCAGCCTTTATTGATGCGATGCCAGAGAATCAAGCGGATGCAAACGTGTCGATGTAAATGCAAAGTTGCGAACAACTGACGTAAATTTAGCGAATAGTAAGATTAGAAAAATACGCGTCTAACACAATTATGTAAACAAAATGTTACAGGAAGGCCAGCTTCGAAAAATGGCGCAAATTGGCGCTTATAAAGAGTGGAGATAGGCTTAAAGAGAAACATTCTTTAGGAGGTGAATAATGACTCAATATCATTCTAAGCCCGTGAGTCAAGAGGGATGGGTTGAGTGGAGCCTCGAAGAAGATGCCATTTGGCACGACTTAGTGAAAAGGCAACAGAACGTCATCAAGCATCGCGCTTGCGATGCGTATTTGCATGGCTTGACCCTGCTTGACTTGCCATTAGACAGGGTTCCGCAACTCCCTGAGATAAATAAAGTGCTAAAGGAGACAACAGGTTGGCAGGTGCAGCCTGTTCCGGCATTGATCGATTTCGATCGTTTCTTTGATCTGCTCGCCAACAAGCGATTTCCGGTTGCGACTTTTCTGAGAACGCGAGACGAGTTTGATTATTTACAAGAACCGGATTTCTTTCATGAAATTTTTGGCCATTGTGCCATGTTGACCAATACCGATTTTGCGGCTTTTACTGAGCATTATGGAAAACTAGGGCAACTGGCAACAGCCAAGCAACGCGCTTATCTTGCCCGTTTGTATTGGTTTACGGTTGAGTTTGGCTTAGTCCAAGAGGGGCAGAAGCTGAAAATCTATGGCGGTGGCATTCTTTCGTCTCCGGCAGAAACCATTTATGCGCTGGAAGGGAGCGTGGCGATTCGTGACGAGTTTGATATACAAACGGTGTTAAGAACGCCTTATCGCATCGATATCATGCAGCCTAAATATTATGTGATCGAGGGGTTGTCCGAACTCTTTAAAATCAGTCAGATAAATCTATTACAGCAAGTTGATCTCGCGATGGAAGCGGGATTACTACCACCACTTTTTGAACCCAAGGAACCCGTACATGTTGAATGAACAAAAATGCCAAGCCTGCAGTATCGACGCCATTGCCCTCAATAAAGATGACCAACAATCATTACTACTGGAGTTGTCTGACTGGCAGATCATAGAACGAAACGGTATCCCGCAACTTGAAAAGGTGTATACGTTTAAGAACTTTAAGCTGGCGTGGGCGTTCAGCAATAAAGTGGCAGAGTTGGCAGAAGATGAGTTTCATCATCCTTCTATCTTATTGGAGTGGGGCAAAGTCACTGTGACATGGTGGAGCCACTCAATCAAAGGCCTGCACAAAAATGACTTTATCTGCGCCTCACGCTGCGATGTATTAGCGGTAAGCGAGTGATGGTTTAGCTTGAGTAGATCCAGTTGGTGTAGACGGTGTTATTACAGATCAAGTTTTTGTACATCGAACATGAGACAGATCAGATAGAACAATACGTCTTGTTGCTATTGATCTGCCTCCCTCAGTTCTGCATAACTAGAGAATATTTTTAGGTACGATTCGTCTTATTTTTACCCCTATTCGTTTGCTTAGTTTTGCTTCGCTATCAGGGTTGAAGTCGTCGCTAATTAACCATGCATTTTCGGGCTCCATTTCAGTTAGTATCGACGTTTTTACGTCTTTTGTAATACTTGCAGAATGAATAATGGTGAAGCTCTCAGTGTTAAGGTTGGCGCTGCGAGGGTCGAAATTATAGGTACCAATTACCGTGACATTATCGTCAATGGTCATTGTTTTTGCATGAAGACCAAAAATAGGAGTAGTCGGCAACCGCTTATACATATGCTCAGTCATCACTCTTTGACGCACTTGTGCATTGGGTTTGAACTCATAAATTTCTACACCGGTGTTAAGTAGGGCTTTTCTGTTTCTTTGATAGCCGCTAAATGCTTCTAAGTTATCGTTTGAGGCGAGGCTGTTGGTGAGTATTTTTATGGTTATTCCTTTGTCCACTAACTGGCTAAGAAACTGACGATCAGCTTTGGTTGTAATCAGGTAAGGGGTTTGAATGAGTATGCTTTTCGTAGCGCTTTCTGCCAGTTCGATAAGCTTGCTTCTGGTAATGCTTCCGCCACCTAAAAAAGTTTCCTGATCATTTTTACCCGGAATATCGTATATATACTCAACGTGATCCAAAAATAAAAACTTACCTTCATCCATTAAACGGCTAAAGGTATGGGGGACTTGTTCGATCTCTTTTTTGATGTCGGGATGAAAATTCTCAGGGTTACAGGAGTATGAGTGTAGCCTTGAAAAGTCTGGATTGCCTGAATGTTGGGGGCCAAGAAGCGAGGTGTCATCCACCAGTTTCTCAATTGAAACACTAAGCTCGTTTTGCCAGTATTGCTCAAAAGAGGCTTTTACGTTGTTAACCACTTTTCCGGCAAGAAAAACGTCTCGGTCTCTAAAGTTATAGGTGTGGTCAAAGCCGAAGTATTCATCTGCAATATTTCGTCCTCCAGTAATGGCGATTTGATCGTCAGCAATAAACACCTTGTTGTGCATTCTCTGATTAAAACCATGGAAATCCGTGGCAAGAGAGGTCATTTTCTCAACAATGTTTTTGCCGATATTGGCATTGGGATTATAGATCTTAATGTCGATGTTCTGATGCGCGGCTAGCATGATCAGCTCATTGCCACGAGCTTCCAGCATGATGTCATCTATTATCACTCGCACTTTTACCCCTCGTTCCGCTGCTCTAACGAGGTAGTCGGTAGCAATCAACCCAATATTGTCGACCGAAAAAATGAAGTACTGAACATCAATCGACTTCTCTGCGCGCTCTGTTAGCCAAGCGCGAGACATCATAGCTTCGGCACCTTGCTCCAGTACATAGACACCGGTTTTGTTTTTCATCACTGCCTGATAAGGGGCAAGATAGTGCGACAATGGGGAAGGTGTTTTTACCGGCAGATCAGCACAATAATCTTTATCCGATAACGGAACGCTGTCAGGTGCTGAATGACAACTGATGAGAGCAATGGACAGTAGACTAACGATGAATGGAATTAAGAGCGCTTTTTTCATGGTTCTCAACAAATACAATTATCTTGGCCGGATGGCTAAGGAATATACTGAATAGAAAGCCATTTGTCATTTTAGCTTATAAAACTTCGCTTATAGCCATAGATTGAACCAAGTTTGGCTTGGGTTATCTATCTAACAATGCAATGGGTTAAGAGGTGATTAAATGATGATATCCCTTGTACTATCAGTGAGTTATGAGTTTCCGACTAAGAGGTGAGCAAATGATGCTACAATAGCGCGCTGGGGGCTAGACCAAAAGCAAATAGTTTATTCAACAACTTAACTAATTCATCGTGTATGAAAATAGCTGGCTAGTCATTCTTTTTTCCAATATGGAGTTTTAATTCTATTCGTTAATTCGGGTACATTAACATCATAATTTATGAGTTATAGATCAAAAAAATACAGTATTGAATCTACAGATTATCAAGTTGGACAAGATAATATTAGCAAATGGGGCATGGATGTTCACAACATAGTTTTTACCGCTTCGGTTGGCCTATCTGTTCTATTTATCGCAACACTGCTCGTCCTCTCACCTTCAGAAGCCAAAGCCGCCATTGACACCGTTAAAGGCGCAGTTTTATCAAACTTCGACTTCCTCTTTATGTGGGGAGCCAACATTTTATTATTGCTTGCTATTGCTATCGCATTCTCACCATTGGGCAAAATCCGATTGGGGGGCGATGAAGCGACAGCCGACTATTCAACCATGTCCTGGATTGCCATGTTATTTGCCGCAGGTATGGGAATAGGGCTTATTTTTTGGGGCGTTGCAGAACCGACGGCATTCTTTACCGATTGGTATGGCACGCCATTAAACGCGGAGGCTTACACCGCCGAAGGCCGCGAAGTCGCATTGGGTGCAACGGTCTTCCACTGGGGACTGCACGCTTGGGCCATTTATGGCATGACGGCGCTCTGTTTGGCCTATTTTGTGTATAACAAAGGGCTACCGTTATCGATGCGTTCGGTATTCTATCCACTATTGGGTGACCGAGTTTGGGGAAGAATCGGCGACGTTATTGATGTGCTCACCGTGCTGGTAACGTTATTTGGCCTAGCAACCTCATTAGGGTTAGGTGGCTCTCAGGCAGCGAGTGGCATTAGCCATGTGTTTGGCTTTGAGAACAGCTTGTATCTTCAGCAGTTTATTATCTTAATTATCATGGGGCTGGCTATTATTTCCGTCATCCGTGGTATGGATGGTGGAGTAAAGGCGTTGAGTAATCTCAACATGATTATTGCCTTTGTGTTCCTTGGTTTTATGACGGTGCTGAATTTCACGACCGTTCTTGATTCGGTAGCAACTTCGGTTGTTGGCTATGTCAAAAATATTCTACCGCTAAGTCAAACCACCGGGCGTGAAGATACAACATGGCTACACGGTTGGACGGTATTCTATTGGGCATGGTGGGTAGCGTATGCTCCATTCTTTGGAATGTTTGTGGCGCGTATCTCTAAAGGCCGTACCGTTCGTGAGTTTCTTGTTTGTGTAATGATTATTCCTACTATGGTCACGACGGCTTGGATGTCGGTGTTCGGCGGTATTGCCATTGAACAAATTATCGATAAAGTCGGCCTATTAGGTGCAGAACAAGGCATATCTGATGTATCGCTAAGCCTGTTCTATATGCTAGATGCCTACCCAATTGGTAATATTCTTTCTGTTATTGCGGTTGCACTGATCATCGTGTTCTTTGTTACCACATTAGACTCAGGCTCGATCGTGATTGATAGCATGACAGCGGGTGGCAAGTTAGAAGTGCCGTTAAAGCAGAAAGTGGTTTGGGCTGTTATTTCTGGTGCCATTGCAATGGTCATGTTGTGGATTGGTGGTACTCAGTCTATACAGGCTTTACAGTCCATTACTATTATTGCCGCCATGCCGTTTACCATTATATTACTGCTGGGCGCAGTCAGTTTGATCAAAGGATTGTTAACAGAAGTTGATAATCCAGAAGTGGCGACAGAGCTAAGCAAATAAAACGAGCGCTTGTTTAATATTTGCGTTTAACCCAAGCGCAGTTAAATAAGTTAGAAAGCCTGATAAGGAAACTTGTCAGGCTTTTTTGTGGCTATGAGCCAATTCTATTTAAACTAACTAGTGGCATGTTGGACTCTGCGTGTCACCAATAAGCCAAGATATCCACCTTCTTCTGGAGTTTAAAACGAAGCCTTCGGTGGAACTAATGCCATGGGAAATCAGCCCGTCTAAGTTTTTGTTATCTTGAAGGGTAGAGAAATGCCAGTCTGCACTGTTTATTCGTTCACCTTGTATTAGCGCATCATTGAGCCGTTGGCTGACAACAATAATTGTTAGCCCTTTTGTCTCACCGACCCCTAGATCTGACTCTGAAATACTCCCCACAGCAATAGGCACACTTATTCTGCATGTTGTGTTGTCATTACTTGTAAAGGTATAGCTTGCATCCCCAACGCGGCCTTTAAGCCACACAAGCGCTCCTTGAGTCATAGTGTCGACAGAGAGAATTCCTAGAGCCTCCGAAGGATAATTCGCTGATGCATAACTGCACCACGAGGCAGTAGCAGACAACATTATAATGATGAGTGATCTCATGCTATCGCCTCCCTGTCATTGTGATAAATGCTGGTTTTCGCCAACAAATAGATTAGCCAAAAAGAGCCGACGATTGGAACGAAAAAGATCAGCCCCCAGTAGCCAGATTTATGGATATCGTGCAGTCGACGAGCAATAGCCGACAGCATGGGAATAAAACTGATAAGGCTATAAATTGCATCAAACCAAGTTGTCATTTTCAGAGTGATATCTAATACAATACACCCGATGGTTATAATGATATGTACTAGCATAAACATCCAAAACTCTTGGCGGGAAGAGCGGCCAGAAAAGTCGAGGCTTCGTTGCCAAGCCAGAATATAGAACTGCATAATTGTCATCTCCGTAGTGAACGTGTGATGACATATTGCGATTGAATAAAGCAAAAAACGTCTCAAAACGGGTTTTAGGTCGTCCCAAAACCAGCATTAGTCTATATTTAATGTCTAAATTTTATTTAGTTATCATTCATTTGCACTAATATAGATTGAATTCATTTATCTAGGACCTACTATGCTTGCTATTCCCGTTCCGTTTATTGTTTCTATGCTACTCGGGTTGCTGGCGATAACACTGTATGTTCGATTTTCACAACAAGTCAAATTCGCCAGTTTGTTTTTAGGGTTATGCTCTGCCACAACGGCCATGGTTGGATTGCGTTGGACATTTGATCTTGGTGCTTTTAGCATCGCGCAGCCTATTTTGGCTTCCACTATTCCAATCGCAGCGTGGTATACCTTTGCTCACGCAACTCGTAATCAAGGTTTCTTATCGTTTAAACACTTTATTGCTCCATTGTTTATTGCTATTAGCGCAACTACACAACCTTGGCTTGCCTTGCCACTGGATGAGGTGCTAACACTAAGTTATATCGGTTATGGTGTTGCTCTTATTCGTTTTTCTAGTAAAGAAACGGTGCTGAATAACGTGACGTTAGGAAGCTGGGAGGGGGTTAAAAAAGCAGAGAGTATCGCCGGATGGATGCTGATTTTTTCAGCATTAGTAGATACCTTTATGTCTTTGGACTTTACTTTTAATCAAGGTGAACTGGCTCTTTATATTCTTACCACAGCTCATTTGATTTTGTTGCCTGTATTATCTATAGCGGTTGTTGTAGCCGGTATCAATACGCCAGTTTCAGACGAGACTGAGTCATCAACCACACAGATTAAGAACGAAGAGATAAATAACATCGCGGTCATGACCAAAGAGCGCGCTGAAGAAATAGCCTCAATACTGGATAGAAAAGTTCGCCAAGACTCTCTATATCTTGATCCAGAGCTGACTTTGTCCAAGTTGACACGCAAATTAGGCATCCCCGCAAAACAGATCTCCATAGCGGTTAATCAAGTTCATGAACAGAATATCTCTAAACTGATTAATACATACCGTATAGAGCACGCGAAACACGCTTTGGCAACCTCAAAAGAGAGCATAACGCAGATATTTATGAGTTCTGGTTTTCAAACCAAATCTAACTTTAATCGCGAGTTTTCTAGAATAACGGGAATGACCCCAAGTGAGTATCGGAAAAGTAAAGGAGAGTACTAACTTACTAATAGCGCTTAAAGTTAGAATGATAGTCGCCCACCAATCGTCCAATTGTATTCGGTTTTGTCCATTCCGTAGTAAGTGCCATTGGGGCTTAAAGCTGATATTTTTGCATAAGGGTAGATGTGCCATAATGGGCGCATTGTACCCATAGACAGCTCCCACTCGCTCGCTCTTCCTTGGTTGAAGTCAACCATATCTGATTTGTCTTCCGCATAGTGGTACTCATACTTGCCTGTCAGATAAGTATGCTGGAAGTACTTAGCAACGGCGAAATAGCTAGAGTATTTGTTAGCGTCATCAACAGTAAGCCATGTAAAACCGTTGCGTATAACCTCGCTTGTTACACCAAATTTAGCAGAATAGTGTTCGAAATATCGGGTTGCAGTGAGGTCTATGAGATGTGTGTTTGTTTTAACACCATCAACACCCGCAATTTCATTCATTAACCAATCGTTTTTCAAGCCATATTGATAATATGAAGATAATTTCCAATTTCGGTTAACAAATTTATGATAACCAATTCCGGTTTCAAGGATACTGTCGCTGTCTCCACCAATAAATAAAAATGTGTTACTTGTGACTGCTGCGGTAACGCCAATTTCTACGACATCCTTTTCAACGGATAGATCAATTCCAGCAATAGCTGGAATGCAGCACATCATTGTGCTGCAAGTAATTGAAATGGTTTTCATTTTTTGCCTAGAAATCGCTCCTAGTAAGAGACTAGGAGCGTTATTGAATTAGTTTAAACGAGAGCGGATCGCATCGCGAATAGAGTTGCGGTCAATTGAGTTCTCGCTGTTTTCCATCAATGGTCTGAGACCACCTTGTACGGTATCATTGCCAATAATGATCGATTCCCCATTAATAATGACGCCAAAATTACCTTCAAACTCACCCTGGCGAATAATACTAACGTGGTACTCATTGCCCTCTTTATCTAAAACCGTCATAGATTGATCACGCCAGTCCACGTCAGATATTAAGAAGCTGTTACCATTGGCATCAGTGATGGTGTTTCCAGATATTGTGTAGCCTGCTTCGGGGCCATTATCAATGGGAGGCATTGCGGGTCCACCCCATACTGGTGGGAGACGATCGGGAGTATTACCTGTATCTAGTCCCCAATCAGGAGAGTTATCAATATCAGGAACTGAAGGTACAGTGAGACCAAAATTAGGGTCAACTGGTTCAGGACGATCAGCTACACCGCCCCCACTGCTAGAGCCTCCAGAGGACGAACACCCAGCCAATAATAGAGAACCAGTAACAATTGTTACTAAAATAGATTTTTTCATAGTGCATTACCTAAAGTCTTATTTAAGTTCACTGGCCGAATAAACGGCCAGTGGAGAATTTATTACCAACTCCATTGGAGCAATGACGAAGACTTAATAGGTATATTTACAACTTAATACCAAAATAGAAGATCAAGGCCACGGCTATTTTCGAATCCTAGCGAATTATTTGTTGGCGCTATTATGAGAAGTTGAATTAGAGAGGTCTAATGACTATTACTTGTTTCAGTAATAAGCTAAGCTTATTAGGTTGTGTTTGGAGTGATATATGGCTAAAGATCTATTTTTCAGTATTGATTTAAATTTGTTGAGAACATTTCTAGTGCTCTCTCAAGAACTGAACACGCGAAAAGCGGCTGAACGGTTATATGTTTCACAGCCTGCAATAAGTCAGGCTTTACAAAAATTAAGGGCTCAGCTTGGTGATACTCTTTTTGTTAAAGCTCCAAATGGTTTGAAAGCAACGCCTTATGCAGAACAGCTAGCAATGGATATAACCCCTTACTTAAATGGCTTATCTGGCGCGTTAAACAAAAACAGAGAGTTTGATGCTTCGTTACTCAAATCATCCATAAGAATCGCCGTAGCACCGATCGCATTAGAGTGTCTTTCTGGTTCGCTATTTCGTCATTTTTCTAAGGTTGCACCTAATTGCACTTTGGAGCTGGTGGCATGGAAAAGTGATTCCATCAATTATATTCAGAGTGATGAGATCACCTTGGGAATAAGTCAAAATCAGGAAGCTATTCAAAGTGTTCATATTGAGCCTTTAATTGATTTAGAAGCGAGAATTATCGTAAGAAATAGTCATCCCATCCAAACGAGTACAGTTACTCCTAAAGATATGGAGCCTTATCCGATAGCCTCGGTAATCTCTCCCGGCCATAATGACAATTATACTGAAGCAGCACAAATCATGGAAAAGAAAGGGCTTAAACCAACCGTTGGCTTTCGTTCGGAATTTGTCATGGCGGTGGTGGACGTTATTGAGCATACAGACTTCTTTATGCCACATACTAGTCTGTTTCCTATTCGACGTTACCCATCACTAAAAGCTGCTATACCGATAATAGACGGTGTGCCTCATAAGAGTATCCTTTACGCTTATTACCACACAAAAAATAAAGATTCCGCCCTTATATTATGGTTAATTGAGCAGGTTAAATGGGTTATTGAACAGGAGTCGAAGGAGTAGATAGCTAAGTTTTACAACAATACATTTCAGTCGTCCTAAAACGGCTAGCCTAATAAGTTTTAGTTATTGATTATACAAGCAGATGTAATTAGATCGCTATACGTCAATTACTTAGAATGTACATATTAAACGGGACAATGATTTAAAAGGATGTTCTCACTTACACTCTGAGTCAATGATGAAAATAGCAATAACTGTTAGTTTAATAATTTTTTTATCTGCTAAGGCAACTGCAAATACCATTCATTTTTCACCTGAGATAAAAACAGGTCCTTATATAGGGGCAGGTCTATCCGGTTATGGGCTACAATTTGGATTGCGTGATGTATGGGGGTTAGAGTCTTTATATGTCTCTTATACTGATACTAATGCGGAATTTCTCTATGTAGATCAAGATCAAATATCAACCTACAGAATAGGAGGCCAATTTCTACTGTTAGATTCTCCTAAAATGTCTTTACAGGTTGAGGTTGGTTTAGCCAAATATAGGGGGGAACGAGATTATATTATTTCGGATAAGCGTTACTTATATCAAGAAGGAGTGAGTACTTCTGCTTCATGGGTGATCGAATTGAATGACTATATGGCGTGGAGAGTAGGAGTAGATATTAATTATTTAGACTCTTCATCTACATTCTTGGAGAGTTCGTTTGCACCAGCTCTATCTACAGGGCTTATTTTTAGTTTTTAGCATTGAGAAATATAGTTAACGTACTAATGAGTAAATGATGTTTTATGCTTTTAAATCGTTACAGCCGTTCTCTTAATCACAGGAGTTATTGCTACCAAGTCATTCCTATTCCCACTGGTAGTTTAGTCACAACGGTAGAGAAGTTTGAGCCAGATAGCAGCGCTTGCGTTAAGGCTGCCCAGTTTTGTCTCTAAATTAAAGAGCTTTAAACTGATGCTTTAATAGAAATCACTTACAGCTAAAACTCACTAATTCAAGCACAAATATTGAGTAAGATCTTGTTCCATTTTCTTTAAGATCCCGAGCTCATGTTCAGAGCGACAATTCGCAATTGTTACCCAATAGTCTCCGGTTTCATCTGTTGCTGAATACTCGGCTCTCAACTCGTATTTCTTCCACGAAATTATCCCAATCAACATGGTCAGTACGAGAGTAGGTAAACCAAACGCAGGAACAAAAGCCCAAGTTGCCGCGGATAGGATTAAAGCCAAGCTGACAACATTGACCATATTGTCTTTCACGCTCAGGCACCTCAGATCGACTTTCTTTACTCTCTGCAATGAGTAAGTCTTTTTCTTGAACTTTAGCTCTCCATCCGTGATGTCGAAATCACTAGCAGAAATGGCATTACGAAATATCACCTTCGGTTATCTCCAACTTGAGTATACGTATCTTATTAATATTTATGTAATTAATTCAATTGATTACATGGTTTTATGGTAAATTAATGACTCATCTTTCGTCAATAGAATGGGGGTGTAATCTTTGTTTTGGTAAGAAAAAGCAGATGAGAATATTAGCCAGCAGCTTAGTCGCCACTTTTCGTATCCCAAATAGTGAAGGGTGGTAGAACGGTTATTTTAGCCTCCTTTTGGGAGGCTTATAATCTGAAGCCGGAAAAATTAACCTACCAGCCGTTGTAATGTTACCTTTATATCGATAACTGATAAGCGCAAATATTAACGGCGCTGGCAAGGTTCAATGAGTCGATCTTACCACTACCTGCGATGGTAAAAGGCTGTGCATTACAGTCAGCTAAAGCTTGCTTAGGAACGCCACGAGCTTCATTGCCAAACAGGTAGCAATCATAATCAGCAAACTCGGGCGAGTTAACCTTTTCACCCTGCATATCAAGATAGGCAAAACGTTCAAAACGCTGATTTAACTCACTAAGCTCAACTGCTTGTTCAACAGGCAGGTGGAAAATAGCGCCCATGCTTGAACGTACGACTTTTGGATTGTAGGGATCGACGCTGTTATTACTTAATAACAGGCGAAATTGCCCAAACCACGCGAGGCTGCGCAAAATAGTACCAAGGTTGCCGGGGTCTTGTACTTCATGTAAGTAGATACAACGCTCACCGTCTTGCAGAGGTGTTTTCTCTGCTTGAGCGGGTAAAGGGACGCAGGCGATAATGCCTTGTGGCGTTTTGGTATCACTCAGTCCGGCCATCTGCTTTTTATTGATAACGGTGATCGTATAAGAGTGATTAAGCTGCTCTGCCCACGCTTGATACTCATCAGTTACATATAAAATGGTCTCTTTTAGGTAGGGCTGAGACTGTGCTGCTTTATCCAGTTCGAGGATCAGGTGCTCCCCTTCGACTAAATAGTGACCAAACTGCTCACGATATTTTTTTTGATGCAGCTTTTTTGCATTGTCCAGTTTCATACTTTGTCCAGTTTTATATATTGTGCGTTACCGAGTCGTAGCGGGGGATTGTACTCTTTTGTGTAGTAAAATGTCACCATTGGAAGTCAGGATATATTGGCAAAACAACAGGACATGATTACAATAGCGCTCCCAATATTTTACCAACATGGCGAACAACCTATGGCACGTTCAAAAACCAGTAAGAAATGGCTCGATGAACACGTTAACGACCCTTATGTAAAAAAAGCTCAAGCCGATGGTTATCGATCGCGAGCGAGCTATAAGCTGATTGAAATTAATGACAAAGATCAGCTCATTAAGCCGGGAGATATCGCTATGGATCTTGGTTCGGCGCCGGGTGGTTGGTCACAAATTGTCGCTCCAATTGTTGGGGACAATGGCAAAGTGATCGCTTCTGATATCTTGCATATGGATGGCCTGATGGGAGTCACTTTTATTCAGGGCGATTTTACCGATGAAGCTGTCTACGACCGCATTTTGAAAAATCTAGATGGCAAAGGGGTTGATGTGGTGATCTCAGATATGGCCCCCAACCTGAGTGGCGTAAAAACCACTGACCAATACAGTTCAATGTACCTGGTTGAATTGGCTCTGGATATGGCCCGTAATGTTCTAAAACCGGGCGGCAACTTTTGTGCTAAGGTTTTCCAAGGCGTTGGCTATGAAGAGTATGTTAAAGATGTTCGTACTTCTTTTAATAAAGTCATTATTCGTAAGCCAGCAGCTTCACGCCCACGTTCGCGTGAGGTATATGTGGTCGGCAAAGGATTTAAAGGGTAGTTTAAGTCAATTCACTCCCCTTTTTGCATCTTGATTAATGTGCTGAGGGGAGAAATTCTATTTGTTTTTCCAGCTTTTTTACTTTTCAGCTATTTCTATCTTTCAAGTAAGGGACGTTTGTTCTCTACGCCATTCCACTCATCCGCATCTTCGGGTGGCGGTATAACTTCAACAATATTGGGCCATATCTTACAAAGTTCGGCGTTGAGCTCAATAAACTCAACTTGATCAGAAGGCACTTCCGTATCCTGATAAATGGCATCGGCTGCACATTCTGGTACACATAATGAGCAATCGATGCAAATTTCTGGATCGATCACTAAAAAGTTGGGGCCTTCAAAAAAGGCGTCGACTGGGCAAACTGCCACACAGTCGGAGTACTTGCATTTGATGCAGTTCTCGGTCACTACAAAAGTCATTTAAACGCTATATCTTCATTTATCGAGTGGGGCATGATTTTAAAGAATAACCCTTAAAACACAAGTTTCTTTGTCAGTGATATCGTGTAAAATCCCTGCCATAATTTCGTATTTCGATCTTATCCTGCCCTGACGGAAAGGCCGTCCGGCATATAAAAGAGACATTTATCTATGCTACGTTTAACAGACATCAAACTGCCCCTCGATCACGAAGAGCTTGCGCTCGAACAAGCCATCTTAGAAAAACTGAAAATTAAAAAAGAGCGACTGTTGTCCTTTACTATGTTTAAACGTGGCTATGATGCCCGTAATAATAAGAATATTCAGCTGATCTATACCCTTGATGTTGAAGTAGACAAGCCTGAAGAACTGCTTGAAAAATTTGCTGACGATCATCGAGTTAAACAAACTCCAGACATGAGCTATAAGTTTGTTGCGCAGGCACCAGAACAGTTAGAAGAGCGACCGGTTGTGATTGGTTTTGGCCCGTGCGGCCTGTTCTCGGCACTTATTTTAGCGCAGATGGGCTTTAAGCCCATCGTACTAGAACGTGGTAAAGCCGTGCGTGAACGTACCAAAGATACCTTTGGTTTTTGGCGTAAGCAGCCATTGAATCCTGAATCAAATGTACAATTTGGTGAAGGTGGGGCAGGTACGTTCTCAGACGGTAAACTTTATACTCAAATTAAAGATCCAAACCATTATGGTCGTAAAGTGATTAATGAGTTTGTTGAAGCAGGAGCGCCAGAAGAGATTCAATATGTGAGTAAACCACATATCGGTACCTTCAAGCTGGTGGGCATGATTGAGAAGATGCGTGCAAAAATCATCGAGCTGGGTGGTGAAATCCGCTTTAGCACGCGTGTGGAAAAACTGGATCTGGTAGATAAGCAAGTTAAAGGGCTGCACCTGTCAAATGGTGAGTACCTGAAAAGTCAGCACGTAATCCTTGCGGTGGGTCATAGTGCCCGTGATACGTTTAGCTCTCTGTATGAACAAGGGGTCTATATGGAAGCAAAACCATTTTCCGTGGGCTTTCGTATTGAGCATGAGCAGAGTGCTATCGATCGCTGCCGCTTTGGTGATAATGCCGGACACCCTTTACTGGGCGCAGCTGATTACAAATTAGTTCATCACTGTAAAAATGGACGTAGTGTTTATAGTTTCTGTATGTGTCCTGGTGGAACCGTGGTTGCAGCGACTTCAGAAGAGGGACGCGTAGTGACGAACGGGATGAGCCAATACTCTCGACATGAACGCAATGCTAACAGCGCCATTGTGGTCGGGATTTCTCCGGAAGAGGATTACCCGGGGCATCCATTAGCAGGGATTGATTTGCAACGTAAGCTAGAAGCGTTGGCGTTTAAAGAAGGTGGAGAAAACTACCATGCGCCCGCTCAGCTAATCGGCGATTTCTTAGCAGGGAAATCAAGTAAAGAACTTGGTGATGTTCAGCCATCTTATACTCCGGGCGTGACGCTTGCTGATCTTAGCAAAGTGGTGCCAGAGTATGTTACTGAAGCAATCCGTGAAGCGATTCCTGCGTTTGAGAAGAAAATCAAAGGGTTCGCAAAACCCGATGGTATGTTGACCGGCGTTGAAACCCGTACGTCTTCACCTATCTGTATCAAGCGAGGTAAAGATTATCAGAGCATCAATACCCCGGGTTTGTACCCAGCAGGCGAGGGAGCCGGTTATGCAGGAGGCATTCTTTCCGCGGGTATCGATGGCATCCGTGCAGCTGAAGCGGTCGCACGTGCAATGACTGAGTAGATATAGATAATAAGTTCGGCATTCGAAAGGCTTGACTTCGATATTCCATCGGAGTGTCAGGCCTTTTTTAGTTCCAATGCCGCTTTTTATCAATCTAGATTATTCTTCCCGAAAGTCTCACTTTTGTTGGTACTAACTTTCGTTGGTATTAAAGCCCTATCGATTGCTATCCGTCTTGATATAAGAATTCGCCACTCTGCAACCATTTAGGAGCTGAGTATATTTTTATCCCGTGCAGCAAGGTTTGCAAATAGCGCACAAAATACGGCAACTGTCGCGATGAGTAGTAGCGGTATCACCCAACTTTCTGTGATTGAATACAAATAACCAATTAATGAAGGTCCTGTTGCAGCCAACGCGTAACCGATGCTTTGTGATAGTCCGGAAAGCGCGGCTGCTTGCCCGGGGCTTGATGTTCTTAAGCCAACAAAAGAAATACCGATTATAAATGTCGCGCAATTTGCTAATCCAAATAACACAACCCAAAATGGTGCGTACTCTGAAAAAGTGACAAGTCCTAATACGGCAATAACAACAGATGTGGCACAAACAGTGATAAGAGTTCTCTGATTGTTTGTTCTCGACAGGATGGGCAAAAGCAATAGCCCAGGAATCATAGTTGAAAATTGAAGTAAACCGTATGTATATCCGGCATCAATTTCACTGTATCCATGGTCGTTCAACATTTTGGGTAACCAACCAGCCAGAGAATAAAAGGTAAACGAATTAAGCCCCACACCTAACGTGACATGCCAAGCGACCGGGCATTTAAGTAACTGGCCAATAGTCGTCTCTTTGTCATGATTTTGCTTGGTTGATTGTGTTCTTTTGTTGCTTCTAAATACTTCAGGTAGCCATATGAACATAGCTAAAGCGGGAAATATTAAGTTAAACAATAAAGCGGCTTGCCAACCAGTCACGCTGCCCAAATCTATCGCTGATATGGGAACCATTAGGCTAGAACTTAATGCTGCACCTATTCCCATGGTAAATACATAAAGAGAAGTAACGGCGGATATTCTGGCTGGAAAATTTATTTTAACAACGACCGGAAGCAATACATTGCCTGTTGCGATCCCCGCTCCGATTAAAATAGTTCCAAGGTATAGTGGTGCCTCTGAACCATATGAACGGAGTGCAATACCGCCACCAATGGTCAGAAGAGCCAGTAATAAACAGGGATACAATCCTAGTTTGCGAGAAATGCTCGTGGCCACCGGTGAAAAGAGCGCAAATGACAACAAAGGTAATGCCGTGAGCACGCCCGCATTGGATGCAGAAAGGGAAAGGCTTTCCATAATTTGTGCTAACACTGGAGCGAGGCTGGTAAAAGGTCCCCGGAGGTTAAGGGCTAAAAACAAAATCCCTGTGAGTGCGAGTATTTTGCCTCGGTTTGAAGCTGTCATCGAAGTTACCAGTGTATTGATTAGTTGGTGATTATAACGAATAAAGTTGAATTAGCGACGTAGAGTTATTCTTTTCCTCTCATTCCCCCTAAAGCATAGGAAGGCGAACATTTACCCGGTTATAGAAATAAAACGGCGTTCAACTCTGACCTGAGTCATTACTTCTTTGCTGAACCCGAGTGATTTCATCGTTAACCCAATGTAGCAACTGCTTTGTCGCTTTAGACAAAATCTGGTTTTGTCGCACGACATAACCAAGGCTAGTGGTAGAGAAATCGGTTAATGGAGTGACCTTAGAATGTAAATGTCGCTTGGTTGAGATAGCAAATTCAGGAATGATGGCAACACCAAACCCAGCTTCAGCCCAGTCAATTTGAGCATCCACACTGCCAACTTCCATCACTCTATAATTGGGTAAGTTAAGGCTTGGCAAGGCATCATCAATAAAATCGCGAGTTCGTGTATCGTGTCCGAGTAAGATAAGGGTGAGCTCTTGTTCAGCTTCTCTATCTAAGGGGGTATCTCCTTCTATTTGGCTATCGTTCTGCCACGCGCCAAAGTCATCTCCCAGTGCACACCAAGTAATTTTTTGCAGTTCTGTAAAGTGCAGAGGTTCACTCTGTTTTTGAGAGATAACAAAACCAAGATCCGCCTGAGCGCTTTTCACTAAACCTGAAGCCTGAGAAGAGGTGGTATTTAATAAAGTGAAATCGATTCCCGGATATTGCGCCTTGAATAGCTGAAATGGCCGAATTAATAGGACACGGGAGATAATGTCGCTAACTGCAATGGTTAATGTGCCGCGACTAAGATCACTGATGGCATTAATGTCAGCCTGACAGATCTGTAACTCTAGCAAAGTTGTTTTACTGCTTTCTAACAACCGTTCACCCGCTTGAGTTAACCGAAAAGGACTTCTCTCAACTAACTTTGCTTTTGTGGCTTGCTCTAACTGTTTTAAGTGCAAGCTGACATTAGGTTGAGTCATATGCAGCGCGTTGGCCGCTTTTCCAAAATGTTTACATTCAGCCAATGTTACGAAGGTTTTTAACCAATGAATATCAAGCATGGGGATTCACTTAGCGTTCGATAGTTTGATATGAGTTTCTTATCGGAACAATAATTATAATTAATTTCTCTTATTTGGTCGATGAGAATAGCATGTGTTCTTCACTAATCAGGAGAAAAATTATGTCGTCTATTGTTGTTGTGGGAGCTAATTGGGGTGATGAAGGTAAGGGTCGAATCGTGGATTTTTTGGCCTCTGATGCATCTGCAAGTATTCGTTTTCAAGGCGGAAATAACGCCGGTCACACAGTAGTCAATGATTTTGGCACTTTTAAACTGCACCAGTTACCAAGTGGCATTTTTAATCCAGATTGTCTTGCAGTTCTTGGCCCTGGCATGGTGATCAGCCCAGCCGCTCTTACCGAAGAGATAGCGGAACTACAAGCGGCCAATGTAGATATTAAGCTGTCTATTTCTGATCGTGCAACATTATGTCTACCTCTGCATGCTCTTGAAGATACCTTAGAAGAAACACGTTTGGGTGATGCGGCTTATGGCTCAACACGACAAGGTATTGCGCCTGCTTACGGCGACCGCGTTATGAAAAAAGGCATTCTAGTTGGTTGGTTGAACCAACCTGAGATTTTAGAGCAGCGTATACAGTTCTTGTTAGATTGGAAAATGCCGCAGCTAAAAGCCTTATATCCAGAGTGCGACTTTAACCAGAATGCCGCAGAAATGACGGAATGGCTGTTAGAGGTGACAAAAGCGTGGCGTCCATTTATTTGTAACGTGACACAGCCACTTAAGGCGCTGCAATCACAAGATGCAAGCTTGCTCTTTGAAGCTCAATTAGGCGCAGGACGTGACCTTGTATATGGTGAGTATCCTTGGACAACATCCTCTAATGTGACGGCGGCTTATGCGGGAATCGGTTCTGGTTTACCGGCTCTTCGTCCAGAGCGCATTATTGCAGTTGCAAAATCATTTAGCTCTTCTGTTGGGACAGGCACCTTAGTTACGGCGATGGAAGAACAAGACAATTTCCGCGAAAGCGCCAATGAGTATGGTGCCGTGACGGGGCGTCCACGGGATATGGGATATTTTGATGCGGTCGCAACCCGAAATGGTGTTGAACTTCAGGCGGCAACGGAGATTGCTCTGACTAAAATTGATTGCCTGTCGGGTTTGTCCGAGCTGAAGATTTGTGTCTCATATGCTGGTGAACACAGTGAAAATCCAATATGGCCGCAGACTGAAGGGCTAAAACCTGTCTATGAAAATATGAAAGGGTGGGATGAAGACATCACCAACTGCCGGACTTTTGAAAGCTTGCCTAAAGCAGCTCAAGACTATGTGACTCGTATCGAAGAGCTAATGGGTGTGCCAGTTATCATGGTATCGGTAGGCCCAGAACGTGACCAAATGATCATTCGTAACTAAAATAATTAATATTAATTGGCGAGCCGTTAATCTAATCGAGTAGAGATCATAGCCTTGTTATATCGCACCATGTATCAAGGCTATGGTGCGATGATATGTCATTGCAGAAAGCTAAGGTGTTTTAGATAGTTGCTTTGACATGTTATAACCCGTTATCACAAATCCACACTCTTGATAAAGCTTAAGTGCTCGGCTGTTATGATAGGCCACTCTTAGCTTAATTTCGTTAATGCCATCCGCTTCAATCTGCTCTTCTAACAGGGCAATGGCTTGTCTACCAAAACCTTGTCCACGATATTCATCTGAGACATAAAAATCATAGATGAATGTTGAATGCGCTTTGATATTGATAGCGTGCCATAAGTAGCCAATGACTCTTGGCATACCGTTAATGTCGGCTTCAATGCAGAGCAATGTATGCTCTTTGCTATCTAATCCGTCTGGAAAACAGCGATACAGATCCTTTTTCGCTAACTCAATGGCGGTATCTAATGAATGGCCATAGTTCTTTACTATCTCTTGGCTATAATCGTCAATAAAATACTGGCAGTATGCCGGGTACTCTTCCTGTTCCATCTGTCGAAGAACGAGCATATTGTTTCCTTTTGCTGCGATGTGAAAATGCGTCTAAAAGAGTTGAGCATAGTACTCTAGTTTGCAATGTTGCGCATAGCATTGATATTTATAGGTATGCTATAAAACATCATAGCTATCAAGTTATTAAAGGATTAAATTATGATCGATTTTTCTCAAGGCGAATGGCTATACCCTCCTAAGCGTTATAGCGTCACCTCTGATACTGTTTCCATTACAACTGATCCGGAAACAGATTTTTGGCAACGCTCTTATTATGGTTTTAGAAATGACAATGCTCCTGCACTACAACTGGAGTCGAGTGAGAACTTTACTTTTACCGCAAAGGTAACATTTGAGTATCAATCTATGTTTGATCAGTGTGGATTGATCATTTATCTCGATAACAATAACTGGTTCAAGGCATCTATTGAATATGAAAACGAACAGTTTTCTAGGTTGGGAAGTGTTGTAACGAACCTTGGTTATTCCGATTGGGCAACTACCGACATTCCTCTGCCGGATCATATCTGGTATCGCCTAAGTCGTCGCGGTGCAGATTTCTTGATTGAGTCTTCATTGGATGGCGTTACCTTTAAACAAATGCGTATTTTCCATCTACATAGTCTTGGCGAGACAACTGCTGAAATGGGCCAGTGTAACCCACCTATGCCAGCGACAAACACCGTGAAATTTGGCCTATATGCATGTAGCCCAATGAAGTCTTCGTTCACGGCAGAGTTTTCTAACATGAGCTTCGAACCGTGCAAATGGTTAGCTCATACAGCGTAAAGGTAGAGTGATAGTTACTCGCTCGCAGCTTACGTGTGTCTAGCCACTCTATGTGTGTTCTGACGTGAAAATATGGTTAATGAAGAGACATCGCGTAGAGTATGACTTTCATTAACCATGTTTGAATGAGTTCTAGCTTGGCGTGTGGCTAAGACTGTTTGGTGAATCGGAACGTTTGCACCTTCTTTTCTTCGCCATTAATAAAGGCATAAGAATCAATAACCCAGATGTTGGCGCTAATCAGTCCAAGTTCAATTCGTGTATCTGAAGCAGGGATACCAGCATAAACTTCATTATCTGTGCTGTTTGGGTAGAAGTGGTAACGTTGAGAGTCACCCTGTTTTTCACCAGAGAAAGAGATAGATGTGGCGGTCGCTTCGTTAGTGACCTTTAAGCCGTATCCATCTTTTGCATCATAAGAGAACTTAGCATCCAATAGTTTGTTTTCTGCGGTGGTAATGGTCACTTCGGCATCGGAAATAGAGGTAAGAGAGCCTGTTGCCTGTAGCTCAGTAAACTCGGACTCAATGTCGACGTTTTGAATATTCACATTCCAGTTGCCAATGAATCGGTCAATCTCTGCCCATACTTGGGGAGAAGCTTCGGCAGAAGAGCTTCCTACACCAGAAATCGCAACGTTTCGGCTGTCATGGCGAATATTTTCTCGGTTATTATTGATATCCGCTCCCGCGCCTGCAACGCCCCCAGCAACACCACCGGCAATCGCCCCTTTCATTGCCAGTTCAGCATCACCAGTTAATGCTCCCATAGTCAGTCCAAGTAAGGCTCCACCCGCGGCTCCCTGTTTCGTTGCAGCATTTGGATCGTCGCTGGTATTTGGGTTTACACAGCCGACTAATACTGGCAAAGAGACAGCAGCAGCAATAGCAATACGTTTAAATTTTTTCATTTTTGGTTTTCCTCATAACATCAATAGCGGCATTGTATCTGCGCAATGTCAGAGGGCATTCAAAGGAGTTTGCGCAAACCGTTAAGATTGTTACAAGATGTGAATGTGCGGATGTGGAGCCTATACAACATCATCGTTTCAAGTGAAAAAGTGGATTCTGCTTAATAACGAAGCGCCGTTATTTGTGTTGTGACAGTTCATTACTCAAAAAATCAAACACGTATTGGATTCGTCTATTTGTTCTGAGCTCACGATGAGTCACCAACCAAAGTTCACTTGAGAATGCTCCTAACTCTGGTAATACCTTTTTGACCTGATCTTCTGCTTTAACTAAGTTGTCTTGAATGAATCCAACGCCTACTCCTTGCTTAACTAGTTCCCAATAAGCGGTATGATTTGCGGTGGTAACAGGAAAGTTGTCTAATGTCAGTTGTAGACCGCGATGATTTAACATAGAAATAATTTGGTGAGATTCAGGAGCACCGATAAAATCGACGTGATTAAAATCAGCAACAGAACCAGGGTTTCCCATCGATTCAAGGTAGTGAGTGCTAGCGTAAAGAAAGAAATCATCATTTCTTATTTTTTTAGCAATTAAATCTGGCTGAGTCGGCCGGTAAGATCTTAGCGCGATATCAGCCTCTCTTCTTTTTAAGTCACTGCTTGAGTTGGATGCAACCAATTCAATGGTGATTTTTGGTTCGATAATTCTTAATTTTGAAATCAGAGCAGGTAACTCATAGACTGCCATGACTTCGGATGCACTAATACAGACCGCCCCTTCTAGCGATTCTGATTTTCCTGAGGCAATTAGAGATAAATGAGAGGCTGCATCCCCCATATTTTTTACACACTCAATCAACTCAATGCCGCTAGGTGTTAATTCTAACCCTTTGCCAACACGCTCAAATAGAGCGACTTTAAGTTGTTTTTCCAGCGCGTGAACTTGTCTGCTTAACGTAGGTTGGGAGCTGTTTAGAGCTTTAGCCGCTGCGGATAATGAGCCTAATTCAGCAGTGACTAAAAAAGCTCTAGCGTGATTCCAGTCAAAGTCTATCGCTTTCCAATCTATTCTCATATGAATACCAATTATGCATTTTTGTCCGTATCTATCCATAATAGCATTGATACAATGTTGATTATTCAGTGATTGTATTTCATATGATTGTATCGATACCTGTGGTGCTAACGAGCGATCAATAGTTGATAAAGGTAAGTTATGAATAAAGCAGAAAGTTTTTGGGATAAGACGTCAAAAGACTATGATAAATCTGAACAGCGTTTTGAATATATTCATAATAAAACGAGAGAAAATAGTAAAAATTATCTTAATGCTAACCATGTTGTTTTGGACTACGGATGTGGAACAGGTACAACATCTTGTGAGCTCGCAAGTCAGGTAAAAGAAATTCATGCTATTGATATCTCGTCTGAAATGATTGAATTTGCGAAGAATAAAGCAGCGAATAGAATGATTGAAAATATACATTTTTCTCACACAACTATCTTTGATAAACAATACAAGGCTGAATCGTTCGATGTAATCCTTGCGTTTAATATGCTGCACACAATTGACAACCCTGATGATGCTATTCAAAGAATACATGAACTGTTAAAACCTGATGGGCTATTTATTTCGACTACGCCTTGCTTGGGCGGAAAAAAATCTTTTATGGTAAGCATGCAGATGTATTTGGTTAGTTTGTTATCGAAATTTGGCGTAATCCCTATACCAATAAGAAGGTACAAGAGATCTGATCTGGACGATTTAATAGCAAATGAAGATTTCCATAAAGTGACAGATGAAGAGATATACAGCGGAGCGTCTAGCTACTTTGTTGTCGTGAAGAAGGCATCTAATAGCTAGTCTTAAAGAAGCTGAGAAGGTTTATAGAATAGTGAATGAAACACTGCGCTAAACCTCTTAAAGAATCTGAAAATGAGGTCAGCACAGTGGATATTTTTTACCGCAATGGTTATGCACTAATACCAGTTTTCACTACAAACTCTCTTACGTCTTTGGGCTGTAGCTGTATTAAAGTGCCATTTCTTTCTGCAGCTAAGTAACCTTCTGGACGACATGTAGCAGGCAGTACATAAGCTCCAACTTTCTGATCACCATTGTATAGTATCCAGCGAGTGGCATAGTTTAATGCTGAGGTATCAAACTCAGTAATCAGTGTTTTTCCATTACTGATTTTCATTTCAAATCGCGCTTTGTCAGTGTACTGAGACAAGTTATCCATAAAATAGACAATCTCAGGATCGTACATGTCTGGAGTTGAAAGTGTCTGGATTGGCGTGTCTTGCGACTTTAATGCTTCATTGAAATCAAGCCATTGCGGAGTTGGTTTTACGTGTCCGGGAATGGTTTCACGCAATTCCACAACGCTGTCAGGAATGTTCTGAGTCATCTTTGCTTCTGGGAAATAAGCGGTGTTCATATGGCACATATATTGAAGTGGCATGGGAACTGATGCTAAGTTTTGCACCTTCATTTTTATATCAAATAGCGATGCGTCTTTCTCTAGCGTTACTGACGGAGTCGCAAGGTAATGGTCGCCAAAACCCATGACGTATTCATACTCACCTTTAATTGTAATGCTGTTTTCCGTAATTTCTAACCACGACTTACTCATAGTAGCGCAAGGCATTTCACCATGAAGAGGGTGGTCATCCTCTGGGCTTGGACAACCGTTACGAATAAGCCCGGAATGATAAGCAAAGCAGCCATATGTACTAATGACTTCCTTACTTGGCTTTGGCTCTGTAAACATGTTTTCCATGCAAAGATCTTCACCTAGAAAATACGCATCCCAAATCATTTGTCCCATATATGGGAGAAGAACCAAATGACCTTTTGAGTTCTTAATTTTTAGCGCTTCAATACCTGAATTATATTTAAAGCCGCAGACAGTGAAGTGCTCTGACTGAATAAAGACCGTTTCATTTGAGTTAAACAGGGCTTTGTTTAGCGGTAGTGTATACATAGTATGAACTCCTATAGAGTAAAAGCCACTATATAGTGGCTTTTGTATTCATTAATTAGTTTGTTCGGTTAGTTCAGGTTGGTCGCTGATTTGGTTTTTGTTTTTCATCTCACCTAAGAAATAGTATCCAACATAGCCAAAGCAGACAAAGTTAACTAAAAACGATAGCTGCATACCAACTACGTCAGCAACAAAACCTTGAATGGCAGGAACAACAGCGGCACCAACAATCGCCATTACAATTACCGCACCTGCTGTTTCCGTGTACTCATTATCTACTGTGTCTAACGTACCAGCGTAAATTGTTGCCCAACAAGGACCAAATAGAACACTTACACCAACAGCCACATATACAGAGCTAAAGTCAGGCACTAAAGAAACATAAGCTAAGAAGGCCATACCAACAATTGAGTAGGCGATCAGTACTTTTTCTGCTGAAAATTTCGTCATTAAGATATTGGCAATAAACTTACCTATGAAGAAACAAACAAATGAATACACCATATAGTTTGATGCTGCACGTTCGTTAATATCGGCCATTTCCAAAGCAAGTCGAATAGTAAAAGACCACACCGCTACTTGCATACCAACATATAAGAACTGCGCAATGATGCCCTTTTTGAAGCGAGAGTTAGTTGATAGGTATTTCAATGTGCTACCGATAGATGGTGCTTGCTTATTACTTTGCTGAGCAACTTTACACTTAGGATATTGCGTCATCATAAATAGAGCGAGTACACCAACAAGGATAAAGATGATGTACTTGTATGGTTTAAGCGTGTGCTCTAGCATTTCTAAACGGAACGCGTGAACTTGCTCAATAGACATAGTTGCCATTTGTGACTCTAAGCTAGCTCCGTCTTGGAAAATTAGATACTTACCAAGCAAGATACCAGCGATGGCACCCACTGGGTAGAAAGTTTGACTGATGTTTAGACGCAATGTTGCGTGGGATCTTGGACCGAGCATTGATGAGTAGGTGTTTGCTGCTGTTTCTAAGAATGACAAACCAACGGCAATCGCAAAAATTGATGCTAAGAACATGGTGTACGTCGCCATATGAGAAGCAGGGAAGAACGCAGCACAGCCAAAGATGTAAAGTGATAATCCAATCATGATTGCCATTTTATAAGATGACTTTTTTATAACTATCGAAGCTGGAATTGCAATAAGGAAGTAACCGCCATAGAAAGCACTTTGTACCAAAGCACTGGCAAAGTTAGATAATTCAAAAACAGATTTAAATTGAGTAATTAGTATATCATTCAGCGCAGCTGCGCAGCCCCATAAAGGAAATAGACAAGACAGCAAAATAAACTGGAATATTGGTGTTTTATCTAAATAGCCATCTGGGCCTTGGGTCGCATTATGTTTTATCATTGTAGGGTTCCTTTAAGTATTAGTTATCTGTGGCTCATTTAAGTTAATGAGCCAACTTTATTTGTAGAGTCAGAGCGTTAGGTTATTTAGTGTGTTTTTTTTCGAATTCTTCAAACTGCTCAATGCTTGGGTAAGAGAACTGAGTCCCTTTCTCTGTGACACTGAAAGCCGCAAAAAGAGATGCTTTTTCTAAAGATGCTTGCACGTCGCCTGTTTGTATAAAGTAATGGGAGAAGCAACCAATAAATGCATCACCAGCACCACTGGTATCGATCGCATTTACTTTGGTAGGTTCTATATAAGCTTCTTTACCATTTTTATCTAACCAAAGGGCCCCTTTTTCACCCATGGTTACGATGATATTGTTAAGTCCCTTGTTTAATAGAATCTTTGCTGCTTCCTTAATTTGCTCAACAGTTTCTACGGGTTTATTAACCAGTATTTCTAGCTCGGTTTCGTTTGGAATAAAGAAGTCACAGCGGCAAGCGTATTCAATCTCTAGTTCCGCTACTGCTGGTGCAGGGTTTAATAGCACTGGGATATTATGCTTGTTACCAAATTCGATCGCAGCGTAGACGGTTTTTAATGGCACTTCTAATTGAAGAACAATTAAGCTGCACTCAATTAGTGTGCTTTCGGCTTTATCTATATCTGCCGGTTGTAGGAATTCATTGGCACCCTTAATAATAAGAATCGAGTTTTGAGATGATGGGTTAACAAATATAGGAGCAACGCCACTGGATGTCTGTGGTACTTTGCTAACATATTGGGTGTTAATTCCGTATGACTGAAAATTGCGAATGGTATTATCGGCAAACATATCATCACCAACTTTACTAACCATAACTACGTCAGCCCCCATTTTAGCTGCTGCGACAGCTTGGTTAGCTCCTTTACCACCACATCCCATTTTGAATGATGGCGCTTCCAAGGTTTCACCTTCTTTAGGCATACGTTCTGTGTATGAAATGAGATCGACCATGTTAGAGCCGATAACAGCGATTGTTTTCATTTTATTTTCCTTATGCGTGTTATGAATTTAACATTAGCCGATTTTATAACTCTAATTCTGAGATCTTCGTCACTCAAATGATGTTAGAAACACTAGGAAATTAGAAAAATATGTCCGTAGTCACACTTTGACGTTATCATGATAACAAATGACAGCCTCTATTTGTTATAAAGGTAACATTAATAATCACATCTATTAAATTAAGGGTTTATGATGAACAATTATATCGACCATACGCTACTAGCTTCTAATGCAACTGTTAGCCAAATCAATGAGTTATGTAATGAGGCTCGTGAGCATAAGTTCTTCTCTGTGTGTGTGAATCCAGGCTTTGTTGAGCATTGCGCTAAGCGTCTAGAGGAAACAGATGTTAAGATTTGCACAGTCATCGGTTTTCCATTGGGCGCTAATACCACTGAAACGAAAGTATTTGAGACTCAAAATGCCATAATGTTAGGCGCCGATGAAATTGACATGGTCGTTAACATTAGTAATGTTCTGGATGGAGAGTGGGAAAGAGTTAGTAAAGAAATAATCGCTATAAAACAAGCGTGTGGATCAACTTTACTTAAAGTTATTTTTGAAACTTGCTTACTTAATAACGAGCAAATAGCGCAACTTTGTCACATTAGTAAACATTCAGGTGCTGATTTTGTGAAAACCTCAACAGGTTTTTCTACTGGTGGCGCAACAGTGGAGCATATTGCGTTAATGCGTGATAAAGTTGGCTCAGAAATAGGAGTGAAGGCATCGGGTGGTGTTCGCACTAGGGAAACAGCACTAGCAATGATTAATGCAGGAGCATCTCGAGTTGGTGCAAGTGCTAGTGTTAGTATTGTCACAGGTGAAGCTCCAGTAAATGATGACTACTAAGAGTAAAACGCCTTCGGCAGTAAAAGCTCGAAAATGGAGAAGTATGGTCACAAAACAGTTAGAGAGGCTACGACGCATTGAAGCGTGTCTCAAACACAGTGATAAGATTCATCTAAAAGAAGTTGCCCGTCTGTTAGAAGTATCTGAGATGACGGTTCGTCGTGATTTAAGCTCTAATGCTGCTCATTCATTTCCTCTTGAGTACTACGGTGGATTTATCCGCCGTGGTACACCGATCGTTCATCATGATTCTTTGTTAGATCAGGAAGAATCGTTAGAGCCTCAACAGTATATTACTCCTGTTAAAGCATCAGATAGCGTAAATGCTTGTCCTCCGTCGAAGGTAAACAGTTATATTTCAACGGTCGTATCTGACTTTATTGAAGTGAATGATGTGGTTTATTTCGATAATGGTGTTTTAAACGCAGACATTATTGGCTCAATACCTGATGAAATTAAGTTTACTGGTGTTACGTCATCAATTAACGTGTTTTTAGCTCTCAAAAATAAGCCTAACTGCAAATCCATATTACAAGGTGGAGACTACAACGCAGTTCATGATGTTTTCAGTTCTGTATCTAACGATGTTCTTACTTCGATGATCTTTCAAAAGGTATTTATTTCATCGGCGGGAGTGCATGACAAGTTTGGTGTTACTGCTTCTGACATATTGGTGTCTAATGTCGCCAATCTTGTAATGGAGCGAAGCATGAGAAAGTACCTAATTGTAGAAAAAGGGAATATCAACCAAGCCGCGACCTACAAAATAGGTAATTTAACTGATTTTCATTATTTGATTTCTGATGATTTGTTACCATCTAAATTTGAAACTGCCTGTCATGATGCTCGGTTACAAGTGCTTGTGCCGAGTAAATAGTAAGATAAAATGCGCAGTGCGAAAGGCTTAGCTGATGAATAACTAAGCCTTTTTTGCCACTAATTTAAATTTACCCCAGCTTCATCCTCTTCAACAATGTCCGTTTCTTGGCTAGCCTCTATTAGCCATTGTTGCAATGACGTGCTGGCCAAGACCTTTTGTTGATACGCTTTTGCGCCATCAGACAGTTTAATTCCGTAGGTTTGAAATCGTAGCGCAACAGGTGCAAACATGGCATCGGCGATGGACCATTGACCGAACAGCCAGCCATCTTGGTACTGTTTCATTTGCTCTGACCAAATGGTGTCGATACGGGCTATATCCTTTAGCGCTCCGTCGCTAAGTTCAACTTTTCTGCGAGCACGAATGTTCATTGGCAACTCATTTCTTAAATCGAAAAAGCCTGAGTGCATTTCGGCGGCAATGGCACGAGCTTTCGCTCTTTTTGGGGCACTCACGGGCCATGCTTTTCCTTGCAAGTGTTGCTCATTTACGTATTCCAAAATTGCTAGTGAATCCCACACGGTGACATCATCATCCACTAGGGTGGGTACTTTTGCGGTGGGTGTTATCTTCTCTAATGTTTGGTAAAAATCTTTAGTGAATAGCTTTAGCTTGAACACTTCGATATCTAAATCGAATTGAGAAAAGATCAACCAGGCGCGAAGTGACCAGCTTGAGTAGTTTTGGTTGCCGATAAACAATTGCATTGAAGCCTCCATGCGGTTTAAATAGTAGTAAGTTATTTAAGAGTAAGTCATTAGCTTAAAAGTCATTAAATTGTGAATTTACAATATCTGATAGTTTTCTGTTCGACTAATGGATAGTTTTGATGGATTACTTCAACAAAAACGATGGATGGAATTGGATATGGATATCGAAGCGCTACGTAGCTTTCTGGCTTTTGTTGAAACAGGCAGTTTTACTCGTGCCTCCAAGCAAATTAATCGAACTCAGTCTGCGTTTAGCGCCCAGATGCGAAAACTTGAAGATGAACTCTGTGTCAGTTTGTTTGAAAAAGAGGGGCGAAATCTTGTCCTAAGTGAAGCAGGATTGGCGCTACGTTCTCATGCCGAACAGTTAATCGGCTTGCACAATCATGCTGTTAATCAAGTGAAACGATATGAAAACAAACGCCCTTTACGTTTAGGTTGCCCTGAAGATTACAACGACAACATCTTAGCCAAAGTTATTTCCGTCCTTCAGCAAGCTAACCCTACCTGTTCAATTCAAGTGATCAGTGAGCCAAGCATTAATCTAAGAGATATGCTTGATCACGGTAAATTGGATGCCGCTATTATTACACGCGCACCGGGTAGCGAAGAAGGTCACTGGTTAGCCAATGACCAAGGTGTATGGATTAGTCATCCTGAATTTGAAATAGACAACTCTCAACCACTGCCGATCACCTTGTTTCAAACTGACTGTAAGTACCATGCCGCAGCTGTTGATGGATTAACAAAACGAGGAATATCGTTTCAGTTGTTGGCCTGCTGTAATACTGCTTCAGCGCAACGCGCTATTGTGCGTTCGAAATTGTCCGTAGGTGCAATGGGAAGTATTAGTGTAAGCGATGACCTTAAAATTCTCGATAACATGCCGCCACTGCCTGCGGTCGAAATAGTACTGGTTACCGGTATTGAGCCTCATCCAGTATTAGATAAAAAGTGTCTCTCCCAATTGGTTGAAATTATGTCATCGCAGAATGCCACTTCTGTAATTTAGGCTATTATTAGTAGCGACCTGTTGGTAATCAAGTTCACAAAACGTGAGAGGCGTTATGACACTAAAAAAATTAGGGACTCTTTTTGCTCTCATTCTAGTAAGTAGCAGTGCTTTCGCCAGTTCGCTAAAAATTGTTACGTGGAATGTAGAGTTTTTAACTGCGAAGAGTAATACAAGTTGCGCTCCAAGAACCAATGCGGATTATGAAAGATTGTCTGAGTTCGCTAAATTAATGGATGCAGACATCTACGCGTTGCAAGAAGTTGAATCAGCACAAGCTTTGGCAAGAGTGTTTGATACTGATATCTATGATTTCATTGTGAGCCCACGAACCGGTGAAATATACGATTGCCGAGACAATAAAAAAAACAAAACCACTCAACAACGAGTAGCTTACGCCATTAAAAAGTCCGTTAACTATAACTACAATCCATCAGAAAATCTTACCAAGTTAGATTTAGCTGGTGACAGCTCTTTACGGTACGGTTTAGTTATTCAGTTACCAAAAGCAACACTAATGAATGTGCATTTAAAGTCTGCGTGTCATAGTGGCGATGTGCTGTCTAACGGCAAAGGTTGCGATGTTAAAAAAGAGCAGTTTGATGCACTAACAAAATGGGTTAATACGCAACCCAAATCAAAAGAGTTGGTAATGTTAGGTGACTTTAACCATAAATTTGGCCAAAACGATTATTTTCTCAATAATGCTGTTATGAAAAGAGACATTACTGCCCACACGAGTATTTTCAATAGCTGTGTTCAGAGATACTCTTCAAGTCAGGGTATAGATCATATTATTTCGAGTTTCGATAGGCTTAAGGTATCGATGATTCACTATGTCGACAAAAACGGTGATGGTATAGAAGACAGTGATGACACAATGCTGTCTGATCATTGTCCAATCATGGCTTCTATGCCACAGTAATCAATATTCTAGTCTGCATGCTGATTAGCATTATAGGGATTCAAATTTTTCTATGTCGTTTTTGGTTTCGTTTTCTAACCAGTTAACTATCTCTTTTATAATTGGAGTTTGCGTCTTTGCGTAACAAAAATATTTCCAATCACTTTTATGAGCTTGATACTCTTTTGGAGATAGTAACGTGCCATCTTCCAGCTCAGGAAGAACCAGCAGTAAATCAGCAATAGTCGCTCCAACTCCCGACACACAAGCATTGAGCGCAAGATCTAAGGAATAAAAAGAGGTATTTTTAGACTTAGCGGTATCTTGAATATTTTCCTTCAATAGCCACTCTTTCCAGTCATGATGATCTTTACTAGCGTGTAATCTTGGCATGCTAAGAAGAGATTCATTAGTCATTTTTTTGATTAATATTGGAGAGAATACGGGTGCCATGTACTCTTCTCTGAGAAATGTGATCTCTTCCTTGTCAGTGTACTGCTCTCCGATTCTAGAGTTGAATACCAGCAAATCAAAATCGTCACCCGCTAATTGTTCGTTTTCATCAACCGACGGAATTACGATAAACTCATATTCAGGATAGTTATCATTGAGCTGCTTTAATTTTGGTATTAACACTCGATTGGCAAAACCCAATACCGCTTTAATCGTTACCTTTTTTGTTTCACTTTGATTCCATGAAGAAAATACAGATTGAAGTTCTTTATAGTTAACCTTTAAAGCACTATAAAGTGCTTCTCCCTTTGCTGTTAACTCGATATGCCTATGTTTTCGTATAATAAGAGTGTGGTTTAATTCAGTTTCTAGCTGCTTTACTTGCCGACTTATCGCACTTTGGGTGATATTCAGTTCCAGTGCTGCCTGTGTAAAGCTCATTAGTCTCGCCACAGATTCGAACGCTTTCAAATTATTATGAGTATGAGGTAAGTCAGGGTAAGGGGTCATCGTTTTTCACATGATCAAATGGAATGCTAGGTTCGCATATTTGTAAATTGAACACCAGAAAAAAACTGTTATCTTGTGAATAATGAATGAAGCAGTTAAAAAGTCAGGTGAAAATATGAAACAAGCAGAGATTAAACCGCTAATTACAATTGATGATTTGGATAAAATAGATGTTAGAGTCGGCACTATTATAGATGTATTGGACGTAAATAAGTCAGATAAATTAATGAAGTTAATAGTTGATTTTGGTGACCATCAAAGAAGTATTTTATCTGGGATAAAACGAGAAAGAAATGACCCTTATGAAATTAAAGGCAAGCAGGCTCTATTTGTTGTTAATTTGCCAGAACGAAAAATGGCTGGAGAAACCTCCCAAGGCATGGTGTTTGATATCGGTTATGCAGACAAGTTAGTACCATGCTTAGCGATTCCTGAAACAGCAATACTTAACGGTAGCCGAGCGGGTTGATCTTTGCTCCTATGTGCAGGTTTCTGGTTAAAAACTGATTTATACTCTCCCTTATATGTATAGACGAATTGTGTATAAAAATTACCTTCAGTAATTATATTTGTTATTTATTAACTAACTTTGGTGATTAAAATGAAAATAAAATTATATTTCCCATCGGGTAGGGTGATGACACATTACCATAATATAGAGGCGTTAAAGAAATCATTCGATTCAGCAGGCATGTATTATGAAGTTGTGTATGAAAGTGGAGATAATAATAACAGTGTAGGAGAGAGTGAACCAGAAATAGAGATACGATCTAACTCAGAATGAAAATTAATAAAGGGGAATATTGTTCCCTTGTTATTTTTGCTAAATAGATATTAATAATTAAGGGATTTTATGAACATATCATTTCGACAATATTTAATGAGTGATGAAGATGAATGCCTTTCACTTTTTGATAAAAACTGCCCTGAATATTTTGCTGTCAACGAGAGAAAGGATTATGAGGAGTTCCTTGCTCAGGTTATGGATGGTTACCTAGTATGTCAGCTTGATAAGGAAATAATCGGCGCATTTGGTCTGTTTTCTGAAAACAACGGTAGAGTAAAACTGGACTGGATATTACTAAGTCCTGATAAACAGTGTCACGGTATTGGTTCTTTCATCATGGGCCATGTGTTGTCACAAGCTATTGATTTAAAAGCAAAGGTAATGGTGATTTCTACTAGTCATAAAGCATACCAATTTTTTGAAAAGCATGGTGCAGTCGTGTTATCTGAAGTGGAGAATGGGTGGGGACCAAACATGCACAGGGTTGAAATGGAACTGCCGATCATTTGCTAATACGCTGCAGTATTCAGATTTATAGGGGCTTACGTTCGACAACCAGAACATTTCACCCATTATCTTTTGAACGTTTAACGGCTTCGTTTTTGAGGTGATATGCCTTCTTTTATAAAATCATCGCTAGGAACGGGGTAGCCAAGATAGTAGCCTTGAAAGTTCTCGCAACCTAGGTTAATAAGTGAATCCAGTTGAGCGCGAGTCTCAACCCCTTCGGCAATGACATCCAAGTCTAAGCTTTTGGCCATCGTCAGTATGACTTTTATCAGTGGCGTCGTATCCGAGCCGTCGGTGAGGCCTTCCACAAAAGAACGGTCAATTTTTAGCTCATCAAGAGGAAGCTCTTTTAGGTATTTTAGCGAGGAATAACCGGTACCAAAATCGTCGATAGAAAATGCTATCCCTTTTGCTTTTAACTGAAGCATCTTGTTTTTAGCGAGTTCAAAATTATTTAACAACAGGTTTTCTGTTATCTCCAGAACAATAAAGTGGCCGGGAATATCATACTTATTGAGTAAGTTGGTAATGTAGGCGACAAAATCTACTTGCAGAAAAAACGCAGGACTAACATTCACAGCCAGATTTCCAAACTGACTTAAACAACCCTCTTCGCGCCATTTGGTTAAGAGAGTCATACTCTCTTCAAGCACCCATTTATCGATATCGATAATGAGCCCACTCTCTTCAGCATGAGGAATGAAAAAACCGGGCATAACCAAGCCATGTTTAGGGTTATTCCATCGAACAAGTATCTCCCCTCTCAACAGGTTGTTGTTATTGCCTATTTGAGGTTGAACCCAAACTTCAAACTGGTTTTGAGCCAGTGCTTCATAAATGCCTTCTTCGAGTTCAAGCAAATGCTGGGCGGCGTATTGCATTTCTCGCTCAAAGAACTGTACGCCGTTTCTGCCCAGTGACTTGGCTTTGTACATCGCGGTATCTGCTCGTCGAATTAGCTCGTTAGCATCGACATTCTCATCAGGGAAAAAGGCAATGCCAATACTGGCGGTGGCATGCAGAGTAATATCATCAACTTCTAAAGGCTCAGAGAGACAAGACAACAGGGAGTTTGACAGCAACATCGCTTTCTCTGCTGCATAATCAAGATTATCGGCGAGATTTGGTAGGGCAATAACAAACTCATCGCCGCCCAATCGGCCACACACCGCCTTGGTGGAAAATACTTCTCTGGTGCGCGATGCTACCTCTATCAATACGCGGTCACCGACAAAGTGCCCAAGAGAGTCATTGATCTTTTTAAACTGGTCTAAATCAAAGTAAATCAATGCGCCATATTGGTGATTGGTATTATGTTCTATGATTAACTCTTCGATCTGTTGAGAGAAAAGACTGCGATTGGCTAAGTGTGTTAGCGCATCATAGTAGGCTAGCTCATGAATCTTTCTTTGTGCATTCACTCTTTCAGTTACATCCCTAGCATTGACCATCACAAACTCGTTACCGTCGACGTCAATGTGTGTCGCTCGGCAATCTAAGTGCACATTGATGCGTTCTCCTTCCACGGTTTTTTCAAAGGCATCATCAAAGCTGTAGACAGTATGAACGGCGATTTTTTGAAACAGCTCTTCCATATCGCTAACGGTATAGTTCAAACTAAATTCAGCTAAGCTTCTCCCTTTGAGCTGGTCGAAGCTCTCTCCAACCAGTTGTTCTGCTAAATTATTGACGAGATGAACATGCGTTCCCGGGTGGCAAAGGAACATTGCGTCACTGGAGTTTTCCATCAATAGACGAGAAAAGCGTTCACTCTGTTTAAGGCTCTCCAACATTTTGGTCAGTTCTTTTGACGCTGTCTGATTTGCTTGCCACTCTTTGCTGAACTGTTCAACCAAAACCCCTAGTTCATCTTCTTTGGTGTAGGGCAGTGGGAAGATGTTTTTACTGGTGCCTAAATTTGTCACCCATTGAGCAATTCTCATCACCGGTTTAGAGACGTAAACGTAACTCAACATCACGAGAATCGTTGCCAGCAACAATGTGAAAGCCAGCGAAATAGTAATGTTGGTCTGCAATGCCCCAACCAGTTCTTTGGCTAATACCGATTCATCAATATAAATGTCTAAAGTGGCGTGCCGATCTCTTGAGTTGACACCGATCTCAAAAGACTGTTGTGAAGGTATATCAGCAAAATAGGAGGCGACTTGAAGGTGGGTGGACATGGTAAAGGTTTCTGGGCGAGTTTTATCCCCTAGAACATCATCGAAATCATCATAAAACGCTGCTCGTTTTATCAATGGTTGCCGTATCAGTGAGGTTAATATTCCATCTGTTTGTTTTTCGTCTAAGGTGTAAACCGCACTACTGAGTGTATCTCTATGTAAGTCAACGGAACGAGCAATACTTTTCGCTTGTTCAACTCTATCTTTTTGTAACAGAAGATAAACGTTAACCAGAGAAGATATACCACCACAAAGCATCGATGCGATAAAAATATACACAGTCTGTTTTATGGAAATACTCAGTTTCATATACGCCTACTTATCTACTGCATTCTAAAAATATTTTCTTTGTATTTCTTGGTATTTTCCATTCTGCATGATTATGTTTAGTCCACGATTGAACGAGGCGACAACCTCATCATTATTGGGGTAAAACTGACTAAGACATAAATGAAGTTTATTGGCGGGTACATCGTCTAAGTAGGTAACTTTCAGCTCATCTTGTGCATTCATTTTTTTTGCAATGTGCATTGTTGGGATCTCTGAGCTGTAAAAAACGTCTACGCCACGATGAAGCACACTCACCAATGCAGAACGCATATCTTTAGAAGGGACATAGGCAATACCGTTATCATTTAATTGATTTTCTGTTCCCCAACCAGAAATGGTGGTGACGCTATAGTTTTTTAAGTCGGAGAGCTTGGTAATTTGATCGGTATTGGTGCCTTTTCGGCTGATCGCCGTTTGCTGAGTCGTACTGATAGAATCACTAAAGAGCATGTATTTTTCGCGTCCCTCTCGTTTACTGCATGACAGGCCGCCAACTATTTCGCCGACTTGCATCAGTTTCATCTGACGTTTCCAAGGCAGCACCTCAAATACCACAGACTGTCCGCTTTCTTGAAAGGCCGCAGAGACAACGTCAACATCCATTCCTGATATTTCATTGTCAGCATTAACAATCATATAAGGAGGATAATTTACAACGTATAAGGTCAAAGACTCTTCAGAAAACACCAGACTGCTAAAAAAGAGTGTAAACAATAAATTAAGTGTTCGTACCATATAGCTCACCATATAGCCTTAGTGAATGCTAATAAAACTAACCTTTTAAACGATGAAAGGCAACTGAGTTTTATAACAATAACGTTACATTTATGAGCTTATTAAGCCCGAAACTCCATGAATTAATGGACCTTTATAGTGTAGTCGCAATGTTAAATGTTTACATTGCTTTAAGGGCAATCTGTTCTAAACGACGCTTAAGTCGGAATTCTGGAGCTCTTTGACTTCAATTTTTCCTATCGACATAGCCGATAGTTTTAGGTGATTCACTGATAATAGAGAAAACAGATGTTTATGGATGGCTTTGATGGAAGTAGGGTTAAGGCGTTTATAGATAGTCTCTGTAGATAGTTTCCAAATTTAGAGTAATGAGCTAGGAGCAGGTTGCCTAACTCATTGTTCTAATGACTAGAGGTATTGAAATTAAGACTCTTGGTTGTTTGCGCGCTCTGCTAATACTTCTTTTACTGCGAACATACCGTTTAACGCAGCGGGAAAACCAGCGTAAACAGACATTTGAAGAACTATCTCTTTTATCTCCTCTTCGGTACAACCAACATTTAGTGCAGCATGTAAGTGTACTTTAAGTTGTGGTTGGCAGTTTGCTAAAGCGGTCAATGCCGCTACTGTCGCGATTTCACGAGATTTTAAATCTAGTCCAGCACGGCTGTAGATATCCCCAAATGGGTATTCAACGGTAAACTTTGCCAAATCAGGGCAAACATCTTTAAGACTTTCTATTACTTTGTGTCCGGCTTCGCCATCAATTTGACCTAGTTTCTTGAGGCCTCTTTCGTATCTTGTATTGCTCATTTTCTAACCCTTTGTATGTTTGGTTACAGAAGGTTACTAGTTAGAGTTAACTCTAAGTCAAGAGGATATTTTTTCTTCATAGAAGACAATCTTTTCATCAAGTGCTGTTAGGTGAGTGAGCTGTGATTCGATGTTTGATTTTAATTTTATACGATGCTGCTCCAAAAGATCTTTCCTTTGCTGCAAAGTACGGTCTCCTAATTCTCTTAAATCTGCATACTGTTGAATTCTTTCAAGATCCATTCCGGTATTTTTTAAACGGACAATAAACCCAACCCATTCAACATCATTTTGTGTATAGAATCGATGGCCGCTAGTGGAACGATGTATGTTTTTTAACAGACCGATTTTTTCGTAATATCGAAGCGTGTACGCTGATACACCGACTATGTTTGAGAATGTTGTTATGTTCATTGAACGCGACCTTGTATATTTTTCTCTTAATGCCTATTTGGTTGTCATCCGGCAATCAACTTAGCTCTCTATAGGCAACATAATCAAAGCTGTATTGGTTTAGTCTAAAGTAGTGTATTGAGTACTCAAATGCTCTGCCATCATCCAATTCACCGACAGAGTCGACGCGAATGACTGGGTATTTCTCTGCAACATTTAGTTCTTTTGCGATTGGATTGGTTAAGATTTCAGGCTTAGCAGTTTGACGAGAAAGCTTGATTTTAAGCCCTTTGGTGTTCTCAATGTACTCATATTTAGAGCTGCGCATTGCACCAATACTAAGATCTGGAAACATATTAACTGGTAAATAGGTGTGCTCAAGAATCTCAGGTTCGTCATCAATTAGCCTTAATCTACGGATAGAGTACACTTCGTCACCTTCTAAAAGGTGCAGTTTTTCCGCAATAATGGCATCACTCTCAATGACTTCAAACGTGATTATCTTTGAACTTGGGGTTTTTCCTTGTTTAGACACTTCTTCAACAAAACCACTAAGTTGAATGGCGTTATGGGTCGCTTTTGGTGGTTTTACATACGTCCCGCTGCCTCGCTTCCTGAACAGCAAATCTTTATCAACCAGTAGTTTCATCGACTTTCTAATGGTTACTCGGCTCACACCAAACCTTTCTTGTAGTTCGCTTTCTGTTGGCAATATAGAACCAGCGGCAAGCTCTCCATTATTGATTTGGTCTATGAGCTGTTCGGCTATTTGCAGGTAACGCGGTTTGTTCATTTTATCCCCTCATGATTGTTTGCCGCATGATAACAAATTCTTCAATCGATAATACATTAAGGATACTTTTACTCTGAGGTTAAGCGATCTAGATCACTGAAATGAGCATTACGTATCTTAAATGTATTCCATAAAGGATACTTTTAAGATACATTTGCGTCATTGATAAATGAGGTGATACTGATTATGAAAAAACAAAATTTAACTGTTGTAGGTGCTGGCAGCACTTATACATTGGGGATGATGAACAGCCTAATAGCAGAGAAAGAGACCTTTCCGCTAAAAAGAGTGGTTTTTTATGATATTGATGCAGAACGCCAAGAGTCGAATGCTAAAGCGACAGAGATACTTTTTCGCGAGAAGTACCCAGAAGTAGAAGAGTTTATTTACACCACAGATAAAAAACTCGCTTTCGCTAATTCGGACTTTTTCTTTATTCAGATCCGTACTGGTGGCTTAGAGGCTCGTGAGCGGGATGAACAAATTCCACTAGCTCATGGTTGTGTAGGTCAGGAGACGTGTGGTGCAGGTGGAATGGCTTATGGTTTGCGTTCTATTGGTGACATGATTGAACTGGTTGATGAAATCCGTGCTTACAGTAAAGAAGCTTGGATTCTAAATTACACTAATCCAGCGGCCATTGTTGCCGAAGCACTTAACCGAGAGTTTCCAGAGGATAAGCGCATTTTAAATATCTGCGATATGCCTGCGGCGATTATGGTCAGCTACGCACAAATATTGGGTTGCGAATTCTGGGATTTGGTTCCTGAGTATTTTGGTCTTAATCACTATGGCTGGTTTAGCAAAATTAAGAACAAACAAGGTCAAGATCTGACGGATGAAATCAAAAACATCATCCTTAATAAAGGTATTACTGCGGTAGACCCTGAAATTGTAGACGACCCTTCTTGGCAAGCCACTTTCCAAAACATGAGAGTGCTATTGCAAGATAACCCAGAGTACCTGCCGAACACCTATCTGCAATACTATCTTTACCCAGAGAAAATGGTCTCTAAAGAAGATATTAATAATACCCGTGGACGTCAGGTTATAAACGGACGCAATAAGCGAGTATTTGAACTGAATCAGCGCATCATCGATGCTGGAACAACCGCTAACGAAACACTACATGCGGACATTCATGGTCGTTATATGGTTCGCGTAGCAGCGTCATTGGCTTACAACATGGGTGATACCTACTTAGTTATTGTTCCAAATAACGGGGTTATCTCCAACATTCAAGATGATGCCATGGTTGAAGTGCCTTGTTCATTGACCAACGATGGGCCGCTGCCGTTTGCTGTTGGAAAAATCCCTACTTTCCAGAAAGCCATGATTGAAAGCCAGCTAGGTTACGAAAAGTTGGTTGTTGATGCATGGTATGAAGGCAGTCGTCAAAAACTAATTAATGCTTTAACCCTCAACCGTACTGTCGTGAATGTCCCTACTGCGATAGCGATTGTCGATGAGGTATTGGCAGAAAACCATTCCTATTTACAACAATTTTCAAAATAAAAATATTTGAGCCTGTGTCTCGCAGGCTCAATGATGACAATTAAATGAGGTTTATTATGAAAGACGTGATACAACGATTTGGGGCTGCAATGTTTGTTCCGGTACTCCTATTCCCTGCAGCGGGTATGCTATTGGGTTTGACTGTGCTGCTGCTCAACCAAGACCTGTTCCCTTGGGCAGTTCCAGGATCAACTTGGCACAGCGTTTCCACTATTTTGCTTCAAGCATCTTTAGCTGTGTTCAAAAATATGTCGCTAATTTTTGCGGTTGGCTTGCCTATCGCTTTAGCGCGAGTTGCTTCTGGACGTGCTGTGCTGGCTACCCTCGTTTCCTACATTACTTTTAATTATGTCATCGGTGGCATTCTGCAATTTTGGGGAGCAGATTTCGGAGTCAATTACGCAGCAGGCGAACGCGGTTTAACTGAAATTGGTGGCATCCTTACATTAGATACAAACTTGCTTGGTGCTATTTTGGTTGCGAGTATTTCGGTTTGGGTTCATAACCGTTACTTTGATTTTAAACTGCCAAACTGGGCGGCGGTGTTTGGTGGTACACCACTTGTGGTTATTATCAGTTTTCCAATTATGGTTGCCATTGCCATCGTGACTTGTTTCATCTGGCCGAGTATTCAGGACAGCATCAACAACTTGCAAACCTTCTTGGTTAACGCAGGTGCCTTTGGGGTGTGGATATTCACCTTTTTAGAAAGAATTCTTATTCCAACTGGTTTGCATCACTTTGTGTATGGTCCTGTATTCTTTGGCCCTGTAGCCATCGATGGAGGAACGGTTGCTTATTGGATCGAGAATATGCAGCAGTTCGCGGCAAGTGAATTACCGTTGACAGATCAGTTCCCTCAAGGTGGCTTGATGCTAACTGGTATGGGCAAGGTGTTTGGTTGTACGGGTATTGCATTAGCGCTGTACGCAACTGCGAAACAGGAAAAGAAAAAAATGGTTATGGGTATGGTTGTCGGTGCGGCTTTAACCGCTATTCTTACCGGTATTACCGAACCAATTGAATTTACCTTTCTGTTTATTGCTCCAGCTCTGTTTGCTTTGCATGCACTACTTTCAGCAACGATGGCAACATTGGCGTTTACTATGGGTGTGTCAGGTAATTTCCAAACGGGTCTTATCGATTTTATTTTCCAGAACTGGATGCCATTAGGTGCAAACCATATGGGAACCTATGTCATTCAAATTGCCATTGGTCTTAGCTTTACTGCGATTTACTTCTTTTTGTTCAAAACATTGATTTTGAAATTCAATATCATGACTCCGGGACGCGATGACGCAGAGGCAAAGCTTTATAGCAAGGCGGATTACAAAGCGGCTAAAGCAGGTGCGGGCATGGATTTATCACAAGCAGCGGCATTTATGGATGGATTAGGTGGAGAGGAAAACATCGCTTTATTAACTAACTGTGCCACTCGCCTTAGAGTTAAAGTGGTTAATCCTGAACTTGTTAAACCAACGGAATATTTCCAACAGCAAGGTGCGGTAAACGTGGTAAGAAATGGTGATAGCCTGCAAATCATCGTTGGCTTGACGGTACCACAAGTTAGAGAAGAGATGTCTCAGATGTTAAAAGCTTAGTTCGGAATAGAAAAGCTTGAACAGATTAGCTTGAGCAGAAGAGGTTGAAGAGGTTTTGAAAACCGACAGTTAGGTATTCATCTTTAGCCGTTACTTTTGTAAATTTTACGTCCCGCCAGTGCAGAACATTGGCGGGATTTTTTATCTAGAGCTATTTGAACAAGCAAAAATCTTTATATAGCGAGTCAGTTTAGAGTGAGCACTATATTGGACTTCCTAACTTGTCACTTTATCTTTAAAGTGTTGATAGGCCGATGGGAGAAATAGGGCGTTTCATGGAAAGATATGCAGTGTTATCAGACATACATAGTAATGTATATGCGCTAAAAGCGGTGGTGGAAGATGCGCGTTCAAAAGGAGTAACTCAGTTTGTAAACTTAGGGGATATTCTCTATGGGCCAATAGCACCAAGAGAAACCTATGATTACCTGTGCGACATAGACGCTATTACAATTTCAGGGAATCAAGATAGGCAGATTTATCAAGCTACCGCTTCAGAAATTGCTGTGAATCCCACCATGCAGTTTATCCTACAAGATCTTGGTAACGCTCCGTTAGAATGGATGAAGTCGTTACCGTTTTCTCTGCAGATAACTGATGACATATACGCATGTCATGGCACACCCACTGACGATCTAATCTATTTATTGGAAGATGTTTCTAAAGGTGAAGCCTCGGTCAGAAGTGATCCGAATATACGCGAACTACTCGTTGATGTTTCATCAAAAGTCATATTGTGTGGACATACCCATATTCCACGTTGCGTGGAATTGTCTAGCGGACAAGTAGTTATAAATCCCGGCAGTGTTGGGCTGCAAGCCTACCAAGATGAAGAACCTGTTGCTCATGTTATGCAGAACTTTACCCCTCGGGCGTCTTATGTAATTTTACAAAAGCATTCGGATAGCAGTTGGGATATTTCCTTTAATCGGGTGAGTTACGATGTAACAGAGGCGGTAGATAAAGCCAGAGCGAGAGGACGAACTGATTGGGTTGACTACTTAACAACAGGTCGATGCGGTTAGTGAAATCAGGGCAATGTCTTAGAAGTACTATTCATCTTTTTTCCGCACGTATTTAAACGATGGAGCTCAGTTAAATACGTGCGTTTTAATCGCTGCTGTTACTCAAATATTGGCGCGTCGTAATCGTGCCCTTCATCGGTATAAGCCGTTACAATGGCATCTGCCACTAAACCTGTTTCGGCTTTTACCTGAGTTTCAAAAAACGATTGAATCTGTTTTCTTCGGCCATGTGCTGCCCATGCTTGCGCATTTTCCCAGATCTCATTGAAGACGATAGGGTAATCATTTCTTGTGGCACTTGGATGGTCTATTTGGCGAGTTAGCATGTATTGAATGCAACCCTCTTCGCGGTACGAATCTGGTTCAAGTGCTTTTAACACCTCAAACAGCTCCAGTTCCTTTCCTTCTTTTGGCTTAAATTGTGCTAAAACATAAACACGGCTAGTCATTATTTTTCTTTCCTACTGGTGTTGAGGCGGCAAATATACCTAGCAAAAATGAAAACGCCAGAGCTATTTCGTGCTGAAATGATAAATTTGAACTTAAAAGGACAGGCCTGATAATCCGTTGGTGTCATAATCCGTTGAATTATACAGTTAGACTCATATCTGGTTGAAATGAAAAGTAATATGAGAAATTCACGTAGTTGATGGTTTGTTATCTGCTATAGTTTGTGTAGGTATTGTGTTGGAATTTTTATGCTAGGGAAGTGTCTGCTAGGACTTTATGATTTTAAAAAGGATTAATATTTATGTTGTTTTATAAATATATTGATAAGTATACCTTAAAAGTCGTAGCACTATCTACGCTACCCGTATTATTTATATCTCTCATGATGGCAACAGTATATGTAGTACACTCAAAAGAGCTAGCAGAGGAACTTGCAAATGAAGCAAGGGAACGAGTGATTGAAAATAGTTCTAAGCTAATTAAAAATAAAAGCTCCCGTCTTTCCGCTCAAGTTAAACTAAAGTTGGATTCTATAGAGAATGAACTTAGTATATTTAGAGCGGTATCTCAAAATCTTATAGACAATAAAAAAACAACGAGTTCTTCTAAATCTATAACGTCACTGTCACAATATTTAGAATATGATCCAGTTAACCGGTGGTCGTGTATTCCAAAGTCTCAATACAAAGTTAATTTGTGTGCTTGGAAATATCTTCATGAAAATAAAGACAAACTACTGCCTGATGCTTATGAGTATATCGATACGATTACTCCATTGAAAAACCTTATTCCAAACTTAAGTAAATATGGGCTAGATAAAAGTTTTGTCTATATATTAGGGCCTTATGAGATGCCAATAATGATGGTGTCACCATGGTTTCCTCTGGCAGAAGAATACGAGAGAAATTATCCGGGAAATAATAATTACAACCTTTGGGATTTCTTTTTCCCGGGAATAATTGAGGGATGGAATAACTGGACTAAGTCAGGGGGAGTTGATCATCAAGAGCCGAAAAATCAAATTACAGTAACTGAGCTATATAAAGATGCTGGTGGTACTGGCTTTATGGTGACGTTTTTCTACCCATTATGGAATATTGAAAGAACGGAAAATTATGGTGCTGTCGCCATAGATTATCATGTTAAAAGTATAGTTGATATCGTTGATGATAGCGGGGAGAACGATAGTGGATTTAGTTTTATTATAAACAGTAAGGGCAATATTCTTGGCGCCTCTGATGAAATTGCTGAAAAACTCCGAGTGAACACAAAGAAAGACGATAATAACCATGGTGTTGAAATTTTAGAAGTTAACTTGGCAAGCAGTAATATCGAAGGTATCTCAAAAGTTAAACCTCTTCTTGAAGAAAATCTAGATTCACGACTATTCACTTTTGTTGATAATGAAAAGAAACACCTTCTCTATATAGAGAAAATATTGGATTACAATTTATGGGAAGGTAATCCTTCGATAAAAAGAAGTTCATTATACTTAGCGTCAGTGCTTCCTCTTGATGATATCGAACTCACTCAAAGTTACATTTATGAACGTTTTGATCAAGTATCTGAAGATGCTATGAGATCAGATTTTAATTTGGCTATCATAGGTTCTTTAATCATGGCATTACTTACGGGTTATTATGCTGTTCGCAGTACTCGCCAGATTCGAAAAATGAGTCGCAACGTAGAGGCCGTAATTAATGATGAAGATTATGAAATGGTTGATATCGTTCCTAATGGTGAGCTGAAAAAGTTTGCTCTCTCGTTTAATAAAATGATGAAAGAAGTTCACCTTTCTCAGAAAAAACTATCAGATAAAAATATGGAGTTGGAACGTTTAGTCAAAGAGAGAACAGAACACTTAGAAATAGCAAACAAGCGTTTGTTGCAGTTGAGTCAAATTGATAGCTTAACCAGTATATACAATCGTCGCCATTTTGATCATCTGTTAACGGATACTTGGCGCGAGCACTCTAGATTAAAATTACCCATTTCTATCATCATGGTGGATGTTGATTTTTTCAAAGGTTACAACGACCATTACGGTCATCAGAAAGGCGATTATTGTTTACAACAGATCTCTGCAACATTAAAAGTTGAGGCTAAGCAAACGAGTAGTGTTGTGGCAAGGTATGGTGGTGAAGAGTTTGTTATTTTGACCCGTACTGAGTTATCTAAAGCGGAAGCGTTCGCTGAAAAGCTCCGTGAAGCGATAGAATCTCTGGCTCTTCCTAATGTTTCGTCTACAAAGGGGATCGTAACCGCAAGTTTTGGTGTCGCTTCTCTTGTGCCAACCACTGATAATGGTGCTGAACAGCTTCTCTCAAATGCTGATAAAGCTCTATATACAAGTAAAGGCAAGGGCAGAAATGCCGTCACTAGATATGATCAAATATGAATGTTTGGGGCCATACTTTATTCGCCGAATAGCTCATTATTGGATAAAAGTTAGTCAAACCATAGCAACGCTCGCATATACGGAAACGCCCAAAGTTATTAGCTTTGGGCGTTTCTTCTAACAAATTTGGTTACGACAAACCGAGCTTTAAAGTGTCATATGCAGAATTGGAAAAGGTTTTCCCATATCATCAAGTGGCGAGCGTGAAACGACTTTGAATCCCATATGCTGATAGAAGCCTACTGCCTGTGGGTTTTGTTCGTTTACATCGACTTTGGTTGCGCCTAACTGCTCTATTGCGTATTGCAGCAAACATTTACCAACGCCTTGTCCTCTTGTCTCATTTAAGATGAACAGCATTTCAATTTTTGAGTCGTGAATACCCACGAAACCTTGAATTGAACCACTTTCATTTTTCACACATCTTAACGTGACAGCAGGAAAAGCCTGCTCAATGATAATGGGTTTAAAAAACTCGATATCTTCTTCTGTAATGAAGTCATGAGTTGCTCGGACTGAATTTTCCCAAACATTAAGCATTTCGGCATAATTTTCAGGAAGCACATTTTCTACAATCATTGGGTTTTCTCTATAGTTGACTGAAATTCATGTGCAGCCGCGAAAGGGTATTTTACCGACAAAGTATATGTCCGTCTAATTAGCATTGATGTTACTTTTGTTTGGGAAAAGAACAATAATCAGTACAGGGATAAATAGCAAGGCTAGCACCGATTGGGGAAAAGTGAGCTACACAGCGCTTCATTTCAGTGCTGAAGATTGAAGAGGAAATGAAACGCAGCAGGGTTTGTTTAGAACGTTACCATGGAATAGCAGAACCGTCATAGTTAATGAAATGACCGCTCATTGACGACTCGCTAGTCTCAATTACTTTCATGAGGCCCAGAGCAGATGTAAGGGTATCAATCAGTGCATTAGGCCCACCCATCTCTGTTTGTACCCAGCCGGGGTGAAGTGCGAGAACGGTAAAGCCTTGAGAAGTTAAGTCGTTGCTCAAGCTTTTGACCACCGAGTTTAACGCGGCTTTTGAGGAACGATAGATGTATCCGCCACCTGATGTGTTCTCAGCTATGCTACCAACTTTCGATGATAGACAGGCAATTTTCTTTGTTTGACCCTGTCTGAGCGCACTTAAAAATGCTTCCACCAACTTTAAAGGCGCGATAGTGTTGATTTCAAAAACTCGACGCCACTCATCCACATCGGTGTTTCCCAAGTCGTAGCCTTTTGGGCCGTAGTAGCCCGCGTTATTAATCAACAAATCAATGCTGTCGATGGAGTCTGCTATTTTTTGAACAGAAGGGTAATCTGTCACATCAAGTTCCACACAGGATAAATTGCAGTGCTTTGTTTGCAGTTCCAACAGTGATTTTGAAGAGTCGGCATTCCGGTATGTAGCGTAGACGGTGTGTCCAGCCTGTAAATAGAGTTGAGTTAAGCTCAAACCTATTCCTCGGTTAGCTCCTGTAATAAATATGACGCTCATAGTCGTTCCTTAGTGTGGTGATACTGCTTAATTTTGCTCACTTAGTATGAAAAAATCAATGACCAACTGGCGCTTAGCAGCATAAGCGCAATAAATTTATCTTTAGTGAGAGCTAGTGAAAGAAGAAGGCAATAAGGAACGATGAATTACTGCTCTTCTAATAAGATATTGATACACTCGCTCAACCAACAATTGATACTTCCAATGGGTATAAACCGGTAATACATCAACATATGGCAATTGTAAAAGTGCATTTCAAACCATGGGGTTTATTACTACTTAACAGCAGTCTACCACCATAATTGCTTGCTAACGCTTTTGTGATAGAAAGTCCTAAACCGACGTTGGAGTTATCTGTACTTCTTGCTGAGTCTAGGCGGGTAAAGGGCTTAATTACCTCGTTTAGCTTCGAGCTGTCTATACCGATACCTGTATCGGAAACAGTGAACTCAATAAAGTTGGAATGTTTAGCTGTACTTAATGATATCTCACAAGACTCCCCACCATATTGAACCGCGTTGTTCACTAGATTCTCAATCATTCTTCGAACTGTAATGGGCGGAATTTTGTCTACTAAATTACCAGTATTTTGATATCTAACTATCACTGATCTATCGCTATACTCGTCTACGATGGTCTGTAATAAGCTATCTATATCTGTCTGTTGCCTTTCTTCAATTTCATTGTCGTTTTTAGCAAAGCTCATTGTTGCCTTTAACATCTTCTCCATGATGGAGATTGATTCTAACATCCGTTTTTTATCTTCACTTTCTTGTGCAAACTCCAACCTAAGTCTTAGGCTGGTTAAAGGTGTTCTCAAATCATGAGAGATAGCAGCAAGTAGGCGCGTACGCTCTTGAATAAATTCAGAAATATCGATCTGCATTTTATTAAATGCTTTGATAGTTGGCATTAAGTCTTTTGGTCCATCGTCCTCAACCGTCGATACCTTGCGACTAATAGCAAACTCAGATACTGCATCACGTAATGTTTGAATAGGTTTTAGAGCTCGGTGAATGATTAATATGGCAAGAGTAATCGTTACTAGCATCACCATGCTTAAAGCGAATACAACATAAGTTGACCAGTGAGTAACGTCTTCTCGAATGCCTGATGAGAAATTCAACCACTTTCTGTTTGGTAATTGAACAGAACCATCAATGGTGGCGAGATACCCCATACGAAGCGCGCGACGATCTTGCATGGACATCCCCGACATCATTGCATTGTGCATATCATGCATTTCTACCAGAGGACGAGCTTGTTTTACTAGCAATAAATTAACCCCATCTATCCCTCTTGCTTTGAATCTAGCGATTAGCTGAGCCGTTTCATTAGACGTATCGTTTGTGGCCGCTATATGTGGTTGCGTTGTTATGGATAATGCTAAGTCGGAGCTACTGCTTGCTTCAAGAATTGCTGGATGAAGTGACTCAGGTGCTTGGTCCAAAAGTTCAACCATCGTCATCACTCTTTGCACAGCAGAAGAAGAGGACAGTAAGCTTAGTGTTTTAACGCTCTCGGAAGAAAGTAAATTAAGTGAAAGATAAAAACTAGTGATAAAGCCAAGTAAGACGACGGAGCCAATTTGGTATATCAATTTAAGGCTTCGAATCCACTTAATCATGATGCACCTCACAACTAAGTTGGTACCCACCGCCCCAGATTGTCTTGATGAGCTTGGGTTCCTTGGGATTTACTTCGATTTTTCGTCTAAGTCGGCTAATTAGCGTATCAATCGCTCTATCATAAACATCGGCCCCTCTCCCTTGGACCAGTTTTAACAAATCCTCTCGTGATAACACGGCATTAGGATGAGTCAAAAAGGCAACCAACAGCTCAAATTCTGTAGATGTTAAAGAGACTAAAACGCCGCTGCTATCAAACAACTCTCTTGTGGTTGTATTTAGGTCCCAACCAGAAAATATATAGCTTGAGTGAGTCGTTGAGGTTTGCTCGTTGACATTCGGAATAGCGAAATGTCGTCTTAGTACAGATTTAATTCGAGCCAGCAGTTCTCTTGGGTTAAATGGCTTGGCAAGATAATCATCTGCTCCAACCTCTAGCCCTATAATTCTATCGATATCTTCTCCCAGAGCAGTCAGCATAATGATAGGAATATTCGATGTCATTCGGACTTCCCTGCACAAAGTTACACCATCTTTACCGGGTAACATCAGATCAAGGATGATAAGATCAAACGGCTGCTGACGCATTGCTATTTCCATACTGTCACCATCTTCAACCGTAACTACATTAAAGCTATGAGGCGTCAAAAAGCGTTTTAATAATTCTCGAATCTCAGCATGATCATCAACTACTAAGATTTTATAGGTCTGCTTCATTAAAAATCCTTAACGTTCTCTATACATTATTCAATATAACCAGTTTGTTACAGAATGTGTGACAAACTGTGTCAATCTGAGGCTTTGTCATCATTTGTCAGAAACAAATGGATTTGTGGCACACATTCCAGCGCCAAAGTTGCTGTAATAAGAGTGAAGAAGACAACTGAGGGACGAATCATGAAAACACTAACTAAAATACTAGTAACCGCCACAGTTCTCACCATTTCTGTCGGTGTATTTGCACATATGGGAGGAGGAAGAGGCGGTTCTGGATTTATGCATTCAATGATGAATACAGACAGTCCTCAATATCAAGCTATGCTTGAACTTAGAGGTAACCCAGAAGCAATGCAAGCATGGATGCAAAGTATGCATGACGACCCAGAAGCAATGCGAGAATGGATGGATCAGGTACATGGAGAAGATTATGCAAACCAGAAAGGTGGATTTGGATGTCTGGGAAATCGCTTTAACAATAAACAAGCACCAGTTTCTGAGTAGTTTGTGAGGTCATTATGCATGGATATTATGATTTCGGGTTTGGTATAGGACATATGCCTATGATGCTGTTATGGATCGTGATTATTGGGTTTGTTCTTTGGGTGATTTTTTCTCCGAAAGGCGCTTCACTAGTGCAACGAGAAACCCCTTTGGATATAGCGAAAAAGCGTTATGCCAAAGGAGAGATCACCCGTGAGGAGTTGGATAACATCAAGCAAAACCTATAGATAGTTCAGAGCCATTTGTCACCAAGCACAAATGGCTCTATTTTTATGTCTCCCTTCAAACGGCGCTCTTACCACAGTAGCAGTCTGCTCATCACCCTTATTTCACTTTTTGTGTGTTCATGCGAAAAAAAACTTGACCTGTGTGCTACACATAGGTTTTAGGATTAAGTTAAACACCAATACCATTAGGGAGCACACCATGAGTTGTTGTAACAAAGCGCCAAACGGGGGAAGCAACAACCCCAAACTACTGCTAAAGGTAACGCTGATCATGTTTGCCGTTATCTTCTTAATCGCTTTCATATTTGGCTAGGTCTAGATATTGGTCAATGAGTAAGTTACTTGGATACATTACTTCGGTGTCATCAGGAGAGTTAGAGATGTTAACAACTGAAATTGCCAGGTCAGTCGGGGTTACGGCTGAAACGGTCCGCTTTTATACCCGAAAGGGACTACTTTCTGCGGAAAAAGATCCTAACAACGGGTATAAGGTTTATCAACAAAGCGCTGTAGATAGATTGCGTTTTATTACCCATGCACGAAATATTGGTTTTAGTCTTAGCCAGATTGAAGAGATCATTGAATACTCCCAACAAGGAAAAACACCTTGTCCCAAAGTAAGGCAGATGTTGAGCGATAAGATTTCTGAGACCAAGCAAAAAATTCAAGAGTATGAAAAACACCTTGAGCTCATGGAGGAAACCTACGCCGAATGGACAAACGAACCAGATATGATTCCCAATGGAAAAGCCATCTGTTGCCTGATTGAGGATTGGTCTGAAAGACAGCCACTTACTGAGTCTAAGGAGAAGTAACCATGAATGCAGAACCGTTTTCTCTAGCGTTATCAGGTGTCAGTTGTGGCAAATGTGTAGCAAAGATGGTCTCCGCTTTAAGGGAAAGTGATCCTGATGTCTCTCTAGTCGTTAATGACAGCAAACTTAAAGCTGACGTGATCACGACACTGACACCAGAAAAAGTGATTAACGTCATCTCCAGTGTTGGATATTCCGCATCGTTGCTTTCTGCTCAGCAATATGAAACGTCTGTTGCTAACGTCTCATGTCAACGCTGTGTGCAAAAAATAGTCAATGCCATTAAAGAGGTAGATGTGAATGCCAACGTATCCGTTGATGTTCAGACTCAAAAGCTCGCCACAACGAGTTATCTAGGTGGTTCGGAAATCGAAAATATTCTGTGCAAACTAGGGTATAACCAAATAAAGAATCCACAAGAGCCGTTTAAGGCTTTTGCTGAATCTGATGAAGCCAACAATCAAAAGAGCCTGGTACCCGATTTAAATACGGTTAATCTGGCATTGAGCGGGGTGACGTGTGCCAGTTGTGTGAATACGATTGAAGGCGTACTCGCATCGCTACCCGGTATTGATTCAGTTGATATTAACTTTGCAAATCGTACCGCATTGGTTCGGTCGTCTCAAACTACCTCCTCACTTGTTCAAGCGATTCAGGCAGTTGGGTACGATGCCAGCGAAATTGTAGATGAAGAGGCAGCAGATGATGCTAAAACAGAACGAGAAGCTAAGGAGTACTGGGTAAAAATTAGGCAGAGTATTGTCGGTCTTGGGTTAGGTGTGCCATTGATGGGCTATGGCCTATTCGGAGGCCCTATGAACGTGAATACGACGTCAGAACAAATGGTTTGGTTGGGCATTGGTCTACTCACTTTTTTAATATTGCTCAAAGCGGGTAAACACTTTTTTACTGGTGCCTGGAAGGCGTTTATGAACCGAAACGCCAACATGGACACCCTTATTGCACTGGGAACAGGTACTGCTTGGTTGTATTCAATGGTTGTCGTTATTGGTCCTCAGTGGTTACCGGAAAGTGCCAGACACCTTTATTTTGAAGCTACCGCGATGATCATAGGTCTTATCAATTTAGGTCAAGCGCTTGAACTGAAAGCCAGAGGAAGAACGTCTCAGGCCATAAAAAGACTTCTTGATCTGAGAGTAAAAACTGCCGCTGTGATTCGAGATGGAATCGAGATTTCTTTACCAATAGAACAGGTGATTGTGGGGGACAAAATTCGGGTCAGAGCGGGTGAAAAAATCCCGGTTGATGGGGTGCTTATAGAGGGCCGAACCACCATAGATGAATCAATGTTGACCGGTGAACCCATCCCGGTCGAAAAACAACTGGGGAGCAAGGTATCTGCAGGCACTATCAACGATCAAGGCAGCTTTATCTTTGAGGCCAAAAACGTAGGTAGTGATACAGTTCTGGCACAAATTATCAATATGGTCTCGAATGCGCAGAACTCCAAACCACCGATCAGTCACTTAGCCGATAAGGTGTCTGCCGTTTTTGTACCAACAGTGATGATTTTGTCTATTGTCACCGCCTTGGCCTGGTACAACTTTGGGCCTCAGCCTACATTGGTATATATGGTAGTCGCGGCTACGTCAGTGCTTATTATTGCATGCCCATGCGCACTCGGTTTGGCTACGCCAATCTCAACTATGATAGGTGTCGGTAAGGCCGCTGAAGTGGGTGGACTGATCCGAAATGGTGAAGCCCTTCAAAGAGCAAGTGAACTCGATGTGATTGTATTGGACAAAACCGGCACCATCACTCAAGGAAAACCTAAAGTCACCAACCTTCGTACTCTGTCAGAAGGTGAGGATGTTCTATCACTGGTTGAAGCCTTGGAAAGAGGATCGAATCATCCGTTAGCTCAGGCACTGTCCAATTACGCCCTGACACACAAATCATCACCTGACAATGTGGTCAAGGTTTCCGAGTTTCAATCTTTAACCGGTATGGGGGTGACAGCCCTGTACGAAGGTAAAAGGTTGTTGTTGGGTAATAGAACGCTGATGCAACAGTATGGTCTGAAAACACAAAGCGTAGATAAAGATGCGGTTCAGTGGGAGCAAGATGCCAATACCGTGGTTTACTTTGCGGTAGAGAATAAAGTGCAGGCCTTATTTGGTATTAGTGACCCAATACGTATGGATGCTCAAAGTGCCATCCAGCGTTTTCATGAGCAAGGTATCCATGTGGTTATGCTAACCGGAGATAATGAGACTACGGCAAGAGCGATAGCCAGTCTTGCAGACATCGATGAGTTCTACGCAGAACTGATGCCCGAAGACAAACTTCGTTGGATTAAAGCGCTTCAGAGCAAAGGGAAAGTCGTTGGGATGGTTGGTGACGGTATCAATGACGCTCCTGCGCTGGCTCAATCCGATGTTGGTTTTGCTATTGGCAGCGGTACCGATGTGGCGATTGAAAGTGCAGATATCACTTTGATGCGAAACTCCCTTCATGGGATTTCCGATGTAATAGGTATTAGTAGTGCGACCATGAAAAACATCAAACAAAACTTATGGGGAGCTTTTTTGTATAACAGCTTAGGGATCCCTGTTGCAGCAGGATTATTATTTCCTTTTACCGGTTGGCTTCTTAGCCCAATCATTGCTGGGGCGGCCATGTCTTTATCGTCAGTGACTGTTGTCACGAATGCCAATCGCTTGCGTTTGTATGCGCCCCGCCAACCAAAATCAAACCAATAGGAGGTCAGTATGTTGGTCAATTTTATAGGTATCACTGCGATTTTATTTATTATCTGGTGGTTTTGGGGTAAATAAACGGAAGATGACTAAATTGTCATCATTACTATCGGGTTGCTGACAGGTATCGCAGGTTACTATTTATCGTAGTTAAGTAAATATGTGAACTGGAGAAAGAGATGAACACTAACCACAAAAAAAAGAGTTGCCATTCGGGGCAGGGTCACCATAAAGCCCATGGATTGATGATGCTTTTATGTGTCCTGTTGATGGTCGGCATCCCGTTTCTGACGCTCTCGTCAACGACGAGCATGTTTAGCTTCCCTCTACTCGCAACGGCACTTCTTCCCTTGATATTGTGTCTGGTGATGCATGGCGTGATGATGAAGTTCATGATGTCAGACAGTAAGCAAGAACAAACTAACTCACAAGAGAATGCACAAGAGAAAATAGAAGTAAAAATGATTGAACAAAAATCTGGTGACACCAGCCGATTTAACGCCTGAACCTTATAAACGCCAAAGAGAATAATACTGAGTTATGATTTTTTTTTGGCGCTTTATAACCCTTACTAAAAAGCAATATTCAAAAAAATAAAGGAACAAGAAATGAAAACTCTACTCACCACTCTACTGCTAGGCAGCTTTATTTCTGCTCCGCTATTTGCCAATGAGCAGGCCAATGAATATCTTGAAGAGCGCTCACACAATCAACACCATAATGCGACCAGCGATACAAACGTTTCCTCGCAGGGGACGATGATGCAGAACCACCAACAAATGATGACACAGATGCATGCCATGATGGCAGATATGCACCAAATGATGTCTGAGAATGGTTGTGCTAACATGATGGGAAATATGGAGAAAACGGAAAGTTAATTGTTGCCATATTACTTAAAAACCTTGCCCGCGTATTACCAAGCTCGAGTCTTATGATCGGGCTTGTTGTCTTTGCCATGAGAACCGATCTGATAAATGACGTAAATCATTAGCTAACCCATTGAATTAATATATAACCAACACAGTCAAGCAGTGTACTTCGGATGAATGAATATGTTTAATAACTTAAAACTTGGTCAAAAAATAGGCTTGGGCTTTGCAATACTGATGGTGTTTTTGTCCATGGTGATGTTAATTAATATTTTTGCTTTGAGTAACGCTAATACAGGGATTGAATCTTACAGTCGTCAGAGCAACACATTAGAGTTCAGTTACCATATTCGAAACAAGTTATTTGAAGTCAAAGAAAAAGCACAAGCGTACTTGTTGTCAAACAGTGATGTTGATATTCAGGACTATAACCAACATATCTCGGATCTGGAACAAGCGCTGCAGAGCCACCTTTCTTCTTTTGATTCCAATAATGCACAGGTGCTTGAGCACATTTCAAAACAACTTTCTCGCTATGATGCCATCTTTTCAGAAGTGGTCCAGTTGACAATAAAGCGAAGTAAGATATTACTCGAGTCATTAGAGCCAAATGGTGAGAAAATGCTTAGTACGATGAACTTGCTAGCAAAAAAAGCCTATGATGCCGGTGACGTGAAGTCAGCCTATTACGCTTCTCATGTACAAGAAAAACTTCTTTCTACCCGCCTTTACGTGATGAAGTTTCTGCATTCTAGCCGTGAAGAGAACTATGGTATTGCACTAGAAAACATGCAGGAGCTACAACGTGAGGTAATGGAGTTAGAAGCGCTATTAACGGATAGCTCGTTACATACGTTGCTTATGCAGTACCACGGCTCACATAAAGCTTATCTGGATGCAATGGGGATGATCCAACAGGTTGAAATTGTGCGTAAAGAGTTGATCGAGGTTCAGTTAAAGGGGGCGGAAGCCGAGATCGAAAAAGACGCCATGAGAATTCAATCAAGTGCGAACGACAACAAAAAGGCGACAGAACTTGAGCTTAAGTCGGCGACCGATCAAAGTATCCAGTTCAGCATTATCATCGCTATTGCGGCTGTTGTAACCAGTGGTGTCCTGGCCTACAAGATAACCACCTCCATTACCAAACCTGTTTTGGAAGCGATAGAGGCTGCCCAAAAGCTCTCCCATGGCGATTTATCGGTAACATTTGACCAATTCGACAATACTCGAAAGGATGAGATAGGGACTTTATTGGGGGCAATCAGTTTGACCGCATTAAAACTCCGGGAAATGGTGGGTACCATCACACAAGCTGGTAAAGAACTCAACCTAGCCTCATCAGAGATGATTCGTCTGACAGAAAAATCCTCGTACAGTATTCAGACACAAGAGCAAGAAACAGAATCGGTAGCTACGGCTATGGCAGAAATGACAGCGACGGTTAAAGACGTGGCTCAAAATACGCTCAATGCAGAGCAAGCAGCGGAAGAAGCCAGACAAAAGGCAAGCGAAGGGAATAGTCTTGCAAAAGAGACCGTATGTACCATCAACCTTCTGGCAGAAAGTGTCATTAACTCTGCGGACAAACTGGCTGTCGTGGAGTCTGATTCTGATGATATTGGAGATATACTCAATGTTATTCGCGAAGTGGCCGACCAGACTAATCTTCTAGCCCTAAATGCAGCTATTGAAGCAGCACGAGCAGGTGAACAAGGGCGAAGTTTTGCGGTGGTCGCTGATGAAGTGCGCAATCTGGCACAAAGAACTCAGGAGTCAATAGCTCAGATACATACCATTATTGAAAAACTACAAAATGGTATACAAGAGACGGTTCTGGCGATGAACAGTGGTAAAGAGCAAACCCTGTCTAGCGTTGACCAAATCGGTACAACAGGTCAAGCATTAGGCGCGATTGAAGACTCCGTTTTGGTGATTTCTGACATGAACTCACAAATAGCCAGTGCATCGGGCCAGCAAAGTTCTGTTGCAGAAAGCATCAGTGAAAATATTGAATCGGTTCGAGAAATTGCGCGCGTCAATACGGCCACCATTGTGAAAATTAACTCGTTGAGTACCGATATTGACCGATTATCCGAGAATCTGAGCAAACTTATCAATCAGTTTAAGGTTTAGCTTTTTTGCATAGATTAAGGAAGCGCCTATAGTGGGCATCTTGTCTGATGCCCACTAAAACATTCCTTGCAACAGTCAGAGTATCACGAACGTCGGTTGTCTTTGAGTGAAGACCCGACGGTATTCTCTGTATTTCTCAGAAAGAATTTAGCTCACTGTATTGATTAGTGCCTCGAGTGCCCACTTATCTGATGGCTTCCTGTATAGCTCGAAAGTACAGAGTTCGCCTTCTTACGAAGATTGCTTTATTTGTCGTGCAAACTCTCTTGCGTGCTCCATCTCAAACTCCAAACCAGCCGTATGCTTTCCCATGATTTCATCAGAAGACAGCACCTCTTTATGCTGCAGACTGAAAAATACCAACTTGATAGGGGATGGTTACACCAGCTTACCAGTATTTGCTCCAGCGGTTCTTTATTCGTGTGTTTTAAGCGAGTTCCGTTTTCTTGTTTTGCAACTGGCTATACAACCAACCAAATCACTGACATCGTCCTCTAAAGCATGTGTTGTTCACATTTAATTTTGCGGCAGTCCAATAATGACAAAATTGTTATGTGCCTGGCGAGATACCGTCACGATTGAAACGGTATGCTTACACTACATTACGAACAACAAGCCAACAGAAGGAAACAGCAATGAAATTAGGCTTTGTTGCTTAATTCGATGAGAAGACATGATAGCCCCATGTTGAGCAGTTCTTAAACAACATACTGAGTTGCAGGCATACCAAGCCCTGTAAGCTTGTTCAGCGCTTTGATCATAGCGTAAGTCTCGCCAACCTGAGCATTGTAATTTCTTAGGCTTAATTTCCTACCTAGCAGCTGTTTTACTCGGCACATTGCGGTCTCTGACAGAGAGCACTTATGGTAGCCATACCGCTTTTTCCACTTCTTGTTGGAGCTGTAGAGCTTCTGGCAACCTACCGCTAAGTTACGAGGATGCCCTTGTTCCCAGAAGACTGCTCCTTCTCTGGCGGGATGAGCGGAACAGTTCGCTTGACCCGTATGGCGTCATGGCAATTCCTTGTGTCATAAGCGACATCGCCTGATATCTCAATGATTTTGCGACGTGTCTGCTCAAGCAAGTTGGGAAGCACTTCGGCATCGGTTACGTTAGATAAGCTCAGATCTGCTGCGATATGTAGCTTACGCCAAACCCTACGCTTCCCGTCAGTACCATGCTTTTTGACCTTTCATTCACCTTCGCCTTCGCCATAAACCTTGAGACCAGTGGCATCAATGGCTAGGTGTTGTATCGCACCTCTGGTTTTAGTTTTAAATGAAACCTCAACTTCCTTAGCTCGACGGCTTATACAGGTGTAGTGTGGGCAAACAAGCGGGATGTTAGCCAGCTTAAATACTGAGTCTAGAAAACCTTGCAGCGCTCTCAATGGCCTAGAGAAAACGCGTTTCACCATCAGAGCGGTAGTAATGGTTAAGTCGCTGAATCGGCGAGGTCTACCACGCTTGCCTTGTTTATTTTGCTTCCACTCGGCTATCGCTTCCTCATCAAACCAAAAGATCAGAGAACCACGGTTGATTAAGGCTTTATTGTACTGCTTCCAGTTGGTTGTTTTTATCGCGGTTTAGGCATGAGGCTACGACGATTGATGGGTGTAGCCGATCAGATCGTAGCTTTTTGATTTAGTTCCATCGATTTAAGCAATAAAGCCGTGGTGTTCACAGGCTTTCATCGCGTAACTCATAACGCATCACTTTAACTCGCGACTAACTCTGTCTTTAACTCTTAAGAGTTTCGTTCTAACCTCACTTGCAACCGAGTGAATGTCTTTGTGCTCAACCAGATTCAATACCGCTGCAGGATCCATAAAAGAGACCGTGATGGAACGGTCCTCTTCCTCGCGAATCACGACATTGCAAGGTAGGAGTAGCCCGATATCTGGCTCAAGGGTTAAAGCTTGATTGGCAAAGGTGGGATTGCATGCCCCTAGTATAATGTACGGCCGTTTATCTATGCCTAGTTTCTTTTTCAGAGTCGCCTTAACATCAATTTGCGTAAGAACCCCAAAACCTTCTTGAGAAAGCTCATCAGTCACCCTTTCAATGGCTTCATCGTAACTTCCTTTGTACTTTACTGAAAATCCATACATATGCTTTATCCTTATCTTTGTATTGACTATGTCACTAAAGCAATTGTAGTCGGATTTTTAATGCTGTTCCTAAAATTCTCTTTTTACAGTTTTAGATGATAAAAATGTCATTTATATGGTGGGAATTCGTCATCTACCAGAGAGTAAAATAAGACTAACTGAAAATATAAAAGAACAAGGACATATCAATGAAACTACTCAAAAAGACTCTGGTAGTAACAACGCTCACGATTTTAAGTGCGTACGCCTTAGCAGGCCAAAACGTGCTTACGTCGGATAGTCAGGTAGAACGATATGGCACAAGAACCTTTGAGACAAAAACCGTTCAAACAAAAAGTGAAGCCTTCCTGCTTGGGCTGGCCCAGTTACGTCAACTGTCTATGGATTCACCTGTGATGCTTAGCAAGGAACTTAGGATCCAGGGATTGGATGTCGATAAGCGCAAGGTTCATCTGAACGATGATGGATAAGTCACCGTGATCGAGTTGATGAACACACAAGGACAACTTTCATATAAAGGAGTGGTTGAAGTCAACTATCATTATGCTGAGAGGGAGAGAAATAACTAACGTCCTTGTTTTATCTGAGGCTCTTGTTGAGCCATAGTGCTGATGGAGGTGTGGATATGATTTGTAAAATTTCAGCTTTATTTCAAGAGTCACAGTTGATCATTGTCGAAGATTTGTTGAGAAGCGAAGGCATTAAACGATTTACGGTCTTTCAGGTACAAGGTAGAGGTGAGTTCGCCAACATGATAGATAATCATTATCTAAGCACATATTACCAACTCGATATTTATATCGGTCAACATCATGTTACTCATCTCATTGACCGGCTTCTTGAAGAGTTGCATTTGTCAGGAGAAGACGAAGGCGTTATCTCTGTTGTGCCTGTTTCACAGTTATTTAGTGTCAATACCAAAATGCAAATAAATGATACAGAGTATAATCGCATAGGGTAATATGTCGTAATAAACGAATATTTAGTGGTGTTACATGAAGTTATTGATTATTGAAGATGAACCTAAAACTGGAAGCTACCTCAAGAAAGGATTTACCGAGTCCGGATACATTGTTGACCTTTCATCTGATGGTGTAGATGGCCTTTATATGGCAACCAGTAATCATTATGACCTCATCATTCTCGATATCATGCTACCTAAACTAAATGGCTGGCAAGTTCTACAAACGATGAGGAGCAGTCAGTTGGACACTCCGATCATTATGCTGTCAGCTAAAGATCAGGTAGAAGATCGAGTCAAAGGGTTGGAGTTGGGGGCCAATGATTACGTTGTTAAGCCCTTTGCCTTTGTAGAGCTTCTAGCCAGAGTAAAAAATGTATTACGACAACAGGGCGGTACCTTAAACAAAGAAACCACGCTCGTTGCTTCTGATTTATCGATTGATCTGTTAAAGCGGGTTGTGCAACGCGGAAGCGATACCATTTCCGTTACCGCAAAAGAGTTCTCTTTGCTGGAACTGTTTTTAAGAAAGCGGGGAGAAGTCTTGTCTCGTTCACTGATTGCTTCGATGGTTTGGGACATGAACTTTGATAGTGATACGAATGTTATTGATGCGGCAGTAAAAAGATTGCGAGCAAAAATAGATAAACCTTATGAGGTGAAGCTGATCCATACCGTCCGTGGTATGGGGTATAAACTGGATGATTTCTCGGAATGAAACTCAAGCTCTCTGAGTACTCTATGGCAAAAAGGCTTATTGCGATGTATTTTGGTTCATCATTCGCGGTGTTGGCCTCTTTTGCTATTATCGTTCAGTACTCAGTCAAACATCACTTTTATGAACAGGACTATCAACTTGCCCATAACACGTTCATTACATTGTCTTCTCAACCTGAGATTCTGGGCTCAGATAAAGAGTTAAGCCTAAATGAGCATAACACGTACATTTGGTTGCGAGAGAAAGACGGTATTTTGGATTTCACCAACTCCGCGATACCGCTTCCTGATAAATTACGTAACGCAGCGTCCCTTGAATGGTCGGTAGAAGGAAAAGATTACCGCGCTTTTCAATTCAAACTAGACCATCCTCTCTATTACGCAGCGATTGTTGGCCTAAACATCGACCATCATACGAGCTTCTCTAAACGATTTAATGTCGTATTGTTTTGGACGTTCATACTCTCCAGTGCCGTTTCTGGTATCTATGCCGTATTCACTGTCCGTAAAGGTTTAGAACCTTTGCAGGTATTACATCGGTATCTCAGTAAAGTGAGCTCAAAAAACCTGGATATACGCATCCCAAGTACAGGATTGCCATTGGAGCTTTCTGAACTTGTAGAAGCACAAAACAAAATGCTTGATCGTTTGCTAACTGGGTTTAATCGTCTAAGTGAGTTTTCATCAGACATTGCCCACGAGCTGCGCACGCCACTGACGAACATTATGACTCAAACCCAAGTCGTACTCGCTTCAAGTAGGAGTGTAGAAGAATATCAAGATGTGCTGGGTTCAAACATTGAAGAGCTCGAACGATTGAATAAAACGATTCGAGATACCCTATATCTCGCTAAATCAGAAAACCAATTGCTCCATAGAAATAAGGAAGCGTTGAAACTTGAAGAGCTTATAAGCTCACTGATGGAGTTCTATGATTTCATAGCCGATGAGAAGGGGGTGAGCTTGACCTTGGAAGGCTGTGCAACTCAGTTTGGAGATAAAGTCATGTTGCAGCGAGCCATTGGGAACATAATTTCAAATGCTCTCCGACATTGTGATAGAGATTCCGTTGTCACTATTGAGATTTTGGAGAATGAGAACTTCAATATTGTCAACATCGCAAATCATGGGGAAACCATCCCCGAGCAGTCTTTATCCTTTATCTTCGAGCGGTTTTACAGAGCAGATAAGTCAAGACAACATAGCCAGAGTATAGGTGCAGGACTTGGGTTACCAATAGCCAAGTCCATTGTTCAAGCACATGGAGGGAGTATTTCGGTCGTTTCTTCAAATCAAAAAACAGTATTCACCTTAGTGTTTGATAAGCAAGGCACCTAACATCTAGTACCTTGGTTTATGTCATGTGTTGATTATGAGCTTGAGAAAACAGATCGCACTGATGGTTATTTTTGCCCTACCTTTTGCCTCTGGTGCACTTAACTTGCAGGAGCAGGAATGGGTGGATTCTGTATCTATATTATATGGACAGAGAGCGGGGAAAAGGGGCGAGACTTGGCGCCAATTACTAGTCAATCTCAATAGTCTTCCCGAAGAACAGCAACTAAGCGAAGTCAACATTTTCTTTAACCAATTGAATTTTGTCGATGCCATTCCTCTTATCCTGAACAATATTGACCCCGAAATCAAATTGGCAACGGTTCGTCAAGATCTGCTCCCTATCTATAGCTTTAATGGCCGTTACCTTGGCTTATGAAAGAAAAGGGCAGAGGAAAACTGTTGGGTAATTCTTCTCGCCTTAGCTTATGGAATGATGTGCGCACTCGCCGGGATTCATTAACACTAAAAAAACCAATCCGCAGCTATGACCTATAAAATGTTTGTCACGAAAGCCCTATATTGTTAGTGACAGCATTGTCATATTCTGGTCAGACAAAACTCAGGTTTGACCATATATAATAACAACTGTTCTCTGGGTTAAAACCCAGGGGAGCAATTCACTGCAAAGTAATTTTTCATGTTAATTTGTTATCCGTTTAGGCTGAGCGACGACTCAGTTTTTTTTTTACAAGCCAGATAAACTAAAGGAGGGATGATTAACCATTGCAAAAATGGTGCTAAACCAATATTTAACCCAGGAATTACTGGCATCAAAGAGCCGTAGGCCCAGCGAAACAAAATAAGCGTATTGAGATATTCCATAACGATGGTAAGTACAATTCCGGGAACTAGAAACAAAATCATATCCCCTATAGTCGCGGCACTTGAGAGCCACGGTCCTTTTTTTACAAAGCATACAAAATAGTAAGCCAATACCGCGATTACTCCATCGCCTAATGAAGCCTGTGTGCACATCCAGTTCATTGCCAGTAAATCAGACGATTCCGAGAACTCAAATAATGGCATTTGCCACATTTCCCAAAAGAAATGTATGAAAAAGGAGTAACCAAATATGTAATAAGGTTCATGATTGCGTTTGGGGAATATGGTCTGTCTCACTTCTTCTCCCTGGACCGTGCTACATTGCGAGTAATAGAGAGGTGAATACCTCTCTATTATCGGATAAGGTTAATACTTATTATAAAGCTTCATCTTTCCGGATTTGTCGAAGGCTATAACACTGAAGTCCCTGTATGGTTGCCCCGGCGCCGCCATACCTGGTGAATGTTGTGGCATGCCAGGAGCTGACAGTCCAGAAATATTATCGGGACGTTCCTTAAGTAACCTTGCTACATCTGATTCCGGGACATGTCCTTCAATCATGTACCCGTCAATGACGGCAGTGTGACAGGACTTCAGTTGCTCTGGCATGCCAAACTTACGTTTTACTGAGGTCCAGTCACGCTTTTGATGGATAGTCACTTGGTACCCTTTGTCTTCCATGATAGCTGCCCACTCTTTGCAGCACCCACATGTCGGTGACTTGTACAGTTCGATGGTGGTTTTTGCAAACACTGAAAAGCTTAGTGTCATTGCAGAAAACGTTAACGCTTTAATCAAAAATTTCATAGATTGTTGCCCTTTACTTTGCATGCTTCAACTTACTGAACATGAATTTTAATTTTGCTCTGTTTATGGCTTAACTCAATAACACCTGGCGCAGGAAACCATTCATACGCCTGAGTTTCGTAGGGGTTAATGGTAATGTCTGTTGCACCAGAAATAGGCGCAATAGATAGAGATATAGGTTCGAGCCGCTTGTTAAATATCACCAGTTGGCTTGGGACTCCTTGGTTTATCGATATCTCAACATCCGTTGCTTTATCATCAATTGTCCATTCTACAAGAGGAAGCTGACCCAACGTTTCCAAATAATAGGCAAGCACTCTTCTGTCATCTGTTGTTAATGCGTTGCTCAGTAGCTTCATGGTGGGTTCGTTATCAAGTCTGAGATTAATATCTTCCAGCGTTTTTCCCCGGATGTTCCCACCAACATTGCCCCCTCCTTGAGCAAACATGCCATGACATGTCGAGCAGCCATACCCTCCAGCGGTTCTAAATATCTGCTTACCATCGATGAAGGCTTGAGACGTTTTTGCTGTTACGGAAGTGGTTATTACCAGTAGGGTCATACTGACAATAGCTTCTTTTATACAGAGCATAAGTTTGTTACCTTTCAACTGGGCTCCAAAGCGTCGCTTTGGAGCCTGACATCATTAAAGTGTAATGTTCTTAACCATTCCTGCTTCCGCATGCCCAGGAATGTTGCATGAGAACTCGATATTTTTGTCACCATGAAAGTGCCACAGCAATTGTTTCGCTTTACCCGGTTTAACCGTTACCGTACTGCCGCTGTCGTGCGCATGATTTCCCATGGTTTTCATCATCTCGCGGTGTTTCACTTGCTCAGCAGCACTGCCGATTGAGAACTCATGGTCAATTTTCCCGGTGTTCATCACCACAAACTGAACCACATCGTTGGACTCAATCTTTACCTCTTTCTTAAAACGGATTTTCATATCGTCTGACAAAAGAACATGAACCACTTTAGTCGGTTTTGATCCCATCGCAGGCATACCTACATCAGACATGCCTTCCATTGACATGCCAGAGTGGTCCATTTTCATATTGTTCATGTCAGAATGGTTGTGTTTTTCATCCGCAATAGCAGTGCCAGAAAGTGCTACTAGTGCCAGAGTGGTTAGTGTCTTTTTCATAATAAACCTCAGTTTTATATTCGTTAATTAAGCGCCTGCGTTCAGGCGCATGTTGTTCGTTATTGCTTGTTAACTTCGCGCTGTTTCCAGAGCTTGAAGATGGCTGGAAGAACCAGCAGAGTAAGAACGATGGCTGAAGCCATTCCCCCTATCATGGGAGCCGCGATACGTTGCATCACTTCAGAGCCTGTTCCGGAGCCCTGCATAATTGGGATTAAACCGATAATGACCGTAAGAACCGTCATCATGATGGGACGAACGCGCAGACCTGCCCCTTCGACAATCGACTCTTTTAAGTCTTGGGTCGTAAGCCGCTTCTTATCTTCCATCAAATCAAGCTTTCGGTGATGCCATGCCTGATTGAGATAAACCAGCATGATGACGCCTATCTCTACCGCCACACCAGATAGGGCGATAAAGCCCACGCCGACAGCAATCGAGAAGTTGTAGTTCAGGTAGTGCATCAACCAGAGTCCGCCCACCATCGCCAGAGGTAAAGTGAGCATGATGATCATGACTTCGCCAATGCGTCTGAAACTGAAATACAAAAGCAACATGATGATGGCAATGGTCACGGGTGTGACGATGCCAAGCCGCGCTTTTGCTCGCTCCATATATTCGTATTGCCCAGACCAGGCGAGGGAATATCCGGCTGGCACAGCTAGTTGCTCGGATACCGCTTGCCTTGCTTCAGCGACATATGAACCAAGATCCCTCCCGGTAATATCGACAAATACCCACCCGTTAGGACGTGCATTTTCAGTTTTAATCATGGGTGGCCCATCTTCAAAACGGACATCCGCCACATCCGCTAGCGCGATGCGTGCTCCGCTTGGTGTCACCAGTGGAAGGCTTTGTAGTTTCTCAATGGAATCTCGATATACCTGAGGGTAGCGAACATTAATCGGATAACGCTCCAGACCTTCGGTTGTTTCGCCCACGTTCATACCACCTATCGCGGTTGAGATTACCTGCTGGATTTGTTTGATATTCAGGCCATAACGGGCCGCTTGTTTGCGTTTGATATCAATGGTCACATAACGGCCACCGGCAACACGCTCAGCATAGACTGAGGCTGTACCTTCGATGTTGTTGAGAATCGGTTCGAGCTCCGCACCAATGTCTTCAATAACTTTCAGGTCTGGACCGGCAATTTTTATCCCGATAGGTGTTTTGATACCCGTCGACAGCATATCGATACGGGTTTTAATCGGCATTACCCATGCGTTGGTTAAGCCTGGGAACTGAATTAGGCTGTCAAATTCCTTTCGTAGAGTGTCTGTTGTGACCCCATCACGCCACTCCTCCTTCGGCTTTAGTTGAATAACCGTCTCGATCATGGTCAGTGGAGCTGGGTCTGTCGCACTTTCTGCCCGTCCAACTTTGCCCCAGACCGTTGCTACTTCGGGTACAGTTTTAATAAGCTTGTTGGTCTGCTGCAACAGCTCACGAGCCTTACCGATGGAGATGCCCGGATAGGTTGTTGGCATATACATCAGATCTCCTTCATCCAGAGGAGGGATAAACTCGCTACCCATCTTGGTGATAGGGACATATGCGGATGACATTAGGGCAAGCGCGATAAGTACCATGCTTTTAGGGTACTTAAGGCTGATATTGAGCACCGGTTTGTACAAGGCGATAAGAACTCGGTTAACCGGGTTCTTTTGCTCAGGTAGAATTTTCCCCCGAACCAGATAGCCCATTAAGACCGGCACCAGAGTGATGGACAAGCCCGCTGCCGCTGCCATGGCATAGGTCTTGGTAAATGCCAGTGGCGAGAACATTTTTCCTTCTTGCCCTTCGAGTGCGAATACCGGAACAAAACTCAGCGTAATGATAAGCAGCGAGAAGAATAGGGGGGCGCCCACTTCCTCAGCCGCTTTACCAATCACCTGCCATCGGTTTTTATCCGTTAACGGAGTCCGCTCAATATGCTTGTGTACGTTTTCTATCATCACGATAGCCCCGTCGACCATGGCACCAATGGCGATAGCAATACCACCAAGTGACATGATGTTGGCGTTGATGCCCTGCCAATGCATGACGATAAAGGCGGATAAAATACCCACAGGCAAGCTGAGCGCAATGACTAACGACGAGCGGATATGGAACAGGAAGAGCGCACATACAATCGCAACCACGATAAACTCTTCCGCCAGCTTCTCCCACAGGTTCTCGACCGCTTTATTGATAAGTGTTGAACGGTCATAAGTAGCAACAATCTCAACTCCTTCCGGCAGGCTGGATTGAAGTTCAGAGAGTTTCTGTTTTACATTAGTAATAACCTCGCTGGCATTCTCACCAAAACGCATCACGATAACACCACCGACAGCTTCTCCTTCACCATTAAACTCGGAGATACCTCGACGCATCTGTGGCCCCAAGTTGATGTCGGCAATATCGCCCAATAGTAGCGGGGTTCCTTTCTCTGTTACCTTGAGTGGGAGTGCTTTGATATCTTCGATACCTGACAAGTAACCCGTTGTTCGCACCATGTGCTCGGCTTCGGCGATTTCGATTACGGAAGCACCGGTTTCCTGATTACCCATCTTAATTGCGTTATTGACTTGCTGTAGCGTCAGGTCGTAAGCGCGCAACCTGGCAGGGTCAATCTGTATCTGATATTGCTTAACCATGCCGCCAACGGTAGCCACTTCAGAGACCCCATCGACTGTTTGCAGTTCATATTTTAAAAACCAATCCTGATAGCTACGCAGCTCAGACAAGTCATGCTGTCCTGTTTTGTCCTGAAGCACATAGCTGTATACCCAACCTACACCAGTAGCATCTGGCCCAAGTGTCGGTTTAGCATTGACAGGAAGGTTGGGGGCGACTTGGCTTAGATACTCCAGTACTCTGGACCGGGCCCAGTACATATCTGTATCATCATTGAAGATGATGTAAACGTAAGAGTCTCCGAAGAAGGAGTAACCACGAACCGTTTCTGCACCCGGCACGGCCAGCATGGCTGTTGTTAACGGGTATGTCACCTGATCTTCAACAACTTGTGGTGCTTGCCCCGGATAACTTGTCTTGATGATGACTTGGACATCCGAAAGATCTGGCAGTGCATCAACAGGCGTGTTCTTGACGCTGAAAAGCCCAGCAAACACCAAAAACAAAGTAAACACCAGAACAACAAATCGATTGTTCAGTGACCATCTGATAATGGCAGGGATCATTGTTGACCTCCTGTCGGTTCAAGCGCGATTAATTTGGGCTCATTACCTGACTTATTGATCAGAAAACGAATCGGTTGTCCTTCAGAAAAGGGGGACAAATCAACAGCCTCATCCACTGAGAAATTCATCTCTCCCGCATCCCAACTCCAATCTGCGACTGGCTCATGACTGACGGTCAACATACCGAAATCTGCCATGAGCATGCTTATCTCACCAGTGATCCAGAGCTCATTAGCGATAACAGAATCTCCGACGGTAAAGTCCAGAATTTCATATTGACCGGATTCTGTTTTCTGGATTTCAAATTCGATAGACTGGCCCGACTGAACGGTTTTGATATCCAGCCCCTCAGCGAAGGTAAAGTTCATGACCATACCCGGCCACTGCCATTCTTCAACAGGTTGGTGATTAATCGTCGCCATTCGATGTTTGGCCATCATGTCGGTAACCTGTCCCTTGGCCCAGACACTAGGGTTATCGACTTCCACCCCATTGATTCGGGCAAGGTCTGCGCTTTGACTGGATTCAGAGTCGAGCATAAATTGAGCGGAGGTCACGACCTTATCGTTTTCAGAGAGCCCGGCTAGCACTTCAATGACTTCTCCTGCCTCTCTGCCTACTTTGATTCGTGCGGAGCGGTATTTACCCTCGCCCTCAGACAATACAACTCGGGTCATTCCTCCTGAGCGAATGACCGACTCTCGTGGGATAGTCAGTACTGGTGCTTCAGATTCCGCCTGAAGTATTACGCTGGCGAACATGTTTGGTTTAAGCGCACCATCTTCGTTAGCGAACTTTAAGCGTACTCGCAGGGTTCGTGTTTTCGCATCCAGAATGGGATAAATGAAATCAACTTTTCCTTCCCAACTACGCCCCGGAAAGGCGCTTAAAGCCATAGTGGCATTACTGCCCACATCGACCCAGTGAGACTGACGTTCGAACACTTCGACATCTATCCACATTTCATCGAGAGGCCCCGCACTGATAACTGTTTGAGCAGGAGATATATAGCCCCCTTCACGAATATTCAGTTGCGCAATCACCCCATCAGCCGGGGCTTTTATGGCAACGTTCTGGCTCGCTCGTCCTCGTTTTACAATTTGGTTAATCTGGCTTTTATCCAGTCCTAGGGCAATCAGGCGTTCTCTTGCTCCGTTAACCAGCCCTTTACGGCCAGAGCGGTAGGCGTTGAGCAACTCTTCCTGAGCTTTCACCAGCTCAGGAGAATAAAGGGTAAAAAGAACATCCCCTTTAGATACCTGTTTTCCAACTGCATCCACATTCAGTTTTTCCACCCAGCCACTCACCCGGCTGTTGGTTTGCCACAAACGACTTTCATCAAAATTGATGTATCCCACGGTATCAATCTGTGGTGCCAATTTGTTGAAGGAGGCATTGGCGGTTTTAACTCCAAGGTTATTTTCTACTGCTGGGTCAATTTTAACCGTTCCTTTTTTTGCGTTACCTCCGGACTCTTCTTTATAAACCGGGATTAGGTCCATCCCCATCGGAGATTTGCCCGGAGCGTCTCTGCGATAGTTAGGATCCATGGGTGCAACCCAATAAAGTGGTTCTTTTTCTCCTGAATCGGACATAGAGCTTGACGACATATCATGTCCACCCATCAAATAGTGATTTCCGGCAAAACCTAAAACGCCACCGATAAGCAGTGCCAGTGTGGCTACAGGTAATGATTTCATTGATTGTTCTCCTCAAGCTCATAAGCTGCGCTTAGTTCGGCGATATTCTGGTCATATTGGTTAAGAACATAGGCAAGTTCATTTTGGGTACTATTCAGATCGGCCATTAGCCGCGCCTCTTCTTTCGCGATCATGAGTTCATCTCTGGCGGCGGTTATCAGTTCGCTAAACTGAACTGTATTGTTTTCGTATCCACGTTCGATTGCCTGAGTGCGCTCTTTCGCTTGCTTAACCAGTACTTTTTGGTAGCGCTGAATACGCTCTTCCAGATTATGTTTATCGGAAATGAGGGTGTTGACTCTGGCATTCATCTGAACCAGAAGGAGATCTTTTTGAGACTTGGCTACGCCAACCTGATGTTGAGCTGCTGCATATTTTCGGTCTTGTTTCTTTTCTGTGAACAAAGGAATGTCCATGGTCAGATAAGCGCTGACTAAATCGGAGGCCGGTTGACCATTCATTCCGTTTGCCTGCCTGTAGGCATACGCTACCTCGACACCGAACTGAGGAGTGTAAGATTGCTCGGCGATAGAGACCTGAGTTACCTTACTTTGTATATTTTGTTCAGCGGCTTTGATTTTCGGGTGGGTAACCAGTACATCATAATATTCCGTTGAATTAGTTTTGGTTACTTTTTCGATATCGAGTAACGACTGCCAATGGGGCTCAAGAGAGGTATTTAGCTGAGCTTCTCGAACGTATTCTGGCTCTACCCACTCAGAGAGTTGAGCGCGAATACGCTGCTGCATTTGTCGGTTTTTCTGAAGTTTCTCGTCGAGCTGACTGACTTGAAGCTCTGCATATAGTAAGTCCTGCATTTCGCTCTTGCCGAGAGAATAGTTGGTCTCAATAAACTGACTCATTTCTATCATGAGACCACGCATCTCTTCAGTAAGCTCACTTGTTCGGATCAGATGTTTAAGTTCTATCCAGAGTTGAGTAATGCTTCTTGCGATATCAAGTTTTCGTAATTCCGTTTGATAACTGACAATCTGAGCCTGCTGCCCATATCGTTTTCTGGATAAGTCGAGAGTAGCGCCGCGACTAAACTGTTGAGAGAGCCCTACAGAAATGTTGGTCATGGCGTCTTCATCAAACTTAAAACTGTCTACAGGCAGACCGCCAACCCCAAACTTAATCTTCGGATCCATCAATGTTGCGCTGGCAGCACCGGTTTCTTTAAGTGAGAGTGCTTGTGAATTGAGCTGAACTAACCCTTGGTCACGGGATACAGCAAGCTCAATAATGTTGTTTAGAGTAAATTGACCTTCGCTGGCATAGGAAGGTGTCAACACTGCATTCAATACAAGTGCTAACGCAACTGGTTTAATTTTCACTTTTAATTCCAATCGTTTACTGATGCAAACAGTTAGCCGAAACCAATAGTTTGCAAATAGAATAAGGCACACGGAAAAACCGCGTGAAACGAAGATGATGACCTTAGGTCATCCGTTGGAATTTAAGCGATGGGTGGCCGAAACAGAGCGCTGGCTATAGAACTGACGCGACTTATTGGATCTTTTGAGATAAGAACGAGATCTGAGGTCTGCGACAACTCATAGTTTGGTGTGGTGAGAACAGAATAGTTGGTGACACAACTGCTGTAACAACATTGATGTTCGGAGGTCATACTGTTTCCATCACAACACTCTTGCTGTTCGTTAGAGACATTTTCGTGGGGTGAAGCACAGTGCGAACTACTTGAGCTTGTTGACATGCTCATTTGAGAGTCTGCGAGCATTTGCAAAGGCATAAGAGGGGCACTACTTACTACGCTAGAAAGCAGAATTGTCACTAACGTCAGTACTGTTACCCAAATTGTGTGCATTTTTTGTCGCATCACAAACTCTTATATTTAGCAAAACATTATAAATATCTATTAGCATCGGTATTCTGTCAAGAAGATATTTCAGCAACAGATTTGCTCAAACACAAACTTATGATGTACTGATAAACAGCGGCTCAACATGATAATAAGGCGCTTCGGAGCTACGAAGTGCCTACTGTGAAGGTTCTGGATAGAGATTAGTGCGGTAGCATTACCCTTTAAGAAAGTTGCTTAGTAAAGAACTCAATCGTACGTGTCCATGCTAACTCTGCTTCTTCTTCAGCGTATCGGCCAGTTGAATCGTTGTGAAAGCCATGGTTCACACCATCATAGGTGTAAGCGGTATATTCAGCACCAATCTCTTTGAGTTCTGTCTCATAGTCGGGCCAAGTTGCATTAACACGTTTATCCAGCCCAGCAAATTGGATAAGTAGTGGTCCTTTCACATTCTTTCTTAAGTCAGGTGCTGCCGGAGTGCCATAAAATGGAACACCTGCATCTAGCTGCTCTGGCATTACCGCAGCCAACATATTCACGATATAGCCACCAAAGCAAAACCCAACCGCGCCTAGTTTTCCGTTACTTTTCTCATGAGATTTCAAAAAGTTCGCAGCGGCTATAAAGTCCTCTTCAATGCGCTCTTTTGATAGAGACTTCTGCATCGCTCGACCTTCATCATCATTGCCAGGATATCCTCCAAGCGAATGAAGTGCATCCGGTGCAAACGCAATAAACCCAGCCGACGCGAGTCGTCGTGCTACATCCTTTATATACGGATTTAGGCCTCTATTTTCATGAATAACTAATACAACCGGTGCATTTCCTTCTAGCTCTTTTGGTACGACTAAGTAACCACGCCCTTCTCCGTGCCCTTTAGGAGACGGAAAATTCTGGTAAGTTGCTTTGATGGAAGGGTCATTGAAAGAAATTTGTTCTGCTTTTGCATAATTAGGAATCAGAGCAGAAGTTAATGTTGTCATGGTTAAGCCAAGTACAGTCAGGCCTGATAGTCGAGCCATAAACTCTCTTCGATCAATTAGGCCGTGCGCATATTCGTCATACCAATCAAATGCTTCTTGAGGGATAAGCCTAGTTGATGTTGATTGAGACTCGGTGTTTTTATTCATAACTTTTCCTTGTTGTGAGTTGTTGAGCAAATTAACTATAGTAGAAAAAAAACGAATTTGAACGATCAATCAATTTTATTGCTTTTATCGGCGGTTAGCCGTTCAACGCCACTAATCTGAGATAAAACCACCGGTTTGGTGCACCCATAACTGAGCATAAATACCGTCGCCATGGATCAGCTCTTGGTGTGTGCCTTGCTCAACCACTTGACCTTTATCCAGCACAATTAATCTGTCCATCGCGGCAATGGTAGACAAACGGTGGGCAATGGCGATAACGGTTTTGCCTTCCATAAGCTCGTTAAGACTCTCTTGGATAGCAGACTCAACTTCGGAATCTAGGGCAGAGGTTGCCTCATCCAGAATCAACAGTGGTGCATCTTTTAACAGAACACGAGAAATAGCGACACGCTGACGCTGTCCGCCGGATAGCTTAACCCCTCGTTCTCCCACTTGAGCATCATAGCCACGGTTACCATGCGGATCAGTCAAGGTTTCGATAAACTCATGGGCTTGTGCCTGTGTGGTCGCTTTTATCAACTGCTGCTCAGTTGCGTCAGGGTTACCATACAAAATGTTCTCGCGTATGGAGCGGTGCAGCAATGACGTATCTTGCGTGACCATACCTATGTTACTGCGTAGCGAATCTTGAGTGACATCCGAGATAACTTGCCCGTCTATCTTAATATTACCGCTCTCCACATCATGAAAACGCAACAGCAGATTCACCAGAGTGGATTTGCCGGCACCTGAGCGACCAACCAAACCGACTTTTTCGCCCGGTTTGATGTTTAGGTTAAGGTTGCTAATGACACCTTTATCTTTTTCACCGTAGTGGAAGCTTACATTGTCAAACTCAATCACCCCTTTTTCTACATTCAGAGGTTGAGCGTTGGTTTTATCTTTAATATCAATAGGTTTTGATAGGGTAGACATACCATCAACCACGGTGCCCATGTTCTCAAACAGGGCTCCGACTTCCCACATGATCCACATCGACATGCCGTTAAGACGTAACGCCAAGCTGATAGCAATCGCGATCGCGCCTATGGTGATTGCGCTTTGCATCCATAAGTAGATGGAAATAGAAGCAATAGAGAACACCAAGACATAGTTGGTAATTTCTACGCTGATATTAAAACCCGTCACCAGACGCATTTGTCTATGTACGGTATCGAGAAAACCATCCATCCCTTCTTCGGCGTACTCGGTCTCTCTTTTGCTGTGGGAGAAGAGTTTTACAGTGGTGATGTTGGTGTAGCTGTCAACAATACGCCCAGTCATCAATGAGCGGGCATCTGCCTGTTCAGAAGAGACCGCTTTCAATCTTGGAACAAAATATATCTGAATGGCGACATAAGCGGCCAGCCAAACCAGCATAGGCATCATTAAGCGCCAGTCGGCCTGCGCCAGCATCACGACAATTGCGGTGAAATAAACAATGACATAAACAAACACATCGGCAGTTTTCATAACCGTTTCACGCACGGCTAATGATGTTTGCATCACCTTGGTCGCAACCCTACCTGCAAAATCATCTTGGTAGAATGACAAGCTCTGTTTCAACAGGTAACGATGCGCTAACCAACGAATCGACATTGGGTAGTTGCCTAATAAACTTTGGTGGATCAACAGGGAATAGACAGTAATCAATATCGGCATCACAACCAAAAGCACAATTCCTACGCCCCAAAGTGTGCTGCTATTCTCTTCTAAGAAAGTGTCGGGGTTACTGCTGGAGAGCCAATCTACCAATTGCCCCATAAACCCAAAGAGAGAAACCTCAATAATGGCGACAATGGTGCTAAGCAGTGCCATCAACAGTAATGGCTTCTCAAACCCTTTTGTGTAATGTCGACAAAAAGCGTAGATCCCTGTTGGCGGTTGTTCGGGTTCTTGTTGTGGGAAAGCTTTTGTTAAGCCTTCAAAGAATTTGTACATCATTATTATCCTTTGTTTTCCCTCCACGATTAGCGCATTTGCTAATTAAGGTTGAATATGAAAAAGAGTGATTAGGAGGGGATAATAACTTACCGCATATAACAATAAAATAACACTATTTAGTGATGAGATTCACATATTAGTGGTGCAGAAAAGAGAAGGCGAACAGAACAAGCAGAACCGGATAACAACAGCAGGGGATAGCCGTGGATGTTAACAATAAACGCCCTTCTTTAGTGGCAAGAGCGTTTGTTGTTTATAGCAGATATTGAACAGCCTATTGGAAGGTTATTTTTTCCAATGTTGAGCATGAAACTGAATATGATCGGCGATAAAGGTAGAGATAAAGAAGTAGCTATGATCGTAACCGGGCTGCATTCTTATCGTCATTGGGTAGGCGGTTTTTTTAACAACGGCGGCCAATAGCTCGGTTTTTAGTTGGTTCTGTAAGAAGTCATCTTTATCACCTTGATCAACCAGTGCAGGAACGGCTGTGTCTTGAAACGACGCCATTAACTTACAACTGTCGTATTTTTCCCACTCTTGGCGATTGTTGCCTAAATAGTGGCTAAAGGCTTTTTGTCCCCACGGAACAGCGATAGGGTTGACGATTGGACTAAACGCAGAAACCGATGAATATCGCTGAGGGTTGCGTAGCGCAATCATCAGCGCACCATGACCCCCCATAGAATGACCACTAATAGCACGCTGATCAGAAACCGGAAAGTTCGCTTCGATCACGTCTGGGAGTTCATTAACGATAAAGTCGTACATATGGTAATGTTTGTTCCACGGCGATTCCGTGGCATTAACATAAAACCCTGCTCCTAGGCCAAAATCGTATGCGCCTTCCGCATCATCGGGAACATCATCACCTCTTGGGCTAGTATCTGCGGCGACGATAGCAATGCCGTGCTCTGCGGCCGATTTAAATGCGCCAGCCTTTTGCATAAAGTTCTCATCGCTACAAGTGAGTCCTGATAGCCAGTACATAACGGGAACGGGAGTCTCTTGGCTTGCATTCTCCGGTAAAAAAATAGCGAAACGAGTGGTGCCATTTAATGACTTGGAGTGAAAGGTATATTGTTTGTGCCAACCGCCAGCAACTTTAGCTTGGCTGATGTTTTCAATGCTCATTTAGTTCACCTAAATAAATAGAGACGCCTTAGATTAAACCAAGGCGTCTAGGTTAGAGGTGCAAGATGCTTGCAAGCTTACTTTTAGTAGTACAGCCTTTCAAAGCGACTACTTATCAAAATGAATGACAGTACGAATGCTTTCGCCTTTATGCATCAGATCAAAAGAGTCGTTGATCTCTTCTAGGCTCATTGTGTGCGTGATGAATTCTTGCAAACCAAACTCACCATCCATATAGCGGTTAACAATTTCAGGCAGTTCTGAACGGCCTTTCACGCCACCAAACGCACTACCACGCCATACTCTTCCGGTTACCAGTTGGAAAGGTCGAGTTGAGATCTCTTGCCCTGCGCCCGCAACACCGATGATGACGGACTCGCCCCAACCTTTATGGCAGCACTCTAATGCTTGGCGCATCACATTAACGTTACCAATACATTCAAATGAGTAGTCAACGCCACCATCAGTTAACTCAACAATGTAATCTTGGATGGGTTTATCAATTTTTTGTGGATTAATACAATCGGTCGCGCCTAATTGGCCTGCTAAATCAAACTTGCTCTCATTAATATCAATGCCAATGATACGGCTCGCCCCCGCCATTCTTGCGCCGATAATGGCAGACAAACCTATGCCACCCAAACCAAAGATAGCGACGGTATCGCCTTTCTCTACTTTAGCGGTATTCAGTACCGCACCCATTCCGGTGGTAACGCCACAGCCTAACAAGCACACTTCTTCAAGCGGTGCATCTTTGTTGACTTTAGCCAGAGAAATTTCCGGCAGGACAGTATATTCAGAGAAGGTTGAACAGCCCATGTAGTGGTAAATAGGTTGACCATCTTTATAAAAACGGGTGGTTCCATCTGGCATTAAGCCTTTGCCTTGTGTTTCGCGTACAGCCTGACAAAGGTTGGTTTTACCAGAGAGACAGAATTTGCATTTGCCACACTCGGCAGTGTAAAGCGGAATAACATGGTCACCAACGCTTACGCTGGTTACACCTTCACCAACTTGTTCAACAATACCGCCACCTTCATGACCTAAAATGGACGGAAATATGCCTTCCGGATCTTCGCCTGAGAGAGTAAAAGCGTCTGTGTGACAAACACCAGTTGCCACGATTCTTACCAGAACTTCTCCCGCTCTTGGCAGCATGACATCGACTTCTTCAACGCTTAAAGGTTGGTTTGGTCCCCAAGCAATTGCCGCACGAGATTTAATAAATTGGTCAGCCATTTTTTGTCCTTTTTAAAATCTTTGGAATGAAAACTTAAGCGTAGTCGATTTTTCTCGACTCACTCAACGGTGAATACAGTATATTTATTTGCGAAAGAATGATAATCGGCCTAAATGGTAAATTATTTTTACTCAGTGGTAACAATCGGACAGAGCCAGGCTATTCAGAAAAGTCTGTAATTGCTCCATGTTAACTATTGAGAATGCAAATAATTCGCATTTTATTGATCTGGGACAATGCATTGCATACTCTACCCCTAAAGTGGCATTGTAAATGATAATGAATATCAATAGCATGTGCGAATTGATATCATAACGTTAATAAATACCCAAGAAAACAAAGGATTAGTCGTGAAAAAGTCTTCAATTAGCCTAGCTGTTTCTGCCGCCGTATTTGCCGCCGCAGTTCAAGCCGCACCCCAAGTTACCGTGTTGGATAAGACTCACCAACCAGCAGGTAGCTTCCTTGCTTATACCGAATTTGAATTATCTGGAGAACCTTTAGCGGAGTCTTTAGGACTCGACCTTGATGTACTAGACCCGAATGTAGCCAATGATCCAACCCCTTTTGACTTCGCTGCTGGTATTGAAAGTTATGAGTATTCTGAAGAAGCGATGTACGCTCTAAACTACCAATCACAAATGGGACCTCATCTGGTTAATGGTCCCGTTAACATGGCGCGTGGTGGCACCATGGCTGATCTGGGTAAACGCGTGATTGAAATGGCAAATGCAGTTGGCTTCTCGCCAAGTGAAGTGCCACAGAACATGTACCCAATTTCTGTTCCTTATGTATCTGGTAGCCCTGAGTTCGCTCAAGCACCTGATACTACGACCGTAAACGGTGACGAAGTTGAGATCACAACGGCAAAGGGTAACAGCAAAACCGTTCAGGTGGTTGTGCCTGCCTATTTTCGTGACTACAAAACTCTGGCATGGAATCCGGCTTCGTTTGATACGTCATTTAACCCGGCTGCAACTGGCGGTATTTTCCTGAAAGAAGTGATGTGGTCACAAGACTTTCTTGGTGGAATGCACGTAACAGAAAGTGATGAAGAAGTTGAAGCTGATTCAGCGACAATGGATCAAGACGGTAAGCATAGCTTAGGGGTGTCAGCAGCTGACGGCTTTAATGGCATGATGCTAACGGAAATGTCTATCGATAAGCTGCAAATTATGCAACAGCAGTTAGGTTTTGATGGTAAGACATTAGGAGTGAAATTTACTCCTGACTATAACCCTAAAAACGGCCCGATTTGGTTTGCTCATAAAGTTGCCGTAGAAGAGGGAACTAAAAATGGGGTTAAGTCTATTAAAGGCCTAACCGTGAGTGATGGTTCATCTCAACTACGTGACACATGGTTGATGCTGTGGCCAACTGCGGAGTTCTTTGCCTTTACTGATCAGCGTATCGCGAACAGTGTGCAAAACCCAGCGTTTAAAGCGGTATTTGATGGCAAACCTTTTGCCGCAGCTCCTGCTGCGAACATCGATTCAAATGAGAGTAATGATGTTACTGCAACAGATGCATTCTCATTAGCAAACAATATTTCAAACTTACTTTTCCAAAACATGGCGGCACTTCACTTTAACGAAGAGAGTGGCAGCTTTGTGACGGAATATAAAAACGGCAAACAAGGTAACCGCGTTGATCTGTATGACGCCGCTTACTCTATGGTCGCTCTTTCAATTTACCAGCGTGCAAAAGATGCACTGCCTGTTGGTTATGCCTCTGCTGAAACCACAGATGTGAACCTTAAGTCGGCATCAGGTAAGAAAGCACTGGCAATGATAAAAGCGCAAGCGGACTTTATCCTCGCCAACTTAGTCGCGAAAAATGGATTGGTTGCAGACGGCATGACATTGGGAAGCAAAGCGGATAGTAGCCAATCACTAGACGCTCAGTTTGCGGCTATTCGCGGACTGGTTGCGGCTTTCTTGGCCACTGATGATGTGAAATATAAGCAAGCAGCGCGTTCTATTTACCTAGCGGTAGAGAAGAACATGTTTGATAGCAGCATTAATACATGGGCAGCGAAGCCGGGCCAAGCGACAATACATACGCCTTACACCTCAGCCGCTATTTCTGCTGGCCTGCGCGAAGCGATTTTACACCTTAAAAATGAAGAGGGTGAAAATGAGCCAGCGCTAGAACTAACCGCATTAACAGATCGTTATGTGAGCTGGTTCCGAGGCGTGATCAATGGTGGTATGCAGTTGTCTGAGTGGATGGGTGATTCAGGTGAAAACCAGATCAAAGGCAGTGATTCTACGGATACAGACGAAGATGGCGTTCATCAAGTCATCGCTGCTGGTGGTCAGTTTGGGACTGCAATGACAATGGCGAACAAAGTCAGCGTTAAGTAATACTTCTTTTATGGAAGTATGACACCTAATTTGACAAAACAAGCAGCGATAAATCATCGCTGCTTTTGTCGTTTCAAAAAACGGGTTTATTGACTGTTGTAGGTAATAAAAATGTCTAGTCATTTAATGTCGTCACAATCTCAGGCGGACGAAAGTCGATTGAGTCACTGGTGGAAGCGCCTTGCTTATCATCACCAGTGGGCAGAAGCCACCTTATATCTGATGTTTATCAGCGGCATTTTGCTCTGGTCTCGTATTGAAGTCAGTTGGATGGCGGAACGCTGGATTTTGTTGGTCCATATGCTGATGGGTGTCTCTTTATTCAGCGTGATTGTGGGGGCGTTTTGGGCATCTCATCGTCGATTAATCGTATCAAGCAAGAAACCCTTTTTGCGTCAAACAGGTACGGCTATTGAGTGGCTGTTGATTGTCTGTTCATTAACGGGTTTTTACCTGTTTTTCTATGGTACGCCGGGTAACACGCTTGGTGTCATTATTTCAGATATTCATTTTTACTCATCTTGGTTATTGGCTCCATTAGTGTTTCGACACGCAATGCGCTGGAGCATTCTTAAAATAATAAAATCAAAAACAAAGTCGTAATAGTGAGCTCATAACGAGCCTGTGAGGAATTATGTTTGCAAGTTTTTTAATTACCCTACGTGAAGGATTGGAAGCCTTTCTATTGGTGGGAATCGCACTCTCTTATCTAGCTAAGTTAAATGCACGTCATTATAACAAGTATATCTATCTAGGCGTGGCCGTGGGGCTGGTGCTGTCGTTAGCTGTGGCCTTTGTTTTTCAAGTGGTTATTGATCAGTTTAGCAATGCGCTATACCAAAATTATCTCATGGCGGGCATTTTGCTGTTTGCAACCGTGGTCTTGACCTATATGGCGATTTGGATGCAAAAGCAGGCTAAGAGTCAAGTGGCGCAGGTTCAACAAGACATTACCGAAATGGTAAGCACGGGTAATTTGATGGGATTGGTTTTTTTGTCCATGTTGGCGATATTGAGAGAAGGGTTTGAAACCATACTGTTCTTCTCTGCTTTGATGTATTCAAGCTTTGGAGAATTATCAACTCAAGATGCGTTAATTGGCGCGGTTTTGGGGTTAGTGCTGGCGTATGTGATGGTGTGGGCAATGATGAAGAGTGCCAAAAAAGTCCCGCTTGCTCAGTTTTTTAAATGGACCAGTTTGCTGATTATCATTATTGCCGCGGGTCTACTGTCGTCAGCCATCAATATGTTACAAGCGGCGAATCTAGTGCCTATTGTGTATGCTCAAGTTTTTGATATTTCGCATATTCTTGATGACAGAGGCGTTTTTGGAACCTTCCTGCGTGCGCTGTTTGGTTATAACTCCTCACCGGGTTTGGTTCAACTTATGGTGTGGTTGGGATACATGCTGATATTCACTCTATTCTGGAAAAAAGGATATAAAACAGCATGAATCAGATAAAAAAAGAACAGGTGGTTATTCTCGGCGCCGGCCCAGCTGGGTTGATGGCAGCATGGGAACTGGTTGAAGCGGGTTATTCGGTAACTATTTTAGAGAAAGAGTCCTATACCGGAGGAATGTGTGCCACACAGACATTTACCGGAAAACAGGGCGAGTATCGTTTTGATTTTGGTGGACACCGCTTTATAACGAAGAACCCCAAGCTACTGAAGTTTGTCGATGAACTGATGGGAGAAGAGCTGTTATTTGCCCAACGAAAAAGTGTCATTCGCTACCGGGGAAGAGTGTATCAATACCCATTAGTTCTTACCGATCTTATTAAGAATGCTCCGCTATCTCTGCTTGTTGGAGGAGGGTTGGATCTGGTTAAACAGCTTTTCGTCACAAAACCAAAACAGCGTTCAAAAGTCAGTTTTGCTGAGTGGATTGAAAGTCGCTTTGGCAAAACGTTGTACAAGCATTTCTTTGAAGGCTACACCGCAAAATTATGGGGTATCGACCCTAAGTTCTTGTCAGGGGATTGGGCATCACAACGGATCAGCCTCATCGATTTAAAAGATATCGCCCGACGGTTGCTTCCCGGCAAAAAGTCCAATGTTAGAACCTATGCGAGACAATATCGTTATCCTAAATGGGGCTTTGGCCAACTCTATTCCCGACTTGCTGAAGAGCTGCAAAAGAAGGGGGTAACGATTCATTTATCCAGTGAGGTTACCCAGTTAACGATTAATGAATCTAAGCAGATCAGTGCGGTTACCTACCAAAAAGACGGCAAGTTATTCGTTGTTAACAGCGATAAGGTAATTTCAACACTGCCATTGCCGCTGATGTGTGGCTTTACCGATTTTGAAAGTGGCCTCTCTTTCCGTTCACTGCGTTTTTTGAATATGCCGATGGACACCGACAATATTTCCGACAACACATGGCAATACTTATCTGATCCCGAAATTATTGGCACCCGACTGCAAGAACCAAAACGGCGCTCCAGTTATATGTCACCTCAAGGCAAAACCTCAGTCATGATCGAAATCCCTTGTAACAAGGGGGATGACGTGTGGACGATGCCGGGTGAGGAGTTACAAAAAAGAGTGCTGAGTGACCTAGATAACTTAGGAGTCAACTCGACATTGGCGACCGGAGAGTACTTTACCGAATACAGCGAACACGCCTATCCGCTGATGGACATGGACTATCAAGATAAGCGGGAGAAAGCCATTAGCCACTTATGCCAGTTCGATAACCTGATCATGACCGGCCGCCAAGGTACATTCCGTTACATATTTACTGATACCGCCATGGAAATGGGATTAATGGCGGCGGAGTCCATTATTGACGGGAAAGATAGGCGTAGAGAAATCTTTGATTATCGAAACGAGAATATCGTCATTGAAGTGCAAAGTGTGGCGTAAGCCAAACACCGATTTAAATAAGTAGGAATGATAAATGAAAACAGCCAGTTACAGCCGATATGTTGTCGCGGTTATCGCTATTATGATCGGGCTAATGTTTCACGCTACGGCGTCAGCTTATTCATATGCCGCTGCGGGTAAAGAGCCATTAATTGAAGAAAGAGAAGCAATTTTAACGGCGTTAAGTCGTGGAGATTATGACTCGATAAATAGCGCAGTGGTTAATTTAAAAGAGGAGTTTGATTACTTATTAACTGATCATAATGTTGATCTCTACACACCGATGAAAAGCGCCATTGATGTTAAAAATGAACAGCAAATTATCGCCGTGATTGATCAAGCATTGGTCGAGGAGATCATTCGTCGCTTAGAGGGAGCGGAGAAAAATCTTGCTGATTATCAAGTGGCCAAAGTGTTGGTGGTGAAAAGTAAGCTCTTCCTTGATCTGCTGCTGCCAAAGTTGTCAGACAACAACCGAGACGTTGCGACGACAGCTATTCAAGGAGTGTTAGCGTCAATCGGTAACCCTGGGGTATTTGGTGTCGGTCAGGCGCCAGCGGACCCAGAGCAGTTTGCTCGGCAAAAAGCACAGCTATTGCTGGCACTTGATGAGATGAAACTTCATTAATGAATGCTATGTCCGGTCGCAGTTATCTACTTGTACTGTCGTTACTGTATCTAATCTGGCTAAGTTGGCTTGGTCATTATCCTTTTGACCTGACCGGTGATGATGCTGTTAACTTTTCTCGTGCGGTAGAGCGATTTTCTGTACTGGAGTTTCGACCTCATTTCCCGGGGTATCCTGCATTTGTATCTGCGAGTCGTATCGCTGCTTTGCTGGTGGACGGAGAGGTGTCCAATGTATGGATCTCTTATCTCTCTGCGATTGCGATTCCTGCGCTGGTGTTTGCTGTGGTTTATCGTTGTTGTGGGGACTATTTCTGGTCGGGCTTTGCTGCGCTGATTATTTTGCTTCAACCTTTAATGGCATCCGTTGCTCTTAGTGGATTAACTGACTCACTAGGAGTGGCCTGCTTATTACTGAGTTTAGTGGCGTTGTTTCGTGGTCGATATGGGCTGGCGGGATTGTGTGTAGGGCTAATGTTGTCAACTCGTCCCTCTTATTTTCCGTTAGCGATAGGGTTTGTTATTGCGCCGTTGATAGTGAGAAATGGCCGTTCAGTATTGAACAATTATCTATCGTCTATAGCCGGCATAACCTTGGTTGGCTTGCTGAGTTTTATCTTCATTTGGTTAACGGATGGCGCAACCTATATTGATGAAGGTATTCGGTTTACTCAGGGACACTTTTCAATTTGGGGTAATACTAAAGCAAGTGATTTGGCTTTGCCGATTCAATGGTTACACTCTTTGCTACCTCAATATGGTGCTGTCGGTTTGGGCGTGATGTTCGCTTCTCTGTGCATTGCTGTTGTCTCTACCTTTAAATATCTATCTGCTGTAAAGAGCACATCAACCGTCGCTGTAAACACGGAATATTGTCGCCAATCGTCACAAGTTAGCGTGGTCACTTGTATTACGGTCAGCTATCTAATCTGGGTGTTTGTGGCGCAAAACCCAGACAACTTGCGTCATTGGTTACCTATTGTGGTGCTGTTTTCCCTATTGATCGCATTGCAGTTGTGTCGAGTGAGTCAGCCTTCGTCTCAGTACGCAATGGGGCCACTTCTCTGCAAATCAGTGGCGTCTACTTCCTCACCGTTTTCGGTTTATATGCCATTGTTGGCCATCAGCATACTGGCTTATTTTGCATTGGCAGGGCTACAAAATATCACCTTGAGTGTAACAAAATCCCCTTCACAGCAGGCGATTGAATGGATATCTGCGCGAAATGAAATACAAGTCATTGGCACGAATTACAGCGTTAATTTGTTACGGGATCAGTTGGCTGATCGGTCGATATTTGACATGTATTACGCCAGTAGTCAGTTGGCGCTTAATCAAGCGGATAGAGCGTGGCGACTGAGCGCAACAAAATTAGCTGATCAGACGTTAGAAGGTCTGTTTCCTGCCCGGTTTAGTGGAGAACGATCACTCTATCTTTATCGGCTGAATAAGAACAAAGAGTAAGGTGTATCTGCCTGACGTGAATAGCGTTAGGTGGGATATCTATAACATGAGTCAGATCTGCTCTGGCTCAGAGTAAATGTGAAAGGCAAATAATGGTTAGTAATCAGTATCAAATGGCGCGATGGTTAGTTTTGTTTATGCTCGCGTGTGTGACTCAGTTAGCGGTCGCTGCAGACAAAAGCAGCTCTTTTCGGCTTAGTCAGGATAACAACAAGATCTACAGTGCAAACTTTGATACTGGTAGCGTCAGTATTCTCTCAAGGTCTGATGGTTCTTTACTCAAAGAGGCCACGGTAGGGAGAGATATTCGTCGTATTGCCATAAGTGATGATGAAAAGTTGTTGATGGTGACGGACTATTTAAATGACCGAGTGCTGTTGCTTGATGCCAAAACATTAAAAGTGGTGCAGAAAACAACCGTGCCATCCCGTCCGTTCGGTGTGGTTTTTAGCGCCCGCCATCAGGTGTTTTATGTCACCAGTTTTGAGCGCAGTAAATTACTGGTAATTAATCGTTCAGGTGAAATAGTTAGAACGATTGCCACTGAGTCGACCCCAAGAGGATTGGCATTAACCGATGATGGCCGTCTGCTAGTGACGCACTCGTTGTCAGGGCAGGTCTCTATTTTCAATGTTAATAATGCCATTCCTCAACTGAATAAAGTTATTCAACTGGTGGATAGTAAAGAAAATAAATCCAAAACGGTTCCACAGGGCAAACCTAGATTGTTGGATAACATCGTTATCTCGCCAGACGGAAAAACCGCATGGCTTCCCCATGTGCTGTGGTCCTTTGGCCATGACTTTCAGTTTCAGTCGACGGTATTTCCAACGATTTCCATTCTTGATTTAGAAAAAGATAACGAGCAAGAGCTGATAGACCAGAGAAAACAACTGTTCAAGCAGATTAATATCGTTGAAAGCGGCAACCGTATTCGTATTGTCTCTAATCCACACGATGGAGCGTTTACTGACGATGGAAAAAAAGTCATCTTTACTTTAGCGGGCTCAGAAGACTTGATGCTGTTTGACCTTTCTCGCCAAGGTAAGAAGAACAAAAATCGCCACCGCCGTAAAAAATTCCAAGGTGGCGCAAAGGCCACACAGATCTACCGAAATGTTCCGGGTAATAACCCTAAAGGCATTGTCATTGTTGGCAGAGAACTCTATGTACAAAATGCGATGTCTCTAGATGTTGCTAAGTTTGATACTGGAGCAGTAGGCCCATTTGCGAAATTGAAACTCACTCAGGCAGAGTTTGCGAAGTTGGTGACGAATGATCCTCTGACCAAGCAATTAAGGTTAGGTAAAACACTTTTTAATAGCGCAAACAGTGCTGAAAATGCAGATATGCCAATGGCGGGTGATTTTTGGATGAGCTGCAACTCCTGCCATTTTGATGGATTTAATTTTACCAATAAGCAGTTAATGGAAGACGGTAAAAAAGACCGTTTTGAAAACGCCTTAACTGGACATGTTGATGTAAGGAAGATGATTGCGGGTGACCCGGTCGGAGCCTACATTGATATCATCCAAAAAACGCAAGGTGGTATGGGAGGCGATCCGCGGGATGATGCGCCAGAACCTATAAGCGTTGAGAATCCTCCGGTAGAAGCGGCGATATTAATGAGTGCGCTAAATGAATATGTTCGCTCTCAAGAAAACTTACCCTACTTGTCAACATGGCTGCGTTTGGATGACTCTAAGCGATACACCCATCCAGATGAGTGGATCAACTCGGCTGAGTGCGCGCAATGTCATACCACTATTTATGATCAGTGGGCGGACTCTAACCATGGCATGAACATGGATCATCCGTATTATCGCCAACATGAGAACTTTGCTGCTCGGGAAGAAGGAGAGGAGTTTCGGGTTCTTTGCCGCGGATGCCACGCACCACAAATGGTGATTAATGACGATAATGGCCCCCTAGAAGAGTTTGGTGACATGTATGAAAAAGGAGGGGACTCTCTTAAGTTGGCGCTTGCACATGGTCAATCGGTGAGTGAAAGAGGGACAGGTTGTGTGTTCTGTCACCGTGTGACTAAAGCCGAAGATGCTGGTGGTAATACCGACATGACGGTAAATATTAAGGATCGTCAAAGCTATGTTTTTGAAGATGCAAACAATACATTGCTTAAGTGGCTGTCGGAAAAACAGATCAATGCGTCACCTGAAGAACACAAGGCATCCTACTCAAATCCGGAGTTGTATCAAAGCTCGTTGTATTGTGCGACCTGCCACAATGAATTTACTACCGGTCAGGGGGCAAACATCAATGATAACTTTGGTGAGTGGTTAGCCTCTCCATTTAATGCACCTAATGATCCTGCCAAAAACAAAACCTGTATAGATTGCCACATGACCCAAGATGTGACGGATTTCGATAACAAGGTCGCAGGGCAGTCCACGGATGATGGGCCAATGAAATCCAATATGCGCTCGCACCATTTTGTCGGAGGCAACTATTACTTTACTGGAATGCGTAACCCAGAGCACAAAAAGCTAAGTACAGATATTCTAAAAACGGCCTTGGAACTGGACGTTGAAAAGCAAGGTTCGTTATTTACCGCAAAAGTGACGAATGTTAATTCTGGGCATGATATGCCCGGAGGAGCGCGTCGTCAGGTCTGGTTAGAGGTGATTGCGACGGATGTTAGTGGGGCGCGTGTTTTTGAATCTGGTGTAATGAAAGACGGCTACATTCCTAAAGACTCACGTAAATTTGTCAAAGTTGGAGTCGATAAGAATGGTAAACCCGTTGGGCAACTATTTTGGCGTTATGTAAAAATTGGCAAAGATACTCGAATTAAATCGGGACAGACTCGCAATGAACAATTTATATTGCCTGACAATATCGATTACCCAATTACGATACAAACAAGAGTGCTGTATCAAGTGTTCGCCAAAGCGCTGACTGAAAAAGTTAAAGCGGAATTTCCTGATGAAATCATTCCTGACCCAGAGGTGATTGAGTTAGAAAAAGTCGTCACTACCTACCAAAAATAGCGAAAATACAAATACCGGAAATAGGGATGGCGCTGTTCTGCTCCATCCCTTATTTTTTCACATGGAGTTGAGAGAGTTTCATCCACTATGAGCAGTTTTGTGCTTTAGCTTATTTGTTCAGACTACGCTCGGCATTCATTATTGCTGGCGCAAGAAGGGTTGCTAGAGGATTACTCTTTACCTGAGCATGCCATTTACGCTGTTTACCCTGAAAGACGGCATCTGCCTGAAAAAGTAAAAGTGTTTATTCAGTTTATTAAGCAAAAGTTGGGCGGCGGATCTGGGTACTGGGATAAAGAGTTGTCATGAGCCCGTGTTAGATTTTTTTAATTAAATCATAGAGCTGCTTTGACTCTTCTTCAGTTAACCCGTTTATCTTCATATCCAGTAATTGTTTGTCTGCGTCGATATGAGCGTTACTGCCTTGCTCTGTCAAATGAATGTAAACAATACGCTGATCTTCTGAGCTGCGTTGTTTCTCAATTAAGCCTGCGGCCATTAATTTGTTTAATGCCCGAGATACATTGGGACTATCGTCGATCATTGTTTGCTTAATCTGATTCACTGTTAGGCATTGCTCTGGAGCAAATGAAAGAGCATGTAAGATATTTAGCTGGATCATTGAGATATTCATAGGCGTCAAGCGGCGAGCTATTTCACTTTTAAACTCTTGCCCGATGCAGGTGAGCAAGCCGATAAGTTTTGTCTCTACGCTCAAATCCGCGTCGATAATTGCTTTTTTATTTGCCAAGAAATATCTCCCTTTTAGTCGCTAGCCATTTTATCTCACATCTAGATCTATCTCATCTACTATCTTGTAATTAAATATTCCTTGTATTTATATTCCATGGAATATATTATTTCGATTGTTCAAGTCCTAACCAATAAGGTTTACAAATGTTGACCATTCATCATTTAGAAAATTCGCAGTCAATACGTATTTTGTGGTTACTAGAAGAATTAGGAGTGGATTACGATATTCAATACTATCAGCGTGTTGGGCCTCAAACTCTTGCACCAGAACAGTATAAAAAACTTCATGTTATAGGCACTTCACCAATCATAACCGATGGTGATCTAGTGTTGCCAGAAACAGGGGCGATCGTTGATTACATCCTTGATCAGTACCCTGATAGCCCGTTAAGGCCAGCGCCAAAAACTGAGCAGCGGACACGTTATCTGTATTGGATACATGCAACTCAAGCTAGCTTTATGCCTTTGCTACTGGATGCGCTGATTTTCAAGCGCATGATCTCAAAGTCTCCCTTTTTCATTCGCCCCTTGATCGCTTTAATCGTAAATAAAGTTCGCGATAGTTATTTGTGGGTACGTTATCACCGTCATCTTACTTATATGGAACAAGAGCTATCTCGTTCCACTTGGTTGTCAGGAGAAGAACTTACCGCAGCAGATATCGTCATGGGATATTGCTTAGAAGTTGCAGAAGTACGTACTGGGATAGGTCACCACTATCCAAACATAGAAAAATTCTTAGCAGGTATGCGATCAAGACCAGCGTATCAGTCAGCCATGAAAAAGAATGGCAATTTTAAACCATTAGCGGAATAAGGCGACATCACAATGACTAACAACGCACCTCTTATCTTCCATCACAAAAACGTATCTCCGTACTCTGAGAAAATTCGTTTGATGTTGGGCTATGCAGAGTGCCACTGGCAATCTGTTCTTGTCCCTTTAACCCCACCAAGACTCTCTTTAGATACGCTTATTGACGGTTATCGTCGGATTCCAGTGGCTCAGATTGGCGCCGATGTGTTTTGTGACACCCGCATAATCTCAGCGGAGATCGCGTTATTAACGGACAAACCTCAGTTGAACCCATTTGCACAATCAGAACAACATTGGCGGCGAGCTGAATACATTGAAAGTGACATATTTCAGGTAGCGCTTAACTCTCTAAACGTGCTGGGATTGGTACGAGCTATGCTATCTCAAATTCCTTTAAATCAACTAGTTAATTACCTGTCTGACAAGAAGTTTCTTTATGAAAACAGCCACCCTGATTTGATTGCTAATGCGCGTAGCAGAGCAGAGAGCAAAGCGCTATGGCAGCAGTATCTTGATGAATTAGAAGCGAGCTTGACTAACGATTTCTTAACGGGAAAAGAGCCTCAGTATGTGGACTTTTGTGCCGTTCACCTGATTTGGTTTCGAATGGGAATGGAAGGCTCCGTTTTGTTTAAACGTCGAGCTAAGTTAAAAAGCTGGTACCAAAAAATGACCAACTTTAATCATGGAAAGTCGATAGATATCTCTGCAATTGATGCGATATCAGAGGCTAAGAATGCCCAGCCACGAGTGTTGGCTCCTGACATGCTTCAGAGCGCGAGAATAGGTAAGCGTGTCTCGGTTGCCACCACGGATGTATTGGTAGGTGAAACTCATGGTTGCCTCGTAGGTGAAAATGATGAACGCTGGATAATCGCGAAACAAAATCAAGCAACGGGGTTGGTACATATCCACTTTCCTAAAACAACGTATTTATTAACAGAGCTTTAAAGGTTATATCAATGCAAACTATTTATTCTGAAAAAGTAACAGACCTACAGCTGTATTATCATCCGCTTTCAAATTGTGCAGGAAGGGTACTATTAGCTATTGAGGAGAAAGGGTTAAATGTAGAGAAGCATCTGATCGACTTGATGAGAAGCAAGCAACTAACCGATGAATATATTGCTGTCAATCCCAAAGGGGAAGTACCTGCCATTGTTCACAACGGTAAAGCGATGCATGAGTCGGTGGATATACTAAGATATCTCGAACAAGAATTTCCGCAAGTCAGGTTAAGCCCTTTAGAAGATGATCTACGAGAGGAGATGGAAGAGTGGTTAGATGCAGCGGCTAAATCTCATGAATCTGGTGTGGTGAACTACGTATATGCTAACGGTTATGGCCGACTGCCAACGCCGCGAGATTGGAAGTTTTATCAAGCTCATATACCTCATCGAACTCAATTTCACATTAACCGAAGAAAAGGTTTGGTTGCTAACGATAAAGAGCAGGCAGATCAGGTGCTGTACCAACAATTTATTAAACTTGAAAAAGCGTTAGAAGATAAAGATTACCTCGTAGGAAATACGTATTCATTGGCAGACATAGCTTGGTTTCCTAATACGTTGGTATTACGGGTACTTGGCTACTCCTTTTCACAATATCCAAATATTCAGCAATGGATCAAACGCATTGAGTCCCGCCCTGCATTTAAAAAAGGTTTTCGCAAGGCGTTACCTCCAGTCCCCCTTTCGGTATTAGGCCCGAACGCTCGGTGTATGACGAAAGTATTGAGGAAAACTGGCGGTCGTTATTAGGCGGCTAAATAAGAGATGTAGCAGCCAACATCTTCACTATTGAAGATCTGGCTGCTTTATATTTTCTCTATTACTGCTGTGTTCTATTGGGAAGTTTTTTGCCTACATCCTTGAATGTGGATATGTGCTCTTCAGCATGATAGGCGGCAGTTTGTGGGTCATTGGCGCAAATAGCATCCACCAAAGGTTGATGTGCTTTTATTATTGTTCTTGGATCATAGGTTTCTAAGTCGATAGAAAAGAACAGTAACATCTGATTGGATAAGTTTCGGTAGATGTTGATCAGGCGACTATTTCCACTTAATGACACTATGAGTGAATGGAAATCCAGTTCGAAACGACTTTTACGCTGCGTGGTTATCTGATTTTTTTCAACATCTTGTGCAAACTCTTGCATTAATGTTGTCAGTTTCGCTTTGTCTTTATCATCTACTTTTGTCGCGGCCAACCAAGCGGCACGTGATTCAATGGCAATCCTTAAATGGTAAATCTCCCAAATATCATGCTCATCGATCTCTATGACTTGCCAGCCAACATATGGGATCTGTACCACTAAACCTTCATGAGACAAGGTGTTGAGCGCCATTCGTGTGGTACTTCTGGATAGCTCAAGCTCTTTGGCAAGCGTACTTTCCACGATTTTTTCACCCATTTTGTAGCTGCCAGTAAGGATTAGATCTCGTAAATACCCGGCTGCCTGTTCTTCAAGACTGCTTTTATTAAATTTCGCCATTACACCAAACCATCGTTGTTTTTATTACTAACTATCTATTAATAAACATATTTCTACTGGAATTATAGAAATTCATTCTGTTTGTTGTCACAGAATTTATTGTGACGATTGTCCAACAATTTATCAATAAAAGCCAGAAATGAAATAAATATGATCTATTTCTCATTTCTAAAGTCCTTTTTTCGTATAATTGCCCCACTGTAGATTGTCGGACAATCCTCAATGGATAAAAAAACAAACAATAAAGTTAAAGCGATTCGCCTAGCGTCATGCGACAACGTTGCAACATTGCTGGCGGACGTCGCAAAGGGTGACAAGGTGGATGTCATTGATGAGAACAACAAATTTGTTGCTGAGCTAGAGGCGCTGCAAGTCATTTCGATGGGCAACAAAATTGCGTTAACAGAGATAAATAAAGGGCAAGAAGTAACAAAAGCCAATTATTCCATCGGTGTTGCGATTGAACTCATTGCGATTGGTAATTTAGTCCACGTACAAAATGTGAGAAGTACGCGGGTTGATATTCCTGAACCAATCATTCAACAAATCATTCAGCAGATGCAGATAGAGTGTTAAGTATGAAGGTTTTTCAAGGTTATAGGCGTGCGGATGGACAAGTGGGTATCCGCAACCACATTTTGATTTTGGCTATTGATGAGTGTGCGGAAGGCATTGCTCAGGCAATTAAGCAAAAAGTGCCAGAAACAGTCATTGTAACTAACCATTACACCTGTATGTATGGTGGAAATGAAGAGATGGTTAATGTCATGGTTGGCGCTGCTACAAACCCGAATATTGCAGGGGTGTTGGTGCTTAATATGGGCTGTGGAAGTATTGACCCTGAGCTAATTATTGCCCCGATAAAAGCGGCTAAAAAGCCAGTTTTTAATCTTTCCATCATTAAGTCAAGAGGGACTCGATTAACCATAAACGAAGGGGTGCAACTGGCAAACGAGTTGGTGAGCATTGCTGAACAAACCACCCCAGAACCAACCCCTATCAGCGAATTGGTTGTTGGTATTAAGTGTGGCGGGTCTGACACCAGTTCTGGTATCGCGTCAAATCCGGCGGTTGGCTATGCCGCAGATCAACTGGTTGACTTAGGTGCGACCTGTATCGCCGGAGAGTTGATCGAGTTAATTACCTGCGAAGAGATATTAAAGAAACGAGCGGTGAATAGTGATGTTGCTGAAAAAATTGAGCGACTCATTATGGAAGAAGAGCGCCGTTGGCATATCGAAGGCACTGATGTCGAAACAATGAGTATCGGCAACAGTATCGGTGGCCTAACCACGCTAGAAGAAAAAGCGCTTGGGGCACTTCATAAAACCGGTACTCGAGACATTCAAGATGTGCTGGAAATTAACCCTCAAGGTATTCAAAAGCCCTCAGCAACTGGTTTTTATCTGTCTGAAGTTACCCACCTATGTGGCGGTTCAGGAATGCATTTCGCTGCTTTAGGTGCACATATTATCTTGTGGACAACAGGCGGTGCTGGCTTCAACAACCCAATTGTTCCTGTCATTCGTGTTAGCGGTAATGCTAGCCAAATCACCGAAGACATTGATGTTGATGTAAGCGGCATTATGTCGGCAGAACTGAGTGTTGTTGATGGTGGCAAAGCAGTATTACGTTGTTTAGACACCATTATCCAAGGCGAAAAAACCGTTATTGAAGATATCGGTTATGCCTTCTGTTCCCTGTATCAAAAAGACCAACGTTTAGAGCAGTTGATCTGTAAAGAATCATTATAAATTTTATTTCCTAACTCTATGGAGCTCTCACCGTTGTATCGTGAGAGATAAAGATATGCGTATTACCGATGTAGAAGTGATTTGTCTTCGAGTTCCGGCGGCAAATGAAGAGTGTGAATGGGGCGAAGACGCCGTTATTGTCAAGGTTCATACCGACCAAGGAATTATTGGAATTGGTGAAGCGGACAGTTCACCAGAAGTAGTAAGAGCATGTATTGAAACGACCAATTCAAATTTATATTGCTATGGCCTAAAGCAACTGATTATGGGTGAGAACCCATTAGAAATTGAAAAGCTATGGAACAAAATGTATTGGGCATCAAACTACTTTGGTCGCCGTGGCGCGGGCATTCACGCCATCAGTGCTATTGATATCGCCTTGTGGGATATCGCCGGTCAGTATTATGGCGTTCCTGTCCACACACTACTGGGTGGAAAGTATCGCGATAAGATTCGTGCATACGGCACCTTTATTCCTGCCAGTAAACCAGAAGATAACCGTCAAATTGCTAAAGGCTTGGTTGAGCAAGGCTTTACCAGTATTAAGTTTGGTGGCGGTGTTTTTGGGGATGACCCTGAAACGGATTATCAAATCGTTAAGCATGTTCGCGAAGCGGTGGGCAATGATATTGAAGTCCAAATTGACCTTGCATCCAAGTGGCGTACGTCTGGTCACTCTGCTTACATGTGTAAAGAACTGGCTGAGTTTAACCTCAATTGGGTAGAAGAGCCTGTTCTAGCTGATGACTTATCCGGCTACGCAAAACTATCAAATAAGGTGGATGCAAAACTGGCTGGTGGTGAGTCATTAACCACTCGTTATGAGTTCCAATCCTTCTTGGAACATTCTCAGGTGGATATTGTACAACCGGATATTACACGTTGTGGTGGTATCACTGAGATGAAAAAAATCTACGATTTGGCCCAGCTTCACGGTGTCCAACTTGTTCCCCACGGTTTCAGCACGGGTATTTTATTGGCTGCTTCCGTTCACTTTTTGGCTGCTTGTGAGCACGGCACTCTTATGGAGTATTCGCAAAGCCAAAGCCCTCTATTTACTGACCTTGTCACTAATCGACTGCTATTTGATAACGGTTTTGTGCCTGTTCCGGATAAACCTGGACTGGGGATAGAACTTAGCGATTCCATCATTGAGCAGTTCCGCGTTGATGCTTAGGGTCTGATGACCCTTCGCGTATAATTACACAGAGAATAATTAACATGAAACAAAATAATCGACAAATAGACAAGCCGTTGATGGTAATAAGTTTATCTACTATCTTCGGTATTGTTGCTGGGTTGTCGTTATTTCCTGAACAGGGGAATGCGATAGCTAAAACACTATTCACCATTTTAACGGAGCAGTTTGGAGAACTTTTCCTTCTGTTTGGTTTCTTTAGCGTCATCATTCTTGCCTGGTTAGGCTTTGGAAAACATGGCAGCATAAAATTTGGTGAAGGCGCACCTCAATACTCATTTTTTAACTATCTTGCCATGATGATCTGCGCTGGTTTAGGTTCTGCCACAGTTTACTGGGCATTTGTAGAGTGGGCTTACTACTATATGGGTCCACCAATGGGTATTGAACCATACAGTGCTACTGCTGCGGAGTGGGCGACAAGCTACAACATGTTCCACTGGGGTATCTCAGCCTGGTCGCTATATTGCATTGCATCATTACCTGTTGCTTACTCATTCCATGTTCGCAAAAACCCTCAGCTTAAATTGAGTGCAGTATGTGAAAGCATAATGGGGCGTTTTTACAACAATGCCATTGGTAAACTGATCGATACCATCTTTATCTTTAGCTGTGTTGGCGCGATGGGAATTACACTTGGTTTAAGTGTTCCTATGGTTTCTGCCGGGATTGCTTCACTTCTTGGTGTCGAAAACAGCTTTGGTATGAACGTAGGTTTAATGCTGGCAATTACTGCGCTATTTACTGTCAGTTCTTACGTTGGTATTGAAAAAGGAATGGCTAAGCTAAGTGATATGAACACCAAGCTGGCTGTTGTGTTTGTTCTTCTGGTTCTGATTGTTGGTCCTACGTCATTTATTATTGACCAAATGACCAATGGCTACGGACTGATGCTACAAAATTTCATTCGCATGAGCTTGTGGACTGACCCTATTGAAGGTGGTTCTTTCCCGACTTCATGGACAGTATTCTACTGGGCTTACTGGATGACATACGTTCCGTTTATGGCTCTGTTTGTAACAAAAGTATCTAAAGGACGTACGCTGAAAGAAGTGATCATCAGTATGGTTCTTGGTGGAAGTGCGGGTTGCTTTATCTTCTTCGGTGTTTTGGGTAGCTACAGCATGAGTACTCACCTAAATGATCTGGTGGATGTCACCGGGATGTTGTCCGAATCTGGGGGCGCCGCAACAGTAATAGAGGTACTTCGTACCTTACCAATGAGTTCACTGTTTATTGTAATATTTGCTGTGATGTCAACGCTGTTCCTCGCCACAACATTAGATTCTGCCTCGTTTACGTTGGCGGCCACGGCGGCAAACCAGCTTGATGAAGATGCTAACCCACCGACATTCCTACGTCTGTTCTGGTGTGTGATCTTGGCTGCGGTTCCATTAACCATGATGTTCATTGATGCGCCGTTAAGTACGATTCAAACACTGGCGATTGTGACTTCGCTTCCGCTGATGGTGGTTATTTTTATCATGCTTTATGGTTTCTTTAAGTGGATTAATAACCCTGATGATGTACATGAGCAAACGGCTGAGCAAGAAGAAGTATTAACGCTACAAGAAGAAAACTAATAACCGGTCAGCTTAAAACACTTTAAGACAACCTAAAAAGCCCTCAATAGTTAAATGCACTATTGAGGGCTTATTTTTATGGTATGCCATTTATTACTATGGCGCTAATATTACTATGACGCTAGCTCGTAGGTGTCTGTTTACGAGCAAAGCACAATGCATACAGCGCAGGTATAACCAAGAGCACCACAGGTAATGAAAAGAGTAACCCATAGCCCAACGTTAACGACATAGGACCCATATAGACATCGGTTCCACCAAAGCCATAAGCCAAAGGTAGTAACCCTACTACTGTGGTAATGGAAGTAAGAAGAATTGGCCTTAACCGGCTTACTGACGCTTCAATAACCGCCTCTAACGGGGCAATACCATTTGCTCGTAGCTCATTTATTCGGTTGATGAGAACCAGCGAGTTATTCACAACTACCCCGGTCATACCAAGAACGCCAATAAGAGCAAACATAGAAAGCGCTTGTATGTGAACAACCAGAGACATTAGCGCCGCAATGACAGCAAATGGAATAACCGCCATAACAAGTAATGGTTGCAGCAGTGAGTTAAACATTATTGCCAATACGAAATAGATGGCGACCATAGCGGAAGGGAATGCCACCAAGAAACCACTCATAGTTTCATTTGTGCTTTCTGCTTCTCCGCCAATATCAATGGTGACGTTTTGTGCGTATTTACCTTTGATACTGTCAATTAAGTCGTTTGACAAAGTCACGGAAGAGATGGCGTCATCTGTTATCTGTGCCGTCACCGTCACTTCTCTTTCGCCGTTGTAATGTTTTATTAATCGAGGTGCTTCGATCTGTTCCACTTTTGCTAAGCGACTTAATGGAACCTGACGACCATCACTGGTGTAAATTTTGGTAACTTTAAGCTTATTTATCTCTCGGAATGGTTCATCCAAAATAACACGAATATCGACTTCTTGATCACCTAACCAAGTGGAACTCACGCTATTACCATCAAAAGCAATTCGTAGAGTAGAGGCTAAGTCAGAAACAGATAACCCATATTTTGCTAGCCAATCATATTGAGGCACGACATTGAGCTGTGGGTCTTTAAGTGCTTCGTTATTTGTAATATCACTAATGCCATCTTGTTGTTCAAGCCATTGTGTGACTAACATGACAGCGCTGTCTCGCTCTGCCGTCGTTCCACCCAATACTCGGATTGCAATGGGGTCACCGGGAGGAGGTCCACCCGCATCCACTGAGAATCGAACAAACATATCATCACTTAACTGGCCAATTTGGCTATTCAGTTGAGCAATTATCTCTTCTGCTGTGCGCTCTCTCTGTTGATAATCGGTAAGGTTTATTTGTCCCGAACTGATAGGAGAAGAGTAGGCCATTTGATAGCTGACCAGTTCATTGTCTGGTAATGCTTTTATCGCTTCTTCGATCTTATTGTGAGCTTCTCTTACATGAGATAATGGTGTTCCCGGTTTCACTTCGCTAACTATCTCTATGTATTTTGCGGCTTCAACTGGAAATATGTCTAACTTTAAGTTTGTAATCATACCAACGCTTGCTGCACTGCTGATAAGCGCAATCATGACCACGGATTTTTTATAACTTAAACAGAGACGTAATGTTCTCTGATACCACTCACTGACAACTTTTAAGCGGTCTTCATCATGGCTGTTGTTTTTGCTTTCTAATGAACTGGATAAATGCGCAGGCAGGGTAAATGTACACTCCGCTAGAGAGAAGAGCAGAGCGGCAATAACGGTTATAGGGATAACCATGACAACTTTTCCCATAGAGCCGGGAATAAACATCATTGGAATAAATACGAGAGCGGTTGTGGTTAAACTCGCAAGAATCGGTTTGATAACCTTTTTGGTGCCAGATATTGCCGCATCAACGCCTGTTTCTCCTCGCTCTTTTTGCTGGTAAATACTTTCAGCAACAATCACCGAGTCATCAACAATAATGCCAATAACCAACAACAAAGCCGCCAGGGTAACACTATCCAGATTAAGGCCAGCCAAAGGCAATACAATCATCACACCTAAAATACAGAAAGGGATGGATAGAGAGACCCAAAATGCAATTTGGCGCTTTAAAATTAAGCTGAGAACGAGCAACACTAAGATAAGGCCGATCATGCCATTTGTAGATACGATGGAGAACTTGCTGTTCATATCATCAGCAAGGTTTAATCCTAGCTCAAACTGATAGAGATCGGTTTCATCTTGCATCTCATTAATTAGTGCCTTGATGTTGTCCACGGTGGTAATGATGTCTGCATTTCCAGAATTAGTCACAGAAAATAGTATGGCGGACTGACCATTAATAACCCCTTGCTGAGTTGCCTTAGCGAAGGTGTCTTCAATCTTGGCCACATCAGAGATCTTAACAATTGTGCCGTTATCCAACGCCTTTATTACAATGTTACCAATATCGCTGGTTGACTGAACCTGAGTCATGGTGACGATTTTTTGCTCATTACTCCAAGATTCAACGACACCTCCTGATTGTGACAAACTGTGTTGTTCAATCGCAGAACTAATATCTTGCAGTGTGACAAGGTAGCGGCTGGCTTTGTCTGGATCAATTTCTACCCAGAACTCACGTTCGTTATAGCCGCTCATACTGACCGTACTGACTCCCGAAACATTGAGTAATTTCTTCTCTAACTGCCGTGCGTATTGTTGCAAAATGGATTGATCACCGTTGCTATCGATCAGACTGACGCCAAATGTGAACACCTCAAATGAGGATGTTTGTCGTTGAGTCACAACAGGAGGAGCCGTGATATCTTTAGGCAGGCCACTTACTCGATCTACTGCTTGCTGGATATCACGCATAACTTTGACAGAGTCTTCTCCCGGTAGGAATTCAAGCGAAATGAAAGAAGCACCATCACTTGACTCTGAAGAGTAAAAGTTTATTCCTTGAACGCTACGAAGCTCTTTTTCTATCGGGTTGGTAATGTTTAGCTCAATATCTTGTGCGGTTGCTCCCGGGTAGAAGGTTTGAATGTCGGCAGATTCAAACGCGACATCCGGATACTCTTGCAGTTTTAGAGTCCATAGTGAAGCGATACCCGTAATAAGCACCATAACGGTAATAATACGTGCTAAAAAGCGCCGTTTGGCGAAATATGCAATGAATGATGACATATTGTGTTCCTATTAGTGACTTTGATTAGAACTCGAGTTGTGGCTAACGTCAGTAGAAGCGTAAATAGACATCCCGGGTTTTAACGTATGGTCTGCGTTGGGTATTTCGACTTCTATAGGATAGGCATGGGTGGTGTTTTCCATCTCAACACCAATTCGTTTAATGGTGGACTGGATTTTGTTTTCTGGCGCCGTTTCAGACCATAGTTCGATAGGCTGATTAATGGATAATTTAGTGATATCGTGTTCACTTGCCAGCAAGCGAATAGTTAAGGTATCGATATTGACCAGTTGATAGAGAAGGTCACCTTGATTAACCCATGCTCCATTTTCTGCATTTCGAGTCACAACGACCCCTTCAATATTGGCGGCCACTTGAGTATTGTTTCTTTTTTTCTTTGCTTCTTTTAGTTCAATTTGAGCAAGCTCTAAACTCGCTTTGGCATTGAGATATTCAGCTTTAGCAATATCTAAATCATTTTCAGATAGGCTTTTTTTGCTAACAAGCTCTGTATAGCGTTGATATGTTGCTTGTTTTAACTGTAAATCCGCTTGTGCTAATGACAAACTTGCTTGTTTTTTTGCAACATCGAAGTCGAAATCCTCGGTTTTGATGCTGACAAGTATGTCGTGTTTGTTTACAACATCTCCTGTCTCCATATGGGCAAGATCAATAACGCCGTTAACTTCTGCTACGACGCTCTGTTTATTTTTGCTTTCAACTTGTCCCAAAAGGTCAATCGCTAAGGTGGGTAAAGTGATGACCAAACTTGCAACAAAGATGCTAAGTGTTTTTATTTGCATGGCATTTTCCTCTTATCTGATGAAGCAAGTTTGTCTTGGAGGATGTCGAGTTTTTGTCGAATTGGGTTCGACAGAAGAAAAAAATTGCCTCACACTCAATTTGACATTTATTCGACAAGCGTTGTTTCAGCATGGGTGATAGGCCGTTACAGGGGTAGAAGATGATTGAAGGTAGCCGAATTCTGGTAGTAGAAGACAATGAAGAGTTACAAGGTATCTTGGCTGACTTTTTGGAAGTGAAAGGTGCCGATGTAGATTTTGCCGGTAATGGTGTCCTTGGGCTGGATTTAGCGCTAGCAAATGACTTTGATGCCATTGTTCTTGATGTGATGCTGCCAAGAAAAGATGGTATGCAAGTGGCTAAGGAACTAAGAGAAAACGGTTGTACAACGCCGATCTTAATGTTGACAGCATTGAATGGGCAGGAAGATCTGTTGTCTGGGTTTGAATCCGGTGTCGATGACTTTATAAGCAAGCCTTTTCAGTTTCCAGAACTTGAGGTGAGATTGGTTTCCTTGATAAAGCGTTACAAAGGGCAAGTGGCACAGACTCGGTTAACTTATGGTGAGCTGTCGATTGATGCGAAAACTCATACTGTAAAAAGGGCTAATGTTCTATTAGAAACGACGCCTGCGATGTATCAGATTTTACTCGAGTTGGTGAAAGCACAGGGAGAGGTCGTTTCTCGAGAGACTCTAACATACCAGCTCTGGGGAGAAGAGATTCCGGATAAAGATGTGTTACGAAGCCATATTTACTTGCTGAGAAATGTGCTGGATAAGCCTTTTGATTTTCCTATGTTAATCACGGTGCCTAAATTTGGTTTTAAATTGGTGGCACAATGATAGCGTTAAAAAAGGTGTTTAAAGCGTATCGGGGCAGCTCCATCAAAGATGTTAAGGCTCGCTTGCTGATTACTTTTTCGTTTATCGCTTTAACGACTTCATTTATCGTATTTTTCGCATTTTCAATTCGATTAGTCGTCTTTGAAGATAGCCAGATAGAAAGCCATTTAACCTCATTTCAAGATATTGCTGTCGATTATTATCAACTTAATCCAGTGAAGAAAGCCTCATTAAGTGCGCATGTTACCGCGTATTATGGTGCAGAGGCATTGCCAGAAAAATTCATGAATCATTACCCATATGCTTTAGATGAAGTAAGCCGATTTCGTTCGTATAACAGCGATGGCTATATGGTCTTTCATCGTGAATTCAACTTCGGAGATAAAACGGTTCCGATGTACTTAACGATTGACTCTAGAGCCATTGAGTTTGGTGATGACAGTTGGGCAGATTTGATGGGTGTATCCATGTTATTGATGGTGTTTTTGATTCTGGTCTTGCGATTCTCTCTTCGACGGGTATTTGATGGATTAATGTCACCAGTATCAGAACTGAATGGCCAATTAGTTCGTTCTCAAGACGCCGAATTCTCAGTATCCGATCGCGCTATTGACGAGTTAAAACAGTTAACCTCTCATCTGAACCAATATCGACAGATGAAAGAGCGAGTGGCTAAACAGGAGTTAATGTTTGCAAAGTATGCCAGTCATGAGCTAAAAACGCCGATTGCTGTGGTGCTTGGCGCTGCTAATCTGCAACCGATGAAGCAAGATAAAGACTTTCAGGAGAAGCAGCGACAACGAATATTAACCGCCGCGACGGGTATGCATGAGACAGTCGAGGTGCTTCTTAATATTGTTAAACAGGAGAATGCCAGCAGTAGACAGGGACTTTTTCCTGTCACGCACCAGTCATTTGACCTGTCGAGTTATCAAAACAAGTTAGCGGAAAATGTAGAGCTGCAATTAACGGTTGAAGAGAACACGCAGATAAACTTACCTGATAGCGTATTGCGGATGGTGATCAATAATCTGGTCGAAAATGCGATTCGTTTTACCAAAACAGGCCGCATCAATATTTTCATTAGTTCTACCAGAATTCAAGTGGTTGATACTGGAACTGGATTGACAGATAAACCAGAAACAGAGCATGGTTTAGGGCTGCTTATTGTAGAGCGAATATGCCAGAGTTATGGCTGGGTATGTAAGCTGGAAAACAACGCCGAAGCTAAAGGGTGTATTGTCACCATGGATAAGCGTGAGCTATAAGGGGAAGAGAATGGACAAGGCAGTTCAACAGAGGTTTAACGATTATCCGCAAGATGTTCAACCATTTATGGTGCAGTTAAGAGAGTTGATTTTTGAGCTAGCGTCAGAATTGGCACTCGGGGACGTTACCGAGACGACAAAATGGGGAGAGCTCAGGGTCTGTTGACCTTTCGAGAACAGATTTTGTTCAATCTGAAAGCGGTTTGAGTAAGGCATGAGGAGAGCAGCATAGTTATTCTATGTAAACGACTCATAACACAGCTCAAGGCGTTTTCAGATGAACCCTTCGGGCAGCGTTTGTTGGCACTTTCTACTGCGTTATCACCTGATTTGTGTAGATGACTACACTTCACAGGTGCTGCCTTGTATAAAGCACCAACAAAAAGCTGCAAAAATAGTCGCGAAAGGTCAACAGACCCTAGTTATCACGTTAAAACCGGTAGTCCAGTGCGGATGGATTGGAAGCTGAAGACGCCTAATCACTGTTATCTCTACTTTAATTGCCAAACAAAGCTGGTGGATACGTTTCGGCAGCTGTATGAATCTGAATTAGAGTTTCAAGGCAACAGAGCCATAGTGATGAATATTACGCAACCTTTGCCAGAAAAAGAGCTTCGTCACTGTTTAACACTCGCCTTGACCTATAAAAGAGTGAATCATTTACCTCTGTTAGGAGCCTAAAGAGCAAGAAATTTAGTGATTAACAAACGTCATTTTTGGTGACAGTTAGGTCAACAGTTTCAATAAACTTCTCTTTTACGGGATCCGGCCTTTGTGGGTTCCATAGTAACCCTATACTCCATTTAGCGTATGACCCTTTTAAAGGAATAAATCGAATTTGGCCTTGGCTGATACGAGCTACACTTGCAGGAACAATGGAATAGCCAAGGCGAGCAGAGACGAGAGCAAGTAGAGTTAGAATATGATCTGTCTCTTGTATGGTGTGTGGTTTTTGCTGAATATTGTGCAGGTAAGTATGTATCTGTCGAGTTATCGTTGGGTTTTTTCGTGTGCTTAAACTCAAGTAATTTAACTGGCTGAGTGACGCCCAAAGGTTATTTTCATCAATATCTTCACTGTAATTTATTGCGATTGCCAGTTGGTCTGAAAAAAGAGGTAAAGCCGCCAGTGAAGATTCTATTGGGATTCTATCAAAGCCCAGTTGTATGCCGCCGGCTAGTAGTTCATCTATCTGCTTGTGAGAAGGCATGTCGTTAAGAGTCACGTGGACATTAGGGTATTGTTGTTTAAACATGGCGATGTATTTTGGTGCTTCGTGGTAAGTAGATATACCAAAAGCGATATTTAGATAGCCGTATGTCCCTTCTGCGACAAAACTTGATAATGTCCGAAAAGAGTCAACGTTTTCTATCATACGCCAAGCTTCAGGCAGTAAAGTTCTTCCTACTTGAGTCAAATCCGTTCCTTGCCTTCCTCGTTCAAAAAGAACCACATTGAGCTGTTGCTCCAACCTTTTTATTTTCTTAGTTAGCGCCGATTGAGTAATGCAAAGGTGCTCCGATGCAATGCGATAGTTTTTGTCGTGAGCCAGTTGGCAAAATGCTCTAAGTTGATCTATTTCCATTCCAATTAAGACTCAGATTGAGATTTTATTTCATTATACGGAATCACTTTCAGTTACTAAACTGGCTTTGTGAATTGCGGACATTTACATCTGAATTGTTGACACATCTTATAAAAAATCACAGAAATAGGCAGGCAGTAATGAATGAGTATGGTATCCAAGCACTAGGCTTTCTGGCATTCGGTTTTAATATTCTTGCCGCTTCAACCACAAATGATAATCGCATGAGAGCCATTATCTGCTTGTCATGCTTAACCTTTTCTATCCACTACACCTTATTGGGGGCATTTGTGGCGGGGATGAATCTGTTTGTGAACTCATTTAGAGCATTTGTTTCTTTGAGGTTCAAAGGCACCAAGGTCTTTTTTGTATTTGTTGTAATTCAACTGGTTATGAGCGCTTATTTCTACAGTGAACCTAGAGATGTTTTGCCGGCAATTGCATCTTTGTTTAGCTGCTATGCGCTGTTTTGTGCTGAAGGGAAGCGGATGCGATTCGCCTTCTTAATTTGCACCCTGATCTGGATGATCAATGCTGTTATTGTTGGTTCATATGGCGGGCTTATGAACGACTTTTTCAATGCCACGGTTTTGTGCATTACTATTGGCCGCCTTCGCAAAGAAGAGCGCGCAGTTGAAGAGTGTTAACGCTAAGTCAATAGAACAATATGTCTGGTAATCCAAATTAAAAGGCGCATAGAATTATGCGCCTTGGTTAGTGACTTTACTTTATCCATTGAGTATTAAACAGGCGAGACTCTGGCTCTGATAGTATTTGTTCTACCTTTGCTTGCTTATACTGCAGATAATGTTGACGTTCGTGTGTATGGTCTGCTTCTTGCCACTTAGACACTTGTTGACGAAATTCATCATCAAAGATATCGGCAGAAGGCCATATACGTAGTGCCCTATCGGAGTAATGAATATCAAAAACAAACTGCCCACCTATGGACATCGGTGCATCAGGGTGGTTGCTCATTGGCTTCTGCAAACATCGGCCTTCTCTAACTGCCATGCTAATCATTTCAACGCAATCCACAATGCCCGGCCCAGGGAACCCCAAAGTCCAGTATAGTTTCCGTCTCATCACGGGTTCATCTGGAGATAAAAGCGCAAATGCATGTTTGCACAGCCTTGTCATCAAAGCTGCGGCGATAACATTGGCAGGCCCGGTATATTTAAGAAGGTCTTGGTTATTCAGAGTGATGACGCCATCTTGATCACTAACCTCAAAGTAATGTGTTGTCATCATTACTCCTCCAACGCTTTGACTTGTACTATTTTCTTAATATCAACAGGTTGACGCATCATGTCATTTTCCAACATAAATTGCATATCTAGAGCTAGGCTTTTCATGTCTTCTTCATTGAGTCGTTGAGTAAAGTGCGCCCAATCATACAGTTTCTTTGCGTCCTCAATGCTTATTTGTTGAAGCTTAGCACCAAGTTCAATCGCTTCCTGTGGATTGTTTTTTATCCATTTAGCCGCATCATCGTGTGCTTTTCGGGCTGCCTCAATCCAATTAGGGTGTTGGTTGATGATAGTTTCGCTGGATGCCATAACTAATTTGGGAACAACTAACCCTGTTGCTGTGGTAATGACATTGGCTCCATCTTTCTCCGCATTAATTACAAAACCCGCGGCTAGAAGAGCCGCATCAATTTGTCCAGACTGAAGCGCTGCAAATGCCTGAGGCAGACCCATTTGGATAAATTCCACATCCTGAATGGTCATATTTTCTTTTACCAACGCAGCCACCAAAGTTTGGTGTAGCACAGTACCTTTTGGCCCAGCGATTTTTTTACCTTTTAAATCCGCTACTGATTTTGGTCCTCCTTTTGCTCCAACAATAGCAAATGTGTCCGTAGGTCGAGATACACCCGCAATCACTCTTACGGGGTTATTTGCGCCATTTGCCATTAGTACCGATGCAGTGTTCATCACACCGGCAATATGCAGATCACCGCTGGCTAAGGCTTGAGCTTGTTTTGCACCTGATGTTATTTCATGCCACTGCACATCAACATTTTGTTTCGCCATCTCTTTGTCGAGAATTCCGTGCTCTTTCATTACCATCATCTGAAGATTAAATGGTGAACGCACATAACTGATATTTAATGTTTCAGAGAGAGCCTGTGAACTAAATGCCAGTGCACAGAGTGCAATAGAGACCAATTTTTTATTCATTTTTTACCTCATTTCAAAATATTTTTGGACTTCCGGAACCATGTTTTCTGGATATCCGGATGGTTTTTTAATAAATGTCGTTATAATTTTTCCACCTTGCATGACGGCAAGTTGATCGCTTATCAATTTTGCTTCTCGCAAATCGTGGGTAACAAATAGACAGTTAAGTTGGTTCTCTTTTATTAGCTTGACCAACATTTTTTGTAATTCTGATCTCGTATTAACGTCTAGAGCGGCAAAAGGCTCATCCATTAACAGCAGTTTTGCATCTCGCATCAATGCGCGAGCAATGGCGACACGCTGTGCCATGCCTCCAGACAATTCTCTGGGGAACTGATGTTCGATACCATCAAGTCGGACTTTATGTAGAGCGTCTGAAATACGTTTTTTCTTTTGGGCATCTCGAAAAGGTAAAGCAAGGGATAGGTTTTCTTCGACAGTAAGCCATGGAAGTAACCGAGGATCCTGAAAAACGACGCTTTGAGAGGTATCATTTATATCAACGGAACCACTGTCTAAAGGTAACAAACCTGCAACTATGCGAAGTAATGTTGATTTTCCGCAACCGGAAAGACCGACTAGTGAGGTGATGGAGTAGGTAGAGAGATCAAGGCTAAGGTTGTTGATAACATCTTGATTACCTAGACGTTTACATATTTTATTTAAGCTAGCCATTACTTCGCCACCTCTGGAAATCGGTGGGTAATTCGACCACAAACAACACGGTAAAACAGAGTATCTAACAACCAACCGATAAGCCCTATTGTTAGAATTCCCACCATGACATCATCGGTTCTCATCATCTCTTGAGAATCAATAATTAAGAACCCCAACCCTGCAGACGCCGCAATAAGTTCAGCACCAATTAATGCACGCCAACTATAACCAAACCCTAGCCGTACCCCCGTAACGATAGAGGGCACCGCACTTGGAATCATAATGAAGGTAAAAAATCGTAGCGGTGATAAACCTAATGATGAAGCAAGTTCCCTGTATTCAGGGCGCACCCGTTGCAGACCGTCACGTATATTGAGATATATGGGAAATACAGACGCGAGAACAATAATCGAAAGCTGGGTAGCATTGCCTATGCCTAACCACAAAATTAATAGTGGTGTCATGGCCAAAGGTGGAATCATGCGCAGTAGCGCTAGTGGTGCCGATACCAGATGCTCAAGGGTGCTGGACCAGTGTGTTAACAATGCAACATTAAAAGCAAGAAAACAGCTAATTAGAAAACCCTGAAATACTCGTTCTAATGAAGTCAAAATATGATTTATTAGAACACCATTTTCCAGCATGTTTTGAGCAGCTGTTGCCACCATATAAGGCGGTGGAAGAAGGTACGATGAGACCAGCCCTGAACTAGAAACCAGTTGCCAGTAGATTAAGATAAGGACTGGAGTAGCTATGATTTTGACTTTGTTTTTCATATCTGGCGGAGCACATCTTGAGCTCTGTTTTGCAGCAGTGTGTTTGCCAATTGATATTTTAGAGCGGTCCACTGTTTTAATACCGCGTCGTCGGTATTCGGCCTTTTAGTTGCTCTTCCCGTTTGAATAAAATCGTTACTAGGGCTGCCCGCTAACGCCGTCAGTTGGTAGCTGGTGTTTGGTGTGTTTGTATTTAGGCAGTAAAATTTGAAATAGAGATCACCGGTCACGCCTTCGTTGGCGTCGGGGTGATGATAATTCTCATCCAAGTGATAGCGATGCTCAGTGTACATTCTGGTACAAAGCTCAAACACATCTCGTGCACCTAACCCCGGAAAAGAGGTGAATAATGCAATATCTCGTCTTTGCACTAATTGCTCATCGGATATTAGGCTTTGGAAGAGTTGCAGTAAGCGAAACCCAAGAACTACACCACCCACGGCATCGTAGCCGTGGTAATTAAAACAGTCCTGTAGAGTAAACGTTACTGGTGTTGTGCCATCAAGAAGCGTTAGTTCAGGTTCAACCCATAAGTCTTGGTGAATAAGAGAGTGCATCATATTCTTTCTGTAAATGATAATCATTATCATCTTACTAGATGCATTCACAGGTTTCAACTTGTATATCGGGCGATACAAGTGAACTTTTTCGGTTTCGCTGAACTAGAATTTAGTGAGCGGTGACCTTATTACTGATAGGTGACTGTGTACTTAACTTGAACAAAGTTATTGGCAAATGCAGTTGCTGTTACGTTTTCCAGCTTGATGTCATGCGCAACTTTGCCAAACAAGGGAATACCTTCTCCTAGTAATATAGGGGCACGAGTAATGATGATCTCATTGATCAGTTTTAGATTAATGAAAGCCTGAACGGTTTTACCTCCGTCAATATAGGCATGCTTATGTCCATCGCCTTCAAGCATGGTGACGAGGTCATTGAGATCACCAGAGTAGAGCTCTACTCTCTCTTTCATATTGTCTGGCGCTTCGGTAAGGGTATTGCTGAGAACCACGATTCTCATATCCCCGTAAGGCCACTGTTCAGGAGTGAGGTTCATGGCTGAAATCACTTCCATGCACTTTCGGCCCATGATAAGACAGTCAACCGAGGCCATGTATTCTGCCCAACCCATATCAGCTTGATTCCCCATTTCTGCCTCCGGATTTCCTGCCGTATGCAACCAATCAACACTGCCATCTGTTTTTGCAATAAATCCATCAACACTGGTGGCGATAAATACAGAACATTTCATATGATTTCTCTTTGTTTAAGGTGAGATATAAGCTAGACTATTCTACACTGTAGAAATTGATATTAGTCTAGCTAGGAGAGTCAATGTCTGTCAAGGAGAAAAAACGAGGTCGCCCTAAAGGATCGGGGAGTCAGTTAAGTTCTGAAGCTATCATGATGATGGCGAAGAAATTAATGCAAGAAGAGGGAAAAATCCCCAGCATTCGTAAACTCGCGTCCAGTTTACAAGTGGATGCTATGGCGATTTATTATTACTTTGATAATAAGTCCAAACTATTAGAATCTATCACTACCTCATTAATCGAAGATATCTACGAACCTAAGGTGAGCAAAGAGTGGAAAGCAGAATTGCATGAGCTGTGTATCAGTTATTTAACTCTGTTAAGCAACTATCCCGGTCTGTTAGAAACGCTCCTCGCTATGAACTCAGAAAGCCCTGCAGAAGTCTTTATTGATAGGTTTCATTTGGTTGTTGAGCCTCTAGATCTGGATAAACCATCGGCAAAAAATGCGTTGGATTTACTCGTGGATTATCTGCACGGTTACGCGCTTGCACTTAATTGCAATGGTGAGTCACTATCGCTGAATATTGAAATGTTAAAAGGCCCGTTGGATTTCTACTGCATTGCTTTAGAAAATGCGTAGAAGCTTCATCTTAACTTTATTGTTAAATAACGCTCTTCACTTTTTCTGAATATGCCTTACATTAACTAAACGAATGGACATAGTCTCAATTGAGCTTAAGTAGAGTAATGGTAATGCCAGACATCCAAAAACTTTCCCAGACATTTCCCATCATTAATCAGCTTATCGCACTTGAAGAAGTGAGTTGGTTTAATCCAAATATCACCTGTCTTAAAGAGGGGCTGCCCTATGTAGGCTTGGACGCAACTGATATCCAACAGGCAAGTGATCGATTAATGCGATTTGCTCCATTTATAGCAAAAACGTTTCCTGAAACGATGGAAAGTCAGGGGATTATTGAGTCTGACGTTGTAGACATTCCATTAATGCAAACCAGCTTGGAGCAGCAGTACGATACTGCCATTTCGGGACGATTGATGCTGAAAAAGGATAGCCATTTGCCTATTTCTGGCTCAATTAAAGCCCGTGGGGGTATCTATGAAGTACTCACGCATGCAGAGAAACTGGCAATAGAAGCGAATTTGCTCACCATAACGGACGACTACAGCAAGCTGGCGACGGATGAATGCAAAGCGTTTTTTAAACAACATAGCATCGCGGTTGGTTCAACAGGTAACCTTGGTATGTCAATTGGTATTATGAGTGCTAAGTTGGGCTTTTCTGTTTCGGTTCATATGTCTTCCGATGCGCGAGAGTGGAAAAAAAGAACACTCCGAAAACATGGTGTCAATGTCATTGAGTATGATGAAGATTATGGCGTTGCCGTTGAACAAGGCCGTAAGGAGGCGGAAAGTGATCCGAACTGTTTCTTTATTGATGACGAAAACTCGCAAACACTTTTTCTCGGTTATGCCGTGGCCGGAGAACGAGTAAAGCAGCAGTTTGAGGATTTAAACATCAAAGTAGATAGTGAGCATCCGCTATTTGTGTATTTGCCTTGTGGTGTGGGTGGTGGTCCCGGAGGGGTGGCGTTTGGATTAAAGATGGCATTTGGCGATCACGTGCACTGTATTTTTGCTGAGCCGACACACTCTCCTTGTATGTTGCTTGGTGTGCACACTGGTTTACATGATGGCATCTCAGTACAAGAAATTGGCATTGATAATATCACTGCGGCGGATGGTTTAGCGGTTGGACGCGCTTCAGGGTTTGTGGGGCGTGCGATGGAACGTTTGCTTGATGGCTACTACACCATAACCGATGAGCGTATGTATCAGCACCTTGCACAACTGAGTGAGTTGGAAGATATTCAACTGGAACCTTCTGCCCTAGCAGGGTTAGTCGGGCCGATAAAAGTGGAGCAAGCCCGAGAATACAAAGAGCGTTTAGGGCTTGAACCGGACAAAATGAAGCATGCTACGCATCTGGTTTGGGCAACCGGAGGAGGAATGGTTCCTGTTGAGGAGATGTTGTCGTATCTCAATCATTCTGCAGATTAACCAAGTGACCTGAAGATTAACTAAGTGGCCTGAAGATTCGCTAAGTGATAAAGCGCGTACTAGAAACCGCGCTTTCATTTAATTGTATAAGGCTAGCTAACTGCGCTAATCGAGATCTTGTTTACAGCGTATGTATGAATATGTGTTGCCTGTTAAAAGCAGTAACTATTTATCACGATGATAATACTGCCAAAGAAATAGTGCCCCAGCACTTTGCCAAGGGGACCAATGCTTAATGAGCTCTCTTGCCTGTTTTGCAGTGGGTTTAGCTTCGAGCCCTTTTAACTCCCCCAGTGCAATCAGCAACCCTAAATCGTCAGCGGGAAAGATGTTTTGTCTGGAGAGGGAGAAGAGTAGGTAGATTTCTGCGCTCCAACGCCCAAACCCTTTTAATTGAATGATAGACGCAATCGCCTCTTCGTCACTGAGTTGTTCAAGCTCCTCAATATTAAATGTGCCACTGACTACTGCTTCTGCTAAGCCTTTGGCATATTCTACTTTTCTCCAAGATAATCCGGCCTCTCTTAACTGCTGATCTGACACTGCTAAGAGGTTTTGAGCGGTAACATCCCCAAGCAATAACTCAACGCGTTGCTGTATTGCCGCGGCAACTTTTATTGATAATTGCTGGCTGATAATGGTGGAAAGAAAGGTTTCAAAGCCTGGAGGTCGAGTACGTAGTGGTGGCAGTCCGATCTCTTTATATGCGTTGGCAATGTCTTCATCGACATTACATAGCGCAGTCATACCTTGGCGAAGCGTTTCATCATTCATAATGAGTGTTTATTTGCTGGTGTTAATTCTTATTATGCTAGTGGATTTTTATTGGTAGTAACATCTGATTTTTGCAACATAGCGCATTTAAAGCCGACTATTTTAAATTAGGTTGACCAGAATCGGATGGAACAAGAGTGTAACCTGAGGTTTAATGACAGTACGAAACATGAAAACGGGCTGATAAATATGTTATCTGAAATCGAAATGGAACAGGCTATTGCTAAACGTGATAAATCGGCTGATGGACGATTTGTTTATGGCGTAGTGACAACATCGATTTTTTGTCGACCTTCATGTTCATCTAAGCCAGCTAAAACGGAGAACTTACGATTTTTCTATGAGGTAGAGCAGGCCATGTTAGCCGGGTATCGACCATGCAAACGGTGTTGTCCCGCTGGACGCGATGAGAAAATGGACTGCCTGATTAAAGTGGCCAGATATATTGAGAACCATGGTGATGAGCAGATGACTTTAGCATCGCTGGCTGAGATGTTTGATTTGTCCTCATCTACTTTACAGAGAAAGTTTAAACAAGCATTCGGAGTCTCTCCAAAGCATTATCAAGATGCAGTTCGGATGGGACATTTCAAAAGATCGCTAAAAGAAGGTGACGGTGTAACAGAAGCTATTTTTGCTGCTGGATTTGGGTCCATAAGCCGAGTTTACGGCGAAGCAACGCGAAATATAGGTATGTCTCCAAAAGCGTATAAAGACGGAGGGACAGGAGAGGTCATTCATTATGCTGTCCGTCAAACTCAGTTGGGTTTTATGCTAATGGCCGCAACAGAGAAAGGAGTCTGCTTTGTGCAGTTTGCTGATGATGAACCGGCGTTGCTCACTCAACTGCAAGTGGAGTTTCCTAAAGCCCAACTTACGCTCTCTTTAGCCAAAGATAGTGTTGAGCTAGACCATTGGATTGACGCTCTAGAGCAACATATTGATCAAGGGGCACCAAGACCTGAGCTGCCTCTGGATATTCGCGGAACGGTATTTCAGATTCAGGTGTGGCGTTTTCTATTAAGCATTCAAGATGGAAGTACCGTCAGCTATGCGGATGTTGCAGTTGGAATAGATAAACCTAGAGCAGTTAGAGCGGCGGCTTCTGCTTGTGGAAAAAACAGAATTGCTGTTCTAATCCCGTGTCATCGTGTGCTAAGAGGCGATGGCAGTTTGGGTGGTTATCGTTGGGGGCAGGAAAGAAAAAAAGAGTTGCTAGAGAAAGAGAAAGCCATAACGCCCATAAAGTAAGTCAGCTTTAGATAATAGTGCATTGATCTAAAGCTGCTACCGGCATCATCTGCCCAGTGTTAACCCACTTTGGTCATTTCATTGAGAGTAAATTCCTTCACCAGCCCCTCGGTTGCCGCTACGTATTTTGCTATGTGGGCACTCTCTAAGTGAGCTTGTAATAACTCGCGAGATTCCCAGTTTTCATAAAAAACAAAATGTGCTGGATTCTCATTGTTTTGGTGAAGGTCGTAAGTGATACAACCTTTTTCTGCGCGAGTAATGTCAATCAGCTTAAGCAGCTCTGCTTTAACGAATTCAACTTTGTCTTCATTGGCAATGATGTTTGCCACTATGGTTAATGCTGTCATCAGTATTTCCTATACAGGTATTAAAGTGTTTGTTTAACTGAGGAAATAATAAACTTAATATATTAAGAGATACAGCTTACTGACAGAATCTTTATCTCATTGCTATTTGACGTTGAGAGAAGAAGGGAGGAAAAAGTGCAAAATGGAGTGAGCATTTTGCACTTTACATTTAACTATGCGTACTGCTTAACCAGTTGATTCCACAGGATACGTTGTTGTTGAACACGCAACTTGATTTGCTGGTACTCAAGCTTAGCAACGCTGTGTTCATAACGTTGAGATAGTTTCTCTTTGTTGTATGAAAGTAGCTTTTTCTTAACTGAATAGTACTCACTCATGTGAGAAAAGAGCGTATCAAATTCCTCTTGTAGCTTGGTGACTATCAGTTGTTGGTTAGGACGAGCTTGCAAATTGTTTTTCGCTTTGCTTAATAAAACAAGTGCTTTCGCTTTTTCAATTTTAAGCTTAGGCGTTACCCGCAAGTTTTTTGCCAAACCTAGCCAGTGACAACTTTTAATTAGCCATTTGGTTGGATCGTACTGCCACCATAAGATGCCGTTTCGGTAATCTCCCTCAAAAATATGATGGAAGTTATGGTACCCCTCTCCAAAGGTGAAAATCGCGAGAATGCCGTTATCTCTAGCGGTATTTTTTACCGTATAAGGCTGCGTTCCCCAAATGTGAGCGAGTGAGTTGATGAAAAAAGTAGAGTGGTGGCTAAGGAACAGTCGAACGGCTCCGACAATGAGTAGCATACCGATAATATCGTTGTAGATTATTCCCAGCGCAAGAGGGATGCCGATGTTGGTTAATACCGCCAGTGCCAAATAGTATTTGTGCTGCCACATAACAATATGATCTTTTTGCAGATCTCGGCAGTTTCTATAGTCGGAGTAAGTGGCGTGGTTATAGTTACGAAGCATCCAACCAATATGCGAGTACCAAAATCCCATTTTCGCAGAGTAGGGGTCTTTATGGTTATCATCGACAAATTTGTGGTGTGGCCTATGGTCGGAAGACCAGTGCAAGGCACTATTTTGCAAAGCGAATGCACCGCCAATTGCGTAGATCCAACGCAGAGAGGCATGAGCTTCATAGGCTTTGTGAGCCCATAACCGGTGGTAGCCAGCGGTTATAGAAAGGTTGCAAAAGCTAAAGGTTATAAAGAACCAAATCGCGTGAGACCATCCGTAACCATTGTAGTAGCCATATATAGGAGCGGCGACCAATGCCAGCAACGCGACCGACAGAAAAACAATAACATTTAACCAAATTAAAGGTGGTTTACTACTCGAATCCATTTTCCATATGCCATTTGAGTGAACAGTTGTACGCTAGAATATCAGCGTACAATTGTTCACTCAACCTACAAGCCACAAGTTTTTGAGTTAAGTCTTATTCTCATGCAACCCATATCGAACAACTTGCGTAACCTTATCGACTAAGCTTTTTTAACATATTTTGCGGTGACCAACATCTCACCAGCACCATCCAATTTGCAATCTAATTGGTGGTCCTTTCCTTCGATAATACGTTTTATTACGCCTTTGGTGCCTATTTTAAGGTTGAGTGAACTGCCTTTTACTTTGAGATCTTTCACTAGCGTAATTTTATCACCCTGTTCGAGCTGCTTTCCGTTGACATCATGTACCGTAAATTGATTTTCAGCTTCTTCAATTGGGTTCCACTCATAGGCACATTCAGGGCAAACGAGGTGAGCTTGATCTTGATAAACATACTCAGAGCGGCAATTGGGACAAGGAGGAAATGACATTATTGGTGACTTCTACTGGTTAATTTGTTTTGTATTTTAATGAATTGCTGTGCTCAGTCTATTCATTATTCGAGGTGAATTATCTATAGAACGCAGTCAAGTATTACAGCCAATACAGGAAGCGGATGGTATTTTCTATCTTCTTGGTTCATATGCATAGCATCAGTTTACGTTCGACACCTAACAAGTTTTGCCTAATGTTGAATCTGTTTGGTGTTAGATTGCATTTTTTGTTGAACCATAACAGTTGGCGTTTTTAACGAGGAATTGCCCCATTCCTTACTAGGGAGGCCAATTCGCCGATTTCAACTTACTGAATAGTTTTCAGTCTATTCGAGTAATAAAGGTTTGCTCGTCATCCACAAAAGCCACAAAACCGTCGCAATAGATAAACACTCGACCACGCCCCTCAACTAGGCAGGCAAGTTGTGGATTCAAATCTTCTTCATTATCCGGGCTTTGAAAAGTGCCAGTATCGGTGATTACGCCGCTGAGTGTAGGCAAATATCCATAAGTGCGCTTGGCTTGATCAATCAAGTTCAATTCGCTGGCGGTAGAGAAGCATAAGGGAATCGCACCGGCATCTTCGATAAATAGAGTTTTCAGTTCTTCAAAAGCTGTAATCACCAGCCAGTCGATACCGTTTACATGATGGATAAACATAGAGTTTCTCGGTAATTCTGATGCGGAGATTCTATCATTATCAGGAGCAGAACGTAGTAGAGATTTAGTTGCTAAAGATGAAAGTCTCAGGACGTAGAGCTAAATACAGCCATACTTCGACCACCAACGAAGTATCAAGAAATCCGTCTGCTAATATGACCAAATCAGTTGAGCCAGACCAAAGAGAAATAAAATATGATTGCTGTCATTTTTGAAGTTCAGATTGCTGAGGGTAAAACAGCAGAATACTTAGCTATTGCCAATGAAATAAAATCACAATTAGCAGACATTGATGGTTTTATCTCCGTTGAACGCTTTCAAAGCCTGACCAATGATGGAAAGGTGCTTTCCTTATCGTTTTGGGAAAATGAAGACGCGATTCAAGAGTGGCGTGCATTAGAGTCGCATAGATTTGCACAAACTAAAGGGCGCGGTGGCGTATTTAAAGACTATAGATTGAGGGTGGCGGGCGTTATAAGAGATTATGGCATGAACCATCGCTCTGAAGCCCCTAAAGATAGTGTCGACGCGCATGGATGATATAACGAAATTGATCATTGTCACCAGTCACTATACATTGACTGCATCTACCATAGAGACATAGGCGCCCTAAATTTGAGCAAGCAAGATAACCTTTCAGGTGAGCTAGAAAACTACAGTCAAGAAGCCGATATGGCAGCACTAGCGGCAGCCATGTCTGATACTTCAAGGATGAAGATTCTATGTGCCCTTATGGATGGAAGAGCTTGGACAGCAACGGAGTTAAGCGCTGTTGCTGGTATTGCAGCATCGACAGCCAGTTCTCACCTATCACGTTTGGTAAAAGCGAACCTCTTGATATGCTTATCTCAGGGACGGCATCGATATTTTCGTTTGTCTAACAACAACATAGCCTCCTTGTTGGAAGGTATGATGGGAGTGACTTTTCAGGCAAATAATCCTGCGCGCTCGAAAGTTCCTCAAGAACTACTGACAGCAAGAACTTGCTACGACCACTTAGCCGGAGACATAGCCGTAAAATTATACGACTCACTAGTTTTAAACGGTTGGCTTGAAAATGATGGTAGTGATCTAACCCTGCAAGGGAAAGCCAAGTTTCTAAAGCTCGGTATTCGCCTCGACGTAAAAACTAAACGTAAAAAATGTTGCCCATGTTTAGACTGGAGTGAGCGAAAGTATCACCTTGGTGGATTTTTAGGATCATCGTTACTCGAATTTCTTGAAACCTATAATTGGATAGAACGCGTACCGGGATACCGTGAAGTAATGATTACGCCTAAAGGTTATCAAGAGCTAAGCCATCACTTTCAGATTGGCAAATAAAGCTTTTAATCTCATTTATGTTGCTTCTGTTCAATAGTGAGCTAGCTGCTAGGGTTAGCTTACTTTTGCCCCTTTTCAGTTTAGTACTGCTTCTCATATCACTTTTAATACATCATCATTGCGTAAATCCCTTTCTGTATATCCGTACAGTTTATTAGGTTTGAATCTGGTTTGAATATGAAAGATGGCTTGTTTTGTTGAGTGCTTAGTCTCGCTTTGTAGATAGAGGATTTAATAAGTCATTGTTCATTAGAAGATTTGGTGATGATCATACCTTAGATAACACGCACTGTTAAAAAGTGATAACACGCTGGCGCGTTTTTATGTGATGACAGAATACATAGTTCGATGTATTTGCTTTAATTTTTAGTGAGTTATGATAAGTTGATGGAAAGTCAAGTAGACAGAAAAACGAGACTGCCTGTTATTAAGAATGTTATGTGCATAGGAGAAAATTATGCTCAAAAAGACATTAGTTTTATTTCTTTTACTCTGGAGTAATTTGGCCATGTCTAATAATTACACTTCTCAAGACTTGTTAGTCTTCATATACGAAAATGTAACTGTTGACGCACCGGAAGGCTGGCAACATATAATCGCTAAATTCTCAGTGACAACGAACGATGGGCGTACTAAAAAGCAGTCATTGTACGAAGCCAAGCTTGCTGATAACGAATGGGTTAAGTTCCAAACAAACAATGTTTTTGGTCCACCTAATGCGGCGCATGAGTTAATGAAATTAAATGGTAAGGACGGTAATACACCAGAAGTTATAACTGTGTTCATCAGATCTGATGGAACCGTTGCATACGAGTTCGAGTAAAGCGTATAGTAAGAATGTTATACGTTTGAGGTAATAATGATACAGGTAGAACTGCCTTTAGATGACAATATTGAGTTGCTCCTTGAAGCTATTGGCCATGAAAGGCAGGAACTACTAAATATGGAGTTAGCTGAGTTTCTTCAATACCGTGACAAAGGTTACTTCACTCGAACTAAATATCGCCTTTCGGCTAGTGCGGATATGAATGCGCATATTGAAGTTTCTATCTCCAATAATGACCATCTAGTCCTAGTTTTACAGCCTAGAACAGAATCAGTTCAATCAGAGCTGGAGCGAATAGTTAGGGCATTCAATGCAGCTAGAGGTTGTAATGGTATTGTCGATCCGAAGAAGTTTTCTCAAGGCTTATCTGAGGAAGCTGCAAGGGGCGTTAGAGAGTATCTTAACAAAAACGTATAACAAGAAATTTAAGAGTGATTCACAACGCTTGGCGCCCTCATTTCAAGTCAGTTTTGTGTTTATGGCACAATGGTTTAGGTTAGGTGGTTCGCGTTGTTCACACCTTAATTTGGCGTTATATTTATCTACAAATTATAGAGGGCCTAATAATGAAAAAAATATTTACATTTACCACATTAATTGTTTTTTTTGTGTTCGGGAGTAATCAGGTTTTTGCTAATGATATTGGTTTTGGTGAAATAACAGGCGATGTATATGTAAATGAATATTTCAATATGTCAATATCGGTTCCTAAGGGATGGGCTGTTCAAAGTCAAGCTGCAATAGAAGAAATATCCGATCGTGGTGGTGACTTGATTGCTGGCGAAGATAAAAATTTACAACTCGCCATTAAAGAAGCAGAAAAACAAACTGTCAATTTATTTGCATTCTTCAAGTATGAACAAGGTTCTCCCGTAGAGTTTAACCCAAGCATTATAGCTGTAGCAGAGCGTGTAACTTACATGCCAGGTATAAAAAGAGGTTCTGACTATCTATTTCATGTCAAAAGGATACTTCAGGCTGGGCAAGTAAGATATACATTCCCCCAAGAGACATACACCAAAGAAATATCAGGTGTTTCATTTGATGTAATGCCCGCCGAAATTAGTATGGGTGCTATGACTGTATCTCAGGAATATTACGCAACAAGAATTAAGGGCTATGTATTGAGCTTTGTTTTAACCTATTCGTCTGAGCTAGAAATTAAAGAACTAACCCAACTTATTGATAAAATTGAATTTTTATAATAGTTTAATGGTAATTATAAAAATATAACAATTCGAGCAAGCGGGACGCCGTAATCGGCGCCCCTTCTTGAGGCGTTATACATTAAAAAGGAAGTGAATCACAATTATGTTAACTTTGTCTATTTTGCTGATTTTTATAGGGATAGTTTTGTATTTTACAGTCGTTGTAGACATGTTTAAGCAAAAAATATGGTTGGGTTTCTTAGGGCTGTTCTTATTTCCTTTCACTTATTATCACGCGTTTAAAAATTACTCTGGCAATAAGCTTCGTATGGGTTTGCTCTTAGTTGTCACGACACTATTACCTTTTACCTATATTCAGCTAGAGCTAAGTGCCGCTGGAAGTGAGTTGGAACCATTTTTGACTTCAGTAGGTGAAAGTAATCTTCTTAATTGCTCCCTAGAGTCATCGGTTATGTCATCTGGTGGTGTAACATTTTACACGTTATTTTGTTCCAGTAAGTTATCCGAAAGCCTTAAATATACGAGTGAAAGCGAGCTGGTCGATGTTTACAGGAAAAATATAATTCAACCTGCTTTATCGGTTTATCGAGACAGCTTCGGGAAAGTAGAGGGTAAAGGGATTGTGCTAGGCATCAAATCTCCTTCAAGTCTTATGGCTTGCTACAAAATAGAGAATCCCGGAAATGTTATTGAAGCATGGAGTTCTGGGTTGTCGGATCCGTGTGGGTAAGAAATGTATAACAAACGCTTAAAGAGTGATTCGCAACGCGTGGCATTTTCACTATGCGTTTATTCTAGTGATTAAGGTGGCGTGCGGAAATGTAACCATCCCCTAAAATAGGTGTATTCCGATTTAGAGTTCTTCCGTTTAAACTAAGTAAAACGGAGAACGATGATGAAAAACTCACGTAACTCAGAATACTCTAAATTATCTTCAATATTACTTGACGAGCGCTTGTAGTTCAGCCATTGTGAATTTATCTAACCTTATGATATGTATGGTTATAATTAGGCGTAGAGTTAAGGAGTATAGATGAGTAGATTTCATTTTTTTATCAAGGGAGATACAAAGACCCATTTAGACATAGACAGTAAAGCCTACGGTGAAGAAAAAGACCAATTGTTATCTCAGGGGTTTGAGCGTATTGGAGGAACAATACATGCCGAAAACAGCTGTGAAGCATACGAAAAACACGAGAGTGAACTAAGAAGTGAGCTGTCTTACCTTGTAGGGGGCAATAACTTGCTTCGCTTTGCTAAGGGACTCAACTCTCTAATGAGAAAACGTAATCAGAAATAATTCTTTAAAAGCGATAATTTGCTCCTAGTGCTACGCAGATTAACGTTGTTCACAAACCTAAAGAAAATTGCATAAGTATTTTGAAGTTAGTTCTCATTTATAAATCAGGCCAGCATGCTCCCCAAGTAGAAAGAAAGCAGCTGTTCACTTCAGACCTCATCGTGACCGACCAGTTAATGTGTAAGGTTCAGTATAGAGAAAGACGAGGTGACGCTATCCTAGTTGCTGCTTCTTATTGAACTGTTGACAAATAGTATCGCCAAACTTTTTATTAACACATTGACACTTCAAGTAAATAAAACATATGCTTACCCCGCACTGGCAAAATCCAGTGTCAGTGGGCTTCTCACTCCCCAGATATTATCAACGGCATATTGATGCTAGCATTTTGCTGGTTTTTTATGTGCGGCTTCGGCACACCTGTACATTAGTCTATTTAGCAGACTACGTGACAATAATGGTGGGCTGGGCGAGGCAACCTTTGGTTGGCCGTTTCGTTGATGCGGTAGTGAGATCCTTGTTCAGTTCACCACCCGAAATCTCACTCGATGGTGAACTCCTGAAAAAATCAACGACGGAGGTCTCCATGACCCAATTAACGAAACTCCTTTCAGAACCTGATTTTTACCTGCAAGTCGAAGACTTTATCTTAAACGCCAGCACCAACAGTAACCTAGATAACGCCACAGAAAACGAGATCCGCTTGTTTTTGTTGACGTTATTGAATCACTATAAGCAGCAAGATCTAGAGTAGGTCTGAATAGGTAAAGCACCGAAGAGGTAATTTTCGGTGCTTTTTAGGATGGCAACTGGATCAACGATGTGAAAGGTGGATTTGCCGTTATTCCCAAATTAACCCAAGCTGAGGTTATATAACATCAGCCGCACTTTGTTAGAAGATAGCTTTATGTTTTACGCTAACAATTTTCTGCCTTCAGTCCTGTTTTATTAATACTTTACACATGGACAATATAATGAATAAACTGCTAATTATGGTTTTGTGTACTGGACGAGGCAACGATGAGGTTTCAAGTAAAAGAAGCGCTAGATAAAGTTTCAGAGCTAGTATCTTGTAATCCTAATGAAATCAATATTGAGAAAGTTGAGCCTAACTACATTCAGCTTAGTTACGTCAATGAAAACAATGCTCAAGTAGGATTTGTTTACACAGACGGAGAGATTTTACCGTTGTTGGACGAAGCTTCTGATGCTGCTACCAATAAGTAGAAAACTGTTCAAGGTTATGCCTCCTTATCATTTAGCGCCTGTTTATGTGAATTTTCCTTACTAAGAGTTACTCATTTTTGTTTTCAGCTTGCTCATCGGTGTTACCATAGCGGTTGGTTATGACCGAACCCTACAAGATAGAAAAACGACTATGAAACCTATTATTATTTCCGGTGGCGCTGGTGCGGGAAAAACCTCGTTGGTTGATGCGCTAGCCCGGCGTGGGTATATGACCTTTCCCGAGGTGTCTCGAACGTTAATCCGTGAACAAGCGGCGATGCCTGATGGTATCCTGCCTTGGACTGATTTACCTAGGTTTGCTGCTATGTGCCTTGATTCAATGAGTAGCCAGCGTGAGCAGGCTCTACGGGGAACCATACCTGCATTTGTCGACAGGGCTATTGGAGATATCTGCGCCTATCTAACGATTGGAGGAGTGGCGGTTGATGCTCATTACCAGACAATGGCCAAGGGTTATTTCCCTACGGTGTTTGTTTGTGCACCACATGCTGATATTTATGTCCAAGATGAAGAGCGGCCACACACTTTTGCTGAATCCATGGAGATCCATCGCCAACTGGTAAAGACCTATCGTGAGTTGAGTTACGAAGTGGTCGATGTGCCTTGGGGAAGCATTGAGCAAAGGGCCGATTGGGTGCTATCTCAGCTCAAAAGCATGCCCTTTAATTCTCAGCTTTTAAGTGGAGAGTAAGCTCAATAACCTACTAAAATTATGGAGAAATGATTGGTTTCTCATTGCTAATAACGTACATACAAATAGTTATTAGCAAACCGACTCTAAAGGTGACTCAGATTATTAGATAAATGTCCTATCATTTGTATAATTCCTTCTTAGAGTTTTTATACGGTGGCATGCTAATGTCAAATAATCCGTTTTGAAAATACACCCTCTAATCTATCAATTAATAATCGTACTTCAGGAAGAAATCTATCTACTTGATGAGTAACTAGCCATTGGTCATGACTCAATTCTTCGATTATATTTCCTTGACGGACGAGGCTTTCTTGCGTGTCTCCAATGAAAGTAGGCAGTACAGCTATTCCTTTGCCAGATAGCACTAGGTCTAAACTATTTCTAGGTTCATTTACCTCGTAAAAACTTTCTGAATTAATATGTTTATTCACCCATAAAGCAGAAGGAGTATCTGCGATGACCTTTATCCATATTTGTGGGGCATTTATCGTTGAATATGCTGCAAATTCAACTTTTGTCATTCGGCGACAAACAAGCGATTCTTTTGTTGGACGTTTATTTCTAAACCCAATAACAACCTCTCTATGAGTAATATCAAGTATTCGTTCAGTTGAAATAAAACGTAAACGAATATCCAAAGAATCACCCAGCAATTTCTCCATATTCAAAATTAAGAATAAAGTTGTCCACGTTCCTGCAGATATTTTAACTAAACGCTTTTCTTCTTCATCACGTAATGACGCCATCTGTAATATTTGATCTTCAATTAATGCAAGCTCGTCAAAGAGTTTCATTCCTTCGGACGTTAATTGATAACCACGATCATGCCGAATAAACAGTTCTTTGCCTAAATCTCTTTCCAGCTTATGCATCCTACGGCCAAGTGTAGCAGGGCTTTGCTTAGTCATTTTCGAGGCAGAACTTAATCCTCCTTCTCTAGCTACGACTAAAAAAAGCTGCAAGTCATTCCAGTTAACTTCCTTTTTATTCATGAAATGGCCTTTTAATTTCGTTTTATTGATGAAATAAAATTATCTTGTAAGATAATTATTGTCAATACATAAAAATTCACCCTAAATACTTGGTTTTTTATTTGGCTAGATTATGATTTAAGGATTAATTTAATGACTAAAAAACATAGTAATATAAGAAAGCACAAATATAAATCAATTACTATGCCTTTTCCTAGTGCTAAAAAATCAACAAAAGCCACTCAAGAAGATTTGTTGATGGTTGAACTAAGTGGTCATGGTATTCGATGTTTTTATAGGCTTATTGATAATACATTCATAATATTCGACCAACTAATTAAAATAACAAAATCCATCAGATATAAGAATTTGTTCAGTATGAAACTGGGGTTTTTAAACAGGCATAGAAACAATGAAAAATAAGCTGAGTTTGGATAACTTACCTAAAGTGCCAATTGTGAGTTCAGAGCCTTTAGTTTCCTTTTCATGCAGTGTTCATAAATCGTTTTGTCCCAAACCGGCGTGAGCATAGCTAAACAACAAAAGAGTATTAACTACAATCGAAACATTTCTACGCGTAGGTGGCCTTCGTCCTGATACGCGACTACCGACTGAAAATAACCGCTACTGTCTAATAAGCTAGAAAACGCCATTTGCTGTTCATTATCCCCAACGATTAAAATCTGGGTTGAGTTTAACATCAAGCCTTCTTCGTCAAACCTTGATGACAAGTCTTTATCGATGATGCAAATTAAAACATCCCCATACCTAGAGTTGAGATCCAACTCTTTTGCTAGTGAATACTGAACTTTAGTCCTAAGTTTGCTTTCTATTTTGCTCACTAACTCAACAAAATGATGAAGATCAGTAGAGCATTGTCGAAATAGCTGGCTCTGCTCTTGTGTGAGCATAGATTCAAAGTTCACCCCTTGCTGACGCGCCGAGAGGAGCCACTGCTTCGTCTGTTTTTTTATACTGCGATATCGACTGGATCTTATTATTCGTTTTAAGAATTGAACCAGTAGCTGATTCCGTTCTGATACGTTTAGCCGTTTTTCTAGCGCTTTGAATTGCAGGTGCAATAAGGCGTGGGTACTTACATCAAGTAGTAATTTTGATTGATTCATTCAATGACTACGGCCATAGGGTTATAAAGTAAATAATATACAGGTAAATCAGATATTTGTCGGTGGAATTCTACTACATATCGGCGATTTTCAACACAGACACCTTATATTGCTGGATATCTCATATTGAGTCTTCGGAAGTATATAATAAACTGCTTGAAAGTGTTGATATAGATATTCGATATTTAATTAAGTGAGTTTTCTGCAACAGAGTTAATTGGTGAATTGCCAACTTAGCAAATGAACTAACATGCTTCTGCCCCAAAATAACGTGGTTATTGAGGGGGAGAGCATAGGGTAAATCCACGGTTAATATGCTTAGGTTTTTGGTTATAGGTTTTCCAAAAGAAGATCTCTTTTTAACTCAAGTTTTATTATCTCTTGCCTTAATTCTTCTCGTTTAGCTGGGTCTACAGTGCTGTCACACTGTTCTTTTTTCTTTTCAATATCTTTCATCAGTTGTACTGCTGGAGGAAGGCAATTTGCGTCCTTCAAAATCTTCATTCCAAGTCGATGTTCGGCTGGAGTATTAAAGTAATCTTCTAAATCGATTTTTTTTCCTTTGTATGTGTTGTTTTTTAATTCGCCACTTTTTTCTGCGTTACGAATCCAACCGGCAATAGCATTATCTATGAAAATTGACATCTTAAGCTCTCTATTCTTTAGTTATCTGATTGGTTATAAACTACTTTTAAACCTTCGATCGTTATTCTTATCCCGTCCTCAAAATACTTCTCGTAATCTACTTCTTTAGACTGTTTCAATAGCCATTCCAGATGGGGAAGCTTTTCTGTTTCTATAGACGGGGCTTTTTGTTCTGCTGAACTTTTGATTGTTCTACCGGCTTGTTCTTGATGCTGGACGATATCCGTAACTCGGGTAAATACAGTAGCGAACGCCATAAAACCGACTTCTGCGTCGAACTGAGCTTCGCGAAATATGCCTAACACGTCATTAGCCAATACACTAGATGAAGGCGTAAAGTTTTGATAATGACGAATGAAATCAACAGAGTTTGGTTTTGAAAGAAGTGCTGTTCTAAAATTTCGGGCAAAAGTATAGAGGTACTGCTCCCAGTCGGTATCTTTCGGAACAGTGATCTCTTTCATGACATGCTCACAGCAAGAAGCAATTAGATCTTCTTTCGAACTAACGTGGCGATAAAGTGCAGTTGCGCTAACACCTAACGATTTGCCAATGGAGTTCATAGAAATATTGGGTAATCCTATTTCTAATGCACACTCTATAATATCTGTTTCGGTAATCTGAGCTGGTCGCCCTTTATTGTTTTTAGTTGTCATAATTGAGAGATCACTTTAGGTTACTGGTATTAAGTTAACACCATTAAGTTAATAGCGTTAACTTAACAGTATTACTGATTAGTGTCTAGATGATTTAGTACAAAAAAGATAAAACTTGCCGTAGATTTCTGAGGTTTTTACTTTGCGGGTAATGTTTATAAAGACGAATCGTTAAACACCACCGTTTCGATAGGTGGTGTTTTAAATGAAGTATGCAGAATGATTTGAATTAAGTCGCGTAGATTAACAGCGGTGGTAAATAGCCATGCTTTTAAATATGGTTAACTATCTCTTTTTTGTACTTTCGCGAACCGCGAGGTGGTATGGAATAAAACTCACAGCATCTGTTTGAGTTGTGTTTTTTCCTTCTATCAAATGATGCAGTCTTTCAGCACAAGTTCGCCCTGATTCGCTGAAATCGTAAACTAAAGACGTGATTTTAGGGTTGTAGTGTGCTGATGCTGTTCCTCCGCCTACACCACATACGCTGATATCATCAGGCACTTTATATCCATGTTCTATCAGATAATTAATCGCTCCTATTGCCATTTTGTCATTGACAGCAAAAATGGCGTCAGGCGTTTGTTTACCTTTTTTCAGTAGTCTTTTACATGCCTCATAACCGCTTTCTACAGTAAAGTTACCCACCTCAACAAGAGACATATCTTTACTTAAACCGTATTTTTCTAGCGCATTAAAATACCCTTGCTTACGATCAACTCCAACGGCAATATCGCTTTCAGGGACACTAATCAAAGCAATGGACTTGTGATTCCATTCTGCGAGGTGACTGGTGATCTCTTCTGCTGCTTTAATCTCATCAAACAGAACACAGGGAATTGAGTTATTGGTGCGTTGCCCCATAACAACAAAAGGTTTACCACTGTTTTTGAGTTTTTTCTCATGTTCTGCTGTCAGTGAGGTTGCTATTAGAATGATGCCATCGACTTGTTTTTCTGCAAAAAGATCTAAATATTTTAACTCTTTATCAACACTGTGATTGGTGTTGCCAAGGATGATGCTATAGCCTTTATCATTAAAATATTGGTCAATACCGGCAACATTCTCGCTGGAAGATGTTGCGTTAATCTTAGGTAGAATGACACCTATAGTCTGACTTCTTTTTGAGTGTAAAGCTTTTGCCAGAGCGTTAGGTCTGTACCCTGTTTCGTCGAGTACTTTTTGAATGCGAACACGCACTTCTTCTCTGACATAACCAGAGTTATTAATGACACGAGAAACACTCGAAATTGAAGTGCTAGCTAAACCTGCAATCTCTTTAATCGTTGGCATCAACCTTGTTCCTATTAATAGTCATATATCACTAAACGAGTGATTATACATGAGTTATCCGTTTTTATAGCCACTTTTGACTTGTTCTCTTTGGGAAAGACTCGACTAGTGAAGACTTCTTCACCATTATTAATAAAAACTTCTATTATGGAGTGATCAAAGAAGACCTGAAGTTTTAACTCTTCGGCCTTTATCAATGGAAAGCTTCGGCATTTAGTCTTTTGCTGGGAGCAAACTCTCTCTACCGTTAGAGTGTGAGTATCTGCATCAAATACGATAGATAGGTAGTTGTCATTCTCTTCAGCCAGCCGAACTTTAAACTGTTTTTGAATGTTTTTGGCACAAACCTCTAACTCATAACAATTGTTTGTTTCTAGAACAATATTGTTGCTTTCGGGTAGCTTAAACTTATGTCTGTTTTTACGTAGAACTTTATGTTCATCCGCTGGTAACTGGTAAATCTTGTTATTCTTAAGTTTAAGTTCTCTCACTAGGCTTAGAGTATGCAGCCAGCCAGTTTCAACCGTTGGTTGTTCATTTTCGTCTGGAATACCGACCCATGCACTAAGCAAACGTCTACCTTTACTGTCTTCTGTTGTTTGCGGGGCATAGAATTCAAAACCTTGATCGAGTGTTCTAAAACTCCCATGTATGTAGTCTTTTTTTTGGTAGTCAAAATCTCCAATAAAATAACCATTGTTATGTGTAGTTTTGATGCGATTTTCATGTTGCTCATTGCGCTGGGGGCAACCTATTAAGACATCTCTGTCGTTAAGAGAAAACAGATCTGGGCACTCAAACATATAGGCGAAGTCGCTTAATCCATTGATGTTATCACCTGCGATTGGCCCTAAACACTCCCAGTCGTAGGCATTGTCAGAGCTATACAATAGTACTTGCCCATGCAAATCAATAGTTTGGGCCCCGAAAACACAGTACCACTTCTGGTCGTGTTGCCAGATTTTTGGGTCCCTGAAATGCGCGGTATAACCTTTAGGCTGTTGATATATGACGGGGCCCAGTTTTGTGAAAACTTTATTCGTGGTGTTCGTTGCTTTTGCTAAACATTGAGTAGAAAAACGCTCCCCTTGGTCATTCTTTAAGTTGCCGGTATAAAACAGGTATAACTCGCCATTAATATCAAATGCGCTGCCAGAGTAACAGCCGTGTAAATCATAATCCTGATCTGGTGCCAGCGCTGTTGGATGGTACTCCCAGTGCACTAAGTCGGTACTGACACAGTGCGCCCAATATTTTGCACCGTGCTTACACGCAAAAGGATTCCATTGGAAAAATAGATGATATTGGTCGTTGTGTTCTATAAATCCATTAGGATCATTGAGTAACCCTTTAGGTGGAGAAATGTGAAATTTAGGACGCAAATGACATTCTGTGTCAGGTGCTGAATTAACGATAACTGTGTCGGCTTTATGGAGTAATGAGGTCATTATAAATGCTTATTGTTTAACAAGGGTAGGTCGCACAATTTCAATCAATTATTGAAATGTTAAATGCGGAGCCTTATTGTTTTAAAGCTCCGCGTGTACTTACGAATTCATAAGGCTAACTAGCTGAAATAGCTTCACTTCCGTTTACCGTGTTAGGGCGAATGAGCACTCTTGTTAGAACCATTGCCGTAGTCATTGCGATAACAATCATAGCTAGGTACATACCTAATCCATTGCCAAGATATGCAGGAATTGCCGGAATGAAGGTGACTCCCATTACTGATGGAGCGATATGCATGATGGTAGCAAAAGCCCCCGCTACTGCACCACCAATCATACCTGATGCAAAAACTTTGCTATTGGTGAGAGTGACACCGAATAGTAATGGCTCAGTAATACCGAAGAAACAAGGAACAATGGAAGAGTAATTTAGTGCTTTCTGCTCTTTATTTTTTAAAGACATGGTATACGCAATTGCGGCACCCGCTTGGCCAGCCATTGAGGCTGTGATTAGAGCATTAAGTGGATTCACTTTAAGTGTTGATAGGAAATTAAGTTCCACAATCATTAAACTATGATGCAGGCCCGTTACTGTAAGTACTTGTTGTAATGCACCGAAAATGGCGCCACCAATACCTGCAGGTAAGTTAATTAATGTTTCTGACGATATCATTACACCATGTTCGACGATGTTGAAAATTGGGCCAATAATCAAAAGACCAGCCAACATTCCAATCGTAATGGTTAAAAAAGGCGTAAATATGAGTGCTACTACAGACGGCATCCATGATGTGATCCATCGCTCTAGGTTTGCACCTAAAATACCAACAATTAGTGCAGGAATAATTGTGCCTTGGAAACCTTGGACTTTGAATATTCCGAATGTTAGAGCCTGAGCATCACCGCCAGCTACAGCCCAAGCATTTGGCAACATGGGTGCCACAAGCATTAAGCCTAAAACGATACCAACGACAGGGGTTCCGCCAAAACGTTTAAACGCAGACCAAACAACCAGAGCTGGTAGGAAAATAAAGACGGTATCAGTGACTACTTGTGTCATGACAAGCAGATCTGGTGAGAATGTTACGCCAAGTTGCTGTGCAAACCCTCGCAACCCCATAAACAATCCTGTCGCGACAAGAACGGGAATTAATGGGATAAAAACGTCCGCTAGAGATCGTAAAGCTTTTTGGAATACACTCATGTTTTCATAGGCAGCCCCTTTTGCACTTTCTAAAGTGTCATCGAGTTCGCTGCTTATAAGGGCATGAATTTTATTAACTAATCCAGTCCCAAGTACTATCTGATGTTGCCCGGATTGAAAGAAATACCCAGCTACTTGAGCTGTTGATTTGATAGATTCTGGACTGATTTTACTGTCATCTTTAACAACGACACGTAGACGAGTAGCACAGTGCTCAAGTGCGCGTATGTTATCTTTACCACCTAAAGCAGTAAGTAAATTAGAGGCAATTTTCTGGTTCATTCTATTTCTACCTTGGTTATAAGAAAAGATTTTCATTCAAATGTGAAAAGGTTTTCATGTTTGAGTGTGGTAAGGTTTTCATATTTTTTATTTATGCGCAAGTTGTTACCAATAATTTTATTTAATAGGAGAGGAATAATTGACATCAGTCACACTAATAACGGTTTCTTACTATGAGTTACAAGCGGTGCTAATGTAGACAGATGTTCTTCTCTGACGGGGTATCAATTTGAGGCTGTCGCCTAAAAGGTTTTAATTATTTCGCTTAATAAACAATGGGTTATATTTAAACTGTAATGCCTGATAATGTACCAGACATATCTGTTAATAGGTCAGTTGATCGCCAAGGATTCTTTGACGTGACATTGAAAGCTTGTTTGATATGGTTTTGCTTAAGATAAATAGCCCCTGACGCTCCATTGCTATCATCAGGTGCGTTTTAAACTCATTTGATTTTGCTTCTAAGTTTTTCCACTCTTCACTCGAACTATCGAGCTGACTCATTTGAACATAAATATTTTCAATATCGACACACATTTGACTCTCGAACGAGCTGACTTTTCGTTCTTTATTATCTTTACGTGACGGTCGAATTTTACCTTCTGCTTTTCTTTTTTCCCAAGACGCTATTTGGTTCTCAGCTAATATATCAAATAGATTCATGATGCGACTCCAAGTTTTAAAAACACATTTTTTATCTGTTGGATAATGAAACATTTTGCAAAGCCGTTAGGCTCTTTTCTACTGTTCTTTTGTTCCAGATATAAACAGGTGCGGAGCATGCGCAGTCTTGACAGATTATGTGTAACTCACGGTTTTTATCATTCCAGGCAGAAAATTTGGATTGCAGAGTGAGCATTCTACTTCCACAAAACGGGCATTTTTTCATTGATTTCTTCTCGAACTGTTAATAAACGGGTTAGCCTTAAGTTCTCTCTTAATTCAAAAGGCTAACCATCTTCGATGCTATTTATTTCTATTGCAGAAGAGGCGCACCAAGAATGCCATCACGGATGTATTTTTCTATACCGTTAACACCAATAGCTACCGCTAGATCGTTTAAGTTTGGTTTAAAAATGATCATGGTTGCGTCTAATACGGTTGGTGTCTCCAACTCTGGTGGCACAATAGGGAAGTGAGTGATCTGTTGACAGGTACTGCCTATATCAATCTGGGTGTAAAAACTTGCCCAATTACTGACTAAAGCCACTGTCTCTACGGCTTCCGCAACTGGAACCGACGGTTTTTTGTTTGGAAACTGAGAAACACTTTCGCGAACGGATGCAGGTGTTGAGTACTCATCTTTGTTTTGCAGCAGGGCGACTTGATAGTTTCCGGCATGAATCGCAGTTAGTTGATCGTTATGGTTTCTCGCATCCACAGCAATAACACCAAGGCTCGGATTACTTAGATCTAAAAACCAAGAGCTCAGTATATCGTTGGTTGATAGCCAAGGAGCTTTCTCTGTAGGCAGATGCTGTTGTTTGATACTTTCTATTTTATCCGGGTTGATGCGGAACATACCGCCAGAGTATGAAAGCGCTCGCTCGTGACCATCGCAAGAATTTAGTGTTTTGTTAAATCCGGTGATAAAGCGTGAGTTAGGTGTTGAACGCATCGCTCTAGAGTTTATTAGTGCTTCAATCTGAGCACTGTCTGATGTTGATGTTTCTGGTAGCCAGCAACTGCCAGCAATATATCCACTTTCGCTTAGGAAGTGGTGATGCTCCATCACTCGATCTGGACACAGGGAGATCACCTCTTCTGCTTGAGACAACATTTGGTAAACTCGATACAGAGTTGCACCGTCACCGAGTATGTGACTCATTGATAGCAAGAGCAGAAAAGTATTGTCGTCACTGATGCACAGGTTTACCTTAAACAGCGGTTCATCATTATCAATACATTTGAAACCCTGTTTAGAGAATAGCTTTGCAAGTGAAGGCTTTAGTGGCGGAGTATAGATCTCTTGAATCAAAGAACCGATATTGCTGCCATCACAAATGTCGGCTATTTCTTGAACGCTAAACAGCGATTGTAATGAGTCATAAGACGGGACACTAAGACTTAGTTTATTCGCATCGCTAGAAGTTAAGCGCGAGGCTAACCAAGGGTTTTTGGCGACTATTTGGTGTAGGCGTTCAGTTATGTGATTAATAGGCGCTTCACCGACAAATATGGTCGCTAATGTTATTGTTGCATCATTGCAGTGAAGCTCAGATTCACTAGGAAGAAGTTTTATCTGTTTCATTATTGATTACCGTTGCTATGCCATTGAATCAACGCCTGTATACCAGCATGGTGATAGGCCCAACTGGATGAAAATGCTTTTGCAATGTCATCGCCATTCTCAAATTCTTTTAAAATAGATACGACACCATTTACTGTGTCTAAAAGCTGGTTTTTAAATGTGAAGCGAAACAACTGGTTGTCTTGCAAATGGGGCTGTAACTGAGGAATGAGAGTGATCGATTGGTTAAACATTGATTGAATATATTCTTTACGAAAATTTTCATAATCTGAACCTTGCGAACCTGATAAAAGAATGATGACTTTTAAGCGGTTTTCTATCCAAAATTGCAATAATTTACCTGCTTCTTGATCGGTAATGGAGTCTAGTTCCGATAACCTTTCAGGCTGATTTAATGCATAGACTCGATCCGATGTTAAGCTTCTTAGTTCTTCAACAAACTTAGGCGTCACTATCGAGTAAAACAGATCATCTTTATTTGGAAAATACTTATAAATGTTTCCTGTTGCTATTCCTGCTTCCTTGGCAATCATACCCATCGTTGCTTGTTTATAGGAGAGACGAGCAAAGAGCTTTGTCGCTGCGTCCAATATCAGTTCTCTTACACTCTCTTTTAATATCTGAGCCATGATCATCTCTTTCTTCTGGTTAGTGCTTAATAGTGAACTTAGCATTCATTATTATTTCGTGTCAATAATGAATTGTGTGTTCATTATTATTAATGGCTTTTGTAAAATAGAAATGAAATTTTAACTGTTTGTAATTAAAGGTGTTTTAATGATTTTTGTTTTGGGGGTATAGAGTGTTAGTAAAGAAAAAATAAATAGAAGTCGGGCGTTGAATAGTTTTCGTTGTATTTAATCTACTGCATTTTATCTACTGTATTTGAGCCCGGCACGTCACTTGGCAGAGGCATACCACTGTAAGATTTCTTCAAAGTAACTCTTATCTAACAGTTTGAACGGGTTGCCTGTTAATGAGGTGCTTAAAATCCGATCACAGCGGAAGGTACGAGGCGCTTCTCGTAAGCGGTCATAAGCTAATACGTACCAAACGGGGTAATTTAGTAATAAGAAGTGAGGCTCGATTTCTCGCTGAGTAATGTCGCCATTTTCAGCGCGGTACTCAATGCACAATGTGGTTCTTTCTAGAAAGCTCTGCTGTAACTGTTGCTGCACATCTAAATCAGTGGTTGAAACGGCTCCTTGAACGTCGGTTGAGGCCGTCTCTCCGATAAGGATTCTGGATTTTAACCCACTGACTTTTCGCCGTTTTTCCGGTGACATGGAAGCTTCTAGCTGCCGCTTAATCGCCGCTAAATTAGTTAAAAATAACGGCGAACCCATCTGTTCAGCTACTGCCATACTTATCATCAACTCTACCGCTTCGATGTAGCTGAGATTTAAGCGACCAACTCCCCAATTACGGTTGATTTGTGTCCCTCCACCTCGGCCGCGATCTGCGTCTATAGGGACTCCTTGCTCTCGCAATAGTTGGATGTCTCTCGCTATGGTTCGCTCGCTCACACCATGAAGGGAAGCCAGTTCCTTTAAGGTACACAGCCGATCCTGCTTGAGGTCAGCAGACAGTTTTTCTAGCCGTTTAATTCGATTATTTGCATTGGTCATTGATTTAATATGACATAAATTGTCATGTTTATGAATAGACTAGTTGCTACATTCACTGATTATTAGGTTATTACTATGTCTACAAGTACTATGTCCACAAATACTATGTCTGCAATAACGATTCTTGCACCCATCACACTTGCCAAAGGATATACTGAACAGGATTTGCTTGCCGCCTCTCAGAACTTTCAACGTGATTTTGTCGTCAATCAACCCGGCATAGTGCGTCGTGAACTGGTGCGTAAGCCTGATGGAACGTATTTGGATATTGTGCAATTTAGCAGTCAACAGGAGATGCTAGATGTCCTTGAAAAAGAGCAGTGCTCTGAAGCGGCTTCTGCTTTCTTTTCGGTAATGGATTTGTCTAATTTTGATCCAGAAGAAGAGATGGAAACGTATGTCTCTTTAGAGACTTACCAGCGATGAGCCAATCTAAGAAGGTTAGAGCGCCTATGGTTCCTGATGCTCCACGATCGATTCAAAAAGGCGTACCTCTAAAACTGCTGATAGATGAGAGTGCCATTGAGTGTTTGGCACTAAATATTTTCTATGACTATCGTCAGTTCAAAGTTGATGACTTTTGTAAAACAGCTCAGCAAGGCTTGCAATCACTCTCTTTAATGGAGAGAGGGAGGCATGTTGCAATGGCTTTGAGAACTTATTTGCCAACAAATTATTCCAAAGCCGTTACCATATTGATGAACTCGCTTACCCCGGAAGGGGCTTACAGCGAAGAGTTTGGTCTTGCTGGCTTTTTCTATTTGCCCCATGGATTTTTTATCTCAGAGTTTGGGTTGGATAAGTCGCACAACGATGGAGAAGACCCATTTGAGGTTTCTATGGATGCCATGTTCAAACTGACGAAGCGATTTACCGCTGAGTTTGCTATCCGAGACTTTATCATCCAACAACCAGAGCGTACGCTTAGCTATCTTGAGAAGAGGCTTGATGATGAGTGCCCTCACGTAAGAAGACTCTGCTCTGAAGGTACGCGGCCTAAGCTTCCTTGGGGTAAGAGACTTCAGTGTTTCGTTCAAGATCCTGAACCAACAATTCCTTTCCTTAATGCACTTAAAAACGATGAATCCCTTTACGTTAGAAGAAGTGTTGCCAATCACCTTGGAGATATCGCAAAAGACCATCCTGAACTGGTGTTTTCGTTGTGTGAAGATTGGCTTAAGCAAGGCGTATCGTCTGAGGTTAAATGGGTCATTAGACACGCTTTACGTCACCCAGCAAAAAAGAAAAACCAGCGCGCACTCGATTTAAGAATTGCAGCTAAAGGTTAGTAACAATATTTGGGCAATTTGATTTACCTATGTCGCTATTGGTTGTTTTGGTTCACTTTAAGTCGAGTCTGCATTTAGGTGAAAAGGTGCAGGTATTACACGGCATGTTGAAATATCACTCTGTCTTGTTTGTCGCTGGTTGAGTGCTGTCCAATACTACCTTGATCATGCTCAAGGTGTTGTTGGCACAGCTCTTTGATTTCGATGAGTTCTGAAGAGATCTCTCCTTTGGCTTCTAGTTTGGCTATCTGATTCAGTGCGCGGGTGAAGTACTGCAATTGCACCAAACAGCTTATGTGGAAGTACAATACGAACTCACGGCATTTCTCTTCTGTTAATAAGACGTCAAACTCTTGCAGAGCATCGCTAATGTGTCCGCAACTATGATACGCCATCGCACGGGCTAGTCGTGCATCGAGATTATCGGGTTCTATCTTGTAAGCTCTTTCAAACAAGGCAAGCCCTTGTTCCGCGTTTCCTCTCTGGCACTCCATTTTGCCGAAGTTAATAATAGCAGTAGTAAAATCTGGCTCTATCTCCAACACATTTGCAAATAACTCTGCCGCCATGTCATAAGCGCCTAGTTGGGTGTTGCAAATAGCCAGATTATATAAAAGAGAGCTACTTTGCGGATAAACGTTTAATAGCTCAGTTAACACTTGAGACGCTTGCAAATAGTCTTCGGAATAAACAAGGCTTACCGCTTGTTTAAACTCAGGTAGGGATAAAACATCAGCTTCGTTCATCAATTATCTCTCTATCATTTCTTGGGAAGAGCCAATCAAGCTCTAAAGGTGGGAACGGCTAATCCAAAGAGTGGTACAGGGATGAGGCCAACAGACGCTCTTAATCGTTAACTTTTGTTGTCTACTCACCTGCGCCTCTATACGGACAGACTCTCTATAATGGTCATTGTCTTTGAACTCTCCGCAGAGGGCACTGTGATGTCTCACAGTGACTTATCTTTGTAGAGCAAGAATAATTCCGTTATTTATTCTTGAGGATTGCTCTATGAGCTGTAGACGTTGTGGTGTAACCCGCTGCAAAAACGAAAACTCTTTACACAAGGTGAGGTGGAGGTTTGACTTTACGAAGCTGTTTCGCCTGTTAGCTCTAATTAGTTTGTTATTTGCTTGGTATCTGGGACAGAAGATGAATCAACCAGATTGGTATCAGCAGCTAAAAGTGATCTATCCGGCCCATCAGATTCAGCAGATTGATAGCAATGGACTGCAATTCCAATTAACTCATGATGCAGATAAGTTGTTCGCGTCCGTCGCTTCAGATACCAGTTTTGGTGGCCCTTTAACTCTGGCCAGTGTCAGTTCTTCTGAGGGAAAAGTGAAACAAGTTCATCTCTTGTCTCATGGAGATACACCGGCATACATTCAGAAACTGAGAAATGCGGGTTATTTTCGTCAATTTGAAAAGCAGGATATTGGTACTACGTTAACATCAAATCAGCAGTGGGATTCAGTCAGTGGTGCAACCATTAGTTCTAACGCTATTCTTCGAGCTTATACCAAAGCTTCTCACACTTTAGCCATTGATCAGTTTCAGCTTAATCCGGCGCCTATGCAGACTCAAATCGCTTTTAGTTGGTTACATTTGGCTTTGATTGCATTGATAGTGCTTTCATTTATCAATATCTGGCTAAAAAGCAGTAAGTTAAAACTGATATATACCTATGCTAGCGTTGGGGTTCTAGGCTTCACCGCTAATCAGATGATCAACAGTGGTGGTTTTGCGGGGATTTTGATGGGGTATATTCCAGCTCCGCATGAAAACCTCGGATTCTGGTTGCTATTTGGATCGGTAATCTTTGCCATTGTGGTCGTGGGCAAAAATATCTACTGCGGCAATGTCTGCCCGTTTCATGGTATCCAGCTATTACTTAAGAAACTGAGTGGTATTACGTTGCCCATCCCTCCGCGCTTACTTCGTTATCTTGGTTATTTCCCTAAAATAGGCTTATGGGCAGCATTAATGATCAGCTTTTTGACCACCAAACCAAGCGCTGGATCATACGAGCCATTTTCGATGATATTTTCCCTTCAGGGCGAAGGTATTCAGTGGTACATACTTCCTGCCATCATCATTGGCTGCTTCTTTATTCCGGACATGTTCTGTCGCTTTTTTTGCCCCGCAGGAGAGATGCTGACGCAGTTAATCCGGTTAAGAAACTGGTTAGTATCAGCAGTACCCACTAGGAAAGAATCAAGTCAATCTATTCAGGTTAAGGAAGTTAAATCATGAAGTCAGCAGCAATCTCCACTAAAGAGTGGCTAGCATCAGCGATAATTCTGCTTGCAACCATGGTCATCGTTGCGTTTCTAGTTGATTCCGCGAACAATTATTTGTCATAGGGTGGAGTAAAGATGATGAACCTTAAACACATGCTTATGAGTATTCTGTTTACGCCAGTTAATGAAAATAAACAGTTATTGATCTGTTATGCCAGCCAGACAGGCACCGCTATGCACCTAGCAAAAGAGTCAGGTAAGCTGGCAAGTTCCGCTGGTATTGCAACGGATGTTGAAGCTCTTGAGCGCCTTTCTCCTGAAGACCTAAACCAATACTCGTTAACTCTCATGATTGTTAGCACCTGTGGTGAAGGGAAAATACCGGATAATGGTGAGGCCTTTTTCAAGCATCTTGAACGAACTGAACGTCTTACCGCTCAGGTTCAGATATTAGCGCTGGGTGATAAGAGCTATCGGCAGTTCTGTTTAGCTGGAAAGCTATTCCACCAACAACTCTGTCGTATCGGCAGTTGCTCACGAGAAGATCTTACTCTGGTTAACGGCAATCCGATCAAGGTCTGGACACAGTGGCTTGAGAGTCACCTTGAACAATCGTTGGATCTTGGTGAGGTTCCCAATATAAATACTCAGACTGAACTTAAGCTCATTGATAAAAAACCTCTTTTTAATACCGGTTATGCGCAAGTGGGCGAAGCCTATGAGTTGCTGCTTGAAGTTGTAAAGCCGGCGGTAACGTCTTATCAAGTGAATAGTCTGTTAGCGATTACCCCTCCGGGATCAGATAGACCGAGACTCTATTCTGTTGCTTCGTCTCCGACAGAGAGTCCTAATCACATCAAGCTCTGTGTCTCCCGGCACCGTTTTTGTATTGATGGACAATGGAGTGATGGGCATTGCTCTAATTATTTGACCCAACAGCTTAACGTCGACGGCACACTGAAGGCTGAAGTTAGAGTCGGAGGCGGTTTATCCTTACCAAAAGCGGATAGCCCACTTTTACTTATTGCAACGGGAGCGGGTATTGCTCCTATGATGAGTATGCTGCAAGAGCGGGTTGCACAACATCATACAGGTAATAACTGGCTGATTTTTGGCAACAGATACAGTCAGGGGGATTACTACTATAAATCTAAGCTCCAGCATTATCGGGACACGGGTGTTTTAGAGCAACTTGATACGGCTTTTTCTCGTGATGAACAGAAGAAAGTGTATGTGCAGAATGTGTTAGAAGAGCAATCTGATAAGTTATCAAAGTGGCTTATGCAAGAAGATTTGCACATCTATGTTTGTGGTAGACCGGAATTAAAGAGCGCGATATTACATGCGATACACACAGTAATTAGCAACAATGAGAGTCATCCGGAAAAGGTGAATGCGCGAATGACACAGTTATCCCAGACTCAAATGACTTTTGAACTGTTTTAATTTTTTTGCGACAGGGAGTTAATCCACCAACTCGTTGCAGGGCCTATTTTACTACTGCGATGCCAGATGACGTCGATATCCATATTCCAGCTAGACATGGTCTCTTTTACATTAAGTAAGGTTAACTGATCGGCTTTTGCCCAGTTGGTATAGATAAACTCCGGCATAATGCCCCAACAGCAACCGGACAAAATCATATTCGCTGCGGTAAAAGCACTTTCGGTAAACCATACTTTGCTGGCGATGACCATCGGGTCCCTTTTGGCTTCTTCCGAACGGTTTAGTACCACTTGCCGAAACATTGCCAAATCATCCAAATCCACAGACTCTTTGTCTACCAGAGCATGGGATTTATGAACAAGAATGTTCATGTTTTGCTTGCTATGAGGAAGCGTTCTTAACTCGTTAAATATGTTGGTGCCTTTTTGAATAATGCCAAGATGAGCGTCACCAGAACGAACCACTTCTGCTACCCCTTGGCGAATAGGGTGCACAAGGTTAAGCTGCACTAAAGGGTATTTTTCACTGAACTCGGCAAATCTTTGGGTAAGCGCCCCCGCACTCAGGTGTTCATCAATCGCAATCGTGACCTGTGATTCAAGTGTTTGATTTAGAGAAAAGGCGGCGGTCTCAAACTGCTGACATTTAGACAATATCAGTTTAGCTTCTGGGAGTAATAATCGTCCTGCTTCAGTTAGCACCGGATAGCGACCTTTACGGTCAAACAGTTGCTGACCAATATCAATTTCCAGGTTGGCTATAGCAGTGCTGATCACACTCTGAACTTTGCCAAGTTTTCGCGCTGCATCGCTGAAAGTCCCATATTCGGCAGTAAACACAAATGCTTCCAGATACTTGATATTCAAATTACTCATTCATTGCTCACTTAGATCGGCAGGTTAGTGAAATCATGACAATAATGACATTTGTCGACGGTTATACCATCGATTTTATAGATAGATTCTAGTTTGTTCTAATGAATTAACACTGATACTTTTCACACTATTATGAAGAAGGTTGGACGATATGATGGCGAGTGCAACCGAGTATGTCCGATTGCTGAATTTGTTTAGAGAGAGTGTTATGCAAGAGCTTCCTGTATCAGACTGGTTTGTTCAGCCAGATCAAAAACGAGAAATTGGTACCATCATTACCGAGCTCAGTGAACAGCTCAAGTTGATGGGCTTTGATTCGTTTGTTTATCAAGGCGCCCCCCTGCGTATGCGGTTTGATATGCAAGCGCCACAATCACAACAGCTGTTTAAGTTTAAACACCTTGCCAGATGTAGCACGGCGATATTCTCTAATCGTGAGGAAAAGCGAGTTCTCAAATCTTATTACAACAACTATGCTGCGATAGATACAAACTTTACTCAAAGCACTAAGTTGCAACGCCCTTTTATTCATAGCTTTAGCCGCAGCAAAGGATCCGATCTGACTACCGTGTCTGACTACTTTTCTTGTCATGGTATCAACTCAATTTTGAACTGGCCTGTGATGATCGCCTCGAATCGCCATTGGGTTGGCTTGTTTCGAATGAACAGCGATATGAAAAGTTCGGAAATACAAAAGTATCTGCCACAAATTCAACATCGAATTTACAGCTTGATTCTTATGATTCATACCGAGCTGCAGCAAGATTATTATCAAACTTTTAATCCTTTTCTTCATACTAATGCGATAAATACAAAGGCGATTAATATTGTTAATTTGGTTGCGAGAGGAGTGCGACGAAATGAAATCGCAGAGCTGTTATCAATTAGCCCTCGAGGGGTGGATTACCATATCGAACAACTTTCTATGAAGTTAAGAGTAAACAACAGACTGGAGTTGATATGCATATGCAAAGAGCTAGGACTTATCGACAATGAGTTTAAATCCTTGGAGGTGATTTAACTTGTTAAGCTGTGATCTTCAACACCTGCCACTGTAATTTTTCACGCTATCTAGAATGGTTATTATCCATACAATTCATGTGTGTATTCACATGAACTCAATTGTTTAAACAAATGGACAGCCTATGAGTAACAAAGAATCAGAAAATCTGGAAATGACCGGAAGTGTTGACCTGAAGCGAAGAACTTTTTTAAAAGTTGGTTCCATGTCAGGTATAGCAGGTACTTTCGGCGCCGTTTCCGCGGGTACTGGCTTTTTTTCTTCTGGAAAAGCAGAAGCCAATGAACATGCTGTTACGATAGAAGAGCATGACGATTTCCCAATTCCTATGGCAAATGACTATAAACCTTTTGACCAGAGAAATACTGAATTCAGTCGCTTTATTCGTAACAGAGAAAAGATTTCACTGCGTAAAACCATCGATGAGAAAACACCCGGCATGGGTCGTCTGGATATGGCGCTGGCGAACGGCGCGTGGCATATGCAACGTGAGATTGCAGGCAATACCTCTCGAACCGGTTACGATGTTGGCTTTACGACTTGGAAGAGAGAAGCGAAAGGTGAACCCTATCAGTTTCAATCACCACAAGATGCAGCGAGTGCCATTAAACGTGCTGCGAGACTATACGGTGCTGAAGTTGTTGGTATAACCAAACAGGATCCTCGCTGGGATTACGCCGCCCTGTATGACGCTTTTAAGGATGAGAGCAAAACTTGGGATGATTTTCCGTTTAAACCAAAAAGTGTCATCGTAATCGGGTTTGGTATGGACTATGAAGCCCATAGTGCTGCCCCGACTTATATCTCTGATGCTACTTGTGGTGAAGGCTACAACAAAATGGTCTATACGGGGTATCAGTTAGCCGGCTTTTTACAAAATCTTGGATATAACGCTGTTGCGGCTGGTAACGATTTAGGTATGTCGATCCCTTATGCTATTGCGGCCGGATTAGGTGAAGGCTCCCGTATGGGGATCTTGGTCAATTATAGCCTAGGGCCGCGAATCCGTTTGGCCAAGATCTACACAGACATTGACTTTGTTGAGTACGACAAACCTAAGACGTTTGGTGTTAGGAACTTCTGTAAACTATGCCAGCGTTGCGCTGATGCCTGCCCGTCTAAGTCGATATCGAAAGATGTTGAACCATCAATGTATCCACCTGAAGGGCACGATAGAGAACCCCATGCGGTAGGCATTGAAAAATGGTACTGCGATACTCGGAGTTGCCTGCTGTACTGGGATGAAAGTAACACCAGCTGCGGTGCTTGTTTAACCGCCTGTCCTTATAATAAACCAAATTTTTGGCATCACCGTT